>NZ_JASIRT010000016.1 GCF_030063475.1 Roseomonas sp. E05
CTCAAGCAGTTCCGTCGCGTCGCAACCCGCTACGACAAGCTCCTCGCCAACTTCCGCGGCTTCGTTCTGCTCGCCTCAATCGCCATCCTACTCCGCTGAAATCGTCACCACCGCCTAGAACGCTGCTGGCATGATCCGGCGCCATGACCTGCGTCAGAGAATGCGTGGCCTGATCGATATCATCCCGCGTCGCGGCGCCAGGAGGCAAGCTGCGCGGATGCGGCCAATGACGATCCCGCCTCCGCCTCCGCAGCCACCGCCGCCGCCACCCGGCCTGGACGAGAAGGTGGCTTTCCTGCGCTCACCGCGGGCCTACCCAGAGGCGCCCGCCACGGTGGAGGTGCGGGAGACGCACATGTCCTGGATCTTTCTGACGGCATCCTTCGCCTGGAAGCTGAAGAAGCCGGTCGTCCACCCCTTCCTGGACTATCGCAGCCTGGCCCGGCGCCGGCACTTCTGCGGCGAGGAACTGCGCCTCAACCGGCGGCTGGCGCCGGATGTCTACCTCGCCCTCGTGCCGCTCACGCGCGCGACCGATGGCACGCTGCGGCTTGGCGGCACCGGCATGGCGGTGGACTGGCTGGTGCAGATGCGGCGCCTGCCCGCCGCGCGGATGCTCGATGCAGCCCTCGAAGGCCACACGGCCACGGCCGGGGAGGTCGGGCGCGCGGCCGACCATCTGGCCGCCTTCTACGCCGCTGCGCCGCCCGAGCATGTACCGGAGGCGGCCTATCTCGGTCGCTTCGCCCGGGAGTTGGCGCTCAACCGCCGCGCCCTGCACGAGGGTGCCCATGGCCTGCCGCATGACGCGGTGGCCGCGGCGCTCCACACACTGGACGCCTGCCTGGCCGGAGAACGGGACCTGCTGCTGGCGCCGCTGCGCGCCGGCCGTGTCGTCGAAGGCCATGGCGACCTGCGCCCCGAGCACGTCTTCCTCGGCGAGCCGCCGGCGGTGATCGACTGCATCGAGTTCGACCGCGGCTTCCGGCTGCTCGATCCCTTCGAGGAACTGGCCTTCCTGGCGCTGGAATGCACGCTGATCCCGGGCGGCGCCTAGGCGGGAGCGCAGGTGCTGGAGCGCTGCGCGGCGGCCCTGGGCGGGCCTCCGCCGGAGCGGCTGCTGGCCTTCTACACCGCCTTCCGGGCCTGCCTCCGCGCGCGGCTGGCGGTCGCGCACCTGCAGGAGCCGGAACCGCGCGAGCCCGCGAAGTGGCGGCCACAGGCGCTGCGCTACCTGGCGAGCGCCGAGGCCGCCTGCGCTAGCCTGCGCCGCCATCCTCCAGCAGCGTCGTAAGTGAACCGCCCTCGTGCAACCGCCGGATCGCCTTGGCAAAGAGCGGCGCGGCGCTCACCACCTCGACGCGCGGCCCGTGCAGCACCGGCGGAAGGCGGAAGAGCGGCACGCTGTCGCTCACCAGGACGCGGGCGAGCGCGGGGGAACCGATCGCCTGTGCGGCGGCGCCGGTGAACAGGCCATGCGCGGCAACGGCCAGGACGCGCGCCGCCCCCTGCGCCAGGCAGGCCTCCGCCGCGCGGAGCATGGTGCCGCCGGTGCTGATGAGGTCATCCACCACCACCACCGTGGCGCCGCGCACCTCGCCGGCGAGGTGTTCGCCGCTCACCACGCCGCCGCTGCGGCGCTTCTCCATGAAGGCGTCACCGACCTCCCGCCCCAGCATCCGCTCGAACTGCTCGCGGAAGAGCTGCGCGCGCTTCACGCCGCCGGGGTCGGGCGAGGCCACCACGACCGGCGCGGTGCCGACCAGGCTGCGCAGCCGGGGGGCGAAAAGGGCGCGGCTGTCCAGATGCTCCGCGCGGCAGCGGAAGGCATTCTGGAACGCGGCCAGGTTGTGCACCTCCAGGGTCAGGATGGCATCCACGCCCACCGCTTCGAGCAACTGCGCGACATAGCGGGTGGTGACGGGGTCGTGCGGCTTGGTGCGGCGGTCCTTCCGCGCATAGGCGAGGTAGGGGGCGACTGCCGTCACCCGTGCCGCGCCCGCGTCGCGCACGGCGCCAAGAAAGAACAGCAGGCGGCACAGCTTGTCGTTCGGGCTCTCGCGCGGCCCGCCATGCAGGCTGTGCAGGACATAGACGTCGCCGCCGCGCACGCTGGCCAGGGGACGCGCCTTGTGTTCGCCGTCCTCGAAGCTGCGCTCCTCATGCGCGGCGAGTGGAATGCCGAGCGCGGCGGCGACCCGCCCACCGAGTTCGTGGCTGTCGTCACCCAGCGCGAACAGGTGCATGATGGCCTCCTTGCCCTGCAGCCTCGCGCTGCCCGCGAACGGGCCGTGGTCTGGGCCCGAGGTTCCGAGCGGGAAAGCCGGATCCGCTCCGGCGCGGCCAGCGCAGCCCGCCAGGGGAGAACAAGGCTATGCCGCCCGGCCTGCCCGATGCAATGGCGCCGCAGGGCGCGCTGTTCACCGACCTCTACGAACTGCGGATGGCACGCGCCTATCTGGTGCTTGGGATGCTGGAGGAGGCGGTCTTCAGCCTCTTCGTCCGGCGCCTTCCGGACACGCGCAACGACCTGCTCGCCGAATGCAAGCGGCACGGGCAGGGAACCGGATCGGGCCTGACCGCGCCATGCCGCGGGCTCAGAGCCGGTGCGCGGGAAGGCCCGTCGTGAGGTCGATCACCGCGTAGCCCTCCGGCGGGTGGAAGCGCGCCGGTTCCTGGGGGCCATAGCGAAGCTCGATGGCTTCGCGCGCGAGCCGGTGCCCCTCGATCTCCGTCTCGCTGCGCAGCAGGACGCCATCCGCGGTGATGCAGGCGCGCACCGGCGGCGCTCCGGGCGGCTCGATTCGCCAGAGGATGCAGGGTGCGCCGGCAATGCGTTCCTGTCCCTCGCGGAGAAAGCGGGCGTCGGCGCGCAGGGCGGGGTCCTGAAGGCCGGCCTCGGATGGCCAGGGCAGAACGGTGACCGTGCGCGCCACATCGGACACCATGAAGGCGCGCTTTCCACGCCCGTCCAGGATCGTATAGCCCGCACGCCCCGGCACCGGCCCGAACTCCACCCGCAGCCGCGCCTCCGCGGCCAGCCAGGAACGCCGCATCAGGGCGCCCTGCGCCCCGCTCAGGCGATAGGTCACCGCGACGTCCTGCTGAGGGGCCAGCCGGAGCGGGTAGGCCGCGGGGACGGTGCCACAGGCAGCCAGCAGCAGCGGGGCGGCAGCGCGAAGGGCGTGCAGCATGGCGGTGAACTCCATCCCTCGCGCGCAGGCAGGAAAATCCGTGTCGCCACGAAAATAGACCCCTCACTTGGGGTGCCGGCCCGCCGATTCACAGGGGAGGCCCGGCAGGCTCCGCTGCCCGGACCGCGGACAGGCCGTGGCCTTCGCTCGGGCGGGGCCGGAGCGGAACGGGTTTTCAGGGATGCCGGAGATGGCGGATGGGGTGGGATTCGAACCCACGATACCCTTTTGAGGTATACACACTTTCCAGGCGTGCGCCTTCGACCGCTCGGCCACCCATCCAGCGCAGGCGGCGGGGTATAGCAGGCTTCGCCGGGGCGGCAAGGGGGTTTTGCACTGCGAGATCCTCATTCCCAAAGGGACTGGAGTTTTTCCGAAGGAGGGCGGGGAGGACGGGGGGCATTTGCGGGAAGGAAGTAGCTCGGCGCGACGAGATCCGCGCCTTACGCAGGCAGGACCCGCGATTTTTTCGGCCTTCAGGTCCCGATTTTCCTTGCGGCGTGGGGAGCATTGCCCCATATGCGCCCTCCGTTGACCTGATCGATCCACGATCACCTTGGTCATCTTCTGGTGGGAAGGAGCCCCCGCACCATGGACGCTCTCGTTTCTCCGCTGGGGATGGTTTCGGATTACAGCCCGAGCGAAGCCCAGTCTGTTAACAGCCCGAACGGCGAGGCGAAGGATTACTTCGTCGAGCGCGACGGCGTGCGCTTTGCCGGCACGCACCTGATCGTCGATCTTTGGGACGCCACGAACCTCGATGACCCCGCGCATATCGACGCCGTGCTGCGCGAGGCGGCGATCGCGACCGGCGCGACGATCCTGCACGGGCACTTCCACCACTTCTCGCCGAATGGCGGAGTGAGCGGCGTGCTGGTGCTGGCCGAGAGCCATGTCTCGATCCACACCTGGCCGGAGCGCGCCTATGCGGCGCTGGACATCTTCGTTTGCGGGGACTGTAACCCGTACAACGCGGTGCCGGTGCTGAAGAAGGGCTTCCTGCCCGAGCGCGTGCAGCTCGCCGAGCACAAGCGCGGCCTGATCGGCTGACCACAGCCTTTCACGTGACGCCGCGCGTCGCGTGACGAAACTGGGGGCGGGATCGCAGGATCCCGCCCTCTTTTGCTGATTCCGGGGAAATACCGCCATGCCGACCGATTCTTGGGTGAACGAGACTCTGTACCCCGAATGGGGCCAGCGCTTCCTGGTGAAGCGCGAGCTGGCCCGCGTGCAGAGCGACTTCCAGGATATCATGGTGTTCGAGAGCTACACGCATGGCCGCGTGATGCTGCTCGACGGCGTCGTGCAGATCACCGAGAAGGACGAGTTCGTCTACCAGGAGATGCTGACCCACGTGCCGCTGCTGGCCCATGGCGAGGCGAAGCGCGTGCTGATCATCGGCGCCGGCGACGGCGGCGTGCTGAAGCGCGTGCTGCAGCACCGGAACGTCGAGAAGGCCGTGATGGTCGAGATCGATGGCGAGGTGATCCGCCTGGCCAAGGAGTACATGCCCGGCATCGCCGGCGACGCCTGGAGCGATCCGCGCGCCGAGGTGCTGGTGGCCGACGGCATCGACTATGTCCGCAAGGCCGAGGCGGGCAGCTTCGACGTGGTGATCGTGGACAGCACCGACCCGATCGGCGTCGGCGAGGTCCTGTTCACCGACGAGTTCTACGCCAATGCCGCGCGGCTGCTCTCCGACCGCGGGCTGATCGTCAACCAGTGCGGCGTTCCGGCCATGCAGGCGGAGGAACTGGCCGAGACCAGCCTCCGCCGTGGCAAGGTGTTCCCGGATATCTGGGCCTATGTCGCCGCCGTGCCGACCTATGTCGGCGGCTTCATGACGCTGGGCTGGGCGGCGAAGGACGCCACGCTGCGGCAGGTGGACACGGCCACCATCCGCGCCCGCGCCGAGGCTGCCGGCATCCTCGGCCAGACGGAGTACTGGACGCCGGCGATCCACACCGGCGCCTTCAACCTGCCGCCCTACATCAGCAAGCACCTGCCGAAGCAGGGCTGAGGGCGGCAGGAAGGCCGGGCGCCTACGCCCCGGCCAGGTCTGACATCGTGCCGGCCTGCAGGGCGAGAATCCGCGCCTGCAGGCCCATCAAGGCGCCGCCGAAGGCGCCACGCTGCTCGCGCGGCAGGGTCAGGATGGCGGCGCAGAGCGCGGTGATCTCCGCGTCGAGCCCTTCAAGGTCCAGGCGGCGCCCCGCCTGGGCGAAGGCCAGAGCCAGCGCCAGCATGGCGTCGAGCCGCTCGATCGCGGCCAGCAAGGCAGGGAGTGCGGGGGCATCCATGGCGCCACCGTAAGGCGCGCCAGATTACCAATCCGTATGAACCGTGCGCCTTTACGCTTTTTTTGAGGGCGGGCGCGCACCCTCCGCCGCACGAGAAGAGGAGCGGCGGATGGAAATCGATGAAGCCCTGGCGTTCTGCCTGCGGCGTCTCCAGGCGGAGCCGGAGCGCCTTCTGCGGCTGGCCTTGTCCATCGCCGCGCCGGTCGGCGGGGAGCCCGGGGCGGTGCCCCTCCCGCCGCGGGCGGAGCCGGGCGAGGGAAAGGCCAACCGCACCGTGCTCCAGGCCAGCCAGGACGTCCTGGCGGAAACCCTCGCGCGCCTGGACCAGGATCATTCCTGACTTCACGCGCGTGTGATAATCAGCGCCTCCATGTGGGCGGTGCGCGAATCCTGGCGGCGATGGAATCCCCGGCGGCGCAGGGCCGCCCCGCCGGATGGCGCCACCTTGTTCGAGCACCTTCCCGACGCGGCCCTGCTGCTGGATGCGGAGAAGCGTGTCCTGGCCGCCAACCGGGCGCTGCTGCTGGCGCTGGGGCCGATGCAGCCGGTGCGGCCCGGCATGGCCCCGGAACGTCTTTTCGCCGCCGCCTCGCGCCCGGCCCTCGCCGCCTGGCTGCAGGGCGGGGCCGCTCCCGCCGAGCTTCGGCTCGTGGCGCCGGAGGGGCGGGCCGGCCATCCCGTCGCGCCGAAGGGCATCGCCATGCCCGATCGCGGCATGGTCCTGCTGCTGCACGACGTCACGCAGCGGCATGCCATGGCGGCGGAAATGGCCGAGAGCGACCGCCTCCAGGCGCTTGGCCGGCTGGCGGGCGGCATCGCGCATGACTTCAACAACCTGCTGGCCGTGGTGCTGGGCGCGGCGGACCACGCCACGAGCAGCCTCGGGCCCTCGCCCGATCCCGCCGTGGCGGGCGAGCTGGAGCAGATCCGGCAGGCGGCGCAGCGTGGCGCCGCGCTGGTGCGGCAGTTGCTGGCCTATGCGCGGCAGCAGGTGCTGGCGCCGAAGCTCGTCTCCCTGAATGGCGCGGTGGAAGGCATGGCACGGCTGCTCCGGCCGCTGCTGGGGCGCCAGATCAGCCTGGAGGTGACGCTGGACGAGCCGGGCCGGATGGTGCGGATCGACCCCTCCCAGCTCGACCGCGTGCTGATGAACCTGGCCATGAACGCCCGTCAGGCCATGCCGGAGGGCGGCCGGCTGACCCTCTCGACCGGCCGCGCGCTGCTGCTGGAGCCGCTTGCCGGAGGACCGGAGGAAGTGCCTCCGGGGCGCTGGACGGTGCTGGAGGTGGCGGATACCGGCACCGGCATTCCGCCCGAGCTGCTGTCCCGCATCTTCGAGCCGTTTTTCACCAGCCGGGCGCAGCAGGGCGGCACGGGCCTCGGGCTGGCGACGGTGCATGGCATCGTCCGGCAGTCCGGCGGCCATCTGCTGGTGGACAGCGCGCCGGGACGGGGAACCCGGATTCGCATCCTGCTCCCCCGCGTCGAGGAGACGGAGCCCGTCGCGGTGAAGGCCGCTGCCGCCGCGCCGGCGCCTCCACCGCCCCGCCAGGGCACCGGCCCCTTGCTGCTGGTCGAGGACGAGGCGCCGCTGCGCAGCCTGGCGGAACGCGCGCTGCGCCGCGCCGGCTGGGAGGTGGTGGTGGCGGAGGACGGCGAGGCCGCCCTGGCGCTGGTGGAGGAGACGGCCCTTGCGCCGGTCGCCGTGGTCTCCGACGTGATGATGCCCGGAATGGGTGGCGTGGCGCTGGCCTCGGAGCTGCGCCAGCGTTTCCCGGGCCTGCCGGTGCTGCTGGTCAGCGGCTACGCGGCCTCCGTGGTGCAGAACGGCCTCGACGAATCGGGCATGAAGTACCTTGCCAAACCCTATCGCCCCGCCGAACTGGTGGAGGCCGTGAAGGCGCTGGTGGAGGCCTGATTGCCCCTTGCGGAACGGCTGAGATGTGAACATATAGCGAACACGAAACCCGCGCCGCGGCGGATGCCTGCTCTCCCTTGGTGTGCCATCGGAAGTGCCGCATTCTGTTCGCGGGCCGGAGAACGGGCCGGAAGGCCTGGCGCCCGGGCGGGCGGCGCCAGGCCGCGCAGGCCGCCGCAGACAGTGAGATCGCCAGTCGGCGAAGGGATTCCAGAATGGACAAGAACAAGGCGCTCGACGCCGCGCTCAGCCAGATCGAACGGGCCTTCGGCAAGGGTTCGATCATGCGCATGGGCGCCAAGCAGCAGTCGGACGAGGTGGAGGTCATCCCCACCGGCTCGCTGGGCCTGGACCTCGCGCTCGGCATCGGCGGCCTGCCCAAGGGCCGCATCGTCGAGGTCTATGGTCCGGAAAGCTCGGGCAAGACGACGCTGGCGCTGCATGCCATCGCCGAGGCGCAGAAGCGCGGCGGCACCTGCGCCTTCATCGACGCCGAGCACGCGCTCGACCCCGGCTATGCCCGCAAGCTCGGCGTGGACGTGGACAACCTGCTGATCAGCCAGCCCGATGCCGGCGAGCAGGCGCTGGAGATCGCCGATACGCTGGTGCGCTCCGGCGCGGTGGACGTGCTGGTGGTGGACAGCGTCGCCGCCCTGGTGCCGCGCGCCGAGCTGGAGGGCGAGATGGGCGACAGCCATGTCGGCCTGCATGCCCGCCTGATGTCGCAGGCGCTGCGCAAGCTGACCGGCTCCGTCTCGCGCTCCAACACGCTGCTGATCTTCCTGAACCAGATCCGGCTCAAGATCGGCGTCATGTTCGGCAACCCGGAGACGACGACGGGCGGCAACGCGCTGAAGTTCTATGCCTCCTGCCGCCTCGAGATCCGGCGCATCGGCCAGATCAAGGACCGCGAGGAGGTCACCGGCAACCAGACCCGCGTCAAGGTGGTGAAGAACAAGATGGCGCCGCCGTTCCGGCAGGTCGAGTTCGACATCATGTATGGCGAGGGCGTCTCCAAGGTCGGCGAGCTGATCGACCTCGGCGTGAAGGCCGGCGTGGTGGAGAAGTCGGGCGCCTGGTTCAGCTGCGACAGCCAGCGCATCGGCCAGGGGCGCGAGAACGCCAAGCAGTTCCTGCGGGACAACCCCGCCATGGCGGACAGCATCGAGAAGCGCATCCGCGAGCAGGCCGGCATCGTCGCCAACAGCATGATGGTCAGCCCGGACAGCGGCGAGAGCGACGAGGCGGCGGCGGAGTAAGCCGCCACCCCTTCGGGTTTCGCATCGGAAGAGGGCGGGTTTCGCATCGGAAGAGGGGCGCGCGAGCGCCCCTCTTGCCGTTTCAACGCCCGAGCAGCCCGCGCAGCAGGTCGAGCGGGCTGTTCTGCCGGGTTCCGTTGCGCTGCGGCTGCTCCGGCGGCACCGGCCCCTGGCGGCCGCCGCGCGCCACGGCGAGCTGCTGCGCGCAGTCCGGCAGGCGGCCGGTGCCACGCCCGGCAAGCTGTTGCGCGAGCTGGCCCAGGGCACTGTCCTGCCCTTCCATCTGGCGGCCCACGAGGTCGCCCACGATGCCGGCCGCCGCCGCCGCCGCGCCGGACGGATCGAGCCGATAGCTTGGATTGGCGAAGCTGCCGCCGACCAGCACCGGCGCTGTCAGCCCCACGCCGCCGATCCGCACCTGCGGCAGGAGGCGCAGCGCCAGGCTTTCGTCGCGCAGGTTGATCTCGCCGCTGCCCACCACGTCGGCCAGCGCGGTTTCGATCAGCATCGCCTGGGGATGGGCCACGCCATCCTGCAGGTTCAGCCGCAGGGCGACGCAGCGCAGGGCGGTGCTTCCTGCGTTGGGAGCGTTGGGCACCAGCGCCTTGCGCAGGCCGCCGCCCAGGCGCTCCAGCAGCTGGTTGTCGATCTGGCCGTTGGCGAGCGCCAGTCCGAAATGGCCGCTCAGGCTTGCCGCCAGCGCCTGCAGGTCGGCCCCGGCACCCTGCAGGGCCGTGTCCAGCTCGACCTGCCCGCTGGCCTGGGGCGGCAGGCCATAGGCCTGGAGCATCGGGCGCAGGTCCAGCCCCGCGCCCTCCTGGCGCGCCGCAAGGGTCAGGCGTGGCGGTTCCGCGGCCGCGTCGGCCGTCAGGCTGCCGGCGAGCCGGCCGCCCGGCAGGGTGACGGCGAGCGGGTCCAGCCCGAGCCGCCCCGCCGCCAGTTGCACATGGGTGCTGAGGTCGCGGTAGGTGACGCCGCCGGCGCGGAGCTCCTGAACCTGCAGCGGGAAATCCGCCTCCAGCTGCCGCAGCGGCGCCAGCGGAAGGGGCAGGGCGGGGATGACGCGGCCGGGAGCGGATGCCCTGGGTGGCAGTGGAGGGCGCGGCGGCACCGCCGGCGTGGCAGCTTCCGGCGTGGTGGAAACGGGCGGAGCCGGCGTGCCGGCCGGCACCGGGGCCAGCAGGGCATCGAGATCGAGCCGCTCCACCGTCAGGCGGCCCGCGACGGCCGGGCGCGGCTGGTCCCGCCGGAATGCCGCCTCGCCCTCCAGCACCGCCTCGCGCGCCTGCAGGTGCAGGTCGCTTGCCGTGAACCGGCTGCCGGAAAGGGCAAGGCCGGCGGAAAAGCGGGCTTCCGTCAGCCGTGGGGCGGGCAGCGCGAAGGCCGCCAGCAGCGGCGCGGTATCGGCAACCTCGGCGGAGAGCGTCCCGCTGCCGTCGCCTGCTCCCCGGGCGGGCAGGCTGCCCTCGAAGCGCGCCGTCATGCCCGGGCCGCTGAGCGTCAGGCGCAGCGGCCCGGCGGCACCGTCCCGCAGCGCGGTGAGCGGCGGCAGTTCTCCTCTGGCCTGCAGCGGCAGGCCGCGCAGGTCGAGGGCGGCCGAGAGGGCCGGCGGCTGGTCCGCGCCCGCGGCATCGAGGCTGGCGGAACCCAGGCTGAGGCCCGGCAGCCACCGGCCCAGATCACCGCCCGCGACACTGGCGTGCAGGGCCTGCACCGCGGGAAAGGCGCCCTGGCCCGCATCGGCCATGTCCGCCGTGACCCGCAGCCCGGTCAGCGGCGGCAGCGCCAGGTCGGGCAGGAGAGGGGCCAGCCGCTCCGCCCGGTCGGCGGAGGCCTCCAGGTGGGCATGCCATCCCGCCGCCGCCTCGGGCTGCCGCATGCCCCCGTCCAGCACGGCCTGCAGGCCGGGGGCGGTCAGCGACAGCCGCAACGGCCAGTCCGCCGGCTCCGTGCTGGCGCCGAGCAGCCGGGGCAGGGGACCGGTGCTGCCCTCGGCCGCCAGATCAAGGCCCCGCAGGCCGAAGGCACCCTGGAAGGTGAGCGGCGCGGCGGGCGCCGCGGCGCGCAGCGCGAAGTGTTGGACGCCCAGCACCTCCGCCCGGCCGCTCCGGGCGTCCCGCCAGGTGAGTTTGCCGCCTTCGATGTCCACGGCGGCGACGGAGGGCATCAGTATGGCCTCCTCGCTGCCGGCCTGCGCCGGGGACGCCCCGCCGGGGCTCTGCGGCCGCGGCGGCCCGAATCGCCAGTTGCCGTTGCCGGAGGCATCCAGTTCCAGCAGCAGGTCGGGCTCGATCAGCGTGACGTGCTGGAAGGCGAGCCGGCGCGACAGCAGGGGAAAGAGAGCAAGCTCCGCTTCCACCCGCCGGGCGGTGAGCATCTCCGGCCGGCTGCCGCCGGGCGCATTGGCGAGGGCGACGCCTTCCAGCGTGATGGTCGGCACCAGGGAGAGCTTGACGCCCACGGGGCCGGAAAGCGTCAGTTGCCGCCCGGTGGCCTGCTCCACCGCGGCGACAAGGCGCGGCCGCAGCACCGAATCGCGCAGCAGCAGGTTGAGCCCGCCCCAGGCCAGGGCCGGCACGCCGACGAGGATGACACCGCCGACCAGCAGCAGCCGGCCGCGGCGGCGGGGCGCGGCCATCCGGTCAGACCCTCCGCTTCGGCTGCGGCGTGCGCGGCTTCTCGAAACCGAGGAAGCCGAAGGTTTCCAGCATGTGCGGCGGCAGCGGCGCGGAAACCTCCAGGCTGCCGCCTTCGGGGTGTGGCACCCGGATGCTGCGCGCGTGCAGATGGAGTGCGTGCGGCAGCCCCTCCAGATGCGCGGCCTGCCCGCCATACTTGCCGTCGCCCAGGATCGGGCATTCCAGCGCGGCGGCGCAATGGACGCGCAGCTGGTGCGTGCGGCCGGTGAGCGGCTTCAGCTCCAGCCAGGTGGCGTGCCGGCGGGCCACGTCCACCGTGTTGAACTCGGTGATGGCGTGGACGCCGTCCTTGCCCTGGGCGGGGGCGGTGCGCTCGCCCTGCGGCCCGCCGGTCCTGGCCAGCGGCATGTCGATGCGCCCGCCCTGGTACTGCGGCTGGCCGACCACGATGGCCCAGTAGGTCTTCTCCGCGTCCCGCCCGCGGAAGGCGGCGGCGAGGCGCTTGGCCGCGAAGGCATCGCGCGCCAGCAACAGCACGCCGGAGGTGTCGCGGTCGAGCCGGTGCACCAGCCGCGGGCGCTCCTCATGGCCGAAGCGCAGCGCGTCCAGCATGCCGTCCAGGTGCTTCTTGATGTTCGGCCCGCCCTGCACCGGCAGCCCATGCGGCTTGTTGAGCGCGATGACGCTGTCGTCGCGGTAGAGGATCATCTTCTCCAGCGCGCGGGCATCCTCCTCCGTCACCGGCCGCTCCTTCGGCGCGGTCTCGGGGGCCGGCCCCTCGGGCAAGGGCGGGATGCGGATTTCCTGGCCGCGGGCGAGGCGGGTGTTCGTCTCGGCCCGCTTGCCGTCCACGCGGATCTGCCCGGTGCGCAGCAGCTTCTGCAGCGCGCCCTGGGTGACCTGCGGGAAATGGCGGCGGAACCAGCGGTCCAGCCGGGAGTCGGCGTCCGCCGCCTGGACGATGCGGTGCTCGATGGGCATGACAGTCTCGATACTCGTGCGAAGGGGCTTCTACCAGCGGAAGCCGCCCGGCTCGACCCTCGATCGCCGGAGGGTGAGCCGCGCGCCACGCGGCCGTCAGAAGCGCCGCGTCAGGGTGAAGCAAAGGGCGAAGGCGCCGAGGCCCAGCAGAACGGTCGCCAGAAGATAGCCGAGGCCCCAGGCCGGCGAACGCGACCACAGCACGCCCACGTCCAGCGAGAAGGCCGAAAACGTGGTGAAGCCGCCCAGGAAGCCGGTGATGAGCAGCAGGCGGAGTTCGTTCGGAAGGGGCATTCCGCCCAGCATGGCGCCGCCCAGGATGCCGATCAGGCCGCTGCCGATCACGTTCACCGCCAGGGTGCCCCAGGGCAGGGCGGTGCCGAACCAGGCGGTGCACCACAGCCCGACCGAGTAGCGCAGCACCGATCCGGCCGCCCCCCCCAGCGCGACCAGGGCCAGCAGCGCCGGCGAAAATCCGCTCATCCTTGCTCCTTCGATGGCCGGGCGCTCCGGGCGCCGCTGCGCTTTTCGCGCAGTTCGGCCCAGCGTTCCAGCCGCTCCAGGATGCGCGCCTCGGCGCCGCGGCCGGCGGGGCGGTAGAACTGCTGCCGCTCCATACCATCGGGAAAGTAGTTCTGCCCGCTGAAGGCCTCCGCCTCCTGGTGGTCATAGGCATAGCCGGCGCCGTAGCCGAGCTGCTTCATCAGCTTGGTCGGCGCGTTGAGGATGTGCGCCGGCGGCATCAGGCTTCCGGTTCCCTTCGCCGCCCGCCGCGCCTCGTTGTAGGCGGCATAGACGGCGTTCGACTTCGGCGCCGTGCCCAGATGCACCACCAGTTGCGCCAGGGCCAGCTCACCCTCGGGCGAGCCCAGCCGCTCATAGGTCTCCCAGGCGGCGATGGCGGCGGGCAGGGCGGTCGGGTCGGCCAGGCCGACATCCTCGGCGGCGAAGCGCGTCAGCCGGCGGGCGATGTAGCGCGGGTCCTCGCCGCCTTCCAGCATCCGCGCGAACCAGTAAAGGGCGGCGTCCGGATCGCTGCCGCGCAGCGACTTGTGCAGGGCGGAGATGAGATTGTAGTGCTCCTCCCGGTCCTTGTCGTAGAGCGCGGCGCGCTTCGCCAGCAGGGCGGAGAGCCCGGCCGGGTTCAGCGCCTCCCCCCCGGCCGGCAGGGCGAGAAGCTGCTCCGCCATGTTCAGCAAATAGCGTCCGTCGCCATCGGCCATGGCGCGCAGCACGGCGCGGGCGGCGGCATCCACGGGCAGCGGCCGGCCACCCTCCTCCTCGGCGCGGGCGAGCAGTTTTTCGAGTGCCGCGTCGTCCAGCCGCTTCAGCACCATCACCTGGCAGCGCGAGAGCAGCGCCCCATTGAGCGCAAAGGAGGGGTTCTCCGTCGTCGCGCCCACCAGCGTGACGGTCCCATCCTCGACAACCGGCAGGAAGCCGTCCTGCTGCGCCCGGTTGAAGCGGTGGATCTCGTCCACGAAGAGCAGCGTCCCCTGGCCCGCCTGCCGCCGCGCGCGCGCCTCGTCGAAGGCGCGCTTGAGGTCCGCCACCCCCGAGAACACCGCCGAGAGCGCCGCGAAGCGCAGCCCCGCCGCCTCCGCCAGCAGCCGCGCGATGGTGGTCTTGCCCACCCCTGGCGGCCCCCAGAGGATCAGCGAGGCCAGCGCGTCCCGCTCCAGCATCCGCGTGATGCTGCCCTGCGGCCCGAGCAGGTGGTCCTGCCCGACCACCTCGTCCAGCGCGCGCGGCCGGAGGCGGTCCGCGAGCGGCCGGTCCGGCGCGGGGACTTCCGGGTGGCCCGGTTCCGGCGATGGCGAGGAGGCGCCGAACAGGTCGTCGGTCGGGGCGGCGGGGGCGGGGCGGCGAGGGGGCATGGAGCGAGTATAGCGCCGCCGAAACCGTCCCGCAGGAGGGGTAGGGGGTAGGGGCCTCGGACGCCGCCTTGCCGCCCGGTTATCCGCTGCAAACCGCTAAGCCTGCTGCCGGAACCAGGGATTTCATATTGGCCTAGCCTCGACCTTGATCGACTTCACTTCGTACGGGGCGCAACTCACAATCTCGACCGCGTCCGGGTCAAAAATCGCAAGATTGTATCCCTTGTTGTCGCCTTCGTCGCCAAAATGGCTTTTGTAGATGATCGCTTCATAGCCAACGCTACGAAACAGCTCCGCCAGGACCTGGGTGGGTGCATAATCGGCGCGATCGTCGGAGAGGGTTACCGGCCAGGAAAAGGCATTGTCGATCTCGATCCAGACGGCCTTTTCCTTCTCCTCCGCCGTAGGCGCCTCCCCACCCGTGAGGTGGCGAAGTACGGCGCCCTTGAGCGACGATTGTCCGTGCCCTTTCGAGAGATCGAGCGCTCTCAAGGGACGCAGAACCCTGCAAACAGCAACAGAGATTTCGGTTCCGACCCAGGGGCGCACTTCAGAGATGGCTGTCTCAACCGAACTGGCGACGTAAAGGACAGGAATGCCGGTCGGATTGGCGCGGCCTTCTCGGGCGCGGTCTGTGAGCGGCTTCATGCGTGACGGGCCAAAGCCACTCACTTCCGCGCCAATCGAATTGCCCTCCTCATCCGTCCGGTCAATCCACTCGACGCCACGTTGGGCGCGATAGAGGATCTGCCCCTGCTTCAGTTCGGTGTCGCGGTTCCGTATCGTTCCTAGTACCGTCCGAAGAAATGCGCGCTCCTTCTCGCCCCAGACGTAGCGACTGGTGGATCGAAGGTGGCGGGCAAACCGACGATAATCGTCCCAGTGTGCAAACTCCGGCTTGCCTGGGCCTTCCAGACTCATTCGGGCCTCTCTTCGTCAGATCGAACGAATGCTTTGCGGACACGATTTTGCCGATGCCAGTTCTTGCAGCGCAATGTGCAAAGCGGACGCCACTTAGCATTCCCTCAACACGACGCCCGGGCGCATGAACTTGACTTAAGGAATAAATTCCTGCATCCTGCCTCTTCCCGTCCATGGAGGTCGCCCCCCATGTCCCACCTCACGCCACCCCGTCCCTGGACCCCGCTCACCGACCTCCAGTGGCACGCCCTGCTTCCCTATGTCCTTCCCCGCGCCCCGCAGGGCCGCCGCATCGCCGACCTGCGCGCCCGCATGGACGCCATCTTCCACCTGGCCCAGACCGCCGGCGACCCCTGGCGCTGCCTGCCCGCGCGCTACGGCAAGCCCGAGACCATCGCCCGCCACTTCCGCCGTCTGACCCATGCCGGCCTCTGGCACCGCCTGCTCGAAGTCCTGGCCCGCGCCGACCTCGCCCCTGGCCACCCCCTGCGCCAGATCGAATATGCCATCTGCCGCGCCACCCGCCGCGCCGCGCGCCTCGGCGGCATGTCCCTCTTGCTCCTCATCCGCCGTCTCGGCCTGCGCACCGCCTTGAACGGCCCGCCCTGGCTCCTGCCGGACCCGCTTTTGTCCGAAACCCTCGCCCGGGTCCTTCCGGGCCTGTTGCTGCGCGCCGAAACCGGCCTCCACACCCTGCGGGAGGGCCTCCGCTCCGCCAGAACCCTCGCCGCATCGGCGGCCGGCCGCCGCCGCATTCCCCGCCTCGTCCGCCTCGCCTGGCCCTGAGCCGCCATGCCGGAACCCTCGCCTTCCGCGCCCCTCGACGCCCCACCCCTCACCGGGGTAAGGGGGGCAGGCGCGTTCCCGCGAGGACAAGAGCCGAAGCACATGACCAGCAGCAACGACATCCGGGCCACCTTCCTCGACTACTTCGCCCGCAATGGCCATACGGTGGTGGAATCCTCGCCGCTGGTGCCGCGCAACGACCCGACGCTGATGTTCACCAACTCGGGCATGGTGCAGTTCAAGAACGTCTTCACCGGCCAGGAGCGGCGCCCCTATTCCCGCGCCACCACGGCGCAGAAATGCGTGCGCGCCGGCGGCAAGCACAACGACCTGGACAATGTCGGCTACACCGCCCGGCATCACACCTTCTTCGAGATGCTGGGGAACTTCTCCTTCGGCGACTACTTCAAGGAACAGGCCATCACCCATGCCTGGACCCTGCTGACCCGGGATTTCGCCCTCCCGAAGGACAAGCTGCTGGTCACCGTCTATTCCGAGGACGAGGACGCCGCCGCGCTCTGGCGCAAGATCGCCGGCCTGCCGGACGAGCGGATCATCCGCATCGCGACCTCCGACAACTTCTGGCGCATGGGCGATACCGGCCCCTGCGGCCCCTGTTCCGAGATCTTCTATGACCACGGCCCCTCGATCCCCGGCGGCCCCCCGGGCTCCCCGGACGAGGATGGCGACCGCTTCATCGAGATCTGGAACCTCGTCTTCATGCAGTATCTCGAGGAGCCGGCCGGCACGCGCAACCCGCTGCCCCGCCCCTCGATCGACACCGGCATGGGCCTGGAGCGCTTCGCCGCCATCCTGCAGGGCAAGCACGACAACTACGACACGGACACGCTGCGCGCGCTGATCCTGGCCTCCGCCGAGGCCACCGGCCAGGACGCCGACGGCCCGTTCCGGATCAGCCACCGCGTGGTGGCCGACCACCTGCGCTCCGGCGCCTTCCTGATCGCCGACGGCGTGCTGCCCTCGAACGAGGGGCGCGGCTATGTCCTGCGCCGCATTCTCCGCCGCGCCATGCGCCACGCCCAGATGATGGGCGCGAAGGACGCGCTGCTCTACCGCCTGGTCCCCGCGCTGGTGCGCCAGATGGGCGCCGCCTATCCCGAGCTGGTGCGCGCCGAGGCGCTGATCGTCGAGACGCTGAAGCTGGAGGAAAACCGCTTCCGCAGCCTGCTGGAGCGCGGCCTCGGCCTGCTCGCCGAGGAATCCGAGAAGCTGGGCGAGAAGGGCACGCTCCCCGGCGAGGTCGCCTTCCGCCTCTACGACACCTACGGCTTCCCGCTCGACCTGACGCAGGACGCGCTGCGCGGCGAGGGCAAGTCGGTGGACGTGGCCGGCTTCGAGGCCGCCATGGCCGAGCAGCGCAAGCGCGCCCGCGCCGCCTGGGCCGGCTCCGGCGAGGCCGCCACCGAGACCCTCTGGTTCGACCTGAAGGAGCGCCTCGGCGCCACCGAGTTCCTCGGCTACACGACCGAGAAGGCCGAGGGCGAGATCCTCGCCGTCGTCGCCGATGGCGCCGTGACGGAGCGCACCGGCCCCGGCGCCGAGGTCGCCGTGGTCCTCAACCAGACCCCCTTCTACGCGGAAAGCGGCGGCCAGGTCGGCGACACCGGCACCATCACCGCCGCCGACGGCCTGCGCATCGCCGTGCGGGACACCCAGAAGAAGCTCGGCCTCTTCGTCCATCTCGGCACCGTCGAGGCGGGCGAGGCGGCCCCCGGCAAGGCGGTGAGCGCCGAGGTGGAGCACACCCGCCGCGGCGCCATCCGCGCCCACCACTCGGCCACCCACCTGCTGCACGAGGCGCTGCGCCGCCGCCTCGGCACCCATGTCGCGCAGAAGGGCAGCCTCAACGCGCCGGACCGCCTGCGCTTCGACGTCTCCCAGCCCACGCCGATGTCGCCGGACGACATCGCCTGGGTCGAGGATGAGGTGAACAACCGCATCCGCGAGAATGCCGAGGTCATCACGCGGCTGATGACGCCGGAGGCGGCGGTCGAGGCCGGCGCCATGGCCCTCTTCGGCGAGAAGTACGGCGACGAGGTCCGCGTCGTCGGCATGGGCCACGACCCGGCCGCCGCCGAGAAGCACGGCGTCTACTCCCTGGAGCTCTGCGGCGGCACCCATGTCCGCCGCACCGGCGACATCGGCCTGTTCAAGATCGTCTCCGAGGGCGCGGTCTCGGCCGGCGTGCGCCGCGTCGAGGCGGTGACCGGCGCCGCCGCCCTGGCGCTGATGGACAGCCAGGAGCGCACCCTGCGCGAGGCCGCTTCGGCGCTGAAGGTGGCTCCCGCCGACCTGCCCACCCGCATCGCCGCCCTGCTGGAGGAGCGCCGCAAGCTGGAGCGCGACGTGGCCGACCTGCGCAAGCAGCTCGCCACCGGTGGCGGTGCCGCGGCGGCCGAGGAAGTGGGCGGCCTCCGCCTCGCCGCCCGCAACCTGGGCGAGGTGCCGCCGCGCGACCTGAAGGGCCTGGCCGACGCCATCCTGAAGGCCGGCACCGCCGATGTGGTGGCGCTGGTCTCCACCGCCGAGGGCAAGGCCAGCATCGTGGTCGGCGTGGCCGAGGCGGCGAAGGGCCGCGCGGACGCGGTGGCGCTGGTGCGCGCCGGCAGCGCGGCGGTGGGCGGCAAGGGCGGCGGCGGCCGCCCCGACATGGCCCAGGCCGGCGGCCCCGAGGCCGACAAGGCCGAGGAGGCGCTCGCCGCCATCCGGACCGCCCTTGCCGGCTGAGCCGGACCTGCAGGCCGGGGCGCGCTGCCGCGCCCGCGACCTGGGGCTGCGGCCCGGGCAGTTCGCGCCCGGGCCGCTGAACGCCATTACCGACGTGGCGGGCGTGCTGGTCGGCCAGATCACCCGCATCGAGGGCGAGAGCATCCGCACCGGCGTCACCGCCATCCGCCCGCATGGCGGCAACCTGTTCCGCGAGCGCGTCCCCGCCGGCCTCTCCGTGATGAACGGCTTCGGCAAGCTGGCCGGCGCCACCCAGCTCCAGGAGCTCGGCGAACTCGAATCCCCCATCGTCCTGACCAACACCCTGGCCGTCGGCCGGGCGCTGGAGGCGGTGGTGGACTGGACCCTGGCCCAGCCCGGCAACGAGGACGTCCGCTCGGTCAACGCCGTGGTCGGCGAGACCAACGACGGCAAGCTGAACGACATCCGCCGCCGCGGCATCACCGGCGCGGACGTTCTCGCGGCGCTGGAGCAGGCCACTTCCGGCCCGGTCGCCGAGGGCAGTGTCGGCGCCGGCACGGGCACCATGGCCTTCGGCTGGAAGGGCGGCATCGGCACCGCCTCGCGCCTGCTCCCCCCGGCACTCGGCGGCTTCACGCTCGGCGCGCTGGTGCAGAGCAACTATGGCGGCGCCTTGCTGATGGACGGCGTTCCCATGGGCCGTGAGCTCGGCCGCTTTTACCTGCGCGAGCACAGCGACCGCGGCGATGCGGACGGCTCGGTGATGGTCGTCCTTGCCACCGACGCGCCGCTCTCCGACCGCAACCTCTCGCGGCTCGCGCTGCGGGCGATGGCCGGGCTGGCCCGCACCGGTGCCGCCTTCTCGGACGGCTCGGGCGACTACGCCATCGCCTTCTCGACCCATCCCGAGGTGCGGCGTGGCCGCCCCAGCATCGCCGACTGGCCGAACGAGCGGATGTCGCCGCTGTTCGTCGCCGCTGCGGAGGCGGTGGAGGAGGCCGTGCTGAATTCGCTGCTGATGGCCACCACGGTCGAGAGCCGTGACCCGCTCACACGCCGTAAGCGTCGCGGAGAGGCGATCGACCTTGCCTCGGTCCGGGCCGTGCTGTCGCGCCACCAGCCAGGCGGTCCCGCCTAGAGCATAATCTGATCAGTCTGGTTCATATCCTGCGGCGGTGAAGTAGCTGGCGCATTCCTGTGGCGAGAACTGCGGGAGGGCGTCGCGGATAGCATCCCAAAGAGCGTCGATGGTGCGGGTGGCGGCCTTTCGCAGGAGCGCCTTGAGCTTGGAGAAGGCGTTCTCGATCGGATTGAAGTCCGGCGAGTAGGGCGGCAGGAAGCGCAGTGTCGCGCCTGCGGCTTGGATGGCTTCCCGGACGGCAGCACCCTTGTGGGCGGGCAGGTTGTCGAGGATGACGATGTCGCCCGGGCGCAGGGTGGGTGCGAGAACCTGGCGCGCATAGGCGGTGAACCACTCGCCGGTCATCGCGCCGTCCAGCACCATCGGCGCGGTCAGGCCAGACAGGCGCAGCGCGCCGGTGAAGGTGGTTGTCTTCCAGTGGCCGTGCGGCACGGGCGCCCGGCAGCGGGTACCCCGCTTGGCGCGGCCGTAGAGCCGCGCCATCTTGGTGGAGGCGCTGGTCTCATCGATGAAGACCAGTCGCTCGGGATCCAGGTCAGGCTGCGCCTCGAACCAGGCCTCGCGCCTGGCGGCCACATCTGGCCTCAGTTGCTCAGCGGCGTGGGCGGTCTTTTTTTGACCGTCATGTCATGGCGGTCCAGCAAGCGCCAGACGGTGCTTGGAGCCACTGCGACACCGTGCTCCCGCCGGAGCATCTCCGCGCCAGCTCCACCAGCGTGATGTCGACCCTGGCGTCCACCGCCGCGAGGATGATGTCCTTGTAGGCTTCAGCCCGCTGCGACCGGCGGTCGCCGCCCTGGCGGCGTGCCCTGTCCTGGCCGCTCTCTCGCCACTCCTGCATCCAGCGGATCGCGCTGGATACGGAGACGCCGAACCGGGCCGCCGCAGCGCGGCGAGACGAGCCCGCCTCCACGGCCGCAAGGACGCGTGACCTGAGGTCAGACGACAGCGCTCTGCTCATCCCCACCGGCCTCCTCCCGGCCAACAGGGTGAATCAAATTCCCAGGCGTTTGGGAATCCCTCCCCGACTCCGTCAGGTCAGATCATGCTCTAGCGGCGGGGCGGCGCACGGTCATTGCACCGCTGGCGTATCGAAGCTCTGCTGTTCCAGGAAGGCCAGACGGGCCGCGTAGTCGTCCAGGCGGCAGATCATGAAGCTGAGCAGCCCCGCGCCGATGCATCGCGGATCGGGGAGGCCCATCGCCGCCAGATCCACGCCCGCGCCATTGTCCAGATCCATTTCAAGGATGCCGGCGGCACGGGCGGGCGGGAGGTCGAGCATGAAGGTGCCGTCGCGCCCGGTTTCCAGTGTCAGCTCGAAATGGGAGAAGGTGCCGTCAGCCGCCGTGCAGCGCACCGTCATGGTGCACCTGACCGGCGGTGAGCGCAGCTGGAGATAGAGGCGGAGCGGAGCATCCACGGCGCCCTCGGGCAGGGGAAGGCGCATCGTTGCCGTGCCGCCCCGGCTCCAGACGCCCCAGTCCTCGGCGGCATACCACTGGGGTCCGTCGCGCACCGCGTCAGCCAGTGCACCGCCAAGCTCCGGCTGGGTCCGCAGCATGCGCCGGGCGAGATAGCGCTGGCCGAGTTGCAGGGTCGCGCGCTGCTCCAGCGGCCGCGCGGGCTCACGGGCCAGCGCGGCCACGGCCGAGAAGATCTCGTCCTTCACGGCGCTCCAGCTGCGCGGCTTTCCCTTCTCGCGGACCACCGCCTCCTGCGCAGCGCGGAACTCCGCATCGAGGATCACGCGCTCCAGCTTCTCCTGTAGATCCGGCAGGCTCTGCGGGGTGAAGTAGACCGCGGCCTCGCCGCCAGCCTCCACCAGTGCGGAGTGGCGGGCGGTGACGACCACCTTGCCATGCGCCATGGCCTCGGTGATCGGCAGCCCCCAGCCTTCGTAGTAGCTGTTGTAGACGGTGAAGGCGCAGCGCTCGTACAGCGCCGACAGCTCCAGGTCGGAAATGCGCGAGAGCAGAACGACGTGTCGCTGCAGCTCGGGCGCGTTGCGCAGCAGGCTGAGGGCTGCCTCGGAGTGCCAGCCTTCCTTGCCCACGCAGACGAGGCGGGGAACCTTCGCGGGGCCATGCCGCCGCAGCAGCTGCAGCCAGGCATTGAAGACCAGAAGGTGGTCCTTGCGGCTCTCGATGGTGGCGACGAAGAGGGCGAAGGACTCGCTGGGTCGCAGCACGCGCAGTGCGCTCAGCGTCGCGTTGCCTGTCGGCGCCGCCACGCTGCGCGGGTCGGCATCCAGACGGATGACATGGCCCGGGAGGTTGAGGGCGGGGAACAGCCGTCCGAGCTGCTGCCGCACGTCGCGCAGGGTGTTCTCGGAGTTGCACAGCAGACCATGCGCATGCAGGCCGAGGGCGCCGAACCAGCGCGCATAGTCCTGCACCAGGGTCAGCAGACAGTGCTCCGGCACGATCAGCGGAACGCAGTCGTGCATGAAGGGGATGTAGCGCACCCCGTGGCTCTGCTGGATCGTGCGCAAGGCGCGGAAATAGTCGGGAAAGCCCCAGGAATTGCCGAGGTTGACGAGAACCGCGCCAGGCATGAAGTCGAAGGCAGGCGCCTTGGCGACCTTGCGGCGCAGGGTGTCACGGGCCTGCACCCAGGACGGCTCCTCAGGGTCCGAGCCGGTGACGGAGAGGGCGACGAGCGCGGTGAAGCCGGCCTCATCCACCGCGTGCCAGGCCAGATCGGCAGCGTCATAGGCGGCGAAGCAGAGCTCCATCGCGGGATGCGCGGGCTCGGCGATCGCGCGGCTGACGATGCCCATCTGCACGCGCTGGATGCCCGTCGGCGTCCGTGCGCCGTTGAAGTAGTCGAGCAGATCGGTCACATCCAGCACAAGCTGGAGCTTCGCCTCCGTGCTGCCGGCGAGTTCGGGCTCCGTCTCCGGCAGAGAAGGGGGCGGCATCAGCGCCAGCAGAGCAGCGTCCTCCGGCTCCGGCTCCTCCTCAACCTCTTCGTCCAGCGCGTCGCCGCCGGGGCGAGGGGCGTGCAGCGTCAGCCATTCGGAGGTTGCGGAGGCTTCCCGCCAGGCATCGGCGTTCCCCGGATCGAGCGCCACTGCGCGGGCATAGGCGAGCGCTGCCTTGTGCCATTCATTCAGGAGCTTGTGGGCGTGCCCGATCTGGAGCTGCAGGTCGGCATCCTCCGGCGCCAGGGCCTCGGCCGCCAGATAGCGCGCCAGGGCCTCCGCCGGCTGGCCGGCTTCCTTCCGGCAATGCCCTTCCTGCACCATCAGCGGCCAGGCATCGGGGCGCAGCCGCACCACGGCCGCGTAGAGTTCCGCCGCACCCGCCCAGTCGCGTCCCTCGCGCTTCTGATCGGCCTGCGCGAGGAGCGCATCCGGATCGGTCGCGATCCCGTCTCGTTCAAGCGTGCCGCTGAGGTCGTGGGTCATGGCAGTGCAGCTCGTCAACTTGTCCGGCGATTCTCGGATACACCACTAGCGGTGACACTTTCTGTTTACCACCGCTAATCCCATTTCAACTTTGCCTCGCCTCGCAGGAGTTCCTGGGCAGCTTCGGTCCAGCCCTCGCCCTCATGCAACACCATCCCGGGGGCAAGCTGGTCCTGCCCCCGGCCGCCACGCCGGGCACGAAGCAGTACCCGCCGGGCCGGCTGGCCGGCGCGCGGCCAGAGCGGGAAGAGGCCGACCTCGCCGCAATCCGCCTGCCGCAGCGCCGCCGCCCCCTCGGCGAGACGGGCGGCGGGCAGGACGAGGGTGATGCTGCCGCGGTGACGCAGCGGCGCGGCCAGGGCTTCCGACCAGCCAGCCAGGGAGGGGCCGGGGCCGGAATGCGTCGCATCCGCCCGAAGCGCGGCGGGCGGCGCGGTGCCGGAGGGCCAGTAGGGCGGGTTGGCGAAGGCATGGTGCAGCCGCGGCAGGTCGCGGCGCAGCGCGGGATCGGCGATGTCGCCTGTCAGGACCGTGACGCGCTCGGCAGCGCCGTTCAGGGCCGCGTTGCGGCGCGCCAGCTCGGCGAGTCCGGCATCACGCTCCACGGCGATGACATGCAGCTCCGGCACACGTGCCAGCAGGCACAGGAACGCCGCGCCGCTGCCGCAGCCGCCTTCCAGCACGGTCTCGCCGGCGCGGGCGGGGATGCTGGCGGCCAGCAGCACCGCATCCAGGCCCGCCCGCAGGCCCTGGCGCGGCTGGCGCAGCCGCACCCGGCCTCCCAGCAGCGTATCGTCGGTCAGGGCATCCAGGCCGGCCTCGCTCACGGCGCCGCTTCGCCGGCCTGCCGCAGCACCGCGCGCGCGCGGGCGTAATCCTCCGGCCGCACCGCCAGCCGGCGTGGAAAGACGCCGATCCCGCCATGCAGTGCGCTCACATGCGCATCGAGCTGCTGGCTGGCGATGCCGGCATCGGCCAGCAGCGCCGCCAGGAAGGACAGGCGGACCGGGTCGGCGCTTTCGGCAAGCACGCGCATGGCGGGCGCAGTCTCCTGCAGGGAGGGGGAGGGGTGTGATGGGGCGGTGCCTTGCTGCCCCATGCCCCCGTGGCTATGGTGCGCGCCCCAGCACAGAGGTCAATGGCCGCGTGAGCTCTCCCGCCGCGCCGATGCGCACCGCGCTTGATATTCAGTCTTCTCCCCTCGGAGCCTCTCAGCCTGACGCTGAGGACGCGCTGACCGCACTGGTCGGCCTGGTGCGAGAGGATCTGGATGCCTGCAACCGCTTGATCATCGCGCGGATGCAGAGCCCGGTGCAACTGATCCCGCAGCTGGCGGCGCATCTGATCGCGGCCGGCGGCAAGCGGCTGCGACCGCTGCTGACGCTGGCGGCGGCGCGACTCTGCGGCTACCGCGGCGAGCGGCATGTCGGCCTGGCCGCCTGCGTCGAGTTCATCCACACCGCCACCCTGCTGCACGATGACGTGGTGGACGAGAGCAATCTCCGCCGTGGCCAGGCCAGCGCCAACGCCATCTTCGGCAACAAGGCCAGCGTGCTGGTGGGCGATTTCCTCTTCGCCCGCGCCTTCCAGCTCATGGTGGCGGACGGCTCGCTGGAGGTGCTGGACATCCTCTGCTCCGCCTCGGCCACCATCGCCGAGGGCGAGGTGCTGCAGCTCGTCATCCAGAACGACACCGCCTCCACCGAGGCGCAGTACCTGGAGGTGATCGAGGGCAAGACCGCCGCCCTCTTTGCCGCCGCCACGCGCGTCGGCGCCGTGGTGGCCGATCGGCCGCGCGGCGAGGCGGAGGCGCTGGACAGCTACGGCCGCAACCTCGGCATCGCCTTCCAGCTGGTGGATGACGCGCTGGACTACTCGGCCGAGCAGGAGCGCCTCGGCAAGACGGTGGGCGACGACTTCCGCGAAGGCAAGATCACCCTGCCGGTGATCCTCGCCTTCGCGCGCGGCAGCGAGGCGGAGCGCGCCTTCTGGCGCCGCGTGCTGGAGGAGAAGCAGCAGGAGGAGGGCGACCTCGCCCATGCCCTCGCGCTGATGCACCGCCACAACGCCATCACCGACACCATCGCCCGCGCACGCCACTACGGCGATCTGGCGCTGGCCGGGCTGGCACCCTTCGCGGACTGCCCGGAGAAGAAGGCGCTGGCCGGCATCGTCGAGTTCTGCATCGCCCGCGCACGCTGAGGCAGAGGCGGGCTGGCGGTTCAGGGAAGGGCGGCTCCGGCCGCCTTTTTCGTGTCGGGCCGCCGGCAGGCTCACCCTGGCCTTGTATCGCCGCCCGCCTTGCAATACCGTCTGACATGTCAGCGACATCCGAGTGCCCTGTCATGTCGATGCTTACGCCCCTCGAACCGCCCGCCTCCCTGACGGAGCAGGCCGTCGCCGCCCTCCGGCGGGAGATCATCACAACGCGGCTGATGCCGGGCGAGACGCTGAGCGAGGCCACGGCCGCGCAGATGCTGGGGCTTGGCAAGGCGCCCGTCCGTGCCGCGCTCGCCCGGCTGGCGGAGGAGGGGCTGGTGCAGGCCGTGCCGCGGCGCGGCTGGATCGTTTCGCTGGTCACCATCCGCGACATCCACGAGGTGTTCGGCCTCCGCCTGCTGCTGGAGCCCGAGGCGGCACGGCGCGCGGCCGGACGCGTGGACGCGGAGGCGCTGCGGCGGCTCGACGCCGTCTGCGCCTGCGGCTACCGACCGGAGGATGAGGAGAGCACCCATGCCTTCCTCGACGCCAACAAGGCCTTCCATGTCGCGGTGGCCGAGCTCTCGGGCAATGGTCGCCTGGCCCGGCAGATCGACCGCCTGCTCGACGAGAGCACCCGCATGCTGGCGCTCGGCCTGCGCTCCCGCGACCGGACGGGGGAAATGGCGCATGAGCACCACGCGCTGATCGAGGCCCTCGCGCTGGGCCGCGCCGAGAAGTCGGCCGCGATCATGCACGAGCAGGTCGCCGCCTCCCACCGGATGGTGCTGGCGGCGCTGACGGCCCCGGATTCGACCGCCGCCATCTGACCCCGCGGAGGCCCCATGTCCTTCATCGCCCCTCGATCCGCCCTCGATGCCATGCTGGCCGATATCGCCGTCGCGGCGCGGGCGGACCTTGCCGAACGGCCGCGCCGGGTCGCGGAAGCGCTGGGCGCCCATGTCCTCAACCCTGACCTGCTCGCCGGGCGGCCATGCCCATGCTGCCCGGAGCGCTACATCCGCCACCTGCTGCATGCCGATCCGGCGGGAGGCTATGCCGTGGTCGCGCTGGCCTGGCGCCCCGGGCAGATGAGCCCGGTGCATGCGCATCGCACCTGGTGCGCTTTCGGCGTGCACCGGGGCATCCTCACGGAAGGGCACTACCGGGCCGGCGGAGGGGGTGAGCCCATGCAGTGCGGCAGCGCCTTGCGCCCGCCGGGCGCAACCTGCCACGGGGCGGCGGACCCGGAGCTGATCCACCGGCTCGCCAATCTGGGAAGCGCCGAGGCGCTCTCCATCCACGTCTATGGCGTGCCGTTCGAGCGCTTCGGGCAGGATGTGAACCTGGTCTACGCGGCCTGACGCCATTCGCCGGACCGCGCGGGCAAGGGGCTCAGTCCTTGTGCTGGTCGGGCGCCGCGTCGCTGTTGAGCGCGATGTATTTCGGCAGGCCGATCTGCTTGATCAGCTCGAACTGGGTATCGAGGAAATCGGCGTGCTTCTCCTCATCCGCCAGAATGCGGAGCAGGAGGTCGCGGGAGACGAAGTCGCGCACGCTTTCGCAATAGGCGATGCCTTCCCGCAGGTCGGTCATCGCCTTGTCCTCCAGGCGCTGGTCGCACCGCAGCACCTCCTCGACGTTCTCGCCGATGAGGACCTGGTTCAGCCGCTGGACGTTGGGGAGGCCGCTGAGGAAGAGGATGCGGCTGATCAGCTCATCCGCGTGCTTCATCTCCTCGATGGATTCCTCGTATTCGTGCCTGCCGAGCTTGGTGACGCCCCAGTTTTCCAGCATGCGCGCGTGCAGGAAGTACTGGTTCACGGCCGTCAGCTCGTTGGTGAGCTGCGTGTTCAGGTGCTCGATAACCTTAGGGTCGCGCAGCATTGCCGTTCTCCCGCCTGGTGCCTTGCGCAGAGAGTGGGAGCGGGGCGTTTTCGCGTCAAGCGAGTGGCTTGGGCGGCTGCAGCCGGCCGGGCGGGCTCAGCCGCGGGCGTCGCCCTGGAACGGGGCGGAAGGCTGGTCGCGGATGATGGAGAGCATCGTGCCGGTGCAGCAGCCGCACTGGGCGGAACAGTTGCAGGCGGCATAGACCTCCTTCGGCCGCCGGGCGCCCGCATCGATGGCGCCGCGGATCTGGGTGTCAGTCAGGCCGTTGCAGAGACAGACATACATGAATCGGAACCGCTTCGTGGGAGCGGTGCGATTGATAGCTGTTCTCAACTTGGCCTGCAAGTCATTCGCAATCGCGCAGCACCCCCAGCACGGCCTTGCCGTACCGCTCCAGCTTGGTCGTGCCCACGCCCGGAATGGAGCCCAGCGCCCGCAGGTCGGCGGGGTGCGCGGCGGCGATCTCGGCGAGCGTGCGGTCCTGGAAGATGACATAGGCCGGCACGCCCTGCGCCATGGCGGTGCGGCGGCGCCAGTCGCGCAGTGCGGCAAAGACCGGATCGGCCATCGCGCCCTCGGCTGCCGGGCTGGCCGGCCCCGACCTTCCACCACCGGCGGCAATCACGATGTCCTGGCGCAGCATCACGGGCTTCTCGCCCTTCAGGATCGGGCGCGCGGCCTCGGTCGGCACCAGCTCGCCATGGTTCTCGACCACCACGTCCAGCGCGCCCTGCGCCACGAGCTGCCGCGCCACGCCGCGCCAGGCGGCGTCCGGCAGGTCGCGCCCGACGCCGAAGGTCGGCAGCTGGTCGTGCCCGAACTGCGCCACCTTGGCCGTGGTCTTGCCGCGCAGCACGTCCACCACATGGCCGAGCCCGAAGCGCCGGCCGGTGCGCAGCACGGCGGAGAGCAGCTTCTGCGCCGCCACCGTGCCGTCGAACAGGCGCGGCGGGTTCAGGCAGATGTCGCAGTGGCCGCAGGGCTCGGACGCCTCCTCGCCGAAGCAGCGCAGCAGGATCTGCCGGCGGCAGGTGGCGGATTCGGCGATCGCCACCATCGCCTCCAGCCGCTGCCGCTCGACGCGCTTCTGCTCCTCCGGAGCGCCGCTCTCGCCGATGCGGTGGCGGGCGAGGGAGATGTCGCCGGCGCCGTAGAGCAGCAGGGCCTGCGCGGGCAGGCCGTCGCGCCCGGCGCGGCCGATCTCCTGGTACCAGCTCTCCGGACTGCGCGGCAGGTCGGTATGGGCGACGTATCGGACATCGGGCCGGTCGATCCCCATGCCGAAGGCGATGGTGGCGGCCATGACCACCGCGTCGCCGCGGGCGAAGCGGCGATGTGCGTCGCGCTTCGCGGCGGGGTCCAGCCCGGCATGGAAGACCAACGCGTCGTGACCCTCCTGGCCCAGCCATTCGGCGGTCTGCTCGGCCTTGCGGCGGGTGCCGCAATAGATCAGGCCGGCGCCCGCGCCGTCGCCGGCGCTGCGGATGAAGCGGCGGAGCTGGCTGCGCTCGGCCTCGCGCGGCTCGGCGGCGATGTGGATGTTGGGCCGGTCGAAGCTGGCGCGGAACAGCGGGCTCGCTTCGAGCCCGAGCTGGCGCTGGATGTCCTCGACGGTGCGCGGGTCGGCGGTGGCGGTCAGCGCCAAGCGCGGCACGCGCGGGAAGCGCTCGGCCAGCACCGGCAGGCCGCGGTATTCCGGCCGGAAGTGATGGCCCCACTGGCTGACGCAATGCGCCTCGTCGATGGCGAAGAGGGCGATGCGCATCTCGTCCAGCCGGGCGAGGGTGTATTCGGCGGTGAGCCGCTCGGGCGAGACGTAGAGCAGCTTGAGCTGCCCGCTGTCGAGGTCGCGCCAGATGGCGCGGGCCTCCTCCGGGTCCAGCTCCGAGTGCAGGGCGGCGGCGGGGATGTCCTGCTGCCGCAGCGCCGCCACCTGGTCCTCCATCAGCGCGATGAGCGGGGAGACCACGACGCCCAGGCCGGGCCGGCACAGGGCCGGCACCTGGAAGCACAGGCTCTTGCCGCCGCCGGTGGGCATCAGCACAAGGCCCGAGCCTCCGCCCACGACATGGCGAACCACCTCCTCCTGCAATCCGCGGAAGCCGGGATGGCCAAAGACGCGGCGCAGGACCTCCACAGGCTCGGCGTAGTCTTGCATGAAATCCCTGGTGGTCGCGCGGCGCCCGGGAGACCCGGCCGGCATCGCCGGTCCGCGCAGGGTGGGTGGAACGGTGCGCCGCAGCGCACCGGATGGCCACGCCACGGCGGCCGGAGCGGGCCGCGCGGCGGGGTGAGGCAAGATATGGCGCCGTATGTACCCTCTCCAAGGCGCGATGGAAGGCCGCAGGGATGCGCGCGGCGCATCCTGCTCCCAGAAAGCGCCTGGGAGGGACTGGCCGGCTCGCGGAGAGAGTCCTAGGTTCCGCGCTTTCGTTCTGGGATCGGGTGGATGGATCAGGTGAAACTCGGCATCGTCGGCTTCGGCATCATGGGCGAGCGGCTGGTGCGCTCCGCCTTCCCGCATCCCACTGTCCGGCTCGCCGGCGTCTGGGATCCCTCGCCCGAGGCGGTGGCCCGTCTGGCGGCCACGGAGTCGGGCGCGCCGATGCTGGCCGATGCCGAGGCGGTGATCGCCGCCTGCGACGCCCTCTACATCGCCGCCCCGCCGGCGGCGCACCTGCCCCTGGCGCGCGCGGCGCTGCGGGCCGGCCGGGCCGTGCTGCTCGAAAAGCCTCTGGCGACCGACCGCGGGGATGCCGCCGCCTTCATCGCCGAGGTGGAGCGGGAGAAAGCCCGGGCCGCCGTGAACTTCCCGATGGCCTCCTCGCCCGCCGTGGCGCAGCTCGCCGCCTGGCGCGAGGCGGGCGCGGTCGGCGCGCCGCAGCAGCTCCGCATCAGCACCGAATTCGCCCGCTGGCCGCGCGGCTGGCAGCAGGAGGCGGCGGGCTGGCTGGCGCGCCGCGAGGAAGGCGGCTTCACGCGCGAGGTGGTGTCGCACTTCCTTTTCCTCACCCGTCGGCAGCTCGGACCGCTGGAACTGGTCTCCGCGCAGGTGGAGTACCCGGCCGGCGGCGGCTCCGAGACGGCTGTCAGCGCCGAGCTGCGGGCCGGCGGCGTGCCGGTTCTGCTCTCCGGCAGCGTCGGGCGGATCACGGCGGACGAGGCGAATTCCTGGACGCTGACCGGCGCGGCCGGCTCCATCCGCCTGCGCGACTGGTCCTATGCGGAGCGGCTGGACCCGCAGGGGAACTGGCAGGCGGCCCCGGACGCCCTGCCCAACCCGGCGATGCGCCCGCAGGCGCTGCGCGCGCAGATGGAGAAGCTCGCCGCCCTGACACGCGGCGAGCCGCAGAACCTCGCCACGCCGCGCGAGGCCTTCGAGGTGCAGGAAATGGTCGAGCGCATCCTGGCGGCGTGAGTCGTGGCGCATCAGTCCGAGGAGTCCCTTCGCATGTTGCCCTTGGAATGGCAGCCCGATGCTGCTTCGCTGCCCCTTTTCACCGTGACCAGGGCGGAGCTTGCCGCCTTCCTGGGCGGCTGCCCGGCGGGGCAGCGCGCCTTCCTGGAGGCGGGCGGCTTCGGCGCCGCAGCGGGCGAGTGGCGCCTGCTGCCGGAGGAAGCCGGACTGGCCGGCGCGGTTCTCGGCCTGGGTGAGGGGCCCGCCTCGCTCTGGCACTACGGTGCGCTGCCGATGGCCCTGCCGGAGGATTCGGTGTGGCATCTGGCCGATCCCGGCCTGGAAGCGCAGGCGGCGCTCGGCTGGTGCCTCGGCGCCTATCGCTTCACGCGCTACAAGCCGGCGCGCCGGCGGCCCGCGCGGCTGCGGCTGCGGACCGATCAGCCGGAGGCGGTGGCGGCCGCCGAGGCGGCATGGCGCGTCCGCGACCTGATCAACACTCCGGCCGCCGATCTCGGCCCCGCGCAGCTGGCGGCGGAGGTTGCGGCACTGGGCGCGCGCCACGGTGCGGCGGTGGTGCGCATCAGCGGCGATGAGCTGGCGGCGCAGTTCCCGGCCGTGGCGGCGGTGGGGCAGGGCAGCCATCGGCCGCCGGAGGTCGCCATCCTGCAATGGGGGCGGCCGGAGCACCCGCTGGTGGCGCTCTGCGGCAAGGGTGTGGTCTTCGACAGCGGGGGGCTGGACCTGAAGGGTCCTGAAGGCATGCGCCGCATGAAGAAGGATATGGGCGGCGGCGCCATCCTGCTCGGCCTGGCCGAGATGATCATGCGCGGCGGCCTGCCGGTGCGGCTGATGCTCAGCCTGGGTTGCGTGGAGAACGCCATTTCCGACCGGGCGCTGCGCCCGGGTGACGTCATCCGCACCCGCAGCGGCCGCACGGTCGAGATCGGCAATACCGATGCGGAGGGCCGGCTCATCCTGGCCGATCTGCTCTGCCACGCGGCGGAGCAGCAGCCCTTCCTGATGATCGACTGCGCGACGCTGACCGGCGCGGCGCGGGTTGCCCTGGGACCCGACCTGCCCGCGCTCTTCAGCTCCGATGACGGCTTGGCGGCCACACTACTGGCTGCGGGCCGGAAGGCCGAGGACCCGCTCTGGCAGCTTCCGATACATGAGGGTTACGATTCGTGGCTCGACAGTTCGCTGGCCACTCTTAACAACGTGGGCCAGAAACCGATGGCGGGAGCCATCGTTGCTGCATTATTTCTGAAAAGATTTGTTCCCGACAATGTTCGTTGGGTTCATCTCGACCTATATGCGTGGAACGACACGTTGCGGCCGGGTCGCCCCGAAGGCGGAGAAGCGCAGGCGATGCGGGCCCTTTATGCCGGCATCGCGGACCTTTCCTCCGGCTGAACCGGCTAAAAAGGTGATCAGGTCATATCGAAACCGTGACGCTGTTCGCCGATTAAGACGTAACACCTTTTGCTGACCCGACGGTCAGCATTTGTTCCCACCTTCCGCGCGACGAGATTCGCCGCCGGAAAAAAACGCTTGCTTGAGGATCGACGAATGCCCGTTCATAACGCTCCGGATCACCTGATTGGGATCTTCCGGGATACAGTGGTGGCCTTGGTGCGGCGCGACGGGCATGACTTGTCGGCGCGGCAACTCGGGGTGTTCCTCACGGTCTATATGTCGGAAGGGCCGCATACGGTCCGCGGGCTGGCCGCGACGCTGAACGTCTCCAAGCCGGCGATCACCCGCGCTCTCGACCGCCTGGGTGAGCTGGATCTGGCGCGCCGCAAGACCGATCCGCAGGACCGTCGCAGCGTGCTGGTGCAGCGGACAGCGAAGGGGACCTCCTTCCTGAAGGAAATCCGCTCCGTCATGGTCGAGGCCGACGGCACCGGGCGGGCGGGAACTCCCGCGCAGCCCGCCAACAGCGAGAGCGCCGCACGCCGCGCCGGCTGATTTCCCGCCTCGGCGGGAGGCGAGGTTCATAGAGACACAATCCCTGCGCGCAGAATCCAGGATCACAACAACCGGCCATGCATCGTTGCGGGTGGGGACCAAACCTGCTTCCCACCCGCTGGCCTTCCGCTCCCGCCCCAAAACTGTTCTTCAGAGAAACGTTCGGTTACTTGGCTGTCGGACAAGACGACCGGCGCGGCCAAGGCCTCCCGCGGGTTTCCGCGCGAGCGGGCGGTGAGCAGCAGCTGCGTGCCGGCCGGGCGGCATGCTCCGCATGGCGTGCCATGTTACTGCACATGGCGCCGCGGAAGGCTGCTCGCCATGCCAGGGACGGTGCGGCACGTGCTGCAGGCCGCAGCCTGGCACCCAGATCCACCATCAAGGGACACCATCCATGCCCAATCCGCCGACCGGCTTCGCCCACGGACTCACGCTTGATGCCGCCCGCACCATTGCCGATTCGGCGCTGGCGCATGGGCGTCAGCTTGGTCTCGCGCCCCTGACCGTGGTGGTGCTGGATCAGGCGGCGCAGCCGAAGGCGGTGCTGCGTGAGGACGGCTGCAGTCTGCTGCGCCCGGAGATCGCGATGGGCAAGGCATTCGGCGCCATGGCGCTCGGCTTCGGCGGGCGCGAGCTGGCGCGCCGGGCGGCGAAGATGCCGGGCTTCATGAACGCCCTGTCGGATCTCACCGGGGGGCGTGCCGTGCCGGTGCCGGGCGGTGTTCTGGTGCGGGATGCGGCGGGGACGGTGCTTGGCGCCGTGGGCATCTCGGGGGACGCCTCAGAGAAGGACGAGGCCTGCGCGGTGGCGGGAATCGCCGCGGCGGGGCTGGTGGCGGACACCGGCGACCCGGAGTGAGCCGTTCGGGTGGCCGGGAACCTCTGCGGCTCCCGGCCGCCGCCGATCACTTTGCGCGGCGCGGTTCGGGCGCGAAGCCTGCGGGAAGCATCAGCTTGTTCTCCTGCCTCTCCAGATAACCCGCCTCGGCGCTGCGCTCCAGGTAGCTGATCCACTCCAGATCCGCCTGCATGGCGGCGCGGCGGCGGGCGCGGTCCGCCGCATCCTCATACATCCAGATGTGGACATAGGAGTTCACGTCACCCGTCTCGGTGGTGAGAAAGGCGATGGGCATGCCCAGATGACGCGTCTGCGCCGCCCAGCCATAGTTATGGTAGAGTTCCAGCTGCCTCTTCAGCGTGCCGGGGCGGCAGGTATAGGTGCGGTGATCGATCAGCATGGGGCCGGTTCCTCCGATGAGGACGGCAGCATGGCCTCCGGCCGCCGGAGCAACAAGCCTCGCCCGGGCGGCCGCACCCGCCGCGAAGCTCCCTTGCCGCAACGCAGCCGGCATGGGATGCCATGTTCATGCTCCGCGCCCTTTACGAACGTATCCTCTACCTTGCCGGCCATCGCCGTGCCGGCACCTGGCTGGCGCTGGTCTCCTTCGCGGAGAGCAGCTTCTTTCCCATCCCGCCCGACGCGATGCTGGTGCCGATGTGCCTCGCCCGCCCCGAGCGGGCCTGGCGCTACGCGGCGACCTGCACCATGGCCTCGGTGCTGGGCGGCCTGCTGGGCTATGCGCTCGGTTTCTTCCTGTTCGAGGCGGTGGCCCAGCCGGTGCTGGCCGCCTACGGGCACGCGCAGGCGCTGGAAACCTTCCGGGCCTGGTTCGACCGCTGGGGCGCTGCGGTCATCCTGATCAAGGGGCTGACGCCGATCCCCTTCAAGATCGTCACCATCGCCGCCGGCGCCGCCGCCTTCAATCCCTGGATCTTCCTGATCACCAGCGCGCTGACGCGGGGCGCGCGGTTCTTCCTGCTGGCCCTGCTGCTGCGCCGCTACGGCACGCCGATGCGCAGCTTCATCGAGCGGCGGCTGACGCTGCTGACCAGCGTCGTTGCCGTGGCCATCCTCTGCGGCTTCGCGGCGCTGCGCCTGATCTGAAGGCAAGGGGGGAGCGCCCCTGCGGAGAGGCGCCCCCCCTGTCTCAGCCGAGCTTCCCGGCCGCTTCCATCACCGCCCTGGCGTGCCCGGGCACCTTCACCTTGCGCCAGATGCGCGCCACCCTGCCCTCGCGGTCGATCAGGAAGGTGGAGCGCTCCATGCCCATGTAGGTGCGGCCATACATCGACTTCTGCACCCAGGTCCCATAGGCCTCGGCCGCCTGCTTCTCCGCGTCGGAGGCGAGCGGGAAGGTCAGGCTGTATTTCGCAGCGAACTTCTCGATCGGCCCCATCGGGTCCGGCGAGACGCCGATCACCTCCAGCCCGGCCTGCTGCAGGGCGGGCAGGGCTTCCTGGAAGTCGCAGGCCTCCCTGGTGCAGCCCGAGGTGTCGGCCTTGGGATAGAAGTACAGGACGAAGGGCTTGCCCTTCATGGCCGCCAGCGAAACCGTCCGCCCGCCGCTCGCCGGCAGGGTGAAATCCGGCGCGGGCGCGCCTTCCTCGATGCTCATCCATGGCCTCCAACAAGCGGGCCCAGGCGCCGTTCGAAAATCTCCCGCACCTGCTCAGCCTGCGCCCGCATCTGCTGCCGGAAGGCCGGGACGTCAACCGCGCCCTGGCCGAGAAGCGGCGCCGCGGCGCGCAGCAGCGCGGCGGCGGTGGGGGCGGGCAGGGCATCCTCCCGCCAGCGACCGACCGTCAGCCGCAGCAGCCCGAGCGTCGTGCGCCAGAGCCGGTCAGCCGCGATCAGCATCTCCGCTTCGTCCCGGGGCAGGATGCGGGCCTTGGCGAGATTGGCGAGCGCCACCCGGGTGGTCGGCGCCAGGATGGCGGGATGGCGGCGCGCATGGGCCAACTGCAGCGCCTGCGCGATGAACTCCACCTCCACCAGCCCGCCGGGCATGGCCTTGATGTCCCACGGCCCCTCGGCCGGCAGTTCGCGGAGCATCCGCAGGCGCATCGCGGTGGCGTCCGCGATGGCCGCTTCCCCCGCATGCTCCAGGATCGCGCTGCGGACCGCGCTGGCGATCCGCCGCCGCAGGCCGGGCGGCCCGGCGACACAGCGGGCGCGGGTGAGGGCCATGCGTTCCCAGGTCCAGGCGCTCTCGGCATGGTAGCGCGTGAAGCTGGAGAGGGAGGTGGCCACCGGTCCCTTGTTGCCGGAGGGGCGCAGCCGCATGTCCACTTCGTAGAGCTTGCCCTCCGCCCCCGGCGCGGTGATGGCGGCCACCACCTGCTGCGCCAGCCGGCCGAAATAGACGCTGGGCGGCAGGGCGCGGCGGCCGCCGCGGCTCTCCTCCGCCCCTTGCGGATGGTCGTAGATCAGCACCAGGTCGAGGTCGGAGCCGGGCAGCATCTCCCGCCCGCCGAGCTTGCCGAGCGCGACCACGGCGAAGGCGCCTCCCTTCACCTTGCCGAAGCGCTCGGCGAAGTCGCCGGTGACATGCGGCAGCAGGTTGCCGATGGCGGCATCGGCGAGATCGCTGCGCGCGAGGCCGGCCGCATCGGCGTCGAGCGCGCCCTCCAGGGCGGCCGCGTCGATCTCGAACTTGCCTTCCGTCACCAGCCGGCGGGCGCCTTCCAGCGCCTCCTCGAAGTGCCGGGCCGACTTCAGCAGCGCCGGCAGCACCGCGGCGGCGCTGCCCGGCCCGCTGCCGGCGAGCAGCCCGTCCAGCGAGCCGGGAGTGTGGGCGAGGTGGTTCGCCAGGGCGGGCGCCGCGCCGAGGATGCCCGCGACCCGCTGCAGCAGCGCCGGGTTGCGCTGGAACAGGGAGAGCATGTGCACCCCGGCCGGCAGGCGGGACAGCACGCTGTCGAAGCGGGCGAGGGCGACATCCGGCTCGCGCTGCGCGGCGAAGGCGGCGAGCAGCGCCGGCATCAGCAGGGTGAGCAGCTCGCGGGCGCGCTCGCTGCGGGTGGAGCGGGTGCGGCCATGATGCCAGCCCCGCACCAGCCCCGCCACATGCGCGGGACTGGCGAAGCCCATCGCCGCCAGCGTGCGCAGCGTCTCGGGGTCGTCCTGCGCGCCGGTGAAGACCAGGCTGCCGCCGCCGACCTGCCCCTCCAGGGCCGGCGCGCTGAGCGCCGGCTCACGCTCGAACATCTGCGCGTAGTGCTGCTCGACCCGGTTCAGATGGGCCGTGAGGGTGGCGCTGAAGCTGGCGGCGTCAGGAAAGCCCATGAAGCTGGCGATGCGGGCCAGCCCTTCCTCGTCCTCGGGCAGGCGCTGGGTCTGCCGGTCGGCCACCATCTGCAGCCGGTGCTCGACATCGCGCAGGAAGCTATAGGCGTCGGCGAGGTCGGCGGCGGCGCGGCGGTCGAGCCGCCCGGCGCCGGCCAGCGCGGCCAGGGCGCCGAGCGTCGTCGGGTCGCGCAGCGTCGGGTCGCGCCCGGCCCAGATGAGCTGCAGCACCTGGGTGGTGAACTCGATCTCGCGGATGCCGCCGCGGCCGAGCTTCACGTCGTGCCCGGCGACCTGCACCTGGGCATGCGCGCCGCGTGCACCATGCGCCGCATGGATCTGCCGCCGGATGGCGTGGATGTCGGCGATCATCGCGAAGTCGAGGTGCCGGCGCCAGACGAAGGGGCGGATCTCGGTCAGGAAGTGCTCACCCAGTGCACGGTCCCCGCCGACCGGGCGCGCCTTGATCATCGCCGCCCGCTCCCAGTTCTGCCCGAGCGATTCGTAGTAGGAGATGGCGGTCGGGATGCTGACGGCGAGCGGCGTCGCCGCCGGGTCCGGGCGCAGCCGCAGATCGGTGCGGAAGGCGTAGCCATCGGCGGTGCGCTCCTCCATGAGGCGCACGAGATCGCGCGCGATGCGGACATAGAGCGCGCCCGCCCGCTCGGCGTGGTAGGCTGCGGCGGTCGGCTCGTAGAGCACCATCAGGTCGATGTCGGAGGAATAGTTGAGTTCGCGTCCGCCCAGCTTGCCCATGCCAAGAATGGCCAGGCCCGAGCCGCGGGCGACCGCGCGCGGGTCACGCGCGCTGGCGCGCGGCAGCCGCAACTCTCCCCGCCCGGCCGCCTCGCGCAGCAGATGGGCGCAGGCGTAGTCGATCGCAGCCTCGGCCAGGGCGGACAAGGCACCGGTGACACGGTCCAGCGGCCAGAGCCCCGAAAGGTCGGCGGCTGCGATGACCAGTGCGGCCCGCCGCTTGGCCTGCCGGAGCAGCGAGGCCACCGCGGCGCGCGGCGCGCCCGGATCGGCGCGGCAGAGCGGGTCGAGCGCGATGTCGAAGGCCGTGTCGGGGCCGCGCGCGGCCAAGCGCAGCAGCGTGGCGCTTTCCTGCTCGGCCAGTTCCGCCAGGTAGGAGCTGTGGCCGCCCAGGGCGCCGAGCATGGCACGCCCCTCGGCCGAGGCGGCATAGGCCTGCTCGGCCGTGCCACGCTGGGTGAAGGCGTCGATCAGATGCCGCGCGGCGGCGGCATCGAAGGGGGGCGGCGGGCGGCGCTGCGTGTCGCTCATGACGGGGCAGCGAACCCATGCACCGCCTGAGCCGTCAAGCCCTCCGCTGCGGGCGGCTGCTGGGCCGCCTCGTGCTGGCACTCGGCCTGCTTGCCGGGCTGGGCGCGGGTGTGCTGGCCTGGCGGCTGGCGCAAGGGCCGCTGCATCTGCCCGTGGTGGCGGACATGCTGATGCGCAGCGGCTTCCTGGAGTCGCTGGCGCCGGGCCTGGAGGTGGGCGATGTGGCGCTGGCCTGGGAAGGCTTCCGCGAGGGCCATCGCTCGCCGCTGGAACTGCGCGTCGGCGGCCTTCAGCTGCGCGACGCGGCGGGCGCGGTGCGGCAGACGCTGCCGGACGCCGTCGTCACCCTGTCGCCGGGCTGGCTGCTGCGCGGCGAGGTGGCGCCGATCACGGTGGCGGTGCAGCGCCCCAGCATCGTGCTGGAGCGCGATACCGACGGCACCCTTTCGCTGGCGATGGGCAGCAGCCCCTCCGCCACGCCATCCTCCCCCGCCCCGCAGCAGGAAGGCGGGCTCGTGCTGCAGCGCCTGCTGGGACGCGAGGCGCGTGACAGCCCCTGGGGCGTGCTGCGGCGAATCGACATCGCGGGCGGGCGGCTCACCATCCTGGACCGCCAACTCGGCCTGACCTGGCGGTTCGAGGACGTGTCGCTGGCGCTGCGACGCGGCGCCGGGGGGCAGCGTGTGGACGGCGAGGGAGAGGCCGCCCTGTGGCTGCCGGGGCAGGGTGCCGCCGTCCCTGTGCGACTCACCGGCAGTATCGGGGGCGACGGTCCGGTGCTGGAAGGCAGGCTCTCCCTGCCCGCGCTGGAGCCGGCGCGGCTGGCCGCCCTGCTGCCCGCCCTCGCGCCGCTCGCCCTGTTCGACGGCTCGGTTGCGCTCGACGTCTCCGGCCGCTTCGAGGCTGGCAGCGCGACGGCGGTCCCGCAGCTGGGCCTGACGCTGAAGGCGGGGCCGGGCAGCTTCCGCGCGGGCGGGCACCGGATCGGCTTTGCCGCGCTGGAACTGTCGGCGACCGGCACGCCGGCCGCGTTGCAGCTCCACCAGCTGCGCGTGGCGCTGGCTCCGGGCATGCCGGGGGCCTCGGTTTCCCCGGCTTCCCCGGCGCCGGTGCTGACCGCCTCGGGGGAGGCCGCGCTGCGTGGCGAACGCTGGCTTGCCAGCCTGAATTTGGACCTCGACCAGCTCTCGGCCGGCGAACTTGGCACCTACTGGCCGCCGGACATCGTCCGCGGCGCCCGCAAATGGGTGGTGGAGAACGTGACCGCCGGCGCCTTCCGCGACGGCCGCTTCGCCCTGCGCGCGGAATCGGCGGCCGATCTTTCCGGCCTGCGCGTCACCGACCTGCAGGGGACGCTGCACCTGCAGCACGGTGTGGTGCACTGGCTGCGGCCGATCGCGCCGCTGGAGGAGGTGGAGGCCACGGCACAGTTCGGCCTGAAGGAAATCACGGTGCAGGTCGAGGGGGCGCGCCAGTCCGGCACCGCTCTGACCAGCCCGGCGGCGACCATCCGCTTCTCCGCCCTCGACACCCGTGACGAGCAGGCGGATATCGATGCCCGCCTGCGCGGGCCGGTGGCCCAGGCGGTGACCCTGATCAAGCACCCCCGCCTGAAGCTGTTCGAGCGTCGCCCCCTCGACCTGGAGGACCCCAGCGGTCAGCTCGACGGGCGCCTGCACCTGGCCTTCCCGCTGCTGGAGGACATTCCCTCCGAGGTGCTGCAGGTGAATGTCCAGGCCCAGCTTGCGCAGCTTCATCTCGCCGATGTCGTTCTGGGCAAATCGCTCGACCGCGGCACCGCAACCCTGGCGGTGGACAACAGCCACCTGCGCGCCACGGGCGAGGCGCAGCTGGACGGCATTCCGGCGCAGCTCGCGGTGGAGATGGATTTCCGCCCCGGGCCGGCCTCCCAGGTGGTGGAGCGGATCCGCGCCGAGGCCAGGCCGGATGCCAAGCGAATCAAAGAATTCGGCCTTGATCTTGAAGGCTTCGTGGAGGGTCCGGTCGGCGTTCAGGCGGTGATGGAGAAGCGGCGCGACGGAGAGATGAAGCTGCACATCACCGGCGACCTGAAGGACAGCCGCATGACCCTCTCGGCGCTGGCCTGGCGCAAGCCGCCCGGTCCGGCCGCTTCCGCCCGGGCCGAGCTGCGGGTGGTGGGCGATGCGCTGCGCGCGGTGGAGAGCTTTCAGGTGGAGGCGCCGGAGCTGCTGGCGCGCGGGCGGGTGAGCTTCGGCCCGCAGAGCAGCCTGGAGCGGGTCGACCTGACCGAAACCCGCATCTTCGCGAGCCGCTTCGCCGCCGAGATGCGCCCGCCCCTGCAAGCCGGCGCACCCTGGCGCTTCCGCCTGTCCGGTCCCGCGCTCGATCTCGGTCCGCTGCTGGCGGAACCGGACGCCAAGGGCGGCGCGGCCCCGGAGGATGGGGCGCCGGTGATGCTCGATGGCCGCTTCGACCGCGTGCTGCTGGGGGAAGGGCGCAGCCTGAGCGCGGTACAGGGACGCGCCGCCGCCGACCGGCAGGGCGTGCTGCGCGAGGCCCGCTTCTCCGGGCTGGCGGGCCCGGGAGGCGGGTTCGACCTGACCATCGTTCCGCGCGGCCAGGGGCGCGACCTGCGGCTGAACGCGGAGGATGCGGGCGCCCTGCTCCAGGCCTTCGACGTGCTGCGGCAGGTGCAGGGTGGACGGCTGACGGTGAACGGGCACTGGGCCGGCAACGCGCCGGGCGCTCCGCTGGCCGGCACGGCGGAGATGTCGGATTTCACGATCCAGGAAGCCGCCGGCATCGGCAAGCTGCTGCAGGCGCTGACGGTCTATGGCGTGCTCGATGCGGTGCGCGGGCCGGGGCTGAGCTTCTCCCGGCTGGTCGCGCCCTTCACGCTGACCCCGGAGGCGCTGGCGCTCCAGGAGGCACGCGCCTTCTCCGCCTCGCTGGGGGTAACGGCAAAGGGCACCATCCTGCGGCGCCAGCGGACCGTTGACCTGGAGGGCACGATCGTCCCGGCCTATGCGCTGAACACGCTGCTCGGGCAGATCCCGCTGCTCGGTCGGCTGTTCAGTCCGGAGCAGGGCGGCGGGCTGTTCGCCGCCACATGGCGCATGCGCGGCCCCCTGCAGGACCCGGCGGTGACGGTGAACCCCCTGGCGGCGCTGACGCCCGGCTTCCTGCGCGGCCTGTTCGGCGGCGGCGCGGAGACGGCGCAGCCGCCAGCCCGGTGAACCCGGCGGCTCAGAAGGCCACGCAGGCCGCGTGCTGGAGCCGCAGCACGCTCTCTTGCCGGAAGCGGGTGCGATAGGCCTCGGCCAGCGGCGCCACGCGCTCGGCGGCCCGCGCGGCGGGGGTATCCGGCAGCACCAGCAGCAGGCGCTTGGCCGGCTCGCGCACCACCTGCCCGGCCGCGTCGCGCCATTGCCCCTGCGCGTCCTGGACGGTCAGGCCGTCGGGGAAGGCGGGCGTCACGGTATCGGCCAGGAAGGCGTCCCACTCCGCCTCGCCGACGGTGCCGCCGCCGGGGACCGAGCGGCCGAAGAACAACTCGGCCACGGTGGCGGAGGTCTGCCCGGCCGGGCAGCCGGCACAGGCGCCCAGCAGCAGGCAGAGGGGCAGGGCGAGGCGCAGCATGATCGGCTCCGGGGCAGGGGAAGAGGCAGGGGCGGCCGGAAGGATGCCCGCGCCGCCCCGCTTCCGCCAGCCGCCGGTCAGCCGGCCGGGCGGATCAGCACGTGCCGCTTGCGGCCCGCCGAGAGCTTCGCCGCGCCATCGCGCAGGTCGTCCCCGGTGACGCTGCGGGTCTCATCGCTGACCGGCTCGTCGTTCAGCCGCAGGCCGTTCTGGCGGACAAGGCGGCGCGCCTCGCCCTTGCTGCCGGCGAAGCCCGCCTGCACGGCGAGGTCGATCAGCGGGGCCGGCAGGGTGGCGCTGATGGTCGGCAGGGTTTCGGCGGCCTGGCCCTCCTCGAAGGCGCGGCGGGCGGTCTCGGCGGCCTGCCCGGCGGCGGCGCGGCCGTGCAGCAGGGCGGTCGCCTCGGTCGCCAGCACCTTCTTCGCCTCGTTCACCTCCGAGCCGGCCAGGGCGCCGAGCCGCCGCACCTCGTCCATCGGCAGCTCGGTGAAGAGGGCGAGGAAGCGGCCGACATCCGCATCCTCGGCATTGCGCCAGAACTGCCAGTAGTCATAGGGCGAGAGCTTCTCGGCATTGAGCCAGACGGCGCCGGCGGCGGTCTTGCCCATCTTGGCGCCGGAGGCGGTGGTCAGCAGCGGCGTGGTGACGCCGAAGGCCTCCTTCGCCTCCATGCGCCGCACCAGGTCGGCGCCCATGACGATGTTGCCCCACTGGTCCGAGCCGCCGAGCTGCAGCGCGACGCCGTGCCGCCGGAACAGCTCCAGGAAGTCATAGCCCTGCAGCAGCATGTAGTTGAATTCGAGGAAGGAGAAGGACTGCTCCCGCTCCAGCCGCTGCTTGACGCTCTCCATCGAGAGCATCCGGTTGACGCTGAAGTGGCGCCCGACCTCGCGCAGGAAGGGAATGTAGAGCAGCTTGTCCAGCCAGTCGGCGTTGTCCACCATGATGGCGTCGGTCGGGCCGGTACCGAAGCTCAGGAAGGCGTCGAACACCTTGCGGATGCCGGCCTTGTTGACCTCGATCTGCGCGTCGGTCAGCAGCGGGCGCGCCTCGTCCCGGAAGGAGGGGTCGCCCACCTTGCTGGTGCCGCCGCCCATCAGCACCACGGGCTTGTGACCGGTGCGCTGCAGCAGGCGCAGGATCATGATCTGCATGAGACTGCCGACATGCAGGCTGTCCGCCGTGCAGTCGAAGCCGATATAGGCCGGAAGGACGCCCTGCTTCATCCGCGCGGCCAGCGCCGCCTCGTCCGTCACCTGGTGGATGTAGCCGCGCTCGCGCGCGATGTGCAGGAAATCGTCCATCGTCGTCCGTATCCGCTTCTGGGCGGGGGCTTCCCCCCGGGCTGCGGCCCTAGCACAGTGTGGGGATGCTGCGAACTATTGGGCTGATGAGTGGTACCTCGCTGGATGGCGTGGATGCCGCGTGGCTGGAGACGGACGGAGACCGGATCGGCAGGGTGGGGCCGAGCCTGACCCTGCCCTATGACGCGGAGCTGCGGCGGGACCTGCGCAAGCTGCTGGACCTCGCCGAGGCGCTGCCGCCGGACGACCCCTTCCTGAAGGACTGCGAGCGCCGCCTGACGGAGCGGCATGTCGAGGCGGTGATCAAGCTCGGGCTGGAGGCCGACCTGATCGGCTTCCACGGCCAGACCATCCTGCACCGCCCGGTGGCCGGAAGGCCCGGCGAGGGGCGCACCTGGCAGATCGGCGATGCGGCGCTGCTGGCGCATGCCACCGGCACCCCCGTGGCCTATGACTTCCGCAGCGCGGACGTCGCCGCGGGCGGGCAGGGGGCGCCGCTGGTGCCGATCGCCCACGCGGTGATGGCGGCGCAGTTGCCGAAGCCGCTGGTCATCCTGAACCTCGGAGGGGTGGGCAACGTCACCTGGATCGGCAGCGACCACCGGCTGCTCGCCTTCGACACCGGCCCGGCCAACGGTCCGCTCGACGACTGGGCGCGCCGCTCCACCGGCGCCGATTACGACAAGGACGGCCGCCTGGCGCTGGCGGGCCTGCCGGACGGCGCGGTCATGGGGCGCCTCCTGGCCCATCCCTATCTCCAGGCGCCGCCGCCGAAGTCGCTGGACCGGCTCGACTTCGACCGGGCGCTGCGCGATGCCGGCGCGGCCGAGCTTTCCCCGGCGGATGGCGCGGCGACGCTGGTGGCCTTCTGCGCCTGCGCGGTGGCCGCGGCGGCGCGGCACTTTCCGGAGCCGCCCGTGCAGTGGCTGGTGGGCGGCGGCGGCCGCCGCAACCCGGCGCTGATGCGGGCGCTGGCCTGCGCCCTGCCGGAGCCGGTGCGGCCGGTCGAGGTGGCGGGGTGGGACGGGGATGCGCTGGAGGCGCAGGCCTTCGGCATCCTGGCGGCGCGGGTGGCGCGCGGCCTGCCGCTCACCTATCCCGGCACCACCGGCGCACCGGAGCCGCTGACCGGCGGCCGCCTCACCGGCGGCTGAGGAGACCCGCCACGAAAAAGGGGCCGGACAGAGCTTGCGCCGTCCGGCCCCTTTTTCGCGTGAGCGCCCGAGGTGATCGGTCGTTCGCGGTCAGTCGGCCGCCATGGCCATCCGGGTGCGGTTCAGCATGGTCTGCACATGGTCCTCCGCCGCGTCGGCGACCTTGTCGGTCTGCTCGGCGGTGAAGACATGGCCGGCGCCTTCCTGGACGCGGTAGTCGATGGCAATGCCGCGCTGGGTGTTCAGCTTGTCCACCAGCTTGCGGACCGAGTTCTCCGGCACCAGCTCGTCCCCGGCGCCGTGCAGGATCAGGCCCGAGCAGGGGCAGGGCGCGAGGAAGCCGAAGTCGTAGTGGCTGGCGGGCAGGGCGATGGAGACGAAGCCGCCCATCTCCGGCCGCCGCATCAGCAGCTGCATGCCGACATAGGCGCCGAAGGAGTAGCCGGCGACCCAGAGCATGGAGGCGTTGGGGTTCACCGCCTGCAGGAAGTCGAGCGCCGCCGCGGCGTCCGAGATTTCGCCGATGCCGCCGTCGTAGCGGCCCTGGCTGCGCCCGACGCCCCTGAAGTTGAAGCGCAGGGTCGAGAAACCCATGTTCTGGAAGCGCGTGTACAGCGCGTGCACCACCCGATTGTTCATCGTCCCGCCATGCAGCGGGTGAGGATGCAGGACCAGCGCCACGGGGGCATTGGGCTGCTTCGCGTGGTGGTAACGACCCTCGAGCCGGCCATCCGGCCCGGCGAACATCACTTCAGGCATCGTCCCCTTGCATCCAGTACGGTGGGCGCGGCAGCGCCCGGTTGGGAAGCCATGATGACCCGGATGTCCCGCGAAGGCGCGACCGGGCCGGCCAAGGTGCGCTCCTGAGAGACGCCGTGGGACCAGCATGCACGCGGCTGAAGGCCGCCGAATGGTTGACCGGGCCAGTCAGGATCAATAGCGTTCGACTGGCACGACGGACCGTCGCAATGCATGGCTCCCATCATGCCCTTGTCGTCCCGGGGCAGGCTTCCGCTCCCCGCGACACGACCAATATAAGCATCTGAGCGCCGCTTTCATAACGGATTCATGGCATGGCCCTTATCGGGGCGCAGTTTCACCACACTGGATCCCTGGCCGACCGCGATGTCGCGGCGGCGTGGAAAAGCTGAGCGATGCGCTTGTCTACACGAGGGCGGTACGCCGTTATGGCCCTGGTGGAGCTGGCCGCGCGGACCCAGGACCATCCGCCGAAAGATGGCAGCATTGCGTCCTGCGCAAAGCTTCCGCGGCGCAGCGATGGCTCTGCCGGCCGGCCGGTCAGCCTGAGCGAGATCGCCCAGGCACAGCTTCTCTCCGTGGCCTATCTGGAGCAGTTGTTCGCCCGGCTGCGGCGCGCCGGCCTCGTGGCCTCGGCGCGCGGCCCCGGCGGCGGCTACCGGCTCGCCCGTCCGGCCGAGGCCATCAGCATCGGCGCCATCATCGAGGCGGTGGACGAGCCGATCGTCGCCACGCGCTGCGCGGAGGGGACACCCGGCTGCCTTGCCGGCAACCGGTGCCGCACGCACGACCTGTGGGACGAGCTGGGCGCGCAGATCAGCCTGTTCCTGTTCCACATCTCGCTGGCCGACGTGGTCGAAGGCCGCATCTGCGGCCGCGCCCTGCCGCCGCGCACGCTGCCATGACCGCGCTCTATCTCGACGCCAATGCCACCGAGCCACTGCGGCCGGCGGCGCGGCAGGCGCTGCTCGCGGCGCTGGACCTGGCCGGCAACCCGTCCTCCGTCCATGCGGCCGGGCGGGCGGCGCGGCAGGTGCTGGAACAGGCGCGCACCCGCCTCGCGGAACGGTTCGGCGCGCGGCCGCGCGACGTGGTCTTCACCTCGGGCGCGACGGAGGCGAATGCGCTGGCCCTCCACGCCCTGGGCCGGGGCCGCCGGGTCCTGGCGGGCGCGACCGAGCACCCCGCTGTCCTTCGGGCGGCTCCCGACCCTATCCTGCTGCCCGTGCGGCGCGATGGGCCGGTTGATCTGGAGGCTCTCGCCGCAGCCCTGGCGGAGGCGCCCGGCGCCCTGGTCTGCCTGATGACCGCCAACAACGAGACGGGCGTGCTGCACCCGCTGCCGGAGATCGTCGCGCTCTGCCGGCGGCATGCGGCGCTGCTGCATGTGGACGCGGTGCAGTCCGCCGGCCGGCTGCCGCTCGACCTGTCGGCGCTCGGCGCGGATTCCATGGCGATTTCGGCGCACAAGCTCGGCGGGCCGAAGGGCGCCGGGGCGCTGCTGCTGCGCGCCGGACTGGAGGTGGCGGCCCTGCTGCCCGGCGGCGGCCAGGAGCGGGGGCGGCGCGGCGGCACCGAGGCCCTGCCGGCGATCGCCGGCTTCGCCGCCGCTGTCGCGGCGCTGGATGCGGCGGAAGGCCCGCGGCTGGCCGCCCTGCGCGACGCCATCGAGGCCGGGGCCGGGGTCCAGGTGGTCGGCGCGGAGGCCCCGCGCCTGCCCAACACGACCTGCCTGCTCCTTCCGGGCGCCCCGGCAGAAACCCAGGTGATCGCGCTGGATCTGGCGGGGGTGCAGGTCTCGGCCGGCGCGGCCTGCTCCTCCGGCAAGGTCAGCGTGAGCCCGGTGCTGCAGGCCATGGGACTGGGAGCCGGGGCCGGCTGCGCCATCCGCGTCTCGCTGCCCTGGAACGCGGCGGAGGACGCGGCGGAGCGCTTCCTCGCCGCCTATGGCGCCATGCGGCAACGGCTGGGCCGCTGAGAGCGGCCCCGCCTTCCGCTCCGCAAGGGCAGGGACCATATTCGCCGCATGGCCGCCCCGAACCGACCGATCTATCTCGACAACCACGCCACCACGCCGCTCGATCCGCGCGTGCTCGCGGCCATGCGGCCGTGGTGGGAGGAGAACTTCGCCAATCCCCACAGCGTCGAGCATGCGCTCGGCCGCGCCGCCGAGGAGGCGGTGGAGGAAGCCCGCCGGCATGTCGCCGCGCTGGTCGGGGCGGAGGCACGGGAGATCATCTTCACGTCAGGCGCCACGGAGGCGAACAACCTCGCCATCAAGGGCGCGGCGCGCTTCGCCGCCGGGCAGGGCGACCCGCGCCGGCGGATCGTGACCGTCTGCACCGAGCACAAATGCGTCCTGGAGAGCGTGCGGGACCTCGGCGCGGAAGGCTTCGAGCCGGTTTTCCTGCCGGTGCAGGCCAATGGGCTGCTGGACCCGGAGGCGCTGCGGCAGGCGCTCGCCGAGGCGCCGGCGCTGCTGGTTTCCGTCATGGCGGTGAACAACGAGATCGGCGTGGTGCAGGACCTGCCCGTGCTCGCGGCCATTGCCAAGGAGGCCGGCGCGCTGTTCCACACCGATGCCGCGCAGGCCGCCGGACGCGTGCCGCTGGACGTCCGTGCGGTGCCGATCGACCTGATGTCGCTCTCCGGCCACAAGATCTATGGACCGAAGGGGGTCGGCGCGCTCTATGTCCGCCGCCGGCCGCGGGTGCGGCTGGCGCCGCTCTTCTCGGGCGGCGGGCAGGAGCGGGGGCTGCGCTCGGGCACCCTGCCGGCGCCGCTGCTGGTCGGCTTCGGGGAGGCCGCGCGGATCGCGGCGGCCGAGGGCACGCTGGATTCGGGCCGGATCGCCGGGCAGCGCGAGCGCCTGCTGGCCGCGCTCTCCGCCGCGGTGCCCGGGCTGCGGGTGAATGGCGATCCGGAGCGCCGCGTCACCGGCAACCTCAACGTCACCTTTCCCGGCGGCGTCGCCGCGCAGGACATGCTGGCGAGGCTCGGCGAGCTTTGCGTCTCCACCGGCTCCGCCTGTTCCTCGGCCGCGATCGAGCCCTCCTACGTGCTGCGCGCCATCGGTCTTTCCGACCGGGATGCGGCCGCGACCTTGCGGATCGGCATCGGGCGCTTTACTTCGCCGGCCGATGCGGACCGCGCCGCGGCCCTGCTGGCCGATGCCTGGCGCCAGGCCCTTTCCGAAACCCGAGACGCGGCGGAGTAGACGAACGGCGATGCCGAAGATGACCTTCATCGAGCGCGACGGAACGCCGCGCGAAGTCGAGGCCCCGCTCGGCCTGTCCGTGCTGGAGATCGCGCACCGCCACGGCGTGGACATCGAGGGCGCCTGCGAGGGCAGCCTCGCCTGCTCGACCTGCCATGTCATCGTCGATGGTGGCTGGTTCAAGAAGCTGGAGGAGCCGACCGAGGACGAGGAGGACATGCTCGACCTCGCCTTCGACCTGCAGGAGACCTCCCGCCTCGGCTGCCAGATCATCATGACCGAGGAGCTGGATGGCCTCGTGGTGAAGCTCCCGGCCGGCACCCGCAACGCCGGCGGCGACTGACCCCGCCCATGTTCCCCGCACCCTATGGCTCGCCGGACGGGCTGTTCCACCGGCTGCGCCACGCCGCCGAGGACCGCTGGGATGCCTATTGCTGGCACCCCTTCGTGCAGGGGCTGGCCGACGGGACACTGCCGCTGGCCGCCTTCCGCCGCTATCTCGTGCAGGACTGGCTGTTCCTGATCCATTTCGCGCGCGCCAAGGCGCTGGCCGCCTTCAAGGCCGAGAGCCTGGACGCCCTGCGCGGCAAGGCGGCCTCCCTGAACGCGCTGCTGGCCGAGATGAACATGCACCTCGCCTATTGCGCCGAGTGGGGCATGAGCGAGGCCGACGTGCTGGCGACGACCGAGGCGCCGGAAACCGTCGCCTATACCCGGTGGGTGCTGGATCGCGGCATGGCCGGCGACATCCTGGACCTGGAAGTGGCGCTGGCGCCCTGCACCGTCGGCTATGGCGAGGTGGCGCGGCGGATCGCGGAGCATCCGAGGCGGCGCCGCGAGGGCAACCCCTATGAAAGCTGGATCACCGCCTATTCCAGCCCTGAATATCAGGCCCTGGCGCGTGGCGCGGCCGAGCGGCTCGACGCCCTCGGCGTGAGCCATGGTGGCGAGGCCCGTTTCCGGACGCTCGCCGCCACCTTCTCCGAGGCGGCGCGGCTGGAGGCCGCCTTCTGGCAGATGGGACTGGACGCGGCGCGATGAGGATGCTGGTCGCCATGTCGGGCGGGGTGGATTCCTCGGTGGTCGCCGGGCTCCTGAAGGAGCAGGGCCACGAGGTGATCGGCGCCACGCTGCAGCTCTACGACCATGGCGCCGCCGTGCAGAAGAAGGGCGCCTGCTGCGCCGGGCAGGATATCCATGACGCCCGCGACGTGGCCGACCGCCTGGGCATTCCGCACTACGTCCTCGACCGCGAGGCGCGCTTCCGCCAGGCGGTGATCGACGATTTCGCGGACACCTATGCGCGCGGCGAGACGCCGATTCCCTGTGTCCGCTGCAACCAGACGGTCAAGTTCCAGGACCTCGTGCAGCTCGCCCGCGACCTGGGCGCCGAAGGACTGGCGACCGGGCACTATGTCCGCCGCGTCGAGGGACCGCAGGGGCCGGAACTGCGGCGCGCCGCCGATCTGGCGCGCGACCAGTCCTACTTCCTCTTTGCGACGACGCCGGAGCAGCTCGCCTTCAGCCATTTCCCGCTCGGCGGCTTCGCCTCCAAGGCGGAGGTGCGGGCGGAGGCGGTGCGGCTTGGCCTGGCCGTGGCCGAGAAGCCGGACAGCCAGGACATCTGCTTCGTGCCGCAGGGCAACTACCACGAGCTGGTCACCCGCCTGCGCCCCGAGGCGGCCGAGCCCGGCACCATCGAGGACGCGGAAGGGCGGGTGCTCGGCCAGCATCAGGGCATCGCGCGCTTCACCGTGGGGCAGGGGCGGGGCCTCGGCACCGCCTCGCGCGATGCGGGCGGGCAGCCGCTCTATGTCACCGCCGTGGATGCGCCGCGCCGGCGGATCGTGGTCGCGCCGCGCCCGCAGCTGGCGGCGGCCGAGGTGCTGGTCGAGGAGGTGAACTGGCTTGTCTCCCCTCCGAAGGCACCGCTCCCCTGCATGGTGAAGCTGCGCGCCCGCGAGGTGCCCCAGCCGGCCACCGTGTCCTGGGACGCGGCGAAGGGGCAACTGCATGTCGCGCTCGCCGAGCCGGCCATTGCCGCGCCCGGCCAGGGTTGCGTGCTGTATGACGGCGAGCGCGTTCTCGGCGGCGGATTCATCCGGCGCGCCTCGGAGCCAGTTGACAGCACGGGCCGCGCCGCCTAAACGGCGGCTCCCGGTTGGTTGGTTCGCTTTTTGGCGGTGTAGCTCAGCTGGTTAGAGCACGGCACTCATAATGCCGGGGTCGGCGGTTCAAGTCCGCCCGCCGCTACCAACCCTCCCTTTCCCCATCATTTCCGCCTTTCGCGCAGGATGCCGCACCGTGGCCTCTGCGCCGCCTTGCGCCGTCTCCAGGCATTCGGCCGCGCACAGCGGAAATCCACAGAATTTTCTTGGTAAATCCTGCTGCCTTCGGGCGCTTGCCCCCTTGTGGGCGGCGCTGCTCTGCCTGAACTCATCCGAGATCTTGCGCGTGAATTTCCCATTCACACATAATGCATCGGTACATAACGCCAGCGCAGGAACGCTCCGATGTCGAAGGTTCATGTTATCCACGAAAATCCGACGTGGTTGCCGCCCCTGGCTCAGGCCTTCGACCAGATCGGCCTGCCCTGGGCTGAGCTGGACCTCTCCCGCGGCACCTTCGACCTCTCCGCGCCGCCGCCGGAGGGCGTGTTCTACAACCGCATGAGCGCCTCCTCGCATACCCGCGGCCATCGCTATGCGGCGGAGCTGACGGCGGGCGTGCTCGCCTGGCTGGCGCGCCACGGGCGCCGTGTGGTGAACGGCTCCCCGGCGCTGGACCTGGAGATCAGCAAGGCCCGGCAATACGCCGCGCTGGAAGGGGCCGGGCTGCGCGTGCCCCGCACCGTGATGGTGCATGACGAGCCGGAGGCCGTGATCGAGGCGGCGCGCCGCCATTTCGGCACCGGGCCGGTGATCCTGAAGCCGAACCGGGGCGGCAAGGGGCTGGGCGTGCGCCTCTTCGCCTCCGCCGAGGCGCTGGCCGAGCACCTGAAGGACGCGCCGGCCGACGAGGCGCCGGTGGACGGCATCTGGCTGCTGCAGGACTACATCCGCGCGCCGCGCCCGGTGATCACCCGCGCCGAATTCGTCGGCGGCCGCTTCGTCTATGCGGTCGAGGTGGACACGACGGCGGGCTTCGAGCTCTGCCCGGCGGAGGCCTGCGCCACGGGCGACGCCTTCTGCCCGGTGGGCCAGACGCCGGCCTCCGCCGCGCCGGCGCCGCGCTTCAACATCCTGCGCGAGGGCATCGAGACCGGGTTGCGCACGAAGCTGGAGGGCTTCCTGGCACGGAGCGGCGTGGACGTGGCGGGCATCGAGTTCATCCGCACGCCCGAGGGGCAGGTGCTGGTCTACGACGTGAACACCAACACCAACTACAACCCGGGCGCGGAGGAAGCCGCCGGCGTGGCCGGCACGCCGCGCTCCGGCCCAGGCGCGCTGGCGGCCTTCCTGGCCGCCGAGCTGGGCAGGACGCAGCGCCAGGCGGCCTGAGGCACGCGGCGCCAGGTTATGGCGCCCCTGGGGGAATTCAGGGGCGCCACAATATTCAGAGCGCGCGGTTGGCGCGCGCCACCACCGCCTCGAACAGCACCTGGCAGCCGGCCGTGGCCTCCTCAGGCAGGATGCTCTCCGCCTCGTTGTGCGAGAGGCCATCCTTGCAGGGGGTGAAGATCATCGCCGTGGGCACGCTGCGGGCGACATAGACGGCGTCATGCCCGGCGCCGGAGACGATCTCCCGCGCCGAATAGCCGAGCCGTGCCGCGCCCTGGCGGACGAGGTCCACGCAGGCCGGGTCGAAGGGCTGCATGGGGATGCGGAACAGTTCTTCCAGTTCCAGCGCGCAGCCATTGGCGGCGACGATCTTTTGCGCCTCGGCGGGGAAGGTCCCGGCGAGGTGCTCGATCACCGCGTCCTCGGGGTGGCGGAACTCGACGGAGAAGCGCACCTCGCCCGGCACCACGTTGCGGCTGTTCGGGGCGACCTGCAGGAAACCCACCGTGCCGCGCCCGTCCTCGCCGCGTTCGCGCATCAGCGCGTCCACCCGCTCGATCACCCGCGCCGCCGCCAGCAGGGCGTCGCGCCGGGCCGAGGGCGGGGTGGTGCCGGCATGGGAATCCTGGCCGGTGATCACCGCGTCGTACCAGACCTGGGCCTGCGCGCCGGTGACGATGCCGATCTGCCTGCCCTCGCGCTCCAGGATCGGGCCCTGCTCGATGTGCAGCTCGAAATAGGCGTCGGCCGGGAAGGGTTTTGCCGGCTCCGGCCCCTTGTAGCCGATGGCGTCCAGCGCCTCGCTGACGGTCACGCCCTCCACGTCCTTGAGGGCATAGGCCTTGTCCTGCGTGTAGATGCCGGCCCAGACGCCGCTGCCCATCAGCGAGTGGCCGAAGCGGCTGCCCTCCTCGTCGGTCCAGTTGACCAGCTCGATGGGGGCCTCGGTCTGGATGTTGAGGTCGTGCAGGGTGCGCATCACCTCCAGCCCCGCCAGCACGCCCAGCGCGCCGTCGAACTTGCCGCCGGAGGGCTGGCTGTCGAGATGGCTGCCCAGCAGCACCGGCTTGCGGGCGGGGTCGCGCCCCTCGCGGCGGGCGAACATGTTGCCGATGGCATCCACCCGGACCGTCAGGCCCAGCGCCTCGCACCATTCGGTGAAGCGTTGGCGGCCGGCCTTGTCCACCTCGGTCAGCGTCAGCCGCCGCACGCCGCCCTTCGGCGTGGCGCCGATCTCGGCCATGCTCATCAGGCTGTCCCAGAGGCGCTTGGCGTCGATCCGCTGATTGGTGCCGGACATCGGAAATCCCCTTGCTAGAGCCGCCGCCATCTTGCCGCCCGGCGGCGCCTCTGCAAGCCTGCGGGTCTCGGCCCCGCCCGGAGGAGTTCACCATGGCCCATGCCCTCGGCACCCCGCGTGCCCCCGCCGTCCTGCGCAACTCCGACCTGGACCAGGAGGCGGTGCGCCAGGCGCGCGTCGATCTCGCCGCCTGCTTCCGCATGGCGGCGCGGATGGGCCTCCACGAGGGGATCTGCAACCACCTCTCGGCCATGGTGCCGGGGCGGGACGACCTGTTCCTGGTCAATCCCTATGGCTGGGCCTTCTCGGAAGTCACCGCCTCGCGCCTGCTGATCTGCGACTTCCAAGGCAATGTGGTGGCCGGCGAGGGGACGCCCGAGGCGACGGCCTTCTACATCCATGGCCGCCTGCACATGAAGCACCCGCGCGCGATGGCCGCCTTCCACACCCATATGCCGAACGCCACGGCGCTTTCGATGCTGGAGGGGCCGCCGCTGGTCTGGGCCGGCCAGTCGGCGCTGAAGTTCTATGGCCGCACCGCGGTGGACGAGGATTACAACGGCCTCGCCCTCGACGAGGCGGAGGGCGACCGCATCGCCGCCGCCATGGGCGAGGCGGACATCGTCTTCATGAAGAACCACGGCGTGATGGTGGTCGGGCCCAGCATCGCCGAGGCCTGGGACGACCTCTATTACCTGGAGCGGGCCTGCGAGGTGCAGCGCATGGCGCAGGCCACCGGCCGCGTGCTGAAGCCGGTGGCGCCGGAACTGGCCGCCCGGACCTATCAGCAGATGCGCGAGGGCGACCGCGAAAGCGCCCGGCTGCACCTGGAGAGCATCAAGCGCATCCTGGCGCGCGAGGAGCCGGATTACCTCGACTGAGCCCCGGCCCGGCTGCCGTCCGGCCATGGCGCCGGCGGCACGGCGCTGGCGCCGCCGGGAGAGCTGCCGTAATCCCGGTGCATGACCGCCGAACCTCTCGACACCCCCTCCGAGCGCCCGTTGCTGCGCCTGCTGCCGGGGCGCGACCGCCGCGTGAAGGCCGGTCACCCCTGGGCCTTCTCCAACGAGATCGCCATGACCGCCGAGGCGCGGGCCCTGCCGCCCGGCACGCCGGTGCGGCTGGAGGGCGATGACGGGGTGCGGCATGGCACCTGGCTGTTCAATCCGCACAGCCTGATCGCCGCCCGCTTCCTCTCGCCGCATGCCGAGGTGGCGCTCGACCACCGCTTCTTCCGCAACCGCCTCGCTGAATGCATGGCCCTGCGGGACCGGCTGATCGGCCAGCCCTTCTACCGGCTGGTCCATGCCGAGGCCGATGGCCTGCCCGGGCTGGTGATCGACCGCTATGGCGATGCCGTGGCGCTGCAGGCGAACACGGCAGGGATGGAGCGCGCGACGCCGCTGCTGATCGGGGCCCTGCAGGAGCTGCTGTCGCCCCGGGCAATCGTCTCCCGCAACGATGCCGGCGTGCGGCGCCTGGAGGGGCTGCCCGAGGAGAGCCGCCTCCTGCATGGGGAGGACGCCACGGCGCTGGTGCGGGAAGGCGGGCTGGAATTCTCGATCGACCTTCTCTCCGGCCAGAAGACCGGCTGGTTCTTCGACCAGAGGGAGAACCGGATGCGGGTGGCGGCGCTGGCCAAGGGTGCCACGGTGCTGGACGTCTTCTGCCACACCGGCGGCTTCGGCCTTCTCGCCGCCGCGGCGGGGGCGAAGAGCGTCACGCTGCTGGACCGCAGCGAACCGGCCCTGGCCCTCGCGGCCGATACCGCCCACCGCCAGGGGTTTTCGGATATCGTCTCAACAAAACGCGGCGAAGCTTTGGAAACGCTCGAAAAAATGCTGGGGCAGGGCCAGCGCTTCGAGGTGGTGGTGGCCGATCCGCCAGCCTTTGCCAAGACGCGCAAGGACCACCCCGCAGCCATGCGGGCCTATTCCAAGCTGGCCCGGGTTGCCGCCGGGCTGGTCGCGCCCGGGGGCTTCCTGTTCATCGCCTCCTGCTCACACCACGTGCCCGTGGGCGACTTCACGGATGCCGTGGCGCATGGCGTCAGCCGCACGCGGCGACCGGCGCGCCTGCTGGCGACGACCGGGGCGGGGCCGGATCATCCGGTGCATCCGCTGCTGCCGGAAAGTGCCTATCTCAAGGGTTTGCTGCTGCACCTTCCTGCAGCCTAGCAGCAGCAAACCCTGCTGTGGAAGCTCCGAAGAGAATTTCCGCAAGATGCTGTTCTTGCAGCATTCAGAGAGAAGCGAGCAGGAAGAGGCGCCGGAAGGGCAGCAGAACGCAGCCATCCGCCTGCGGCGGATAGGCGGACCGCATGGCCGCGGCATAGTCGCGGAGGAAGGCCGGGCGCTCTTCCTCCGTCAGCGCGTCGAGATAGGGGCGCAGGCTGGTGCCCATGGCCCATTGCACCACCGGGTCCGGCCCCCGCAGGACGTGCAGATACTCCGTGAACCACAGGTCCAGCGTGGCAACGCGAGGACGCAGCAGGTCGTAATAGGCACCCGCCGAGAGGATCGGCGGCGCCGAGGCAATCCCCGCGAGGCGATCGGCCCAGGGGCCGCTGCGGGCGATCGCATCCTGCCGCGCGCGCAGTGGCTCCGCGTGCATGGAAGGCATCTGCACAGCCAGCACGCCGCCCGGCGCCAGGAAGCCCAGGAGCCGGGGGAAGAGGCCTTCGTGGTCGCCCAGCCAGTGCAGGGCGGCATTGGAGAACAGCACGTCCACCGGCTCTTCCGGCGTCCATTGGGCGATGTCGGCCTGCTGGACGGGGAAGCCGGCATCCGTCGCCTTGCGCAGCATGTCCGCCGAGCCGTCCACGCCGGTGACGGTCGCGCCCGGGAAGCGCGCGGCGAGCAGGGGCAGGGCATTGCCGGCCCCGCAGCCGAGGTCCACCACACGCTGCGGCGCTGGATGGGCGATGCGGCCGATCAGGTCGAGGACGGGGCGCAGCCGCTCGTCGGCGAAGCGGAGATACTGCTCGGGGTTCCAACTGGGTTGGCTTGTCATGGCGAAAGCGTCCGGTCGAAGTGGCGCTTGACCATCAGCAGACCATAGCCGACCGCCAGAAGGAAGACGCCGAGGCCGATATGCTGCGTGGTGATCAGCGGCGCATTGCTGCGGGCGATGAACAAGCCAAGCACGGCGACCAGCCCCGCAAGAACAAGCTTCAATCCATCACGGAACACCACGCCATATCTCCTTGTTATGGAAAGATTCATTCCAATCCACCATACATCCTCAGAGCGAGGCGGCCGCTCAGGCCGCCGCCCAGCCCCCGTCGATGGAGAGCGCGGCGCCGTTCACGCTGCCGCTGCCGGGGCCGCACAGGTAGAGGGCCATCTGGGCGACTTCCTCCACCTCGACCCAGCGCTTGCTCGGCTGCTTGGCCAGCAGGAAGTCCTTCAGCGCCGCCTCCTCGGTGATGCTGTTCTTCTCGGCCAGGGCGGTCACCTGCTTCTCCGCCAGCGGCGTGCGGACGAAGCCGGGGCAGACGGCGTTGCAGGTCACGCCGCTCTGGGCGATCTCCAGCGCCACGGTCCGCGTCATGCCCACCACGCCATGCTTCGCCGTGACATAGGCGACCTTCTCCGGCGAGGCGACCAGGCCGTGAATGGAGGCGATATTGACGATCCGCCCCCAGGACCGCGCCTTCATTCCGGGCAGCACGGCCTTGATTGTGTGGAAATTTGCCGAGAGGTTGATGGCGATGATGGCGTCCCACTTGTCATCCGGGAACTGCTCGACCGGGCTGGTGAACTGGATGCCGGCATTGTTCACCAGGATGTCCACCTGACCCAGCGCCTGCTCGGCCTCGGCGCACATGGCGCGGACCTGGGCAGGGTCGGAGAGGTCGGCGGCGGAATATGGCGGCTCGGCGCCATTGCCGGCCTTCGCCACCTCGCGCCGCGCAGCGGCGATGTCCTCCGGCTTGCCGAAGCCGTTCAGCATGACGCTTGCGCCGGCAGCGGCAAGCAGCTTGGCGATGCCGAGGCCGATGCCGCTCGTCGAGCCGGTGATCAGGGCTGTGCGGCCGGTCAGGATCTGTTCCATGCGGAGTGCTCCTTGGGGTGGGGAGGAAATCAGGGAAGGCGGTTCAGCAGGCCGACGATGCCGCGCATCGCGGAGGACGTCAGCGCGGGCGTGTAGAAGCTTGCCGCGGCCCGCTTCGCGGCCTCCGCGCGGGTGGGATAGGGCAGAACCAGCTCGGCCAGGGCGGAGAGCGGCAGCTTGCGCCCGATGGTCAGCCCGAACAGGCCGGCCATCTCGCCCGCGCCCGCGCCCAGCACGCTGGCGCCGAGCAGGCGGCCGAGGCTGCTGACCACCAGCTTCACCTGCCCCTCGGTGTCACCCTCCGCCACGGCCCGGTCATTCTCGGTGAAGGGCTGGCGCAGCACGCGGACCGAATGGCCGGCGGCGCGCGCCTCGGCCTCGGTCATGCCGACCTGGGCGAGCTCGGGCGAGGTGTAGGTCACGCGTGGCAGGGCGGCGTAGTCCAGCCGCGCCGGGCGGCGGAACAGCATTGAGCGTATGACCACCGAGGCATGCAGCGAGGCCGCGTGGGTGAAGCGGCGCGGGCCGATGCCCTCGGGGTTCGCCACGTCGCCGGCGGCCCAGACGCGGCGGTTGGTGGTGCTGCGAAGGTCGGGCCCGGTCAGCACGCCTTCCGGGGAGGCGGCGATGTTGGCGGCGGCGAGATCCAGCGGCGCCAGCCGTGGCCTGCGCCCCAGGGCGAAGAGCAGGTGCGAGCCAGGGATCCGCGCACCGCCCTCGATCACCAGGGCGACGCCCTCCGGCGCACGCTCCACGCCAATGGCGTGCGTGTTCTCGTGGATGACCACGCCCTCCCGCCGCAGCGCCTCGCGCAGGGGCACGCGCAGCTCGACATCCTCAGCGCCCAGGATGTGGGGGCTCGCCTCGATCAGGCTGACGCGGCAGCCGAGTCGCGCATGGGCCTGGGCCAGCTCGACGCCCTGGCTGCCGCCACCCAGGATCAGCAGGTGCTCGGGCGCTTCCTCCAGGTCGAACAGGGTCTCGTGGGTGAGCCAGGGGCAGCTCACCAGCCCATGCAGGTCCGGCACCGCCGGCGCGCTGCCGGCGGCGATGACGGCCCGGCGGAAGCGATGGATGCGGCCCGCCGCCTCGATCTGGTCGGGGGCGACGAAATGGGCGCTGGCGCGGACCACCTCCACGCCCATCCCGTTGAAGCGCTCGGCCGAATCGGCCGGCGCGATATGGGCGATGGCGTCCTGGACATGCCGGCGCACACCCTGCCAGTCCACCCGGACCTCGCCGGCCTGGATACCGAAGCGGGCGGCGTCACGCACCGCGACGGCGCGCCTGGCGGCGGCGAGCAGCGCCTTGGAGGGCACGCAGCCCGTGTTGAGGCATTCCCCGCCCATCCTCTCGCGCTCGAACAGCACCACCTTGCGGCCGAGCGACGCGGCCATGGCAGCCACCGAGAGGCCGGCCGCGCCGGCACCGATGATCGCCACGTCATGGTCAGGCATGTACCTCAGATCCTTTTATCTTGCGGCCGGCGGGGCGGCCTGGAGGGTCCGTGCGCGCCGGCGCCACGCCGCCGCGCCGAGCGACAGGAGCGCCAGCCCGCCCAGCGGCAGCAGGATGCGCATGGACGTCAGCGCCGCAAGGTCGGGCTGCGTGCCTTCGTCCAGGGTCGAACCGAGGCCGGCGCCGATGCCGGCATAGACGAGGGTGCCCGGGATGATGCCCAGCAGCGTGGCGGCCGCATACGGCAGCAGGCGCATTCCCGCCAGGGCCGGGGCCAGGTTGACCAGCCAGTAGGGCAGCAACGGGAACAGACGCAGCGCCAGGAGATAGAGGAAGCCATCCCGCGCCAGCTCCTCGCGCAGGGCGGCGAGCCGGCCCCCGGAGCGGCGGGCAAGGCCCGGCGCGAAGGCGGCGCGGACCAGCAGGAACAGCAGGCAGGCCCCGAGGCTGGCGCCCACCACCGCCAGCCCGCCGCCGGCCCAGGGACCGAACAGGAAGCCACCCGCCAGCGTCAGGAAGCTGGCGCCGGGCAGGGAGAGCACCACGACCGCCACATACAGCCCCAGATAGGCCAGCGCCGCGCGGACCGGCGCCGCCTCCACCGTTTCAGCCAGGGCGGCGCGATGGGCGGCCAGCGCCGGCCAGGAGAGCAGGTCGGGCAGGGAGACGATTCCGGCCAGGAACAGCGCCGCGGCCGCCGCGAGCAGCGCCGGGGAGCGCCCCTTCCAGCCGGTGCGCGCAGAGGTGGGCAAAGGCAGGGAGGGACGCATGGTGCAGCCTGAGATGGGGCGCGCGCAACGCCAATGGAAGGTTGCAGCGAGCAACGGCGGTTGACGGGACGCGACACGCCTCCCTATACGTCCCCACCTTCGCCGGCCATCCTGAGGGAGGCCGGCTCGTGCCGCAGCGTTCCAGCCAGGAGCGGGGCGGCGCCGATCTCGATCAACGGAGTAGCGCGTCGTGAAGCGTACTTATCAGCCGTCCAAGCTCGTCCGGAAGCGCCGGCATGGTTTCCGCGCCCGCATGGAGACGGTGGGCGGCCGCAATGTGCTGGCCAACCGCCGCAGCAAGGGCCGGAAGAAGCTCTCCGCCTGAGTCGCCACGGGCTGCTTCGGAGAAGGGCATCGCCGTGGCCTCGCCGCCCCGCCTCAAGCGGCGGCGCGAATTCCTTCGCGTTGCCGGCAAGGGCAGCCGCACCGCCCGGCCGAGCCTCGTCCTGCAGGCCCTGCCGGGTACGGCGGGGCCGTTGCGCGTTGGCTTTACCGCGACGAAGAAGCTCGGCAATGCCGTGGTGCGGAACCGCGCGAAGCGGCGCCTGCGCGAAGCGGCCCGGCTGACCCTCGGCGAGAATGCGCCGGAGGGCTGGAACCTCGTCCTGATCGGGCGCGAGGGCACGGGCAACCGTGCCTTCCATCTGCTTCTGGCCGATCTGCGTGGGGCGCTGCGCCAGGCCGGCGTGTTGCAGCCATGAGGCGCCTGGCGGGCGGACGCTCCGTCAGCCCGGCCGCCTGGGTGCTGAAGGGCGCGGTCCGCACGTATCAGCTCACGCTGCGGGGGGTCATCGGCAGCCACTGCCGCTTCTATCCGCATTGCAGCGCCTATGCGATCGAGGCGCTGGAGATCCATGGCGCGGTGCGCGGCACCTGGCTGACGGCCGGCCGCATCCTGCGCTGCAATCCCTGGCATCCCGGCGGCTATGACCCGGTGCCCGCGGCTGCCAGCGCAGAGAATTCCTCGACGGAGCCTGAGGCGGCGCCGTCTTCTTGCCCGCCGCCGCGCGCGCGGGCCCACCAGAAGGCCTGACGGCACGGGATCCGATGGACCAGAAGCGACTCCTCGCTGCGATTGCACTCTCGATCGGCATCCTGCTGGCCTTCGACTTGTGGAAACGCGAAACCACCCCGCCGGCCGAGCCGCCGCCGCCTGCCGTGGCACAGCAGGCCCCGACGCCCGCCGCCCCGGTTGCACCTGGTAGTCCCGGCGCGGCCACGACTGCCGCGGCGGCGCCGGAAGCCAGCCGCCCGCCGGCACAGCGCCTGAAGATCGAGAGCCCCCGCCTGTCCGGCAGCCTGCTGCTGCGCGGCGCCCGGCTGGATGACCTGGTGCTGAAGGACTACCGCGAGACGACCGCGCCCAACTCGCCGCTGGTGCGTATGTTCGCCCCGCGCGACGAGGTGCAGCCCTACTTCACCCAGTGGGGCTGGTCGGCGGCGGATGGCCGCACCCGCGTGCCGGATGCCGACACCGACTGGACCGCCAGCGGCGGCCCGCTGAGCCCGGACAGCCCGGTGACGCTCTCCTGGGACAATGGCCAGGGCCAGACCTTCCAGATCCTGCTCAGCCTCGACCGCAACTTCATGTTCAATGCCGAGCAACGGGTCATCAACAACGGTGGCGACGCCGTGCAGGTGCTGCCCTGGGTGCGCGTGCGCCGCGAGGCGACGCCCCATGTCGCCGGCTACTACATCCTGCATGAGGGCTTCGTCGGCGTGCTGGGCGGCCGCCTCCAGGAGCAGACCTACAAGGCGGCCAAGGGCGAAGCCGAGGGCGAGGGCAAGAAGGGCGTCGCGCTCGAGCAGGACACCACCGGCGGCTGGGCCGGCTTCACCGACAAGTACTGGCTCTCCGCCATCGCGCCGGTGGACGCCGCGCAGCCGCTGCACGCCACCTGGCGCCACGCCGCCGAGGGCGGCCAGGACCGCTGGCAGGTGGACTTCGCGACCCCCGCGCCGCAGAGCGTGGCGCCCGGCGCGACCGGCGCGCTCGCCACCCGCGTCTTCGCGGGCGCCAAGGAGGTGCACCTGCTGGACGCCTACCAGTCGAACCTCGGCATCACCGATTTCGACAAGGCGATCGACTTCGGCTGGTTCTACTTCCTGACCAAGCCCTTCTTCTACGCGCTCGACTTCCTGTACCGGCTGCTCGGTAACTTCGGCATCGCCATCCTGGTGGCCACGGTGGTGCTGAAGGCGCTGTTCTTCCCGCTGGCCAACAAGGCCTACAAGTCCATGGCGCGGATGAAGGCGCTGGCGCCCAAGATGCAGGAGATCCGCGAGCGCTATAAGGAGGACCCGGCCAAGGCGCAGTCCGAGATGATGGCGCTCTACCGGACGGAGAAGGTGAACCCGGCCTCCGGCTGCCTGCCGATGCTGATCCAGGTGCCGGTCTTCTTCGCGCTGTACAAGGTGCTGTTCGTCACCATCGAGATGCGGCATGCGCCCTTCTTCGGCTGGATCCACGACCTCTCGGCGCCCGACCCGACGAACCTCTTCACCCTGTTCGGCCTGATCCCGTGGGAGCCGCCGCACCTGCTGCACATGCCGATCTGGGCGATCATCATGGGCCTCACCATGTTCTTCCAGCAGCGTCTCAACCCGACGCCGCCGGACCCGGTGCAGGCCAAGATCTTTACCTTCATGCCGATCATCTTCACCTTCATGCTGGCCAGCTTCCCGGCCGGGCTGGTGATCTACTGGTCCTGGAACAACCTGCTCTCCATTCTTCAGCAGTCCTACATCATGCGGCACGACCGGGCGGCCCGGCGCGAGGAGCAGGCGCTGAAGAAGACCACCGCAAAGGCCAAGGGGTGAGCGGCGGCCTGCTGGAGGCGCGCGACGAGGAGGAGCGCGCCTCCCTGATCGAGCAGGGGCGCCTGCTGTTCGCGCGCCCCTGCCAGTTCATCTTCGCCGCGCAGCGGATCGACCAGCTGCCGGAGCCCCGGCTGCCGGAGATCGCCCTCTGCGGGCGCTCCAATGTCGGCAAATCCTCGTTGGTGAACGCGCTGACCGGGCAGAACAGCCTGGCCCGCGTCTCCAACACCCCGGGCCGGACCAAGCAGCTGAACTTCTTCGAGCTGGGCGGCCGCCTGGTGCTGGTGGACATGCCGGGCTACGGCTATGCCCAGGCCGCCCGCAGCGTGAAGGAGGACTGGCAGGGGTTGATGTTCAACTTCCTCCGCGGCCGCCCGAACCTGCGCCGCGTGGTGCTGCTGCTCGACGCCCGCATCGAGACCAAGGCGAGCGACCGGGCGGCCATGGAACTGCTCTCCGAGGCCGCCGTGGCCTTCCAGATCGTGCTGACCAAGGCGGACGACACCAAGCCCGGCTGGCTGGAGCAGCGGCAGAAGGAGGCGGCGGCGCTGGTCAAGAAGTACACCGCCGCCCACCCGCTGGTGATCACCACCAGCAGCGAGACGGGGTTGGGCATCCCCGAACTGCGCGCCGAGCTGGCCTCGCTGGCCGAGCCCGCCGCGCCATAGGGCGACCGCCCCTCAGGCGGGGGCGGCCTGCGGCGCCTCGTTCCGCTCCAGCTCGGGGTAGCTGATCCAGTGGGCGCCCCTGGGCCGGCGCAGCGCCGGATCCTTTGGCGGCATCAGCTTGTGGAAGGGGAAGCCGGCATCCTCCACATTGGCGAAGACCGTCTCCGGGGCCGCCCGCACCGTCCAGGTGTAGACGGCGGTGGTGATGTTCTGGTCGATCCCCCAATGGCTGTTGCGGATGTGGCCGCAGGCCTGCAAATGCGTCGCCGTCACGCGCCGCAGCAGCTCAGCGAACCGCCGTGCGGCGGCCGTATTGGCGAAGACGACAATGTCCGCCGCGATGCCGACCCAGGGCCGGACGTATGCGTAGCGGAGGATGATCTGCCCGCCATCCGGCGCCGAGACCTGGCGGCGCACCGCGTCGAAGCCCCGGACGGCGACGTCGTAGTCCGGCCGCAGGCTCTGCAGGAACGCTTCGGGGGCCATCCGCCAGGCGAGGTCGATATCCGTCAGGATGAGCGGACCTTCCAGCAGGTCCATGATGCGCGCGGCCTGGATGAAGCGGGCCGAGGCGAAGTAGTAGGCGCGGTCCAGCGTGACCGGCTCGCTGGAGAGCGTCACATCGAAGCCGGGCAAAATGGCGCGCAGCTCGGCGAGCTCCTTCTCGATCTCCGCACGCTCGCCCACGAGATGCAGATGCAGCCGCCCTTCCTCGGCATGGGCGGCCAGCCCGCGCGCGTAGAAGCTGAGGAAGGAGCGGACGTAGCCGACATTCGCCGAGGTCATGATGAGCGGCAGCTGGTCCCGCCGTGCCCGGGCGCCGGGGTCGGCCGTGCGGTGCAGGATCTCGAACCGGAAGGGGGTGGAGGCCAGCGGCGCCTCGTCTTCGGTGAATTCCGCGTCGATCCGGCCGACGGCGCGGTAGTCGAGGTAGGAGGGATGGCCATAGCCCGTGGAGAGCAGCTCCGTCGCGAGGGCGAAGTTCTCCGTCGCGAGGTCCACCTGGCCGGAGCCGAAGGCCGCCTGCGCGATGTAGTTGGCGCGGGCATGCGGGTGGATCAACGCGCCACGCCGCTGCATCAGCTCCGTCATGCGCAGCCGCAGCTGCGGCTCCTCCCAGTAGCGGATGGTCTGCGGCAGGTAGCTGAGCAGCGCGTGCAGCACGCGGGAGAGCAGGTTGCCGCCATTGTCCGGCAACGCCTCAGCCACTTCCCAGAGATGCTCCAAGAGGCGGAAACGTACCGCCTCCATCTCCGGCGCCGCCGACTTCCACAGCATGGGGATGCGGGTCAGCGCCAGCAGGGTTTCGGTCGCCTCGCGCGGCCGCAGGAGCGCCACGCGGCCCAGGATCTCCTCCAGCACCGTGCCGGGGCGGACATCGCTGGCCTTGGCCAGGGCGGCCCGCAGCGCATCGTCGCCGAAGCCTTCGCCCAGATGGGCGTTCCAGCGGAGCGAGGCGAGATGCACCGCCCGCTCGAAACGGAAGCGGTCCAGGCTGGGGAAGGCCGCCGCCGGTACGGCGATCGGGATCTGCTCAGCGCCCTCGACGGCTTCCGCGTTGGGCGTCCGTTCCAGACGCTCGATCAGCAGGTCGAAATAGAAGCTGGCCACGCCTGGGCTGGCTGAGCGGCTGCAAGCGCGGCCGAGATAGGCGAGGGTGGAGGGAATGCCCGAAGCCTTGCGCATGAACTGCAGAAGGCCAAGCATCGCCCGCTCCTCCTCGGGAAACCGCAGCACGAGGTTGCGGAGGATGCGCTCCGCGCGGCTGCGCGCCGCGTTCACCTCAGCCGCCGGGGCGGTGCTCGCCAGGCGGGTGCGGATCTGGTCCCAGGCATTGGCAATGTTGAGGATCTGGGTATAGGCGAAGTCCTCCAGCGCGGCATTGCATTCCGGCAGCTGGGCGAGGGCGGCCAGGGCATCCAGCGCGGAGACCTGGAGGAGGTGCACGCGCGCTCGCGCCTCCACCCATTCCGCCAAGGTGAAGCCGTTCACATGGGCGAGGCGGTCAATCGCCGCCCGCAGCTCCGGGGCTTCGGGGTGCGGCCGCTCGCGCCGCCAGTCGATGGAGGGGGCGCCCTGCTGCAGGTCCGTCAGTTCCTTGAGGATCTCGGCGGCGGTGTTGCGAGGGGGTGTCGGCACGTGTTCGAGGCTCCATCCTGGAGCGCCTTGATACCATGCCGGAAGGTTGCGGGCCTACCCCTGAGCTCAACCCGGCCATGGGGTGGGCCGGCGGTCCCTCTTGACCCCCGCGGGCGCGCCCCCTAGACGCGCCGACGCAGCTTGAAGCGGGAAGGGATGTCCATGACCGAGGACGCGCGCAACCAGATGGAGATCCTCGCCGCCGCGCTCCCTTTCCTGAAGCGCTATGATGAGCAGATCGTCGTGGTGAAGTATGGCGGCCACGCCATGGGCGAGGAGGAGAGCGCGCTGCGCTTCGGGCGGGACATCGCCCTGCTGGAGCAGATGGGCGTGAACCCGGTGGTCGTGCATGGCGGCGGGCCGCAGATCAACGCCATGCTGAAGCGGCTCAACGTGCAGTCCACCTTCGTCAACGGCCTGCGCGTGACCGACGCGCAGATGGTGGACGTGGTCGAGATGGTGCTCTCCGGCACCGTCAACAAGCAGGTGGCCGACTGCATCACCCGCGCCGGCGCCATCGCGGTGGGCATCTCCGGCAAGGATGGCGGGCTGATCCGGGCGAAGAAGCTGACCCGCACCTATCGCGACCCGGACAGCAACGTCGAGAAGGTGCTGGACCTGGGCTTCGTCGGCGAGCCGGAGCATGTGGACCCGCAGCTGGTCGAGCTGCTGATCGCCGCCGACATCGTGCCGGTGATCGCACCGGTCGGCGCCGGGGCGGACGGGCAGACCTACAACATCAATGCCGATACCGCGGCCGGCGCCGTTGCCGGGGCGCTGAGCGCCTCCCGTCTGCTGATGCTGACCGACGTGCCGGGCGTGCTGGGCGCCGATAAGACGCTGATCCCCGAGATGAGCGTCGCCGATGCCCGCGCGGGCATCGCCGAGGGCTGGATCTCGGGCGGCATGATCCCGAAGGTCGAGACCTGCATCTATGCCATCGAGAAGGGTGTGAAGGGGGCGGTCATCGTGGACGGGCGGGTGCCGCATGCCGTGCTGATCGAGCTGTTCACCAATGGCGGCGCCGGCACGCTGATCCGCCCCTGAGGCCGGGCGGGGCCAGGGGGGTGGGAGGGCGCCGTTGACACCGCCCCGCACCCCTCCGATACCGGCAGCACCATTCTTCCTGCCGATCGGGACCTCTGCCATGGATCTTGCCGCCACCATCGAAGGGCTCTGGGGCCGCCGCGCCGAGCTTTCCCCCGCGACCAAGGGCGCCGAGCGGGAGGCGATTGAAGCGGCGCTGGAACTGCTGGATTCCGGCAAGGCGCGCGTGGCGGAGCCGGACGGGCAGGGCGGCTGGAAGGTCAACCAGTGGCTCAAGCAGGCGGTGCTGCTCTCCTTCCGCCTGGAGGACAGCGCGCCGATGGAGGTCGGCCTCGGCGCCTATGACAAGGTTCCGCTGAAGTTCAAGGACTGGGGCGAGAACCGCTTCCGCGAGGCCGGCTTCCGCGCCGTGCCGGGCGCGGTGGTGCGCCGCTCGGCCTATATCGCGCCGGGCGTGGTGCTGATGCCCTCCTTCGTCAATCTCGGCGCCTATGTGGACGCCAACACCATGGTGGACACCTGGGCGACCATCGGCTCCTGCGCCCAGATCGGCAGGAACTGCCACATCTCCGGTGGCGCCGGCATCGGCGGCGTGCTGGAGCCGCTGCAGGCCAACCCCGTGGTGATCGGGGACAACTGCTTCATCGGCGCGCGCTCCGAGGTGGCGGAAGGCGTCATCGTGGGTGAGGGGAGCGTGCTTTCCATGGGCGTCTTCCTCGGCGCCTCGACCAAGATCGTGGACCGCAGCACGGGTGAGGTCTTCGTCGGGCAGGTGCCGCCTTATTCCGTGGTGGTGCCGGGCAGCCTGCCAGGCAAGCCCCTGCCGGACGGCACGCCGGGGCCGAGCCTCTACTGCGCGGTCATCGTCAAGCGGGTGGATGCCCGCACGCGCGAGAAGACCTCGATCAACGAACTGCTGCGCGACTGAGTACCATGGACCCCTTGCCCCTCCTGCAGGAACTGATCCGCTGCCCCAGCGTCACCCCGGCGGAGGCCGGTGCGCTGGGCGTGCTGGAGGCGGCGCTGGTTCCGCTCGGCTTCACCTGCACCCGGCTGCGCTTCGGTGAGGTGGAGAACCTCTTCGCCCGGCGCGGCAGCCGGGGGCCGCATCTCTGCTTCGCCGGGCACACCGACGTGGTGCCGCCCGGCGATCCCGCAGGCTGGAGCGCCGACCCGTTTGGCGCCCAGCTCCGGGACGGGCTGGTCTATGGCCGCGGCGCGACCGACATGAAGGGCGGCATCGCCGCCTGGATCGCCGCCATCGCCAGCCTGCCGCGCGACCTGCCCGGCAGCCTCTCGCTGCTGATCACCGGGGATGAGGAGGGGCCCGCCATCGACGGCACCGTGAAGGTGCTGGAGTGGATGGCGCAGAACGGCCACCGGCCGGACATGTGCCTGGTGGGCGAGCCCACCAGCAAGGCCGTGCTGGGCGACACCATCAAGATCGGCCGGCGCGGCAGCCTGAACGCCGAGATCACCCTGCACGGCATCCAGGGCCACAGCGCCTATCCGCAGCGGGCCGACAATCCCGTGCACCGCCTGGTGCGGGTGCTGCACCGGCTTACCGCCGAGCCGCTGGACGCGGGCAGCCCCTGGTTCGAGCCCTCGACCCTGCAGGTGACGAGCTTCGACGTCGGCAATCCGGCGACCAATGTCATCCCCGGTGCGGCGCGCGCGAAGCTGAACATCCGCTTCAACGACCTGCATTCGAGCCGCTCGCTGACCGCGCATCTGCGCGCGGCGCTGGAGGCCGAGGCGGCGCAGTACGACCTTGCGGTCTCCTGCTCGGGGGAATCCTTCCTGACCGAGCCGGGCCCCTTCGTGGAGGCCCTGGTGGCCGCCACGCGCCAGGCCACCGGCACCGAGCCCCGCCTCGACACCGGTGGCGGCACCTCCGATGCCCGCTTCGTCGCGCAGTACTGTCCGGTCGCGGAGCTCGGGGCGGTCGGCGCCACCATGCACAAGGCGGATGAGTCCACGCCCGTCGCCGAGCTGCGGGCGCTGGCGGAGCTGTATGCACGGGTGATCGAAACCCTCCTGGCGCAGGAGCCACACGCCTGACGCCCGCCTACACGATCGCGGAGCTTTTCGCCGGCTTCCGGGGCATCCTGCTGCTGGCCCGCGGCCGCGCCGAAGGAGCAGCCTTGCTGCCAGCAACGCTGGAGGGGGCGGGCCGCTCCTTCTGGGTGGCCGTGCTGTGCCTGCCGATCTTCCTGGTGCTCGACCCCTCCTTCGCCGCGAGCCCGCGCGCCGCAGCGGCCGAACTGGCGGGCTACATCACCGGCTGGCCCGCCTATGCGCTGGCCGCCCTGGCGGTCTGCCGCTCGATGGGGCGCGAAGCGCTCTGGCCGCGACTGGTGGCGGCCTGGAACTGGACCAACCTCCTCCAGTATCTGATCATGCTGATCATCACGCTCTTTGCCGTGTCGCCGCTGCCGGCCTGGGTGCAGGAGGTCGTCAGCGTCGCCGGCATCGGCTATGCGCTCTGGCTGCAATGGTTCACGGCGAAGTGTACCCTGCAGGTCGGCGGAATGGCGGCCCTTGGCTTCGTGGTGCTGGACCTGGTGGTCAGCCTCCTGCTCTCCGGGGTGGTGACGGACCTGTCGCGCTCCTAGTGCGTTTGTTTTGGCGAGCATCTTCACCCGTTCCGATGATGCCACCGGAACGGCATCTGCTCCAGCGTCGTGCCTGCGCAGCGGCAGGAGGAAGCCTGCTTCAGGGCGCTGCTCCTGCGCGCGCCTTCGGCCGATCAGGCGGTTCGGCCCGAGCGGAGCCCCCCATCCCTTTCCTTCCAGGGGACGCCGTAAGGCGATGGATGATGCGGCTTCCACGCCGCTTTCCGCTTGCTTGCAGGAGCCGCATTGGTCAGGTTAGGTGGCCGTGGCTCCACCTGATTGATTTATCCGGCTGCACAAAGGGGGCATGCCACATGGCTCTGCGCCAGGGCTGCAATGCTGGAGTAGCCACACCGGCCGCCGGCCCGGCTCAGCCCGTCCTCCTTCAGGTTAATGCAGCCCTTGCCGAGCGCTCAATCGGAGCGCCACCCGATACTCATTACATTAACCATTATGGTATTAGACTGCTGTTCCGGACGCGCTAAGTTGGCCACATGCGCTGTGCGCCGCGACACATGATCCGGATGATGTGGTGGGCGTGACGGATGGGACATGCGAGACGCTGCTGCGGAAGAAGCCTTCCGACGGCAAGCAGGAGCCGAGAGCGGTCCTGTCGCCCTTCAAAGCGCTTGGCTGCAGAGGTCTTGTTCGAGCTTTCACGGGTTTCTGGCCCTGCCGGGCCACGAACGGGCGTTCTGTGGCCTGAAGAGAAGCAGTAGGCATGAGCGCGCGCATCCTTGTCGTCGACGACATTGCCGCCAACCTGCGGCTTCTGGAGGCTCGGCTGAACGCCGAGTACTACGACGTTGCGCTCGCATCCTCCGGGCCTGAGGCACTGGCCTGCGCCGAGGAATGGCTGCCCGACATCATCCTCCTGGACGTCATGATGCCTGGCATGGACGGCTACGAGGTCTGCCGGCGCCTGAAGGCCAACCCCGAAACGGCGCATATTCCCGTCGTGATGGTGACGGCCCTGGTGGACCCCGCCGAGCGGGTGCGTGGGCTGGAGGCGGGGGCCGACGACTTTCTCTCCAAACCGGTCGACCATCTGACCCTCTTCGCCCGGCTGCGTGCCCTCCAGCGCATGAAGCAGGTGCTCGATGCCTTTCGCCTGCGCGCCGAGACAGCGCAGGATCTCGGCGTCATTCCGCAGACCCCGCCCAGCGAAAGCCTCATCGGGGCCGCAGTCCTGCTGGCGACCGAGGATGTGAACGAGGCGGAACTGCTCAGCAGCGTGCTCTCCGCCGAAGGGGTGGCGCTGCATATCACGCCCAGCGGGGCGGAGGCCTGGAAGGAACTCAGCCAGGGCGGCTACGACGTGGCACTGCTCAGCCTCTCCCTGGAAGGCGGTGACGGGCTGCGCCTCACCTCACGGCTGCGCGCCCAGGCGGCCACCCGCGACCTCCCGCTGCTCCTGATCGCCGATGCCGACCAGCGCGCGCAGGTGCTGCGGGGCTTCGACCTGGGCGCCAGCGATCATGTCCTCCGCCCCATCGACCCGAACGAGCTGCGGGCGCGGCTGCGCAACCAGGTGCGGCGGAAGCGCTACCAGGAGCGCCTGAGGGCGGATCTGGACCGCTCCCTGGAAATGGCGGTCACCGACAGCCTGACCGGCCTGCGCAACCGCCGCTACGTGACACGCCATCTGGAAGGACTGCTGCGGGCCGGACAGGTCGCGCTGCTCCTGCTGGACGTGGACCGCTTCAAGGCCGTGAACGACACGCATGGCCATGCGGTGGGTGATCTGGTGCTGAAGGAGGTGGCGGCCCGCCTGAAGGAGCATCTGCGCAGCGTGGATGTCGCCGCCCGCTTTGGAGGCGAGGAGTTCGTCGTCGCCATGGGCGGCACCACCCAGGAAGAGGCCATGCAGGTGGCGGAGCGGCTGCGGGCCACGATCGCCGGCCAGCCGGTGCCGACGGAGCAGGGAACCCCGCTGCACGTTACCACCAGCATCGGTGTCGCCCTGGCGCAGAGTGGCGAAAGCCTGTCCATGCTGCTCCGCGCCGCCGATGCGGCGCTCTACCGCGCCAAGGCGAATGGCCGGAACCGGGTGGAGATCGCCGGCTGCGAGGATTGGGAGCGCCGCCCGGCCGACGTAGCTTGACGGCTGGGCGTGACGGCGGGCACAAAAAAAAGCCGCGCCTGATGTGAGGCGCGGCCCTTGCGGCGTCCTGTGGGGGCGCCGGCTTACTTGATCTTGGATTCGCGGAACGCAACGTGCTTCCGGGCAACCGGATCGTACTTGCGCATCTCCAGCTTGCCGGTCGTGTTGCGCGTGTTCTTCTTGGTCACATAGAAGTAACCGGTGTCAGCCGTGCTGACGAGCTTGATGAGAATGGTGTTCGACTTGGCCATGACGTTGTTCCGTGGGCACCAACTGGTACCTCAAGCCGGGCAGCACGGGGCCGCGCACCCGGGTGCGGCGTGAGAGGCGCAACCTAGTCGACCCGCCGCTCCAGTCAAGTCCAACCTGCGGCGCAGCCCAAGCTTTCAGGGAGCCAGCGCCGCCTCGTAGGCAATGGGATTGTCGATCAGGAACTGGGCGACCTCCTGATCCAGCGTGCGCCCTTCGGCCGGCGGGCAGGCAGAGCGCAGGGCGGCGACCTCGCTGGCCGGTACCGGCGCGCGCGCCTGGCGGGCGCGGGCCAGGACTGCGCCCATCGGCGCAACCCCCTGGCCGAGCTGCTGCAGTTCCCCGCGCGTGGCGTCCAGCCCGAGGCTGGTGCAGACCTCCGGGATCACCCCGAGCCCCTGCACCGGCCATCCGCGGGGGGCCAGCACGCGTGACCAGGAAATCAGCACCTCCGCCCCGTTCGGCAGGGGAATGACGATCTGGATGAGCCCTTTGCCCAATGTGGCGCTGCCGACCACCACGGCACGCCGCTGGTCCGAGAGGGCCGCCGCGGCGATCTCGGCGGCCGAGGCGGTGCGACCATCCACCAGAATCACCACCGGACGGCCCTGCGCGAGGTCGCTGCCCTCGGCGCGCCAGATGCGCTGCGCATCGGGGTGACGGCCGGCACTCTGCGCCACCACGCCCCCGGTCAGGAAGGCATCAGCAACGCTCATGGCCTGCATCAGCAGGCCGCCGCGATTGCCACGCAGGTCGAGCACAACGCCGCGGGAGGGGGTGCTGAGGGCGAGGCTGGCATTCAGCGCATCGGCGAGCTGGCGGGTGGTGGCTGCGGAGAACAGGCTCAGCCGCACCCACAGGATGTTGTCCTGCATCTCGGCGCGCAGGCTCGGCAGCGCCTGGCTGAGCCGCCGCAGGGTGACGGAGAAGCGCTGGCGGCCGCGCCGCACCTCCAGCCGGACATCCGTGTCCGGCAGGCCTTCCAGCAGCTCCGCCGCCTCGACGAGGCGCCGGGCGGAAACCGGGATGCCGTCGATGGCGAGCAGGACATCCCCTTCCCGCAGGCCGGCATGGCTGGCCGCGCTCTCCGCGGCCAGCGCCACCACGACCACGCTGTTGCGCGCGCCGGCCGCGATGCGCAGGCCGAGCCCGGTCTGCCCCACGCGCCGCTGCCGGGCCTGCCAGGCCTCCTCGGCGGTGATGTAGCGGCTGTAGGGGTCCAGGTGGTTGAAGACTTCGTCGAAGCCGGCCTGCAGCATGCGCTCGACACCCGCCGCGCGCAGGAGCGCCGAGGCCGTCCAGGCGCTGGCGTAGAACTGCGAGAGGGTCTCGGCCAGTGCCTCGGCGGCGGGCGGCGGGTGGATGCCCCGGCGGGCGGCCATCGCGGCCTGCGCGACCCCGGGTGCCGGCTGCGTGCCGAGCCGCCTGGCGCCCAGGCTCAGCGACAGCAGGCCGCCCTCGACCTGGGCAGAGAGCTGCGGGTCCACCGCGCCAAGGCCGCGCAGGGACCACAGCGCGAGGTCGGCGGGCGCCGCGGCCTCAAGATGCCGCTCGAGAATGGCCGTGAAGGCCTCCTCCAGGACCGCCCGGACCCGCGCACGGGAAAAGCCGCCCTCCGGCTGGGCGAAGGCCATGGCGGGCAGGGCGAGCGCGAGGATCAGGGCCGCCAGCACCAGCCGTGCCAGCGCGGGCAGGCAGGGAGGAGGGAGGCGCCTCAGCGTGGCGCGCCTCGCGCCCCCCGGGGCGGGGAAGCTGCCGGAAGGCGCCGCAGGCGGGCGCGGCGGCCGCCGCCGGCGGGCGGACTGCCCTGCAGGAGGTGGAACAGCATGCCGCCCGTCAGCGGCATGACTTCGGCCAGCCGCACCTCCACCGCCTGACCCAGCGCGAAGGACAGGCGCGTGTAGCGGCCGGAAAGCCGATAGGCGGCTTCCTCGTGAGTCCATTGATCGTCCGGCAGGGAGGCCAGCGGCACGAGTCCGCTCGCACCATTCGTCGTCACCGTGACGAACAGGCCGAAGCGTGTCACGCCCGAAATGCGCGCGTCGAACATGCTGCCGACGCGGGACGCCATGTGGCTGGCCAGGTAGCGCTCCACGGCCTCGCGCTCGGCGGCGGCGGCGCGCCGCTCGGTGCGGGTGATGTGCTCGGCGGTGTCGGGCAGACGCTCCGCCTCCTCCTCGCGCAGGGCGTCGGCCGTTCCAAGCCCGAGTCCGCGGATCAGCGCCCGGTGCACGACGAGATCGGCATAGCGGCGGATCGGGCTGGTGAAATGGGCGTAGCGCGGCAGGGCGAGGCCGAAATGGCCGATGTTCTCCGGGCTGTAGGCCGCCTGCGACTGGGCGCGCAGCACCGTCTCATGCACCAGCCGCTCCTCGGGGCGGCCACGCACGCGCTCCAGCACCTGCGCGAAGTGGCGGGGGCGCAGCTCGCCGGCGGCCGGGAGATCCAGCTCCATGGAGTCGAGGAACTGCCGCAGGGCTTCCAGCTTCTCGTCGGAGGGGCGGTCATGCACGCGGTAGAGCAGGGGCTGGCGGCGCCGCTCCAGTTCCTCGGCGGCGCAGACATTGGCGGCCACCATGAACTCCTCGATCAGCCGGTGGGCGTCGAGCTTCAGGCGGGGGATGACGTCGCGGACCTGGCCCTGCTCGTCCATCAGCACGCGGCGTTCGGGCAGGTCGAGATCCAGCGTGCCGCGCCGTTCCCGCGCCGAGAGAAGGCAGCGGAAGGCGCCAAAGAGATGCGCGACCTGCTGCGGCGGCACGGGCGTGCCGGCCGTCCCTTCCCAGGCGGCCTGGACCTGCTCGTAGGTGAGCCGCGCGGCGGAGCGCATCAGCCCGCGGCCGAAGCGATGGCCCGACTTCTGGCCCTGGGCATCGAAGCGCATCTCGACGAAGAGGCAGCCGCGATTCTCGCCCGGCCGCAGGCTGCACAACCCGTTGGAAAGGGCCTCCGGCAGCATCGGCACCACGCGGTCCGGGAAATAGACGCTGTTGCCGCGCTGGCCGGCCGCCTGGTCCAGCGCGCCGCCGGGCTGGACGTAGTGCGCCACGTCGGCGATGGCGACCAGCACCCGCCAGCCCTCGCCGAGCGGCTCGGCCCAGACGGCGTCGTCGAAGTCGCGGGCGTCCTCGCCGTCGATGGTGACGAGGGGGACCTCGCGCAGGTCCTCGCGGCCCTGCAGCGCGACGGGCTGCGCCGCCTCGGCCTCCTGCACCGCCTCGGCGGGGAAATGATCGGGGATGCCATGGGCGTGGATGCACAGGACCGACACGGCGCGCGGAGCGTCCATCCGGCCCAGACGCTCGACGATGCGGGCCGGGCGGAGGCCGAGCGCACGGCCGGGCAGCGGCTCGGCCAGGACCAGTTCGCCGTCCTCGGCGCCGCCGGCTTCCCCGGCGGGGATCACCCAGTCGGCCTTCTCGCGCTTGCTCGTCGGCAGCAGCCGCCCGTCCTGATAGACGCCGAGGATGCGCGACGGCCCGCCGCTGCCCAGGCGCTTGAAGGTGCGCCCCTCATACTTTCCCGCCCCGATCGGCCGCAGCCGGGCCAGCACCCGCTCGCCATAGGCGAGGGCAGGCTGCCCCGGCCGCTCGGGCCGCATATAGACCAGGGGAGGGCGCCCGGGCCCTTCCCAGCCGACCGGGCGGGCCAGGGGATCGCCATCCGGATCGGTGCCGGAGACCTCGACGACCGCCATGTCCGGCAGCTTGCCGCTCTCCCGCACCTGCCGGCCGCCGGCGCGCTGCAGCGCGCCCTCGTGCTCCAGTTCCCTCAGCAGCGCCCGCAGGGCGGGGCGCTGCTCGGCGGTCAGCCCGAAATGGCGGGAGATCTCGCTCTTGCCGACCCGCCCCGGCGCCTCCCGGATGAAGCGGCGCAACGCCTCGCGGGTAGGCAGGATGGCTGGGCCCGGCGACGCATCCCCTGGCCCTTTCGCGCCCGGTTCGTCGGGGCGCCCTGCCATGGATCAGGCCTTGGCCTTGGCCGGGCTGCGCGCCGGCTTCGCCTTGGCCGTGGTCGCCTTGGCGCTGGCCTTACGGGCGGGCGCCTTGGCAGCGGCCTTCCGCGCCGGCTTGGCCTCCGTGGCGGTGGCCTCCGCAGCGGCCGCCTTGCGGGGCGCCGCCTTCTTCGCGCCCTTCTTGGCGCCGAGCGGCGGCAGCTTCTTGCCCTTCTCGGCCAGGAGGGTCACCGCCTGCTCCAGGGTGATGTCCTCCATCGGCAGGTTGCGCGGCAGGCTGGCCACCATGCCGGCATGCTGCGCATAGGGGCCGAAGCGCCCGCGCTTGATCTCCACCGGCTCGCCATCCTTCGGATGCGGGCCGAGCGCCCGCACCTTGGCCTTGGCATCGGCCAGCAGCGCTACGGCGCGGTTGATGCCGATGGAGAGCACGTCGTCGTCGCGGTCGAGCGACTTGTAGATGCTGCCCATCTTCACATAGGGGCCGAAGCGCCCGATCGCGGCGCTGATCTCCTCGCCGGTCTCCGGGTGCACGCCGACGATGCGGGGCAGGGCGAGCAGGGCCAGCGCCCGTTCCAGCGTCAGGGAGTCGGGGTCCATGCCGCGCGCCAGGCTGGCGCGCTTGGGCTTGATCGCCTTGCCCTTGGCGTCGGTCTCGCCCTCGCCGAGCTGGACGTAGAGCCCGTAGGGGCCGCGCCGCAGCGTGATCGGGGCGCCCGTGACGGGATCGGTGCCGAGCTCCTTGATGCCGCCGGCCAGCGCCGCATCGGCCTCGCCCTCGCCGGCGACCGAGAGCGGGCGGGTGTGGCGGCATTCCGGGTAGTTGGAGCAGCCGATGAAGGCGCCGTTGCGACCGAGGCGCAGGCCCAGCCGCCCCGTGCCACAGGCCGGGCAGGCGCGCGGGTCGCCGCCCTCGGCGGGCTGGGGGAAGAAGTGGGCACCAAGCTCCTCGTCCAGCGCGTCGATGACCTCGCTGATGGTGAGGTCCTTGGTGGCGGCGACGGCGGCGTTGAAGTCCTGCCAGAAGTCGCGCATCACTTCGCGCCACTCGGCCCGGCCGCCGGAGATGTCGTCGAGCTGCTCCTCCAGCGCGGCGGTGAAGTTGGTGTCCACGTAGCGCTCGAAGAAGTTCACCAGGAAGGCGGTGACCAGCCGGCCACGGTCCTCCGGCATGAAGCGGCGCTTCTCCAGCTTCACGTAGTCGCGGTCCTGCAGGGTCTGCAGGATGGAGGCGTAGGTGGAGGGGCGGCCGATGCCCAGCTCCTCCATCTTCTTCACCAGCGAGGCCTCGGAATAGCGCGGCGGCGGCTGGGTGAAGTGCTGGTCGGCCTGGGCGGCGGTCAGCTTGGCCGGGTCCTTCTCGCGCATCGGCGGCAGGATGCGGCTGTCCTCGTCCTCGGCGCCGGCGGCGTCGTCCACGTCCTCGCGGTAGAGCTTCAAGAAGCCGTCGAAGGCGACCACGCTGCCGGTGGCGCGCAGGCGGACCTTGCCGGTGGCCTCGGCGAGGTCAACCGCCGTCTGGTCCAGCTCGGCGGACTGCATCTGGCTGGCGACGGCGCGCTTCCAGACCAGCTCGTAGAGCCGGCGCTGCTCGGGGTTGAGGAAGCGGGCGACCTGCTCCGGGGTGCGGCTCACCTCGGTCGGGCGGATCGCCTCATGCGCCTCCTGGGCGTTCTTCGCCTTGGAGGAATACTCGCGCGGCGCGGCGGGGATGTAGTCCGGCCCGAAGGCGTCCTTCACATGGTCGCGGATGGCGGACATCGCTTCCCGCGCCATCTGCACGCCGTCGGTCCGCATGTAGGTGATCAGGCCGACCGTCTCGCCCTGGATATCCACGCCCTCATAGAGCTGCTGGGCCAGGCGCATGGTCTGCTGGGCGCCGAAGCCGAGCTTGCGCGAGCTTTCCTGCTGCAGGGTCGAGGTGGTGAAGGGCGCGGGCGGATTGCGCCGGACGCGCTTCTTCTCGATGCTGGCGACGGTGAAGGCGCCCGCCTCGACGGCGGCCTTGGCGCGCAGGGCGCTGGCCTCGTCCGGCAGGTCGAACTGCTCCAGCCGCTTGCCGTCCAGATGCGTCAGGCGGGCGGTGAACGGAGCGCCGAGCGCGGTCAGGAAGCGGCCCTCGACCGTCCAGTACTCGCGCGCCCGGAAGGCCTCGATCTCGGCTTCCCGCTCGCAGATCAGCCGCAGCGCGACCGACTGCACGCGGCCGGCCGAGCGGCTGCCCGGCAGCTTGCGCCAGAGCACGGGGGAGAGGGTGAAGCCGACCAGGTAGTCCAGCGCGCGGCGGGCCAGGTAGGCCTCGATCAGCGGCGTGTCGAGCTCGCGCGGATGCTCCAGCGCGTACTGCACGGCGCGCTTGGTGATTTCGTTGAAGGTGATGCGGTGGACCTGCACGCCCTTCAGCGCGCCCTTCTCCCGCAGCATCTGCTGGACATGCCAGGAGATTGCCTCGCCCTCGCGGTCCGGGTCGGTGGCGAGGTAGAGGTTGCGCGCGCCCTTTACCGCCTTGGCGATGGCGGCCACCTGCTTCTCGCCCCGGTCCTCGGAGGACCAGTCCATGGCGAAATCCTCGTCCGGCCGCACGCTGCCGTCCTTGGCCGGCAGGTCGCGCACATGCCCGAAGCTGGCAAGGACGGTGAAGTCCTTCCCCAGATACTTGTTGATGGTCTTCGCCTTGGCCGGCGATTCGACGACGACGACGTCGGTCATGGCGGGTGTCGTGCGCTCTCTCATGGCCGCTTTGCGGTGGCGCCGCTTCGGCGGTGACTATCGTAATCCACTGCGGATCACGCGGTTGCCCGGCAGGGTTTCTATCCGCCCATCCAGCTCAAGTTCCAGCAGGACAGCCTGTACCGCAGCGGACGACAGGTGGCAGGCCCGCACAAGCTCGTCAACCGTGACTGGTGAAGATCCTATCAGATCAAGGATTTGAGCGGCGCCCGATGGAAGGCCGGCCGGCGGGGGCGCGGCGGGCGATGCCTGGGCGGCGGGCGCCCGGCGGAACAGGGGTGCGGGACGGGGGGCCTCGGGGAGATGCTCCAGCACGTCGGCGGCGCGCTCGGTCAGGTGCGCGCCCTGGCGCAGCAGGTCGTTCGAGCCGGCGCAGCGCGGGTCGAGCGGGCTGCCGGGCACGGCGAAGACCTCCCGCCCGGCTTCCAGGGCCAGGTTCGCCGTCATCAGCGTGCCGGAGCGGAGCGCCGCCTCGACCACCACCACGCCCAGGCTCAGCCCGGCGATGATCCGGTTGCGGCGGGGAAAGTGGCGCGCGATCGGCGCGGTGCCGAGCGGCGCCTCGGCCACCACCGCGCCGCGCTCCGCGATGATGGACTGCAGCTCCGTGTGCTCCGGCGGATAGGCGCGGTCCAGCCCGCCGGGAATGACGGCAACCGTCGGCCCGAGGCGCAGCGCACCGAGATGGGCGGCACCGTCGATGCCGCGCGCGAGGCCGGAGGTGACCACAAGGCCGGCGGCCACCAGCGATTCGGCCAGCTCGCCTGCGAGGCGGCGGCCGAGGGTGGAGGCATTGCGCGCCCCGACCACCCCCACCTGGCGGGCTGCCAGCAGGGCGGGATCACCGATGACGGCGATCGCGATCGGCGGATCTTCCAGCAGCGCCAGCAGGGGCGGATAGTCCGGCTCGCCCCAGAACAGGAAGCGGCCGCCCATGCCGTCCACCTCCTCCATCTCGCGCGCGACGGCGGCGGCGGAGGGTGGCCGGAAGGGCACGGCGCGGCGGGCGGAGAGCGCCGGCAGCGCCTCCAGCGCCGCCTCGGCGGTGCGGCAGCGCTCCAGCAGGCGGCGGAAGGTCATCGGGCCGATGCCGTCCGTCCGCGCGAGCCGCAGGCGCGCCAGCGCCTCCGAGGGGGTCACGTCTTGCGGCCGATCCGCGGCTCGGTGCCGGCCATCAGGCGCCGGATATTGTCCCGATGCCGGAAGATGATGAGCAGCGCCAGCACCAGGGCGAAGGCCGCGAGGTTCAGATCGCCCGCCAGCAGGGCGATCACCGGCGCGGCGCAGCAGGCCGCAAGCGCCGCGGCGGAGGAGATGCGCGTGATCTTCGCCATGGCCAGCCAGATCAGCGCGCAGATCAGGCCGAGCCACCAGGCGGCGGCGAGCAGCACGCCGGCGCCGGTCGCCACGCCCTTGCCGCCCCTGAAGCCCAGCCAGACCGGGAAGACATGCCCGGCCATGGCGCCGATGCCGGCCACGAACCCGGCCTCCCGGCTCCAGGCCGCCGCGCAGAGCAGGACCGGCACCACACCCTTCAGCACATCCAGCAGCAGGGTGGCGGCGGCCACCTTCCTGTTGCCGGTGCGCAGCACGTTGGTGGCGCCGATATTGCCGCTGCCGACCTTGCGGATATCGCCCAGGCCGGCGGCGCGGGTCAGCAGCAGGCCATAGGGCACCGAGCCGGAAAGGTAGCCGAGCAGGGCGGCCAGGACGAGCGGCATCATCCGAACACGCGCCGCCCGGCCTTCCAGGTGCCGAGCACCCGGCCCTCCAGGGCGCGGCCGTCGAAGGGAGAGTTCTGCGCCTTGCCCGGCAGCTTGCCGGCCTCGACCTTCCAGGCGCGCTCGGCGTCGAACAGCACGAGGTCGGCCGGGGCGCCGCGCGCCAGGCGGCCCGATTCCAGGCCAAGCAGCTTCGCCGGGCGGCAGGTCAGCAGCGCCAGGGCGTCGGCGAGGCGCAGGTCCTCCCCGTGCACCCGCGCCAGGGTGATGCCGAGCAGCGTCGCCAGCCCCGTGCCGCCGGCCGAGGCCTGGGCGAAGGGCAGGCGCTTGTCGTCCGGGTCGGCCGGCTGGTGGTCGGAGGCGATGGCGTCGATGGTGCCGTCCGCCAGGGCGGCGACCACGGCCAGCCGGTCCGCCTCCCGCCGCAGCGGCGGGGAGAGCTTGGCATAGGTGCGGAAGTCGCCGATCGCCGTCTCGTTCAGGTCGAAATAGGGCGGCGCGGTGTCGCAGGTGACGGCCAGCCCCTCGGCCTTGGCGGCGCGGATCAGGTCCAGCGCGGCGGCGGTGGAGACATGGGCGAAATGCACATGGCCGCGGGTGAGGCGGGCGAGGGCGACGTCGCGCGCCACCATCATGGCCTCGGCGGCGGGCGGGATGCCGGGCAGGCCGAGCCGGGTGGCCAGCTCGCCCTCGGTGGCGACGCCGCCGCGGGCGAGGGAGGGCTCCTCCGGGTGTTGCACCACGAAGGTGCCGAAGGCGCGGGCATAGGAGAGCGCCAGCCGCATGGTGCGGGCCTCGGCGATGGCCTTGCTGCCGTCGCTGAAGGCGATGGCGCCGGCCTCGCGGAGCAGGCCGAATTCGGAGATCTCCTTGCCGGCGCAGCCCTTGGTGGCGGCGCCATAGGGCAGGATGCTCAGGCTGCCGGTCGCCTCGCCGCGCCGGAGCATGAACTGCAGCAGGGCGGCGTCGTCCAGCGCCGGCTGGGTGTCGGGCAGGGCGCAAAGCGTGGTGATGCCGCCCGCCGCCGCCGCCTCGGCCGCGCTCTCGATGGTCTCGCGATATTCCGCGCCGGGCTCGCCCAGGGCGGCGCGCAGGTCGATCAGGCCGGGGGCGAGCACGGCGCCGCCGCATTCCACCACCTCGGCGCCCTCGGGGATGCCGAGCGCCCCGCCATGGTCCACGATGAGGCCGCGGCTGACCAGCAGGCTGCCCGGCGCATCCAGCCCCGCCGCGGGGTCGATCAGGCGGGCATTGACGAAGATGGTGTCGCGCATGGGGGTCATCACAGCCGGGCGTTCCGCCTCACGTTGCGGGAGAGGGTGTCGAGCACCGCCATGCGGACGGCGACGCCCATCTCCACCTGCTCGCCGATCACGCTGCGCGCCGGGTCGTCGGCGACGGCGCTGTCGATCTCGACGCCGCGGTTCATCGGGCCGGGATGCATGACGATGGCATCCGGCCTCGCATGGGCGAGCTTGGCCGCGTCCAGCCCGTAGAAGCGGAAATACTCCCGGGCGGAGGGCACCAGGCCGCCGGCCATGCGCTCCTTCTGCAGGCGGAGCATCATCACCACATCGGCCTCCGCCAGGCCGGCCTTCATGTCGTGGAAGACCTCGACGCCGAGCCGGTCCACCTCCGCCGGGATCAGCGCCGGCGGCCCGACGACGCGGACGCGGCAGTTCATGGTGGTCAGCAGGTGGATGTTGCTGCGGGCGACGCGGCTGTGCAGCACGTCGCCGCAGATGGCCACGGTCAGGTTCTCCAGCCGGCCCTTGTGGCGGCGGATGGTCAGCGCATCGAGCAGGGCCTGGGTCGGGTGCTCATGCGTGCCGTCCCCGGCATTGATGACGGCCGCATCCACCTTCTGGCTCAGCAGGGCGGGCGCGCCGGACTGGGCGTGGCGCACCACCAGCAGGTCGCAATGCATGGCGTTGAGGGTGGAGGCGGTGTCGAGCAGCGTCTCGCCCTTGTTCACGCTGCTGGTCGAGACGGACATGTTGATCACGTCCGCGCCCAGCCGCTTGCCCGCCAGCTCGAAGCTGGTGCGGGTGCGGGTGCTGTCCTCGAAGAAGAGGTTGATCAGCGTCTGGCCCTTCAGCAGGTCCCGCTGCGTCTTTCCGCTGCGGTTCAGGAGGGCATAGGACTCGGCCAGATCCAGGAGATCGGCGATGTAGGGCGGCTCCAGGCCCTGGAGGGCGAGGAGGTGCCGGTGAGGAAAGGGCAGCATCGAGGACCAGTCCGGCTAGAGGCGGGGGACCATAACCACCCTGGCGCCCGGCCGGAAGGGGCGCCGGGCCGGGGTCACGCGCGGGGAGGGGCCGTGGCGTCCAGCGCGGCCTGCAGCATGTAGGCGGCGGCGGCGGCATCCACGGCCTTGGCGCGCTTGCTCCGCGTCAGGTCCGCCTCCTCGATCATCATGCGGTTCACGGCGGAGGAGGAGAGCCGCTCGTCCCACAGCGCCGCCGGCAGCTCGGTGGCGCTGGAGAGGGCGATGGCCCAGTCCTTCGCCGCCTGGGCGGCGGGGCCGAAGCTGCCGTCCAGCCCCAGCGGCAGGCCGACCACCAGCCCGCCCGCGCCCTCCCGGCGGGCGATGGCGGCGATCTCGGCGGCGTTGGCGCCGAGCTTCGCCCGGGCCATGCCGCGATAGGGGCTGGCCAGCATCAGGGAGACGTCGCTCAGCGCGACGCCGATGATCCGCTTGCCGGGATCGAGGCCAATGAGCCTTTGACCCCGTGGCAGCGCGGCGCGAAGCTCGGTCAGGTTGATGATGGGCATGGCGGTGTTTATGGTCCGCCTCCGTTTGCGCGCAAACCTGACCTTTCACTCTCCGGAAGAAAAAAGAAATGTCGCTCGACACCGCCACTGTCCGGCGCGTCGCTTCGTTGGCCCGCATCAGGGTTGAGGAGGACGAGTTGCCACGCCTTGAGGCCGAGCTGAACGGTATCCTGGGCTGGATCGAGCAGTTGCAGGCCGTGGACACCTCCAGCGTCGAGCCGATGGCCGGCGGCGGCAACCAGGCGCTGCGGATGCGCGAGGACCGCGTGACCGATGGCGACATCCAGGAGAAGGTGCTGGCCAACGCGCCCGACCGCGCCGGCGCCTTCTTCGCCGTGCCCAAGGTGGTGGAGTGAGCCGCATGACCGCCCCGACCGACATGACGCTCGCCGGCGCCCGCGCCGCGCTGGGCCGGCGCGAGATCAGCGCCGTCGAGCTGACGCGCGCCCATCTCGGCGCCATCGAGGCGCTGAACCCGCGGATCAACGCCTACATCACCACCACGCCCGAGCTGGCGCTGGCCCAGGCCGAGGCGGCCGATGCCGCGCTCGCCAAGGGCGAGGGGCGGGCGCTGACCGGCATCCCGCTGGCCATCAAGGACCTGTTCTGCACCGCCGGCACCCGCACCACGGCGGGCAGCCGCATCCTCGGCAGTTTCGTGCCGCCCTATGAGAGCACCGTCTCCGGCAACCTGCTGCGGGATGGCGCCGTGTTCCTGGGCAAGGCGAACCTGGACGAGTTCGCCATGGGCTCCTCCAACACCACCTCGGCCTTCGGGGCGGTGGAGAATCCGTGGAAGCGGCAGGGGGAGGAAGAGACCTTCCTGGTGCCCGGCGGCTCCTCCGGCGGCTCGGCGGCGGCGGTGGCGGCGCGGCTGGCGCTCGGCGCCACGGCGACCGATACCGGTGGCTCGATCCGCCAGCCGGCGGCCTTCTGCGGCATCGCCGGCATCAAGCCGACCTATGGGCGCTGCTCGCGCTTCGGCATCGTGGCCTTCGCCTCCTCGCTCGACCAGGCGGGGCCGGTGGCGCGCACCGTCGAGGACTGCGCCATCCTGCTCGGCTCCATGGCCGGCTTCGACCCGAAGGATTCCACCAGCGCCGACATCCCGGTGCCGGATTTCGCCGCCGCCTGCGCCCGTGGGGTGAAGGGGCTGCGCATCGGCATCCCGCGCGAGTACCGGCTGGACGGGCTGCCGGCCGAGATCGCCGCGCTCTGGGACCAGGGCATGGCCTGGCTGAAGGCCGAGGGCGCCGAGCTGGTGGAGATCAGCCTGCCGCACACGAAACACGCGCTGCCGACCTACTACATCGTCGCGCCGGCCGAGGCCTCCTCCAACCTGGCGCGCTATGACGGCGTGCGCTTCGGGCTGCGCGAGAACGGCGAGGACCTGAAGGACCTCTACGAGCGCACCCGCGCCGCCGGCTTCGGCGAGGAGGTGCGGCGCCGCATCCTGATCGGCACCTACGTGCTGAGCGCCGGGTACTACGACGCCTACTACCTGAAGGCGCAGCAGGTGCGGGCGCTGATCAAGCGCGACTTCGACCAGGCCTGGGACAAGGTGGACGCCATCCTGACCCCGGCAACCCCGTCCGCCGCCTTCGGGCGGGACGAGAAGCAGGACGACCCGGTGGCGATGTACCTGAACGACGTCTTCACGGTGACGGCGAACCTCGCCGGCATCCCCGGCCTCGCCGTGCCGGCCGGGCAGGACGCGAAGGGGCTGCCGCTCGGGCTGCAGATCCTGGGCAAGCCCTTCGATGAAGAGACTGTCTTCGCCGTCGGCAGCGCCATCGAGCGCGCCGCCGGCTTCACGGCGCTTCCGGCACTGAGGGCCGCGGCATGAGCTACACGATCGAGGGCGCGACCGGCCCCTGGGAACTGGTGATCGGGCTGGAGGTCCATGCCCAGGTCACCTCGAAGGCCAAGTTGTTCAGCGGCGCCGCGACCGAATTCGGCGCCGAGCCGAACTCGCAGGTCAGCTTCGTCGATGCCGGCTTCCCCGGGATGCTGCCGGTGATCAACCGCGAATGCGTGGCCCAGGCCGTCCGCACCGGGCTCGGGCTGAACGCGCAGGTCAATCTCTGGTCCCGCTTCGACCGGAAGAACTACTTCTACGCCGACCTGCCGCAGGGCTATCAGATCAGCCAGTACCAGTTCCCGGTGATCGGGACGGGCGAGATCGGGATCGAGCTGGCCGACGGCACGACCAAGCTGATCGGCATCACCCGCCTGCACCTGGAGCAGGATGCCGGCAAGTCGCTGCACGACCAGCACCCGACCAAGAGCTACATCGACCTCAACCGCTCGGGCGTCGCGCTGATGGAGATCGTCTCCGAGCCCGACATGCGCTCGCCGGAGGAGGCGGGGGCCTATCTGACCAAGCTGCGGCAGATCCTGCGCTATCTCGGCACCTGCGACGGCAACATGGAGCAGGGCTCGCTGCGCGCCGACGTGAACGTCTCCGTCCGCCGCGCGGGCGAGGGGTTCCGCACGCGCTGCGAGGTGAAGAACGTCAACTCCATCCGTTTTGTGATGCAGGCGGTGGAGGCCGAGGCGCGGCGGCAGATCGAGGTCTGGGAGTCCGGTGGGACGGTGGACCAGGAGACGCGCCTGTTCGACACCACGCGCGGCGTGACGCGCTCCATGCGCTCCAAGGAGGACGCGCATGACTACCGCTACTTCCCGGACCCGGACCTGCCGCCGCTGGTGCTGGAACAGGCCTGGGTGGATGAGCTGGCGGCCGCCCTGCCGGAACTGCCGGACGCCCGCCGCGCCCGCTATGTCGGCGATTTCGGCCTGACGCCCTATGACGCCCATGTGCTGACGCTGGAGAAGGAGACCGCCGCCTTCTACGAGGCGGTGGCGCAGGGCCGCGATCCGAAGATGGCCGCCAACTGGGTCACCGGCGACTTCTTCGCCGGTCTCAACCGGACCGGCCATTCGATCGGGGATTCGCCGGTCAGCGCGGAGAACCTCGGCGCGCTGCTCGACCTCATCAAGGACGGCACCCTCTCCGGCAAGCTGGCCAAGGAGGTGCTGGAGGCGATGTTCGAGACGGGCAAGCCGCCCGCCGCCATCGTCGAGGAGCGCGGCCTCAAGCAGGTGACGGATACCGGCGCGATCGAGGGCGTCATCGACGAGGTGATGGCGAAGAACGCCGACAAGGTCGCCGAATTCCGCTCGGGCAAGGAGAAGCTGTTCGGCTTCTTTGTCGGCCAGACGATGAAGGCCATGCAGGGCAAGGGCAACCCGGCCCTGGTGAACGATCTGCTGAAGAAGAAGCTGGCGGGCTGACGCCCGGCGCCACTCCGTGCTTCCCTCCCGGTCCTGACCGCAGGACCGGGAGAGTCGCACCCCCATGATCACCCTCTACACCTGGAACACCCCCAACGGCCGCAAGATCAGCGTGGCCCTGGAGGAGATGGAACTGCCCTATGCGGTGAAGGTCATCGACATCACCAAGGGCCAGCAGTTCGATCCCGAATTCCTCAAGTTCTCGCCGAACAACCGCATCCCCGCCATCATCGACGACGAGGGGCCGGACGGGCAGCCGATCAGCGTCTTTGAGTCGGGCGCCATTCTCCTCTACCTCGCCGAGAAGACCGGGCGCTTCATGCCGAAGGACCTGCGCGGCCGCGTGGCGGTGTGGGAATGGCTGATGTGGCAGATGGGCGGCTTCGGCCCCATGCCCGGGCAATATCACCATTTCCTCACGCGCCCCGAGGGGCCTGCGCGGGACTACGGGTTGGAGCGCTACGGCAACGAGACCAAGCGGCTCTATGGCGTGCTGGACAAGCGCCTGACCGGCCGCGACTTCGTGGCGACCGAGAGCGAGCCAAGCATCGCCGACTTTGCCATCCTCGGCTGGGCTTGGCGGCATGAGCGCCACCTCGGCAGCCTCGATTCCTTTCCGGCTGTCGCTGCCTGGTATGCGCTAATGATGGCGCGCCCGGCAGCGGCACGCGGAATGCAGGTGGCGTTGGCCTGACGATGGGCGGGGGCCGGCCCTTACGAGGGCCGGCAACCCGCTGCGCCCCGGAGAGGGGGCGTGCACGGCCACTTGTGGCAAAATCCGAATTTTTTGGAGGGTCTGCTGGTGCCGACGCCCGGGATTGAACCGGGGACCTACTGATTACGAATCAGTTGCTCTACCGCTGAGCTACGTCGGCGCGCAGGCGCTATCTAGCCTCCCCGGCAAGGCAGGGCAACTGCCTTGCATGGGGGTTGGTGGAAGAAATGCAGGGGGCGGGGCGGGAACCCGGAACGGGTACCGCCCTGGGCCCCTTCAGTGCACCAGGACGGGCACCATCTCGTGCTGAAGAATCGCGGCAGTGGCGAGATTGGCGTCAGGCGCCGCGCCGATCTGCGTCCCATCGGCGGCGTGGATGGCCACGGCTTGGTTGCCGTCGACGAGAATGGGCCGGATATAGGCGATCTCCTCCGCTCCGAAGCGGGCCCATTCAGCCGGGGCAAGCTGCCGCAGCGCGTCGGCCGCGGTGAAGGAGCGAGTAGGCCCTTCCTTATTCATGACATGGATTCTCCTTGTGCTGTCTCGCCTGGCGAGCCCAGCGAGCGACCATAGTCTCGCGTCTTGAGGCAGCTTTTCTTCCCCTGTTCACTCCTTCCGGTTTCCTCTGTCTGCCGCCCTGGAGGCAGCTTCGGACAAAGGATCTATATCCAGAATGAAGGACGGGGGGGGAAAGTTTACCTGACCGTTGATGCGCCTTCGTCGACAGTGTCACGCTGCACCAGCGGCCGGCCACCCTGCGAACCACGGGTGCCGATGTGAATCGACTTCACCCGTACCTCGGGCTGCGGGCGCTTGAGGTCGATGTGCAGCAGCCCGTTGTCCAGCCAGGCGCCCTCGACATCGATGCCCTCCGCGAGCACGAAGGCGCGCTGGAACTGGCGCGCAGCGATGCCGCGATGCAGGAAGATCCGCCCTTCGGGCTCCTCGCGCTGCTTGCCGCGGACCACCAGCTGGTTGTCCTCCTGCGTGATCTGCAGGTCATCCATGCTGAAGCCGGCAACAGCCAGGGTGATCCGGAGGCGGTTCTCGCCCGTCTGTTCGATGTTGTAGGGCGGATAGCCATCGGCGTTCTTGGCCACGCGGTCGAGCATCTGCTCCAGATGATCGAAGCCAAGAAACAGGGGCGAGCCGAAAAGCGAAGAGCGAGACATGGGGGAACGGAACTCCTCAGAAGCGAGCGAGCCTGCGGCAGGACCCGAAGCACCCTGCCTTGGCTCATAAGTTGTGCAAACCAAGCGGTGATGCAAGGGGTCGTGCCGGCTGGCGGCCAAGGCAGTTGATGGCGCCGGGCGCGGCGGCTACAGCACCCTTTCCATGTCCGATACCGATCTGCTGCCCATTCTCCTGGTGCCTGATGCGCGGCTCCGCGCCAAGGCGCGCCCCGTTGGCGCCGGCGACACCGACACGGTGCGCGCCCTGGCTCCGCGCATGCTGGCCACCATGTACAAGGCTCCGGGCATCGGCCTGGCCGCCCCGCAGATCGGCAGCCTGCTGCGGATGGTGGTGATCGACCTCCAGCCGGACGAGAAGCCGGAACCAATGGTCATGGTGAACCCGGAGATCGTCGCCGCCAGCACGGAGATGGCGACGCGGGAGGAGGGTTGCCTGTCGCTGCCCAACCAGTACGCGGACGTGACGCGCCCGGCCCAGGTCAAGGTGCGCTGGCAGGACCTGGAGGGCGCGAAGCAGGAACGCACCGCCGAGGGGCTGCTGGCCACCTGCATCCAGCACGAGATCGATCACCTGAACGGGGTGCTGTTCGTCGACCACATCTCGGCGCTGAAGCGGAACATGCTGCTGCGCCGCCTGGCCAAGGAGCTGAAGGCCAGGACGCGGGACGGCGAATGACCCCGCTGCGCCTGGCCTTCATGGGCAGCCCCGACTTCGCGGTGCCGGCGCTGCGGGCGCTGCACGGGGCCGGGCACCACATCGTGGCGGTCTATACGCAGCCGCCCCGGCCCTCCGGCCGCGGGCAGAAGGAGACGCCCTGCGCGGTGCACCGCGCCGCGCTGGAACTCGGCCTGCCGGTGCGGAACCCGGCGCGGCTGCGGCGCGACGAGGCGGAACAGGCCGCCTTCGCCGCGCTGGGTCTCGATGCGGCCGTGGTCGCCGCCTATGGGCTGATCCTGCCGCCGGCCATGCTGCGGGCGCCGCGGCGCGGCTGCCTGAACATCCATGCCTCCCTGCTGCCGCGCTGGCGCGGCGCCGCGCCCATCCAGGCCGCCATCCTGGCCGGCGATGCGGAAACCGGCGTCACCATCATGCAGATGGAGGAGGGGCTGGACACCGGCCCCATGCTGCTGGCCGGCCGGGTGCCGATCGGCCCGCGCGACGGCACGCCCGCCATCCATGACGCACTGGCCGCGCAGGGCGCCACGCTGATCCTGCGCGCCCTGGCCGAGAACCCCGTGCCGCAACCCCAGCCGGAGGAGGGCGTGACCTATGCGCCCAAGCTCACCAAGGAGGACGGCCGGCTGCACTGGACCGACAGCGCCGCCGCCCTGGATCGCCGCGTCCGCGCACTGAACCCCTGGCCGGGCACCTTCTTCACGCATGATGGGGAGACGATCCGCGTCCTGCAGGCTGTGCCCGAGCCGCTGCCCGCCTCCGCCGCGCCCGCCTCCGCCGCGCCCGCCTCCGCCGCGCCCGGCGCCGTGCTGGACGACGCGCCGCGCATCGCCTGCGGGGAGGGCGTGCTGCGCCTGCAGCGCCTGCAGCGCGCCGGGCGCGGCGCGATGGACGCCGCCGCCTTCCTGCGCGGCTACGCGCTCCCTCCTGGCATGGTCCTGGGCTGAGCCACATGCCGCGCTACGCCCTGCTGGTGGAATATGACGGCGCCCCCTTCGTCGGCTGGCAGCGGCAGAGCAGCGGCCTTTCCATCCAGCAGGTGCTGGAGGAGGCCGCCGCGCCCCTGAACGGGGGGCAGCCCGCGCGCATGATGGCCTCGGGCCGCACCGATGCGGGCGTTCATGCCGTCGGGCAGGTGGTGCAGGTGGATCTGGGCCGTGAGCTGGCGCCCGAGCGCCTGCGCGAGGCCCTGAACTTCCACAGCCGCCCGCATCCGGTTTCGGTGGTCCGCGCCGCGCGGGCGCCGGAGGACTGGTTCGCGCGCTTCTCCTGCATCAAACGCGGCTATCGCTACCGCATCCTGAACCGCCGCGCCCGCCCGGCACTGGAGGCGGGGCGCGTCTGGCATGTCGCCCCGCCCCTGGACGCGGCGGCCATGCACGAGGCGGCGCAAGGCCTGCTCGGCCGCCATGACTTCTCGGCCTTCCGGGCGTCCTCCTGCCAGGCGAAGGACGCGCTGCGCACCCTCGACCGGCTGGACGTCACGCGCCAGGGGGACGAGATCACGGTGGAGACGGAGGCCCGCTCCTTCCTGCATCACCAGGTGCGCAACCTGGTGGGCACGCTGGTCGAGGTGGGCTTCGGGCGGCGGCCGGTCGCCTGGCCACGCGCCCTGCTGGAGGGGCGCGACCGCACCGCCGCCGGACAGACCGCACCACCGGAAGGGCTGACCTTCCTCTTCGCCCGCTATCCGCAGCCGCTGGACTGGGGCTGAGAGCGCTCTCCGAGGCTCCTGGCGCAAATGCGATGCGGGCCGGAGCCGATCGGCACCGGGGGGGCAGGGGAGCACGACACTGCCGGGGACTTCTTCACGGCCCGGCCGAGATTTTGAAATTGCGAATCTCTCGCATTTTCGGCAGGCCATCGGCCTTGGCCGTGGAATGAAGCGAGATCCGATCCTTGCAATGGCTTGATACACCCTCCCGCTACGGTCTGGTGAGCCGGGTGCTGCACTGGGGCATGGCGCTGCTCTTCGCCTGGCAGTTCGCCGGAATGGTCGTGCGGATCACCGTCGGGCGATCGCCGCTGACAGCCTTCATGGTGGGCAGCCATGGCGGCGTGGGCGTCCTGCTTTTTCTGCTGGTGTTGCTGCGCGGAGGCTGGAGCCTGCTCAACCGGGGGCGACGGCCGCACTATGAGCGCGGGCTTCCGGGCCTGGCGGCCCGGCTGGGGCACCTGGCGCTCTATGGGCTGATGGTCACGGTCCCGGCCCTGGCGCTCCTGCGGCAATACGGTTCGGGCCGGGCTTTCGCCCCTTTCGGCATTCCGTTGATGCCGGGCTTCGAGGGACGGATCGAGAGCCTGGTGGCACCGGCCAACGCGGTGCACGGGTTGCTGGCCTGGAGCCTGCTGGCCCTCGTGGGCGGACATGCCGCCATGGCGCTGGTCCATCGCTTTCTCTGGGGCGACGACATGCTGGCCCGCATGGCGGGTCGGCGTGGACGTGTCCGGGAGGTTGCACAGGCCGAGCGCGCCTGACGGGAGGGAGCACACCGGCGCAACAAGCCGGTTCTGGGAGAGCCCGGGCTTCGGACGGAGCGCGCTTCGCCTACCACTGGGCTGTGCAAAGCGGGCGAGCAGAAGGCGTCGCCGGGAAAAGGCCGGGTGGCGGAGCGAGTGCGACCGGATTCGAACCTTCTCCATGTGAGATGCCGACGTGTCGTCTTGTTTCCGCACCATCCGCATGCTTCAAATATTCGTTGCATACACAGAGCGTCCGGTAGGCAATTGAATCTTCAACAATCCCGTCTGTCGACGGTTCGTTCAGGACGAACCGGCACTCAACAGCTTCGATCGAACCTTGTTGCAGGAATCGACCAGGCTTCGCGAGGTTCTGGCGGAGCATGGCGGCGCATTCCTCCGGGCGGCGGCCATCTTCGCCGATGGCAACTGCAACACCGGGATCGCTGTGATGCGTAACGCGATCGCGCCGCACGGGACGCTGACCTGGCCGATCTCCACATACCTGCCGTTCCTGTGGTCGCCCGACAAGCGCATGTTCCTGAAGCCTACAGCCACTCGCGACTTCGTGGAGAGAATCGGCCATCGGTTCGCGATCGAGTATGACTCGGAGATCACGGCCGATGTGTATTGGAGCCTGCTCGACCTGGCTGACGATACGGCGGTGGGTATTGACGCAGCTCAACCCGGCCGACCGCATCGACGTGCAGAGCTTCATCTGGGTCGTAGGGGAGTATCGCGAAGAGAACCTCCCGTGATGGGCAGCGGGCGGTGATCGAGTGGCTGGCCCTTGGGGCGGTCGCGCTTGCCGGAAGCATATTCGGCTCGGACGAGAAGCGATCGTCCTTCAGCAGCGGTTCGTCGAAGCCCTTCGATCCGGATCGGTGGCGCCGTGAGCAGGAGGCACAGGAGCGCGACTGGCGAAAGAAATGGGAGCCCGAGGTTGATCGGTCTCGCTGGATCCCGCAGAGCGCCGCACATCGCATTATCGAGGCATATCCTCCGCCAGGGGCAGAGCGCGACAGCTTCGGTGCCACCACGCGGGTCGCGACCAGGAAGCTCCTCGCCGAGTTCGCGACACACAACCAGCAGCATCTGATTGATCAGAAGGCCAAGTTGAAGGCGTTCTTCGACACAGTGGAAGCCTCGCCGTTGACCGACGAACAGGCTGACGCCTGTATCTGCATGGACGATGCCGTGCAGATCGTGGCGGCTGCCGGCTCGGGTAAGACGTCCACGATGGTCGCCAAGACGGGCTATGTGCTTCACCAAGAGCTAGCCAAGCCCGAGCAGATCCTGCTGCTCGCCTTCAACACGGACGCTGCCGACGAGCTCCGTCAACGGGTGCGTGAGCGTCTGAAGGGGACGGACGGCGCGGAACGGGTTACGGTCAAGACATTCCACGCCTTCGGCAGGGACGTCATCACTAAAAGACAGGGTCTGAGGCCGGCCGTGGCGCGCTGGGTGGGCAAGCGGCGTCAGGAAGATGAGATGATCGTCGAGATCGTCGAGGATCTGCGCTCACGCGACCCGGGCTTCGGAGTCGAATGGGACCTGTTCCGGACGGTTTTCGGGCGACCTATAGGGCGGGCCGCCGATCTGATCGAACCAAAGGATACCGGTCGTGGTGACATCCACACCGCCAACGGCGATTGGGTCAAGAGCCAGGAAGAGCGACTGATCGCCGATTGGCTGTTTTACCACGGCGTGAAATATGAGTATGAGCGGGACTATCAGCACGACACTCGGACGGCCACGCACCAGCAGTATCGCCCCGACTTCTACTATCCCGATGCGGAGCTCTATCACGAACATTTCGCTCTCGGACGCGACGGAAACCCGCCACCCCACTTCACCGGTGACTATCTGGCGGGCATCGCCTGGAAGCGCGAATGCCATGCTGAACATGGAACGGATTTGTTCGAGACGACCTCGCATGGCATCCGTCGCGGCGTCACCTTTCACGAGCTTGCCGAAGCGCTGAAAGCGCGCGGAGTGGAGCCGGTCTACGATGCGAGCCGCCCAGCCAAGGGAGAGCCGCCGATGGACACGCTGGCTCTGGCCAACCTCGTGCGCGGCTTTCAGCAGCACGTGAAGGGTGGCGGCACGACGGTAGCTGAGATCCGCCGCCGCATCGAGGCATCCGACGACGACGCGCACTCGGCGCGCTCGCTGAGCTTTCTAGCCCTTTACGAGCGTATCGCGGATGAGTGGGAGCGACGCCTGCGGGAGGCGTCGTGCATCGATTTCGACGATATGCTCGTTGAAGCGGCGGCGCTGATCGAGGCCGGCGCCTACAACAGCCCGTACACCATGATCTTCGCCGACGAGTTCCAGGACAGTTCACGCGCGCGGGTCAGGCTTCTGAAGGCGCTGCTCGATCAGACGGATCAGCGCGGGCATCTCTGCGTCGTCGGCGACGACTGGCAGAGCATCAATCGCTTTGCGGGAGCCGATCTAACGGTGATGACCGAATTCGCCGGCACGTTCCGGCACTCCTCGCAATTGAAGATGGCAACCACCTTCCGTTGTCCGCAGTCGCTGTGCGACGCCTCGGGCGCCTTCGTCTCAGCGAATCCACGCCAGCTAGAAAAGACCGTTCAGACGACCAACACCCGGGAAGGACGGTCGATCGTCGCCTTCGCCTTCGACTCGTCGGAGCAGGCGCTGCAGGGCGCCGAGACGCATCTCAGGCGGCTGCACGGACAGATCCAGAAACATGCTGTCGATCGCGTAGAGGGGCGTCGAATCACCGTCATGCTGCTTGGCCGTTACAATCACGATGAACCCAAGGATGCACTCAGGGCCTGGCAACAGAATTTCGGGGACGAACTCGATATCGAGTTCCGCACGATCCACTCGGCGAAGGGGCTTGAGGCCGACTATGTGATGATCCTCAACATGGTTGAGGACACCCTCGGCTTCCCCAGCCAGGTCGCGGACGACCCGGTGCTGGTCTTGGCCATGCCCGACGGCGAAGACTTCCCCATGGCCGAGGAGCGGCGGGTCTTCTACGTCGCGATGACGCGGGCCCGGCGGCAGGTCCGGATATACACCAAGGCATCTGCGCCCTCGCGTTTCCTGATCGAGATGGCTGCAAAGGACCTGATCGAACTGCGATTGGAAGACGGCGGGCACCTTCGGCCGTGCCCTAAATGCCGTAGGGGGGTGCTGGCGCAACGATCAGGCACCTATGGTGCTTTCGAAGGGTGCGGCGTGTGCGACTTCAAGCGCAATGTCGCCGATGGCGAGCCACGCCGGTCCAGTAATCGCGTTCACCTGACCACGCCCATGGCTCCAGGCGACAGCTGTCCGACTTGCGCCAAGGGCCGCATGAAGGCGCGCCCGAAAGCGCGCTACAGTCCGATGGTGGGCTGCTCAGGCTATCCCGATTGTAAGACCACTGCGCCGCTGCGACGATAGGCGATCGCGAGAGCGCGACGTCGCATTCGAATGCGACACACCGATCATGCGTGCTGTCGCACGCTCTCCCGGCGCGCCGCCGCAGTGCTTTGGTTGGAGCGGCCCCCAATTCGACCGGACAGCCGGCACCAGCCGGAGGTGCGCGACGAGTTCCGCGCCATTGTGTCGGCGGCGACGCTGGACGAGGAGACGCCGCGCTGATCGGGGCGCGATCGCGCTCGCACGTCGGATTTGCGATGGGCTGACGCTGACCTAGCCGGCCACCCTGCCGGCGCCGGCGCCGGCGCCGGGGACCCGGACCCGAAAGCGCGGGGACCGCCGGAGACGCGTAAGCGTCAGCCCGTTCCCGCGGGTGATGCGGTGAGCCTGAAGTTCCACGGCAGGAGTTCGTCGATGCGGTCGATGGTGTGGCCCCGGGCGAGGCGGTCGAGCACAACGGCGATGT
>NZ_JASIRT010000017.1 GCF_030063475.1 Roseomonas sp. E05
CCTCAAGCAGTTCCGTCGCGTCGCAACCCGCTACGACAAGCTCCTCGCCAACTTCCGCGGCTTCGTTCTGCTCGCCTCAATCGCCATCCTACTCCGCTGAAATCGTCACCACCGCCTAGTGCCCTGCCCGCTGGGGAAACTGAGTTCTCCCAGACCCCGGCATTCTTTGTGATGGCGGGGTCCGGGGTGGCACTGTCACCCCGGCGGGGTTCCAGGGGCGGCGCCCCTGGCCCCGGCTGAAGCCTCGGGCGGCCGGGCCTGGCTGGCGGCTTCCAACAGGCCTCGCATGCCACGCAGGCTGGTCACCACCGTGCTCAGATGCGCCCGCATCGCCTCGGCCGCCTCGGCGTTCCGCCCGACCTCCAGCAGGTCGAGGATGGCAAGGTGCTCGCGGGCCTGGCGGTAGAAGCGCTGCCGGTCGGTCAGGGAGCGATAGATCAGCAGCCGGCGGATCCGGTTCACCCGCCGCAGCGTGTCGAGCATGAAGGGATTGCCCGAGGCGCCGATGATGGCCTCGTGGTAGCGCACGCCGCGCTCGTAGAGCGCGTCGGCCGAGGCGGTCTCGATGCCGCCGGCCAGCATGTGCTCCTCCACCGCCCGGCACTGGGCGGCGATCTCGGGGCTCAGCCGGTAGCCCGGCTCCAGCAGCGCCGCCGGCTCGACCGCCAGGCGCAGGCGGTAGGTCTGCTCCAGCGCGTCCGGCGTGGTCAGTACGGAGGAAAAGCGCCAGCCATAGCCCGGCCGCCGCTCCGCCCAGCCTTCCGCCGCGATGCGGTCGAGCAGCTGGGCGAGCTGCCCCTTGCTGACGCCGTAGCGCTCCCGCAGCGCCGCCTCGGAGATCGAGTCGGGCAGCCGGCCGGCCACGCGGTCCTCGGCCATGGCGAAGTAGATGCGCGAGAGCGGGTCCCGCCCGCCGCGCCCGGCCAGCGCCTCCGCCGTGTGCCGCCCCTTCTCGGCGACGAAGAAGCCGCGCCGCGGCTCCGCCTTCACCACCCCCTGCTCGGCCAGCAGGCGCAGCGCCTGGTTCACCGGGAAGCGCGAGACGCCGAAGCGGTCGGCCAGCAGCTGGGCGGGGAGATGCGTCCCGGGCGGCATCATGCCGGCGCCGATCTCCCCCGCGATCGCCGCCGCCAGCTCCGCCGCCATGCCGGCCTGGGCACCCGGGGCCGCCCTGGTCGTGATCTCTCGTTCCATCCCTGCCGATCTTGCCAGATTGCGCCGGCTTGCGAAGTCGGCGATGCAGGATTGCATTTACATCGAACATTATGCAATTCATCAGGGCGAGATGACCTCCGGAGCAGCGGACCGCACCCTGCCCGTCGCACCAAGGAAGACCCGACCATGCTCACGCGCCGCCATTTCGCCGCCTCCACCGGTCTCGCCCTGCTCGCCCCCGGCTTCCGCCCGGCCCGGGCGCAGTCCGCCTATCCGGACCGGCCGGTCCATGCCCTTGTCGGCTATCCGCCGGGCGGCGGGGTGGACATCGTGGCGCGGCTGGTGGGCTCGCCGATGGAGAAGCGGCTGGGCCAGCCGGTGATCGTGGACAACCGCCCCGGCGCCAGCGCGATGATCGCCGCCCAGGCGGTCGCGAAGGCGGCGCCGGACGGCTACACCCTGCTCTTCGCGGCGGCCGGCGAGGTGGCGGTCAATCCCGCGCTCTACAAGGAGCGCATGACCTATGACCCGGCGAAGGAGCTGGCGCCGGTCGCGCTCTGCGGCACCGTCCCCTGCCTCGTGGTGGTGCCGGCGAGCCTGCCCGTGCACAACCCGGCCGAGCTGATCGCCTATGCGAAGGCGAACATGGGCAAGCTCTCCTTCTCCTCCTCCGGCATCGGCAACCCGCAGCACCTGGCGGGCGAGCTGATGAACCACATGGCCGGCACCGACGTGCTGCACGTGCCCTACCGCGGCTCCGCCCCCGCCGTGACCGACGTGGCGGCCGGCCGCGTGACGATGAGCTTCAGCAGCCTCGGCGCCGCCCTGCCGCTGATCCAGGACGGCAAGCTGCGCGCCGTCGCCGTCACCTCCGGCAAGCCCATGCCGCAGCTGCCGGAGGTCGCGCCGCTCGGCACCGCGCCGGGAATGGAGGGCTACGAGCTGATCAACTGGTTCGGCCTCTTCGCCCCCGCCGGGCTGCCGGCCCCGGTGATGGACAAGCTCGCCGCGGCCGCCGACAGCGCCCTGCAGGACGCGACGCTGCAGCGCAAGCTGATGGAGCAGGGCATCATTCCGCGCCGCCTCGATCCCACCGCCTTCCGCCGCTTCGTCGAGGAAGACGCGGTGAAGTTCGCCAGGATCATCGACGACGCCAGAATCACCGTGGAGGGCTGAGCGCAATGTACCGCATTGACGTCCTGGTGCAGGGCTTCCCCGGCAAGTCCGTCTGCCATGGCGGGCTGGGCTGGAGCACCATCGCCCTGCTGCGCGGCGAGGGCCGCTGCATTCTCATCGATGTCGGCGCCTTCGGCGTGCGCAAGGTCCTGGCGAAGCAGCTCGCCGCCCAGGGCGTGAAGCCGGAGGACGTCACCGACGTCGTGCTGACCCACGCGCATTACGACCACGCCGTGAACTTCACGCTGTTCCCGCGCGCCACGGTCTGGATCGGCGAGGAGGAGCTGCGCTGGGCCGCCGCGCAGCCGCCGGGCTTCGACCCGCTGCCCGAGCTTTACGTCGCGGCGCTGGACCGCAACCCGGAGGTGCGGCGCATCAGGTCCGGCGAGGAGTTCCTGCCCGGGTTGCACGCCATCCTGGCGCCCGGCCACACGCCGGGCTGCCTGGTCTTCCACCTGACGGCAAACGAGACGCCGGTGATCTTCACCGGCGACGCCGCCAAGAACCGCGCCGAGCTGCTCTGCGGCCGGGCGGACATGAGCGAGGACGAGGCGGCCACCGGCCGTTCCATCGCCGCTATCTGGGACCTGTGGCGCAAGGTGCCGGGCACGCTGGTGATCCCCGGCCACGACCTGACCCTGCGCCTCGATGAGAACGGCCACGCCGCCTATGTCGGCACGCGCGACGCCGCCATCGCCGCCTGGTTCGGCGAGGACATCGAGCAGATCACCCGTTTCGAACTCCGCTGCGACTGAGGCACCATGACCGAGACAAAGATCCCCGAGGCCGAGCTTCTTGCCCTTGCCACCCGCGCCCTGGCGCGCGGCGGCATGCCGGAGGCCGAGGCGGCCGAGGCGGCCCGGGTGCTGGTGCTGGCCGACATGTTCGGCCTGCGCACGCATGGCATCAGCCGCGTCGCGCAGTACCTGGAGCGGGTGAAGCTGGGCGGCATCAACGCGCAGGCGAAAGTGGAGGTCACGCGGGTGGCGCCCGGCCTCAGCATGGTGGACGGGCAGAACGGCGTCGGCACGCTGGTCGGCATGCGGGCGCTGCGGGCGGCGACGGAGTCGGCGCGGGAGGTCGGCGTCGGCGCCGCCTTCGCACGCGGCAGCAACCATTTCGGCCCGGTGCTGCCCTATGCCTTCCTGGCGGCGCAGGAGGGCTTCGCCTCCTTCATCGCCAGCAACGCCACCACCACCATCGCGCCCTGGGGCGGCAAGGACACGCGGGTCGGCAACAACCCGATGGGCATCGGCATGCCCAATCCGGGCGGCGACCCGATCATCCTGGACATGGCGCTGAGCGTCGCGGCGCGCGCCAAGATCCGCAAGCTGGCCGAGCATGGCGCGCCGATGCCGGAAGGCTGGGCGACCGATGCCGAGGGCCAGCCGACCACCGATCCGGTCCGGGCGCTGAAGGGTTTCCTTTTGCCGGTCGGCGGCCACAAGGGTTACGGGCTGGCGGTCATGGTCGACCTGCTGGCCGGCCTGCTCTCCGGCGCCGCCTACCTGACCCATGTGCAGGCCTGGGACAAGAACCCGGGCGTGGCACAGAATCTCGGCCATGTCTTCGTCCTGATCGACACCAGCCGGATGCAGGCGCAGGAGTGGCTGCGGGAGCGGATGGCCGATTTCGGCGGCATCCTGCGCAGCACGCCGCCGGCCGACCCGGCCGCGCCGGTGATGGCGCCAGGCGACCGCGAGATGGCGACCTATGGGCGCAGCCAGCGCGACGGGGTGGTGGTGGCCACAGCCGACCTGCAGGCGGTGGAGGCGCTGGCCAGGGGCTGAGGCGGCGCGGCCTGCTACCGCTGCCGCGGCTGGCTGGCCGTCATGACGGCGCGGTGGACGCTGCGGATAAGCCCGTCGAGCTCCCCAATGGCGACCGGGTTGGTCGCCACATAGGATGCCACCAGGCGCGCCGTGTAGGCCAGCGCGCCGGTGGCCGGCCGCTCCGCCCTGGCGGCGGGCGGAGGCTCGGACCCCTTGGGTGGCGCCGTGTCAGGCGCGGCAGGCTCCGGTTCAGCGGGGGCCGAGGGGGCCGCTGCTTCCGGGCTTGCGGCGGGGCGCGCTTCCTCCGGGGCAGCCGGCGGGTGCGCAGGGCCGATGATGCTCCGCTCGGGCAGGGGCTGCCGCAAAAGGGCCTGCAAGGTGGCCACAGTTTCCAGGAAGCCATCCGGCCGGACCACCAGAAAGGCCCGCCCCTCCATCCAGAAGACCCGCCGCTGCATCGAGAGGGTTGCGATCTGCTCGTCCGTCGCCGCCACGACGTGGCGACCTCGCGCTTGCGCGGCCTGGCGCTGTTCGGGGGTCAATTCAACCAAGACAGTTCCTGATCCGAAAAGGAAGGGGACGAGGCGGCGCTGGGATGTCACGGCTCAAATACAATCCCGCACCTGATTATACGCGCTCCATTGCCATATGGGAGGCCGGATCTCGCGACGAGGGATGGCCCCGGCGCAGGAGGCGGCCTCAGCGCCCGCGCGGCCCGGTGCCGGCGGGCTGCGGAGCCGGCTCCATCGCCGCGCCGGCCCGTCGCAGCACGGGATCGAAGGGGTTGAGCCGGGCTGCGATCGCCGCCGCCTCCTGCTTCAGCATCTGCGCGATCACGGCGCGCCGCGCCGGCGTCAGCCGCTCCTCGATGCTGCCGACGCTGAGCGCGGCAACGGCTCTGCCCTCGCGGTCCAGGATGGGAACGCCAAGCCCGGCCATCCCCGGAATCAGGCCGGTGGCGCCACCCGCATGCCCCTCGCCCCGCACGCGGATCAGCTCGGTGCGCACCGAGGCCTCGTCGAACAGGCCGATCTGCTGCATGCGGGGCAGGTTATGGCGGATCACCTCGTCCTGCTCCCCGGGAGGCAGGAAAGCAAGGATGGCGACCGAGCCCTGCCCCACCCCGAGCGGCACGCGCCCGCCGATGTCGCCGGTGAAGGAACGGATCGGCAGCGGCCCGGCGGAACGGTCAATGCAGACGGCGTCGTAGCCGTTGTGGACCAGCAGGAAGAGCGTCTCGCCGAGGGAGGCGGTGAGCCGCAGCAGCGCCGGCCGGGCGATCTCGCGCAGGCCCTGCGGGCTGCCGGCGCGGGCGGCAAGCAGGAACAGGTCGAGCCCGAGCGCATAGCGCTTGCTCCGCGGATCGAACTGCACGAACCCTTCCGCCGCCATGCTGCGCAGCAGCCGGTGCGCCGTGGGGCGCGGCAGGCCGGCGGCCTCCGCCAGCCCGGTCAGGCGGAGCCCGCCGGGACCGCCCTCGCCAAGCAGGCGAAGCAGGGTGAAGGCACGGTGCAGGCTGCTGGCGGGGTCGAGCACGAGGAATTCCGGATATCGGCATCACAGGCCTAAGATTTGGTCATGGAATTCCATTGAATGGAAGTTGCAGCGCGTTTTTCCCATTCAGAGAAAAAGCTGCTTGCCGCCCCAGGGGTTGCAACGAAATAGTAATCGCCGTTCCCTGCATCCATCCCTGGAGGAAGCTGCAGCATGGCGCGTTGGCGTGTGGGCGTGGACTCGGGCGGCACCTTCACCGATGTCTGCCTCTTCGACGAGGAGGAAGGCCGCGTCGAGGTCTGGAAGGTCTCCTCGACGCCGGATGATCCGTCCCGCGGCATCGCCCAGGGCGTCGAGGAAGGCATGCGCCGCGTCGCCCCGGAGGCGGGCGAGCAGCCCGGCGCGCCGGTCGCCTATTTCGGGCACGGCACCACGGTCGCGACCAATGCGCTGATCCAGCACCGCGGCGTGCGCACCGGCCTGGTCACCACCGACGGCTTCCGTGACCTGCTGGAGATCGGCCGGCAGAAGCGCCCCGACCTCTACGACATGCAGGCCGACAAGCCGCCCACCCTGGTGCCGCGCGACCTGCGCCTGGAAGTGCCGGAGCGGGTGCGCCACACCGGCGAGATCGACACGCCGCTCGACGAGGAGCGGATGCGCGCCGCCGCCCGCGCCCTGCGCGAGGCGGGCGTGAAGGCGGTTGCGGTTTCCTTCCTCTACGGCTTCGTCCGCCCCGAGCACGAGCAGCGCGCCGTCGCCATCCTGCGCGAGGAGATGCCGGAGGCCTTCATCAGCGCCGGCCACGAGATCGCGCCCGAGTTCCGCGAGTTCGAGCGGCTCTCGACCGTCGTGCTGAACGCCTATCTCGGCCCGGTCATGCGCCGCTACATCGAGCGCCTGACGCCGCGGCTGCAGGCCCTCGGCATGTCCGTGGCGCCGCACCTGACGCAATCGAACGGTGGCGTCATCGGCTTCTCGACCGCCGCCGACATGCCGGTGCGTACCGTGCTCTCCGGCCCCTCGACCGGCGTGGTGGGCGCCCAGGCGATCGGCGCCCTGGCCGGCTTCGAGGACCTGATCACCTTCGACATGGGCGGCACCTCCACCGACGTGGCGCTGCTGCAGGGCGGCCAGTGCAAGCTGACCTCGGAGGCCGTGGTGCACGGCTACCCGATCAAGGCGCCGATGCTCGACATCCACACCGTGGGCGCCGGTGGCGGCTCCATCGCCCATGTGGATGCCGGCGGGCTGCTGAAGGTCGGGCCGCGCTCCTGCGGCGCCGATCCCGGCCCCGTCTGCTACGACCGCGGCAATACCGAGCCCGCCACCACCGACGCCAACGTGGTGCTGCAGACGCTGAACCCGACGCACCTGCTCGGCGGCCGCATGGCGGTGCGGCAGGACCTGGCCAAGGCGGCCATCGGGCAACTCGCCGAGAAGCTCGGCCTCGGCGTGATGGAGACGGCGCAGGGCATCCTGTCCGTTGTCACTGCCAACATGGCGCGTGCCATCCGCGTCATCTCCGTGCAGCGCGGGCACGACCCGCGCGACTACACGCTGATGGCCTTCGGCGGCGCCGGCCCGCTGCACGCGGCGCGGCTGGCCAAGGAGCTGGAGATGAAGCGCGTGCTGGTGCCGCGCAATCCCGGCATCCTCTGCGCCATGGGCCTGCTGTTGACCGACCTGCGCGCCGACTTCGCCGCGACCAAGCTGGTAACGGCGGACGAGGCGGCGGTGCCGGAGGTGGCGGCAGGCTTCGCGCAGCTGGCCGGGCGCGCCGCCGAGTGGTTCGGGCATGAGGGCATCGCCCCCGAGGCGCGCCGCCTGACCCGCACCGCCGACATGCGCTACCAGGGCCAGAACTACGAGCTGGCCGTGCCGCTGCTGGAGGGCGAGATCACCGGCGAAACCCTGCGGGCACTGGTCGAGGGCTTCGCCGAGGCGCATCGCCAGCGCTACGGCTTCGTCGCCGAGGGCGAGACGGTGCAGATCGTCACGCTGCGGCTGGAAGCCACCGGGCTGGTGCGCAAGGCCGAGCTGAAGGCCTATCCCGAGGCCGGACCGGACGCCTCCGGCGCCATCACCGGCCAGCGGCCGGTCTGGTTCCCCGAGGCCGGCGACTTCGTGCCGACGCCGATCTACAGCCGCGACGCGCTCGCCCCCGGCAACCGCTTCGCCGGCCCCGCCATCGTCGAGCAGATGGACACCACCACCGTGGTGCCGCCGGGCATGAACGCCCGCGTGGACGCCTATCTCAACCTGATCCTGGAGGTGACGGCATGAGCCAAGCGTTGCAGGCCAGCACCGCCCCGGCGCTGGACCCGATCACCGTCGAGGTGATCGGCGCCGCCCTCTCCTCCATCGTCGAGGAAACCGGCGAGGCGCTGATCCGCGCCTCCTACTCCACCAACATCAAGGAGCGGCGCGACTGCTCCACCGCACTGTTCAACGCCGCCGGCGAGACGCTGTGCCAGGCCGAGCATATCCCGATCCATCTCGGCAGCTTCATCGGCATCATCCCGCACATCATGCGCCGCCACCCGGTGGAAGACATGCGGCCGGGCGACGTCTTCGTCGGCAACGACGCCTATGAGGGCGGCGGCACCCATTTGCCCGACATCGTGCTCGCCGAGCCGATCTTCGTGGAGGGCCGGATCGCCGCCTGGACGGTGAACCTGGCGCACCACTCCGACTTCGCCGATCGCGGCCATGCCCACATCTACCAGGAGGGGCTGCGCATCCCGCCGGTGCGGCTCTACCGCGCCGGGGTGCTGCAGAAGGACATCCAGGACCTCATCCTGCTGAACTGCCAGGTGCCGCACGAGCGGCTCTCGGACCTGCGCGCGCAGATGGCGGCCAACCGTGTCGGCGTGCAGCGCTTCCAGGCGCTCTGCGCGAAGTATGGCACGGAGACGGTGCTGGCCGCCGGCAGCGCGCTGCTCGACTATGCCGAGCGCAAGATGCGCGCCGGCATCGCCGCCATTCCCGACGGCACCTATGCCTTTCAGGACGAGTTCGACAGCCCGGAGATCGACGGCACCCTGCCCTTCTCGCTGCGCGTGACGGTGCAGGGCGACGGCATGACGCTGGATTTCGATGGGCCGGACCAGATGCGCGCCGGCCTCAACATGACCTATACGGCGCTGCTCGCCACCGTGTACTACGCGGTGAAGTCGGTGGTGGACCCGACCATCCTGCCGAATGCCGGGCTGGCGCGCCCCCTCGCCGTCACGGCACGCGAGGGCAGCATGCTCAACTGCAAGCATCCGGCCGCGGTGAACGGCCGGCTGCAGGCCTGCCAGCGTGTTTCCGACATGATCCTCGGCGCGCTGGCCCAGGCGGTGCCGGAGCGTGTCACCGCCTGCACCAACTCCACCTGCACCGTCGCCAGCTTCATCGGCAGCCGCAAGGCGGATGGCGCGCTCTGGGTCTATCTGGAGACCATGGGCGGCGGCAATGGCGCCCGCGCCACCAAGGACGGGCTGGACGGCGTGCATGTGCACACCACCAACACCTCCAACCTGCCGGTCGAGGCGCTGGAGATCGAGTACCCGTTGACCTTGCTGCGCTACGAGCTGGTGCAGGATTCCGGCGGCATCGGGCGCTTCCGCGGCGGCATGGGGCTGCGCCGGGTCTATCGCGCCGACGAGGATTGCCGCGTCCGCATCGACACCTCCCGCCTGCACTCGCGGAGCTGGGGCCTGTTCGGCGGCGGTGGCGGCGGGCATGGTGCGGTGGAGTGCGGACCGGGCGTGCAGTTCACCGGCAACACGGCGGTGTTGAAGGCGGGGCAGTGGTTCGCCATCGTCAGCCCTGGCGGTGGCGGCTACGGGCCGCCCGAGCAGCGCAGCGCCGAGGCCGTGGCGCGCGATCTGGCCGAGGGGACGATCAGCGCCGCAACCGCGCGCGAGGCCTATCACCACGCGCCCTGAGCGACAGCGACCATCTGGGAAAGGAGAGTTCCGCATGGCTACCAGTGCCACCCGACGGGCCGTCCTGGCCGGTACCGCCGCATCCGCCCTGCTGCCCTTCCTGCGCATCCCCGGCGCGCGCGCGGCCAGTTCCGGCGTGCTGCGCTTCGGCCTCTCCAGCTTCCCGCCCACCATCCAGCCCTGGGCCAACAGCGGCACCGCGGCGGCGACGGTGAAGCTGATGATCCATCGCGGGCTGGTCGCCTATGGCGAGGACGGCTCGCTGCAGCCGGGGCTCGCCGAATCCTGGTCGCGCGAGGGCGAGACCACCTGGATCTTCAAGCTGCGCGAGGCGAAGTTCCAGAACGGCGACCCGGTGACCGCCGAGGACGTGAAGTGGACCATCGAGCAGGTCGCCGGCGAGCGCTCCACCGCCTATTTCCGCAACGAGATGCGCAGCATCGCCCGCATCGAGACGCCGGATGCGCGCACGGTGCGGCTGACCACCAAGGAGCCGGTGGTGACGCTGCCGAGCTGGATGGCCAGCTATCACATGCCGATCTGCTCGCGGAAATCCTCGGGCAATGACTTCATCGGCGCCGGCCCCTTCGTGCTGAAGTCGCAGGAGCGCGGCGCCTCGCTCGAACTGGAGGCCTTCGAGGGCTACTACAAGCCCGGCCTGCCGAAGCTGAAGGGCATCCGCGCCGTCGCCTACTCCGACGAGAACCTGCGCACTGCCGCCCTGCAGGCCGGCGACGTGGACCTGATCGAATACGTGCCCTGGCAGTCCATGAGCAGCATCGACGAGAACTCGGCGCTGAAGCTGGACGCCGTGGACGGCCCCTTCATGTTCCTGGTGTTCAACGGCGCGCGCCCGCCTTTCAACGACGCGCGGGTGCGCCGCGCCGTGGCGCATGCCATCCGCCGCACGGACCTGGTGAAGGCTGCCTTCTTCGGCCGTGGCTCGCCGCTGGAGCACCTGCCGATCGACGAATCCAGCGAGTTCTACAATCCCGAGTTCAAGGACGCCTGGAAGTACGATCCCGAAATGTCGAAGAAGCTGCTGGCCGAGGCGGGGCAGCCGAGCATCAGCTGCAACCTGCTCTCCACCGCGCAATACGGCATGCACAAGGACACGGCCGAGGTGGTGCAGCAGCACCTGGCCGCCGTCGGCATCCAGGCGCAGCTCAACCTGCCGGACTGGGGCACGCGCGTCGCGCTCGGCAACCGCGGGCAGTACGACATGGCGGTGATGGGCACCGCCGCCGACAGCAACGACCCGAACGGGCTGGCCAACTTTCTCGATGGCAGCCTCTCACCCTCCTATGTCCGCAGCTACGGGCTGAAGATCGACCGCATCACCGAGCTGCTCGCCGCCGGCCGCGCCGAGTTCGACACGGCCAAGCGCAAGGCGATCTACCGTGAGATGGAGCAGGTCTCGATCGAGCAGGTGCCCATGGTCGGGCTGAACTGGCGCAACCAGGGCTATGCCATGCAGAAGGGTATCACGGGCTTCAAGAACCTGCCGGGCGCGCTGACCTTCTATTCCGGCCTCACCTTCGAAAGCACCGCGCTGGCCTGAGCGCCGCGGCCTCCGGGCGGCGCCGTCTGCGCCGCCCCTCCCACCTCCACCTCGGAAGGAAACGCCATGCTGACGCCGCAGGGGCGCGTGGTGATGATTTCCGGCGCTACCCGGGGCATCGGGCGCGCCGTGCTGGAGCGGCTGCTGGCCGCCGGCTGCACCATCAGTGCCGGGGTGCGGGACGCCAGCCGCCTGCCGGAGCATCCCAACCTCACCCACCACCGCTACGAGGCTGCGCAGCCCGGCAGCGCCGAGGCCTGGGTCGCCGCCACGATCGAGCGCCATGGCCGTCTCGACGCGCTGGTGAACGCCGCCGGCAGCAACACGCGCGGCACGCTGCTGGACGGCGAGGAGGCGCCTTTCGACAGCCTCTGGACCATCAACGCCAAGGGTCCGATGCGCGTCATCCGCGCTGCCTGGCCGCATCTGGTGGCGAGTGGCACGGGCCGGGTGGTGAACATCGCCTCGCTCTCCGGCAAGCGCGTGCGCAACGACAACCTCGCCTATGCCATGAGCAAGTTCGCCGTCATGGCGCTGACACAGGAGGTGCGGCGGCTCGGCTTCGAGCACGGCATCCGCGCCAGCGTGCTCTGCCCGGGCTTCGTGGACACCGACATGACGGCGCATGTGACGAAATGGCCGCGCGAGAAGATGTCCCGCCCCGAGGACATCGCCGTGCTGGCCGAGGTGCTGCTGCACCTGCCGAACACGGCCAGTGTCGCCGAGCTGCTGGTCAACTGCCGCCACGAGGACATGCTGTGAGGCTGCACCGCCTGCGCGACGCCGACCGGCCGCGCATCGCGCTCACCCTTGATGGGCGGACGATCGAGGCGCAGCAGGGCGATACGCTGCTGACCGCGCTGCTCGCCGCCGACGCCGGGCATCTGCGCCGCAGCGAGTTCGGCGATGGCGAGCGCGCCGGCTTCTGCCTGATGGGTGCCTGCCAGGATTGCTGGGTGGCGGTGGAGGGGCTGGGCCGGGTGCGCGCCTGCGCCACTCCCGCTGAAGCGGGAATGGCGGTGAAACGCGGATGAGGATTGCCGTTGTCGGCGCCGGCCCCGCCGGGGTGCGCGCGGTGGAAGTGCTCATGGCGGCAGGCCACCGCCCCGTTTGGATCGATGAGGCGCCGGAGGGCGGCGGCCGCATCTACCAGCGCCCCCCTGCCCCGCTGCAACGCAATGCCCGCACGCTCTATGGTTTCGAGGCGAAGCGCGCCACCGCCCTGCACGCCGCCTTCGATGCGCTGAAGGCCCGCGCCGACTGGCGCCCGGAAACCCTGGCCTGGCACATCCGCCCTGGCGCGAAGCGGCTGCACACGCTGCATCGCGGCACGCAGGCCGTCGTCGAATATGATGCCGCGCTGCTCTGCACCGGCGCCATGGACCGCGTCCTGCCCGTGCCGGGCTGGACCTTGCCGGGCGTGACCACCCTGGGCGGCGCGCAGATCGCGCTGAAGGCGCAGGGCTGCGGCATCGGCCGGCGCGTCGTCTTTCTGGGCAGCGGGCCGCTGCTCTGGCTCGTCGCCTACCAGTACGCCAAGGCGGGGGCCGAGGTGGCGGCGGTGCTGGACACCACGCCCTTCGCCACCAAGGCCGCGGCGGCGCCCGGGCTGCTGCGCGGCGGCGCCACCTTCGCCAAGGGGCTTTTCTATGTTGGCTGGCTGCGGGCGCATCGTGTGCCGGTCGCGGAAGGCGTGACACCGCTGGCCATCGAAGGCGGGGCGGAGGGCGTCGCCGGCCTGCGCTGGCGCGACGCTTCCGGCCGCGAGCATGCGGTGGCGTGCGACGCCGTCGGCATGGGCTGGGGCCTGCGGCCCGAGGCGCAGCTCGCCGACCTCGCCGGCATTCCCTTCCGCTTCGACGCGCTCCAGCACAACTGGGTGCCGGTGCGCGACGCCGCCGGGCGCACGCCCGTGGCGGGCCACTATCTCGCCGGGGACGGGGCCGGCATCGGCGGCGCCGAGGTCGCCGAACTGGCCGGCGCCCGCGCCGCTCTCGCGCTTCTCCAGGATGCCGGGCAGGCGGTGGAGGCCACCACCGTCGCGCGGCTGGATGCGGCGCTCGCCCGCCAGCAGCGTTTCCGCGCGGCGCTGGATCGCGCCTTCCCCTTCCCCGCCCATCTCGCCGCCGCCCTGCCGGACGAGGCCATCCTCTGCCGCTGCGAGGGGTTGCGCGCCGGCGAGCTGCGCGCCGCCGCCCGCGCCGACAACGCCGCCGGCCCGGCGCCGGAGATGAACCGCGCCAAGGCCTTCAGCCGCACCGGCATGGGCCGCTGCCAGGGCCGCGTCTGCGGTGCCGCTGCGGCCGAGATCCTGGCCGCTGAACTGGGCCAGCCGGTGGAAGCCATCGGCCGGCTGCGCGGCCAGCCGCCGGTGAAGCCGCTGCCCATCGCCGCGCCCCGCCCTGCTCCGGAGGCCGTACCATGAGCACCGAAGGCGAGGTCCTGGTGCTGGGCGGCGGCGGCGCCGGCTGCTCGGCGGCGCTGCACCTGGCGCAGCGCGGCGTGAAGGTGGTGCTGCTGGAACGCGGCCTGGTCGGCTCCCAGGCCTCGGGGGTGAATTATGGCGGCGTGCGCCAGCAAGGCCGGAATCCGGCCGAGTTGCCCATCGCCCGCCGCTCGCGCGAGCTCTGGGGCCGGCTGAAGGACATCACTGGCACCGAGGCGGAGTTCACCGTCACAGGCCACCTCAAGCTGGCGCGCAGCGACGCCGAGGAAGCCGAGCTGATCGCCTATCTGGACGTGGCCAAGCAGCACGACCTGCCGCTGCGCATGGTCGGGCGCAACGCCATCCATCGTGAATATCCCTGGCTGGGGCCGGCGGTGGTGGCCGGCTCCTTCGCGCCGGAGGACGGCTCGGCCAATCCGCGCCTGCTCGCCCCGGCCCTGGCGCAGGCGGCGCGCGCGGCCGGCGCGGAGATCCGCGAGCACACCACGATCGTCGCGCAGCACCACGCCGCCGGGCAGTTCGAGCTGGTCAGCGGGGCTGGCGAGACCTTCCGCGCGCCGGTGCTGCTGAACATGGCCGGCTTCTGGGGCGGTGCGGTGGCGGAGGCCTTCGGCGAGCCCGTGCCGGTGAAGCCGCTCAGCCCGAACATGGCGGTGACGGAGCCGGTCCCCTACTTCATCGAGCCCAATCTCGGCGTGGTCGGCGGCAACGTCTATCTGCGGCAGATCCCGCGCGGCAACGTCATCATCGGCGGCGGGCATGGCGAGTCCGACCCCGCCGTCCCCTGGGCGCGCCCGCTGCCGGAGGTCACGCTGGAAATGCTGGACCTCGCCGTGCAACTGGTGCCGGAACTGGCGGGCGCACAGGTGATCCGCTCCTGGAGCGGCATCGACGGCAAGATGCCCGACGGCATTCCCGTCATCGGGCCGAGCCGCACCACGCCGGGCCTGTTCCATGCCTTCGGCTTCTCCGGGCACGGCTTCCAGCTCGGCCCCGCCATCGGCGCCATCATGAGCGAGCTGGTGCTGGACGGCCGGACCGACATCCCGCTCGACGCCTTCCGCATCGACCGCTTCCAGCCTGCCGCCTGAAAGGAGGCCCGGCATGAAGATCACCCGCGCGCAGATCTACTTCACGAAGATCGACGGCCGCACGCCGCTGATCCTGCGCCTCTGGACGGATGAGGGCATCTGCGGCCTTGGCGAGGCGGCGCTGGCCTATGGCATCGGCGCGACCGGCGCCGCCGCCACGCTCGAAGAAATGCTGCGCCGGATCGTGCTCGGGCGCGACGCGCGGCAGATCGAGGCGATCTGGAGCGACCTCTACGACCACACCTTCTGGGCCAAGGGTGGCGGGCCGATCCTCTACGCCGCCATCAGCGCCATCGAGACGGCGCTCTGGGACATCAAGGGCCGCGCGCTGGGCGTGCCGGTCTATGAGCTGCTGGGCGGGCGCTGCCGGCAGGAGGTGCGGTGTTATGCCAATGGCTGGTCCTTCCGCGCCGTCACGCCCGACGAGATGGCGCGCGCCGCCGAGCAGGCGGTGGCCAAGGGCTATGACGCGCTGAAATTCTACCCGCTGGCCACGCCGATCAAGGACCACCCCAACGGCATCTTCGCGCATGTCTCCCGCCGCGAGTTCGACCGCGACTTCGAGAGGCTTGCGGTGGAACGTGTGCGCGCCGTGCGCGACGCCGTGGGGCCGGATGTGGACCTGATGGTGGACATGAGCGCCGAACTGACCACCGACGCCATCATCCGCCTCGGCCGGAAGCTGGAGGAATTTGACCTCTTCTTCCTGGAGGAGCCGGTCGATCCCTTCGATCCTGATGCCATGAAGCTGGTGGCCGAGCGCATCACCGTCCCGGTCGCGGCCGGCGAGCGGCTCTACACGCGCTATGGCTTCCGGCGCCTCTTCGAGTTGCGGGCCGCGGCCATCGTGCAGCCCGATATCGGCACGGTGGGCGGGATCATGGAGACGAAGAAGATCGCCGCCATCGCGGAGATGTACAACATGCGGGTGCAGCCGCATCTCTGTGCCGGGCCGGTCGCCACCGCGGCCGCGCTGCAACTCGACGCCTGCATCCCGAACTTCCTGATCCAGGAACTCTATCCCTTCCGCGTGCCGGAGCACTTCGCCCTGGTGGACGCGCCGCTGGAGCCGCAGGTGAAGAACAGCCGCCTGGCCATTCCCGAGCGTCCCGGGCTCGGCGTGGACCTGGTGGAGGAGCGGGTGGCGCCCTTCCTGCGGGCGGATCTCAGGCTGGACGCATGAAAAAGCTTGGGGGAAGGAATTCCCCCAAACCCCCATCTTCTTTTTGTCAGTTTGGCGCTGCGCCGGCCGCCGGCGCGGGAAACTGACAGAAGAAAGATGGGGGGCCTGGGGGGAATTCATTCCCCCCAGCCTTCTTGCCACCGCGCCGATTTCCTGATGCGCTTGCCCCCATGCAGATCCATGACGCCGCGGAAACCGCCCGCCTGCTCGCCTATCCCCGCCTGATCGCGGCGCTGGAGGAGGTCCTGCCCGCCTATCAGCGTGGCGAGATCGTCAGCCCGGAGCGGCTGGTGGTGCCGGTCGGCGGCGGGGCGGGGATGCTGCTCTCCATGCCCTGCAGCGCGCCGGACCTGATCGCGCACAAGCTGATCACCATCTACAACGGCAACCCGTCAGCGGGCCTTCCGGCACTGCAAGGCCAGGTGACCTGCCTGGACGCGACCAATGGCCGCGCGCTTTTCGTGCTGGACGGCCCGACCGTCACCGCCCGCCGCACCGCCGCCATCTCGATGCTGGGCATCCAACGCCTGCGCCCCGCGCCGCCACGGGCCGCCCTGCTGATCGGCATCGGCGCGCAGGCGCGCGCGCATGCGGAGGCGCTGCTGGAACTCTTCCCCGGCGTGCGGATTGCGGTGCAGGGGCGGCGTGCTGAAGCGGTACGCGCCTTCTGCGATGCGCTCGGGGGGGCCGTGCATCCCGCCGGGAATGACGCAGCAGCCTCCACCGAAGTGGTGATCGCCGCCACCAGCAGCAGGCAGCCGGTCTATGATGCGCCTGCGCGGGCGGATTGCCTGGTGATCGGCGTCGGCGCCTACCGGCTCGACATGGTGGAGATCGGCGCGCCGACCATCACCGGCAGCCAGATCTATGTGGACGACCCGGTCGGCGCCCCGGTCGAGGCCGGGGACGTCGCAGCGGCGGGAACGGACTGGGCCAGCGTGCGGCCGCTTGCCACCGCCCTGGACACGCCGCCCGATTTCAGCCGACCCGTTTTCCTGAAGAGCGTCGGCTGCGCGGCCTGGGACCTGGCGGCCTGCCGTGCGGCGCAGGCCGCCTGGGGAGGCTGAGCGGCGTTCAGCGCCGCGCGGCTGCCCAGGCCTCGGCCAGACGGTTCAGGCGCTCCTCGGCAGGCGAGAGCTTCGGCGCGCGGACCGCCATGGTGCCGGCGGGGCCTCCGCCGCCCCAGCGCCGCACCGGGCCGGAATCGACATGGATGAAGCCGTGCTGCGGATAGAGGCCGACGCCGCCGCGCGCGAGGCGCAGCGCCGCCTCCCCGAAGGCATCGAACTTCGCCGCCGGCATTTCCACATCGAGCGCGGCAGCGCGCAGATGCTGGCTGTCGCCGGCACCATGCACGGCGCGGTTGGTGGCCGGTGTGCGATAGCCGGAGAGGATGGCGAACTCGGTGAACTTCTGCTGCTGACCGAGTTCCCAGAGAATATCGATCACCTCGGGATCGAAGGGGCGCACGGCGCCCGTGCGGGTATCGGCCAGCACTTCCGAAAGCTCCGCCATCGCGCCAGGATCCACGGACTGGCCGGTGCGATAGATCCCGGAGAACTTCGCGCCGGATGCAGCATGCCGCAATTGCAGCCGCCGGGCGGCTGAAAGCTCGGGAAAGCGACGGCGTGTCGCAGCGTGAACAGCACCCGGCGCGGCCAGCATTCCAGCCGCGGCGGTTGCAAGAAAAAAGATTCGGCGGCGCATGGCGGCATTGGTAAGCGTGAACGCCACATGCCGGAACCCGGCCTCGCGCGATTGCGAACATTCCTCCCGCCGCAGGGGGAAGTCTCACGGTAAAGCGAAAAGTCCTGGAAATCAGCGCGATAAGTGCCCGACCAAGTCTACGCGCATCGCGTGTCCTGCCGGACGCGAATCGGGGCCCAGCCACTCTGGTCAAACATCCGCTGTAGAAGGGCTGCGATGATCTGGGTCAGGTCTGCGGCACAACAGGATTCGGGAGAAGGAGTTCTCTCAACCTCCCCCTTCTTCTTACTGCAGATTTTCGCGCTTTCTGGCCGCCTACGGAATGTTTGGAGAAAGAAGATAGGGCCTGGGGGGGAATTCCCCCCCCCCCGCCTTCTTCTTCAGGCAGTCAGTGCCGCGGCCGGGCGCAGCATGCCGACGGTGATGCCGTTCCAGTTCTGCATCTCCGGCGCGGCGAGGGGCGCGAGCACGCTCTCCTCCGCGCTGTCCAGCGGCAGCAGACGGCGCAGCAGCGTGGCCATGATCACCTCGGCCGCGCGCACCGCGCCGTCGTCACACTTGATGGCGATCCCCAGCCCAGCTTCGGGCAAGGCCGCGCAAAACACGCCTTCCGCCCCCACCTTCACGAAAGCCCGCTCGCCCAGGGCCTCCATGACGGCCGTGTCGAAGCGCCCGGTGCCGGCCACCAGGAAAGGATGCGCAGCCACCGCCCGACGCAGCCGCCGTGCCGCCGCTGCCTGCCCCGGCGCCAGACCGCTTCCGGTGCCGATGCGTGCGAAGCCCTGCGCCAGCGCGCGAAGGGGGATGGCATAGGTGGGAATGGAGCAGCCGTCGATCCCGTGGCTGCCCTCGCGCAGCGGCGTGCCCGTTACCGCCTCCAGCGCTGCCCGGACCTCGCGCTGGACGCGGTGGGCGGGCGTCACATAGCCGCGCGGATCCTCGCCCAGCCCGCAGGCCAGGCAGATGAAGCCGGCATGCTTGCCCGAGCAGTTGTTGTGCAGCGGCCCCGGCTCGGCCCCCTCGCAGGCCAGCGCCCGCGCCGCCGGGGCGAAGCTCGGCCAGTGCGCGCCGCACTCCAGCCCGCCCGCGTCCTGCCCGGCAGCCGCGAGCATCCGCGCTGCCACCGCGACATGGCGCGCCTCGCCGCCATGCGAGGCGCAGGCGAGCGCCAGGGCCTCGTCGTCCAGCCCGAAGCGGTCGGCCGCGCCGCTCTCGACCAGAGGAAGGGCCTGGATGACCTTCACGGCGGAGCGCGGATAGACCGGGCGGTCGATGTCCCCGCCCGAGAGCAGAACGCCGCCTTCCGCATCAACGACGGCGAAGGCGCCGGCATGGCAGGATTCCACCCGCGCGCCGCGCATCACCTCGACCAGAACCGGATCCTGCATCTATGGCCTCCTGTGGCAGCCGCCGTCTCCGGTGGCCTGCCGGGCCTTCATCCCCGCGCGGCGGCCGCACCGTCAAGCCGCGCCAGGCGGCCGAACCCGGCGCCCTTTGCCGGCCGCCGCGCCTTTCCCGCTGCCTGGTCCGGCAAGGAGGAGCATTGAAAAAGGCCGGGGAATGCCTTCCCCGGCCCTCTTCCTCCCGACATGGCGGCGGCGCAACCGGCCGCCACCCGCCTCAGGTCTTGTCGTTCAGATGGCAGGCCGACCGGTGCCCCGGGGCGATCTCCTTCAGCGCCGGGCGCTCCACCTTGCAGCGCTCGAAGGCATGCGGGCAGCGCGGATGGAAGTGGCAGCCGGAGGGCGGGTTCAGCGGCGAGGGAATCTCGCCCTTGATGCCGGCGAATTGCTTCTTGCGCACCTCGATGCGGGGCACCTCGTCGAGCAGCGCCTGGGTATAGGGGTGGTTGGCGTTGCTGAAGACCTCCTCCGCCGAAGCCTCCTCCACCACCCGGCCCAGATACATGATCACGACGCGGTCGGAGAGATGCTCCACCACGCCGAGGTCATGGCTGATGAACAGGTAGGTGAGGTTCAGCTCCCGCCGCAGGTCCAGGAACAGGTTCAGGATCTGCGCCTGGATCGAGACGTCCAGCGCCGCAACCGCCTCGTCGCAGACGATGAATTCCGGCTGCACCGCCAGCGCGCGGGCGATGCCGATGCGCTGGCGCTGACCGCCGGAGAACTGGTGCGGGTAGCGCCGCTTCAGCGAGGGATCGAGCCCGGCGCGGCGGAGCTGGTTGTCAACGTAGCTGTCGTACTCGCCGCGCTTGGTCAGGCCATGCACCAGCGGCGCCTCGCCCACGATGTCCGCCACCCGCATGCGCGGGTTCAGGCTGGCATAGGGGTTCTGGAAGATCATCTGGGTCTGCAGCTTGGCGTTCCGCGCCTCGGCGCCGGAAAGCGAGCTCAGCTCACGCCCGTGCCAGCGGATCTCGCCCGCGGTCGCCGGCATGATGCCGGCCACCATGCGGCCGAGGGTGGACTTGCCGCAGCCGGATTCGCCGACGAGCCCGACCACCTCGCCCTTGTTGACGGTGAAGCTGACCTCGTCCACCGCATGGACCGTCTCCTCCTTCACCGGCACGCCGAGCTTCTTCGCCAGCTTGCCGGCAAAGTCGAGCTTCTTGGAAAAGCGCTTGGAGACGCCCTTCAGTTCGATGATCGGCGTCGTGCTCATGCGGCGGCCTCTCCGGCGGGCACATTGTAGGGGAAGAAGCAGCGTGCCTCGCGCCCCGGCAGCAACTCGCCAAGCGGCGGGTCCTGCTTGCATTTCTCCTGCGCATTGGGGCAGCGGGTGCGAAAGGCGCAGCCCGCCGGCAGGTTCAGCAGCGAAGGCGTCATGCCCGGGATCTGCCGCAGCGGCTCGCCGCGCTTGTTGCGCGAGGGCACGCTGCCGATCAGCCCGGCGGTATAGGGATGCAGCGGCGCATCGAGCGTCTCGCTCACCGGGCCGCGCTCGACCACCCGGCCGGCATACATCACCGCCAGGTCGTCAGCGAGGCCGGCGACCACGGAGAGGTCGTGCGTGATCCAGATCATCGCCGTGCCGGTCTCGGCGCAGAGCTTCTGCACCTCCGCCAGGATCTGCGCCTGGATGGTGACGTCGAGCGCAGTGGTCGGCTCGTCGGCGACGATCACCTCGGGCCGGTGCAGCAGCGCGATGGCGATGGCGACGCGCTGGCGCATGCCGCCGGAGAACTGGTGCGGATAGGCCTTCAGCCGCTCCTCCGGGGAGGGGATGCCGACCATGCCCAGCGTGTCGCGGGCGCGCTGGCGGGCCTCCTCGCGGCTGACCTTGGCATGCGCCTGGACCGTCTCGATCATCTGCGTGTCGATCCGGAGCACCGGATTCAACGTCATCATCGGGTCCTGGAAGATCATGGCGATGCGGTTGCCGCGCAGCTGCCGCATCTCCTCCTCGGAGAGCTTCGCCAGGTCCTGCCCATGGAACAGGATGGAGCCGCCGGTGATGCGGCCCGGCGCATCCACCAGCCCCAGGATCGAGAAGCCGGTGACGGTCTTGCCGGAGCCGGACTCGCCCACCAGCCCCAGCACCTTGCCGCGCCGGACGGTGAAGGAGACGCCGTCCACCGCCTTGACCACCCCGGCGCGGGTGAAGAAATGGGTCTGGAGGTCGCGCACCTCCAGCACGGGTGACGCGGCGTTGGCGGTCGGGGTCTGTGCCATGCCCTCCCCTTTACTTCTTGAGTCGCGGGTTGAGCACGTCGCGCAGCTGGTCGCCCACCAGGTTGATGGAGACGATGGTCACGAGCAGCGCGATGCCCGGGTAGAAGCTGATCCAGTACTTGCCGGAGAGCATGTACTCGTAGCCGTTGGAGATCAGCAGGCCGAGCGAGGGCTCGGTGATCGGCACGCCGAGGCCGAGGAAGGACAGCGTCGCTTCCAGCGCGATGGCGCGCGCCACCTGCATGGTCGCCACCACGATCAGCGGCGGCAGGCAGTTCGGCAGCAGGTGGCGGAAGATGATGCGGCGCGTCGGCAGCGCCAGGCACTGCGCCGCCTCGATATACTCGCGCCCGCGCTCGACCAGCGCGGTGCCGCGCACGGTGCGGGCGTAGTAGGCCCATTCGACGATCACCAGCGCCAGCACGACGTTCATCACGCCCTTGCCCAGGAAGGCCAGGATCATCAGCGCGGCCAGGATCGAGGGGAAGGAGAGCTGCAGGTCGACGAGGCGCATGATCACCGTATCGGCCTTGCCGCCGGCATAGGCGGCGAGCAGGCCGAGCGTGGCGCCGATGGCGCAGGCAATGATCGCCGAGCCGCCGCCCACGGTGAGCGAGATGCGCAGGCCGTACATGATGCCGGAGAGCATGTCGCGCCCCTGGTCATCGGTGCCCAGCCAATAGGTGAAGGTGTCCAGCCCGTTGCGGGTACCCGGCTCCAGGCGCCCGTCGAGGATGTCGAGCTGGGCGAGGTCGTAGGGGTTCTGCGGCGCCAGCCAGGGCGCGAAGAGGGCGATCAGCGCGATCAGCACGATGACGATCAGCCCGAAGAGCGCCAGCTTGCTCTCGGCGAACTCGGAGACGAAGCGACGGAACGGCGTCTCGACCTTGGGCGCCGGCGCCGAGGCGGGCGCCGGCGCGGCGGAGTTGGCGGTTGTCGTGCTCATCTCACTTGCCCTCCAGCCGCACGCGCGGATCGAGTGCCGAATAGGCGAGGTCGACCAGCAGGTTGATGGTGATGAACATCAGCACGATCATCATCAGGTAGGCGACGATGACGGGGCGATCGAGAACATTGATGCTGTCGATGATCAGCTTGCCCATGCCCGGCCAGGCGAAGACGCTCTCCGTCACCACCGAGAAGGCGATGGTGGAGCCCAGCTCCAGCCCGACCACGGTGACGACCGGGATCAGGATGTTCTTGAACACGTGCACATAGGTCACGCGCGCCGGGGAGAGGCCCTTGGCGCGCGCGAACTTCACGTAGTCCATCAGCATGGTCTCGCGCACGCCGGCGCGGGTCAGTCGGATAACCAGGCTGATCTTGAACAGCGCGAGGTTCATCGCCGGCATGATCAGGTGCTGCAGCCCATCCCAGGTCAGGAAGGACCAGCGCAGCCCCAGCACATCGACGGTCTGGCCGCGGCCGGTGGAGGGCAGCCAGCCGAGTTGCACGGCGAAGACCATGATCATCATCAGCCCGACCCAGAAGGTCGGCAGCGAGAAGCCCAGGATCGAGCCGGCCATCACGGTCTTGGCGCCGAAGGAGTTCGGCTTGAGGCCGGCATAGAGGCCGAGCGGCAGGCCGACCAGCAACGCGATGAAGGTGGCGCCGAAGGCCAGTTCCAGCGTCGCCGGCATGCGCTGCAGGATCAGCTGCAGCGCCGGCTCGTTGAACACGAAGCTGCGGCCGAGATCGCCGCGCAGCGCGTTGCCGAGGAAGGAGAGGTACTGCATCCACAGCGGCAGATCGAGGCCGAGCGCGCGGACCGCGCGCTCACGCTCCATCTGGTCGGCCTCCGGGCTGATCAGGATTTCGACCGGGTCGCCGATCGCGTAGATGCCGATGAAGACGATGACGGACATCGCCAGCATCACGAGGGCCGACTGCAGCAGCCGGCGGAGGAGATAGACCGCCATCGATCAGCGCGCCGCCGCCGGGTGCACGTCCTGCGCGCGGGTCAGTTCGTCCGCGCGGGAGTCGTGCCGCAGGGTCGGCCGCATCGCCCAGATGTTCTTCTGGATGTGGATCGGGATGATGCCGACATCCTGCATCGCGATCGTCGTCGCTTCCTGCAGCAGCTTCTCACGCTTCTCGTCGTCCATCTCGCTCAGCGCCGCCTCAAGCTTGGCGTCCATCTCCGGGTTGGAGTAGCGACCGCGGTTGGAAGTGCCGTAGCCCTTGTCGCGGTTGTAGGTGGCGACCAGCGAGCGCAGCGGCGAGGAGGCCTCGCCCGAGGAAGTGCCCCAGCCCACCAGGAAGGCGCTGAACTCCTGCTTGCCGGCGCGGGAGATGAAGGTCGTCCAGGGCTGCGCATCCACCGAGGTGCGCAGGCCGATGCGGGTCCAGAACTGGCCGATCGCCTGCACGATGCGGCCATCGTTGATGTAGCGGTCGTTCGGCCCGTGCAGGGTGATGCGGAAGCCGTCCGGATAGCCCGCCTCGGTCAGCAGCTTGCGCGCGGCGTCGGGGTCGGAATTCGGAGCCTCCAGCCCTGGCACGTAGCCGAAGGCGCCCTTCGGCAGGAACTGGCCGGCGGGCTGGGCCGCGCCTTCCATCACGCGGCTGGCGATGGCCTGCCGGTCGATCGCCATGGAGAGCGCGCGGCGCACGCGGAGATCCTGCAGCGGATTCTTGTTGAGCGGCTTGCCATCATTGCCGGCGATGAAGGGCGAGCCGTCCTTGTGCAGGTGGTCCAGCGCCAGGAAGATGATGCGCAGGCCATCCTTCTCCGCCAGGCGGACGCGGCCGTCGCGACGCAGGGAGGTGATGTCGCTGGTCGGCACCTGGTCGATGAAGTCCACGTCGCCCGCCAGCAGCCCGGCAGTGCGCGCGGAGTCGTTGACGACGATGCGGTAGTTCACCTTCGCCCAGTCGGGCTTGGGGCCCCAGTAGGCGTCGTTGCGCTCCAGATCCAGCCGGTCGCCGCTGCGGAAGTTCACGTAGCGGAAGGGGCCGGTGCCGATGGCGACCTTGCCGGAATTGAAGTCATCCGTGCCGGCGCCCTCATGCGTCTCCTTGTCGAGGATCGCAACCTGCGACATGTCGTTCGGCAGCAGCGGATAGGGCGTGCGGGTGTGGAAGCGGACGGTGGTCGGATCCACCACTTCCACACGCTCGATGGCGCGGGTGTAGATGGCGTAGGAGGAGGGGCTGTTCGGAACGTTCGGCACCCGGGAAATGGTGAAGGCCACGTCATCGGCCGTCAGCGGATTGCCGTTGTGGAAGCGGACGCCCGGCCGCAGCTTGAACTCCCAGACGGTCGGCTCGACCACCTTCCAGGACTCCGCGAGCCCCGGCTCCAGCTTCGCAGCGGCATCGAACTGCGTCAGCGTGTCGAACAGCATGGTCGCCACGGCGAAGTTCGGCGACAGCGCATGGTAATGCGGGTCCAGCGACGTCACCTGCGCACCCACGGCCATGGTGAGGTTCTGCGCCCGGGCGGCGCCCGTCATGCCCAGCACCAACGCCGAAACGGCGGCCATCGCGGCCGCCTTCTTGCGGTTCATCATGATTCCTGCCCCCGGAAGCAAACGCCTCTCAATCGGGCCGGTTTAGCAGAATGCAAAAGGGTCCGCTAGGTTTCAGGGCTTTTTCAAACGCGGAGGCAACGAATGCTCACAGCCGCGCCTTCGCTCGCGCGCTCAGACGGTGAACTGCTCGGCAATGATCCGCTCGGACAGACCGTGGTCCGGATCGAACAGCAGGGTCAGCCGCATCGTACGGTCCTCGCGCACCTCCACCGAGCGGACGTCGCGAACCTCGACATAGTCGGCAACGGCGGCGACCGGCCGCTTGGCGGGCTCCAGCACCTGGAACATCACCACGGCCTCGGCCGGCAGCAGGGCGCCGCGCCAGCGCCGGGGGCGGAAGGCTGAGATCGGCGTCATCGGCAGCAGGTTGGCTCCGAGCGGCACGATCGGGCCATGCGCCGAGAGATTGTAGGCCGTGCTGCCGGCCGGGGTGGCGACCAGGATGCCGTCGCAGATCAGTTCGGCCAGCCGCTCCTTGCCGTCCACCAGGATGCGGATCTTGGCTGCCTGCCGCGTTTCTCGCAGCAACGAGACCTCGTTGATCGCCAGCGCCTCCTGCATCTGCCCGGCGGCGTTCAGCGCCCGCATCCGCAGCGGGTGCAGCATGGCGGCCTGGGCGACGCGCAACCGCGGCAGCAGGTCGTCCTCGTGGAAGGCGTTCATCAGGAAGCCGACGCTGCCGCAGTTCATGCCGTAGATCGGCAGGTTGCGGCCGAGGAAACGGTGTTGCATCTCCAGCATGAAGCCATCGCCGCCGAGCGCCACCAGCACCGCCGCCTGCTCCGGCGCGGCATCTCCGTAGAGGGCGATGAAGCGGGCGCGGGCATTCTCCGCCACGTCGGTCGGCGCGGCGAAGAAGGCGATCCGCCCCTGCAGCTCGGCCGGCAGCTCCGGCGCGTCGCAGGACGGGGCAGAGCCCATCAGGGCAGCGGTCATGCACAGCGCCCCACGGCCCTGGCGGGGCCTGCCGGCGCGGTCGGGACAGGCATGGCGGGGACCTCCTTCCGCATCGGCTGGCATCAAGCCCGGCGGCGCAGTCCGCCGCAAGGGGCCTCTCCGGCACTGTCCGGCAGGCCGGGAACGCAAACAGGGCGGATGGTCACCCATCCGCCCCGTCCGGCAATCCCTGGTGCTGAAGGCAGCTTACGCCGCCTCCTGCCCCTCGGCCTCGGCGGCCTCCGGCTTCGGGCCGGAATCCAGCCCCTTGGCCGCGACGTCGCGCTCGACCAGTTCAATCACCGCCATGTCGGCAGCATCGCCATAGCGGATGCCCGCCTTCAGCACGCGGGTGTAGCCACCCTGGCGCGCCTTGTAGCGCTCCGCGATGGTGGTGAAGAGCTTCTCCACCACCTTCTTGTCCATGATCTGCGCGTAAGCCTGACGGCGCGCGTGCAGGTCACCGCGCTTGCCCAGGGTGATGATGCGCTCCACGTAGGGGCGCAGCTCCTTGGCCTTGGGCAGGGTGGTGGTGATCTGCTCGTGCTTGAGCAGGCTCGTCGCCATGTTACGGAGCATGGCGCTGCGATGGGCGGATGTGACGCCGAGCTTTCGGCCGGCAACCCCGTGACGCATTGGTCCTATTCCTTCACGCCGCCGAAATCAGAACGGCTCTTCGATCTTCTTGGCGAGGTCCTCGATATTCTCCGGCGGCCAGCCCGACACGGTCATGCCGAGGGACAGCCCCATGGAGGCGAGGACCTCCTTGATCTCGTTCAGCGACTTGCGGCCGAAGTTCGGCGTGCGGAGCATTTCCTGCTCGGTCTTCTGCACCAGATCGCCGATATAGACGATGTTGTCGTTCTTCAGGCAGTTCGCACTGCGGACCGACAGTTCCAGCTCGTCCACCTTGCGCAGCAGGTTGCGGTTGAAGGGCAGGTCCTCCTGCACTTCCTCCACCTTGCGCTCGCGCGGCTCATCGAAGTTGATGAAGAGCTGGAGCTGGTCCTGCAGGATGCGCGCCGCCAGGGCAACCGCATCGTCCGGAGCCACCGTGCCGTCCGTCTCCACCGTCATCACCAGCTTGTCGTAGTCGGTGCGCTGGCCGACGCGGGTCGGCTGCACCTGGTACGCCACGCGGCGGACGGGGGAGTAGATGGCATCCACCGGAATCAGCCCGATCGGGGCATCCTCCGGGCGGTTCTCGCTGGCCGGCACATAGCCCTTGCCGACATCGACCGTCAGCTCCATGGCCAGCTTGGCACCGTCATCGAGGGTGCAGATGACCAGTTCCGGATTGGCGATCTCGATGTCGCCGGTGGTCTGGATCTGCCCCGCGGTGACCTCGCCCGGACCGGTGGCGATGAGCTGCAGGCGCTTGGCGCCCTCGCCCGGCATCCGGATGGCCAGCCGCTTGATGTTCAGGACGATGTCGGTGACATCCTCCCGGACGCCCTGCAGGCTGCTGAACTCGTGCAGCGCGCCGTCAATGCGGATGGCGGTCACGGCCGCGCCCTGCAGCGAGGACAGCAGCACGCGACGCAGCGCATTGCCCAGCGTCATGCCGAAGCCGCGCTCGAGCGGCTCCGCCACGACCGTCGCAACGCGCGAGGGGTCGCCCCCCGGCTCGACATCGAGCTTTTCGGGGCGGATCAGGGAACGCCAGTTGCGCTCGAGCACTACGGTTTCTCCTGCAGCCTCGCCTCAGACCCGACGCCGCTTGCGCGGACGGCAGCCATTGTGCGGGATGGGGGTCACGTCCTTGATCGCCGTGACATAGAAGCCCACGGCCTGCAGAGCGCGCAGCGCGGATTCACGTCCGGAACCCGGCCCGGAGACCATGATCTCCAGCGTCTCCATGCCGTGCTCGCGGGCCTTGCGGCCGGCATCCTCGGCGGCGACCTGGGCGGCGTAGGGGGTGGACTTGCGGCTGCCCTTGAAGCCCTGGCTGCCGGCCGAAGACCACGCGATGGCGTTGCCCTGGCTGTCCGTGATGGTGACGATGGTGTTGTTGAAGCTGGCAAGCACATGCGCCACGCCGGTGGCGATGTTCTTGCGCTCCTTCTTGCGCGGGCGCGTGCTGCTGGGCTGGCGGGCCATCTTACTTCGTCACCTTCTTCTTGCCGGCGATCGCCACGGCCTTACCCTTGCGGGTGCGGGCATTGGTGTGGGTGCGCTGGCCACGAACGGGCAGGCCCTTCCGGTGACGCAGGCCGCGGTAGCAGGCCATGTCCATCAGGCGCTTGATGTTCATCGCGTTCTCGCGGCGCAGGTCGCCCTCGACCCGGTACTCGCGGTCGATCAGCTCGCGGATCTTGAGGACTTCCTCATCCGTCAGCTGGTTGACGCGGCGGTCCTCGGGGATGCCGAGCTGCTCGCAGATGTCCTTCGCGTTCGACGGACCGATGCCGTAGATGTAGCGAAGCGAGATCAGGACGCGCTTGTTGGTTGGAATGTTCACGCCTGCAATGCGTGCCATTGATACCTGCTCCCGGGGCCATCCGGCCCCCGTTCGTGCCGGCAGGGGTGCCGGTGAAGGTGATCGGCGCTACCCGGCCCGAAGTCAGCCAGGCGCAGCCATCGTCACGGCCGGGGCGAACCCCCGCCGCGCGAGAGGCGCGGGTTTAACGAGTTCCGGCAGGGAGAGTCAAGGGGCGGGGCGGCCATGCCGGCCCCGCGCCGGAAAGAAGAGCCGCGGCCGGGCCGCGGCGCCTCATTTCGCCAGGACGGCCTCGATCTGGCTGGCCACCTCATCCATGCCGGCCATGCCGTCCACGGCGCTGAGCTTGCCCTGCGCCTGATAATAGGGCAGCAGCGGCGCGGTCTGGCGGTGATAGGCTTCCAGCCGCGCGGCCACCGTCTCGGCCTTGTCGTCGGCGCGGCGGACGAACTCCGTGCTGCCGCAGGCATCGCAGACGCCGGGCTTGGCCGTCGGCTTGAAGGTGTCGTGATAGCCGGCGCCGCATTTGGCGCAGGTGAAGCGGCCGGCGATGCGCTCGACCAGCGCATCGTCATCCACCTGCAGCTCGATCACGTGATCGAGCTGCAGTCCCTTCTCCCGCAGCATCCGGTCCAGCGCTTCCGCCTGCGGCGTGGTGCGGGGAAAGCCGTCCAGGATGAAGCCCTTGGCGCAGTCGGGCTGCGAGACCCGCTTGGCCAGCATCGTGGTGATGATGTCATCGGGGACCAGCGCCCCCTGCTCCATGATCGCCTTCGCCTGCCGGCCGATCTCGCTGCCGCTCTTCACCTCGGCGCGCAGCATATCCCCGGTGGAAATCTGCGCGATCCCATGCCGCTCCTCCAGACGCTTGGCCTGGGTGCCCTTGCCGGCCCCTGGGGGCCCCAGCAAAATCAGGTTCATCGCGGCGTTCCCACCTTCCTGCACGTCGTTGCGTCGTTCCTCACCGCAGCCGCGGTGCGCCGCGGCCGCCCAGGCGGGCCTTGCGGATCAGTCCCTCGTACTGGTGCGCGAACAGGTGCGACTGCACCTGGGCCACCGTATCCATGGTGACCGAAACAATGATCAGAAGGGAAGTGCCCCCGAAATAGAAGGGCACGCCATACTGGCTGATCAGGATCTCGGGCAGCAGGCAGACGATGCAGAGATAGACGGCGCCGACCCCGGTCAGGCGGGTCAGCACCCGGTCGAGGTAGTCCGAGGTGGCCTGGCCAGGGCGGATGCCGGGCACGAAGCCACCATGCTTCTTCAGGTTGTCCGCCGTCTCGGCCGGATTGAACACCACGGCGGTGTAGAAGAAGGCAAAGAAGATGATCAGCGCCACGTAGAGCGCCATGTAGAGCGGCTGACCATGCGCCAGCGCCGCGCTGATACGGCTGACCCAGCCGTCATCGGCCTGGCCACCGGCGAATCCGGCAAAGGTGGCGGGCAGCAGCAGCAGCGAGGAGGCGAAGATCGGCGGAATGACGCCGGCGGTGTTCAGCTTGAGCGGCAGATGGGTGCTCTCGCCCCCGAACATCCGATTGCCGACCTGCCGCTTCGGGTACTGGATGGGGATGCGCCGCTGGGCGCGCTCCATGAAGACCACGAAGGCGATGACCGCCAGCGCGATCAGCAGGAAGGCCAGAATGAAGACGGTGGAGAGCGCGCCGGTGCGGCCCAACTCCAGCGTGGCCACCAGAGCCGAGGGCACATTGGCCACGATGCCGGCGAAGATGATCAGGCTGATGCCGTTGCCGACGCCCCGCGCCGTGATCTGCTCGCCCAGCCACATCAGGAAGAGCGTGCCGCCGACCAGGGTGGCGACGCAGGAGACGCGGAAGAACAGCCCTGCATTGTAGACCGCCGGGCCGAAGCTGCCCTGCATCCCCTCCAGCCCGATGGCGATGCCATAGGCCTGGAAGATGGCGATCAGCACCGTCAGGTAGCGGGTGTACTGGTTGAGCTTCTTGCGCCCCGACTCGCCCTCCTTCTTGAGGGCCTCCAGGGTCGGCAAGGCCGAGGACATCAGCTGGATGATGATGCTGGCCGAGATGTAAGGCATGATGTTGAGCGCGAAGACCGTCATGCGGCCCAGCGCGCCCCCCGTGAACATGTCGAACATGCCCAGGATGCCGCTGCCATGCTGGCGCAGGATCTCGGCCATCACGCCCGCGTCCACGCCCGGGACGGGAATGTAGGTGCCGATTCGATAGACGATCAGCGCGGCCAGCGTGAACCAGATGCGCTTCTTGAGCTCGGTGGCCTTGGACAGCACGCCGAGATTGAGGTTGGCCGCGAGCTGTTCGGCGGCGGACGCCATGATTTCGCCCCTCGATGTCCGATGGGCAACATGACTGCGGCGCCGGGGGGCTGTCCCGCGGCGCCGCTGCCTTGCCCTGATGCTGCATCACCTAGCCCCCCGGAGGTCGGGGGCGCAAGGCTTACGCCGCGGGTGCTTCTTCCTTCGCGGGGGTCAGCACCGTGACGGTGCCGCCGGCCGCCTGGACCGCGGCGACCGCCGCGGCCGAGGCGCCGGAGACGGTGATGTTCACCGCCCGCTTGATCTCGCCGCGCGCCAGCAGGCGCACGCCGGCGATCTTCGCCCCGGTACGGACCAGCCCGGCCGCCTCGAGCGCCGCCTCGTCGATCGCCTGGCCTTCCGGCAGGCGGCCCGACTCGATGGCCGCATCAAGGGTGTTCAGGTTGATCGGCGCGTATTCCTTGCGGAACAGGTTGACGAAGCCACGCTTCGGCAGGCGCCGGTAGATCGGGAGCTGGCCGCCCTCGAACCCGTTCAGCGACACGCCGGTACGCGCCTTCTGGCCCTTCACGCCGCGACCGCCGGTCTTGCCCTTGCCGGAGCCGATACCGCGGCCGATGCGCTTGAACTTCTTCCGCGCGCCCTCGTTGTCGCGCAGCTCGTTCAGCTTCATGTCACTTCTCCGTGGTCTCGCCCACCTGGATCAGGTGCGCGACCTTGCGGATCATGCCGCGCACGGCCGGAGTGTCCTCCAGCTCGCGCGTGCGGCGGATCTTGTTGAGCCCGAGCCCGATCAGCGTCTCGCGCTGGCCGGGCTTGCGGCCGATGGGGGACGCGATCTGCGTCACCCGCACCGTCTTCTTCGCCCCAGAGGACTGATTCTCAGACACTGGCCACCGCCTCCTGCGCCGGCTCGGCATCCTTGCGGGGGCCGAGCAGGTCCGAGACCTTCTTGCCACGGCGGGACGCCACGGCGCGCGGGCTGGTGCAACGCGTCAGCGCCGCAAAGGTCGCCTTGACCATGTTGTGCGGGTTCGTCGTGCCGGTGCACTTGGCGACCACGTCGCCGATGCCCAGCGTCTCGAACACCGCGCGCATCGGGCCGCCGGCGATGATGCCGGTGCCCGCCGGCGCGGCGCGCAGGATCACGCGGCCGGCGCCGAATTCGCCGATCACGTCATGGTGCAGGGTGCGACCCTCGCGCATCGGCACACGGATCATGGTCCGCTTGGCGCGCTCGGTCGCCTTGCGGATCGCCTCCGGCACCTCGCGCGCCTTGCCGGCGCCCCAGCCAACCCGGCCCTTCTCATCGCCCACGACGACCAGCGCGGCGAAGGAGAAACGACGGCCACCCTTCACCACCTTGGCCACGCGGTTGATGGTGACCAGCTTGTCCTTCAGCTCGTCGCCCTGCTCGCGCTCATTGTTGCGATCGGGGCCGCGGCCGCGACGATCGCGGTCACCGCCGCCGCCGCTCCTCGGTTCACGTGCCATATTCTGTGCTCCTTAGAACGACAGCCCGCCCTCGCGGGCGCCGTCCGCCAGGGCTTTCACCCGGCCGTGATACAGGTAGGGCCCACGGTCGAACACGACCTCGGTCACGCCCGCCGCCTTGGCCCGCTCGGCCAGCAGCTTGCCGACCAGGGTGGCGGCGTCCTTGTCGGCGCCGGTGCGCAGGCTTTCGCGCTGCGCCTTCTCCAGCGTGGACGCCGCAGCCAGGGTGCGCCCGGCCTTGTCGTCGATGACCTGGGCATAGATGTGCTTGCCCGAGCGGAAGACCGAAAGACGGGGCCGACCACCGCTCTTGAGCCGGAGCTGGAAGCGCAGACGGGCGCGCCGCCGCTCCTGCAGATTGAGCTTGTTCGCCATCTTACTTCTTCTTCCCCTCCTTCCGGAGGATCACCTCGTCCGCGTAACGCACGCCCTTGCCCTTGTAGGGCTCGGGGCCGCGGAAGCCGCGGATCTCGGCAGCCACCTGACCGACCACCTGCTTGTTCACGCCCTCGACGCGGATGGCGGTCGGGCGCTCGGTGGTGATCTTGATGCCTTCCGGGATCGGATAGCGGATCTCGTGGCTGTAGCCGAGGTTCAGCACCAGTTCCTTGCCCTGGACCGCAGCGCGGTAACCCGTGCCGGTGATCTCCATGGACTTGGAGAAGCCGGTGGAGACGCCAGTGACCATGCCGTTGATCAGGCTGCGGGTGGTGCCCCACAGCGTGCGGGAACGGCGGTCGGAGCCGAGCGGCTTCACCGTGACCTGGTTGTCCTCGACGCTGACCGAGACGGCGTCCGTGACCACGGGCATGGACAGCTCGCCGAGCTTGCCCTTTGCCGAGACCACACCGTCCTTCAGCGCAACCGTCACGCCCGCAGGAACGGGGACGGGATACTTGCCGACGCGCGACATGCCTCTCCCTCCCTCAGAACACGCGGCAGAGGACCTCGCCGCCGACATTGGCAGCGCGGGCCTCGTTGTCGCTCATCACGCCACGCGGCGTGGAGAGAATGGAAATGCCGAGTCCGTTGTAGAACTTCGGCAGCTCGCGGATCTTGGAGTAGACGCGCCGGCCAGGCTTGGAGACACGCATGATCTCCTTGATGGCCGGCTCGCCCTCGGAATACTTCAGCTCGATATCGAGCATGCTGATGCCCGGGCGGACCTGCTCGGAGCGCCAGGCGCGGATGTAGCCCTCGCGCTTCAGCACCTCCAGCACATCGGCGCGGAGGCGGCTGGCGGGTGAGGTGCAGCGGGACTGACGGGCGCGATGCGCATTACGGATGCGCGTCAGCATATCGCCCAGCGGATCGGACAGCGACATGCGGCCCCCTTACCAGCTCGCCTTAACAAGACCCGGGATCTGGCCGCTCGAGGCCAGATCGCGGAGCATGTTACGGCTCAGCTTGAACTTACGGTAATTGCCGCGCGGGCGGCCGGTCAGCTCGCAGCGCAGGCGAACCCGCACCCTGGCGCCATTGCGCGGCAGCTCAGCCAGCTTCAGCGTCGCCTCGAAGCGCTCCTCAACGGGGAGCTCGCGGTTCATCACCACGTCCTTCAGGGCGGCGCGCTTGGCAGCATGCAGCTTCGAGAGGCGCGCGCGGCGCTGGTTCTTCTCGACAGCCGAGGTCTTGGCCATGCGGTCTAAATCCTCCGGAACCTGCCCGATCCAACGGGCGGTTTTCCAAACATCAGGTGGCGAAGGGGATGTCGAAACCCTTCAAAAGGGCCTTGGCTTCCTTGTCCGTCTTCGCCGTCGTGACGAACACGATGTCCATGCCGCGAACCGCGTCCACCTTGTCGTAGCTGATCTCGGGGAACACGATCTGCTCCTTCAGGCCCAGGGCGAAGTTCCCCCGGCCGTCGAAGCCTTTATTGCCCGGCAGGCCGCGGAAGTCACGCATGCGCGGCAGCGCGATCGTCACCAGGCGATCGAGAAACTCGTACATCCGGGCACGCCGCAGCGTCACCTTGCAGCCGATCGCCTGACCCTCGCGGATCTTGAAGCCGGCGATCGCCTTCTTGGCCAGCGTCTTCACCGGCTTCTGGCCGGCGATGACAGCGAGGTCGGCCACGGCGGCGTCCAGCTTCTTCTGGTCGCCCGCGGCTTCGCCCACGCCCATGTTGATGACGATCTTGGAGAGCTTCGGAACCTCCATCGGGTTCGCGTAGCCGAACTCCTCGACCAGTCGCTTGCGCACCGCCTCAGCATAATGCTGCTGCAGGCGCGGCAGTTCCTTCGCCTCGCTCATGCGTCGATCACCTCGCCCGAGGCCTTGGCCACTCGGACCTTCTTGCCGTCCTCAAGCACCTTGAAGCCGACGCGGGTCGGCTTGTCCGACTTCGGGTCGATCAGCGCCAGGTTGGAGAGGTGGATCGGCGCCTCCTTCTCCACGATGCCGCCCTGCTGACCCATGCCGCGGGGCTTCATGTGGCGCTTCACCACATTGGCGCCCTGCACCACCGCACGCCCGTCCTCAGGCAGCACGCGCAGCACCTCGCCACGCTTGCCCTTGTCCTTGCCCGTCAGGATCTGGACGCGATCGCCCTTCTTGATCTTCGCGGCCATGGTTACAGGACCTCCGGCGCCAGCGAGATGATCTTCATGAACTTCCGCGCGCGCAGCTCGCGCACGACGGGGCCGAAGATGCGGGTGCCGATCGGCTCGTTCTGCTTGTTGATCAGAACGGCCGCGTTGCGGTCGAAGCGGATGGCGGTGCCGTCCGGCCGGCGCACGGAATAGGCGGTGCGCACGATTACGGCGCGCTGCACGTCGCCCTTCTTCACCTTGCCGCGGGGAATCGCTTCCTTCACGGACACCACGATGATGTCGCCCACCGAGGCGGTGCGACGCTTCGAGCCGCCCAGCACCTTGATGCACTGGACGCGGCGCGCGCCCGAGTTGTCGGCGACGTCGAGGTTGGACTCAACGATAATCATCGGTCAGTCGTCCTCAGGCCTGCGCGACAGCCGCGGCAGCGCCCGCGCTGAAGCCCGGGGTGACGACCGCCTCACCATTGCGCTCGACAACCAGCCAGGTCTTCCGCTTGCTGATCGGGCGGCACTCCTCGATCGCCACGACGTCGCCTTCCTTGCACAGGTTGGCATCGTCATGCGCGGCGTACTTCTTCGAGCGCCGGATGAACTTCTTGTAGAGCGGATGCATCACGCGACGCTCGACAAGCACCGTCACGGTCTTGTCCATCTTGTCGCTGACGACCCGCCCGGTGAGGACGCGCTTCGGCATAGCCGGGGTCTCCTCAATCAGGCCTTGGCGGCCGAGCGGGACTGCTCGGCCAGCACCGTCTTAACACGGGCAATGTCGCGGCGCACCACCTTGATGCGGGAAACCGCCTCAAGCTGGCCCGTCGCGCGCTGGAAGCGCAGGTTGAACTGCTCCTTGCGGAGGTCCAGCAGCATCACCTTCAGCTCGTCCGGGGTCTTGGCCCGGACATCCACGATCTTCGTCATCGGCTCAGGCCTCCGCCGCGCCCAGACGGGTCACGAACTTGGTCTTGATCGGCAGCTTGGCCGCCCCGAGGGTCAGCGCCTCGCGCGCCGTCTCGGGCGTCACGCCGTCGATCTCGAACATCATGCGGCCCGGCTTCACGCGGGCCACCCAGTACTCGGGCGCGCCCTTGCCGGAGCCCATGCGGACTTCGGCCGGCTTGGTCGAGACCGGGACGTCCGGGAAGATGCGGATCCACACCCGGCCCTGACGCTTCATGGCGCGGGTGATGGCGCGGCGCGCAGCCTCGATCTGCCGGGCGGTGACGCGCTCCGGCTCCAGCGCCTTCAGGCCGAAGCCGCCGAAGGACAGCGAGAAGCCGCCCTTCGCCACGCCCTTGATCCGACCCTTGTGCGCCTTACGGAACTTCGTGCGCTTGGGACTCAGCATTTCCTATACCCCTCAGCGCTGCGGCGCCTGCTCCGCAGCGCGCTTGTCCTGCGCCAGCGGATCATGAGCCAGGATCTCGCCCTTGAAGATCCACACCTTGACACCGCAGGTGCCATAGGTGGTCTTCGCGGTCGCCGTGCCATAGTCGATATCGGCGCGCAGCGTGTGCAGCGGCACCCGCCCCTCGCGATACCACTCCATCCGGGCGATCTCGGCACCGCCGAGGCGGCCGCCGCAATTGATCCGGATGCCGCCGGCGCCAAGGCGCATGGCGGACTGCACCGCGCGCTTCATCGCCCGGCGGAAGGCCACGCGGCGCTCCAGCTGCTGGGCGATGCTCTCCGCCACCAGCTGCGCCTCGATCTCCGGCTTGCGGATCTCGACGATGTTCAGCGCCACCTCGGCTCCGGCGAGCTTCGCCAGGTCCTTGCGCAGCACCTCGATGTCGGCGCCCTTCTTGCCGATCACGACGCCCGGACGGGCGGCGTGGATCGTCACGCGGGGCTTCTTCGCCGGACGCTCGATGATCACCTTCGAGACGCCCGCACCCTTCAGGCGGTCCTTCAGGGTCTTGCGCAGCTTGAGGTCATCATGCAGCAGCCGGGAATAGTCCTCGCCGGCGAACCAGCGGGAGTCCCAGGTGCGGTTGATGCCGAGCCGCAGCCCGATCGGATTGACTTTGTGGCCCATGTTACGCGGCCTCCTGCTGTGCCGGCTCGGCTTCCGCCTGCTGCTCGGCAACCGTGATCGACAGGTGGCTGAACCACTTCTCGACCCGCGCCGCCTTGCCGCGGCCGCGCGCATGGAAGCGCTTCATCACGATGGCGCGGCCCACTTCCACCCGCTCGACGACCAGGCGGTCGACATCGAGCTGGTGGTTGTTCTCCGCGTTCGCGATGGCGCTCTCCAGCGTCGCCTTCACGGTCTGGGCGATCCGGCGCTTGGAGAAGGTCAGGATCGCGACCGCGTCCTGCGCCTTCTTGCCACGGATCAGGCCGGCGGCCAGGTTCAGCTTGCGCGGCGACACCCGGATGTTCCGGGTGACGGCCTGCGCCGCGGTCTCGGCGAGCGTGCGCTCGTGCTTCGGCTTGCTCATCGCATCAGCCTCGCTTCGCCTTCTTGTCCGACGAGTGGCCGGTGAAGGTGCGGGTCGGCGAGAACTCGCCGAACTTGTGCCCCACCATGTTCTCCGACACCTGCACGGGGATGAACTTCTTCCCGTTGTACACGCCGAAGGTCAGCCCCACGAACTGCGGCAGGATCGTGCTCCGCCGCGACCAGATCTTGATGACCTCGTTGCGGGTGGAGGCACGCGCCGCTTCCGCCTTGTTCAGCAGGTAACCGTCGACGAACGGGCCCTTCCAGACACTGCGCGACATCGCGGTCAGCCCTTCGTCACGTTGCGGCGACGGACGATCAGCTTGTCCGTGCGCTTGTTGGTGCGGGTCTTGTAACCCTTGGTCGGCTTGCCCCAGGGAGTGACCGGGTGACGACCGCCCGAGGTCCGGCCCTCACCACCACCATGCGGGTGATCGACCGGGTTCATCACGACGCCGCGGTTGTGCGGGCGACGGCCCAGCCAGCGGCTGCGACCGGCCTTGCCGATCTCCTGGTTCTGGTTGTCCGGGTTGGACACCGCACCGATGGAGGCCATGCACTCGCCACGCACCAGGCGCAGCTCGCCGGACATCAGCTTCACCTGCGCATAGCCGGCGTCCTTGCCGACGAGCTGGGCGTAGGTGCCGGCCGAGCGGGCGATCTTGCCGCCAGCACCGGGCTTCATCTCGATGTTGTGGACGATCGTGCCGACCGGGATCGAGCCGAGCGGCATCGCGTTGCCCGGCTTGATGTCGACGCGCTCACCCGCCACCACCGTGTCACCCACCTTCAGGCGCTGCGGCGCGAGGATGTAGGCGAGTTCGCCATCCTCGTACTTCAGCAGCGCGATGAAGGCGGTGCGGTTGGGATCGTATTCCAGCCGCTCCACGGTGGCCGGCACATCGAACTTCCGCCGCTTGAAATCGACGACGCGGTAGCTCTGCTTGTGTCCGCCGCCCCTGAACCGGACGGTGATGCGACCATGATTGTTGCGGCCGCCGGAGTGGTTCTTGCCCTCCGTCAGCTGCTTGACCGGCTTGCCCTTGTACAGCTCGGAACGATCAATAAGGATCGTCCCGCGCTGGCTCGGGGTGACCGGGTTAAAGTGCTTCAGCGCCATGGCGTTAAGCGAGCCCCGTGGTGAGATCGATGCTCTGGCCTTCGGCCAGGCGCACGATCGCCTTTTTCCAGTCGGAGCGCTGGCCCTCGCGGCCACGCACCCGCTTGGTCTTGCCCTTGGTCAGGATCGTGTTCACGGCGAGAACCTTCACGCCGAACAGACCCTCCACCGAGGCCTTGATCTCCGGCTTCGTGGCAGACAGCGGCACCTTGAAGGTGACCTGGTTCTGCTCGGCGAGGCCGGTGGCCTTCTCGGTGATGACCGGCGCGAGGATGGTTTGATACATCTTCTCGCGCGAGATCACGATCGCGGGCTTCTTGGTCGCGGTCTCGCTCATGCCAGCCGCTCCTTCAGAGCCTCGATGGCCTGGCGTGTCACCGCCAGAACATCATGGTTCAGGATGTCGTAGACGTTCGCACCAAGCGTCGGCAGAACGTTCACGTGCGGGAGATTGCGCACGGCCCGGCCGAAGCCGTCCTCGACCGTGGCGTCCACCACCAGCGCGCTCTTCCAGCCCAGCGCCTTGACCTTCGAGGCCACAGCGGAGGTCTTGGCCTCGGCGCCCAGCGCGGCGGTGTCGAGGACGATCAGCTTGCCCTCGGCAGCCTTCTGGCTCAGCGCGCTGATCAGGCCCAGGCGGCGGACCTTCTTGTTCAGCGCGTAGCCATGGTCGCGCACGACGGGGCCGTGCACCACACCACCGGTGCGGTACTGCGGCGCGCGGAGCGAGCCCTGGCGCGCGTTGCCGGTGCCCTTCTGCCGATACGGCTTCTTGGTCGTCCCGGAAACCTCGGCCATCCCCTTCACCTTGTGGGTGCCGGCGCGGCGCTTGGCGAGCTGCCAGTGCACCACGCGCGCCATGACGTCGGCGCGAGGAGTAGCGGCGAACAGCGCGTCCGGGAGATCGATCTCGCCGGCCTGGCCGTTATCCAGGGTGATGACAGGAACCTGCATGTCGTTACCCTCAGGCCACGGCCGCGGGGAACGGCGCATCGGCATGGCGCGCGGACTTCACCGCGTCGCGCACCAGCACATACCCGCCCTTCGCACCAGGCACCGCGCCCTTGACCATCAGCAGACCCTTCTCGAGGTCGAAACCGGCGACCTCCAGGTTCTGCGTGGTCACGCGCTCAACACCCAGATGGCCAGCCATCTTCTTGTTCTTGAAGGTCTTGCCTGGGTCCTGACGGTTACCCGTCGAACCATGGCTACGGTGGCTGATCGAGACGCCGTGCGTCGCTTCCAGGCCGCTGAAGTTCCAGCGCTTCATCGCACCCGCGAAGCCCTTGCCCTTCGACTGCCCGGTCACGTCGACCAGCTGACCCTTCACGAAGTGATTCGCGGTCAGCTTGGCGCCCGGCTCCAGCGCGGCCTCGGCGGCCACCCGGAACTCCACAACCTTCTTCGGAGCCTCGACACCCGCCTTGGCGAAATGACCCTTGTTGGGCTTCGAGACGTTCTTCGGCTTCGCCAGGCCAATGCCCAGCTGCACCGCACTATAACCGTCCTTCTCATCCGTGCGGGTCGCCACCACGCGCACCTGGTCGAGGTGCAGCACGGTGACGGGCACGGTCGAGCCGTCGTCGTTGAACAGCCGGGTCATACCCAGCTTCTTCGCGATCAGGCCGGTGCGACCATTCTTCGCGGCCATGGCAGATTGCTCCCCCGGGCCTTAGAGCTTGATCTCGACATCCACACCGGCGGCCAGGTCGAGCTTCATCAGCGCGTCCACGGTCTGCGGGGTGGGGTCGACGATATCAAGCAGTCGCCGATGCGTCCGGATCTCGAACTGCTCACGGCTCTTCTTGTCGACATGCGGGGAGCGGTTCACGGTGAACCGCTCGATCTCGGTCGGCAGCGGGATGGGGCCCCGCACGCGCGCGCCGGTCCGCTTCGCGGTGTTCACGATCTCCCGCGTGCTGCCATCCAGCACGCGGTGATCGAACGCCTTGAGGCGGATGCGGATGTTCTGGCTGTCCATGGTCTGGCGCCTGTCTCTTTCCGCGTCCGCTTACGCGCTGATGGAGGCGACGACGCCGGCGCCGACGGTGCGGCCGCCCTCGCGGATGGCGAAGCGCAGGCCCTCGTCCATCGCGATCGGCGCGATCAGCTCGACGTCCATCGACACGTTGTCGCCCGGCATCACCATCTCCACCCCCGCCGGCAGCGTCACCACGCCGGTCACGTCGGTCGTGCGGAAGTAGAACTGCGGACGATAGTTGGTGAAGAACGGCGTGTGCCGCCCGCCCTCTTCCTTCGTCAGCACATAGGCCTCGGCCTTGAACTTGTTGTGCGGCTTGATCGAGCCGGGGGCCGCCAGAACCTGGCCGCGCTCCACGTCCTCGCGCTTCGTGCCGCGCAGCAGCGCGCCGATGTTGTCGCCCGCCTCGCCGCTGTCCAGCAGCTTGCGGAACATCTCGACGCCCGTCACCGTCGTCTTCACCGTCGCCTTCAGCCCGACGATCTCGACTTCATCACCGACCTTGACGATGCCGCGCTCCACCCGGCCGGTCACCACCGTGCCGCGGCCGGAGATCGAGAACACGTCCTCGATCGGCATCAGGAACGGACGGTCCTTCGGGCGCTCCGGCTGCGGGATGTAGCTGTCCACCGCCTCCATCAGCGCGAGAATCGCCTTCTCGCCGAGCTCCGGGTCCTTGTCCTCCAGCGCCATCAGCGCCGAGCCCTTGATCACCGGAATGTCGTCGCCAGGAAACTGGTAGCTCGACAGCAGCTCACGGACTTCCATCTCGACCAGCTCGAGCAGGTCGGGATCGGCCATGTCGCACTTGTTCAGGAACACCACCAGCGCCGGAACGCCAACCTGCCGCGCCAGCAGGATGTGCTCGCGCGTCTGCGGCATCGGGCCGTCGGCCGCCGACACCACCAGGATCGCGCCGTCCATCTGCGCCGCGCCGGTGATCATGTTCTTCACGTAGTCGGCGTGGCCCGGGCAGTCCACATGCGCGTAGTGCCGGTTCGCCGTCTCGTACTCGACATGCGCCGTCGAGATCGTGATCCCGCGCGCACGCTCCTCCGGCGCCTTGTCGATCTGGTCATACGCCGTGAACGACGCACCGCCCGACTTCGCCAGAACCTTGGTGATCGCCGCCGTCAGCGACGTCTTGCCATGGTCAACGTGCCCGATCGTCCCAATGTTGCAGTGCGGCTTGTTCCGCTCAAACTTAGCTTTCGCCATTGTCTTCGTCCCCGATCGGGTGTCGTTACCAGCGGTAGTGGCTGAAGGCCTTGTTGGCCTCGGCCATCCGGTGCGTGTCTTCGCGCTTCTTCACGGCGGTGCCGCGGTTGTTCGCCGCGTCCATCAGCTCGGAAGAAAGCCGCTCCTCCATCGTGTGCTCGCCGCGCTTGCGGGCAGACTCGATCAGCCAACGGATGGCGAGAGCCTGGCGCCGCTCGGGGCGGACCTCGACGGGCACCTGGTAGGTGGCGCCGCCGACACGGCGGGAGCGGACCTCGACGGCCGGCTTCACATTGTCCATCGCCTCGTGGAAGAGGCGCAGCGGATCGCTGTTGGGCCCACCACGGCGCTTCAGGGTGTCCATGGCGGCGTAGACAATACGCTCGGCCGTGCTCTTCTTGCCGTCATACATCAGCACGTTCATGAAACGGCTGAGCACAATGTCCCCGAACTTCGGGTCCGGCAGGACTTCTCGCCTCTCGGCGCTGTGGCGACGCGACATCGCTCTCTATCCCTTACTTCGGCCGCTTCGCGCCATACAGCGAGCGCCGCTTGCGCCGCTTGGCGATGCCCTGCGTGTCCAGCACGCCGCGCAGGATGTGATAGCGCACACCGGGAAGGTCCTTCACGCGGCCGCCGCGGATCAGCACCACCGAGTGCTCCTGCAGGTTGTGCCCCTCGCCCGGGATGTAGGAAACGACTTCGTAGCCGTTCACCAGGCGAACCTTGGCCACCTTGCGCAGCGCCGAGTTCGGCTTCTTCGGAGTGGTGGTGTAAACGCGAGTGCAGACGCCACGCTTTTGCGGGCAGCCCTGCAGGGCCGGAACCTTGTTACGGCTCGGCTTGGGCTCACGCCCAGTGGCGATGAGCTGGTTGATCGTCGGCATGACGCCCCTTCGTGCCCTTTTTCCAACGCCCAGGTCCCTTGCCAAGCAAGAGCGCCCGAGGGAATGGCGCGGCTGCGCCACCCTTCGGGCCCTGTGTCCCGCCTCCGGCCTCGGCCTACCCAGAGGGCGGCGGCACCGGCGGCTCAGAACCTGTCGTCCAGAACTCCGCAGGCCGATCCAGGTAGGGATCGACCCCGTCGAGGGCGCGGAACCTACGCGCCGACCCCCCATGAGTCAAGCACGCCGCACCCTTCAACAAAAGAATCCGGGCCCGAATCGAGCCCGGCTCCCATGCAGCCGGCGCAGAGCGCGCCGGCCAGCTTCAGCCTGGCTGCGGAGCGGGGTCCAACCCCGACCCGCAGCCCTTCCGTTACTCCGCCGCCTGGCTTCCCGGCCGGGGCAGCGCGCCCTGGCCCTGCGGCAGCCGCTGACGGTCGCGCTGGGCCGCCAGCGCGCGCAGCCGGTTCATCACGGAGCCCGTGCCCGCCGGGATCAGGCGCCCGACGATGACGTTCTCCTTCAGGCCCGCCAGGTGGTCCACCTTGCCGGCCACCGCCGCCTCGGTCAGCACCCGCGTCGTCTCCTGGAAGGAGGCCGCCGAGATGAAGCTGGTGGTCTGCAGCGAGGCCTTGGTGATGCCCTGCAGCACCGGCTCGGCGCGCGCCGGGCGCTCCTTGTTGGCGATGAGCTTCTCGTTCTCGATCTCGAACTCGATGCGCTCGACCGTCTCACCGACCAGGAAAGTGGTGTCGCCCGGATCCAGGATTTCCACCTTCTGCAGCATCTGACGGACGATCACCTCGATATGCTTATCGTTGATCTTCACGCCCTGCAGTCGATAGACGTCCTGGATCTCATTCACCAGGTAGTTCGCCAGCGCCTCGACGCCCAGCACCCGCAGGATGTCATGCGGCACGCGCGGACCGTCGACCAGCGGGTCACCGGCCTTCACGTAGTCGCCTTCCTGCACCGAGACGTGCTTGCCCTTCGGCACCAGGTACTCGCGCGGGGTCGGCGGCTCGTCGCCGATCTGCTCCGGCACCACCAGGATGCGGCGCTTCGCCTTGTAGTCCTTGCCGAACTCCACGCGCCCATCGATCTCGCTGATGATCGCGTGGTCCTTCGGCCGGCGCGCCTCGAAGAGCTCCGCGACGCGCGGCAGACCGCCGGTGATGTCGCGGGTCTTGGAGCTTTCGCGCGGCAGGCGGGCGATGACGTCGCCGGCCTGCACCGCGGCGCCGTTCTCCACCGAGAGGATCGAGTCCGGCGAGAGGAAGTAGCGGGCCTCGGCGCCGTTCGCGAGGCGCACGATCGCGCCGCGCTCGTCCTTCAGGATGATGCGCGGGCGCAGGTCGGCACCCTTGGCGGCCTGCTTGTAGTCCACCACCACCTTGGAGGAGAGGCCGGTCACCTCGTCCTGCCGCTCCACCAGCGTCACGCCCTCGATCAGGTCGGCATATTCGACGGCGCCGCCCTTCTCGGTGATGATCGGCAGGGTGAACGGGTCCCACTCGGCCAGCTTCTGGCCACGGCTGACGGCCAGGCCGTCCTCCGCGACCAGCAGGCGGGCACCATAGGGCACACGGTAGCGGGCGCGCTCGCGGCCATTGGTGTCGCTGAGCACGATCTCGCAGTTCCGCGCCATGACGATGGTCGCGCCCTGGCTGTTGGTGACGACGTTGCGGTTCAGCACCACAACCGTGCCCTCGCCCGTCGCCTCCACCGCCGACTGCTCGGCGCCCCGGGTCGCCGCGCCGCCGATGTGGAAGGTACGCATGGTCAGCTGCGTGCCCGGCTCGCCGATCGACTGCGCCGCGATGACGCCGACCGCCTCGCCGATGTTCACCGGCGTGCCGCGCGCCAGGTCACGGCCGTAGCAGTGGCCGCAGACGCCCGAGCGCGCCTCGCAGGTCAGCACGGAGCGGATATAGACCTCCTCCACGCCGGCCTTCTCGATGCGCTCGGCATCGGCTTCCTCGATCAGCGCGTTGCGCGGCAGCAGCACCTCGCCTGTGTCCGGGTGGACGATCTCGCGCTGCACCGTCCGCCCGAGGATCCGCTCGGAGAGCGAGGAGACCACCTCGCCGCCATCCATCACGGCGCGCACGGTGATGCCGCGCTCGGTGCCGCAATCATCCTCGACGATGATGCAGTCCTGCGCCACGTCCACCAGGCGGCGGGTCAGGTAGCCCGAGTTCGCCGTCTTCAGCGCGGTGTCGGCCAGGCCCTTGCGGGCGCCGTGCGTGGAGTTGAAGTACTCCAGCACCGTCAGGCCTTCCTTGAAGTTCGAGATGATCGGCTGCTCGATGATCTCGCCCGAGGGCTTGGCCATCAGGCCGCGCATGCCGGCGAGCTGGCGCATCTGCGCCGGCGAGCCACGCGCACCGGAATGCGACATCATCCAGACGCTGTTGGTGACGCGGCCGACCTCCTGGCGGGAGATCTCCTTCATCATCGCCGTGGCGACCTCGTCCGTGCAGCGCGACCAGGCGTCGACCACCTTGTTGTAGCGCTCGCCGGCCGTGATCAGGCCGTCGAGATACTGCTGCTCGAACTCCTTCACCTCGGCCTTGGTGCGCGCGATGAGCCCCTCCTTCTCGGCGGGGATCATCATGTCGTCCTTGCCGAAGGAGATGCCGGCCTTGGCCGCCTGCTTGAAGCCGAGCGACATCAGGCGGTCGGCGAAGATCACCGACTCCTTCTGGCCGCAATGGCGGTAGACCGCGTCCATGACGTCCGAGATGGACTTCTTGGTCAGCTGGCGGTTGACCAGGCTGTAGGGCGTGCGCGGGTCCCGGGGCAGCAGCGCGCCCATCATCATGCGGCCGGCCGTGGTCAGCACCGTCTCACGGCGGCTGGCATTCTCGGCGGTCGGCGCCGGCACGCGGGCCATGACGGCCGTGTGCAGCGTGATGGCGCCGCTAGCCAGAGCCTGCTCCACCTCGCCCAGGTCGCCGAAGACATGCGGGCGGTGCAGCAGCGCCTTGCGCTCCTCCTCCGTCAGCTCGGCCTCGGTCTTGCCGTCGGCACCCGCGATCAGCGCGCGGATCTGCTCCAGCTCCTGCTGGGCCTGCCGGAACTCCGGCGTCTCCAGCGAGAGATAGTAGAGGCCGAGGACGATGTCCTGGCTCGGCACGATGATCGGCTTGCCGTTGGCGGGGCTAAGGATGTTGTTGGTGGACATCATCAGCACGCGCGCCTCCAGCTGGGCCTCAAGGCTCAGCGGGACGTGCACGGCCATCTGGTCGCCGTCGAAGTCGGCGTTGAAGGCGGTGCAGACCAGCGGGTGAAGCTGGATCGCCTTGCCCTCGACCAGCACCGGCTCGAAGGCCTGGATGCCCAGGCGGTGCAGCGTCGGCGCGCGGTTCAGCATCACCGGGTGCTCGCGGATAACCTCTTCGAGGATATCCCACACCTCCGGCCGCTCCTTCTCCACCATCCGCTTGGCGGCCTTGATGGTGGTGGCGTGGCCGTACTTCTCCAGCTTGGAGTAGATGAAGGGCTTGAACAGCTCCAGCGCCATCTTCTTCGGCAAACCGCACTGGTGCAGCTTCATCTCGGGACCTACGACGATCACCGAACGGCCGGAATAGTCGACGCGCTTGCCCAGCAGGTTCTGCCGGAAACGGCCCTGCTTGCCCTTCAGCATGTCGGAGAGCGACTTCAGCGGGCGCTTATTGGCCCCCGTGATGGCGCGGCCGCGGCGGCCGTTGTCGAACAGCGCGTCCACCGACTCCTGCAGCATGCGCTTCTCGTTGCGCACGATGATGTCCGGCGCGCGCAGCTCGATCAGCCGCTTCAGGCGGTTGTTGCGGTTGATGACGCGACGGTAGAGGTCATTCAGGTCGGAGGTCGCGAAGCGGCCGCCGTCCAGCGGCACCAGCGGGCGCAGCTCGGGAGGGATCACCGGGATGACGTCGAGGATCATCCATTCGGGGCGGGCGCCGCCCTCCTTGAACGACTCAATCATCTTCAGCCGCTTGACCAGCTTCTTGCGCTTGGCCTCGGAGGTGGTCTCCTTGAGGTCGGCGCGGAGCTGCGTGCTCTCGCGGTCCAGCTCGATGCCGGCGAGCATCTGCTTCACCGCCTCGGCACCGATGCCGACGGAGAAGGCGTCCTCGCCGAACTCGTCCTGCTTGTTGACGTACTGATCTTCGGTCAGCAACTGGTGCAGCTTCAGGTCGGTCAGACCCGGCTCCAGCACCACGTAGCTCTCGAAGTAGAGCACCTTCTCCAGGTCCTTCAGCGACATGTCGACCATCAGGCCGACGCGCGAAGGCAGCGACTTCATGAACCAGATATGCGCGACCGGCGAGGCCAGCTCGATATGGCCCATGCGCTCGCGGCGCACCTTGGCCAGCGTGACCTCGACGCCGCACTTCTCGCAGATGATGCCGCGGAACTTCATCCGCTTGTACTTGCCGCACAGGCACTCGTAGTCCTTGATCGGACCGAAGATGCGCGCACAGAAAAGACCGTCCCGCTCCGGCTTGAAGGTGCGGTAGTTGATCGTCTCGGGCTTCTTGATCTCGCCATAGGACCAGGAGCGGATCTGCTCGGGCGAGGCGATGGTGATCTTGATCTGATCGAACGTCATCGCCTGGCCGGTCTGGCCCAGGATCTTCATCAGCTCGTTCATGCGGCCGTCCTCTCAAGGTGAGGCCGCCGCGCCAGGGACTCCCCGGCGCGGCTGAGAAAAGTGTCGTTTATGCGCATCGGCAGGGTCACGCCGGGCGGTTCTCCAGATCGACATTGAGGCCGAGCGACTTCAACTCCTTTACCAGGACGTTGAAGGACTCCGGGATGCCGGCCTCGAAGTTGTCCTGGTCGCGCACGATCGCCTCATACACCTTGGTGCGGCCGGACACGTCGTCCGACTTCACCGTCAGCATTTCCTGCAGGGTGTAGGCGGCGCCATACGCCTCCAGCGCCCAGACCTCCATCTCGCCGAAGCGCTGACCGCCGAACTGCGCCTTGCCGCCCAGCGGCTGCTGGGTGACCAGGCTGTAGGGGCCGATGGAGCGTGCGTGGATCTTGTCGTCCACCAGGTGGTGCAGCTTCAGCATATAGATGTAGCCGACCGTGACCTTGCGCTCGAACGGCTCGCCGGAGCGGCCGTCGACCAGCTGGGTCTGCCCGGAGGTGTCGAGGCCCGCCTGGGAGAGCATGCCCTCGATATCCGAGATCCGTGCGCCGTCGAAGACCGGGGTGGCGATGGGAACGCCCTTCTTGAGGTTCTCCCCCAGCTCGATGAGCTGCTCCTCGGTCATGTCCTCGATATCGCGGTCGAAGATCTCCTGGCCGTACACCTCGCGGAGCTTCTCGAGCAGCGCCTCGCGCGCCGCGCCCGCCCGGCGGTAGTCCTCGACCAGCTCGCCGATGGACTTGCCGATATTGGCGCAGGCCCAGCCCAGATGGGTCTCCAGGATCTGCCCGATGTTCATGCGCGAGGGCACGCCCAGCGGGTTCAGCACCAGGTCCACCGAGGTGCCGTCCGGCAGGAAGGGCATGTCCTCCACCGGAACCACCCGGGAGACGACACCCTTGTTGCCGTGGCGGCCGGCCATCTTGTCGCCGGGCTGCAGCTTGCGCTTCACCGCGATGAAGACCTTGACCATCTTCATCACGCCGGGCGGCAGCTCGTCGCCGCGCTGCAGCTTCTCGACCTTCGACTCGAAGCGCTTCTGCAGCCGGTCCACGGCAGCGTCGAACTCGCGCTTCAGCGCCTCGATCTCGACCATGACGGCGTCATCCTGCACGCCGATCTGGCGCCAGGTGGCCTTGGCGAACTGGTCCAGCACCTCGTCGGTGATGGGGGTGCCCGCCTTGACGCCCTTGAAGCCGCCGCTGGCCTTCTGGTTGAGCAGCCGCTCGCGCAGGCGCGAGTGGAAGCTGCGCTCCTGGATCGACTTCTCGTCGTCGCGGTCCTTGGCCAGGCGCTCGATCTCGGCGCGGTCGATCGCCATGGCGCGCTCGTCCTTGTCGACGCCGCGGCGGTTGAACACGCGCACATCGACAATGGTCCCGGTCGTGCCAGGCGGCAGACGCAGCGAGGTGTCGCGCACGTCCGAGGCCTTCTCGCCGAAGATGGCGCGGAGCAGCTTCTCCTCCGGCGTCATCGGGCTCTCGCCCTTCGGCGTCACCTTGCCGACCAGGATGTCGCCCGGGTTCACCTCGGCGCCGACATAGACGATGCCGGCCTCGTCGAGGTTGCGCAGCGCCTCCTCGCCGACATTCGGGATGTCGCGGGTGATCTCCTCCTGGCCCAGCTTGGTGTCGCGGGCCATCACCTCGAATTCCTCGATATGGATCGAGGTGAAGACGTCATCCGTCGCGATGCGCTCGCTGATCAGGATGGAATCCTCGAAGTTGTACCCGTTCCACGGCATGAAGGCGACGAGCACGTTCCGGCCCAGCGCCAGCTCACCCAGCTCGGTGGACGGACCATCGGCGATGATGTCGCCCGCCGCCACCAGGTCGCCCACCTTCACCAGCGGGCGCTGGTTGATGCAGGTGCTCTGGTTGGAGCGCTGGAACTTGCGCAGCCGGTAGATGTCGACGCCGCGCGTCGTGCCGTCCTCGTTCGTCGCGCGCACCACGATGCGGGCGCCGTCGATCGAGTCCACCACGCCGCCACGGCGCGCCACGATGGTGGCGCCGGAGTCGCGCGCCACGGCCGCTTCCATGCCGGTGCCGACCAGCGGCGCGTCGGAACGCACCAGCGGCACGGCCTGCCGCATCATGTTGGAGCCCATCAGCGCGCGGTTGGCGTCATCGTTCTCCAGGAACGGGATCAGCGCCGCGGCCACCGAGACCAGCTGCTTCGGCGAGACGTCGATCGCCGTCACCTCCTCCGGCTTCACCAGCCGGAAGTCGCCGCCCTGGCGGACGGAGACGAGGTCCGAGCGGAATTCGCCGGTATCGTTGTCCACCTCGGCATCCGCCTGGGCGACAACGAGCTTCTCCTCCTCCATGGCGGAGAGGTAGCGCGGCTCGCCGGTGATCTTGCCATCCCGCACCAGGCGGTACGGCGTCTCGATGAAGCCGTACTTGTTCACCTTGGCGAAGGTGGCGAGGCTGTTGATCAGGCCGATATTCGGGCCTTCCGGCGTCTCGATCGGGCAGATGCGGCCGTAATGCGTCGGGTGCACGTCGCGCACCTCGAAGCCGGCACGCTCGCGGGTCAGACCGCCCGGGCCCAGCGCCGAGAGGCGGCGCTTGTGCGTCACCTCGGAGAGGGGGTTGGTCTGGTCCATGAACTGCGAGAGCTGCGAGGAGCCGAAGAACTCGCGCACCGCCGCCGCCGCCGGCTTGGCGTTGATCAGGTCGTGCGGCATGACGGTGTCGATATCGACCGACCCCATGCGCTCCTTGATCGCCCGCTCCATGCGCAGCAGGCCGACGCGGTACTGGTTCTCCATCAGCTCGCCGACCGAGCGCACCCGGCGGTTGCCGAGATTGTCGATGTCGTCGATCTGGCCCTTGCCGTCCTTCAGCTCCAGCAGGGTGCGCAGGGTGGCCAGGATGTCGGCCTTGCGCAGCACCCGCACCGTGTCCGGCACATCCTCCAGGCTGAAGCCCAGCCGCATGTTCATCTTCACGCGGCCAACGGTGGAGAGGTCATAGCGCTCGGCGTCGAAGAACAGGCCGCGGAACAGCGCCTCGGCGGTCTCCGGCGTCGGCGGCTCGCCCGGGCGCATGACCCGGTAGATATCCATCAGCGCTTCGTCGCGGCTGCCGTTCTTGTCCACCGCCAGGGTGTTGCGCAGCCACGGCCCGACATTCTGGCCGATGGCCAGCGTTGGCAGCCGGTCCAGCCCGGCCTGCTCGATGGCGGCCAGCTTCGGCTCGGTCAGCTCCTCGCCCGCCTCGGCCCAGATCTCGCCGGTGGTGAGGTCCACCAGGTCCTCGGCGACGAAGCGGCCGAGCAGGTCCGCGCGCCCGACCAGCACCTCCTTGGTGCCGGCCTCGGCGATCTTGCGGGCCAGGCGCGGGGTCAGCTTGGTGTCGCGCTCGGCGACCACCTCGCCGCTCTCCGCGTCCACCAGGTTGTCCAGCAGCTTCACGCCGCGGAAGGAGTCCGGGTTGAAGGGCTGGCTCCAGCCCTTCGGGCCGCGGCTGAACACCACCTGCTCATAGAAGGTGTTGAGGATCTCCTCGGCATCCATGCCGCGGACCTCGCCCGACTCGAGGCTGCCGCTGCTGTCGGCCCGCTCGGCGCGCAGCGCCTCGGTGCGGCCGGAATCCAGCGCGTAGAGCAGCGTCGTCGCCGGCAGCTTGCGCTTGCGGTCGATGCGGACGTAGCAGATGTCCTTGGCGTCGAACTCGAAGTCGAGCCAGGAGCCACGATAGGGGATGACGCGCGCGGCGAAGAGGTACTTGCCGCTGCTGTGCGTCTTGCCCTTGTCATGGTCGAAGAAGACGCCCGGCGAGCGGTGCATCTGGCTGACGATGACGCGCTCGGTACCGTTGATGATGAAGGTGCCGTTGTCCGTCATGAGCGGCATGTCGCCCATGTAGACATCCTGCTCCTTGATGTCCCGGATGGAGCGGGACCCGGTGTCCTCGTCCACGTCCCAGACGATCAGGCGCAGGCGCACCTTGAGCGGCGCGGCGAAGGTGAGCCCCCGCTGCATGCACTCGTCGACGTCGTATTTCGGCTCTTCGAGCTCGTACTGGACGAACTCCAGGCGGCCGCGCCCGGCAAAATCGTCGATCGGGAAGACCGACTTGAACACTTCCTGGAGCCCGGTATTCGTGCGGGCATCCGGGTCCACGCCCATCTGCAGAAAGCCTTCATAGGAGGCGCGCTGCACATCGATGAGGTTTGGCATCGGCGCCACCTCGGGCAGGCGCCCGAAAGACTTCCGGATGCGCTTCCGCCCGGTGAACGACTTCGTGATTGCGTTCATGCCCGTCCTGCTTCCCTTCGCTCCGGCCCATCCGCCCCGGCCGGCGGGTACCCGATCGTCGCGCGCCGCGTGATGGCTTCACGCAACGCAGTCGCGGGCAGGGACCCGAGAGGATCCCCGCCCGTCTCGCATTCAGTCTCGCCCAGCCAGGCGGCGCCCCGGAAGGCGCCGCACAGCCGGAAAGCCCTCACTTGACCTCGACAGACGCCCCGTTCTCCTCGAGCACCTTCTTGATCTTCTCGGCCTCGTCCTTGGAAACGCCTTCCTTCACGGTCTTCGGCGCGCCCTCGACCAGATCCTTGGCCTCCTTCAGGCCCAGGCCGGTGATGGTGCGGATTTCCTTGATGACGTTGATCTTCTTGTCACCGGACTTCGCCAGGATGACCGTGAACTCGGTCTGCTCCTCGGCGGCCGGGGCAGCCGCGCCACCCGCCGCCGGAGCGGCGGCAACCGCCACCGGAGCAGCGGCGGAAACGCCCCACTTCTCCTCCAGCAGCTTGGACAGCTCGGCGGCTTCCAGAACGGTCAGGCTGGAGAGCTCGTCAACCAGCTTTGCGAGATCGGCCATGGTTCTCTATCCTTCGATGTAGTCGCTTGGCATGTTGAATGCAATCCCCGGCACCCCTGGGGCGCCGGAGGTGTCTTCCGCGAAAGGCGCCGCTCAGGCCGCCTCGTCCTTCTTGGCGTAAGCCGCCAGCACTCGCGCCACCTGCCCACCGGGTGCCTGCAGCACGCCGGCGATGCGCGTCGCGGGGGTCTGGATGAGACCCACCAGCTGCGCACGCAGGGTTTCGAGCGAGGGCAGGGAAGCCAGCGCCTTCACGCCATCGGCGTTCAGCGTCTGCTCACCCAGCGCCCCGCCCAGGATCACGAACTTGTCGTTACCCTTGGCGAACTCCGTGGCCGTCTTCGCCACTGCGACGGGATCCGTCGACCACGCAAGCGCGGTCGGCCCCTTCAGCAGCGGCGCGATGCCCTGGAAGCGAGTGCCGTCGAGGGCGAGGGTGGCCAGCCGGTTCTTCGCGACCTTATACGTCGCGCCCGCCGCCCGCATCTGGCGCCGCAGACTGCTCACCTCGGCGACCGTCATCCCGTTATTCTGGGCGACGAGCACAAAGGAAGTATCCGCGAACACCTCCGCGAGGGAGGCAACGAACGCACGCTTCTCCGTACGATCCAACTCCCGTCTCCGTCGGTGACCGGCCCTTGTGGAGGGGGACCGGCCGGTTCACACGGGGGCGGACCCGGGCCAATGGCCCCGGTACACCCCGGTTCGCCTGTCTGAGTCTGCGGAAGACCAAGCCCATCCCGCCGGGCCGCGCGTCGCACGGCACCGGTCGGCGATCTCTCAGCATCCCCATCTCACGCCTGCGGGACTGACGCCCCCTTAGGGCCCGCGATCGGGCCACATGCGCTCTCGGACAGGTTTCAGAAGCCACGGCCTGCGCCGGAGCTCCCTGCCCGCGGCCGCCTGGAGGCGGCGCGCGTATTTCTCAGCCCAGGCTCAGGCCTGGGCGGCCAGCGAGGCCAGATCCACCTTCAGGCCGGGGCCCATAGAGGAGGACACGGCAACCTTCTTCACGTAGCTGCCCTTGGCGCCGGTCGGCTTGGCGCGCTGGATGGCCTCGATGAAGGCGCGCGCGTTCTCGACCAGCTGGTCATCGGAGAAGGACACCTTGCCGATGCCGGCATGCACGATGCCCGCCTTCTCGGCACGGAACTCCACCTGACCGGCCTTGGCCGCCTGCACGGCGCCCTTCACGTCCATCGTCACGGTGCCCAGGCGGGGGTTCGGCATCAGGCCGCGTGGGCCCAGGATCTTACCGAGCCGGCCCACCAGGCCCATCATGTCGGGCGTGGCGATGCAGCGGTCGAAGTTGATGTTGCCTTCCTGCACCGCGGCGGCGAGGTCGTCCGCGCCCACCACGTCGGCGCCGGCGGCCAGCGCCTCCTCGGCCTTCGGGCCGCGGGCGAAGACGCCCACGCGCACCGTCTTGCCGGTGCCGTTCGGCAGGCCGACCACGCCGCGCACCATCTGGTCGGCATGGCGCGGGTCAATGCCCAGGTTCATCGAGATCTCGATGGTCTCGTCGAACTTCGCCTTGGCGGCGGACTTCAGCGTCGCGATGGCCTCGGCCAGCGCATACTGCTTGTCACGGTCCAGCCCGGCGTAGATCGCCTTCAGACGCTTGCCCTGCTTGGCCATGAGCTCAGCCCTCCACCACGGACATGCCCATCGAGCGGGCGGAGCCGGCCAGCATGCGCACGGCGGCCTCGACGTCGTTGGCGTTCATGTCCTTCATCTTCGTCGCCGCGATTTCGCGCAGCTGCGCCTTCGTCACGCGGCCGACCACGCCACCCTTGCCCGGGGTCTGGCTGCCCTTGTCGAGCTTGGCGGCCTTCAGCAGGAAGTAGGTGTTCGGGGGCGTCTTGGTGACGAAGGAGAAGGTGCGGTCGGAATACGCCGTGATGACGACCGGCGTCGGGGTGCCGGGCTCCATCTGCTGCGTCGCCGCGTTGAATTCCTTCACGAACTGCATGATGTTCAGGCCGCGCTGACCCAGCGCGGGACCCACCGGCGGCGAGGGGTTCGCCTTGCCGGCCGGGATCTGCAGCTTGATGTAGCCGACGATCTTCTTAGCCATGTCCGTCCTCTGTGCTCTCAGAGGCGCGCGGTCCTGGCGGCCCCGCCGCTGGGCAAGGGCCTCCCGCGTCCCTGAAAAAACGCCGCAACCACCCGGTCGCGCGAAGCGCGCGCCCCTGGGGAGAATTGGCGGAGGCGGCCCTATACCCCTCGGAGCCGCGTGAGTCCATACAATCGCGCACTGTACGCCGCGCATGGCTCGCCCGCGTCGCCGTGCCGCGGAAGCCGTTCCGTAACCCCGGCGCCCCAGACTCGTTTCGCCCAGGCGGCGGCCGGAGAGGGCCGGGAAGCCGTCCAGCCCCGTCGTGGCAATAACGGGTATCGGCGGCGCGGATGGCATCACGCTTTGAATCCTAATAATGAGGTTGCTATCTGTTTGCCATGCCGCGCTCCCTTCCCCCGCCTCCACTGGCCGTTCCGTTCCGCGCCGGGATCGCCTCGGCAGGTCCCGTACCAGCGCGCCGTGCGCCCGGAGATGCGCCAGGGGACGTCCCAGGGGGCGTCCCGGGGGAATTGCGCTGATGCCCGGCTTCCCGAGTCGCGCCGACTGGCTCTTCTCGCTGCGCAGCTTCGCCGCGGCGGCCCTGGCGCTCTGGATCGCCTTCTCGCTGGACCTGCCCCGCCCCTACTGGGCGGTGGGCACCGTCTATATCGTCTCGCAGACCTTCACCGGCGCGCTGCGGGCCAAGGCGCTCTGGCGCCTGATCGGCACCTTCTGCGGCGGTGTCTTCTCCGTGCTGGCGATGCCGAACCTGATCGACGAGCCGATCCTGTTCTCCCTCGCCGTAGCGCTCTGGATCGGCCTCTGCCTCGCCGCCTCGCTCTACGACCCGACGCCGCGCTCCTACGGCTTCATGCTTTCGGGCTACACGGCGGCGCTGATCTGCTTCCCCATGGTGGACAGTCCGGGAACCATCTTCGACACCGCCATCTACCGTGTCATCGAGACCAGCCTGGGCATCCTCTGCGCCCTGCTGATGCATGGCATCCTCTTTCCCCGCCCCTCCGCCCCGCGGCTGCTGGCGGCCACCCGCGCCTGGCTGAACGACCTCGCCCGCTACGCCGCCGACAGCCTGACCGCACCGCACGACCCGGTGCGCTTTTCCTCCGAGCGCCGCCGCATCGGGCGGGACGGTGCCGCGCTGCTCGCCCTGTTCCAGCAGGCCCGCTACGAAGCGCCCCATCGCCGGGCGCAGCTTCTCTGGCTGCCGCGGCTGCATGAGCGGGCCCGTGCCCTGCCGACCCTGCTGACCGCGATCGGCGAGCGGGTGCGCACCCTGGCCGTGCTGGACCCCTCGGCGGCGGCGGCGCTGCGCCCCCTGCTGGCCGACATGGCCGACTGGATGGCGCAGAGCATCGACGTCCCCGCCGGCCCCGCCCGCACCCTTTCGGCGCACCGCATGGAAGGCCGGCTGCGGGACGCCGAGCAGCTGGGCATTCCCGCGGAGCCCTGGGCGGCGCTGGTACGCGAGGGCCTGCTGGAGCGGCTGCGCGAGCTGGTCGAGCAGTGGCGCGAGTGCCGGCTGCTGACGGAGCGCCTGCTGGCCGAACGGCCGCAGGAAGCCGCGCCCACCGAGCCGGACCGCCCGCCCGGCCATGTCGATCCGCTGCTGGTCGGCCTGTCCGGCCTGGCGGCGGGGCTTGCCCTGCTGCTGGGCTGCGCGCTCTGGATCGGCACCGGCTGGGCGCATGGCTCCAGTCTGGCGATGATGGGCGCGGTGGCGCTCTGCATCTTCGGCCAGCTCGATGATCCGGCGCCGGCGCTGAAGAAGTTCATCACCGGCTCGATCCTCGCCGTGGCGATTGCCGGCCTCTACCAGTTTGCCATCCTGCCGATGATCGACGGCTTTCCGCTGCTGATCCTGGCGCTGGCTCCGCTGTATCTCGTCGCCGGCGCGCTGATCGCCCAGCCGGCGGTGATGGCGCAGGCCCTCGCCGTCGCCGTCACCGTGCCGACGGTGATGAGCCTGCAGGAGACCTACTCGGCCTCGGCCGATTTCGCCGCTTATCTGGATGGCGGCTTCGCCACGGTCGGCGGGCTGATCCTGGCGCTCGCCATCACGCGGCTCGTCCGCTCCTTCGGCGTCGCCTGGCGCGTGCACCGGCTGATGGCGGCCGATCGGCGCGACCTCGCCAGCATGGCGGAGGGCGGCGCCCCGGCCGACCTGCGCCGCATCCTGGGCGTGATGCTGGACCGCTTCGAGGCGCTGGCCGCCCGCCTCACGGCCATTGACGCCCAGACCGTGCGCCTGACCGAGTTGGCCGAGCTACGCGCGGCGCTGAACGTGCTGCGGCTGCGCGAGGGCATGGCGGAACTGCCGCGCTCCGCGCGAGCCGCCACGGAGGCCACCCTGGCCGCGGTGGCGGCCACGGCGCGCGGCCGGCTGCCCGCTCCTGCCCTGCTGGAACGCCTGGACGCCGCCCTGCAGGCCTGCCTGTCGGCCAGGACGCGGCCCGCCCGCCGCGCCACCCTGGCGCTGTCCGGCCTGCGCCTCGCCCTTTTCCCCGATGCCGCCCCTCCCGCCATGCGCTCCGGCGATGCGCCACAGCCAGAGCCGGCCAGGAACCTTGTCGCATGATTGCGGAACTCGACCTCTACGGCGTCTTCCTGCCCGCCCTGCTGGTCTGGGCGCTGCTTGCCCTGCCCGTCACGGCGGTGCTGCGCGGGCTCCTGCACCGCCTCGGCCTCTACCGCTGGATCTGGCACGCGCCGCTGTTCGACTTCGCGCTGTTCGTTCTCGTCCTCGGCGGCATCACCGCCGCTTCGGAGTCCCTGCTGCCATGAAGCCCTTCTTCGCCCGCCTGGTGCGGGTCCTCGTCACCCTGCTGCTGGTCGGCGCGGCGGCGCTCGTCGGATGGCAGCTCTGGCACTACTACATGGAGGCGCCCTGGACGCGGGACGGGCGGGTGCGCGCCGACATCATCGGCATCGCCCCCGATGTCTCCGGCTTCGTGGCCGAGGTGCTGGTCTCCGACAATGCCGTGGTGCACAAGGGCGACCCGCTGTTCCGGCTGGATCGCGCCCGCTTCGCCCTCGCCCTGCAGCAGGCCGCGGCGGTGGTGGAGAGCCGCGCCGCCACGCTGGAGCGCGCCCGCCGCGACGAGCGCCGCTATGACCGCCTGGACGAGGGCATCGTCTCCGTCCAGCGGCGCGACCAGGCACAGGCCGAGGCCGCCGCCGCCCAGGGCGCCTGGCAGGAAGCGATCGCCGCACGCGATCTGGCGAAGCTGAACCTGGAGCGCACCGAGGTCCACGCCCCGGCGGATGGCACCATCACCAACCTGACGTTGCGCCCCGGCGCCTATGTCGCGTCCGGCAGCCCGGTGATGGCCCTGGTGGATGCCAGCAGCCTGCATGTGCAGGGCTATTTCGAGGAAACCAAGCTCGCCCGCATCCATGCCGGCGATCCTGTCGAGGTGCGGCTGATGGGCCTGCCGGACAGGCCCCTCTCGGGCCATGTGGAAAGCATCGCCGGCGGCATCGCCGACCGCGAGCAGACCAGCGGGCTGATCGCCAATGTGAACCCGACCTTCTCCTGGGTGCGTCTGGCACAGCGCATCCCGGTGCGCGTCAGGCTGGACCAAGTGCCGGAAGGCGTGCGCCTGATCCCCGGCCGCACCGCGACGGTGACGGTCATGCCGGACGGCGAAAAGCCGAGCCTCTTCGGCGCCCTGACAAGGCTGGGGGAATGAATTCCCCCGGGCTTTTTCTTACCGTTGCACCGGCAGATCCAGCAGATCTGCCAGCTTCCTCGCACTTCCCACCGGCGTCCGCCCGCTGGGGTCGAAGATCTGCTCGGAGAAAGGCCGGGCGGCGTAGCCTTCGGCATACATCTCCCGGATTCGCAGCCGCTCCACCTCGGAGAGCATACGGCCGCCGCGCTCGGTCAGCGCCACTTCCAGCGGCGGCGCCAGCGTCACCACCCGAAGCCGCGCGCCCCGCGCCGCGCAGGCGGAGGAAAGGCTGCGATAAGCAGCCTCGTCGAGCGGATAGGCCACCACCATCCAGGGCGCCTGGCTGGTGGCGATCGCTGCGGTGATCCGCTGCAGCGCGCCAGCCCAGCGCTTTTCGCGCGGCAGGCTCGTCGGCAGGCCGTGCGCGTCGCCCTCAAGGAAGGTCGCGCCGGGCAGCAGGTCCGTCAGGGCAAGCCCGATGCTGCTCTTCCCACTGTTTATGGGGCCGTTCAGGTGCAGCACCACGGGCTCATGCAGGGTAAAGGCGGCCTCGCGCTGCCGCAGCGCACGACGCGCCATGAATCCCGCCAGCCCTCCAACCAGCAAGGCCAGGATGATGCCGCCGACCAGCACCTCCTCGGCGGCCGGCAGGCCGGCGAGCAGCCAGGCCGGCCCCTCCCGGGGCAGGAATTCAAGGCGTGGCGGCAGGATCAGGCGGCCGAGCGCGAACTCGGCCGGCAAAAGAAAGGCATGGGTGAGCGGATTGCCAAGCGCGAGGCAGGCCGCCGCCGCAACCGGCAGGCTGCCGCCCAGCATCCAGGCGAAGGCCGCGGCGAAGACGAGGTGCAGGCCGAAGGCGGGCAGCATGGCCGCCGCGCTGCCGGCCGCGGCCCCGCGGGCAATGCGGCCGGCGCCTTCCGGTGAATCGAGCAAGGCTCTCCAGCGCGCCCGCAACCGCCTGATCAGCGCATGCGGGCCAGACGCCTCAGAGCTTCTCGACCTGGCCGTATTCCAGCTCCACCGGCGTGGCGCGGCCGAAGATGGAAACCGAGACCTTCACGCGGCCGCGCTCCTCGTCCACTTCCTCCACCGTGCCGTTGAAGCTGGTGAAGGGCCCGTCGGCGACGCGCACCTGCTCGCCCACCTCGTAGACCACGGCGGGGCGCTTCGGCTTCTCCACGCCCTCCTGCACCTGCTGCACGATGCGCAGCGCCTCGGCCTCGCTGATCGGGCTCGGCTTGTTGCGGGCACCGAGGAAGCCGGTGACCTTCGGCGTATCCTTCACCAGATGCCAGGCCTCGTCCGACATCTGCATCTTCACCAGCACATAGCCGGGGAAGAACTTGCGCTCGGAATTGACCTTCTGCCCGCGGCGAACCTCCGTCACCTCCTCGGAGGGGACGAGGATGTCGCCGAACTTGTCGGCGAGACCCTTCTGCGCGGCCTGTTCCTTGATCTGCTGGGCAATCTTCTTCTCGAAGCCCGAGTAGACGTGAACGACGTACCACTTCATGTCGGCCATGGATCTCGCTCCGCCTTACGCGCCGAACCCGAACAACAGCCCCACCGCGAACTGGATGAGCTTGTCGGTGAGGAGGAAGAACACCGCGGCCACGGCGGACAGCGCCAGAACCAGCCCGGTGGTGATCAGCGTCTCCTTGCGCGTCGGCCAGGTGACGCGGGCCACCTCCTGCCGCACCTCGCGGATGAACAGCGCGGGATTGAGCTTCGCCAAAATCGCTACCCCAGTTGAATGGCCGGAAACGCTTCGCGGGCGGCATCCGGACCGGAGCCACCCCGCAAGACCCGGCCTCGCACGGCGAAAAGCGGCACACTGGCAGGGGCGGAGGGTCTCGAACCCCCAACCTCCGGTTTTGGAGACCGGCGCTCTAGCCAATTGAGCTACGCCCCTGCGCGGCGCCAGCGCTGCGCGAGACCGCGTCTATAGGTCAGCGCAAAGCGTCTGTCGAGGGGCGCGGCAGCCGAAGCACCACCGTCCCGCCCAGCTTGTCGTGCCAGCATTGCCGGCGCCGGTCCCACAGCATCCAGAAGTAGCCGAGCCCGAGCGGCAGGGTGGAGAGGATGTAGCCGAAATAGCGCGCCAGCATGCGGGGGAAAGGCGGCCGGCCGCCCGTTCGCGCATCGACGATGCGCAGGCCCAGCAGCAGCTTGCCCGGCGTGGCCTGCCGGGCCGCCCAGAACAGCAGGACGATCAGCGCCAGGATCACCTGCACCATCAGGTCCGAGGCGAGGGAGAGCCCATCCTCCCCGAGCGGCAGGCCCTGCAGGGCCCGGGAAAAACCCTGCACGCCCTCCAGCAGGAGGGCCGCCACCCCGAGCAGCAGCCCGTCGATGACCTGGGCCAGGAAGCGGCGGCCGAAGCCGGCATAGTGCTGGCTAGCCCAGCCGGGTGGCAGCGCAGGGTCGGTGGGCATGCGAGGGGTCTCGTTCTACGGCGGCGCCGGCTGGCGCCGGGGCACAAAAAAAGCGGGCCGCCCGAAGGCGGCCCGCTCCATTCAGATCTCGCGGCCGGCGCTTACGCGCTGATGGAGGCGACGACGCCGGCGCCGACGGTGCGGCCGCCCTCGCGGATGGCGAAGCGCAGGCCCTCGTCCATCGCGATCGGCGCGATCAGCTCGACGTCCATCGACACGTTGTCGCCCGGCATCACCATCTCCACCCCCGCCGGCAGCGTCACCACGCCGGTCACGTCGGTCGTGCGGAAGTAGAACTGCGGACGATAGTTGGTGAAGAACGGCGTGTGCCGCCCGCCCTCTTCCTTCGTCAGCACATAGGCCTCGGCCTTGAACTTGTTGTGCGGCTTGATCGAGCCGGGGGCCGCCAGAACCTGGCCGCGCTCCACGTCCTCGCGCTTCGTGCCGCGCAGCAGCGCGCCGATGTTGTCGCCCGCCTCGCCGCTGTCCAGCAGCTTGCGGAACATCTCGACGCCCGTCACCGTCGTCTTCACCGTCGCCTTCAGCCCGACGATCTCGACTTCATCACCGACCTTGACGATGCCGCGCTCCACCCGGCCGGTCACCACCGTGCCGCGGCCGGAGATCGAGAACACGTCCTCGATCGGCATCAGGAACGGACGGTCCTTCGGGCGCTCCGGCTGCGGGATGTAGCTGTCCACCGCCTCCATCAGCGCGAGAATCGCCTTCTCGCCGAGCTCCGGGTCCTTGTCCTCCAGCGCCATCAGCGCCGAGCCCTTGATCACCGGAATGTCGTCGCCAGGAAACTGGTAGCTCGACAGCAGCTCACGGACTTCCATCTCGACCAGCTCGAGCAGGTCGGGATCGGCCATGTCGCACTTGTTCAGGAACACCACCAGCGCCGGAACGCCAACCTGCCGCGCCAGCAGGATGTGCTCGCGCGTCTGCGGCATCGGGCCGTCGGCCGCCGACACCACCAGGATCGCGCCGTCCATCTGCGCCGCGCCGGTGATCATGTTCTTCACGTAGTCGGCGTGGCCCGGGCAGTCCACATGCGCGTAGTGCCGGTTCGCCGTCTCGTACTCGACATGCGCCGTCGAGATCGTGATCCCGCGCGCACGCTCCTCCGGCGCCTTGTCGATCTGGTCATACGCCGTGAACGACGCACCGCCCGACTTCGCCAGAACCTTGGTGATCGCCGCCGTCAGCGACGTCTTGCCATGGTCAACGTGCCCGATCGTCCCAATGTTGCAGTGCGGCTTGTTCCGCTCAAACTTAGCTTTCGCCATCTATCGGTCACCCTGTCGGTCCAGCGCCGATACCGGCGCACCATAACTGGCCTGGCCCATGGTCCACCGCCCGCTCCGGCATGGAGCGGGTGACGGGAATCGAACCCGCACAACCAGCTTGGAAGGCTGGGGCTCTACCATTGAGCTACACCCGCACTGCACGGCATCCGAAAGGTACGCCGCGCGGTGGCGCCTTACAACCGGGACTTCGCCCCGGCTGCTTCGCGACGCCGGTCGCGAGCAGGCCGGTATGGAGGGGGTTGGATTCGAACCAACGTAGGCGTGCGCCAACGGATTTACAGTCCGTCCCCTTTAGCCACTCGGGCACCCCTCCGCGCTTTCCCGGCCGTCGGGAGCGCCGCGCTCTATCCCGTTTTCGTGGGACCTGTCAACGCGCCCTGAACGGATCGCGTGAAGAATCCGCGCCGGACCGCTTGCGCCCGCGCCGCCGATCCGCAGGATGCCGCCATGTCACGCCCGCCCCGCCGGCCCACCGGCCCACGCCTCCCCTCCCGCAGCCGCGACGAAGGCCCTGGCGCCACCCCGCATGCCCGCCCGCCCCACGGGGCCGGTGGCGAGCGCTCCTCTCCCCGTGGCCCGCGCCCCGATCCGGCCGCCGCCCCCGAACGCCCCGCCCCGCGCGAGCGCGGCGAGCCCGGCACCCACTGGCTCTACGGCCTGCACGCCGTGGCCGCCGCGCTCGGCAACCCGCGCCGGCGCCTGCGCCGCCTGCTGCTGACCGCCGAGGCCGAGCAGGCGCTGCTCGCCGAGCGCCCGAAGCCCTGGCCCGTGCAGGCCGAGCGGGCGGAGCGCGGCCGCTTCCAGACCTTCCTGCCGGAGGATGCCGTCCACCAGGGCGCCGCGCTGCTCTGCGAGCCGCTGCCGCCCACCCCGCTGGAGGAGGCGCTGGCCCGCTCGCGCGGCCCGGTGCTGCTGCTCGACCAGGTGACCGACCCGCGCAATGTCGGTGCCATCCTGCGCTCCGCTGCCGCCTTCGGCGCCGCCGCGGTGGTGATGCAGGACCGCAACGCCCCGCCCGAGACGGCGGCGATGGCCCGCGCCGCCGCCGGCGCGCTGGAGGTCCTCCCCGTGGTGCGCGAGGTGAACCTGGCGCGCGCCATCCAGATGCTGCAGCGCGCCGGCTACTGGGTGATGGGCCTGGCCGGCGAGGCGACCACCGAACTGGCCCGGGCCAAGCCGAAGGACCGGCCCGTCGCGCTGGTGCTCGGTGCGGAGGATACCGGCCTGCGCCGCCTGCAGCGGGAGACCTGCGACGAGCTGGTGCGGCTGCCGATCACCGGCGCGGTGGAAAGCCTCAACGTCTCCGTCGCGGCGGCGGTGGCGCTCTACGAGCTGGTTCGGGAGACGTAAGGAGAACGGCACCCGGCGTTCAGCCGCCGTTAAGGTGTGTGCGGCATCCTCACCATGCCGCCACCAAGGCGGATCCGATGCCAGGATGGCCCAGCTTCAGGACCTTCTCCCATGTCCAAACGGCCCATCAACTGGCACGACTTCTCCGAGCAGCAGCAGCTCGCCCTCTCCCAGGAGGCGCTGCGCCGCGCCGCCGAGACGCTCGCCGGCCATGCCGAGCTGCTGGCGCGCGAGATGGAGGGCGGCGCCCTGCTCGACCAGGGCGGTCCCGATGCCCTGCGCCTCTTTGCCGCGGTGGTGCGCGCCACCAGCACGGACGCCTTCGGCCCCGTGCTGCGAGCCTGAGGAGAGACGCGATGCCCGACGCCACCGAGATCCGCATCCTCACCCCCGCCCAGGAGACCCAGGCGCGCCTCCTGGCGCGGCAGAACGCGCTCGATGTCCACTTCCGCCCGCTGGAGGAGTTCCTCCCCGGCGAGGGCACGGGCGCCACCGTCGCCATCGCCCGTGGCACGGCCGCGGCGGCCTGGCTTGCCACCTTTTAGCACTTACGAACCAGGGACGCGAAGATTCAGCCATTCTTCACGTCCACCGCTTGCACGCCGCCGATTGCCGGCCTACCGACGCCCTGGTAACAGGAGTGCCGGCCATGGGCCTGAAGACCGCTGCCAGAAAGGCGCCGCCGAGGGGAGAACCCGGCCAGGCCTGCTGCCGCGCACTGCCGCTCCCCGCCTGAGCCGCGACCGCTCCCGATGGCATGGTTCCGGTGGCTGCTGCGCATCGCCCTCTGCGGTGCGCTGCTGGGGCTGGGTTTCTTCCTGGCAGCAACCGTCATGGCCGGAAATGGCGGCACCACGCCCCTGCCGCTCGGCACCGCACTGGATGATGTCGCGCCCTCCACGCTGGGGCGTGCGGCGGGCCTTGGCGCGGCGGCGCTGCTGGTGGCGCAGTTGCTTTTGCGCCCGATTCCTTTCTGGACCCGCCGCGCCCTGGCCGGGGGGCTGACCGTCGGGGCCGTTGCCATCGTCGCCTTCCACCAGTCCAGTCTGTTCGTGCTGCATCAGGTGTTCCATCTGGTGCCGGAGCGGGGCTTCCTGTTTGCGCCGCTGCCCTCCAGCAACCTGCCGGCGCTCTATGGGCTGATGCTGGCCGGCGCCCTGGGCGGCGGTGCGCTGGCCCTGGCGCTGCGCGCCGTGCACGCCCTGCCGGACCTGCTGACAGGCTTCCTCTTCGGCGCCTTCGGCCTGAGCCTGTTCAGCGTCCTGCCGCGCGTGCCGGGCTTCGACGACGTCTGGTGGCAGTGGCTCGTCATCAATGGCGGCTGGGGCTGGGGCACCGCTTTCCTGATGCGCCCCCTGGCCCTGCGGGGCGGCGGGGAATGAGGGGCACACCGGCAAGGCTGGGGGAATGAATTCCCCCAGGCCCCCTTCTTTTCCCTTCGAGTCTTCACGCATGCTGGCGGCCCGCGCAGCCCCGAACTGACAGAAGGAAGAAGGGGGGCTCGGGGGGAATTCATTCCCCCCGACCTTCACTGCGGGGATTGAGTGCCCCCGGCTGCGGGCGCATCTCTTTCCTCATGCCCGACACACTGCGCGTCCGCCCCGACCCGACCGACCCCCGCCTGACGCGCCGCGTGCGCGGGCTGGACCAGACTGGCGCGCCGGTCGAGGTCAGCGTCACCGTCGAGCGGCCGCTGACGCTCTATCTGAACGGCCAGGAGATCGTCACCATGATGACGATCGGCGACCGGCCGGAGGACCTGGCCCTGGGCTACCTGCTCAACCAGAACATGCTGCGCCCGGACGATATCGTCACGGCCATCGAGCATGACGAGGATCTGGGCGTCGTCGTGGTGCGGACGGAGCGGCCGACCGACCACGAGGCCAGGCTGAAGAAGAAGACGCTGACCTCCGGCTGTGCCCAGGGCACCGCCTTCGGGGACCTGATGGAAAATTTCTCCCAGGCCCGACTGCCGGCGGAGGCGGAACTGCGCACCTCCTGGCTCTACGGCCTGCTGCGCGCCATCAACACCCTGCCGACGCTCTACCTGGAGGCGGGCGCCATTCATGGCTGCGCGCTGTGCAAGGCGGACGCGCCGATCGTCTACATGGAGGATGTCGGCCGCCACAACGCGGTGGACAAGATCGCCGGCTGGATGTTCCGCCACGGCGAGCCGGGCGCCGACAAGATCTTCTACACCACCGGCCGCCTGACCTCCGAAATGGTCATCAAGACCGTCCGCATGGGCATCCCGATCCTGATCTCGCGCTCCGGCTTCACCGCCTGGGGCGTGGAGCTGGCGCAGGAGGTCGGGCTGACGCTGGTCGGCCGCTGCAAGGGCAGCCGCTTCATCGCCTTGGCCGGCGAGCACCGCATCGTCTTCGACGCCGACCCGCAGCGGGAGGGCGAGGAAAGCTCCCGCCACTGGCGCAAGAACAGCCGCGAGGCCGAGAGCCATGGCGCCTGACACGCTCGGCGTCGTCCTGGCCGGGGGCCTCGCCCGCCGGATGGGCGGCGGCGACAAGCCGCTGCGCCCGCTGGGCGGCCGCCCGCTGCTGGCGCATGTGCTGGAGCGGCTGCGCCCGCAGGTTGCCGCCCTGCTGCTGAACGCCAATGGCGAGCCCGCCCGCTTCGCCGCCTGGGGCCTGCCCGTGGTGCCGGATGGCCTGCCGGACTATCCCGGCCCGCTGGCCGGCATCCTGGCGGCGCTGGACTGGGCGGCGGCGCACCGGCCGGACCTCGCCTGGGTGGCCTCGGTGCCCGGCGATTCGCCTTTCATCCCCGCCTACCTGGTGGCGCGGCTGCATGCCGCCCGCGCGGCCGCGGAAGTGCCGCTGGCCTGCGCCCGCTCGGGCGGCTGGGCGCATCCGCCGATCGGCCTCTGGCCGGTGGCGCTGCGGGCCGAGCTCCGCGCGGCCCTCGAAGGAGGCGAGCGCAAGATCGACCGCTGGACCGCCCGTTTCGGCTGCGCCGAGGCGGAATGGCCCACCGCCCCTTTCGACCCCTTCTTCAACGCCAACACGCCGGAGGAACTCGCCACCGCCGAGTCCCTCTTGCGACAGGCGCCGCCGCCGCCCATAGCTCCAGGGAAGCCATTCCGGGGAACGGAGCGCCTGTCATGAAAGCCTTCATCAGCGGCGTCGTCGCCGCCGTCGCGATCGCTGCTGTCGCCGCCCTGGTGCTGGAGACCGAGGTGCAGCGCAGTGCCGACGCCGCCTTCCAGACCCAGGGGGTGCGCCTCTCGCCCACCACGCAGCCGGAATAGCCGACGCCGGGAAGGAGCTCCGGGGAATTTCTCTTCCAGGCTCCTCAGCCTTCCGGGTCGTTGGCGTTCGGAAAAAAGAGCTGCTGCCCGTCGATCCTGTAGCCGGCGATGGCCTGCTGCCCCGGCTCCGAGATCAGCCAGTCGATGAAGGCCTGACCTTCCTCCACCTTCACCTGCGGGTGCTTCGCCGGGTTCACCAGCATCACGCCGTACTGGTTGAACAGCCGCTTGTCGCCCTCGGTCAGCACGGCGAGGTCGCGGCGGTTGCGGAAGCTGATCCAGGTGCCGCGGTCGGAGAGCAGATAGGCATCCGCCGCCGCCGCCGCGGTGTTCAGCGCCGGCCCCATGCCCTGGCCGATCTCGCGGTACCAGTCCCCCCGCCCCTGGGCCGGGTCGATGCCGGCCAGCTTCCACAGGCGCAGCTCCGCCGCATGGGTGCCGGAGCGGTCGCCGCGGCTGATGAAAGGTGCCTTCTTCTCGGCGATGCGCTGCAGCGCCTTCACGATATCCGGCCCGGCGACCTTCACCCCGGCCGGGTCATCCTTCGGCCCGATCATCACAAAGTCGTTGTACATCACCGGGTAGCGCCTGGTGGCGAAGCCCTCGTCGAGGAATTTCCGCTCCGCCGCGCGGTCATGCACGAAGACGACATCGGCATCGCCGCGCCGCCCGACATCGAGTGCCTGCCCGGTGCCCAGTGCCACCACCCGCACCTTGATGCCCGTCGCCTGGGTGAAGAGCGGCAGAATATGCCCGAACAGGCCGGACTGCTCGGTGGAAGTGGTGGAGGCGACGGTGATGCTGCGCTCCTGCGCGGCGGCGGGGAGCGCTCCCAGCAGGCCGAGCAGCAGGGGGAGGGCGGCAAGGAAACGGCGGCGGCGCATGGCTCTGGTCCCGGGCTGGCATTGTGCTTAGGAGCAGAATGGCACGGCAAATGCCGCCCCCAACCCCGCCACGGGAAATCCGCCATGCACCACCTGCCGGAACCTGCCGTGAAATGCCGGACTTCCTGACGCTGAAGGAGGCTGCCCTCCTTCTCCGCCTCTCCGAGCGGGCGCTCTACGACCTCGCCCGCCAGCAGCGCCTGCCCGCGGTCTTCCTGGCGGGCAAATGGGTCTTCCCCCGCGCGCTGCTGCTGCGCTGGATGGCGCGCGAGGCCGGTCCGCAGGCTGCCCGGCTCGACCCGCCGCCGATCCTCGCCGGCAGCCATGATCCGCTGCTCGACTGGGCGGTGCGGCAATCCGGCTGCGGCCTGGCGATCGCCGCCGGCGGCAGCCTGGCGGGGCTGGAAGTGCTGGCGGAGGGCCGCGCCCTCGCCGCCGCCACCCACCTGCCCGACCCGGATGGCGGCGCCTTCAACGAGGCCACGGTGCGCGACCTCCTGCCGGATGCGCAGGCGGTCGGGCTGGTCTGGGCCTGGCGCGAGCAGGGGCTGATCCTGCCCGCCGGCAATCCGCGCCGCCTCACCGGCATCGCCGACCTGACCCGGCCCGAGATCCGCGTCATCGGCCGGCAGTCCCGCGCGGGCAGCCATCTCCTGCTGATGCACCTGCTGGCCGAGGCCGGCATCCGCCTGGAGGCCATCCGCTTCCTGCCACAGGCCGCCCTGGCGGAGGACGAGGTGGCCGCGGCCGTCGCCGATGGCCGCGCCGAGGCCGGCTTCGGCATCCGCGCCGAGGCGGCGGCCCGGGGGCTGCACTTCCTGCCGCTGGTGCGCGAGCGCTTCGACCTGGTGGCCCGTGCGCAGGACTGGTTCAGCCCTCCGCTTCAGGCGCTGCTGGCCTTTGCGCGGATGCCCGGCTTCCGGGCACGGGCGGAGCGGCTGACCGGGTACGACGTCGGCGCCACCGGAAGCGTGGCGTTCCGGGCCTGATCCCAGGGGGCGCCGCCCCCTGGAACCCCCGCCGGGGTGACCGTGTCACCCCGGACCCCGCCATCAGTTTTCCAGGGCGGCGCGGATGGCGGCGCGCTCGGCGGCCAGTTCGCCGCGCGCCACCGGCTGGCCGGCCCGCCGGTACCAATAGGCCGCATTGCCGGCATCGCCTTCCCAGCGATGCAGATGCGCATGTACCCAGTCGCAACCGGGCTCGCCCTCATGCGCCTGCACCACCTGGTGCGCGGCCTCCCAGTCGCCACGCTCGGCGTGCCCCAGCGCCACGAGAGCCGAATGTTGTGCGTCCATTGGGGTGTTCTCCCTCACTGATGCCGGGTCCAGGGGCCGCCTGGCCCCTGGCGGGGGAGCCTGAGGGGGCGGCGCCCCCTCGGCCCTACCGTTCGCAGCGGATGAACACCGTCCCCCGATGGGCGATTTCCCCCACATCCGCCCCGCTCATCTCCTCGCCGCGGCTGGTTCCCGTTGCCGGCGCCAAGCCGGCCCGCCGCAGGAAGGCCTGCGCCGCATCGCCCTTCACCGCGAAGTTCACGTTCTGCGGGATGTCGCCGATGCGCTTGGCGATATTCTGCGCGTGCAGCTTGCTGACCACCACCCCCACCACATGCCCGTGCAGGTCCAGCAGCGGTCCGCCGGAATTGCCCGGCTGCACCTCGGCGCTGACCTGGTAGTGGCTGGCATTGTTGCCGAGCCCGGCCAGCCCGTTCACCTCGCCGCGCGTCAGCTTGGGGTCGGAGGAGAGCAGCCCCGGCAGCGGAAAGCCATAGGCGATCACCCCCTCCCCCCGCCGCACCTCGGGGGCGCCGCGGAAGGGCAGCACCTCGCCGGGATTGCCCGGCACCGCCAGCAGGGCGAGGTCGAGCGTGGCGTCCACCTTGGCGGGCGGCACGGCCGGCAGCATCCGCCCATCGGCGGTGCGGATGAAGATGCGGCCGCAACCGCCGACGACATGCTGGTTGGTCAGCACCCGGTCCGTCGCCACCACGAAGCCGGTGCCGGAGGAAACGCGGGCGCGCGGGTTCGGCGCGCCCGGCGCCGGCTGGCTGGGCGCGGCGCGCAGGTCGGCGGTCTCCACCACCACGCGCGGCTCGGCGCAGATGTCGCGGTCGCGCAGAACCGCCTCCCGCCGGTCGGCCACCACCATGCGGATGTCGAAGCGGCAGCCGGCCTCAGCGCGGGTGCGCAGGGTGAAGACCTTCCCGCTCGGCATCGGCCGGGGCAGCGTGTTCGCGCCCCAGCCGGCGCGGCCGTCGCGCACCGCATAGACCGCGCTGGCCTCCTGGCCGGTGCGGTTGACGACCTGGATCTGATGCTCCCCGGCCGGCGCCTGGGCATGGGCGGCGGGCGGAAGCGCGAGAAGGGCAAGCAGCAGGGCGACGCGGTGCATGGCGCGGCATGTTCCCTGCCGCGAAGGCAACGTCAATGCATCCCTTGACCTTCCCATTATGGGAATCCCTATCTCCCTGCCATGCCGGACCAGCCCCCCCCTTCCCAGACCGTCTCGCTGCCCATCACGGGCATGACCTGCGCGAGCTGCGCCGGACGCGTCGAGCGTGCCCTGAAGCGCGTCCCCGGCGTCACCGCCGCCCGTGTCAACCTGGCCAGCGAGCGCGCCGAGGCCGCGGGCAGCGCCGCCCTCGCCGAGCTGACGGCGGCGGTGGAGAAGGCCGGCTACGGCGTCGGCGAGGCCACGCAGGAGCTTTCCATCGGTGGCATGACCTGTGCCAGCTGCGCCGGACGCGTCGAGCGGGCGCTGCGCAAGGTGCCGGGCGTGCTGGAGGTCTCGGTGAACCTGGCCACCGAGCGGGCGCATCTGCGCACCCTGGCCGGGCTCGACCCCGCCTTGCTGACGGCGGCGGTGGAGAAGGCTGGCTACAGCGTCCTGGGCGCCGAGGCCGAATCGGAGGAGGCCGCCCATCAGGCCCGGGCGCGGCGCGAGCTGGCCGAGCTGGTGGTGGCCTTCGCCCTGGCCGCGCCCTTCCTCGCCGGCATGGTGGGAATGCTGTTCGGTCAGCACTGGATGCCGCCGGGCTGGGCGCAGCTCCTGCTGGCCACCCCGCTGCAGTTCTGGCTGGGCTGGCGCTTCTATCGCGCCGGCTGGGCGGCGCTGAAGGCCCGCACCGGCAACATGGACCTGCTGGTCGCCATCGGCACCAGCGCCGCCTACGGCCTTTCCCTCGTGCAGTTGCTGCAGGGCGAGCAGCACCTCTATTTCGAGGCCTCGGCCGTCGTCATCGCCTTCGTGCTGCTCGGCCGCTTCTTCGAGGCGCGCGCCAAGCGCGCCACCGGCGCCGCCATCGCCGAGCTGCTGGCGCTGCGACCCCGCACCGCCCGCCGCCTCGACGCCGAAGGACGCGAGGAGGAGGTGCCGATCGCCACCCTGCATGTGGGCGACCGCGTGGTGGTCCGCCCCGGCGAGCGCATTCCCGCCGATGGCACGGTCGAGGAAGGTGCCGCCGGGGTGGACGAGAGCGCCCTCACCGGCGAGAGCCGCCCCGTCGAGAAGAACCCCGGCGACAGCGTCGCCACCGGCACCGTCACGCTGGACGGGCGGCTGGTGCTGCGCGCCACCGCGGTCGGCGGCGACACCCGCCTCGCCCAGGTGGCGGCGCTGGTGCAGGCGGCGCAGGCCAGCCGCGCCCCGGTGCAGAAGCTGGTGGACCGGGTCAGCGCCGTCTTCGTGCCGGCGGTGGTCGGCATCGCGGCCCTGACCTTCCTCGGCTGGCTGCTGGCGGGTGCCGGCGTGGCCACGGCCATCCTGCATGCCGTGGCGGTGCTGGTCATCGCCTGCCCCTGCGCGCTCGGTCTCGCCACTCCGGCCGCCATCATGGCCGGCACGGGCGCGGCGGCACGCGCCGGCATCCTGATCCGCGACGCCGCGGCCATCGAGCAGGCCGGGCACATCACCCTGGTTGCCTTCGACAAGACCGGCACGCTGACCGAGGGCCGCCCCCGCCTCGCCGCCCTGCACCCCGCCCCCGGCACCACGCGGGAGGCCGCGCTGCAGGCCGCCGCCCGCCTGCAGGCTGGCAGCGAGCACCCGCTGGCCCGCGCCGTGCTGGAGGCGGCCGGCGCGGCGCCGCTCCCCGCTGAATCCTTCCGCGCCCTGCCCGGCCGTGGCGTGGAGGGCGTGGTGGAGGGCCGCCGGCTGGTGCTCGGCAGCCAGCGCCTGCTGGCGGAGAGTGGCGCCGAGCCCGGCGAGCTTGCCGCCGCTTCCCAGGCTGCCGCCGCGGAGGGCCAGACCATCTCCTGGCTGATCGACCCCATCAGCCGGCGCACCCTGGCGCTGCTCGCCTTTGCCGATATGCCGCGCCCGGGCGCGGCCGAGGCGATCCGGGCGCTGGCGGTGCAGCATGTCCGCACCGCCATGGTCAGCGGCGACGGCCCGGCCGCCGCGCAGGCGGTGGCGCAGCGCCTCGGCATCGCCGAGGTCGCGGCGGAGGTGCTGCCCGAGGGCAAGGCCGCGCAGGTGGCCGCCTGGCAGGGCGAAGGCGCCCGCGTCGCCATGGTGGGCGACGGCGTGAACGACGCCGCCGCGCTCGCCACCGCCGATCTCGGCATCGCCATGGGCAGCGGCACGGATGCCGCCATCGCCGCCGCCCATGTCACCCTGCTGCGCCCGGACCCGGTGCTGGTCCCCGCCACCCTCGCCATCACCCGCGCGACACTGGCAAAGATCCGGCAGAACCTGGCCTGGGCCTTCGGCTTCAACACGCTGGGCATCCCACTGGCGGCGCTGGGCTACCTTTCCCCGGCGCTGGCCGGCGCGGCGATGGCTTTCTCCTCGGTGGCGGTGCTGTCCAACGCGCTGCTGCTGACCCGCTGGAAGGTGCGGACATGAACATTGGCGAGGCGGCGCGGCGCTCCGGCGTCAGCGCCAAGATGATCCGCCACTACGAGACGCAGGGGCTGGTGACACCGCAGCGCCTGGTCAATGGCTACCGCGACTATGCCGAGGCCGACCTCGCGGTGCTGCGCTTCATCCGCCATGCGCGGGCACTCGCCTTCCCGCTGGAGGATGTGCGGAAGCTCCTGGCCCTCTGGCGCGACCGCAACCGCGCCAGCGCCGATGTCCGGCAAATCGCCCTGGCGCATGTGGCGGCGCTGGAGAGCAAGGCGCAGGCGATGCAGGCCATGGCGGCCAGCCTGCGCCACCTGGCGGCGCATTGCCACGGCGATGCCCGCCCCGACTGCCCGATCCTGGATGAACTGGAGAAGAGCCCATGACCGAGACCCATATCCTGAACGTGCAGGGCATGACCTGCGGCCACTGCGCGCGCGCCGTGACCGAGGCGATCCGTGCCGAGGACTCCACCGCCGAGGTGACGGTGGACCTGCAGGGCAAGACCGTGCGCGCCACCACCAGCCTGCCGCGTCAGCGCATCGCCGAGCTGGTGACGGAAGAAGGCTACACCGTCGCAGCGTGAGCCCCGGAAAAGCCCGGGGAAAGGAATTTCCCCGGGCTCCCTTCTTTTCTCTCCAATCCTCCTGCGCCGACCGCCAGCCTGCCCGAACTGACAAAAAGAAGATGGGGGTCCGGGGGAATTCCTTCCCCCGGCCTTTTTCTCCTTCTGCCCCGTCGCAAACGACTCGTTCATCGTTTCCCTGCCAAAAACGCCTGCCAGCAGGAGGCAGGGCGCATGAGCGAGCTGTGGAAGGGACCGGCAATGCCGGAATTGCCTGATGTGGTGCCGGGCGGGCCGCGCAGTTCATCCCCCCTGGCCGACTACAACCGGGCGCGTTTCACCGGCTATGGCGGCACCGACGTGCACCGGGAGCTGGCGGAGTTGCCGCCCAGCCTCAACCCCATTGTCGCCCGTCTGCGCGCCGAGCTGGAGCGGCTTGCGGAAGCCTATGCCGATTTCTTCGCCCGGCATGCCGAGATGGACCCGCGCGCCCTGACCCGCACCAAGGAGGGCTGGTCGGTCGCGTGGCGCCGCTGGGCGCTGAACGACCTCGCCGACAAGGCGGCTGAGATGCGTGACATCTATGTGATTCACCGTGGCGACAGCTTCAGCCACCGCATGTTCCTGGACCGGCACGGCAAGCAACTGCTGGCCGTGCAGCCGCAGGAGCCCTTCTCGGCCCTGCGATACAAGCGGCTGACCGACGCCACCGACCTCTGCGACCTTTACGGCCCCTTCGCCCGCCTCTCCGACAGTCCGCTCGGCTGAATCCGGTGGGCTGGCGGGGGTTCCCGCGGCGCCGCGCGGGGCTACTCTGCCTGCCACGGCTCCAGGCGCCCATCAGGGCGCCTCCGGAGCACGCCAGACGGAGGAACCCAAGGCCATGCTGCCGCTTGCCCGCTTCACCGTGCTCGATCTCACGCGGGTCCGCTCCGGCCCCACCGCCGTCCGCCAGCTTGCCGACTGGGGCGCCAACGTCATCAAGATCGAGGCGCCCGAGGAGATCGACACCGGCAAGGGCCTGGGCGGCGACACGCACGGCCCGGATTACCAGAACGTCCACCGCAACAAGCGCTCCATCACCCTGAACCTGAAGTCGCCCGACGGGCTGGCGGTGTTCAAGCGGATGGTGGCGCAGGCCGATGTGGTGGTGGAGAACTACCGCCCGGACGTGAAGCAGCGGCTGGGCATCGACTACGAGGCGCTCGCCGCCATCAACCCGCGCATCGTGCTCGCCTCCATCTCCGGTTTCGGGCAGGACGGCCCCTATGCCAAGCGCCCGGGCTTCGATCAGATTGCCCAGGGCATGGGCGGGCTGATGAGCGTCACCGGCCTGCCCGGCCAGGGTCCGGTGCGCGCCGGCATCCCGGTGGCCGACCTCACCGCCGGGCTCTACACCGCCATCGGCATCCTGGTCGCGCTGCTGGAGCGGGAGCAGACCGGTAAGGGCCGCTGGGTGCACACCTCCCTGCTGGAGGCCATGGTCGCCATGATGGACTTCCAGGCGACCCGCTGGACCATGAAGGGCGAGGTGCCGAAGCAGGCCGGCAACGACCACCCCACCACCATCCCGACCGGCCTCTTCCGCACCAGCGACGGCGTCATCAACATCGCCGGCGGCGGCGGTGAGATGTGGCGGCGCATCGTCGCCGTGCTCGGCATCGAGCAGGAAGCCGCGGACCCCGACCTCGCCACCGACGCGCTGCGCTCCAGGAACCGCGCCAAGACCAATGCCGTCCTCCAGGCGAAGCTGGAGACCGACACGGCGGCCAACTGGGTGGAGAAGTTCAACGTCGCCGGCGTGCCCTGCGGCCCCGTCTACAGCATGGACCAGGTCTTCGCCGACGCGCAGGTGCAGCATCTCGGCCTCGCCTGGCCGGTGCAGCATCCGCAGCTCGGCGAGATCACGCTGGTGCGGCCGCCGATGCAGCTCGAAGGCGTGGAGCCGCCGCGCCGGCCGACGCCGGAGCGCGGCGAGCACACCAGCTCGGTGCTGCGCGAATTCGGCTTCGCGCCCGAGGAGATCGATTCGCTCCGCGCGAAGAAGGCCATCTGACCCATGCGCATCACCGCCATCCGCGACGGCGTCGCGCCGATCAGCAGCGACATCGCCAACGCCTATATCGACTTCTCCAAGATGACGGCGAGCATCGTCGCCATCACCGTGGAGGACGGCCAGGGGCGCAGCGCCACCGGCTTCGGCTTCAACTCCAACGGCCGCTACGCGCAGCCCGGCCTCTTGAAGGAGCGCTTCATCCCGCGCCTGCTGGAGGCGCCCGAGGCCCTGCTCGCCACGCCCGAGGGCGGGCTGAACCCGGCCGGCGCCTGGTCCGCCATGATGCGCAACGAGAAGCCCGGCGGGCATGGCGAGCGATCGGTCGCCGTCGGCGTGCTGGACATGGCGCTGTGGGACGCGGCGGCGAAGCTGGAGGGCGTGCCGCTCTGGAAGCTGCTGGCCGAGCGCTACCGCCAGGGCCAGGCCGACGAGAGCGCCTGGATCTACGCCGCCGGCGGCTATTACTACCCCGGCAAGGGCGTGGATCAGCTCGTCGAGGAGATGAAGCGCTATCTCGGCATGGGCTATTCGGTGGTGAAGATGAAGATCGGCGGCGCCCCCGGCGTGCCGGTCAAGGAAGCCCTGCCGGACGACATCCGCCGCATCGAGGCGGTGCTGAAGCTGCTCGGCGGCGACGGCTCCCGCCTCTGCGTGGACGTCAACGGCCGCTTCGGGCTGCACGCCGCGCTGGCCTATGCCGCCGCCCTCGCGCCCTTTGGCCTGCGCTGGTACGAGGAGCCGCTGGACCCGCTGGACTACAGCACCCATGCCGCCCTGGCCGAGCATTACAGCGGCCCGATCGCCACCGGCGAGAACCTCTTCTCCATGCAGGACGCGCGCAACCTGATCCGCCATGGCGGGCTGCGGCCGGACCGCGACATCCTGCAGTTCGACCCCGCCCTCTCCTACGGCCTGGTCGAATATCTCCGCACGCTGGAGATGCTCGGCCAGCACGGCTGGTCGCCGCGCCGCTGCGTGCCGCATGGCGGCCACCAGTTCGCGCTGAACATCGCGGTGGGCCTCGGCCTTGGTGGCAACGAGAGCTACCCGGAGGTCTTCGCGCCCTTCGGCGGCTTCGCCGACGACACGCCGGTGCAGGACAGCCGCATCCGCATGCCCGATGCGCCGGGCATCGGCTTCGAGCGCAAGGCGGCGCTCCATGCCGTGTTCCGGACGCTGCTGGACTGAAAAAGGCTGGAGGGAGTGAACTCCCCCCAGACCCCCCTCCTTCTTCTGTCAGTTTTCGGTTCTGGCGCCCGACCGGCCGCCGTGCCGCAGCTGCTCCAGCCCTGGCGCGGACGTGCTCCGCCAGCGCAAGCCGACTGACAAAAAAGAAGAAGAGGGGGTGCGGGGGAGAATTCATTCTCCCCCGCTGCCTTGGCGCCGCGGCGCGGTTCCGCCACAGTGGCGCAGAGCGGGGCGCGTAAATCCCCGCCGGAGGAAGCGGAACCCGGATTGATGCTGCCTTTATGGGCCAGCGCGCTCGTCGCGACGCTGATCGTGCAGACTGTGAGTTCCTTCGCCTCCATCGCCATCCCGCTGCTGGGTCCGCCGCTGATGGCGCGCGCCGGCCTGTCGCCGGAGAGCATCGGCTTCGTCTCCGCCCTGCTCTCCGCCGGCATCTGCTGGTTCCTGGCCTGTGGCGGCCCGATGCTCGGGCATTTCGGGGCCATCCGCACGCTGCAGATCGGGCTGGCCTGCATGGCGCTCGGCCTGTTCCTGCTGTCGCAGCCGCTGGGGCTGGTCAGCCTGCTCGGCGCCCTGGCCATTGGCTTCGGCACCGGCCCGAACACGCCGGCGGGCAGCCAGATCCTGATCCGTGCCGCGCCACCACGGCACCGCACGCTGATCTTCTCCATCAAGCAGGCGGGCGTGCCGCTGGGCGGTGCGCTGGCCGGGCTGAGCATCGCACCGCTGGCGGTCAGCCTGGGCCTCTCCGCCACGCTCTGGACGGTGATCGCCGTCGTCCTCGCCACCACACTGGTTGCACAGCCTTTCCGCCGCCTGCTGGACAGCGGCCGCGGCGCCGGACGGCCGGGCTGGGGGCGCGCCCTCTTCGCGCCCGCCGCGCTGCTGCGCTCGGTGCGGATCCTGGCCGCGCATCCCGCGCTGCCGCTGCTGACCGCGCTCGGCGCCTCCTTCTCGGTGATGCAGGCCTGCCTGATGGCCTTCATCGCGACCTACATGGTCACCGACCACCATGCCTCCCTGGCCGAGGCCGGGCGCATCGTGGCGGTGATGCAGGGCGCCAGCATGGTCGGCCGGGTGATGCTGGGCTGGATCGCGGACCGCATGGGCAACGCCCTGCGCCACCTCGTCCTGCAGGCGGTGATCTCGGCGCTCGCGGTGGCCCTGCTGATCACCGCCGGCGGGGCCGGCACCTGGGCGCTCCACGGCTGCGCCGCGCTGGTGGGCTTCACCGCCATCGGCTGGAACGGCGTCCATATCGCCGAGCTGGCGCGTGTTGCTCCCTCGGCGCTGGTCAGCGACGTCACCTCCGCCGCCAGCCTCTTCGGCTTCCTGGGCTCGATCTGCGGGCCGCTCGCCTTCGCCGCGCTGGTCGGCTGGAGCGGCAGCTATGCGGTGGCCTTTCTCGCCGCAGCCGGGCAGCTCGCCGCCTTCGGCCTGGCCAGTGCCCTGTTCCTGCGGCGCATGCCGGCGCTGGAGAAGCCGGCGGAATGAACGCGCCGCCTCACTCCACCCGCACGCGGAAGGCCATCCGCCGCACCAGCGCGTCCACCGCCCGCGCGGGCAGCAGCGGCGCCAGCCGCAAGGCCCAGCCCAGCGGCCAGGGAAAGACGCACTGCGCCGCCCCGCGCCGCAGGGCCCCCTCCACCTTGGCCGCCGCCGCCTCGGCGCTGAGGGAAAGCGGGCGCGGCCCGACCCAGCGCGCCCCCATGGCGCTGTCGAAAAAGCCCGGCGCGACCAGGGTGACCCGGACGCCCTCCGGCGCCAGCCCGGCCCGCAGCGCCTCGCCATAGGCCCAGAGCCCCGCCTTGCTGGCGCAATAGCCCGGACTGTCCGGCAGGCCGCGGAAGGCAGCGAGCGAGGTTATCAGCCCGATGGCCCCGGCGCCGCGCCGGCGCATGCCCGGCAGCAGCGGGTCCAGCAGGTTGAACGCGCCAAGCAGGTTCACCTCCACCTGCGCGCGGGCGGCGGCCAGCCCCTCGGGCGCGCCATCGGGCCGGGTGCCGGCGGCGATGCCGGCATTGGCGATGGCGAGGTCCACCGGCAGGGCCGTATCCCAGGCGCCCAGCAGCGCGGCCATGCCGGCGGCGTCGCGAACATCCTGCACCCCGAGTCGCGGCCGGGCGCCGCGCGCCGCGCAATCGGCCGCCACCCCCTCCAGCGCCGCACGGTCGCGCCCGATCAGCCCCAGCGTCACGCCCGGCGCCGCAAGGCGCCGCGCCAGCGCCGCGCCCAGCCCGCGCGAGGCCCCGGTGATGACGATGCTGTGGAAGTCGCGCCTCATCGCCACCGCCGCAGCCGCGCCACCGTGCCGCGCAGCCAGCCCTCGAAGCCCCGGTGCAGGGTGAAGGGTGAGAGCTTCCAGGCGGAGGGATCGTCCAGCCGCTCCAGGATCACTTCCGGCGGGCAGGGCAGCTCGGTCACCGGGTCCACCTGACGGGGAAACAGGATCAGCGCGGCGGCGACCAGCGCATCCAGCGTCAGGGTACGGCCGCGGCGCGGTGGCGGGTGGCGATCCTCGGTCAGGCCCCAGCCCGCATAGAAAGGCTGCCCCCAGGTGACCACCGGCACGCCGCGCAGCAGCGCCTCGAAACCGGAGAGCGAGGTCAGGGTATGGACCGCATCCATCTGCGGGAACAGCGCGGTCAGCGGCGCACCGGTCACCACCTGGTCGGCCAGGGCTTCGAGCGCGCTGGCCTCCAGCCGGCCCTTGCGGAAGCCGGCCTCCAGGTCCGGGTGGGGCTTGTAGATCAGGAAGGCCGCGGGGTGCGCGGCGCGCACCGCCTGGAGCAGCGCCAGGTTGCCCTGGATGGCGCCACCGCCGAGTCGCACCGAGGCATCGTCCTCCACCTGCCCCGGCACCAGCAGACGGGGGCGCCCGGGCGGCGCGGCAATCACCGGGGCGGCGCCGGTCAGGTTGTACTTGGTGACGCCCCGCGCCACGATCGCCCGGCGCAGCGCGGCGGCGCGCGCCAGCAGATCGGGCGGGAAGTCGGCGGCGGCCAGCAGGTGCTCCAGCGCACTCGGCCGGGCGGGGTCGTAGTAGACGCCGCGATCATCCACCGCATAGGCGGCACCGGGCAGGAAGCGGGCCCCCAGGCCGCGCGAACGGACGAAGCCGTCCTCCACGGTCAGCAGCGGCACCCCCGCGCGCGCGCAGGCCTCACGGAAGCCGGAGGGCATGGCGCCGGCCCAGGCGGCGACGGCGCCGCCCTGGCGCTTCGCCGCCGCGATGGCCTGCCCCGGCCGGCGGACGAAGCCCGGCGCGCCCTCGGCATGGGCGAAAAGCGCCGCCACGCGCCGGCGCTTCCAGGTGGCGATGCCCAGGCAGACCGCGACACGCCGGTTCTCCCGCTGCGTCGCCTGCCAGGCGGCCAGCTGGTCGAGCGCCTGCTCAAGGCGCCAGGGGCGATGCAGGAAGGGATCGGCGCAGCGGGTGGCGGCGATCACCGCGGCCCAGCCGGGCGCGGGGTCCAGCACCGCGCCGCCGACCGGCACCCCGGCCGCGGCGGCAAGGAGCGCCATCTCGGGCGAGGCGCCATGAAGCTCGGCGGCGAGGTCGAGCAGCGTCCAGGGCGCGAGGCGGGGCGCCAGCGCCCGCGCCCCGGCGGGTGGGACCAGCTGAGGCGGCGCCTCCCGCGGGGCGGCCGGGTCGCGCGCCAGCAGCACCGGCCGGCCCCGCGCGGTGGCCAGCGCATGCGCCAGCGCCGCACGGGCGGCAGGGGCACCGGCGGGGTCGCAGGGGTCGAGCACCAGCAGGGCGGCACGGGCTGGCAGTCCCAGCCCTTCCGCGCCCGGATCGGGCAGGCCGGGCTCGCCGCCCAGCCGCTCGGCGGCGATGCGCGCCGCCACCGCCCGGGCGCGGTCCAGTGCCACGGCATCCATTGGCGGCGACACGGCCTCGCGCACCAGCAGCGCCACCGGCGCGTGCCGTCCGTCGAAGTGGGGAGAGCGCAGCGGGCCCGGCGCGTAGCGCAGAATCGGCGGCGCCCGCCGGGGGGCCGGAGTGGCCTCCGGCAGGACCCAAAGCGCCGCGCGCCCGGGCGAAACAAGCCGGTGCTCGGGCCAGAATGCCATCAGCCGCGACATGTCGCATGGCGCTGCCCCGGGAAAGGCAATGTCGCAGCCCGACAAGGTCTCGCAAGACGTGAAAGTCATCTTTAATGATATTTCAACTGCGCGATCACGGGATGTTTTGCCAGCCGGGTTGCAGTGGGTTAGGTTCCGCCCATGCAATACCGTGTGCAAGCCTGCGTGATCGGGAAGCTGAAACTCGGCCTTTTCCCCTTCGCCGCCCGGATGCCGCTGGCCGGGCTGCTGCTTCTGGCTTCGCTGCTGGCCGGCTGCGGCAGCCTTCCCCGCCTGGGCGGAACAGGTTCGGAGGCGAGCCCCTCCACGGCCGCGCTGCCGCCCGCTCGCCCAGCCGACCCGCTGGCAGCCTTCGCGGCGCAGGCCCAGCCTGGGCAGCAGGCCGTCCTTGCGCCGACACCCGGCGCCGCGCCCGTCCCGGTGCGGCTGGTGCGCGACTACTTCGCGGCAAGCGGCCATCCCTGCCGCGAACTGGCCGTCGGCACGGGCACCGCACCGCGCGCCGCGCTCTATTGCGGGGAGCCCACGGGCTGGGCGGCGGCGCGGCCGCTGCTGCGCGGGGGAGCGGTGGGCCGGCCGTGATCGGCGATGTGCCCCGCCGCGAGCAGATGAGCCCTGCGGCGGCGCAGGCTGGCGTCATCAGCGCGCTGTTCATCCGCGAGATGCTGACGCGCGTCGGCCGCAGCCGGCTCGGCATCCTGTGGCTGATGGCGGAGCCGATCATCCTGTCCAGCATGATCTCGCTGCTGCACTGGGCGACCCGCTCGGAGCTGCCGAACGGGCTGCCGGTCTTCCTGTTCTACGCGCTGAGCTATGTCCCCTTCATGATGTTCCGCTCCATCGTGAACCGGGGATCGAGCGGCATCCAGGCCAACATCTCGCTGCTGCACCACAGGCGCATCACGCTGCTGGACGTGATGGTGGCGCGCAACCTGATGGAGATGATGGTCTGCGCCACCGTCATCGCGCTCTACATGGTGATCGCCACCCTCTTCCTCGGCGAGCCGCCGCATGCGCCGGCGCTGTTCGTCTTCGGCCTGGCACTCAGCGCGCTGCTGGCAAACGGGCTCGCCATGGTGCTGGGCTCCGCGCAGGTGGTCTGGGAGTGGATCGAACACCTGGTGCATCCCTTCACCTATCTGATGCTGCCGATCTCCGCCGCCTTCTTCATGCTCGACATGATGCCGCAGGAGACGCGCGAGCTGCTGCTTTGGAACCCCCTCGTGCATGTGCACGAGATGAACCGCTGGGCGCAGTTCGGGGACCGCGTCACGCCCTACTACGACATCAGCTACGTGCTGCTGTGGATCGTGCTGCTGAACCTCCTGGGAATGGCCGGGCTGCGGGTGGCCCGGTCGCGCCTGAGCATGTCCGACTGAGCCGCCATGCTCGAACTGCACAACGTCTGGAAGGTGTTCGAGAGCCGCCAGGGCCACAAGGAGGTGCTGCGCGGCATCCACGCCTCGTTCCGGCGGGGCCAGCATGTCGGCATCCTCGGCCGCAACGGCGCGGGCAAGTCCACCCTCCTGCGCGTGCTGGCGGGCGTCGAGGCGCCGACGCGCGGCTACATCCGCCGCAGCATGTCGATCTCCTGGCCGCTCGGCGGCGGCTATGGTATCCACACCAGCCTGACCGGCATCGCCAATGCGCGCTTCATCGCACGGCTCTATGGCATGCCGCTCCAGCGCACGGAGGAGTTCGTCGCCGACTTCTCCGAGCTCGGCCCCTACTTCCATGAGCCGGTGAAGAGCTACTCCTCCGGCATGCGCTCGCGCCTGCTGATGGCGCTGTCCTTCGCGGTGGACTTCGAGTGCTACCTGGTGGACGAGGCCCTCTCGGCGGGCGACGCCCGCTTCGCCAACAAATGCCTCGAAGTGTTCGAAATACGGCGCCAGGACGCCGCGATGATCATGATCTCGCACAATGCCTCGCACGTGAAGCGCTACTGTGACACGGCCGCGATCCTGCGGAATGGCATGCTGGAATTCTACGAGGACGTCGATGAAGCTATCGCCGCCTACCAGGGCCTCTGACGCAGGCCTCGCCGGCATCCCCACGAGCGCTTCCGCCGGCAGGCGGCGCCGCTCGCCGCTGGCACGCGCCCTGTGGCGGCGCCGCTTCTATCTGCTGCTCGTGGTGCTGCCCACCCTGCTGACCGCAGCCTATCTCTACCTCTTCGCGGCGGGGCAGTATGTCTCGGAGGCGCGCTTCCTGGTGCGCGGCCGGCAGGAGGGCGGTCCTTCCACCGCCCTTGGCCAGATGATCGGCGCCGCAGGCTTCAAGCAGTCGAACGAGGAATCGCTGGCCGTCCGCGACTACCTGCAGTCGCACGATGCGCTCTCCGCTTTGCAGAGGAACATCGACCTGACCGGCCTCTACCGCCGCCCGGAGGCCGACATCCTGTCGCGCCTGTGGATCGCCGACCCGCCGCTCGAATTCCTCGAATTCTACCATCTCAGCATGACGACGGTGAAGAACGACTCCACCTCCGGCATCACCACCCTGCGCTCGCGCGCCTTCCGGCCCGGGGATGCGAGGCTGATCGCCGAGGAGCAGCTCCGGCTGGCCGAGGCCTTCATCAACCAGCTCTCCGCCCGTGCCCGCGAGGAGACGCTGCGCGTGGCGCGCGAGGAGCTGGAGCGCGCCGAGCAGCGCGTACTGGCTTCGCAGGCGGCACTCACGGCGTGGCGGCAGCGGGAGCAGGCGGTGGACCCGACCCGCAGCGCCGCCATCGGCCTGGAAGGGCTCGGCGCGCTGGAAAGCGCGCTGACCGCTGCCCGCGCCGAGCTGCAGGAGAAGTCGGCCTTCATGCGGCCGGACAACCCGCATATCGCCAGCCTGAAGAACCGCATCAGCTCGCTGCAGTCCGAGATCGCGGCCCAGCGCCAGCGCATGACGCAGGGGAGCGAGGCGCTGCCCGGGCAGCTCGCCAGCTATGAGCGGCTGCAGCTGGAGCGAGAATTCGCGGACAAGCAGCTCGCCTCCGCCACGGCCTCGCTGGAGACGGCACGGCTCGATGCGCAGCGGCAGCAGCTCTTCCTCTCGCGCGTGGTGGAGCCGAACCTCGCCGAATACCCCCTCTATCCCCGCGCCGGGCTGATCGTGCTGAGCGTCTTCGTGGTGCTTTCGGCCCTTTACGGCATTGGCTGGATGCTGGTTGCAGGAATTCGTGAACATGCCCTCTAGTCGTGCGCTGCTCTCCGCCGCCCTGGTCCTGCTGGCAGTCAGCGGGGTGCCGGCATGGAGCCAGAACCTGACGGCGCCGGTCCCCGCCCTCATGGGGCAGCCGCAGCAGGTGCCGCAGCTCCTGCCGGAGAGCAACATCGTCAATCGCGCCGGCAGCACCACCGAGGCCGAGGCGGGCGCCACCGTGGAAGGCCCGCTGGCCGATCCGCTGCGTCCCGCGGGGCCGAGCCGCACGGTGTTCGGCGCCGCGCTGTTCAACCGCGGTGCGCCCTCGCCCTCGGAAAGCACCAATCCCAACTATCGCCTCGGCCCGGGCGACCGCGTCAGCGTGCGCGTCTGGGGGCCGGTGGAATCCGAGGTGGTCGGCGCGATCGACCCGGAGGGCAACCTGTTCCTGCCCTCCATCGGCCCGCTGCGTCTGGGCGGCGTGCGCGCCGGCGACCTGCAGCGCACCATCGAGGGGGAAGTGCGGCGGGTCTACACCCAGCAGGTGCAGGTCTATGCCGTGCTGCTCTCGGCCAGCCAGATCGGCGTCTACGTCACCGGCTTCGTGAAGATCCCGGGCCGGCACATGGGCTCGGGCTCCGAGACGGTGCTCGACTTCCTGCTGCGCGCCGGCGGCGTGGACCCGGTGCGCGGCTCCTACCGCGACATCGTGGTCAACCGCGGCGGCAAGGCGGTGGTGCGGATCGACCTCTACCCCTTCCTGCTGCGCGGCCAGCTGCCGAAGCTGATCCTGCAGGAGGGCGACACCATCGTCGTCGGCAAGCAGGGCGCGACGATCTCGGCCGATGGCGCCGTGCGCAACAACTTCCTCTTCGAGGTGGGCGGCCGCGCGATGAGCGGCAGCGAGCTGGTGGACCTCGCCGGGCCGCTGCCCTCGGCCACCAATGCCGTCATCCGCGGCACGCGCAATGGCCAGCCCTGGTCGCGCTACGTGGACGTGGCACAGCTGCGCAAGCAGTCCCTGCTGGACCAGGACGTCGTCACCTTCATCACCGATGCCCCGGCGCCCACCGTGCGCGTCTTCGTCGAGGGCAGCCGGATCGGCCCTTCGGTGCTGGTGGCCGACCGCGACATCACCCTCTGCCAGCTGCTCGACCATATCGCCGTCGATCCCGTGCTGGCCGACACCCAGTCGGTCTACCTGCTGCGCAAGCGCCTCGCCGCGCAGCAGCGCCGCGCGATCAACGAGGCGTTGGACCGGCTGGAGCGGCAGCTCTTCACCGCCACCTCGGCGACCACCGGCGTGGCCGATATCCGCACCCAGGAGGCGCAGCTCGTCTCCAACTACATCCAGCGCGGCCGGCGCATCCAGCCGGAGGGCCGCCTGGTGGTGGTGGACAGTGGCGGCCGCTGCTCGCCCGTCCGGCTGGAGGATGGCGACACCATCGTGATCCCCGAGCGCTCCGACACCGTGCTGGTGGCGGGCGAGGTGATCACGCCGCAGGCCGTGCTGTGGCAGCCCAAGATGACGATCGACCAGTATGTCGAGAAGGCCGGCGGCTACACCCAGCGTGGCGACAGCGGCGGCGTCATGATCCGGCGCGCCAGCGGCCAGATCATCCTCGACCCGCGTGAGGGGCCGCGTCCGGGTGACGAACTGATCGTCCTGCCGCAACTCGGCGCCAAGAGCTTCCAGATCACGCGCGACCTGCTGCAGCTTATCTATCAGTCGGCACTCTCGGTGCGGGTCTTTCAGTAATCCGCGGAAGAAAAGGGCGGGGGAAGGAATTCCCCCGCACCCCCATCTTCTTTTCATCAGTCTTGGCGGCCCCTTTCCGCCAGCGCGGGAACTGGCAGAAAAAAGAAGGGGTCAGGGGGGGAATTCATTCCCCCCGCTTCACATCATGTTTCGCGCAGCGGGGTGGCCGCGACGAAGTGGCGTGCCTCCAGCAGGGCCAGCCGCTCGGCGGGCTCCTCCAGCCGGGTGAAGCCGAACGCCCGCACACCAATGCCGACCGGGCGCCCCGCCGCATCCTGCCCCGGCTCCCGGCACAGGATCTCCACCTGTAGTGCCTCGCCGCCGGGTGGCACATCCACCCCCGCCGGGAAGCGCCTGCGGGGCGGTACGATCACCGACAAGGGCGGCCCCGCCGGCACGCCGTTGCGCAACGCCTGCAACTCCACCGGCTGCTCCACCTCGGCACCCTCCAGTTCCAGCTCCAGGCGCAGCGCGCCGCCATGCCCGGTGCCGAGGGGAAGGGTGAGGAAGGCGGTGCCGGGACGGGTCCAGCAGCCCCAGTCCTCCAGCGGATACCAGCCTTCCCCCTCGCGCACGGTTTCCGCCACCGCCATGGCCAGGCTGGGGCGGCTTGCGGCAAGGCGGCGCAGCGGGTGCAGGCAGCCGGCCGCCAGCGGCAGGCGTGGCGGCCCGTCCGCGGCAGGCAGGGCCAGCCGCTCCGCCTCGGCCAGCAGCTGCGCCGCGACCGCACCCCAGCTGCGCAGCCGAACGGCGGCGGCCCGTGCCTCGGCCTCGGCGCGGAAGGCGGGATCGGTGATCAGCTGCGTCAGCTTCTCGACCAAGTCCGGCTCATTGCCCGCCGCGAAGAACACGGCGGCGCCCTGGCCGGATTCGAGCAGGGCGGAGTGGCCCGGCGCCAGCACCGCCCGGCCATGGGCCAGGCTCTCGGTCACCGGCAGGCCCCAGCCCTCGTGCAGGCTGTTGTAGAGGGTGAACAGGCTCCTGCCGTAGAGCGCCGCGAGCAGCGGGTCGGCCACGTCCTCCAGCATGTGCACCTTGCCGCGCAGTTCCGGCGCCTGCTCCAGCAGCGCGAGCGCCGCTTCCGCCCGCCAGCCCGGCTGGCCGACGCAGACCAGAAGCGGCACCTGGCGCGCCCCCAGCCGGCGCAGCAGCGCCAGCCAGGCGCTGAACACCAGCCGGTGATCCTTGCGCCCCTCGATGGTGGAGACGAACAGCACGAAGGGCGTGCGGCTGCGCAGCAGGGGATGCTCGGAGGCCCGGCCGGGCGGCAGGGGGCGGGGGGCGGCATCCATCCGCACGACCGCGGCCGGCGGCACCGGCAGTTCCGGCAGCATCGCGGCATGCAGGCGCCGCATGTCGTCGCGGGTGGAGCGGGAGACCGTCAGCACCCCCTCGGCATGCAGCGCCAGATTGGCGAACCAGCGGGCATAGCCCTGTACCGTACTCTCCTGGCACTGCTCGGGCAGCAGCAGCGGCACGCAGTCATGCAGCAGCGGCACGTGCCGCAGCCCATCCCGCGCGCGAGCCTCGCGCAGCGTGGCGAGGAAGCCGGGCATGCCCCAGGTGCCACCCAGCGCCACCAGCACCGCCCCCGGAGCGAAGCGGAGCGGCGGGGCCTGGCCAAGCAGCGTGCCCAGCAGCCCGGCAGCCTCCTGCCAGGCCGGGGCGTCGGTCTCGGTGCCGCTTGCCATCAGGTGGGCCAGCCGGTGCAACAGGGCAGGTGGCAGGTCGCGCCAGCCATCGGCCTCCGGCGGCATGGCGCAGAGGCGCGGCGGCTGCGGCCCGGCCAGCGCTGCCAGCGCGACCCCGAGCTGCACCCGCTGGATGCCGCTGGGCACCCGGTGGCCGTGATGGATCCAGTTGGCGAGGTCGGTCAGGTCCAGCACGATCCCGCCCGCGGGCGAGGCGGCGCGGCGCGGCTCGTGCGCCACCAGCGCCAGCCATTCCACCCAGGGCGCCTGCGCCGCCGGGTCCAGCGCGAGGGCCTGCGCATAGGCCTCCCGCGCCGCCTCCCGCTCGCCCCGGAGCTTCTCGGCATGGCCGATCTGCAGCGGGATGTCGGCATCCTCCGGGCGCAGCCGCGCGGCGGAGCGGTAGAGGGCGAGGGCCTGCGCCACCTGCCCGGCTTCCTTCAGGCAATGCGCCTGCTGCACCTGCATGCCCGCATCATCCGGACGCAGCCGCAGGAAGGCGGCGTAGGCCGCCGCCGCCGCCGGCCATGCGCCGCGGTCCCGCAGGCTGTCGGCCTGCCGGCGCAGTGCTTCCGCCTGCCGCTCCGCGTCCTCGTCCATGTCCTGCCCCTTCTGACCGCCTCCGTCTTACGGCCTCCGGTGGCCGCCGGGTCAAGAGTGGGGGGACGGCGCTTTCGCTTCCTCTGCGAAGCGTGACTCGGCTAAATTCAACCCATGCAGCCCCGCATCTATCTCGATGGCTACAATCTCGCGCTCGACCAGGGCACCGGGGTTGCCACCTATGCCCGCAACCTGAGCTTCCGCCTCGGCGCCATGGGCGCGGAGGTCGGCGTGCTCTACGGCACCCGCGCCAGCCCGAGCCGCAACGACCTGATCCGCGAGATCGCCTTCTTCGACAACCGGGTCGGCGAGGCGCCGGCGCTGCTGCGCTGGCTGCGCAACGCGCGGCGCACCGTGCTCGGCCCCTTCGGCGAATACGCCACCGGCGTGCCCGTCACCGGCCGCGTTGTGGCCACCACCTTCGAGAGCCGGCTGCCGCATTTCGACCATCTCTGGAACGTCGAGAACGGCTTCGTCCAGGCCGTCAACCACTTCAAGCTGTTCAAGAACCGGCTGCGCGTGCGGATGCCGCGCCCGCCCGAGATCATGCACTGGACCTATCCGCTGCCGATGCAGGTGGTGGGCGCCAAGAACGTCTACTGCCTGCACGACCTGGTGCCGCTGCGCCTGCCCTTCACCACGCTGGACCACAAGCGCCGCTATTTCCGCCTCAACCGCATGCTGGTGCGCAAGGCGGACCATATCGTCACCGTCAGCGAGGCCTCCCGGCGCGACATCATCAACCTGCTCGGCGCCGACCCGGAGAAGGTCACCAACACCTACCAGTCCGTCGAGCTGCCGCGGAAGTTCACCGACAAGCCCGAGGCCGAGGCGCGCGACGAGATCCGCGGCAGCTTCGGCCTGGACTGGAAGGGCTACTTCCTGTTCTTCGGCGCCATCGAGCCGAAGAAGAACGTCGGCCGCATGATCGAGGCCTTCCTCGCCTCCGGCTCCGAGCTGCCGCTGGTGATCGTCGGCAAGCAGGCCTGGAAGAGCGAGGAGGAGCTGCGCCTCCTGTTCGACGACCACATCCGCTATCAGGTGCAGGAGGGCAGCATCCTCCGCACGCGGCGCAAGATCATCCTGCTGGACTACGCGCCCTTCCGCCTGCTGGTTTCGCTGATCCGCGGTGCCAAGGCGGCGCTCTTCCCATCGCTCTATGAGGGCTTCGGCCTGCCGCCGCTGGAGGCGATGAAGCTCGGCACCCCGGTGCTGACCACCAACACCTCCTCGCTGCCTGAGGTGGTGGGCGACAGCGCCCTCACCGTGGACCCCTACGACGTCCGTGCCATCGCCGAGGGCATCCGGGCGCTCGATTCCAACGCCGAGTTGCGCGGCTGGCTGTCGGATGCCGGGCCGAGGCGTGCTGCCCTGTTCAGCGGCGAGGCCTATGAGAAGCGGCTGGGCGAAGTCTATGCCCGGCTCGGCGCCCGGATTCCGGAGCCGGCCGCCGAGGCGCCGCCCCTTGCGGCGGAGTAGGAGGGCACCTCCGTCCAGGGCCAGGAGGGGCGGCGCCCCTCTTGGTTCTCCTCGCCGGCGCATTGAATGCCCCCGCCCCCATCCTTGGTGCGACGCCCCGGGACGCGGTGGTTGCCCTCGCGCCGCGGGACGCATTAGGCTGCCTCCGCTCTGGCGGAGCTGAACGGCACGAGGCCGGAAAACGACTTGCCCCGCGCGGGACGGGCTTCCGCCAGGGTCAAGCATGTCCAGCCGCCAGCAGCCTTTCCCCCCCTCTCGACCCGTGACCCGCCCCCGTGCGGCATGGATGACGCGCGCGGCGTCACGGTCCCAGCAACGGGATGCCGTGCCATGAGCGATTCCAGCACCTTCCTCCCGGTCTCCGACGCCTATGACCGCTGGGCTGCCACCTATGACCGCGACGACAATCCGCTGGTCTTCGCGGCCCGCCGCGCCATGGCCGGGCTGGCGGCGGAGGCCAGCGGCCTCGATGTGGTCGAGTTCGGCTGCGGCACCGGGCAGAATCTCTCCCTGCTGCGCCGGCACGGTGCCCGCAGCCTGCGTGGCTGCGACCTCTCGGCGGGAATGCTCGCGCAGGCCCGGGCGCGCGACCCGGCACTGCAGCTCTGGCAGCAGGACATGGCGGCGCCCCTGCCGCTCGCGGACAGGATGGCCGACCTCGCGCTGTTCTGCCTTTCCCTGGAGCATGTCGCCGCCCTGGCGCCGCCTTTGGCCGAAGCGCGGCGCGTGCTGCGGCCCGGCGGGCGGCTGGCCGTCATCGAGATTCATCCCTTCATGACGCTGGGGGGCATCGGTGCCCATTTCCACGACGCGGCCGGGGAGGTGCGGATGCCCAGCCTCCCGCACAGCTTCGCGGATTATCTCAACAGCTTCGCCACGCTCGGCCTGCGGCTGCTTCACTGCCGGGAGTGGCGCCCGCGCGACCTCGGCAACGATCCGCCTCCCAAGGCGCTGAAACGGGGGCCGGATTTCCCGCTGCTGGTGCAGTTCGCCCTGGCGCGGGACTGAGCGGGCCACCGGGAGAGAAACGGCCGGGGGAAAGAATTCCCCCGGCCCCCCATCTTTCTTCATGTCCGCGAGGTCATCCAAATTTTTCAGGCTGCCGCAGAACGCAAGCCTTGGCTTCGCGTTGAGCCGGCTGAAAGGGGGCCCAAGGATGCTCATGCACACCGGTCCGTCCGGCACCACCCATCGCCCGACACCCGTCCGCCTGCCGGAAGGGCGTGGCACCGGCGCGCAGGCCGCGGCAAGCCTGCTCGTGCCCGGAGAGACCTGCTGGGCCCTCGAACGCACCAACCGCTTCGCGGTGATCATCGACGGGGCGGACTATTTCCGCGCCGCCAAGGCGGCGATTCTGAAGGCACGCCACCACGTGCTGCTGATCGGCTGGGACTTCGACGCCCGCGTGGCGATGGAGCCGGAGCGGCAGACCCTGCCCGGCCCCAACCGCATCGGCCGCTTCCTGAACTGGATCGCCCGCGAGCGGCCCGACCTGCAGGTGCGCATCCTGAAATGGGACCTCGGTTTCCTGCGCACCCTCGGCCGGGGCGAGACCCCCTTCTTCCTGCTGAACTGGCTCGTCGGCCGCAAGATCCGGCTGAAGCTGGACGGCGCCCACCCCGCCGGCGCCGCGCACCACATGAAGCTGATGATCATCGACGATGCGCTGGCCTTCTGTGGCGGCATCGACATGACGGTCGGCCGCTGGGACACGCGTGCGCACCGCGCGGACTGCGCAGGCCGCACCAGCCCGCGCGGCAGCCCGCTCGGCCCCTGGCACGACGCCACCACCTGCGCCGACGGCCCGCTCGCCCGCCGCCTGGCCGAGCTGGCGCGCGAGCGCTGGCACCGCGCCACCGGGGAGCGGCTCGACGCCCCGCCCCCCGGCAGCGATCCCTGGCCGGACGGGCTGGTGCCGGATTTCCTCGACGCGCAGGTGGGCATCGCCCGCACCATCGGCGCCTACAAGGACTACCCGCAGGTCTGCGAGGTGGAGGCGCTGACCTTCCGCGCCATCGCCGCCGCACGCCGCACGCTCTACATCGAGAGCCAGTATTTCGCCTCGCGCCGCATCGCCGAAGCGATCGCCGCCCGGCTGCGGGAGCCGGACGGGCCGGAGGTGGTCATCATCAATCCCGACACGGCCGATGGCTGGCTGGAGGCCAAGGCCATGGACTCGGCGCGCAGCCGGCTGCTCCGCCTGGTGCAGCGGGCCGACCGGCATGGCCGCTTCCGCATCTTCCACCCCGTCAACGCGGCCGGCCAGCCGATCTACGTGCACGCCAAGATCCTCTGCGTGGACGACATGCTGCTGAAGATCGGCTCGGCCAACCTGAACAACCGCTCGCTCGGCTACGACACGGAATGCGACGTCGCCATCGAGGCGGCGGCCTGCACCGATCCGGCCCAGGCGCGGGCCCTCATCGCCCGGCAGCGGGACGACCTGCTGGCCGAGCACCTCGGGCAGAGCGCGGAGGCGGTCGCGGCGGCGCTGGAAGCAGCCGGCGGCTCGCTGATCGGCGCCATCGCCGCGCTGGACGCCGGGCCGAAGCGGCTGCTCCCGCTGCACCCGCGTCCCCTCACGGCCGACGAGGAGATCATCGCGGAGTCGGACCTCGTGGACCCCGAGCGCCCGACCAGCCTGCGGCACGAACTCCGCGGCCTGCTTCCCGGCTGAAGCGCGGGCCGGCCCCGGCCTTCCTGCTGGCCGCGCCCCTCGCTGGGCCGGCCCCCGGGAGGCGGGGGCTGCCCCCCGGAAGCCCCGGCGGCGTCAGGCGGCTTCCAGCGCCAGCGGCGGCGTCCGCGCCACCCCCCACCCCTCGGTGATCTTCTCCACCGCGCGCCCGGTGCGCAGCAGCAGCGCCTCCTCGAAGGGCCGCGCGACGAGCTGCGCCGAAAGCGGCAGGCCCTCCTCGCTGAGGCCCACGGGCAGGGAGAGCGCCGGGTTGCCGGTGACGTTGAAGGGGATGGACTGGATGTTCATCGGCCCCGCCCGGTCCGGCGGATACGCGTCGAAGCGCGGCGCCGGGCCCAGGGCCATGGCGGTCAGCAGCAGGTCGTGCCGCTTCAGCGCCTCACGGTTCACCGCCTCCGAGAGTTCGCGCCGCAGCCGCTGCGCCTGGATGTAGTCCGCCGCGCTGATCGTCGCGCCGGTGGCGACGCGCGCCAGGAAGATGGCGCCGTAATCCAGCGGCCGGTTGCGCAGGTCGGCCTCGTGGATCGCATAGGCCTCGGCGGTCATGATGATGCGGCCGCAGGCGCTGAACAGGTCGTAGTCCGGCAGCGTCACCTCCTCGACGGTGGCGCCCTGCGCGGCCAGCGCCTCGGCCAGCCGCTCCAGCGCGGCGCTGGTCGCCGGCGTCAGCCCTTCGGCCTTGCGGTAGAGGTTGCGCGGCAGGCCGATGCGCAGGCCGGCGACACCCTCCTCCAGCCGGGCGCGGAGGTCCGGCACGGGGCGATCGACGCTGGCCGGGTCGGCGGGGTCATAGCCGGCGATGAGCTGTGTGGCGATCGCTGCATCCTCCACGCTGGCGGTGAGCGGCCCGCAATGGTCCAGCGTGTAGGAAAGCGGAAAGACGCCGCGCCGGCTGACCAGCCCATAGGTCGGCTTCAGGCCGACGGTGCCGCAATAGGCGGCCGGGCTGGAGAACAAGGCGATCTGCGCTGAGGTCGGTGCGGACGCCAACACGGTTTCGAAGTGGCGGCGGCGCTTCGCCGCGCATCGGCTGGATGGGCTGCTGGACGAGCCGAGGCCAGGTACACCGCACCGGATCGGCGATGACGCGATCGCCGACATCATTCGCCTGACGCTGGAGGCGACCCCGCCCGGATCCACGCGCTGGTCGCTGCGCTCGATGGCCAAGGCGGTCGGCTACGCGCCCTCCACCGCATCTGGCGCGCCTTCGGCCTGCAACCGCACCGGAGCGAGACCTTCAAGCTCTCCAATGATCCGTTGTTCGTCGAGAAGGTGCGCGACATCGTCGGGCTGTATCTCAGCCCGCCGGACCGGGCGCCGGCGGGACTGTCAGGAATTTCGTGTGTGGCGGAGCGGTTGAACACGCTCAGGCCATGGCGCGGGTGAAACGCTCGCCGAACAGGACGACGAACTGGGCCTTGGCGATGGACCACTCCCGCGGCGGCATGGTCCACTCCTTCTCCGCCCGGTTCAAGACCAGAAAGAGGAGCTTCAGGGCCGCGTCGTCGGTGGGGAAATGCCCCCTGGCCCGGACCGCCCGGCGCAGCTTCGCGTTCAGCGCCTCGATGGCATTGGTGGTGTAGAGAAGGCGCCTGATTTCAACGCTGAAGGCATAGAAGGGCACCACCTCGCCCCAGGCACGGCGCCAGCTCTGGCCAATGGCCGGGTATTTCTGGCCCCATGTGCCAGCCTCAAAGGCGGCCAGGGCCGCCTCGGCGGCGGCGGCATCCACCGCCTGGTCGATCGCCTTCAGCGCCGCGGCCACCGTCTTGCGGTCCTTGTGGGCGACGAAGTCCAGGCTCTGCCGCAAGAGGTGGACGATGCAGGTCTGCACCATGGCTTCCGGGAACACCGCCAGGATGGCCTCGGGGAAGCCCTTCAGCCCGTCCACCACGGCCAACAGCAGATCCTCGAGGCCGCGGCCGCGCAACTCGTTCATCACCCGCAGCCAGAACTTCGCGCCCTCATTCTGCTCCAGCCATAGCCCCAGGATCTCCTTGCCGCCGTCGGCGCGAACCCCGAGTGCGATGTGCACCGCCTTGTTGCGGACCAGGGCTGCGCGGGCTTACGCCGCGCCACTGGCGCGACGTTCCTGCTCGCCGTCCCGGATCTTCACCCGCAGCGCATCGAAGAACACCACCGAGCAGACCGGCTCCAGCGGCCGGCTCTGCCAGGCGGCGATCTCGTCCAGCACGGCATCGGTGACGGCGCTGACCAGGTCCGG
>NZ_JASIRT010000018.1 GCF_030063475.1 Roseomonas sp. E05
AACCTGGCCGCCGCCGTCGGACGCCTCACCGCCCGCGACCTCGCCCTCCCCGTCGCACAGTACGACATGGAGGAATACTACAACGCCGTCCGCTCCAAGTGGTTCGGTACAGGCAACCCCCTGGACAGGAAGGGAGAATGACATGGCGGAGCCTTCGTCCAACTCGCCCGACCCCTCCATGGAGGACATCCTTGCCTCCATCCGGCAGATCCTGAACGAGGATGAGCTGCAAGGTCCCAGGGACCAGCCGCTGCAGCTGACCGAGGACATGATGGTGCGGCCCGCGCTGCCCGCGCCGGAAGAGTCCAGGCAGCCGGAGGAGCCGGACACGCAACCGGCCACGCCGGCGAAGATGGCCGAGGCCTCTGCCGGCGCGACCGCCGCGGTGGTCGCCGCCCTGGAGGGGCTCGCCCAGGCCGTCGCGCGCAACCCCCAGGCGCCCGTCCGGCGTGGCGTGGGGCCGAGCATCGAGGACGTGGTGCGCGAGGAGCTCCGGCCGCTGCTCAAGGCCTGGCTCGACGAGCATCTGCCCGCCATCGTGGAGCGGCAGGTGAAGGCCGAAATCGCCCGCCTGACGGGCCGCGGCGCCGGCTGAGACCAGCGGGGCGGGCGATCCGCGCCGGAGCCTCTTGACGGGCGGGCGGCTCCCGCCCAAGCGTGCGCCCATGCTCGACAAGACCCTCTCGCCCGCCGCCTTCGAACAACGCCTCTATGAGGGGTGGGAGGCGAGCGGCGCCTTCAGTGCCGATCCCGGCAGCAGCGCGGCGCCCTTCACCATCATGATCCCGCCGCCCAACGTCACGGGCAGCCTGCATATCGGCCACGCGCTGACCTTCACGATCCAGGACACGCTGATCCGCTGGCGGCGCATGCAGGGGCGGGACGCGCTGTGGCAGCCTGGCACCGACCATGCCGGCATCGCCACGCAGATGGTGGTCGAGCGGCTCCTGGCCGGGCAGGGGGTGGACCGGCGGGAAATCGGGCGCGAGAAGTTCCTGGAGCATGTCTGGGAGTGGAAGGCGCAGTCGGGCGGCAACATCACCCGCCAGCTCCGCCGCCTCGGCGCCAGCCTGGACTGGCCGCGCGAGCGCTTCACCATGGATGCCGGCCTGTCCGACGCCGTGCGCGAGGTCTTCGTCACGCTCCACGAGCAGGGGCTGATCTACCGCGACCGCCGGCTGGTGAACTGGGACCCCAAGTTCCAGACCGCCATCTCCGACCTGGAGGTGGAGAGCCGCGAGGTGAAGGGCAGCCTCTGGCACCTGCGCTACCCCGTGGAGGGCGCGCCGGGCCGCTTCATCGTGGTCGCCACCACCCGGCCGGAGACCATGCTGGGCGACACCGCCGTGGCCGTCCACCCGGAGGACGAGCGGTTCCGCGACCTCGTCGGCAAGTTCGCCATCCTGCCGCTGGTGGGCCGCCGCATCCCCATCGTGGCCGACGAGTACTCCGACCCCGAGAAGGGCTCGGGCGCGGTGAAGATCACCCCCGCGCATGACTTCAACGATTTCGCCGTAGGCAAGCGGCACAACCTCGCCATGCCCTCCGTGCTCGACGCGGACGGCCACGTCTTCCTCGGCGAGATCGAGGCGGATCTGGCGACGGTCGAGGGCGTGGCGGCGCCGGAATTCGTCAATTCCCTCGCCGGGCAGGACCGCTTCGCCGCCCGCAAGGCGATCGTCGCCGAGCTGGAGCGGCTGGAGCTGGTCGAGACCATCGAGGCGCACACCCATGCCGTGCCGCATGGCGACCGCTCCGGCGTGCCGATCGAGCCGCGCCTGACGCTGCAGTGGTATTGCGATGCCGCGACCCTGGCCAAGCCGGCCATCGAGGCCGTGGAGACCGGCCGCACCCAGTTCGTTCCGAAGCACTTCGAGAATATTTTCTTCTCCTGGATGCGCGACATCCAGCCCTGGTGCATCTCGCGCCAGCTCTGGTGGGGCCACCAGATCCCGGCCTGGTACGCGCCGGATGGCAGCGTCTTCGTCGCCCGCAGCGAGGAGGAGGCGCTCGCCCAGGCCCGCGCCAGGCTGGGCGACAGCGTGACGCTGGAGCGCGACCCGGACGTGCTGGACACCTGGTTCAGCTCCGCCCTCTGGCCCTTCAGCACCCTCGGCTGGCCGCAGCAGACGCCGGAACTCGCCAAGTACTACCCCGGCGACGTGCTGGTGACGGGCTGGGACATCATCTTCTTCTGGGTCGCCCGGATGATGATGATGGGCCACCACTTCATGGGCGACGTGCCCTTCCGCACCGTCTACATCCACGGTCTGGTCCGCGACGAGAAGGGCCAGAAGATGTCGAAGTCGAAGGGCAACGTCATCGACCCGCTGGAGCTGGTGGAAAGCTTCGGCGCCGATGCGCTGCGCTTCACCATCGCCTCGCTGGCGACGCCGGGGCGCGACGTGAAGCTCGGCCGCAAGCGCGTCGAGGACTTCCGTTCGTTCGGCACCAAGCTGTGGAACGCCGCGCGCTTCTGCGAGATGAACGGCATCGCGCCGGACGCCGGTTTCGACCCGACGAAGGTGGAAACGCCGCTCGCCCGTTGGATCCTGGATGCGGCCAACGCCGCCATCCGCGAGGCCACCGAGGCGCTCGAAGCCTACCGCATGGATGACTATGCGGGCGCCTGCTACCGCTTCGTCTGGAACAGCTTCTGCGACTGGTTCCTGGAATTCGCCAAGCCCGCCCTGAACGGGCCGGATGGCGCCGAGAAGGCCGAGGTGAAGGGCGTCGCGCAGCATGTGCTGGGCACCATCCTGCGCCTGCTGCACCCGGTGATGCCCTACGTCACCGAGGAGCTGTGGGACCGCTTCGGCTATGGCGCCGAGTTCAGCCTGATCCGCGCCGCCTGGCCGCAGCCGGTGGCCGTGCCGGGCGCCGAGCAGGCCCGCGCCGAGCTGGACTGGCTGGTGAGCCTGATCTCCACCGTGCGGGGTGTGCGCTCCGAGATGAACGTGCCGCCCTCTGTCACCGTGCCGCTGCTGCTGCAGGGCGCCTCGGCGGAGACGCTGGCGCGCGGCGGGCGCTGGATCGAGGCGATCCGCCGCCTCGGCCGGGCCACCGAGTTCCGTGCCCTGGCCGAGGGCGAGGACCTGACGGGCGTGGCGCAGGCGGTGGTCGGCGAGGCGACCGTGCTGCTGCCGCTGGCCGACGCCATCGACCTCCCCGCCGAGCGCGCCCGTCTCGCCAAGGAGCGCGACAAGGCCCGGGCAGAGGGGGCAAAGGTCGCGCAGAAGCTGGCCAATGCCGACTTCGTCGCCCGTGCCAAGCCGGAGGTGGTGGAGGAGAACCGTGAGCGCCTCGCCGGTTTCGAAGCCGAGGTGGCGCGGCTTGAGGCCGCCCTGGCCCGCATCGGCGGGTGAAAGCACTGGGGGAGAAAGAATTCTCCTCCAGACCCCCCCCTTCTTCTTTCTGTCTGTCTTCAAGGTCGCGACTGCTGCGCCGGTGCGCCTGACCTGCGGAAGGGCACCAACCTCGAAGAAAAAGATGGGGGTCTGGGGGAATTCTTTCCCCCAGCCTTTCCGGCGGCTCTCGGTTGCCCCCGGAGGAGTGCTGCGCGATACCTGTTGCGGGACGCAACGACGAGAAAGGTACGCCGGCATGGCCGAGCAGAAATGGGACAAGTCGCGCCTGCCGAGCCGCCATGTGACGGTCGGCCCGGAGCGCGCTCCGCACCGCTCCTACTACTATGCCATGGGCATGACCGAGGAGGAGATCGCCCAGCCGCTGGTGGGCGTCGCCACCTGCTGGAACGAGGCGGCGCCCTGCAACATCGCGCTCAGCCGGCAGGCGCAGAGCGTCAAGCAGGGGGTGAAGCACGCCTTCGGCACGCCCCGCGAGTTCACCACCATCACGGTGACCGACGGCATCGCCATGGGCCACCAGGGCATGAAGTCCTCGCTGGCCAGCCGCGACGCCATCGCCGACACGGTGGAACTCACCATGCGCGGCCACTGCTATGACGCGCTGGTCGGCCTCGCCGGCTGCGACAAGTCCCTGCCGGGCATGATGATGGCCATGCTGCGCCTGAACGTGCCCAGCGTCTTCATGTATGGCGGCTCGATCCTGCCCGGGAAGTTCAAGGGCCGGGACGTCACGGTGGTGGACGTGTTCGAGGCGGTCGGCCAGCACGCCGCCGGCAACATGTCGGACGAGGACCTGCACGCGCTGGAATGCGTCGCCTGCCCGAGCGCCGGCGCCTGCGGCGGCCAGTTCACCGCCAACACCATGGCGACCGTCTCCGAGGCCATCGGCTTGGCGCTGCCCGGCTCCGCCGGCGCCCCCGCGCCCTATGAGGACCGCGACAAGTGGGCGGTGGAATCCGGCAAGGCGGTGATGGAGCTTCTGAAGAAGAACATCCGCCCGCGCGACATCGTCACGAAGGAATCGCTCTACAATGCGGCGCTGATCGTCGGCGCCACGGGGGGCTCCACCAATGCGGGCCTGCACCTGCCGGCCATGGCGCATGAGGCCGGGATCAGGTTCACGCTGCAGGACGTCGCTGAAATTATGCGCAAGGCGCCCTATATCGGCGACCTCAAGCCCGGCGGCCGCTATGTGGCCTATGACGTCTACAAGGTCGGCGGCATCCCGGTGATCGTGAAGGCGCTGCTCGATGCCGGCCTGCTGCACGGCGACTGCATCACCGTCACCGGCCAGAGCCTGGCGGAGAACCATCGCGAGGTGATCTTCCCGAAGGACCAGGACGTCATCCGCCCGGTCTCCGACCCGATCTCGCCCACTGGCGGCGTGGTCGGCCTGCAGGGCAATCTCGCCCCGGACGGCGCCATCGTGAAGGTCGCGGGCATGAAGCACCTGCGCTTCGAGGGCACGGCGCTCTGCTTCGACTGCGAGGAGGATGCCTTCCAGGCCGTCGAGCAGCGCGCCTACAAGGAGGGCGACGTCATCATCATCCGCTACGAGGGGCCGAAGGGCGGCCCCGGCATGCGGGAGATGCTCTCCACCACCGCCGCCATCTACGGCCAGGGCATGGGCGACAAGGTCGCGCTGATCACCGATGGCCGCTTCTCCGGCGCCACGCGCGGCTTCTGCATCGGCCATGTCGGGCCTGAGGCGGCGGTCGGCGGCCCGATCGGCCTGCTGAAGAACGGCGACCGCATCGTCATCGACGCCGAGAAGGGCAGCATCGACGTGCTGATCTCCGACGAGGAGATGGCGAAGCGCCGCGCCGAATGGCAGCCGCGCCGGACCGACTACAATTCCGGCGTGCTGTGGAAATACGCACAGACCGTGGGGCCGGCCCATCTCGGTGCCGTCACCCATCCCGGCGGCGCGGCCGAGACGCATTCCTACGCCGACATCTGAGGCGGCACGGGCGGGCGCTGGGGTCCACTTGTTGCAGGGGCGGCAACATGCCGCCCCTCTTTGTCACGCTTCCGCCCTGGCTTCGCCATCCTTCCCGTGAAAGCTCCCTGCATCGCCGCTGCAGCCTTCGGGCCCCAGGCGGCGTTGCGGAGGGGAAGGGCGCCGATGGCCATGCGGGCCTGTCCCGCAGGGCCAGCCTGCTTCCCGGACGCAATCTTGCAGCAGTGTTCCGGCCGCCTTCCGGCGGCTGGGGAAGGAGAACCAACGATGCTGAACCGGCGCAGCCTTCTGGGCGGAATGCTGGCGGGGCTTGCTACCCTCCCGTGCGCAGCTCCGGCCGAGGCGCAGCCCTACGGTCCGCCGCCGGGCGGCCCTTCCGGCCGCGGGCCGGATCAGGGACCGGGCCGGGGGCCGGACCACGGACCGGATCGGGGGCCATCCTCGGGCCGCGGGCCGCAGGCGGGCCGTGGACCGCATCGCCCGCCTGCGCCGCCGCCGCCCCGCCCGGAGCGTCCGCCGGGAGCGCCGCCGCGCCCGCACCTGACGTGGCAGCCCGGCCACTGGATCTGGGGCGGTGGTCGCTATGATTGGGTGCCGGGGCGCTGGGTTGAGCAGCGACGGGGCCGCTGGCGGGAAGGCCGTTGGGTCGAGCGGCGCGGTGGCTGGGTCTGGGTCGAGCCGGGCTGGCGCTGAGATGACCGGCCGGTCCGCGGTTCTGCTGTTCCTGGCCGGCGCCGGGCTTGGGCTGGGTGGTTGCACCATCCAGCCGGTCCTCGGCGTTTATGCCCCGCCGCCCTCCTACTACGTGGAGCCTCCACCACCGCCACCTGCGCCCTGGATTCCTCCCGCGCCGCCCTCCCCGCCGCCGGGCTGGTGAGGGGAGGGAGAGAATCAGGTCAGGTCGATGATGACCGGCGCGTGGTCCGAGGGCTGCTCCTGAGCGCGCGTGGCGAGATCCACCGAGGCGGCGGAAAGCCGTTCGGCCAGTTCCGGCGAGAGCAGGGCGTGGTCGATCCGCAGGCCCCGGTTGCCCTCGAAGGCCGGGCCGTAGTCCCAGTAGGTGTAGATGCGCTCGGCCGGGTGCAGGGCACGCACGGCATCGGTCAGGCCGAGATGCAGCAGGGCGTTGAAGGCGGCCCGGCTCTCGGGGCGGACGAGGGCATCGGTCGGCGGCATGGCGCCGGGCGGCGAGTCCAGCGCGCCGGGGCAGACGTTGAAGTCGCCCAGGATCGCGAAGGGAATGAAGCTGTCCAGCCGGTCCTCGGCAATGGCGCGCAGCCGCTCCATCCAGCGCAGCTTGTAGGCGAAGCCCTCCGCCCCGCCGGAATTGCCGTTGGGGAGATAGATCCCGGCGAAATGCGCCCCCCCGGACGCCACCTCGACATAGCGGGCATGCTCATCGGCGCTCTCGCCGGGCAGTTCCTCGGCCTTCACCTCGAAGGGAACCCGGCCGAGCACGGCGACGCCGTTCCGGCCGCCGGGCTGGCCGACGGCATGGATGCGGTAGCCGAGATCGGCCAGTTCGGCGGCCGGGAACTCCTCCGTCCGGCACTTCAACTCCTGGAGGAAGAGCAGGTCGGGCTGGGCGGATTGCAGGAAACGGCGCAGATGCGGCACGCGCTTGCGCACCGAATTCACGTTGAAGCTGGCGAGACGCACGGAGGCGGCGCTGCTTCAGCCGATGGAAAAGGAGGCGCCGCAGCCGCAGCCCGAGGCCGCCTGCGGGTTCCTGATGGCGAAATGCGCGCCGATCAGCTCGTCCGCCCAGTCCAACTCGCCGCCGGCGAGAAGGTCCAGGCTGACAGGGTCGATCATGACGCGGGCCGCGCCGCCCTCCAGCACCAGGTCGTCCGCGGCCGGGCTGTCCTCAAGCTGGAAGGAATACTGGAAGCCGGAGCAGCCCCCGGCCTGCACGGCAACGCGAAGCCCGGCCTGCGGGCGGCCCTCGCGGGCGGCGATCTCGGCCACCTGGGCGAAGGCGCGCGGCGTGACGCGGAAGGCGGCGGTGGCAGGCGTGGTGCCGTCGGGCATGGCGGAAACTCCTTGGCCCGCAACATAGGCGGGGCAGGGCAGGTTTCCAACCGCCCGCCCGGGGTTTCAGCGGCGTTGCGGCCCGGCGGAGCGGCTGGTAAGCCGCCGCGATCATGCCCGAGCTCGCACCCTTCGCCGTCCGGCCCGAGACTTCGCGGGGCCGGCTCCACCCGGAGCCGGCGGATGGCGTGCGCTCGCCCTTCCAGCGGGACCGTGACCGCATCATCCACAGCACGGCCTTTCGCCGCCTGCAGTACAAGACGCAGGTCTTCATCTACCATGAGGGCGATGCCTTCCGCACCCGCCTGACCCACAGCATCGAGGTGGCCCAGCTCGCCCGCTCGATCGCGCGGCGCCTGCGGATCGACGAGGATCTGGCCGAGGCGCTGGCCCTGGCGCATGACCTCGGCCATCCGCCCTTCGGCCATGCCGGGGAGGAGGCGCTGAACGGGCTGATGCGCCCCTATGGCGGCTTCGACCACAACGCCCAGAGCCTGAAGGCGGTAACGGTGCTGGAGAAGCGCTATGCCGGCTTCGACGGGCTGAACCTGACCTGGGAGACGCTGGAGGGGCTGGCCAAGCACAATGGCCCGATCCGCCGCCCGTCGCCCTTCATGGCGGAGTATGACGGCCGGCATCCGCTGGACCTGGGCAGCCATGCCTCGGTCGAGGCGCAGGTCGCCGCCCTGGCCGACGACATCGCCTACAACAACCATGACCTCGATGACGGGCTGCGCGCCGGGCTGTTCACCCTGGACGAGGCCGCCACCCTGCCACTGGTCGGCGATGCGGTGCGCGAGGTTCGCACGCTCCACCCCGAGGCCTCGCCGGGCCGGCAGGCCAGCGAGGCGATCCGGCGCGTCATCAACGTCATGGTGCAGGACGTGATGACGGAGGCGGGGCGCCGGCTGGCCGCGCTGGCGCCGCGGAGCGTCGAGGACGTGCGCGCCGCCGGCCGCCCGATGATCGCCTTCAGCGAGCCGATGCAGGCCGCCAACCAGCAGGTGCGCGACTTCCTGCGCGGCCGGATGTACCGCCACTGGCGCGTCAACCGCACCACGCAGAAGTCGAAGCGCGTGGTGCAGATGCTCTTCAGCCTGCTGCATGGCGGGCCGGACATGCTGCCGCCCGAGTGGCGGGAGGGCGCCGGCGCGCCCGGCACCGCACGCTGCGCCGCCGTGGTCTGCGACTACATCGCCAGCATGACCGACCGCTTCGCGTTGGACGAGCACCGGCGCCTCACCGACCCCCACATTCCCGGCTGAACGGACACCATGGAACAGACCCCCGCCGCCCCGCAGGACATCTTCGCCGCGCTGCGCACGGAGGTTCTGGCCTGCCTGCGCCGCATCCTGCCCGAGCTGCCCGAGGAGGCGCTCTCCCGCGTTGCCGTCGAGCCGCCACGCGACGCCGCGCATGGCGACATGTCCACCAACGCCGCCATGGTGGTGGCCAAGGCCGCGAAGCTGCCGCCGCCGAAGATCGCCGCGCCGCTGGCCCAGGCGCTGGCCGAGCTGCCGATGGTGGCCGAGGCCGCGCCGGCCGGCCCTGGCTTCGTCAACCTGCGGCTGACCGAGACCTTCCTGCTCGGCCAGGTGCCCTTGGTGCTGGGCGCCGGCGAGGACTACGGCACCAGCCCGGCCGGGCAGGGCGTGCGCGTGGACGTGGAATACGTCTCCGCCAACCCGACCGGACCGATGCATGTGGGCCATTGCCGTGGCGCCGTGGTGGGCGATGCGCTGGCCAACCTGCTGGCCAAGGCCGGCTACGAGGTCACCAAGGAATACTACGTCAACGATGCCGGCGCGCAGGTGCAGGCGCTCGCCTATGCCGCCTACTGGCGCTACCTCCAGGCGCTCGGCACGCCACTGACCGAGGAGGAATACGCCGCCTCCACGCCGAACGGGCTGCAGTATCGCGGCGAATACCTGATTCCGGTGGGGGAGGCGCTGAAGGCGCAGCATGGCGAGGCGCTCGCGCCCGGCGCGCGCCCGGCCGATCCCTCGCTCTGGCTCGACACGGTGCGCGAGTTCGCCGTGGCCCGGATGATGGACGAGATCCGCGGCGATCTCGCCGCGCTCGGTGTCGAGCACGACGTGTTCATCAGCGAGGCCGCGCTGGTGAAGGCGGGCGTGGCCGACCGTGCCATCGCCGAGCTGGCCGCCAAGGGCTTTGTCTACGAGGGCGTGCTGGAGCCGCCCAAGGGCAAGCTGCCGGATGACTGGGAGCCGCGCCCGCAGACGCTCTTCGCCTCCACCCGCTTCGGCGACGACGTGGACCGCCCGCTGCGCAAGAGCGACGGCAGCAACACCTATTTCGCCAACGACATCGGCAACCACGCCGACAAGATCGCGCGCGGCTTCGACGAGCTGGTGCAGGTCTGGGGCGCCGACCATGGCGGCTATGTTTCGCGCATGAAGGCGGCGGTCGCGGCGCTCTCGGGCGAGAAGCCGGTCGGCTTCGAGGTGGTGCTGACGCAGATCGTCAAGGTGATGAAGGGCGGCGAACCGGTGCGCATGTCCAAGCGCGCCGGCACCTACATCACGCTGCGCGACCTGATCGACGAGGTGGGGCGCGACGCCGTGCGCTTCACCATGCTGACGCGCAAGTCGGACGCGCAGATGGACTTCGACCTCGACAAGGTCGTCGAGCAGTCGCGCGACAACCCCGTCTTCTACGTGCAGTACGCGCACGCGCGCTGCCGTTCCGTGCTGCGGCAGGCTGGCGATCCCGCAGCGGTTGAGCTGACCGGGGTGCCGCTCGATATGCTGCGTGACCCTGCCGAGCTGGCCCTGATCCGCCGCATGGCCACTTGGCCGCGCACGGTGGAGGCCGCTGCTGCGGCGCGGGAGCCACACCGAATTGCCTTTTATCTCCATGACTTGGCCGCCGACTTTCATATTTTGTGGAACCGTGGGCGGGATGATGCGACACTCCGCTTCATCCGCGCCGAGGAGCCGGAAGCCACGCGGGCGCGCCTCGCGCTGGTTGCCGCCACGGCCGTCGTCATTCGCTCGGGCCTGCGGGTCATGGGCGTCGCGCCAGTTGAGGAGATGCGGTGAGGGAAGCTCAGGTCCCGTCCTATCGTGTGCGGCAATCATCCGGAGAAAGCGGACCGCCGCGCCTGTTTCTCGTGGCGGGCGGCATCGCCGGGCTGCTTGCCGTTGGCGGCCTCGTCGGCTGGGCGGTGACGCGGTACACGGACACCACCATCCCCGTGATCGAGGCCGACTCGCGCCCCATCAAGGTGAAGCCGGAGGACCGGGGCGGCCTGCGCGTCCCGAATCAGGACGAAATCATTTTCGAGCGGCGCAACATGGGCTCGCCCTACGAGCCGAGTGGCCGCCTCGGCCCGGCGGCCGAGACGCCGAACCTCGATGCGTTGCGCGCTGCCACCACGCCGCCGGGCACCACGCCGCCGCCGGGCACCGCGCCTGTGGCGCCGCCGCCGCAGCCGGCCATCGAGGCGGCCCCCGCGCCGCCCCCGGCCGCGCCGCTGGAGGCTGCCCCGCCGAGCGGTCCGGCGCCGGTCGTCCAGGCCCCCGCGCCCGCCGCACCGATGCCCGCGCCTGCGCCGGCTGCGCCCGTCAGGACGGCTGTCGCGCCGCCGCCGGCTCCCGTCCGCGCCGTGGGCGGAGTGGTGGTGCAACTCGGCGCGCTCGACTCGGAGGAGGGGGCCCGCACGGAGTGGGAACGCCTTGGCCGGCGCGCCCCGGACCTGATGCAGGGCCGCACGCCGCACATCATCCGCTTCGAGCGCGAGGGCAAGCCGACCATGTGGCGCCTGCGCACCGGCGGCTTCGACAGCCGCGAGGCGGCGAACACCTTCTGTGAGTCGATGAAGAGCCGGGGCGGCGCCTGCGCCGTCATCGGGGGCTGAAAGGGCGCCTTCACCATGTCCACGCCGCGCGCGGCCATCATCGGCCTTTCGGGCCCCGTCCTGCTGGCCGAGGAGGTGGCGATGCTGCGCCGCCTGCGCCCGCTCGGGGCGATCCTGTTCGCGCGCAACGTGGAGTCCCCGGCGCAGCTTGCCGCGCTCACGGCGGCGATCCGCGCGGAGCTGGGAGGCGAGGCGCCGATCCTGATCGACCAGGAAGGCGGGCGCGTGGCCCGGCTGCGCCCGCCGCACTGGCCGGCCTTCCCGCCGGCCGCCGCCTTCGAGAGCCGCCCCGCCGGCGCCGCCGAGGCCAATGCCACGCTGCTCGGGCTCGAATGCGCCGCCATGGGGCTGGACGTGGTCTGCGCCCCGGTGCTGGACCTGCGCCTGCCCGGCGCGCATGGCATCATCGGCGACCGCTCCTTCGGCGCCGCGCCGGAAGAGGTGGCCCGCCTCGGCGCCGCCTGGATCGCCGGGCTGCAGGCGGCGGGCACCATTCCCGTCATCAAGCACATTCCCGGCCATGGCCGCGCCATGGCGGACAGCCATCTGGAACTGCCACGCGTCACCGAGGCGCGGGACGTGCTGGAGGCCGACCTGGCGCCGTTCCGCGCCCTCGCGGCCAGCGGCGCCTGGGCGATGACCGCGCATATCCTCTACCCCGCCTGGGATGCCGAGCGGCCGGCCACCCTGTCGCCGCGGGTGATCTCCGGCGTGATCCGCGGCGAGATCGGCTTCGATGGCGTGCTGGTCTCGGACGACCTGGCGATGCACGCGCTGCAGGGGCCGCCGGGCGAGCTGGCCGCGGCGGCGCTCGCGGCCGGCTGCGACCTCGTGCTGCACTGCACCGGCGATCTGGCGGAGACGGTGGCCGTGCTGGAAGGCAGCGCACCGCTCAGCGACCGCGCCGCCGCCCGCCTCGCGGCCGCGCGCGCCGCCACCCGGCTGGCCAGCCAGGGGCGCACTGACGACCCCGCCGCGCTCGCCGCCCGGCGGGACGCCCTGTTGCGGGAGGCGGCGTGACCGGCTGGCTGCCCGAGCTCGCGGTCGCCATCCTTGCCACGGTCCTGGCCATCACGCTGCATGAGGCGGCGCATGGCTACGCGGCCCTGGCGCTGGGAGACGACACCGCGCAGCGCGCCGGCCGGCTCAGCCTGAACCCGCTGCGGCATGTGGACCCCGTCGGCACGGTGCTGCTGCCCGGCATCCTGCTGCTGGTCCAGCTGCTGACCATCGGCCGGGTCGAGGCGATGTTCGGCTGGGCCAAGCCGGTGCCGGTGGATGTCCGCCGGCTGCGCGACCCCCGCTCGGGCATGGCGCTGGTGGCCGCCGCCGGGCCGGCGATGAACGTCTTCCTCGCCTGGTGCGCGGCGATGCTGGCGCATCCGCTGGAGAGCCTTGGCGGCACCCTGCCGCCCGAGGCGATGGCGCTGGGCATCCGCTTCGTCATTCTCTCCATCCTGGCCAATCTGCTGCTCGGCCTGTTCAACCTGCTGCCGGTTCCCCCGCTGGATGGCGGACGCATCCTGGTCGGCCTGCTGCCGGCGCCGCTGGCCATGCAGGTGGCGCGGCTGGAGCGGGGGGGGCTGCTGATCGTGCTGCTGCTGATCTTCGTGCTGCCGCGCATCTCGCCCTCGCTCGACCTGCTCGGCTGGCTGGTCGAACTGGTCACCGGGCCGGGCTTCAACCTGATCCTGTGGCTGGCCGGACACGGGACATGACGGCGCCGGAGACGCTGCATGTCAGCCTGGATGGCTATGAGGGGCCGCTCGACCTGCTGCTGGAGCTGGCGCGGGCGCAGAAGGTGGACATCGCCCGGCTCTCCATCCTGGATCTGGTCGATCAGTACCTCGCGGTGATCGAGGGCGCCCGCCAGGTCCGGCTGGAGCTGGCGGCGGACTGGCTGGTGATGGCGGCCTGGCTGGCCTGGCTGAAGTCCCGCCTCCTGCTGCCGGAGGACCCGCAGCAGGAGGAGGACGCCGAGGCGCTGGCCGGGCAGCTCGCCGAGCGTCTGGCCGAGCTGGAGCGGATGCGGGCGGCCGCCCAGTGGCTCGCCACCCGGCCGCAGCTCGGCCAGGAGGTGCTGGAGCGCGGCAACCCCGAGAGCTTCCTGCGGCAGGACCGCAGCGGGTTGAACGCGGACCTGCCGATGCTGTTGCGCGCCTATGTGGAGGCGCTGCGCCGCTCCGCGGCCAAGCGGCCCTACCGCCCCAAGCCGCGCCGCCTCTGGACGGTGCAGGAAGCGCTGGAGCGGCTCGCGCGGCTGGTCGGCGGCCTGCCGGAATGGGGCGAGCTGCAACGCTTCCTGCCCGAAGCCCTGGAGGATCCGGTGGAGCGGCGCGCCGCCCTGGCGGCCACGCTCATCGCGGGGTTGGAGATGGCGCGGGGCGGCAGTATCGAGTTGCGGCAGGAAGCCGCCTTCGGCCCCATCCTGCTGCGGCGTTGCCCGGCGGCCGAGGCGGCGCTGGAGGGAGCCGACCATGATGCCGCTGCCGCCTGACGGGGACCCGGCAGGCCTCGCGCAACTCGAACACGCGCTGCGCCTCGCCGAGGCGCTGGTCTTCGCCTCCGACCGCCCGGTGCCGCCGCAGCGCCTGCAGGAGCTGCTGCCCGAGGGGTTGCGCGCGGATGCGGTGCTGACCCTGCTCGCCTCCCGCTATGCCGGGCGCGGGGTGGAGCTGACCGAGGTGGCCGGCGGCTATGCCTTCCGCACCGCCCCGGATCTCGCGCCGGTGCTGACGCGCGTGGTGGAGGCGCCCCGCCGCCTGCCGCGTGCGGCGATGGAGGCACTGGCCATCATCGCCTACCACCAGCCCGTCACCCGCCCGGAGATCGAGGAGATTCGCGGCACCAGCCTGTCCCAGACGACACTGGAAACCCTGCTGGAGCAGGGACTGATCGCACCGCGCGGCCGCAAGGAGGTGCCGGGCCGGCCGACGCTCTGGGGCACCACGCCCCGCTTCCTGGAGCAGTTCGGCCTGCGGGTCCTGGCCGACCTGCCGCGCCGGGAGGAGCTGCTCGCCGGCGACGGGCAGCCCGGCATCGGCGGCCCGCCGGGGGGCAGCCTCCTGTGAAGCTTGCTGCGGAGCGCCCGCACGCCTTCGTCTTTTCGGCGGGAAGCGCCTAGATAGGCAGAATGGATAAACGGGAAGCAAGGCGGCCGATTGGCGCTGTCCTCCGTTCCTGCTAACGGAAGCGGCCCCCGGCTGGGGGAGATGGGAAGCACATGTTCGATTTCGCGTGGTCGGAACTGGCCTTGATCGCCGTGGTGGCGGTGGTGGTGATCGGGCCGAAGGACCTGCCGGACGCCATCCGCAACATCGCCAAGGGAATCCAGAAGCTGCGGCGCATGGCCGCGGAGTTCCAGTCGCATGCCGACGAGCTGGTCCGCGAGGCCAAGCTCGAGGACGTGCGCGACCAGATCCGCGACATCCGCAACTTCGACCTGAAGGGCGCGATCGAGCGCAACCTTGACCAGGACGGGCAGATCCGGCGTACCATCAACGAGGACCCGTTGAAGGATGCCTGGAAGCCCGAGCCCAGCTCGTCTGCCGCCACCAGCCCGGCGACGCCGGCGGCTTCGTCGGCCGATGCCCCGGAGCACGTGGAGACGAGCGCGGCGCCGGCCTTCGTCCCCCCGGCGGTCGCGGCCGAATCCGGCCCCGCCCGCCCGACCGGCCCTGACCGGCCCGCCGAAGGCCGCGACACGGCACCCGCCGCCGAGCCTGCCTCTGGCACTGCCCAGACGGTCCCGGGCAAGCCCGCAACCCCGAACGTCTGAGCAAACCATCCGTGCCCCGAGACCAGGAAGACACAATCGACGACAAGCCGATGCCGCTGATCGAGCACCTGCTCGAACTGCGGACGCGGCTGCTATGGTCGCTCGGCGCCTTCATCATCGCCTTCGCGCTCTGCTACTACTTCTCGTCGCAGATCTACGGCTTCCTGGCACAGCCGCTGGCCGATATCCTGCAGCAGCAGAGCGGCGGCGAGCGGCGGATGATCTTCACCGCTCTCTATGAAGCTTTCTTCACCTACCTGAAGGTCGCCCTGTTCGGCGCCACCTTCCTCAGCTTCCCGATGTGGGCGACGCAGCTCTGGCTGTTCATCGCGCCGGGCCTCTACCGCAGCGAGAAGAAGGCGCTGCTGCCCTTCCTGCTCGCCTCGCCGGTGCTGTTCGTGATGGGCGCGGCGCTGGCCTACTACTTCATCTTTCCGCTGGCCTGGAAGTTCTTCATCTCCTTCGAGACGCCGCCCGGCTCCGGTGCGCTGCCCGTGCAGCTCGAGGCGAAGGTCAGCGAGTATCTCAGCCTCGTCATGCACATGATCCTGGCCTTCGGCGTGGCCTTCCAGCTGCCGGTGGCACTGACGCTGATGGCCAAGGTCGGCATCGTCTCGGTCGAAGGGCTGAAGCGGGGGCGGCGCTACGCCATCGTCGGCATGTTCGCCGTCTCGGCGGTGATCACGCCGCCGGACATCATCAGCCAGATCGGCCTCGCCGTGCCGCTGATCGCCCTGTACGAGATCTCGATCCTGGCCGCGGGCTGGGTGAAGCCGAAGCGCGACGACAACAGTTGAGTTCCCGCCATGCATGACATCCGCATCGTCCGCGCCGATCCGGCCGGCTTCGACGCTGCCCTGGCCCGGCGCGGCCTCGCGCCGGTGGCCGAGGCCCTGCTGGCGCAGGATGCCGCCCGCCGCGCCGCGCAGACCGCCGCCCAGGAGGCGCAGGCCCGCCGCAACCAGCTTTCCAAGGAGATCGGGCAGGCGAAGCGCCAGGGCGGCGACACCGCGGCGCTGGAGGCGGAGGGCGCCGCGCTGCGCGACCGCATGGAGGCGCTGGAGGCCGAGGCCAAGGCTGCCGAGGCCGCCCAGATCGCCGTGCTGGAGGCGCTGCCCAACCTGCTCGATGCCGACGTGCCGGAAGGGCGGGACGAGAGCGCCAATCTCGTCCTCCACCAGGAGGGCACGCCGCCGGAACTCGACTTCGCGCCGAAGCAGCATTTCGAGATCGGCGAGGCGCTCGGGCTGATGGACTTCGCCGGCGCCGCCAAGCTGGCCGGCGCCCGCTTCACCGTGCTGAAGGGCGCGCTGGCGCGCCTGGAGCGCGCCCTCGGCCAGTACATGCTCTCGCTGCATGTAGAGGAGCATGGCTACACCGAGACCGCGGTGCCGCTGCTGGTGAACGACGCCACCATGTACGGCACCGGCCAGTTGCCGAAGTTCGAGGAGGACCTGTTCCGCACCACGGACGGGCGCTGGCTGATCCCGACGGCCGAGGTGCCGCTGACCAACCTCGCGGCGGGCGAAATCCTGCCCGAGGCGGAACTGCCGCTGCGCTTCGCCGCGCTCTCGCCCTGCTTCCGCTCCGAGGCCGGCAGCGCCGGGCGCGACACCCGCGGCATGCTGCGCCAGCACCAGTTCTCCAAGGTGGAGATGGTCTCCATCACCACGCCGGAGCAGTCGGAGGCCGAGCATGAACGCATGACCCGCTGCGCCGAGCGGGTGCTGACCGAGCTGGGCCTCGTCTGGCGCCGCATCGTGCTCTGCGCCGGGGACACCGGCTTCTCCGCGGCGAAGACCTACGACCTGGAGGTCTGGCTGCCGGGGCAGGGGGCCTGGCGGGAGATCTCCTCCTGCTCCAACACCCGCGAGTTCCAGGCGCGCCGGATGAATGCCCGCTACCGCCCGAAAGAGGGCAAGGGCACGGCCTTCCTGCACACGCTGAACGGCTCCGGTGTGGCTGTCGGCCGGGCATTGATCGCGGTGCTGGAGACGCACCAGCAGGCGGATGGCAGCGTGCGCGTGCCGCAGGTGCTGGCACCCTGGATGGGCGGGGCCACGAGGATCGGCTGAAGGCGCTTGCGGAGCGGCCAGCCAGACCATAGTTTGCACCCCATTCGGGGCGTAGCGCAGCCTGGTAGCGCATCTGCTTTGGGAGCAGAGGGCCGGAGGTTCGAATCCTCTCGCCCCGAAACCCTGTTCCGGCGGGGCACCCCGCCAGCATGAGGCCGAGAGCACCGAACGCCATGAGCCGCAACACTGCCATCGCCCGCATCTACTCCCCGGCACGTTCGGCCATGCAGTCCGGCAAGCGGCGGGGCGGCGGCTGGATCCTGACCTTCGCGCCTGCCGAGGCCCGCAAGCTCGACCCGCTGACCGGCTGGTTCGGCTCGGGCGACACGCAGGCTCAGCTTCGCCTCAGCTTCTCCTCGCGCGAGGCGGCCGAGGCCTATGCCAAGGCCAACGGCCTCGTCTACGAGGTCGAGGACGCGCCGGCGCCCCAGCGGGAAATCAAGCCGAAGTCCTACGCCGAGAACTTCCGCTACGGCCGGGCCGAGAACTGGACGCACTGAATTCGCCGGCGGCGCGGCGCCCTTAGCTCAACTGGACAGAGCAACCGGCTTCTACCCGGTTGGTTGGGGGTTCGAATCCCTCAGGGCGCGCCACTTCTCCTCCACCGGGCTTAGAGCAGATCCCGTTCCGATGGCATCATCGGAACGGGTGAAGATGCTCTAGCCGAAGCTTTCCTCCAGCGGCTCCGTCGCGCGATGGGCGGCCTCCGCCTGGGAGCGGTTGGCGCTGGCGGGCATGCGCAGCTCCGCCACCACGGGAAGGTGGTCCGAGGCGGTCTTGCCCGCCTTGTCTCGCCAGCTCGGGCCCAGCAGGTTGGCGGGCCGGCAGAAGATCTCGTCCAGCCGCAGCACCGGGAAGCGCGCCGGGAAAGTCCGGTGCGAGGTCCGCGCCGGCAGCAGCGGCGAGAGGCTGCGCCAGACCGGCCCCCGCCAGCTCCAGTCGTTGAAGTCGCCCATCACGACGGTGGGCCCCTCCATTTCCCGCACCAGCTTCGCCAGCCGGCTCGCCTGCCGGTGCCGCTCGGCCCGCTTGAGGCCGAGATGCGCGGCGATGACGCCGAGCAGCCCGCCGGGGGTGCGGATGCGCGCGGCGATCGCGGCGCGCGGCTCCCGCCCTTCGATGGAGAGGTCGTGCACCGCCTCCTGTTCCATCGGCCAGCGGCTGAGCAGCATGTGGCCATAGGCACCGTCATGCGCGTGGATCGTCTCGGCATGCAGGGCATGGCCCGCGAAATGCTCCCGCAGCAGGGTGAAGGGCGAGGGCCGGGCGCCGCGGCCGCGCGCCTCGACTTCCTGGACTGCCAGGAGGTCTGGATGGTGGCGGCGGATCAGGCCGAGCACGCGCTCCAGGTCGTACCGCCCATCCGGGCCGATGGCCGAATGGATGTTCCAGGTCATCGCCCGCAGGATCATGCTTCCTCCTTGTGTGCGGCGCGGCGCCGGAACCAGCCCACCAGCATCTGCAACCCATAGGACAGCGCTGCCCAGGCCAGCAGCACCAGCACGAAGCCGATGATGTCCGTCAGGGAGGGGGCCTGCATGATGCGGATGAGCCGGTCGCCGAGGGCCGTCATCAGCAGCAAGCCGGGCGCCAGGCCGAGCGCGGTGCCGGCCATGTAGTCCAACATGGGGATGCGGATGGCGCCTGCCACGAGGTTCACCAGGGTGAAGGGGGCAACCGGCATCAGCCGGACCATCGTCACCGCCATGATGCCGTTGCGGGCGATGCCCCGGCTGATGCGGTTGATGCGCGGCCCCATCAGCTTGCGCAGCATGTCCGGCCCGGCCCTGCGCCCGACCAGATAGGTCAGGAAGGCGCTGACCAGCGCGCCCACCGCCGCGTACATCAGCCCCGGCCAGAGGCCGAAGGCCGCCGCCGTGGCGACGATCAGCACGTTCACGGGGAAGGCGAGCAGCCCCAGGACCATGAACAGTCCCAGCGCCATGGCCGGGCCCCAGGCACCGTTGACGCTCTGCATCGAGGCGCTGAAGGTGTCGGGGTTCAGGAAGTCGGCCAGCGGCGTGTAGCGCCAGGCGATGCCGAGCAGCAGGATCGGCCCCGCCACCAGCGCGATGCGAAGCCAAAGGGGCATGAGGTGAGGGTGTCCGTTTCCTGCAGTGAAGTCGGCCAGCAGCACGGTGGAGCTGAGGGGGCGGACCGGGTCCGCCACCGCCTCGATCTGCGGCAGGCCCTCGCCTTCCTGCAGCCGCCCGTCCTCGATCGGGAGCAGTTGCCGGCGCCGGGTGCCCAGCCTGTCGAGGGCGGCGAAGAGGGAGCCGCCCTGCGTCGCCTCCGCCACCTGCTCCAGCGTGGCGCCGAGATGCTCGGCGAGGAAGCGGTCGCGCACCTGGCGGATCCCGGCACGGGTCGCCTCGTCGCGCGCCTCGATCACCAGGTCGCACTCGCTGTCGGCCGCCATGGAGCGGTTGCAGAGATTGGCCGAGCCGACCCGCAGCAGCCGGTCGTCCACGATCATCACCTTGGAGTGGACCATGACGTCCGCCTGCGGGCCGCGCCGGCCGCCGACATGCGGATAGAGCAGCCGCACCCGGTCCATCACGCCGGCGCGGCGCAGCGTCTCCGTGAAGCGGATGCGGCCCGCGAGCATGGTGCGGTGTTCCAGCCAGGTGTGGTGGGTTTTCGGGCCGAGGATCACCGCCTCAAGCTGCGGCCGCTCGCGCATCCGGTCAGCGAGCCGCTGCGCCAGGCCGACATTCGTCAGGAACTGGTTCTCGATGTAGATGCTGCGCTCGGCGACGTCGATCATGTCCTCGAAGAGCCGCTCGACCTCCCGGATCTCCGGCTCATCCTCGAAGGTGCCCATGGTGCGGGCGATGCCGATCTCGACGTCGCGGAAGTCGGGCACCACGCCGCTGGGCCAGAGGTCGGTGCCGTCGGCGCCGGCGGGCGAGGGGGGCGGCAGCTCCTCGCAGGCGCCGCGGAGCCAGCGGGAGTGGAAGAGTTCCGCCAGCGCGGTGGCTGCGGCGCCATCCACCATCATCTGCGTGTCGTGGAAGGGCGCGTAGGTCTCGTCCCGCGGGTCCATGCGATGCGGGTTGTGGATCCTGTGCTCGGACGTGTCCCAGCGGCGGATCGTCAGGTCCAGGCCGCCGCAGAAGGCGAGGCTGTCGTCGACGATGGCAAGCTTCTGGTGGTGGGAAGCGCCGAAGGCGATCTCGTCGTCGAGGCAGAGCTCGATCTGCCAGGGGGTGTTCCACTGCAGGCTGAGGGCCGGCAGCAGCTCGCGCTCCAGCGCGTAGAGTACCGAATAGTCCCAGAGCAGGAGCTTGACGCGCAGTTCCGGCCGCCGCTGCACCAGCGCCGCCAGGAAGGGGCCGAGGGTGGCCGGCAGGCCGTCCGCCGCCTCGCCGCTGGGGCCGACGAGCGGCGTTCGGCTGTCAATGTCCCAGCCGGCGATGAAGATGCTGTGGCGTGCCTTCTTCAGCACCTCGCGCAGCGTGCCATAGTAGTTGGCGGCGTCCACCAGCACCTTGCCGCGCGCCGCCCGCTCCAGCCGCCAGACGTTCTGGCCGGGGCGGAGCAGCCCTTCCCGCCCGGACGTTGCCGGCCGCGGCATCCCGGCCGGGCAGGGATGCTCGGCGATATCGATCAGATTGCCCATCAACCTGCTGCAACGCAGGAAGCGGCGAAAAGTGTCAGGCTTCGCTACGCGAGGAGATCATGACCGGCATGTTATCCAGCAGCCGCACACTCCCCAGTTGCGCGGCAACGATAAGCCGCGCTTCGCCGGACGCGCCGGCGGGCCAGGGTTGCAGACTGTCCGGCACCACCAGCGCCAGATAGTCCACGCCGAAGCCGGCAGCCGTCAGCGCCTCCTGCTCCCGCGCCAGGGCGGCCTGCGGCGCCGCACCGCCGGCCAGCGCCCCGGCCAGCGCCTGCAGCGCGCGGGGGAGCCGAGCGGCCTCACCACGTTCGCCCGGCGAGAGGCGCTGGTTGCGGGAGGAAAGGGCCAGCCCGTCCGTGTCGCGCACCGTGGGCAGGGGCAGGATGCGGAGGGGCAGATGCAGGTCGGCCACCACGCGCCGGATCACCTGGAGCTGCTGCCAGTCCTTCTCGCCGAACACGGCGACATCGGCGCGGGTCATCATGAAGAGCTTGGTGCAGACTGTGGCCACGCCGCGGAAGTGGCCGGGGCGGGCGGCGCCCTCCCAGCCCTCGGCGGGGCCGGAGGGCTCGATGCGGGTGGCGTCCCCGGGCGGGTACATCACGGCCGGGCCGGGCAGCCAGACCAGGTCGCAGCCGGCGCGGCGCAGCTTCTCCAGGTCGCCCGCCTCGTCGCGCGGGTATCGGTCGAGGTCCTCCTGCGGACCGAACTGCAGCGGATTGACGAAGATCGAGACGATCACGCGGTCGGCGGCGGCGCGGGCGGCCTCGACCAGGGCGAGATGACCCGCATGCAGCGCGCCCATGGTGGGCACCAGCCCGATGCGCTCTCCCCCGGCGCGCCATGCCTGGGTTGTGACCTGCAGCCCCGCCAGTTCCCGCTCGACCTGCATCCTGTTCCTCCAAGCCCACTTCCCGGGCTGAGTGCCGTTCCCGCGCCGCCAGCGCAAGGGTGGATGGCGCGGGATGGCTTGACGCGCGGCGCCCCGCGCGGGATCACGCCCAGCGCCAGGCCCGAAAGGTTCGACGATGCAGCGTGTTTTCTCCGGGATTCAGCCTTCCGGCATCCCCACCCTCGGCAACTACCTGGGCGCCATCCGCAACTGGGTGCCCATGCAGAACGGGGATGCCTCGCTCTTCTGCGTGGTGGACCAGCACGCCATCACGGTGTGGCAGGACCCGAAGGAACTGGCGCGGCAGACGCGCGAGATGGCGGCGGCGCTGATCGCCTGCGGGCTGAGCCCGGAGCGCTGCATCCTCTTCGTGCAGAGCCACGTGCCCGCCCATGCGCGCCTCGCCTGGGTCTTCAACTGCGTGGCCCGCATCGGCTGGCTGAACCGCATGACGCAGTTCAAGGACAAGGCCGGCAAGGACCGCGAGGGCGCCTCGGTCGGTCTCTACGTCTATCCGAACCTGATGGCGGCCGACATCCTGGCCTACCATGCCACCCAGGTGCCGGTGGGCGATGACCAGAAGCAGCATATCGAGCTGGCCAACGACATCGCCCAGAAGTTCAACCACGACTATGGCGAGGAGTTCTTCCCCGTCATCCAGCCGCTGATCCAGGGCGTGGCGGCGCGGGTGATGAGCCTGCGCGACGGCACGAAGAAGATGTCGAAGTCGGACCCCTCCGACCAGTCGCGCATCAACCTGACCGACGATGCCGATGCCGTCGCGCTGAAGGTCCGCCGCGCCAAGACGGACCCGGAGCCGCTGCCTTCCGAGGAACGGGGCCTGGAGGGGCGGCCCGAGGCGCGGAACCTCGTCGGCATCCTGGCCGCCATCACCGGCAGCACGGCCGAAGCGGTGCTGGCCGAGCATGGCGGCAAAGGTTTCGGCGCCTTCAAGGAGGTGCTGGCCGAGGCACTCGTGGCCAAGCTCTCGCCCATCCAGGCGGAGATGAAGCGGCTGCTGGACGACCCGGCGGCGGTGGACGCCGCCCTGCGCCGCGGCGCCGAGAAGGCCGCCGCCATCGCCGACCCGATCGTGCGCCGCGCCGAGGAGCTGGTCGGCTTCCTGCCGCCGCGCTGAGCGCACGGGGCAGGAGAGAGAGAGGAGCCGCCGGCCTGGGTGTCAGGCCGGCAGCAGCAGGGTGGCGGCGGCCTGGGCGGCGATGCCCTCGCCGCGCCCGGTGAAGCCCAGTCGCTCCGTGGTGGTGGCCTTCACCGAGACCCGGCCGACCGGGATGCCGAGCAGGTCCGCCACCCGCGCCCGCATCGCCTCCGCATGAGGGGCGATCTTCGGCCGCTCGCAGATCAGCGTCACGTCCACATGCGTCAGGATGCCGCCGCGCGCCGCCACCCGGCCGGCGGCGTGGCGGAGGAAGGCGGTGCTGTCGGCGTCCTTCCATTGCATGTCGCTGGGCGGGAAGTGGCGGCCGATATCGCCCTCCGCCAGCGCGCCATAGATGGCGTCGCACAGCGCGTGCAGGCCGACATCGGCGTCCGAGTGCCCCTCCAGCCCCAGCGGGTGCGGAATGGTCACGCCGCAGAGGATGAGCGGGCGGCCCTCCACCAGCCGGTGGACGTCGAAGCCGGTGCCCATGGCCGGCAGCAGGCGGGGCAGCAGGGATGCCTCGGCGCGGGCGAGATCCTCGGGATAGGTCACTTTCAGGTTGCTCTCCGATCCGGGCAGCAGCGCCACCGGCAGGCCGGCGGCCTCCAGCAGTGCGGCATCGTCGGTGGCTTCTTCGCGCGCTGCGCGGTGCGCGTCCAGCAGGGGGGCGAAGCGGAAGGCCTGCGGCGTCTGCGCGCGGAACAGCCCGGCGCGCGGCACGGTGCGCAGGATACGGCCGCTCTCGCCGGCCTTCAGCGTGTCGCTGACGGGCTGGGCGGGAATCGCGCCGGGGACGTCCTGCAGCGCCTTCAGCAGGGCCGGCACGATGCCGGCGGGTACGAAGGGGCGGGCGGCGTCATGCACCAGCACGACGTCGGGCGGCGCGGCGGCCAGCGCCTCCAGCCCGGCGCGCACGCTGGCCTGCCGGGTGGCGCCACCCTGGACGGCGGGCAGGCAGGGCAGGCCGGCCAGCGCCGCCTCGGCCTCGCGCGCCTCGGCGGGGCCGGCGACCACCGGCAGCAGGGCCGTCACGCCGCCCTCGGCGAGCAGCGCCTCGGCGGCATGGCGCAGGATGGGGCGCCCGGCGAGGGCGAGATATTGCTTCGGCCGTTCGGCGCCGAAGCGGCTGCCGGTTCCGGCCGCCATGAGCAGGGCGATGACACGCATGGCGCGAACCCTATCCGCCCGGCACCGCCGCGCCCAGGGGGATATCCGTCAGGAGTTCGCCAAGCCGGTTTCAAGGGGCGTGACCTGGGTCAAGCGGTGAAATTTGCCAACAGGTCAGGCGGTTTGCTCATGGACGGATCGGGGGCTTGTGACTAGATTGCCCAAATCATGAGCATCGCCCCCACGCCTTCCACGGCCGCGCCGCCGGTGTTGCGGCCGATCACGGTCGGGCCGATCCGCATCGACGCCCCGGTCATCCTCGCGCCCATGTCGGGCGTTACCGATCTGCCCTTCCGCCGCCTCTGCCGCGAGTTGCGGGCTCCCATGGTGGTCAGCGAGATGATCGCCAGCCAGGCCATGGTGCGGGAGAACCGCCAGACGCTGAAGATGGCCGAGGTGGACGGGTTCGGCGGGCCGGCCAGCGTGCAGCTCGCCGGCTGCGACCCCGTGACCATGGGGGAGGCGGCGAAGCTGGCGGCGGATCGCGGCGCCGCCATCGTGGACATCAACTTCGGCTGCCCCGTGAAGAAGGTGGCGTTCGGTCAGCAGGCCGGCAGCGCCCTGATGCGGGACGAGATCCATGCCGCCCGCCTGCTGGAGGCGACGGTGAAGGCCGTCTCCGTGCCGGTCACGCTGAAGATGCGCATGGGCTGGGACCACAACAGCCTCAACGCCCCGCGCCTGGCGAAGATCGCCGAGGAGTGCGGCATCCGCATGGTGACGGTGCATGGCCGCACCCGGCAGATGTTCTACACCGGCAGCGCCGACTGGGCCTTCGTCGCCCAGGTGAAGCAGGCGGTGGGCATCCCCGTCATCGTCAACGGCGACATCCTGACGCCGCAGGACGCGGCCGAGGCGCTGCGCCAGTCCGGGGCGGACGGCGTGATGATCGGCCGCGGCTGCTATGGCCGGCCCTGGCTGCTGGCCCGCACCGCGGCCTACCTGACCACCGGCGCCGAGCTGCCCGAGCCCGACCTCGCCACCCAGTACGAGATCCTGCTGCGGCACTACCGGGCGATGCTGGAGCACCACGGCACCCATCCCGGCGTGCGGCTCGCCCGCAAGCACCTCGCCTGGTACTCGAAGGGCCTGCCCGGCTCGGCGGAGTTCCGCGTGCAGGTGAACCGGGCGGAGACGGCGGAAGCCGCCGAGGCTTTGCTGGAAGCCTTCTACCGTCCGCTGATCGACCAGGGCGTCGAAGCCGTCCGGGACGCCTTCCGTGAGCCGGACCAGGATGCGCTGGCGGCATGAGCAGTCCCGTCCTTTCGTTCCGGAGGCCCGGGGAGGGCAGCGTGGCCTTGCCTGACGCCGTGGCTTTGCTCGCCGCCCTTCCGGTGCCCGTGGTGGTGCTCGACGCGAAGGACCGCTTCCGCTCCGCCAATCCGGCGGCGGAGCAGTTTTTTCAGCTTTCGGCGGGCACACTGGCCCAGCTCGGCCTCGCCGACCTGATCCCGCCCGACAGCCGCCTTTTCGCCCTTGTGGCGCAGGTCCGCATGCTCGACTCACCCGTCTCGGACCATGATCTCACGCTGGACAGCCCCCGCCTGCACCGGACCGGCGTCGCGGCGCATGGCGCGCCGCTGCCCGAGCTGCCCGGCGCGGTCGTGCTGACGCTGCAGGATGGCAGCAAGGCGCAGAAGCTTGAGCGCCAGCTCGACTTCCGCGGCGCGGCGCGCGGCGCCTCGGCCATGGCGGCGATGCTGGCGCATGAGGTGAAGAATCCGCTTTCCGGCATCCGCGGCGCGGCGCAGCTGCTGGAGCAGTCGGCCAGCGAGGCGGATCGTGAGCTCTGCGTCCTGATCCAGGACGAGGCGGACCGCATCCGCAGCCTTGTCGAGCGGATGGACATGTTCTCCGAGCGCCCGGTGGAGCGTGCCCCGGTGAACATCCATGAGGTGCTCGACCATGTGCGGCGCATCGCCGGGCGCGGCTTCGCCAGTCATCTGCGCATCGTCGAGGACTACGACCCTTCGCTGCCGCCGATCTTCGGCAACCGGGACCTGCTGGTGCAGGTCCTGCTGAACCTGGTGAAGAACGCCGCCGAGGCGGTGGACCCGCAGACCGGCGAGATCCACCTCTCCACCGCCTACCATCATGGCGTGCGGATCGCGATTCCCGGCTCGCGCGAGCGGGTCCATCTGCCGCTGCAGGTCAGCGTGCGCGACAATGGGCCCGGCATTCCCGAGGATGTCAGCGCGACGATGTGGGAGCCCTTCGTCTCCACCAAGCGGGGCGGGCAGGGGCTCGGCCTCGCCCTGGTGGCCAAGCTTGTCGCCGATCAGGGTGGCCTGATCGAGTGCGACAGCCGCCCCGGCCGCACGGTGTTCCGCCTCTCCCTTCCGATGGTGCCGACCGGCTTCGCCGGCCACCCCAAGACCCGCGACGAATGACCGACACCCGCACCATCCTCGTGGCCGACGACGATCGCGCCATCCGCACTGTCCTCTCCCAGGCGCTGGGGCGCGCCGGCTACACGGTGAGGGCGACCTCCTCGGCGGCCACCCTCTGGCGCTGGGTGGAGGAAGGCGCCGGCGACCTGGTGATCACCGACGTGGTGATGCCTGACGAAAACGGGCTGGACCTCGTGCCGCGCATCAAGCGCGTGCGGCCGGAGCTGCGCGTGGTGGTGATGTCCGCGCAGTCCACCTTCATGACGGCGGTGAAGGCGGCCCAGCGCGGCGCCTTCGAGTACCTGCCGAAGCCTTTCGACCTGAAGGAGCTGCTGGCCGTTGTCGCCCGTGCCCTGACCGCGCCGGCCCTGCCGCAGCCGCGGGAGGAGGACGCGGATGGCGAGGGCGAGCGCCTGCCGCTGGTCGGCCGCTCGCCGGCCATGCAGGAGATCTACCGCACCGTCGCCCGGCTGACGACGACCGACCTCACGGTGATGATCACCGGCGAGAGCGGCACCGGCAAGGAGCTGGTGGCGCGTGCCCTGCATGACTATGGCCGCCGCCGCACCGGCCCCTTCGTCGCCATCAACATGGCGGCGATCCCGCGCGAGCTGATCGAAAGCGAGCTGTTCGGGCACGAGCGCGGCGCCTTCACCGGGGCGCTGGCGCGCGGCGTCGGCCGCTTCGAGCAGGCGGCGGGCGGCACGCTGTTCCTGGACGAGATCGGCGACATGCCATCCGAGGCGCAGACCCGCCTGCTGCGCGTGCTGCAGGAGGGCGAGTTCACCACTGTCGGCGGCCGCAACCCGATCAAGGCGAATGTCCGCATCGTCGCGGCCACGCACCGGGACCTGCGGCAGGCGATCCGCCAGGGGCTGTTCCGCGAGGACCTGTTCTACCGTCTCAACGTGGTGCCCATCCGGTTGCCGCCGCTGCGCGAGCGGCTGGAGGACATCCCGCTGCTGGCCAAGCACTTCCTGGACCGCGCCAAGGCCTCCGGCCTGCCGGCCAAGCAGCTCGACCAGGGCGCGGTGGAGCGCCTGCGGCAGCACTCCTGGCCCGGCAATGCGCGCGAGCTGGAGAACCTGATGCGCCGGCTGGCCGCGCTCTACCCGCAGGAGGTGATCGGCGCCGACGCCGTCGCCGCCGAGCTGACCGAGGCCGCCCCCATCGCCGATCCCGAGACGCGCAGCCCCGAGACGCTGGAGCAGGCCGTGGAGCGGCATCTCAGCAGCTTCGTGGCGGCGCAGAAGGATGGGCTGCCGGTGCGCGATCTCTATGAGCGTGTGCTGGCCGAGGTGGAACGCCCGCTGCTCCGGCTCGCCCTCTCGGCCACGCGCGGCAACCAGATCAAGGCCGCCGCCATGCTCGGGCTGAACCGGAACACGCTGCGCAAGAAGATCCGCGAGCTCGACCTGCCGGTGGTGCGCGGGTTGTCGTGAAGCGCCTCGCCAGCCGGCTCGGCGAGAGCCGCCCCTCGCTCTTCCGCCGCATCCTCGATGCGCTGCTGGGGCGGGGTGTGACGATCGCCCTGGCGGTGGGCGCGCTGCTGCTGGGCATCGGCACCTTCACCCTGCTTTCGGGGGGCAGCCCCTTCGGCCCCACCCGGCCGGGGCAGGTGGTGGCGATGGTGCTGGTCAACGTCGCCTTCCTGCTGCTGCTCGCGGTCTCGCTGATCGCCCGGCTGGTCCGCGTCTGGGCCGAGCGGCGGCGCGGCTCGGCGGGCTCGCGGCTGCATGTGCGGCTGGTGATGCTGTTCAGCGTCGTCGCCGTGGTGCCGGCGCTGCTGGTCGCCATTTTCGCCGCGGTATTCTTCAATCTCGGCATTCAGGCCTGGTTCAGCGACCGGGTGCGCGACACGCTGGAGGCCAGCCTCGTCGCCTCGCGTGCCTATCTGGATGAGCATCGCAACACCATCCGCGCCGATGCGCTGGCGATGGCGGCGGACCTGAACCGGGCAGGGCGGCTGCTCGACAGCAACCAGTATGGCTTCGCGCAGATCCTCGCCACGCATACCGTGCTGCGGGGGTTGACCGACTCCGTGGTCTTCGACCCGGTGACCGGCCGCGTCGTCTCGCATGCCGGGCTGACCACGACGCCGGTGCTGGAGCCGCTGCCGGCCTGGGCCATGGAGCTGGCGCGCAGCGGCGAGGTGGCCGTGCTGCCGGGCGAGTCGGAGGAGGGGCGGGTGCGCGCCCTGGTCGAGCTGGATATCGGCCCCGGGCTGATGCTGCTGATCGGCCGCCCGGTGGACCCCAGCGTCATCGAGCACATGAAGCGCACCGAGCGGGCCTTCCAGGCCTATGACCAGCTCGACCGCAACCGCTCGGGCCTGCAGATCACCTTCGCCATGATCTTCGCCATCGCCGCGCTGCTGGTGCTGATGGCGGCGGTGCTGATCGGCCTCGTCATCGCCAACCAGATCGCCCGGCCGCTCGCCCGGCTGATCATCGCGGCGGACCGGGTGCGCTCCGGCGACCTCTCCGTGCGTGTGACCGAGAGCGAGGCGGATGACGAGGTCGGCTCGCTTTCCCGCGCCTTCAACCGCATGACCAACCAGCTCGCCGCCCAGCGCAGCGAGCTGATGGAGGCCTATCGCCAGATCGACGAGCGGCGGCGCTTCACCGAGACGGTGCTGGCCGGCGTCTCGGCCGGCGTGGTCGGGCTGGACACCGAGGGCCGCATCAACCTGCCCAACCGCAGCGCCAGCGAGTTGCTGGGCCGCGACCTCAGCGCCGAACTGGGTCATCGGCTCGCCGATGTGGTGCCGGAATTCGCCCCCCTGCTGGAGGCGGCGCTGGCCACGCCCGAGCGGCCGCAGACGGCGGAAATCCGCATCGGCCCGGCCAGCGAGCGGCGCTCGCTCCTGGCCCAGATCGGCGCCGAGCTGCAGCGCGGGCAGGTGGTGGGCTTCGTGCTGACCTTCGACGATATCACCGAGCTGCTTTCCGCCCAGCGCAAGGCGGCCTGGGCCGATGTCGCGCGTCGCATCGCGCATGAGATCAAGAACCCGCTGACGCCGATCCAGCTCTCGGCCGAGCGGCTGAAGCGGCGCTACCTGAAGGAGATCCAGTCCGACCCCGATACCTTCAAGGCCTGCACCGACACCATCGTCCGGCAGGTCGAGGATATCGGGCGGATGGTGGACGAGTTCTCCGCCTTCGCGCGCATGCCGCAGCCGGTGATCCGGCCGGAACCGGTCGACCAGGTTGCGCGCGAAGCGCTGATTCTCCAGCAGCACGCGCATCACGACATTGTTTATTCAACGCAAATCCCGCCGGAGGCGCCGCGTGTGGCCTGTGACCGCCGGCTGATCGGCCAGGCGCTGACCAATCTTCTCGCCAATGCCGCGGATGCCGTGGCGATGCGGCGCCAGGCGGAGGCGGCCGAGGGAGCCGAGCCGCCGGCGGGGCGGATCACGCTTTCCGTGGAGGTGGGCGAGGAATGGGTCACGCTCGCGGTGGAGGATGACGGCATCGGCCTGCCGCAGGGCGAGGAGCGGGCGCGGCTGACCGAGCCCTATGTGACTCATAAAGCAAAAGGGACTGGCCTTGGTCTTGCCATCGTCAAGAAGATCATGGAGGACCACGGAGGAAGGCTGGTGTTGACCGAGCGGCGCGACGCCGCGGGAGGACCACTGCCGGGCGCCAGGGCGGCGCTGCTGCTGCCGAGGCGCAGCGGACCGGAATCCGGGACAGAGATGGCGGCAAAAAGCACGGAGATGCAGCAGCATGGCGCATGATATCCTGATCGTCGATGACGAGCCGGACATCCGCGCGCTGATCGAGGGCATTCTTTCGGACGAAGGCTACGAGACGCGGGTCGCGCAGAATTCCGACACCGCGCTCGCCGCCTTCCGTGCCCGCCGGCCCAGCCTCGTCATCCTCGACATCTGGCTGCAGAACTCGCGCCTGGACGGGCTCGGCATCCTCGAGGCGATGCAGCGGGAGGAGCCCAAGGTGCCGGTGGTCATGATCTCCGGCCATGGCACCATCGAGACCGCGGTGCAGGCGATCCAGCAGGGCGCCTATGACTTCATCGAGAAGCCGTTCAAATCCGACCGGCTGCTGCTGATCGCCGAGCGGGCGCTGGAGGCAGCGCGGCTGAAGCGCGAGGTCAGCGAGCTGAAGCTGCGCGCGGGGGCCGAGACGGAACTGCTGGGCAGTTCATCGCAGATCTCCCAGTTGCGCGGCGCGATCGAGCGGGTGGCGCCGACCGGCAGCCGGGTGCTGATCTCCGGGCCCGCGGGTGCTGGGAAGGAGGTGGCGGCGCGCATGATCCATGCCCGTTCCCGCCGCGCCGCCGAGCCCTTTGTCGCCCTGAACTGCGCCACCCTCAATCCCGCGCGCTTCGAGGAGGAGCTGTTCGGCATCGAGTCCGGCACCGATCCGCAGGCGCCGCCGCGCCGCTCCGGCGTGCTGGAGCGCGCCCATGGCGGCACGCTGCTGCTCGACGAGGTGGCCGACATGCCGCTGGAAACCCAGGGCAAGATCGTCCGTGCCCTGCAGGAGCAGGGCTTCGAGCGCGTCGGTGGTGCGACCCGCGTGAAGGTGGATGTGCGCGTGATTGCCACCACCAACCGGGATCTCGCGGCCGAGATCGCCGCAGGGCGGTTCCGCGAGGACCTTTACTACCGCCTCGCCGTGGTGCCGCTGCGCGTACCGGCGCTGCGCGAGCGTCGGGAGGACGTGCCGCTGCTGGCGCGCTACTTCATGGCGCGCACGGCGGAGACCTCCGGCGTGCCGGCGCGCGAGCTGTCCGAGGACGTGCTGGCGGCCATGCAGGCCTATGACTGGCCCGGCAATGTCCGCCAGCTGCGCAACCTCGTGGACTGGCTGCTGATCATGGCGCCGGGCGGCCCCGGCGAGCCGATCCGGCCGGAGATGCTGCCGCCGGAGGTGGGGGCTGCGGCGCCGGCCGCGCTGAAGCTCGACCGCTCCTCCGAGATCATGACCCTGCCGCTGCGCGAGGCGCGGGAGCTGTTCGAGCGGCAGTACCTGGAGGCGCAGCTGCTGCGCTTCGGGGGCAATATCAGCCGCACCGCCAATTTCGTCGGCATGGAGCGCAGCGCGCTGCACCGGAAGCTGAAGTTCCTCGGCGTGCAGGCCGAGGACCGCGCCGCGCAGGGGTGAGGAAAGCGCAGGCGGGGCATTGCCGCGCCGCCCTGCTGGCGCGAAGCTGCGCCCTCCTTATCGTGAGCAGCAGGAAGAGACTCTGGGCATGTCCCGCATCGCCTATGTGAATGGCCGTTATCTCCCCCAGCGCGAGGCCAGCGTGAACGTCGAGGATCGCGGCTACCAGTTCGGCGATGGCATCTACGAGGTGGTGCACCTCTATGACGGCCGTTTCATCGATGAGGACCGGCACCTGGACCGGCTGGAGCGCTCGCTGAAGGAGATCCGCCTGCCCATGCCGATGCCGCGGCAGGCGCTGTCGCACGTGCTGCAGGAGGTCGCGCGCAAGAACCGGGTGCGGGAAGGGCTGCTCTACATGCAGGTGACGCGCGGCGTGGCACGGCGCGATCATCCGTTTCCCGCGCAGCCCGTGCCGCCGGCCCTGGTGGTGACGGTGAAGCGCATCCCGCCCTATCCGGCGACGATCGACAACTGGAGCGGCGCGGCGATCACCCTGCCGGACCTGCGCTGGGCGCGGCGCGACATCAAGACCACCAACCTGCTGCCCAACGTTCTGGCGCGCCAGGCGGCGCGAGAGCAGGGCGCCATCGAGGCGATCCTCTACGAGGAGGAGACTGGCTTCGTCACCGAGGGCGCGGCGACCAACTTCTGGATCGTGGACGAGAACGGCACCATCCGCACGCGCCCGCTGTCGCACGACATCCTGCCGGGCTGCACCCGGGGCGCGCTGATGGCCGAGCTGAAGCAGGCCGGCATCGCCTTCGAGGAGCGTGCCTTCACGCGGGACGAGTTGAAGCGCGCGCGTGAGGCCTTCATCACCTCCGCCACCTCCTTCGTGAAGCCGATCGTGACGATCGACGGCGCCCCGGTGGGCGACGGCACGCCCGGCCCGGTCGCGCGCCGGCTGTTCGAGCTCTTTGCCCGCCATGTGAAGGGCGGCGTGAAGAACGCGGCATGAGCGCGGTGGTCCTGCCGCTCCCGCAGGCCATCCTGTGGGACTGGGACAATACGCTGGTGGATGCCTGGGGCGGCGTCCAGGCCGGGATGAACGCCGCGCTGCGCGCTTTCGCCCTGCCGGAATGGTCCATCGAGGAGGTGCGCGCGCGCGCGCGCCTCTCCCTGCGCGACGCCTTCCCGGCCATCTTCGGCGCGGAGTGGGAGCGCGCGCGCGAGCTGTTCTACGGGGAAGTGCGTGCCCGGCACCTGGAGTTCCTGACGCCGCTCGGCGGCGTCCTCGCCGCACTCGATGCCGCGGCGGCCTGGCCGTTGGCCGTGGTCTCGAACAAGCAGGGGCCGATCCTGCGGAGGGAGGCGGCGCATCTCGGATGGGACATCCGCTTTGGCGCGCTGGTCGGGGCAGGGGACGCGGCCGCCGACAAGCCGGCCGCCGCGCCGGTGCTGATGGCGCTGGAACGGCTCGGCATCGCGCCGGGGCCGGGGGTCTGGTTCGTCGGCGATACGGGCGTGGACATGCAGGCGGCGCGGGCAGCGGGCTGCAGCGCCGTGCTGCTGGGCGATGCGGCGCATGACGGCGGCGTGGCCGCGCTTTCCCCCGACGCGGTCTTCGCCGATGGGCATGTGCTCGCCGAATGCCTGCGCGGCCTTGCCAAGACCCCCCGCCTTGCATGATCTTGCGGGCGAACCGGCGGGCAGCCCGCCCGCCGGGGCGGAGCCCTGTGCCTGCCTGCGTAAAGACGCCGGTGGCCCGGAAAAGGGCCCGCCAAGAAAAAGAAGGACCGAGCCTATGGCCGCCGAGAAGTCCCAGAATGTTCAGGACGTGTTCCTGAACCATGTCCGCAAGAGCAAGACGCCGGTGACCATCTTCCTGGTCAATGGCGTGAAGCTGCAGGGCATCATCACCTGGTTCGACAATTTCTCCGTCCTGCTGCGCCGCGACGGCCACACCCAGCTGGTCTACAAGCACGCCATCAGCACCGTCATGCCGGGCGCGCCGATCACGCTGTTCGATGCCTCCTCCGCCACCGGAGCGGCGGCGGCGGCAGCTCCTGCCGGCCCGGTGAATGTGAGCCGGAACGGTACCCTGACAATGCAACGCGAGGTCAATCCTGTCGGCTCCTCCGACTGACGCCAGCGAGGCACGGAGCAGCAAGCCGACGCTTGCCGCCGTGCTGCTGCCGTATGAGCGCCCGACGCGCCCGGCGGGCGCCGAGGGCGTTGTCGCCCTTCCCGATGCCCGCTTCGCCAGCCGCGCCGCCGAGGCCCGCCTGGCCGAGGCCGTTGGCCTCGCCGCCTCGATCGGTCTGACCGTCGTGCACAGCGCCGTGCTGCCCCTGCGCAGCCGGCGCCCCTCCACGCTGCTCGGCGAGGGGCAGGTCGAGATGGTGAAGGGCGCCATCGAGGAAAACCAGGTCGGCGTGGTGGTGGTGGATGCCGCCCTCTCGCCGGTCCAGCAGCGCAACCTGGAGCGCGCCTGGGGCTGCAAGGTCATCGACCGGACCGGCCTCATCCTGGAGATCTTCGGCGAGCGTGCCCGCACCAGGGAAGGCTCGCTGCAGGTCGAACTGGCGCATCTGGAATACCAGCGGACGCGGCTGGTGCGGTCCTGGACCCACCTGGAGCGCCAGCGCGGCGGCTTCGGCTTCCTCGGCGGCCCTGGCGAAAGCCAGATCGAGATCGACCGGCGGCTGATCGGCGAGCGCATCGTCAAGCTGAAGCGCGAGCTGGAGCAGGTGCGCCGCACCCGCGGCCTGCACCGGGCCGCGCGCACCCGCGTGCCCTTCCCGGTGGTGGCGCTGGTCGGCTACACGAACGCGGGCAAGTCCACGCTGTTCAACGCACTGACCGGCGCCGGCATCTACGCGCAGGACCAGCTCTTCGCGACGCTGGACCCCACCATGCGGGCGATCCGCCTGCCCAGCGGCCGCACCATCATCCTCTCCGACACGGTCGGCTTCATCAGCGACCTGCCGACGCAGCTGATCGAGGCCTTCCGCGCGACGCTGGAGGAGGTGGCCGCGGCCGACATCATCCTGCATGTGCGGGACGTGGCGCATCCGGACAGTGCCTCGCAGCGCGCCGATGTCATCGCCGTGCTGACGGAAATGGCCTCCGGGCCTCATCCGACGCTCGACGAGAACTGGCCCCGGCGCACCATCGAGGTGCTGAACAAGGCCGATCTGCTCGGCGGCACCTCGGCGGTGCCCGGGGCGGACGATGCGGGTTCGGTCGTGGTCTCGGCGCTGACGGGGGAGGGGCTGGATGCCTTGCGCGCCGCCCTCGACGCCCGCCTTGCCGCGGGGATGGAGACGGTCGAATACGCCATCCCGCCCGGCGAGGGCGCGCGGCTGGCCTGGCTCTACCAGCATGGCGAAGTGCTCACCCGTGCCGATGACGACGACGCCATCCACCTGACCGTGCGCCTCTCGCCGGCCGACCGTGCCCGTTTCGAGCAATCCTGACCGCGTGCGAGGACCCGATGCGCTTTAACTCCCGCCTGGCGACCGACATCGCCGTCCTCCTGCGCGATGCGGCGCAGGCGGAGATCAAGCCGCGCTTCCGCCGCCTCGCCAGCGGCGCCGTGCGCACCAAGACCAGCATCACCGATCTGGTGACGGATGCGGACGAGGCGGCGGAGCGGCGCATCACCGCCGAGCTGACGGAACGCTTTCCCGGCTGCGTGGTGATCGGCGAGGAAGCCACCGCCACCGACCCCGCCGTGCTGGACCGTCTGGCGGGCGCCGACCTCGCCTTCGTGGTGGACCCGGTGGATGGCACCGCCAACTTCGCCGCCGGCGTGCCGCTGTTCGGCTGCATGGCCGCCGCCGTGGTGAAGGGCGAGGTGGTCGCCTCCTGGATCTACGACCCCATGGGCGACGACACCGCCATCGCCCTGCGCGGGGAAGGGGCCTGGATCGAGGCGCCGGATGGCCACCGGACGGACCTCCACGTCGCCCCGCCCGTGCCGGTGGAGCAGATGATCGCCGGCATCTCCTGGACCTATATCGCCGAACCCTGGAAGAGCCGCCTCACCGCACGGATGCCGAAGCTGGCCGGCGGCGTGCATTTCCGCTGCGCGGCGCATGAGTACCGGCTGATCGCCTCGGGCGGCGCCCATGCCGTGCTCTACAGCCGGCTGATGCCCTGGGACCACCTGCCGGGCTGGCTGCTGCACCGCGAGGCGGGCGGCTACAGCGCCCGCTTCGACGGCAGCCCGTACCGCCCGGAGCATACCGATGGCGGGCTGCTCGCCGCGCCCGACGAGGCGAGCTGGCACGCCCTCCACGCGGCCCTGCTGGCGGACTGACGACCGCCTGGCAGGCTGCCGGCCGTCAGGCGCCCCGGCGCTCGGCGGCCTTCACCTGCTGCCAGGCGTTCTCCATCTCCTCCAGCTCGACATCCGGCAGGCTGTGGCCCTCGGCTGTCAGCCGCGCCTCCATCGCGTTGAAGCGGCGTTCGAACTTGGCATTGGCGGCCCGGAGGCAGGCTTCCGGGTCGAGGTCCAGCTTGCGCGCCAGATTGACCATCACGAAGAGCATGTCGCCCAGCTCGTCGGCCATGCGCTCCGGCGCGGCGCCGGGAAGCTCGGCGCGCAGCTCCGCGACTTCCTCCACCAGCTTGTCCAGCACCGCATCCGGGTCGGGCCAGTCGAAGCCCACCCGGGCGGCGCGGCGGGCCAGCTTGTTGGCACGGGTCAGGGCGGGCAGGGCAGGCGGAATGCCGGCCAGGGTGCCCGTCTCGGCGCGCGCCGCGCGCTCGGCCTGCTTCTGGACTTCCCAGGCCGCATTCTGCGCCGCGGTATCGCGCGCGGCCGCCTCGCCAAAGACATGCGGGTGCCGGCGGATCATCTTGTCGGAAATGGTGCGCGCCACGGCGGCGAAGTCGAAGGCGCCAGCCTCCTGGGCCATCTGCGCGTGGTAGACGACCTGGAACAGCAGGTCGCCCAATTCGTCCTGCAGGGCCGGCAGATCGCCGCGGGCAATGGCGTCGGCGACCTCGTAGGCTTCCTCGATCGTGTAGGGCGCGATCGTGGCGAAGCTCTGCTCGCGGTCCCAGGGGCAGCCATCGGGCGCGCGCAGGCGGGCCATGATGGAAAGCAGGCGCATCAGGGCAGGAGCGGCGTCATCCATGGCGGGATCTCCGGGCGGCAACCGGCACATGCGAATGCCGCATAAGGAATATTATGTAAAATAATCTTCAGCCGGTATGCAGCACCAGGCCGTCATGCGCCGGCTCGATGCCCTCCGGCAGGTTCGCCTGCATCCAGGCCCAGTCCATGTCGTGCCCCATATGGGTCAGCACGGTCCGGCGCGGTCGTAGCCGCTCCACCCATTCCAGCACACGCTCCAGATTGGCATGCACCGGATGCGGTCGCCGCTGGAAGCAGTCCACGACCCAGGTATCCAGCCCTTCCAGCTGCTCCAGGCTTTCCTCGGGCATGGTGACAACGTCGGTCGAGTACGCGAAGTCACCGATCCGCAGGCCCAGCGTCTCCATCACCTTGTGGTCCTGGCGCAGCAGCCGGACCGCCAGGCCCGCCACCTCGACCAGCTGCCCCGCCTCGACCGGAACCGGCTCCAGGGCCGGCCGGAAGAAACTCGGTCCCGTCGGGGGCCGGAAGGCATAGTCGAAGCGGGTCTGCAGGGTCTCCAGCGTCTCGGGCGTGGCCAGCACCGGGATGACGGCGCCAAGGGCGCGGTTCAGCGGCCGGAACTCGTCCAGGCCCATGATATGGTCGGCATGGCCATGTGTGACGAGCAGCGCATCCACCACGCTGATGCGGTTGGCCAGCAGCTGCCGGCGCAGGTCCGGCCCGGCATCCACCAGCAGCCTGCGCCCGCCCGGACCCTCGACCAGGATGGCGGACCGGCTGCGCTCGTTGCGCGGCTCCCGGGGGTCGCAGGCCCCCCAGTCACCGCTGCCATCCGGCCCGCCCAGCATCGGCACGCCGGCAGACCCGCCGCAGCCCAGGACAGTAACCTTCAGCTTCAAGAGATTAAGCCGCTTTCTGGAACAGCCGGTGGAAGTTGGCCGTGGTCCGTTCGGCCAGTGCATCCGGGCTCAACCCGCGAACCTCAGCCAGCACTCGGGCGGTATGCGAGACATAGGACGGCTCGTTGCGCTTGCCGCGGAACGGAACCGGCGCGAGATAGGGTGCATCCGTCTCCACCAGAATACGGTCCTCCGGCATGTCCCGGGCGATCTCCCGAATCTCGCCGGATTTCGGGAAGGTCAGGATGCCGGAGAAGGAAACGTATCCCCCCATTTCTATTGCATCTTCGGCAAGTTTGCGGGTCGAGCTGAAGCAATGCAGCAGGAACGGGAAGTCGCCGCCCGCGCGTTCCTCGCGCAGGATGGCGCTGATGTCGGCATCGGCATCCCGGGCATGGATCACCAGCGGCAGGCCGGTTTCCCGCGCCGCGCGGATGTGCCGCCGGAAGCCCTCCTGCTGCACTTCGCGCGGTGCCTTGTCGTAGAAGTAGTCGAGCCCGCTCTCGCCGATGCCGATGATGCGCGGGTGCTCCGCAGCGGCGACGATCTCGGCCACTTCGGGCAGAGGCCCCTCGCCCGCATTCTGCGGATGCACGCCGACCGTGCCCCAGACCTGCGGAAACCGCTCCGCCAGCGCCTTCACCGCCTCGGCCTGGCCCATCCGGACGCCGATCGTCACCATCCGGCCGACGCCCGCCTCGGCAGCGCGGCGCAGGATCTCCTCGATTTCCGCCTCGGTATAGTAGTCGAGGTGGCAGTGGCTATCGACCAGCATCACGCCGCCTCGCCCTGGATCTTCTGGAAGAGCGGGCTGGGCGGCGGCAGCGACGTTCCGCCGGGCAGCGGCGTTGCCAGGGCATCCAGGCCGCGCGCCTCGGCCGGCACGGCGAGCTGGTCCAGCAGTTTCGCCATGGTATCGGGCATGAAGGGCTGCAGCAGCGTGCCGAAAACGCGCAGCGCATCGTGCAGGGTCCGCAGCACCACGCGCATCCGCTCCGGATCGGTCTTCTTCAGCGCCCAGGGCTGCTCGCGGGTGATGTAGCCATTGGCCTCGCGGATCGCGGTGAAGATCTGCGCCAGCGCGGCGTCGAATTTCTGCTGGTTCAGCAGCTCATCCACCATGGCGGAAAGCTCCGCATGGCCGGCGATGGCCAGGAACGCACGGTCCGCCTCGCTGGCCGTGGTGGCGGGCTCCGGCAGGCGGCCCTCGCAGTTGCGCTGGAGCAGGCTCAGCGTGCGGTTGGCCAGGTTGCCAAGGGCATCGGCCAGCTCACCGTTCAGCCGGCCCACCAGCGCCTTGCGCTGGAAGTCGCCATCCTGGCCGAAGGGCACCTCGCGCAGCAGGAAGAATCGCACGGGGTCGAGCCCGAACTCCTCCACCAGCGCCAGCGGATCAATGACGTTGCCCAGCGACTTCGAGATCTTCTGCCCCTCATTGGTCCACCAGCCATGCGCGAAGACGCGCCTCGGCGTCGGCAGGCCCGCGGCCATCAGGAAGGCCGGCCAGTAGATCGTGTGGAAGCGCAGGATGTCCTTGCCGACGAAATGCACATCCGCCGGCCAGAACTTCCAGAGCGGCCCGCTTTCATCGGGATAGCCGAGCGCGGTAATGTAGTTCGTCAGCGCGTCGAGCCAGACATACATCACATGCGCCTCGTCCCCCGGCACCTTCACGCCCCACTTGAAGGAGGTGCGGGAGATCGAGAGGTCGTTCAGCCCGCCTTTGACGAAGCTGATCACCTCGTTGCGCCGGCTGACCGGCGCGATGAAGTCCGGGTTCTCGTCGTAGAAGGCCAGCAGCCTGTCCTGCCACGCGGAGAGGCGGAAGAAATAGGAAGGCTCCCTCACCCACTCCACCGGCGCGCCGGTCGGGGCGAATTTCTGGCCGTCCTTCTCGGTGATCTCGTCGGGGCCGTAGAAGGCCTCGTCGCGCACGGCGTACCAGCCCTCGTAGTGGCCGAGATAGATCTGGCCGCGCTCCTCCAGCCGCTTCCACAGCGCGGCGCAGGCGTCCTTGTGGCGCTCCTCCGTCGTGCGGATGAAGGCGTCGTTGGAATAGTTCATGCGCACCGCGAGGTCGCGGAAGGCCTGGCTCACCTGGTCGGTGAAGGTCTGCGGATCGAGGCCCTTGGCCTCGGCGGCCTTCTCCACCTTCTGGCCGTGCTCGTCGGTGCCGGTCAGGAAGAAGACCTCATGCCCGGAGAGCCGCTTCCAGCGGGCCAGCACGTCCGCCGCCAGGGAGGTGTAGGCGTGGCCGATATGCGGCTTGTCGTTCACGTAGTAGATGGGCGTCGTCAGGTAAAAGCGCCGCTCGCTCGTCATGCTCATGGTCCTCAGCGCGAGGCCAGCTGCGAGAGCCCGCTCAGCACCGCCTGCTTGCGGTCCAGGTTCAGGGTCTCCGTCTCATCGGCCAGTCGGCCGAGGGTGTCCCACAGGGTGGCCCAGTCGGCAAGCGGGCGGGCGGCAATGAAGCCCGGCGCCGGCTGGCCGCGGCCCGCCGCCCGGATCGCCTCGCCCAATCCCGTGCGCAGCAGCTCCATGAAGGTGACGAACGCGCTTCCGTCCCGCTTGGCCGCCAGGGTATCGGCCAGTTGATGCAGGCTGCGCGGATCAGGCCGCGGCAGTGCGCCAAGAAAGGTCTCCACCTGCGCCTGCAACGCCAGCCCGTCGCCCTCCGCGAGCTGCAATGCCCTTCCCGGCGCGCCGCCGGAGATGCGCGCCAGCACCGCGCGCTGCTCCGGCTGAAGCTCCGGCAGCCAGCGGCCCAGCACCGCATCCATCTCCGGCGCCGGCAGCGGAAACAGGTCGACGCGGCGGCAGCGGCTGCGGATGGTGGGCAGCAGCCGGTCCGGCGCCGCGGTGGTCAGCAGCAGCAGGGCACGGGCCGGCGGCTCCTCCAGCGTCTTGAGCAGGGCGTTCTGCGCCTCGGCATTCATCGCCTCCACCTGCTCGACGATGACGATGCGCCAGCCGCCCTCCGCCGCTGTCAGGCCGAGGAAGCGGGGCACCTGGCGCACCTCGTCCACGCGGATCATCAGCTTGACGCCGCGCTCGCCGGCATTCGGCGCCAGCACGCGCAGGTCGGCATGGCCGCCGGCCGCGACGCGCCGGAACACCGCATCCTCCGGCCGCACCGCCAGCGGCGCCTGCCCCGGCGGACGGCCGGCCAGCAGCCAGCGGGCGAAGCGATAGGCCAGCGTGGCCTTGCCGACGCCGCGCGGCCCGGCCAGCAGCCAGGCGTGGTGCAGGCGCCCTGCCCCGGCCGCCTCGGCCAGCATCTGCGCGGCGTGGTCGTGCCCGAACAGCTCTGGGTTGGCGCGCGGCTCCGGCGGGATCACAGCGGCGCCCCCAGGCGGCTGCGCAGCACTTTCGCCGCCTCGGCATAGAGCGGCTCCGGCGGCAGCAGCGCATCCAGCAGCGCACAGCGGCGCGGGTCGGCCTCGGCGATGCGGCGGAACGCCTCCCGCACCCGGGCATGGAACTCCGGCCCCAGCCGCTCGAAGCGATCCGGCGCGCCGCGCGCGACGGCGCGGGCCATGCCGGCTTCGGCAGGCAGGTCGAGCACCAGCGTCAGGTCGGGCTCGAAGCCCGGCAGGGCCACATCATACAGCCCATGCCAGACCGCCGGGTCGAGCCCGTGGCCGTGGCACTGGTAGGCCAGCGTCGAGTCGGCAAAGCGGTCGCAGATCACCCAGGCGCCGGCGGCGAGAGCCGGTTCGATGGTCTTGGCCACGTGTTCGCGGCGCGCCGCGAACATCAGCATGGCCTCGGCCACCGGGTCCCAGGCGACGTCGCCGCTCAGCAGCAGGGCGCGCAGGGCCTCGGCCCCCGGCGCGCCGCCCGGTTCGCGCGTGCGCAGCACCGGTTGGCCGGCCAGGGCCAGCGCCTCCGCCAGACGGCGGGCCAGGGTGGTCTTGCCGGCCCCTTCCCCGCCCTCCAGCGTGATGAAGACGCCGCGGGGCACCTCAGCCGGAGACCAGGTGGCTCAGCACGGTCGGGATGCGCTGCACCAGCCCGAGCTTGGCCACGTCCGCGCCGGCATAGAGCGGCAGGACCATCGGCGGAACCCCCTCGCCGGAGATGTCGAGCTGGCCCAGCTCCTGGCCCTTCGCAACGGGCGCGGGCACCGGCCCCTCATAGCGCAGCTTCACCGCCAGGTTGCGGCGCCACTGGCGCGGCAGGGTCAGCACGAGATCCTTGCCGCCGACCAGCGGCACGCTCGGCTGCTCGCCGAGATAGACCGGCACGCTGTCCACCGTGTCGGCGGCCTTGAACAGCACGACATTCTCGAACTCGCGGAAGCCCCATTCCAGCAGCCGCTCCGGCTCCTCGGCGCGCTGGCGCATGCTGGAGAGGCCGTTCACCACCAGGATCAGCCGCCGCTCGCCGCGCTTGACCGTGCCGACGAGGCCATAGCCCGCCTCTTCCGTATGGCCGGTCTTGAGTCCGTCCGCGCCGGAGACCCGGCCGAGCAGCGGGTTGCGGTTCTGCTGGGTGATGTCGTGCCAGGTGAAGGCCCGCTCGCTGTAGAGGGGGTAATATTGCGGGAAGTCATGGATCAGCGCGCGCGCGAGGATGGCGAGGTCGCGCGCCGTCATCTTGTGCTCGGGGTCGGGCCAGCCGTTCGCGTTGCGGAAGGTGCTGTTCTTCAGCCCGAGGCGCTTGGCGTAGTCGTTCATCAATTCGGCGAACTGCGGCTCGCTGCCGCTGATGCCCTCCGCCAGCACGACGCAGGCATCGTTGCCGGACTGCACGATGACGCCCTGGAGCAGGTTCTGCACGCTGATCGAGCTGCCCAGCTCGACGAACATCTTCGAGCCGCCCGTGCGCCAGGCCTTCTCGCTGACCGGCAGTTCCTGATCCATCCGCAGCCGGCCCTGCTTCAGCATGTCGAAGACGACGTAGGCCGTCATCAGCTTCGACATGGAGGAGGGCGTCATCCGTTCGTCGGCGTTCTTCTCCAGAAGCACGGCGTCGGTATCGGCATCGATCAGGATCGCCTGCCGGGCCTCGGTGTCAACCGGGCCGAGCGGCGTGCTGGCAGGTGAGGTCGGCGCCGGCGGCGTGGCCGCGCCATGGCCTGCGGGCGCCCGGCGCTGCGCGAAGGCGGGGCCGGGCAGCAAGCCGGCGGCAAGCGCGGCGGCGGCACCGCCCAGCAGTTCGCGGCGAAGCGGCATCGCGGAAATCTCCATTCTCTGCAGTCAGTCGATCAGGATGCGGGCTTCCGGCACACCCGCCCCCAGCACATTCTCTAGCGCGGCATCGGCTTGCGCAACCGAGGCGAAGGGTCCGAGCCGAACACGATATTCCGGCCGCCGCGGCGGCCCTCGCATTTCCACCCGCCCCCTGATCCGCGCCGCCTGCCGGTAGGCCTCGGCGCGGTTGGTGAAGGTGCCGGCCTCGACCAGCAGCCGGCCCATGCGCGGCGCACCCTGCATCACCTGCTCCGGCAGGCGGACCGGCACGCTGGCCGCGGCGTCCGGAATACCCACCGCCCGGACCGGCGCCTCCCGCCCCTGGCGGACCTGCCCGGCCACGCGGGCGCCGGGCGGCGGCGGCAGGGCCTCGCTCTCCAGCGCGGCGCGTGGCGCCGTGGCGATGGCCAGGGGGCGCGCCTCCGGCTGCGGCAGGCTGGCCGCCAGCGCGCGGGATGCCTCAGGATCCACCGCGATGGCGACCGGCACGCCGCCTGCCGGCGGAATCCGCAGCAGCTCGGCGGCGCGGCGCGAGAGCTCAAGCTGCCGGCCCGGGGAGGCCGGCCCGCGGTCATTCACCCGCACGCGCAGCTCCAGCCCGTTCTCCAGGTTGGTCACGCGCAGGATGGCGGGGAGCTGCAGCGTGCGGTGCGCGGCGGTCAGCAAAGCGGGGTCGTAGGCCTCGCCATTGGCGGTGCGCCGCCCCGCCCGCGCATCCGGCGTGACCGCGGCGAGGCCCGTCTCCTGCAGGGCGAAATCCTCACGCGGATAGGACCAGACGCCGCCCATCCGGTAAGGCTCGCCCACCATGTAGCGGCCCTCCTGGGCGCTCTCGCGGGCACCCTGCGGGGCGCATCCGTTCACGCCCAGCAGCACCGCCAGGGCGGTGGCCGGCAACAGGCGCAGGGCGCCGCTCATGCAATGCGGTCGGACAGCAGGCCAATGACGAGGGCGTAGTAGTCTGAGGGGTTGTAGCGGCGGATGACGTGGAAGTTCTTGTACACCGCGAAGGCCTGCCCCCCCGGAGTGCCCGGCAGGAGGATGGAGGTCTCCATCTCCAGCGGTGGCAGCGTGGTGCCATCCGCCGCCGTGACGCCCAGGCGCAGCCAGTCCCGCAGCGGGCGCCGCGTGCTCCGTCCGGCCAGCGCGGGATCGAAGTTCGGCGGCAGCAGCACCTCGCGGCCCCAGCGCTCATCGTCCCGCCAGCCGCTGCGCGCCAGGTAGTTGGCGATGGATGCGAGGGAGTCCGCCGTGCTGGACCAGATGTCGCGCCGCCCGTCCCCGTCGAAGTCCACCGCCAGCCGCTCGAAGCTGCTCGGCATGAACTGCGGATTGCCCATGGCGCCGGCATAGCTGCCGCGCATCTGCTCCGGAGCGACGTCCCCCTCCTGCAGGATGCGCAGCGCGGCCAGCAGCTCCTTGCGGAAGAATTCATGGCGCCGCCCATCCCAGGCCAGGGTGGCGAGCGCCTCGATGACGTTGAAGTTGCCGGTGAAGCCGCCGTAGTTCGTCTCCAGCCCCCAGATCGCCACCACGATGCGCGGCGAGACCTGGTAGCGGCGCCAGACGGCATCCAGCAGCGCCTGGTTCTCGCCGAAGACCTGCTGGCCGCGCTGGATGCGCTGCTGCGACAGCCGGCCGTCCCGGTACTGCTCCCAGGTCAGCGTGAACTCGGGCTGCCGGCGGTCCAGCTCCAGCACCTTGTCATTGGGGCGGATGATGGCGAAGGCGCGCCGCACCGTCTCGTCGGCGATGCCGTTGCGCCGTGCCTCCGCTGCCACACCGGCCAGGAAGTCGGTGAAGCCGGCGGTGGCGGCATGGGCCGTGGCGCTCGCCAGGACCGGAGCGGCCGCGACTCGCGTCAGAAAGGATCGGCGGTTGAGCATGGGGCGACTGGTGCCACGACCACGCCGCCCCCTGCAACAGCCCCTTTCACCGGGAAATGCTTTATCTCAAAAGCGGAAGGAGATGCTGAGCGAGCCGAAGCTCTGCGTGCCTCGCTGGCCGTAGAACTCCTCGCTGCGCCAGACCTGGGTATAGGCGAGGCGCATACCGTGCCAGAGCACCGCGAGGCCCGCCTGCAGCTCGCCGACCAGGGGCCGCCGGTCCACGCTTCGGCTGTCCCGCCAGGTATTGCCGTCGAGGAAGATGTCGTGTGCCACGACGCGCCCGAGGGTGCCGCCGAAGACATACCAGCCGAACTCCCGGCGGGGCTGGATCCAGGCGGAACCCGCCAGGGCCGGCCGGATACGGGGCGGGCCGAAATCCGCGTCGAGCCCCTGCCCCAGCCGCACCAGCCCGCCCAGGCCCGCATAGGTCTGCACATTGCCGAGGCCCACTGTCAGTGCCGGGATGGCCTCCATCTGCACCGGCCCAACCTCGCCAAGCGGCAGGCGCCACTTCCGCTCGTAGATGGCGGCGACCGCCGGCTCGTCCTTGAGCTGGCTGTGCCAGCCATTGGCCTGATCGACCCCGATCAGCTCATGGTAGTTGTTCTGCACGAACTCGCCGAGCGCCGAGGGGCCAACCACGCCGAGCTGCAGCTCGAACAGGTTGGAGGTCCGCTCGGTGATGCGGGTCAGCGAGAAAGCACCATAGAGGTAGGCGGCATAGGGCCGGTCATTCGGGTCCGGATGCGTCGTCTCGGTGTCCTGCGGCGTGTAGAGGTTCTGGCCGAAGGCCAGCCCCCAGCGCAGCGCGCCCGGGCCCATCATCCAGTCCAGCCGGTCGTTCAGCCAGGCGAGCGGGCCCGGCAGGTCGGCCGAGGGGGAGCGCCAGGCGAACTGGAAGCCGTTCGTGTAGTAGCGGTCGCTGCCGCCGAACATGTCATTGTCGAGCGAGAAGGTCAGCGTGCCCGCCGGATCGGGGGGCGGAGCGTGGTCCAGCTGCGCCTGCGCCTGCGCCGGCCCGGCAAGGCTCGCAGCGACCGAGAGGGCCGAGACAGCGAGGAGACATTTGCGCATCGGGCTTTCCTTTTGACGACGCGGGCGCTAACGCCACGTTCCGTGGCGAGTTTTCGTGCGGAGCGCAACCGCTAGAATAGCATCGCCCGCATTCCGGATGGGTGGCCGAGTGGTTTAAGGCAGCGGTCTTGAAAACCGCCGTAGGTGCAAGCCTACCGTGGGTTCGAATCCCACCCCATCCGCCAGCCCGCCGCCTCGTCGAACCAGGCGGAGAACCGGTGGCCGGGGTTATGCGCCAGCAAGGTCCCGGTCGCACTCCCCCAGAGGCTCCCAGGCCCCGGCGGCTGCAGCGCCTGCGGCCGCGCCGCGGAGGCCGCGCAGAGGCCGGGCCATTCCTGCCCCACCACGCGGCAGACGCCGACGGCGCGCAGGCCGGCACCGAGATCCACCTTCTCCGAGGTCGCACCCCAGGCCCAGGAGAGGGCGAGCGCCACCACCAGCGGTTCGAAGGGCGAGCCGGTGCGGCAGAGCGGCAGCGAATAGGTCCCGCGCAGCGGCCAGGCGAGGCGGAGCCCACCCGGCGTCAGCAGGTCAGCCGCGAGGTGGGAGAGATAGCCGACCACCAGCGGCGCGGTGATGGCCATGGGCACGTTCTGGCTGAGCAGCAGGACCCCGCAGCCGACCACCGCCAGCAGCGAGTGGGTGACGCCCCGGTGCCCCAGCAGCGTGGCAAAGACGATGGAGACCGGCCGCAGGCGCTTGCCGACCCAGGATTTCGGATGGTCCACGTCCGGCAGCAGGGCGCCGAACACCGCCAGCCCCAGCATGGCAGGGTCGAGGGCGGGAAGTCCCAGCCGCGGGGCGGCGGCGAACCACGCGGCCGCCCCGAGCGCGATATGCGACCCCGCCATCATGCCGGCTGTCGAAACCCTTGTTGAGCCTGGCTGAAACTAGGAGTCAGGAATCACCGCTACAAGACTGATTCCGCGATATTCTGTGCCTATTTCGCCTTTGTGGTGAAAAAAGCTGCCGGAAATGGCGGGCCCGCCTGCTCCGCCGGGATGCCGCGGCGCGCCTTCCGTCCTATGTTGGTGCCGTGAACCTGCTTTCGCCCTCCCGCAACCAGCTCGAAATCGAGGTGGTGTTCGACCTGGTCTGCCCCTGGTGCTTCCTCGGCGCCCGGCGGCTGCGCCGCGCCTTGTCGCGGCGGGCGGATGTCGTCGCCGCGCTCCGCTGGCGCCCCTTCCTGCTGAACCCGGATCTCGGCGCCGGAGGGCTGGCGCGGCAGGACTATCTCGCCCGCAAGTTCGGCGGTGAGGAGCGCGCCCGGCGGCTGCACGCCACCGTCACGGAGCTGGGCCGGGCCGAGGACATCGCCTTCCGCTTCGACCTCATCCGGCGCGTGCCGCCCTCGCTCGACGCGCACCGGGTGGTGCGCTTCGCCAGCCAGCACGGGGTGGCGGACGCGGTCGTGGACGCGCTGTTCGTCGCCTATTTCTGCGAGGGCGCCGATCTCGGTGACCGTGAGACCCTCGCCGCCCTCGGCGCCGCGCAGGGTCTGGACCAGCGCACCCTGCTCCGCTTCCTCGCCAGTGGGCTGGAAAGCGAGGCGGTCCATGCCGAGAACCTGCGCGCCCATCGCCTCGGCATCAACGGCGTGCCCTGCTTCGTCATCGCCGGCCGCCAGGGTCTGGGCGCCGGGCATGCCATCGCCGGGGCGCAGGAACCCGAGGTGCTGGAGCGCCTGATGGATGTCGCGGTGGCGGAGGCGATGGAGTTCTGACCGCTCAGGCCGCCTGGGCCTGACGCGCCACCTTCGCCAGCGCCGCCAGCATGTCCTTGGCGGCACGGACGCGCGCCTTCAGCTCCATCTCCCGGACCATGGCGAGCTTGTGGTCCGGCCGCAGCTTCACCAGCCCCTTTTGCGCCGTCACCCAGTTCACCAGCCCGCCGGGATTGGCGAAGCGGTTGCGGCGGAAGCTCGCGACAATGCCCTTCGGCCCGGCATCCAGCTTCTCCACACCCGCCTCCCGGCAGAGATGCTTGATGGAGACGACCTGCAGCAGGTTCTCCACCTCGGTGGGCAGCGGGCCGAAGCGATCCGTCATCTCCGCGGCCATGGCGTCCACCTCCGCCTCGCCGGCAAGGCCGCCGATGCGCCGGTAAAGGCCGAGCCGTACCGGCAGGTCGGCGACATAGGTCTCGGGGATCAGCACAGGCAGGCCGAGATTGATCTGCGGCGTCCAGTCGCGGTCACCCGCCTCGCCACGCTTGCCCTGGCCGGCCTTGATGTTGGCCACCGCCTCCTCCAGCATCTGCTGGTAGAGCTCGATGCCGACCTCGCGGATATGGCCGGACTGCTCATCGCCCAGCAGGTTGCCGGCGCCGCGGATGTCGAGGTCGTGGCTGGCCAGGGTGAAGCCGGCGCCGAGGTTGTCGAGCGTCTGCATGACAGCCAGACGCTTCTCGGCGGCCGCGGAGAGGCGCTGGGTGGCCGGCCAGGTCAGGTAGGCATAGCCGCGCAGCTTGCCGCGCCCGACGCGCCCGCGAAGCTGGTAGAGCTGCGCCAGGCCGAACATGTCGGCGCGGTAGATCAGCAGCGTGTTGACCGCCGGCATGTCGAGCCCGCTCTCGACGATGTTGGTGGCGAGCAGGATGTCGTACTTGCCGTCGCCGAACTCGGTCATGACGCGTTCGAGCTCGGTGGGCGTCAGGCGGCCATGCGCCTGCACGGCCTTGGCCTCCGGCACGATCTCGGCCAGCCGCGTCGCCATCTTCGGCAGGTCCTCCAGCCGCGGCACGACGCAGAACACCTGCCCGCCGCGCAGCCGCTCGCGCTGGATGGCCTCGCGGATCACCACGGTGTCGAAGGGCATGATGAAGGTGCGAACCGCCAGCCGGTCCACCGGCGGGGTGGCGATCACGCTCATCTCCCGCACCCCGGTCAGGGCGAGCTGGAGGGTGCGCGGGATGGGCGTGGCGGTGAGCGTCAGCACATGCACGTCGGCGCGGAGCTGCTTCAGCCGCTCCTTGTGCGCCACGCCGAAATGCTGCTCCTCATCCACGATGACCAGGCCGAGATCGGCGAACTCCACGCTCTTGGCCAGCAGCGCGTGGGTGCCGACGACGATGTTGATCGAGCCGTCCGCCAGCCCGGCCTTCACGGCAGCCGCCTCCTTCGCCGTCACCATGCGGGAGAGCTGCGCCACCTTCACCGGCAGCCCGGCGAAGCGGGCGGTGAAGGTGCGGAAATGCTGGCGGGAGAGCAGCGTGGTCGGCACCACCACCGCCACCTGGGCGCCGGTCATCGCTACCACGAAGGCTGCGCGCAGCGCCACCTCGGTCTTGCCGAAGCCGACATCGCCGCAGATCAGGCGATCCATCGGGCGGCCGGCGGCAAGGTCCTCCAGCACGTCGGCAATGGCGCGCTGCTGGTCCTCGGTCTCGGCGAAGGGGAAGCGGGCGCAGAACTCGTCCCAGGCGCCTTCCGGCGGGGTCGCCATATGCGCGTCCTTGACCCGCCGCTCCGCCGCGATGCGGATGAGCTGGCCGGCCATGTCGGCGATGCGCTGCTTGGCGCGGGCCTTGCGGTTCTGCCAGGAGGTGCCGCCGAGCTTGTCGAGCGCGACGCCAGCGCTGTCGCTGCCGAAACGCGAGAGCAGCTCGATGTTCTCGACCGGCAGGAAGAGCTTGTCCCCGCCGTCATAGATCAGCCTGAGGCAGTCATGCGGGGCGCCGGAGACCGCCAGCGTCTCCAGCCCGTCATAGCGGCCGATGCCGTGATCCTGGTGCACCACCAGGTCGCCCTCGGCGATCTCGGTGGCGTCGGCGATGAACTGGTCGGCGCGCTTGCGCCGCCGCGGCGGCCGGGCGATGCGCTCGCCGAGCAGATCCTGCTCGCCGGTCAAGGCAATGCCGCCGCCTGCCTTGCCGGGTGCCGCCGGCCCGGTGAAGCCCCGCTCCACGCCATAGACGGCGAGTGCCACCACCCCGGCGGGCAGCCTGAGGACCTCCGCCCAGTCCTCGGTGGTCTGCACGGGCACGCGGTTCTCGCGCAGCAGATTGCCCAGGCGCTCGCGGGAACCACGCGTCCAGGCGGCGACCACCGGGCGCATGCCGGCTTTCGCCTGTCCCTCGGCCTGCTCGCGATAGATGGCAAAGACGTTCTGCCCGGCGGCGCGAACTTCGGCGTAGAGCCGGCCGGGGCGGCCGCCGCCCTCGATCCCCTCGGCGCCCTCCGGCTGTGGGAAGGGGCTCAGCCGCAGCAGCGTGCCGCCCGCGAGCATGGCGTCCCAGCTGCGCCGGTCGAGATACAGGCGGCGCGGCGGCACCGGGCGATAGGGCACCTCCCCTTCGCGTGGCGGGGCGCGGCGCGCCTGGTAGTGGTCCTCGATCATCTCCAGGCGCACTTCGAGCGCGTCCTCCGCCTGGTGATCGAGGCTGACCGAGGCGCCGGGCATGTAGTCGAGCAGGGTCGGCATCTGCTCGTGGAACAGCGCGACGAAATGCTCCATGCCCGGGTGCTTCCGCCCGGCGGAAATGGAGACGTAAAGCGGGTCCTCGCCCGCCGCCGGACCGAACAGGTCACGGTAGCCGGTGCGGAAGCGGGAGATCGAATCCTCGTCCAGCAGGATCTCACCCACCGGGCGGAGCCACAGCTCGCGCACATGCTCGCCGCTGCGCTGCGTATCGGTGGAGAAGCGGCGCAGGCTCTCGATCTCGTCGCCGAACAGGTCGAGGCGCACCGGGTCCGGCTCGCCGGCCGGATAGAGATCCACGATGCCGCCGCGCACCGCGTACTCGCCCGGTTCCATCACCGTGGCGACGCGGCCATAGCCATTGGCCTCCAGGAAGGCGGCGAGCTTCTCCGGCGTGATCCGCCCGCCCCGCTTGAGGTGCAGCGTCGCGCCCTCGAAGACCTCGCGCGGCGGCACCCGCTGCACCAGGGCATTGACCGTGGTCAGCACGATGCGCGGCCGGCTGGCCGGCTCCAGCAGGCGCGCGAGCGTGGCCATCCGTTCGGCCACCAGGTCGGCATGCGGCGAGACGCGATCGTAGGGCAGGCAGTCCCAGGCCGGGAAGCGCAGCACCTCGACGTCGGGCGCGAAGAAGGCGAGGCCGTCCTGCATCCGCATCATGCGCGCGTCGTCGCGGCAGACATGCAGGACGAAGCCCTCCGTCTCGGCGCGGCGGCGGCTCAGCAGCAGTGCGTCGAAGCCCTCGGGCGCGCCGTAGACGGTGAGCGTGGTCATACGCGGCGCGCCGCCTCCGGCACGCCGGCGCCCAGGGCCGAGCACTCGCGGGCCATGCGCTCCAGCATCGGCGTCATCACCTCGGGCGGCACCGGGCGGCGGCCGGAGAGCCAGTCGGCCAGGTCCACATCCAGCATCTCCAGCACCGCCTCCAGCTCGTCGAGTTCGGCCTCGCTGAAGCTGCCGATGTGGCGCCCGACGAAGCCGCCGATCATCAGGTCGGTCTCCTTGGTGCCCCGGTGGGTCGCCCGGAACAGCAGGCGGCGGCGGCGCGGTGAAAGTTCGGTGGAAGTCTGTTCGCTCTTATCTTCGCTCTGGGGCATGTCGGCCTCTCGTGCGGCTGGCATATAGAGGCAGATGGGAATCATGTCAGCCCAAGAGGCCGAACTGGATGGCGCCGCGCCGCTGCTGGCGCCGCTCGCGAGTCTGCCTCTGCCCGAGGAGAAACGGAAGCGCCTGCTCCAGGCCGTGGAGGGGGAGCGGGTGCTCGATCTGCTCTTCCACCTGCCCGAGCGCTACCAGGACCGGCGCGCCACAACACCGCGCGAGGGGGAGATCGCCACGCTGGCGGTGCAGGTGCTGCATGTCGCCCCGCCCCGCACGCCGACCCAGCCCTGGGTGGTCTGCTGCGAGGCCCAGCCGGGGCTGGTGGACCTGATCTATTTCGGCCGCAAGTCCTGGCTGGGCGCCTGGCTGGCCCGCACCTTCCCGGAGGGGGCGGTGCGGCGCGTCTCCGGCCGGATGAAGCGCTTCCGCGAGCGCTGGCAGATGGACGCGCCGGACTTCGTGGACCCGCCGGACGCCATCCCCGAGATCCAGCCGGTCTGGCCGCTGACGCGCGGGCTGGGGCAGCGCGACGTCGGCCGGGCCATGGGACTCGCGCTGGGCGCCCTGCGGGAAATGCCGGAATGGCAGGACCGGGAACTGGTGGCGCGGCGGCGCTGGCCCTCCTTCGCCGCCGCGCTGCACGCCATCCAGGCGCCGGAGGCCGTGCCGGAGGACACCCCGCGCGACCGCCTCGCCTATGACGAGCTGCTGGCCGGGCAGATCGCCGTCGGGCTGGTGCGGCGGACGGTGCTGCAACGCCCCGGCCGCGCCCTGACCGGCGACGGCCACCTGCGCCGCGCCGCCCTCGCCGCCTTCGGCTTTCCGCCGACCGAGGCGCAGACCCGCGCCCTGGAGGAGATCGATGCCGACCTCGCCCGGCCGCGGCGGATGCTGCGCCTGCTGCAGGGCGATGTCGGCGCCGGCAAGACGCTGGTCGCCGTGCTGGCCATGCTGCGTGCGGTGGAGGCCGGCGCCCAGGCGGCGCTGATGGCGCCCACGGAATTGCTGGCCCGCCAGCACCTGCGCACGCTGGAGAAGCTGGCCGGCGCGGCCGGCGTGCCCTGCGCCCTGCTCGCCGGCTCGGTGAAGGGCAAGGAGCGGCGGCGGGTCCTGGCCGGGCTGGCCGATGGCAGCATCCCCCTGGTGGTCGGTACCCATGCGCTGATCGAGGAGGGCGTCGCCTTCCACGACCTCGCCCTCGCCGTGGTCGACGAGCAGCACCGCTTCGGCGTCGCCCAGCGCCTCGCCCTGACCGAGAAGGGCACCACCGACGTGCTGGTGATGACCGCCACCCCCATCCCGCGCACCCTGTTGCTGACGCAATGGGGCGAGATGGCGGTGAGCCGGCTGGAAGGCCGTCCGGCCGGCCGGCAGCCCATCGTCACGCGCATCGTCAGCCGCGAACGGCGGGACGAGCTGGTGGCACGGCTGCGCGCCGCCTTCGCCGAGGGCCACCGCGCCTACTGGGTGGTGCGCGCTGTCGAGGAGGGCGAGAAGCACGACAACGCCGCCGCCGAGACCACCTATGCGGAACTGGCCGCCATCTTCGGCGACAAGGTGCGGCTGGCGCATGGCGCCCAGAAGCTGGACGTGCGCGAGGCCGCTCTGCACGACTTCGCCGCCGGCCGCGCGCAGCTCCTGGTGGCGACCACCGTGGTGGAGGTCGGCGTGGATGTGCCGGAAGCCACCATCATGATCATCGAGCAGGCCGAACGCTTCGGGCTGGCGGCGCTGCACCAGTTGCGCGGCCGCGTCGGGCGCGGCCGCGCGCAGTCCTTCTGCCTGCTGCTGCCCTCGGCCGAGCTGAACGAGTCGGAGCAACGCCGCCTCGCCGTGCTGCGCGAGACGCAGGACGGCTTCGTCATCGCCGATGCCGACCTCGAATATCGCGGCGGCGGTGACGCGCTCGGCGTCCGCCAGGCTGGCCGGCTCGGGCGGCGGCTGGCCGATCCCACACGGCATGGCGGCATGGTGCGGATGGCGCATCAGGACGCCGCGCTGCTGCTGGAGAAGGATCCCGATCTCCTGCTCACCCCGCGAGGGCGCGCGGCGCGGCTGCTGCTCGCGCTCTTCAGCCATGACCTGACGCTGGCGCCACTCGCCGCGGGCTGAGGGAGCTGCGACGTTTCGATACAGCCCAGGGGGTTGCAAACCCCCCTTCCCCCGGTAAACCCGGTCACAATCCGGCCAGTACAAGGGGGGATATGCCCGGTTGTCCGCGCTCATCGAGATCGACCGCCTCACCAAGCGTTTCGGCAGCTTCACCGCGGTGGATGACGTTTCCTTCGCGGTCGCGCGGGGTGAAGTCCTCGGCTTCCTGGGCCCGAATGGCGCCGGCAAGTCCACCACGATGAAGATGCTCGCGGGTTTCGTCACGCCGAGCAGTGGCACGGCCCGCATCTGCGGTGAGGATGTGGTGGACCGTCCCGTCGCCGCGAAACGCCATCTCGGCTATTTGCCTGAAGGCGCCCCCACCTATCCCGAGATGACCGTCGCGGGCTTCCTGGCCTTCGTCGCGCGGGTGCGCGGCTTCCGCGGCAGCGAGGCGAGCGACCGCATCGCCCATGCCATGCGCCTGACCACGCTGGAAGGCGTCCGCCTGCAGCCGATCGAGACGCTGTCGAAGGGCTTCAAGCGGCGCGTCGGCCTGGCCCAGGCCCTGCTGCACGATCCGCCGGTGCTGGTGCTCGACGAGCCGACCGACGGCCTCGACCCCAACCAGAAGCACGAGGTGCGGCGCCTCATCGCGCAGATGGCGCCCAGCAAGGCGATCATCATCTCCACGCACATCCTGGAGGAGGTCTCGGCCATCTGCAGCCGCGCCATCATCATCGCGCACGGGCAGGTGCTGGCCGATTCCACGCCGGCGGAGCTCGCCAGCCGCGGCCCCTCGCTGGACGCCGTGTTCCGCGACCTGACCCTCCCGAAGGAGGTCGCGTGATGGGCGGCGCCCTCACCGTCGCGCGGCGCGAGCTGGCCGGCTATTTCGCCACGCCCGTCGCCTATGTCTTCATCGTCATCTTCCTGATCATGTCGGGCGCGCTGACCTTCACGCTCGGCAACTTCTTCGACCGCGGCACGGCGGATCTCCAGCCCTTCTTCGGCTTCGTGCCCTGGCTGTTCCTGTTTCTCGTGCCGGCGCTGACCATGCGGCTCTGGGCGGAGGAGCGCCGCCTCGGCACCATCGAACTGCTGCTCACCCTGCCGATCACGCAGGGCCAGGCGGTGCTGGGCAAGTTCCTCGCCGCCTGGGCCTTCTGCGCCATCGCGCTGCTGCTGACCTTCCCGCTGGTGCTTACGGTCAACTACCTCGGCAATCCCGACAACGGGGTGATCGCGACGGGCTATGCCGGCTGCCTGCTGGTGGCCGGCACCTATCTCGCGGTGGGCGCCGCCATCTCGGCGCTGACCAAGAACCAGGTGATCGCCTTCGTCCTCGCCGTCGCCGTGTGTTTCCTCTTCGCCGCCGCCGGCAGCCCCGTCGTGACGGAGTTCCTCTCCACCCGGATGCCCGCCTTGGCCGAGATCGCGCGCGGCCTCTCCATCACCGACCGGCTCAACGGCTTCTCGCGCGGCGTGGTGACGCTGCGCGACCTTGTCTTCTTCGCCAGTTTCATCGGCTTCTGGCTCTTCGCCAACGCCGTGGCGGTCGACCATCGCAAGGCGGACTGAGGCATGAGCGCAACCACTTCCCCGCCGCGGCCGCCCAAGCCCGGCTCGCGCCGCCTGATCTATTCGATCGCCGGCCTGATCGCCGCCCTGGTGCTGGCCGTCGCCGTCAACCTGCTGGCCCAGCGCCTGCTGCCGCGCCTGCGGCTCGACCTGACGGAGCAGCATCTCTACACGCTCTCCGACGGCACGAAGCAGGTCCTGACGAACCTCAAGGACCCGGTGACGCTGCGGCTGTTCTATTCCAGCAAGCTCGGCAGCTCGATCCCCGTCTACGGCGCCTATGCCGACCGGGTGCGCGAGATGCTGCAGGAATATGCTGCCGTCTCCAACGGCAGGCTGCGCCTGGAATATCTCGACCCGGAGCCGTTCAGCGAGACCGAGGACCGCGCCATGGCCTATGGCCTGCAGGGCGTGCCGGTCGACCAGTCCGGCGAGCAGGTCTATTTCGGCATCGCCGGCACCAACCTGCTGGACGACGAGCGCGTGCTGCCCTTCCTGCAGCCCGACCGCGAACGCTTCCTCGAATACGATCTGACGCGGCTCGTCTACGAGCTGTCCAACCCCAGGCGGCCGGTCGTGGGCATGCTCTCCGCGCTGCCGGTGAACGGCGATCCGCGCGCGATGATGATGCGCGTTCCCGGCGCCGGGCAGCCCTTCGTCATCGCCAACCAGCTGCGCCAGTTCTTCACCCTGCGCGATGTCGCTTCCGACGCCCAGGTCATCCCCGCCGACATGCAGGTGCTGATCGCCGCGCATCCCCAGCACCTGCCGGATGCGACGCTCTACGCCATCGACCAGTTCGTCATGCGCGGCGGCAAGCTCTTCGTGCTGGCCGACCCGCACAGCGAGAGCCAGGCCTCCCGCCCCGGCCCCAGCGGCCAGCCGCCGGCCGACACCGCCTCCAACCTGGACCGGCTGCTGGGCGCCTGGGGCATCGAGACGCCGAGCGACAAGGTGGTGCTGGACCAGCGCGGCGCCTGGCGCGTGCGCGGCAACCCGCAGGACCGGCTGCAGGCGGTGGACTATCTCGCCTGGTTCAACGCCAGCGGCGATTCCCTCAGCCACAGCGACGTGGCGACGGCCGACCTGCAGCAGGTGACCTTCGCCTCCGCCGGTCAGGTGCTGCGCAAGGAGGGCGCCAGCATCGAGTTCACGCCGCTGATCACCAGCAGCGATCACGCCATGCTGGCCGATGTCGCGAAGGTGGAGGAGAACCCGAATCCCGCCGCGCTGCTCGCTTCCTTCAGGCCGGATGGCAGGCGCTACGTCCTGCTGGCACGCGCCCGCGGCATCCTGAACTCCGCCTTCCCGGATGGTCCGCCCGCGCCGCCGAAGGGCGAGGAGCGCCCCGCCGACTTCCCGGCGCATCTCGCGCACAGCACCAGCCCGGCCAACCTCGTCGTCGCCAACGACGCGGACCTGCTGGAGGACCGCTTCTGGGTGCAGGTGCAGGACTTCTTCGGGCAGCAGGTCACGACGCCCTTCAGCGACAATGGCGCGCTGATCGCCAACCTGACGGACACGCTGGCCGGCGGGGACGCGCTGATCGGCCTGCGCTCGCGCGGCGAATCCCTGCGCCCCTTTGTCCGCGTGGAGGCGATGCGGCGCACGGCGGAGGCGAACTACCGCCAGACCGAGCAGGCGCTGACCCAGAAGCTGGAGGCGACCGAGCGCCGGCTGCGCGAGTTGCGGCAGGGCACATCGGCCGGCGGTGAGCGCAACCAGCAGATGCAGACCGTCATCACGCCCGAGCAGCGTGCCGAGATCGACCGCGCCCGCCAGGAGATCGTCGCCACGCGCGCCCAGCTTCGTGCCGTCCAGCTCGACCTGCGGCGCGACATCGAGGGGCTGGAGCGCACGCTGCGCCTGGTGAACATCGCGCTGGTCCCGGTGCTGCTGACGCTGCTCGCGCTGGGCCTCGCCGTGCTGCGCCGCCGCCGCCGCACGGCGGCCCGGGCCTGAGCCGAGGGAGAGCCGGAGATGAATCGTCGATCCCTGCTGGTGCTCGGCGGCACCGCTGTCGCCGCCGTCGCCGCCGTCGTGGTGCTCGGTCCGGGCGGGCCGAAGCCGCCCGACCTGGGCACTGCGCCACTGATGTTCCAGAACCTCGCGGAGAAGCTCGCCGGGGCCATGCGCATCGAGGTGAAGCGGCACGACCAGAGCCTCGTGCTGGAGCGCAGGCCCGGCGACGTATGGGTATTGCCGGAGGTCGCCGGCTACCCCGTCCGCGCCGGGAAGGTGCGTGAACTGCTGGTCGGGCTGACCGAGCTGCGCCTGGTGGAGCCGCGCACCGCCGATCCGGAGATGCTGGACCGCCTTGGCCTGCAGGACCCTTCGAAGGAAGGCTCCACCGCCTCCCTGCTGCGGGTGCTGGACGGGGCCGGCCAGCCGATCGCCGAGCTGATGGTCGGGCGCCGCCGCGTCCGCACCCATGGCGACGTGCCGGAGAGCGTCTATGTGCGCCGCCCCGGCGAGAACCAGTCCTGGCTTGCCGAGGGCCGGCTGCCGCTGGACGCCGACGGCCAGCTCTGGATCGACCGCGACCTCGCCAACATCCCGCGCGACCGCGTGCTGAAGGTCGCCATCGGCCGCACCGGCGAGCCGCCGCTGGAACTGGTGCGGACCGATGGGCCGGATGGCCGCCTCGCCGTGACCGTTCCGGCGGAGACGCCGCCACTGGAGCAGACAAGCCTCGACACCATCGCCGGCGCCTTCGAGTACCTGACCCTCACCGACGTCCAGCGCGCCGCCGACATTCCCGGCGAGCCGCTGGGCAAGTCCCGCTTCACGATGACCGACAAGCTCACCATCGAGGTCGGCGTGAACCAGGATGGCGAGGCCGTCTGGGTGACGCTGGCCGCGACCGGCGATGACGAGGCGCAGAAGCTCGATGCCCGCTGGAAGGGCTGGGCCTACCAGCTCGGCTCCTGGAAGCTGAAGGCGCTCCTGCCGCGGCTCGAGGATCTGCGCCAGGCCGAGCGTCCGACCGCCGCGCCGCCTGCGCCTGCCCCGGTTGCGCCTCCCCGATGAGCGCGCGTGAGTATCCCGACCGCCCCTGGATCGGCATCGGGGTGATCGCCTTCCGGGGCGAGGATGTGCTGCTGGTCCGGCGCAGCAAGCCGCCCCGCCAGGGGGAGTGGTCCATTCCCGGCGGCGCGCAGCACCTGGGCGAGACGGCCGAGATGGCGGCGCGGCGCGAGCTGCTGGAGGAAGCGGGAATCGAGGTCGGCCCCCTCACCCTCGCCGTGGTGGTCGATGCGTTGAGCCATGATCCGGAGGGGCGAACCCGCTTCCACTACACGATCATCGACTTCGCCGGCCGCTGGGTCGGCGGCGAGCCCGTCGCCGGGGACGACGTCAGCGAGGCCCGCTGGTTCTCCCCCGCCGAGCTGCCCGCCCTGGGCCTCTGGGCGGAGGCCATCCGCGCCATCGAGGAAGGCCGCCGCCGCCTGGGGTGAGCCCGCTCAGAGGAAGAGGCGCTCGCCGCTCATCCCCTCGTAGAGCGAGGCGACGAACTCGCCATAGCCGTTGAAGATCTTCGTCGGCACCCGCTCGTTGCTGCCGAGCAGGCGCTCGCTCGCCTGGCTCCAGCGCGGATGCGGAACCTCGGGGTTCACATTGGCCCAGAAGCCGTATTCACTGGGCTGCAGCTTCTCCCAGAAGCTGACGGGACGGGTATCGGTGAAACGGATGGTGGTCAGCGCCTTCCCGCTCTTGAAGCCGTATTTCCAGGGGAAGAGCACGCGGATCGGCCCGCCATTCTGTGGCGGCACCGGCTTGCCGTACATGCCCACGGCCAGGAAGCACATCTCGTTGGCCGCCTCGGCCATGGTGCAGCCCTCGGAATAGGGCCAGGGGTACCAGCTCTGCCGGAGGCCGGGCATGGCGGAGCGGTCGGCGACCGTCTCGAACACCACGTATTTCGCGCTGGCGGTCGGCGCGGCGATCTTCAGCAGCTCGGCCATCGGGAAGCCGGTCCAGGGCACTGTCATCGCCCAGGCCTCGACGCAGCGGTGCCGCAGCACCCGTTCCTCCAGGCTGACGCGCCGCAGCAGGCCGTCGAGATCCAGCTCCTGCGGCTTCTCCACCATGCCTTCGAACTTCAGCGTCCAGGGCCGCTGCGGCAGGCGCTGCGCACCGGAGGCGATGCTCTTGCCCGGGCCGAACTCGTAGTAGTTGTTGTAGGTGGTGGCGTCCCGCTCCGGCGTGACCTCGCGCGCGGGGGGGTAGCGGGTGTTGCGCATGGCGGTGAGCGCGCCCTCCTGTGCCCGGGCCGGCCGCGCCAGCCCCGCGCCGATGAGGGCACCGCCGAGCCCGAGCGCCTTGCGGCGGTCGAGCACCAGGGGTTCCGGCGTTGCGGCGGAATCCGGCAGCTCCCAGCCGCGGGGAATGCGAATCAGCATGGCACGTCTCTCCCTGACCGCCCTCCCGCATGTAGGCAGTTCCCGGGCCAGCGCCAGGGGATGACCTTCAGCGCCGCGGCGGCAGCAGCGCCATCGGCGGTCCGTCGCTGGGAACCGAGACGCTGTAGAGACGATAGCGCTCCGCCTCGATGCCCTTGCGGCTGCGCGCCAGCTCGCCCGTCTCCCGCGCCGCGGGCCAGAGCGGCGGCCCTTCGCCGCGCCGGGTGCTGCGCACCAGGATGCCGGGCTGCCAAGCCGTTGGCGCGGGCAGGTCGAACAGGTCCCAGCGGTCGCCCAGCGCGACGACGCGCACGCCCGGCGGCAGGTGCAGCGCCAGCTCGCTGGCCAGCCCGTATTCCTCGGCGGCGACGAAGACGGCGCCCTGCTCCCGGCGTGCCTTCTCCACCTGCGCGGTGAATTCCGCCCAGCCGCCGAGTCGCGCCAGCGTCGGGTCGTTGCGCCGCGGCAGGGGGATCGGCGCGAAGGCCGCCTGCGCCAGCACCAGCAGCGTCAGCACCAGCCCCAGCACGATGCCGGGCTTGCGCCAGCGCGCCCAGCGCGGCCCCAGGCAGGCTGCCGCGGCAAGACAGGCCGGGGGATAGAGGATGGCGGGCCAGTTCCCCTGCACCCGGCTGCCGGTGGCCTGCCAGAGGAAGAGCAGCGCGGCGGGGACGATCAGCGTCACCAGGAGACCGGCCGCCGCGTCGCGGCGCGCCACCCACCAGCGGCAGGCAGCCGCCGTGCCGAGGATGCAGAGCAGGAAGATGATGGGCGTCGCCAGCCCTGCCTGCCCGCCCACCAGCTCGCCCAGATAGCGGACCGCCGAGGCGGCGCCGACACGGCCCGCCCGGCCGCCCTGCTTGGCGAAGCTCACCCAGTCATGCGCGGCGTTCCAGTAAATGACAGGCGCGAAGACCAGGAAGGCCAGCACCCCGCCCGCCCACAGGCGCCAGTCGCGCAGCCAATGGCGGGCGCGCGGCTCCAGCAGCAGCCACAGCACCACGCCGCCGCCGAGCAGCACCGCCGTGTATTTCGAGAGCAGCGCGCAGCCTGCCAGGGCACCGAAGGCGAACCACCAGCGGCCGTCCTGCGTCGCATGCAGCCGGGCCACGGCCCAGAGCGCGGCGCACCAGAAGACCAGCAGCGGCGTGTCGGGCGTGATCAGCACCGAGCCGGCGCCGAACAGCAGGGTGGCGTTCATCAGCGCGGCGGCCCAGATGCCGGGCCGCCGCTGCGGGAAGAGCGCATCGCCCGCGCGGGCGAGCAGCACCGAGGCCAGCGCCACCCCCAGCGGCGCCAGCAGCCTGATGCCGAGCGACGTATCGCCAAGGAGTCCGGTGCCGGCGGCGATCCAGAGCGCCACCATCGGGGGGTGGTCGTAGTAGCCGGGCGCCAGGGCGCGGCCCCAGACCCAGTAATAGGCCTCGTCCGGGGCGAGCGGCAGCCAGAAGGCCGCCAGCAGGCGGAGCGCCGTCAGCGCCACAAGGGCCAGCAGCGCGAGAGCGGTTGAGCGGTTCATCGGGCACGCCAGACAAGGGTGGCGGAGACGGCGTAGTTCCAGACGACTGTCAGCAACGCGCCGGCGGCGCCGGCGACGCCCCAGGCGAAGATCCCGTCGCGCAGCAGCAGGCCGGCGATGCCGACATTGGCCGCCACCCCGACGCCGCAGACCACGTAGAACAGCAGCAGGCCGCGCCACAGCGCCGGGCCGCGCAGCCGGACGTCGCTGTAGGTGACGCGGTTGTTGAGCCAGAAGTTCATGGTCATGGCGACGAAGCTCGCCAGCCACTGCGCCTGGGCGAAGCTCAAGGGCCCGAGCACCAGCCAGAGCACGGCCAGATGCGCCACCACGCCAAGCGCCCCGACCGCGGCGAAGGAGAGGAAGCGCAGCGGCAGCAGGCCGCCGCTCGCCTTGTCCAGCAGCAAAGTGAGGAATTCGAGCAGGACGATGGTGTCGAGCTTCGACTCCCCGGCCTCGCGGGGGCGGAAAGTGTAGGGCAGTTCCTTCACCCGCAGCGGCCGCTTCGACGAAAGCAGGATGTCGAGCAGGATCTTGAAGCCCCGGCCGGTCAGGCGGGGCGCGATCTCCTCGAAGAGCGGGCGCGGCAGCATGAAGAAGCCGCTCATCGGGTCCGCAACCGGCTGCGGCAGGAAGAACTGGGCCAGGCTGGTGCCGCTGTCGCTGATGCGCTGCCGCCAGGCGGAGAAGCCTCCCTTCGCCTCGCCGCCCGTCACATGCCGGCTGCCGACGGTGACATCCGCCTCGCCCGCCCTGAGGCTGCGCAGCATGGCCGGCAGCAGGGTCTCGTCGTGCTGGAGGTCGCCGTCGATCACCGCGACATAGCCGGCGGAGGAGGCCAGCATGCCCTCGACGCAGGCGGAGGAAAGCCCGCGCCGCCCGATCCTGCGGATGCAGCGGATGTGCGGGTCGGCCGCCGCGATCTCCCGCGCAACGCGCGTCGTGCCGTCCGGGCTGTCGTCGTCCACGAAGATCGCTTCCCAGGCAATACCCTGGAGCGTCGCCGCCAGGCGCGCCACCATCGGCGCGACATTGGCGGCCTCGTTGTAGCAGGGAATCACGACGGTCAGGATGGGCGGCAACATGGGCGCGGTGCTTAGCGCCCCTGGCCTGGCTGTACCAGCCACCCGCCGGAATGTGCCCGCTGGGACTCGAACCCAGGACCCCAAGATTAAAAGTCTCGTGCTCTACCGGCTGAGCTACGGGCACAAAGGGCGGAGCCGGGGAAAAAGCCTTCCCTGGCTCCGCTGTCAAGTCGGATGCGGCGGGGGTGGTGCCCCGGCCGCGCGCGATCAGCCCTGGACGTCGGCGGCGATCTGCGCCTTCAGCAGGCGATCCGGATCGCGGACCATGCCGTTCGAGCCGCCGCCGCGCTTGATCTTGTCCACGAACTCCATGCCCGAGGTCACCTGGCCCCAGATGGTGTACTGGCCATCCAGGCTGGGTGCCGGCGCGAACATGATGAAGAACTGGCTGTTCGCGCTGTTCGGGTTGGCGGTGCGGGCCATGCCGCAGACGCCGCGCAGGAAGCGCGCCTTGGAGGGCTGGCTGAACTCGGCCGGCACGTCGGGGAGCTGGCTGCCGCCCGTGCCGGTGCCGGTCGGGTCGCCGCCCTGGGCCATGAAGCCCTCGATCACGCGGTGGAACGGCGTGCCGTCATAGAAGCCCTGGCGGGTCAGGGTCTTGATGCGCTCGACATGCTGCGGCGCCAGGTCCGGGCGCAGCTTGATGACGACGCGGCCATCCTTCAGGTCGAAGAACAGGGTGTTCTCGCGATCGTCCTGCGGGGCGGCTTCGCTGGTAGTGGCTTCGGACATCATGACTCCCGTAACGGCAAGGGTGCTGGCGAGCAGGGTGCGGCGATACATCCGTTCAGTTCCCTGGGTTCCGCTGACGCACCCTCGCCAGGGTGCGCTCCAGCGTCAGGCGCGGCACGAAGCTGGAAATGTCGCCTCCAAGCCCCGCGATCTCCCTCACGAAACGCGAGGAGATGAAATGGTTCCCTTCGCTGGCCATGAGGAACACCGGCTCGATCTCGGGATCGAGGCGGTGGTTCATCCCGGCCATCTGGAACTCGTAGTCGAAATCGGTGACGGCGCGCAGCCCGCGCACGATCACCTGGGCGCCGGCCTCGCGGGCGAACTGCACCAGGAGCCCGTCGAAGGGCATCACCTCGATGACGGCGCCGGTGCGGGCGGCGATGGGCGCCACCTCGGCACGGACCAGCTCGACGCGCTCCTCCAGCGGGAACATCGGCCCCTTGCCGGCATTCATCGCGACGCCGACCACCAGCCGGTCGAGGATGCGCGCCGCGCGCCCGATAATGTCGAGATGGCCGTTCGTCACCGGGTCGAAGGTGCCGGGATAGACCCCGGCGCGCGGCTGGCGGGGCGGCTCAGCCATTGCCTTCGCCGCCTTCCGGCTCTCCGCCCTCCGCGTCGCCGCTGCCCTCCGCGTCGCTGCCCGTCTCCTCGACCACGGTCGAGCAGGAGATGACGCGCTCGCCGTTGCCGAGCCGCAGCAGGGTCACGCCCATGGCCTGCCGGCCGGTGATGCGAACCTGGTCGATCGGAAGCCGGATCAGTCGCCCGGTATCCGTCACCAGCATGACGCCGTCGCCAGTGCGCACCGGGAAGGTCGCCACCACCGTGCGGCCGGTGCGGGCGGTCAGGTTGATGTTGCCGATGCCCTGCCCGCCGCGCCCGGTGACGCGGTACTCATAGGCCGAGCTGCGCTTGCCGAAGCCGCCATCGGTCACGGTGAGCAGGATTTCCTCCTGCTCCTCCAGTTCGCCAAAGCGCTCGGACGAGAGGGCGATCTCGGTGGCCGCCTCCTCGGCGTTCTCCTCCGCCAGCGAGGCCTCCGCCTCGGCGGCGGCCTCCGCGCTCTCCTCGCCGTTGCGGCGCCGCTGCGCGGCCTGCTTCAGGTAGGCGGCGCGCTCCTCGACGCTGGCCTCGACATGGCGCAGCACGGAGAGCGCGATCACCGCATCCCCCTTTCCCAGCCGGATGCCGCGCACGCCGGTCGAGTCGCGCCCGGCGAAGACGCGCAGCGTGTCCAGGTCGGCGCGGAAGCGGATGGCCCGGCCGGCATGGGTGGCCAGCAGCACGTCGTCGCCCTCGCGGCAGGTGGAGACGCCGATCAGCCCGTCCCCCTCGTCCAGCTTCATGGCGATCAGGCCGGAGGAGCGGACATTCTTGAAGTCCGACAGCCGGTTGCGGCGGACATTCCCCTGCGCCGTGGCGAAGACGAGGTGCAGGTTCTCCCACATGTCCTCGTCCTGCGGCAGCGGCAGCACCGCCGTCACGCCCTCGCCCTCCTGCAGCGGCAGGAGCTGGCGCAGCGAGCGTCCGCGCGCCGTCGGCCCGGCCTCCGGCAGCTTCCAGACCTTCTCGCGGAAGGCCATGCCGCGGCTGGTGAAGAACAACACCCACTGGTGGGTATGCGCGTTGAAGGAGCGGACGACGACGTCGTCCTGCCGCATCCCCGCGCTGCTGCGCCCACGCCCGCCGCGGTTCTGCGCGCGGAAGGTCTCCAGCGGGGTGCGCTTCACATAGCCGTCGCGCGTCAGGGTGACGACCATCAGCCCCGGCTCGACCAGGCTCTCGTCGTCCTGGTCGGCGATGCCCTCGACGATCTCGGAGAGGCGCGGCGAGGCGATCTGCGCGCGCACGGCCCGCAGCTCCTCCGCCATCAGCTCCAGCCGGCGCGGGCGGGAGGAGAGGATCTCCAGCAGCTCGCGGATGCGCCCGGCCACCTCGTCCAGCTCGGCGTGGATCTTGTCGCGCTCCAGCCCGGTCAGGCGCTGCAGGCGCAGCTCCAGGATGCCGCGCGCCTGCGCCTCGGTCAGGCGCACCGCCTCGTCCGCCACGATGTTGCCCGCGTCGTCCACCAGCGCCAGCAGCGGGCCGACATCGGCGATCGGCCAGTCCCGGTCCATCAGCGCATTGCGGGCGGTGACGGCGTCGGGGCTCTCGCGGATCAGGCGGATCACCTCGTCGATGTTCGCCACCGCGATGGCAAGGCCGACCAGCAGATGCCCGCGGTCCCGCGCCTTGCCCAGGCGATAGCGCGAGCGGCGGAGGATCACCTCCTCGCGGAAGTCGATGAAGGCCTGCAGCACCTGCCGCAGCCCCATCTGCTGCGGCCGGCCGTTGTGCAGGGCCAGCATGTTCACGGCGAAGGAGGTCTGCAGGTTGGTGTAGCGGTAGAGGTGGTTCAGCACCACCTCCGGCGTCGCGTCCTTCTTCAGCTCGACCACGATGCGCAGGCCGGAGCGGTCGCTCTCGTCGCGCAGGTCGCTGATGCCTTCCATCTGCTTGCTGCGGACCAGCTCGGCGATGCGCTCGATCAGGGTCGCCTTGTTGACCTGATAGGGGATCTCCGAGATGGCGATGGCGCTGCGACCGCCGCGCATCTCCTCGATCTCGGCGCGCGCGCGCAGCACGACGCTGCCGCGCCCGGTCTCGAAGGCGGAGCGGATGCCGGAACGGCCCAGGATCAGCGCCCCGGTCGGGAAATCCGGCCCGGGGATGATCTTCATCAGCTCTTCGAGCGTGATCTCCGGCTCGGTGATCATCGCCAGGGTGGCGTCGATCACCTCGGCCGGGTTGTGGGGCGGGATATTGGTCGCCATGCCGACCGCAATGCCGTTGGCCCCATTCACCAGCAGGTTCGGAAAGGCGGCGGGGAGCACCTTCGGCTCCTGCGCGCTTTCGTCGTAGTTCGGGCCGAACTCGACGGTGTCCTCGTCGATGCCCTCGAGCAGCGCCACGGCGGACTTCGCCAACCGCGCCTCGGTATAGCGCATGGCCGCTGCCGGGTCGCCGTCCATGCTGCCGAAATTGCCCTGGCCGTCGATCAGCGGCACGCGCAGCGAGAAGGTCTGCGCCATGCGGACCATGGCGTCATAGATCGCGCTGTCGCCATGCGGGTGATACTTACCCATCACGTCGCCGACGACACGCGCGGACTTCTTGTAAGGCTTGTCCGCCGTGAAGCCGTTCTCCTGCATGGAGAACAGGATCCGGCGGTGCACCGGCTTCAGCCCGTCCCGCACATCCGGCAGGGCGCGGGAGACAATGACGCTCATCGCATAGTCGAGGTAGGAGCGGCGCATCTCCTCCTCGAGCGCGATCGGCAGCGTGCCTTCAGGCGGGATATGGGCCACAGGCCCGGAGCCGTTGTCGCTCTCGCTCACGCGGTCTTCCCATGCAGCAGGAACGGGGCAAGGCAGCGGGGCTGACGGAGCACCCATGGCCCGGGCGGCGCGGCCCGGTGAGCCGCCCCTGCCCCATTGAATTCCCCACCTCTATAGCCGATCCGGCGCCTTCCGCCAAACCGGCCTGCCCTCAGGCCGCGGCCGCCACCGGCGAGCGGCGCTTCAGGACGGCCACCGCCCCGGCCGTGACCAGCGTGCCGGCCAGGATGGCGATCAGATAGCCCAGCGGATTGCCCACCGCGCCGGGAATGCCCACCACGAAGATGCCGCCATGCGGCGCGCGCAGGGTGCAGCCGAACAGCATCGAGAGCCCGCCCGCCACCGCCGAGCCGGCGATCAGCGAAGGGATCACCCGCACCGGGTCCTTCGCGGCGAAGGGGATGGCACCCTCGGTGATGAAGGCCGCGCCCAGGATGGCGGCCGCCTTGCCGGCATCCCGCTCCTCCTGGCTGAAGCGGTTGCGGGCGATGAAGGTGGCGATGGCAATGCCGAGCGGCGGGGTCATGCCCGCGGCCATGATGGCCGCCATCGGCGCGAAGGTCTCCGACCCCAGCAGGCCGACGCCGAAGGCATAGGCCGCCTTGTTCACCGGCCCGCCCATGTCGGCGGCCATCATGGCGCCCAGCAGCACGCCCAGGATCACCGCGTTGGTGGAACCCATGCCGCGCAGGAACTCGGTCAGCCAGGCCAGCGCCGCGGCGATCGGGGTGCCGAGCACATAGATCATCAGCAGGCCGGTCACGAGCGAGGCCAGCAGCGGGATGACCAGCACCGGCTTCAGCCCCTCCAGGCTTTCCGGGAAGGGCAGCCGGTCCCGCAGGAACCTGGCGACGTAGCCCGCCAGGAACCCGGCAGCGATGCCGCCGAGGAAGCCCGCGCCCACCGCGCCCGCCAGCGAGCCGCCCACGAAGCCCGGCGCCAGGCCCGGCCGGTCGGCGATCGAGAAGGCGATGAAGGCGGCCAGCACCGGCACCATCAGCGCCAGGGCCGACTGCGCGCCGATCTGGAACAGCGCCGCCGGCAGCGTGCCGGGCTCCTTGAAGGCCTCGATGCCGAAAGCGAAGGAGAGCGCGATGCAGAGCCCGCCCGCCGTGACCAGCGGGATCATGTAGGAGACGCCGGTCATCAGGTGCTTGTAGACGCCCGGCGCCTGCGTCGCCTTGCCCGGCGCGGGCGCCGATGCCGCGGCGGCCGCCTTCGCCCCGCCCTGCGGCTCGGCGGCGAGCGCGCGGGCGATCAGCCCCTGCCCGTCCTTCAGCGCATCCCCCGTGCCGGCGATGACGATGCGCTTGCCGGTGAAGCGGGAGGTGTCCACGCCGGTATCCGCGGCGATCACCACGGCATCCGCCTCGGCGATCTCCTGCTCCGTCAGCGTGTTCTTGGAGCCGACCGAACCCTGCGTCTCCACCCTGATGCTGTGCCCGGCGGCCTTCGCCGCCTTCTCCAGCGCCGCGGCGGCCATGAAGGTATGGGCGATGCCGGTCGGGCAGGCGGTGATGCCCACGAGCTTCCTGCCGGCACCGGCGGGCGCGGTGGTGGCGGCTGCCGGCGCCCCCGTCTCCGGCGGCCGGGCAGGCGCCGGGGCCGGCCGCGGCAGCATGGCGAGCGAGGCGGCCGAGCGCAGCGCCTGCTCCGGCCGGCGGATCGCCTCGACCACCGTGGTGGCGATCAGCGGCCGGCCGGCATGGCGTGCGGCCTCGGTGGTGGCGTCGCCCACCAGCAGCACCGCATCGGCATCCGGCTGGCTGGCGGGCGCCTCTGCCGTATCCAGGGTCAGGGAGAGCCCGGCGCGCCCGGCGGCGTCCCGCAGGGCCTCCGCCGCCATGCGGGCATGCGGCGCGCTGGCGGCGTGGCGGATGACGGCGAGCAGCCGCGTCGGCGTTACGGTGCCGGAATCAGGAGGCATGACACTCACCCAGGTCAGGGAGAACAGGATCAGAGACGCTCAACATGGGCCGCCTCCGCGAGGCGGGCGATTTCGGCGGCCTCCGGAAGTCCGCCCGGCGGCCGCGAAACCGCGGCGGCGGCGCAGCCGGTGGCCAGCCGCGCCAGCGCCGCGGCGTCCAGGCCTCGTGCGAGCCCGGCGGCGAGCCCGGCCACCATCGCGTCCCCTGCGCCGACCGTGGTGGTCAGCGGCACGGCGGGCGGGCGCACCCAGAGGCAGGCGTCGGGGAGCACGAACAGCGCTCCCTCCCCGCCCGCCGAAACGACGACATGGCTGACACCACGCTGCTGCACCTCCCGCGCCCCGGCGATCAGCGCGGCGCGATCGGGCAGGCTGCGGCCGAGCAATGCCGCAAGCTCGGAGCGGTTCGGCTTCACCAGGAAGGGCCGGGCCGCCAGTGCAGCCTCGAAGGCAGGGCCGCTGCTGTCCAGCAGCACGCGCCGGCCGGCGGCGGAGAGATGGCGGACCAGCCCGTCCCAGGCATCGGTTCCCAGTCCCGGCGGCAGGCTGCCGGCCAGCACCATCAGCTCCGGGGCACGCTCCAGCCGCCGCATCAGCGCCGCCAGGGCCGAGGGCGCCACCGTGGGCCCCGGAGGATTGATGTCGGTAACTTCCCCCGCCGCGGTCTCCACCAGCTTCACATTGATGCGGCAGCGCCCCGGCACCGGCTCGAAGTCGCTGACGATGCCGAGCGGGCGCAGGAACTCCTCGAAGGCGGCGCAGTCTGCCGCCCCAAGCAGCCCGGTGGCACGGGACGGCTCGCCCAGCACCGAGAGCATCACCGAGACGTTCACGCCCTTTCCCGCCGGACGGAGCTCGGCGGCCTGGGCCCGGTTCACCTCGCCGCGCTCCAGGCGCGGCAGCGGGATGGTCAGGTCAAAGGCGGGGTTCAGCGTGACCGTGCCGATCCGCGTCAGGGCGTCAGCCGGCATGGCCCAGTTCCCGCAACGCCGGCAGGGCGCGCACCTCGGCGGCTGTGGCGCAGCCCAGCGCCAGGCGTGCCACCCGCTCCGCCTCCGCCATGCTGAGCGCCCGGATCTGCGCCTTCAGCGCGGCGACATTGGGGATGGAAACCGACAGCTCATCCACCCCCAGACCGAGCAGGATCGGCGCCGCCACCGGGTCGGCCGCCATGTTGCCGCAGACGCCCACCCAGCGGCCGCGCGCATGCGCCGCCTTCACCGTCATGTCGATCAGCCGCAGCACCGCCGGGTCCAGCGCGTCGGAGCGGGCGCCGAGCGTCGGGTGCAGCCGGTCCACCGCCAGGGTGTACTGCGTCAGGTCGTTGGTGCCGATCGAGAAGAAATCCGCCTCGCCGGCGAGCTGGTCCGCCATCACCGCCGCCGAGGGCACCTCGACCATGATGCCCACCTCCACCGGCGGCGCGGCGAGGTCCAGCCGCTCCTTCTCGACGATCTCGCGGGCGGCGCGCAGGTCGGCGAGCCCGTCCACCATCGGCAGCATGATGCGGATGTCGCCATGCCGGGCGGCCCGCAGCGCGGCGCGGACCTGGGCGCGGAACAGTGCCGGCTCGGCCAGGGAAAGCCGCAACCCACGCAGGCCGAGGAAGGGGTTCGCCTCGGCGGGGTGGTGCACGAAGCGCAGCGGCTTGTCGCCGCCGGCATCGAGCGTGCGCAGCACCACCGGCAGGCCGCCAAAGCCTTCCGCCAGGCGCCGGTAGAGGTCGAACTGCTCGTCCTCGCTGGGCGGCTGCGGGCGCTCGTCGAACAGGAACTCGCTGCGCACCAGCCCGGTGCCCTCGGCGCCGGCGGCCAGCGCCTCGGCGGCCTCCTCCGGCCGGCGCACATTGGCGCCAACCTCGATGCGGTGTCCGTCACGCGTGATGGCGGGGCGGAAGGCCGCCTCCCGCGCCGCCGCGGCGCGTTCCCGCCCGCGCGCCTGGGCCGCCTGGGCGCGCGCTCGTGCCGCCTCGTCCGGGTTCGGCAGCAGGTGGCCGCGGTCGCCGTCCAGCACCACGGGTGTGCCATCGGCCAGCTCCAGCACGCCCGGCCCGGCCGCCACCACGGCCGGAATGCCCAGCGCCCGCGCCAGGATGGCGGTGTGTGCCGTCGGCCCGCCCGCCGCCGTCACCAGCCCGACGACACGGGCCGGGTCCAGGTTGGCGGTCTCCGAGGGGGTGAGATCCTCAGCGACGATGACGGCGCGCTCGGGCAGCGGCCCGGCCTCGGCGCCGCCCCCGACGAGATGGCGCAGCACCCGGCGGGCCACATCCTTCAGATCCGTGGCGCGGGCGGCCAGCAGCGGGTCCCCCACGCCGGCCAGCGCCCCGGCCTGGGCGTTGGTCGCGTCCTGCCAGGCGGCGGGCGCCGAGGCGCCGCCCTCGATGGCCCGCCGCGCCGCGGTCAGCAGCTCGGGGTCCTCCAGGAACTCCTCATGGGCGGCGAAGATGGCGGCGTGCTTCTCGCCGACGCGATGGCTCATCTCGGTGGCCACGGTCTTCAACTCGGCGCGGGAGGCTTCCAGCGCCGCCTCAAGCGCCGCCTGCTCGCCCACCGGGTCGGTGGAGGTCGCGGCGAAGCCGGCTGCCTCGGAGCGGAAGCGGTGCAGCACGCCGATGGCCACGCCGGGACTCGCCGGCAGGCCAGTGATCGCCCCCGGCTCCGGCGGCTCCTGGACCGCAGGCGGCGCGGCCTCGACCGCTGCAGGGGCGGGCTCGCCGGGATCGTTGTCGCCGAGCTGGTCGTCGAAGGCGGCGCGCAGCGCCTTCAGCGCGGCGGCGGCGTCCGGACCGGCCACGCGGAGCTGCATGGGGGCGGCGGGGCCGGCGCCAAGCTGCAGCAGCGCGATCATGCTGCGCGCATCGGCGCTGCGTCCGCCATGGCTCAGCGTGATGGCGGACTGGTAGCTCTTCGCCAGCTGCACCAGCACCCGGGCGGGCCTGGCATGCATTCCGGCCACGGCCGGGGCCGCGACGGCCGCGGTCATCGCCCCCTCCTGTGGGGCGGCCTCTGGAGTGGCCGCGCCGGCGGGCAGCGGCTTGTCGGGGTCGAGGGCGGCGAGGATCTCCCCGGCATCACGGGTGCGGGCCAGCCGGGCGGCCAGATCGGCCTCGCCCAGCACGTCGGTCAGCCGGCGCAGGACGGCGATGTGCTCATCCCCCTGGGCGGCGATGGCGACCACCAGATGCGCCACATCCTCGCCATTCCAGCGCACCCCGTCCGGAACCTGGAGGACCGCGATGGCCGTCTTCGTAATCAGCCCGCGATCGGCCCGCTGCCCGTGCGGAATGGCGATGCCGTTGCCCAGGAAGGTATCGGCCTCGCCTTCGCGCCGGAGCATGCTGTCGGCATAGGCCGGCTGGATGGCGCCGGTCTCGGCCAGCAGCTGCGCCGCCTCGCGGATCGCCGACTCCTTGTCGGCGGGCCGGGCAGCGAGACGGATACGGTCAGCGGAAAGAATCACGGGGGTTTCAGGTCCTGTCTTCGTCACTCTGAACCAGACTGCATAGCTTGCGTTTCATCGGGCCGATGATCTGGATCAGAATCCCGGCCCGATGAAGCGGCGGGCGCCCCTCCCCTCCAGGAACGAGCGCTCCCCTGCGATCAGAACGGAATGTCGTCGTCGAGGTCGCTGCCGCCCTTCGGCGCATCCCAGCCGCCGCGCTGCGAACGGGCACCGCCGCCACTGCCGCCGCTGCGCTCGCCGCTGCCCGAGCGGCCGCCGCGGTCACCACCACCCTCGAAGCCGCCACCGCCACCCTCGCCGCCGCGGCTGTCGAGCAGGGTCAGCTCGCCGCCGAAGTTGCGCAGGACCACTTCCGTCGAGTAGCGGTCCTGGCCGGACTGGTCCTGCCACTTCCGGGTCTCCAGCTTGCCCTCGACATAGACCTTGCTGCCCTTGCGCAGGTACTTCTCGGCAATCTCGCCGAGCTTCTCGTTGAAGATGGCCACCGAGTGCCACTCGGTGCGCTCCTGGCGATTGCCCTCGCGGTCCTTATATGAGTCGGTGGTGGCAAGGCGCAGGTTCACCACCCGGCCGCCATTCTGGAAGTTCCGCACCTCCGGGTCCCGCCCGAGATTGCCGATCAGGATGACCTTGTTGACGCTGCCGGCCATGCCGCCCGCTCCTCTGTACACTGCCGCCCGGCTGCACCGGCCCGGCCTTCGGAATGACGAAAGCTTGGGTGCCGGCGCTGGAGCGAGTTTTCACATCTTCGTGCGTCCATCCGGACGCCTCGGCGCAACCTAGCCACCCACCGGCTTTCCCACCAGTGCGCAGCGGCGGGGCTTGCCCGGCCATGCGCCATGCCCACTTCTCGCGGCCAGCGGATGCTGGCACAACAGCTACCAGAACACAATGCGAACGCCCGCCGCCCAGGAGCCTGACCTGACGATGCCGACGAAGCTGCATGCCACCCCCGCCCAGGCTGCCGGACAGAGCGACGAGATCCGCATCCGCGGCGCGCGCCAGCACAACCTCAAGAACGTCGACATCGACATCCCGAAGCACACGCTGACGGTGATCACCGGCCTGTCCGGCTCCGGCAAGTCCTCCCTCGCCTTCGACACGATCTATGCCGAGGGCCAGCGGCGCTATGTGGAAAGCCTCTCGGCCTATGCGCGGCAGTTCCTGGAGCTGCAGCAGAAGCCGGATGTGGACAGCATCGAGGGCCTCTCCCCCGCGATCTCGATCGAGCAGAAGACCACCAGCCATAACCCGCGCTCCACCGTCGGCACGGTGACGGAAATCCATGATTACATGCGCCTGCTCTGGGCGCGGGCGGGCGTGCCCTATTCCCCGGCCACCGGCCTGCCGATCGAGGCGCAGACGGTCAGCCAGATGGTGGACCGCGTCATGGCCATGCCGGAGGGCACCCGCCTGCTGCTGCTCGCCCCCGTGGTGCGCGGCAAGAAGGGCGAGTTCCGCAAGGAGCTGGCCGAGTACCAGCGGCGCGGCTTCGAGCGGGTGAAGATCAACGGCACCCTGACCCGCATCGAGGAGGCGCCGAGCCTCGACAAGCGCAAGAAGCACGACATCGAAGTCGTGGTGGACCGCGTGGTGGTCGGCAATGAAGGGCTGGCCCAGCGGCTGGCGGATTCCTTCGAGACGGCGCTCGGCCTGGCCGATGGCGTCGCCTATGCCGAGAACGCGGATGCCAAGGGGACGGAAGGCGAGCGCACCGTCTTCTCCAGCCGCTACGCCTGCCCGGTCTCCGGCTTCACGCTGGAGGAGATCGAGCCGCGCCTGTTCTCCTTCAACTCGCCGCAGGGCGCCTGCCCGGTCTGCAGCGGCCTTGGCACGGAAAGCTTCTTCGACGCCGCCCTGGTGGTGCCGGACGACGCCCGCAGCCTGGCCGACGGCGCCGTGGCCGCCTGGGCCGGCAACAGCGCACCCTATTACGACCAGACGCTCGAAAGCCTCGCCAAGCATCTGGGAATCAAGACCTCCACCCCCTGGGGCGAGCTGCCCAGGGCGGCGCGCGAGGCCATCCTGAACGGCACCGGGGATGAGGTCGTCGCCCTCCGCTACAAGGACGGGCTGCGCGCCTACGAGGTGAAGAAGCCCTTCGAGGGCGTGCTCCCCAACCTCGCCCGCCGCCTGCGCGAGACCGACAATCCCTGGGTGCGCGAGGACCTCTCCCGCTACCAGGCGGAGCGCCCCTGCCATGCCTGCCGTGGCGCCCGCCTGAAGCCGGAGGCGCTTTCGGTGAAGGTGGCCAAGCTGAACATTGCCGAGGCGAGCGACCTCTCCATCGCCAAGGCGCTGCCCTGGTTCCAGCAGGTCGAGCCCACCCTCACGCCGCAGCGCGCCGAGATCGCCCGCCGCATCCTCAAGGAGATCATCGACCGGCTGCGCTTCCTGCTCGATGTCGGGCTGGACTACCTCTCCCTCGCCCGTTCCTCGGCCACGCTGTCGGGCGGCGAGAGTCAGCGAATCCGCTTGGCGTCGCAGATCGGCAGTGGCTTGACCGGCGTTCTTTACGTGCTGGATGAGCCTTCCATCGGCCTGCACCAGCGCGACAACGAGCGCCTGCTCGGCACGCTGCGCCGCCTGCGCGACCTCGGCAACACCGTGCTGGTGGTGGAGCACGACGAGGACGCCATCCGCACCGCCGACCACCTGATCGACATCGGCCCCGCCGCCGGCTCGGGCGGCGGCCGTGTCATCGCCCAGGGCACGCCGGAGGAGGTCGCGGCGCATCCGGACAGCATCACCGGCGCCTATCTCTCCGGCCGCCGCGCCATCCCCGTGCCGGCGCAGCGCCGCCGGCGCGACCCGGACCGGCAGCTCCGCGTGGTCGGCGCCAGCGGCAACAACCTGCGCGACCTGACGGCGGCGGTGCCGCTCGGCACCTTCACCTGCGTCACCGGCGTCTCGGGCGGCGGCAAGTCCACCTTCGTCATCGAGACGCTCTACAAGGCCGCCGCCCGCCGCCTGATGGGCGCCGGCACCGTGCCCGCGCCGCACCAGGCGCTGGAGGGGCTGGAGCATCTCGACAAGATCATCGATATCGACCAGTCGCCCATCGGCCGCACGCCGCGTTCGAATCCAGCGACTTATACGGGCCTCTTCGCGCCGATCCGCGACTGGTTCGCCGAGCTGCCGGACTCCCGCGCGCGCGGCTACAAGCCCGGCCGCTTCAGCTTCAACGTCAAGGGCGGGCGCTGCGAGGCCTGCCAGGGCGATGGCGTGCTGAAGATCGAGATGCACTTCCTGCCCGACGTCTACGTCACCTGCGACACCTGCAAGGGCAAGCGCTACAACCGCGAGACGCTGGAAGTGAAGTTCCGCGGGAAATCCATCGCCGATGTGCTTGAAATGACGGTGGATGATGCGCTGGAATTCTTCTCCGCCGTGCCGGCCATCCGGGAGAAGCTGCGGGTGCTGAAGGAGGTTGGCCTCGGCTACATCCATCTCGGCCAGCAGGCGACCACCCTCTCCGGCGGCGAGGCGCAACGCATCAAGCTCTCCAAGGAGCTGTCCCGCCGCGCCACCGGCCGCACCCTCTACATCCTCGACGAGCCCACCACCGGGTTGCATTTCGAGGATGTGCGGAAGCTGCTGGAGGTGCTCCACCAGCTCGTCGAGCAGGGCAACACGGTGGTGGTGATCGAGCACAACCTGGAGGTCATCAAGACCGCCGACTGGATCCTCGACCTCGGCCCCGAGGGCGGCGATGGCGGCGGCCAGATCGTCGCGGAGGGCACGCCGGAGGAGGTCGCGGCCGTGCCGGCAAGCCATACCGGACGCTTCCTGGCGCCTCTGCTGCCGTCCCGGCCAGCGGCACGCCGCAAGCGGGCCTGAGGCGCTGGCCAGGGAGGGTCCGTCGGCGCCCTCCCGGCCTTCTCAGCGCAGGTTGAAGCGGACGGGTACCACCAGCTCGACGGTGCTGCCGCCTCCCATCTCGTCCGGCACGGGCGGCAGCGAAGCCCGCCGGATCATCTCGCCCACCGCCTCGTCAAGCGTCTGCGAGCCCGTGCTGCGCTCAATGCGCCAGCCCAGCAGCGTGCCATCGCGCTGCATGCTGAAGCGCAGCAGGGCGACCCCTTCCTCGCGCCGCAGGCGGGCGGCGGTGGGGTATCGCTTGGCCCGCTCCAGCGCCGCCGAGAGCCGCGCCAGATAGCTCGGTGGCGGCGCGGCCATCCGGCGGGCCACCGGGGCGGGCGCGGCTGCCGGTGCGGGCGCCGCGGGAGCGGGCGCGACAGGCGCGGCCGTCTGCCGGGGGGCGGCCTGGGGCCTCGGCGCCTCCCGCCGCGGCGGCGCGGGCGTGGGGGGCGCCGGCGGCCGCGCCGCCTGCGGAGGCGGCGGGGGTGCGGGTGGCGGCGGGGGCGGTAGCTCCTGCGCCTCCAGGATCGGTGCGCTGTCCGGCTCCGGCGCCTCGGCTGGCGTGACGTCGGGCGGCACCGCCTGCACGACGTCCGGCGCCGCGGACTCGACCGGCTCCACCTCCGCCGTGGCGACCTGTGGAGGAGGCTCGGCCGGCGTGGCCTGCGGCGGCTGCACCAGTGGCGCATCGGGCGGCGGAGCGGCGGTGACGGCCTCCGGAGGCGGCTCGGTGGTGGCCGCGGGCGCCACCACCGCCTCCACCGGCTCCGCCACCTCGCTCGGCTCGCTCGCATCGTTCGCCGGCGCGGTCGGGATGGTGGCCAGTTCCAGCGGCATGATGGCCGGCTGGGGTTCGGACACCGGAACCGCCAGAAGCAGGAATGCCGCCGCGCCGCCATGCAGCGCGATGGAGGCGCCCCAGCCCAGGGCGCGCGGCGCGGGAAGGCTCAAGCTGGACATGGGATGGTTCCGTTCAGCGCGCCTGCACCGCGCCGGCAGCCTCCGCCTCGGCGATCAGCGAGACGCGCGTGATGCCGGCCTGGGTGACGCGCCCCATGACCCGCAGCACCTCGCCATAGGGAACGGAGCGGTCGCCGCGCACATAGACCGGGGCTTCAGGGTCTTCCGCATGCATCTCCCGCAGCCGGACCACCAGGTCCGGAGCGGCGATTTCCTCCTTCCGGAGAAAGACGCGGCCGTCGGCGGTCACGGTGAGCACGGTGGGCGGGCGCTGGGCCGCGGCGCGCGGAGCAGCGGTCTTCGGCAGCTCCACCGGAACGCCGACCACCATCATCGGCGCCGCCACCATGAAGACGATCAGCAACACCAGCATCACATCCACCAGGGGCGTGACGTTCATGTCGGCCATCGGCAGCGGATCGTCGTCCTCGCCGCCGAGGCTGGGGCCGGAGAAAGCCATGGCGGCTTACTCGGCCGCCGCGCTGCTACGGGCGTCCGCCAGGCGCGGCGGCCGGCGGGAGAGGCTGGCGGCGAGGTCCGCGGCGGCGGCCTGCCCTTCCTGCCGCAGCCGGCCGAGCCGCACCAGCAGGCGGTTGTAGGCCATCACGGCAGGGATGGCGGCGACCAGGCCGATCGCGGTCGCGAACAGCGCCTCGGCGATGCCGGGCGCGACGACGGCGAGGCTGGTGTCGTTGCTCTGCGCGATGCCCGCGAAGCTGTTCATGATGCCCCAGACGGTGCCGAACAGGCCGACGAAGGGCGCCACCGCCCCGACGGTCGCCAGGAAAGGCAGCCCCGGTTCCACGCTGCGGAGTTCCCCGGTCAGGGCATGGCGCATCGCGTGCTCCATGCGGTGCCGGTACTCGAAGCGGCTTTCGCCGGGTTCGCGGCCGTCGCGCCATTCGCGGGTGCCGGCGCGCAGCACACGGGCGGCGAGCCCCTCGCCCTGCGGAGCGACACCTGCCGCCGCATCGGGGCGCGCCGCACCCACCAGCTGGCGGACCTCCCGCCCGATGCGCCGCAGCAGGACGGATTTCTCGACGATGATGGCCCAGCAGATGACGGAAGCCAGGGCCAGCGCGATCATGACGCCCTTCACCACCCAGTCGGCCTGCAGGAACAGCCCGAGCATGGAAAGGTCGGGCACGGCGTGCAGGCCGGCGACGGGAATGTCGGCGGCAGGCGGAGCGATCTCGGTCGGGTTCATCGGGGCCGTCTCACTTCTCGAAGGGAACGCCCTCGACGCGCGAGGACAAGGCAAGGCGCGGCAGGCAGGCGCTGCCGCCATTCGGCGCTGGTCCGCAGGCGAGCAGGTCGTTCAGCAGCAGCGAGCCGATGCCGCCGCAATCCTGCCCGCTCAGGTCAAAGACCCGGGCCGTGGTCTTCTCCGCGGGCAGCGGGCCGACATCGAGGGCAAGGCGCCTTGAGATCACCCCGTCCTTCCCGAAGACGAGAAGGTCGAGGCGCAGGGGATCAAGGGCGGCGGAGGCGGCGTTGCGCAGCACCAGCCAGACCCGGCAGCCCTCGCCCTGCGGCTGGAGCCGGTTGAGTTCCAGACCGACCGCGTCGGCCGGGGACTGGGCCTGGGCGGGGGCATGCAGCAGCAGCGCCGTCAGAAGACTCAGAGTGCCTGTGATCCCTCGCATTCCCATCCGGCAAGGCTTCCTTCGCTGCTGCCGGGGTTATGGCGCTATTGCGAGGCGGTTGCAATGCGAATGAATCGCAATACTGGGCCGTGGCCCCTTATTGATCCTCTCCTGAAGGCCCTTCCTGCCATCTGCCCCGAGCGCACCCCCTGGCGGTGATCGCCTCCGCAAGCAGGCTGGCGACGGAAGCGCCTTCGAGGTGCTTTTCCGGAGCTTCGGGAGACGAGTGCACCATAAAGAAACGCCGCGCGCAGATTGAGGGAATATTTCCCACATTTAGCTCTTTCTCTGATGCTTGATTTGCGAAGAGCAGCAGAGAAAAGGCAGAAGCTTACGATCTTGAATCGCTGCCTGGGGGGATGCGCGCGGTTTCTCCGGGAGGTTTCGCCGATAGGTTTACCAAGATAAGGCAGAGTAAATTAAATTTAGTTCATTTAAGGCAATTTGAATTGCCTTACTTCTGAGTAATGTTTTGCCGGCGACCGCCAGCCAAAACACACGCAAAATTTCGCGATATCGCCAATTAGATTGGTATGAGAACTTTTAAGAGACGTGATCCTGGCTATACTGAAGACACCGCTCAATTCCCAGGGATAAAATCAATGCCTGTTGTCCTGATGCCAAGTTCTCTACGCCGATACACCGCTCAGCATCCGAAAGTTACTGTTAGCGGAGAAACAGTTTCGGCCGTCCTCAACAGTCTTGTTCAGCAAGCCCCAGAAATGCGCGGGCATCTCTTTGCTGCCGGTCAGCTCAGGCACTTTGTTGTTGTCTCCAAAAATGGACAGGATATTCGGCTGCTTCAGGGTCTTGAGACGCCTGTCGCCGCCAATGACGAGATCCGCATTCTCGCCAGCATCGCCGGGGGTTGAGCGCCGTGGCTGCGGAAATGCCCCTGCCCGAGTTGACCGAAGCGGAGCTGCGGCGCTTCGGCCGCCATCTGATCCTGCCGGAGTTCGGCCTTGAAGGTCAGCGCCGGCTGAAAGCCGGCAGCGTGCTACTGATCGGCGCGGGCGGCCTTGGCTGCCCGACCGCGCTCTATCTGGCTGCCGCCGGCGTCGGGCGGATCGGCCTGGTCGATGCGGATGTGGTGGAAGAGACCAACCTGCAGAGGCAGATCGCGCACGGCCACTCCACCCTCGGCCGCGCCAAGACCGAGAGCGCCGCGGCGCGGATGCGCGACCTGAACCCGGACGTGGTGATCGAGCGGCATGACGTCTTTCTCTCGGTGGACAACGCGCTCGATCTCATCGCCCGCTACGACGTGGTGATCGACGGGACCGACAATTTCCCGACCCGCTATCTCGTCAACGATGCCTGCACGAAGCTCGGCAAGCCGAACGTCTTCGGTGGCGTGCTGCGCTTCGACGGCCAGCTCAGCGTCTTCGATGCGCGGCGCGGCCCCTGCTACCGCTGCCTGTTCCCTGAGCCACCGCCGGTTGAGCTGGCGCCGAACTGCTCCGAAGCTGGCGTGCTGGGCGTGCTGCCCGGCGTCATCGGTGCGCTGCAGGCCACCGAGGCGGTCAAGCTCCTGAGCGGCATCGGCACGCCGATGATTGGCCGCATGCTGGTCTATGACGGTCTCGACCTCAGCTTCAGCACCGTGGAGCTCGCCAAGGCCCCGAACTGCCCCTGCTGCAGCAAGCCTTCCTCCGAGATCGTGCTGCGGACGGAGCAGATGGTTTGCGCGGCGCCGCCGGTCGGTCAGACGCTCAGCCCCGCCGAGCTGCGGGCGCGGCTGGAGGCGGATGACACAATGCTCATCCTCGACGTGCGGAACCCCGATGAGTGGCTGGGGGGCACCATCCCTGGCGCCCTGCGCATTGCGAAGCCGGAGATCGAGCAGGCTGTCCAGTCGGTCCTGAGGGATGGCGGGAAGGCGGAAGGAGGGGTGCTCGGCACACTGCCGCGTGACCGGGACATCATCGTCTACTGCCAGTCCGGCATGCGCAGCAGCGCCGCGATCCGCAGCCTTGTCTCCGCCGGCTACGATCCGGCGCACCTTTTCAATCTGGAGCGGGGATTTTCAGCCTGGCGAAAAGAAGCTGAACAGTAAATTCATCCACAATTCTGACCCTTGCAGTGAAATCAATCCACGAAGAGTGTATATTCAAATAATTTACTCCTGACTGGAGTTCCGGTAGCGCTCTCCGTGGATTATTTGTCATACGAGAAAGCGTTTCTCCCAGACTTCAACTTTCGTGATCTCCTGCCTTCAGCAAGCGGACCCCAACCATGCCTCTGCAAACCAGCGCCAGCCTCATCGATGAGATAAAGAGCCTGGCTCCTCCCGGGCTTGCGGAGCTGGATTCCGGGACACTGGCCGCCCTGCGCGGGGTGACCCGCCGGTTGATCGCGACCATGAAGAGCGAGGGCCGGCTCTCCGAAAACCCGATCGAGCTGGCGATGACCCGGAATGTCGCCCTCCACCAGGAGGCGGCGCTGAAGCGGCTCAAGGGCCGGCGCGTCATGGTCATCGGCGGCGCCGGCTGCGTCGGCACCCGCCTGCGCACGCTGCTCGCCAGCTTCGAGCCGCAGGCGCTCGTCAGCCTTGACCTCGTCGCCCATAGCGGCCTTGGCAGCGGCATCCAGGTCGACATCCGCGACGCTGCGGCGCTGGACGCCGCCTTTGCTGAGCTGCGCCCGGAGGTGGTGTTCCACCTCGCCGCCATCCGCGAGCCCGGCCGGGCCGAGGTGGTGGTGCGGGACGCGGTGGAGACGAATGTCTACGGCACGGCGAATGTCATTGCCGCCTGCCAGCGGCATGGGGTCGCCCAGGCGGTCTATTCCTCGACGGGCAAGTGCTTCGCCTACATCACGGACCACGTCTATACCGCCACCAAAAAACTGGCGGAGGCGCAGTGGATGGCGGCCGCCCGCCAGGATGGCCCCACCCGCTTCGTGACGACCCGCTTCACGCATGTGCTGGAGAACGGCGTCGTCGCGCGCGACATCGCACAGGGCATCATGTCCGGCCTGGTCGGGCTGCATGGCGCGGACCGGCACTTCAACCTGCAGAATCTCCGGCAGGCGACCCATCTTCTGGTCAATGCCGTTGCCCTGGCCGGCGAGCAGGCCAGCGACAGTTTCTGGAGCGCCATCGACCTTGGCTGGCCGGTGAACACGCTGGAGATGGCGCTCTACCAGATCGACCGCGGCGGGCAGGACGTGGCCGTCCGCTTTTCGGGCGTTCCGCGGGGCTATGATGAGCAGTTCTTCCGCGGCCAGTTCGATTGGAGCGGCGAGCACGAGTACCACCCCCTGATCAACGCGCTGGAAGCGCCCAGCAACTTCACGGACAGCACCGGCACGATGATCGGCGCGCGGGTCTCCGCCTGCCCTGAGGATCTCCTCCGGCGCGAGCTTCACCGCCTGCGCCAGGTGCTGGACGAGAACCCGCGCGAGGGCGGATTCGTGGCGGATGCGGTGGTGAAGCGAGCCCTCCTCGATGCGGTGGCCGGCCTGGCGGCCGCGATCTTCGCGTCAAGCGACCCGCTTCGGCTGCTGGACATCCTCTGGTGGGGTGCGGCGCCGAACTGGGCCGGGCCGAAGGCTGCCACGGCGCAGCGCTTCGCCCCTGTGCTCGCCCGGCTCGCCGATGCGCTGGTACAGAAGGCCGAAGCGCTCCACGGCGCCTGCGGCGCCCAGGACAAGGCGCTGGATGTCGCCGGAACCTTCCGGCAGATTCCGGGCCTTGAGGACAAGGCGAGAAGCTTGCGGGCAGCGTTCGATCTGGCGGTGGTGGGCTAGAGCATTTGTTTTTATGAGCATCTTCACCCGTTCCGATGATGCCATCGGAACGGGATCTGCTCTAAGACCGCTCCCGATCAGGCGTGCCGGCCTGATCGGGCCAGGACACATTGTGGCGGAAAGCTCCTGGCGGGCGGGCGCTGCCGGTTTCGGCGGGCGGCAGGTGTTCCGGCCCGGGCGCCGCAGCGTGCGGAAGGCGCGGTTTCCCTTTTCCACCGGCCCCTTCCCCGGTCCCGCCGCGCCCGGTGAATCGTCCTGAAGCGCGGGAATACAGGGGGGGCTTCGGCGAAGTGCAGGACGGCTCCATTTTTCGTCCGGCTTGTCGCCCTCCGGGTTTGACGGGCGACCGCAGGAAGGCTAGAAGCGGCTCCGCATACGCCGTGCAACTTCAACACCCTGCGGAGGGGTGGCCGAGTGGCCGAAGGCGGCGGTTTGCTAAACCGTTAAACGGGGATAACCCGTTTCGTGGGTTCGAATCCCATCCCCTCCGCCAGTTCCCATACGAGCCGTGCTCTCCGCCTGACCGAGCATCGCGCTGAGTGGCAGGTCTCCTGGGGTTTTCGGGGCAGATCTGTTGACTGGCCCGGCGCGGAGCCGGCCGAAAATCGCTCTCCGAAGGCCAATTCTCTCCGGACCTCCTGACTTAGGCGTTTTAGTACGGAATGCAAAAACCTAGGTAAATGGCCGGTTTCAGCGCGCTCGCCTCTTGCTTCGGTTCGAACCCCACTTGCCTGAAATCCGTACTTCGAGAGCGAACACTTCGGTACGGCCAGTCGGGCGGATCACTCTTCCTCCGAGAAAAGATCCTCGTCCAGGCGTTCGAATTCAACGGTTCGGCTGATTCGCACCCGAACGCCGTGCTCGACTATCAGTTCGGTTAAGCGTTTCCCGTTGATCAGAACCACTCGCTGCGGGATCTTCGATGCGAAGTCGACGGTCTGAGCCGAAGAGGCTGCCTGTAAATGCCTGGGTCTCCGGCCGCCCGACGGTGCTGCCCGGCGCGCGCCGCTTGGGCCTCCTACACCACGAGTCGGGACGCAACGGTAGCTCAGGGCGGGGCATCCAAGGTGGCAGCGTCAATCAGGCCCGTTGCAATTCCCGACCAAGAAACGCGAAGCGCCTGCTTCGCACGGGTTGCTGCGACATGGAGGAGGGACCGGTACTGCATGACGATGTCCTCCCGGTCCGCTGGATCGACCGCCGTCCGAAGCACGCCCGGCGGCGGGAATGCGGTGTCGGAGAGGAACGGAATAGACACCGCAAAGAATTCGAGACCCTTCGCCCGGTGCATGGTCGTGATCCGGACCCCAGGAACAGCCCGATCGTCCGCGCCGGACTGAAGGAGCACCGTCTCGATCCCTGCGGCGCGTAGCGCTCCTTGAACCCTCTCCACGTCCACTTTGCGCGCGCAAAGCACGCCTATGTCGGAGAGTCGAATTCGATCTGCCGGGAGCCCGCGGAGCCAAGCTACCAGCCCCTCCAGTTCCTTCGCCTCGGATTTGTACCCGACTAGCAACGGGGCAGCCCCCTGCATGAGGCTGACGTAGCCGCGCAGTGTATCCGTCCCCTCGTCAAGGTCATCCACACTCACGCCCTCGAGGACGGAGACGGCCCAAGCGCGGATCTCTTGCGTGGTCCGGTAGTTGAGCCGAAGCTGCTTCGATCGGCCCCGGACGTTGATCCCGCAGGCGGACATATTGGCTCGCCGTCCATATATTCGCTGATGCGCGTCCCCCACGATGAAGAGAGTATTCCGGTCCCCAGACGGGGTCTCCGGAACGATCGCCCGGATCAGCCGGAATGCTTGCTCCCCCATGTCCTGCGCCTCGTCCACGATCACAGCGGCGTAAGGGAGGTTCGGTGCCTCCGAGGTCAGGATTTCGGTCGCTTCCCGGTACGCGTCATCCGGCTCCGCAAGCCCCTCGCTGATCAGCCGCGCCCGGTAATCGGCGAAGATATCCCACAGGACAGCCCGCTTCTTGCGGTCAAGCGGGGTGCCGCGCCCAGCCCGGGACGCCTTCAGGTAGCCCCTCTGGTCGGCCACCCCCTTGGCCTGCACGATCTGCGCCCATTCCGCGCGGACGAACGGCTCGGACAGCCCCTCGGGCAGCTCGTGATCGTCGAATACCGACCGCCAGACCTGGTCGAGGCGATCGCGCGCCTCGCCGAAGAAGGCGACCTCGCGCGCGAAGCTCTTGCGCTTGAGGAACTGGGAAACCCACCGGTCTAGATTGATCACCTCGATCCGTGGCGGGCGCGCGTCCAGATGCGCCGGACAGAGGGTCCGCAGGTTGGCCTCGATGTCATGGGCGAGGCTGGTCGTGAAGGTGGTCAGAAGCACCCGCCTGCCCGCCTGGGTCGGATCCTTCTCGATGTGGTCCGCCAGATGCTTTGCCCGGTGCATCGCAACGACCGTCTTGCCGGTCCCGGCGCCGCCCCGGACCAGGACCGGCCCGTTATAGTCCCGGTAGGCGATCTTGCGCTGTTCGGGGTGCAGGAAAACGCGCCACCCCTCGAGCCCCTCCTCAAAGACGCGACGCAGCTCCGCCTCGCTGTCCGGGATGAAGATCGTCTGGCGGCTCTGCTCCGTCTCGATCAACTGGCCGAAGGTCAGATCCGCTGGGGACGTCTGCGGCTCCGCGTCCGGCTCCCCGCCGACCCCGGTCAGTGTCTTGATCTCCTCGTCCTCATAGCCGGCCGCGACCGCGTAGAGGATCTGATAGGTGAGAGGGTCGAACCGGTCCTCCGCACCCTCCAGAGCCTCGATCGTGGGGATGTTGCGGACCGCAGGCAACTCCTCCTCTGCCACGCCGAGCTCGCGCAGGCGCGCGTCAGAGACCGCTCCGAAGAGACGCGGAGCAGCGGGGGCCGGGATTGCCACAGGCTCCATGACCGCATCGAGCTCCTCGATGATCCGGATGCGGTTCGTCTCCGGGTCGAGCTTGACCCGGCGCCCGGCAGCCCAGCGGTAAGCCTTGTCGTGCTCGTTCACGTGCACGAACATGATGTCGCGGCTAACCTCAAAGGCGATCGCCCTGTACCCATGATCGACCCGCAGAGACTTTATCGAGCTGTCCTTGGATCCCTCCACCGTCTCGAGATTCAGCCCGTTCGCGGACGGGTCGGACATATAGCGGGTCATCATGTCCATGAACTTGAGCGCCACCCGGTCGGGCAGCTTCCGCAGGCTCTTCATGCAGCCGATGTCGTAGGAGACCCGCTTGGTCATCGTGCCCGTCATGTCCGTGCCTCCTGAAGGGCCTTGATAATCCTCGAGACTGTCTCCCCGACTTGGTCGGTTCCTGGATCGAACCGGATCAGCGCCCAGCCGGTCCCCTCATGGGCCGTCTCAGCGACGGCGACGCGCGGCTCCACCCATCCGAACTCCATCATGCCGATCACGCGGCTACCCGCGAGCAGGTCGTCCCCGATCCGGTCCGGCCCGGGGGTTTCCGCCGCGATCAGCGCGTCGATCAACGGGTGGAACGCCTCGTCGCATAGGGCGCGCGCCTCCTCCCAAGCGGCCGTGGGCGGCACCCCTTCTGGCTCCGCGACCGGCTCCGACATGTCCGGCGGCGCTAGCGTGTCGAGCCCGTCGACTTCGACATGGAGTCCGCGCACCCCCTGGAACAGGTTCACGACCCGCCAGAGCCCGCGCCACGCTTCCGTATAGAGGGCCTTCGCGGCTGGGATTTCGCCTGGGTCCGGCAGGACCGCACGAAGAAGGAGCCGGACGTCGCGGTCGGACTGCGCCCATTCCGTCGGCGAGATCTTCTGGCAGGCCAGATAGAGGTCGAGCGCCCCGACACCTACATGTTCCGCGAGCCCCGGTGAGAGCAGGAACAGCCGCCCCGCCTCGGAAAGGGCCGCCTGTCGAGGGAGTTGATCGAGCGGCCGCCCCGCCTTCACGAGCCCCCGGACCAGGATGGAGCGGATCGCCGCCTCGATGTCGGTGCCCCCATCGAGGAAGCCCCTGAGCGCCTCGAGCGTGCTGACCGTCTGAAGCGCACGGACCGCCTCCGCGTGTGGGGCGAGAAGCGGGTGTGCCAGAGCCCTTCCGAGGGGGCCTGTCATCTGCGTCCCGAGGGCGGTCTCGGAGAGCGGGTTCAGGTAGCCGCCGTCCTCCGGGTCCAGGTCTCGCCAGGACAGGGTCCAGACCCGCACCTGCCCGGACCGGATCATCAGCATCCGGTCCAGAAGGTCCTGCGCCACCGTGCCCGCGTGATACTCGATCCCGTCCATCTCGATTACGACCGGCAGCCCACCGCCGCGGCCGACGGGCGTGACCAGGAAGTCGATCCTCTTGCGAGGGAGGCCCCGAAACCGAGCGTCGATCTGCACCTGCGGCTCGATCGTCCAGAGGCGCGGCGCGTCCGACCGGCCCGCGCGCAGCACAAAGCCGCGACGTCCACCCGGAAGGACCTGCGGGGTTAGCGCCCCGTCACCGTAAAGGTCGGAAAGGGCCCGTAGGAGCCGCTTCTCGAGCACGCTCTCGACCAGCGCCCCCCGGATCGACTCGTCGATCCCGGTCTCGGTCCGGGTCAAGCTGTCCCACTTTTGGAGGATCGTCTCCATCATCTGCCGCGCCCGGTCCCGGTCCGGCTCCCCTGGTCCGAACTGGGACCGGTACGGCTTCACGCAACGGAAGCACCCGTTCCGGTCCGGCTCCTGGTTGCAGGGGCAGTCTCGGAGCCCCTCCGCAGCGCGGCTGATCACCGCGCGCATCGTGTCCGGATGCTCAGCGATCTGGCGCAGATAGCCTGAGCCGCCGGGGACGGAGTCGTAGAGGTAAAGACTCCGGACCGTGGCCATCCCGTTCAGTTGCGCCTGGAAGATGGTGGACCGGATATGATCCACTTTGCCCGCGAAATGACGCCGCATCCCGAGGTTGATCGCCGCAACGAAGCTCTTGAGGTCATCGTCATCCGCGTCGCCGACCACCGGGATCACGATGCGGATCGCCTCTGTGTCAAACTTCCGCATCAGGAACACGCCTGTCTCCCAACGGTCCCGGTGCAAGTCCTGATCCCGCATCGCAACGCAATTCGGCGGGTGCGTCCCGCGATCGTCCGCACCGCGTGGTGGACCCTGGAGTGACCCGCAGTGGCGACAGATCTGGAACGGCTGCGCAGGCCGGCGCTCCCCCGCAATCCTCGGACCTGGCAGGCTGGACTTCTGGCCGAAGTTGAAGTCCCGGAAGGTGCAGTGAGGGAGGAACTCAAACCCAAACGGGGCGCCGTTGTCCCGGCTCGTGAACCAAGAGGTGGCGATGTCCTCCGGCCCGTGGAACGGCATCAGGACACGGTCGAACTGGCGCTGGTCCCGCTGATCTCCGTCGCGGATCGCCGCCTTTTCCTCGCTGTCCACGGCGATGACCGACTTCAGCTGGACCACGTTGTGCTCGGAGCCGCTGTCCGACCACATCTCGTCCCCGCATTTCGAGCAGGTGCGGGCTTCCGTCCCCTCGATCCGATGCGCAACATGGGAGCAGGCGGGGCAGAAGGTCCAGGCGGTCAGGTCCTCCTTGCCCATCTCGATCCGGTCGATCTGGACCTGGCGACCGTTGGCGTAGAAGAACTGCCCCGGTGCAAGCTCCGATAGGGCAGAACTGGCCGGACGGGAGTATTCCTTGTGCAGGAGGCCATCCTCGTCGCGCGCGACAGCGCCGTCGTTGCGCCGCGACAGGATCGAGGTCAGCTTCACCCCCTCTTCCGGGAAAGCGTAATTCGGCAAGATCCCCTTGTCGGTCAGGAACTTGATCACCGGCACGTCGTCGATCCCGCTGCGGATCAGCCGGTTGATCTCGGTCCGGTCCCGGTTGAGGTCCTGCTCGCGACGCTGATACTCCTCATCTGTCAGCTCGGCGCGGCGCTTCTGGAGCCGCTTGAGCTCCTTCGTCGCCTCCTCCCGCTTTTCCACGAGCCGGGCCCGCTCTGTCGCAGCCGCGTCGAACGCCTCCCCGACGCGCCACCCGATCGATTTCGGGTCCGTCCCGGTTAGGTAGGACCGGATCCGATCCGCCAGATCTGTCCGGTCCCGGACCTCCCGCGGCAGGCCGGAAAGGAACCGGTCCGCCAGCTCCGGCCCGGTCTCGCGCACCAGCTCAAGCCATTCGATCGGGAACCCCTGGGTCACGCCTGAAGTCCGGCGCTTGAGCACGTCACGGACCTTCCCGTAATCCCCGCTGACGGTCGAGCCGAACACGTAGACGTCCAGGGTGAACGCGGTCACCTGGCGAAGAAGTACCTCCTCCGCCGCAAGGAACACGCCCGGCGGCCGGACCTGGCCCGCGAGCATCGGGGTCGGGTTCTCCCAGAACTGGAGGTCGTGCGCGCGCGCATTCGCAAGGACCATGTTCAGCGCGTTCCCGTCACGCCGCCCGCTCCGCCCCATCCGCTGGACGTAGTTCGCCTCCTCCGGAGGAACGGAACTCAGAAGCAGGGTGGACAGGTCCCCGAGGTCGATCCCCATCTCCAGGGTCGGGGTGGCCGAGATCAGGTTAGGGGCCCAGCGTGTCTCCCCCTTGATGAACCCGGTCTCGACCCGCAGCCGCTCATCCGTCTCGAGGATCCCGGTATGCTCCCGGGCGACCACCCTATGATTGCGGTCCGAGCGGAGGGATCGGCGCAGCGCGGGTCTGTCAGGTTGCTTCGTGCCGGCGAAGTGCCCGTCGCAGCCTATTCGAGTGCACGGGGATCCGATGAGGATCTTCGCGTTCTCTGCGAGCCCGGTTTCGCGCCGACTGCACCGGTCGCAGGTGAGCCCGATGGTCGCGGTAGAAACTGTCACCCGCTCCGGCACCAGGAGCCAGGCGTGCCGGTTTTGGCCCTCCGGCCCGTTGACGCGCCGTACGATATCGTCGGCCTCAAGCCGCTGCAGCAGGATCGGGTAGATCGTGTCCGGGTCCATCCCGTAGCGCAAATCCGACGGGCCGATCGTCCGGAACAGCCAGTCCCGGTACCAACTGGCGGTTCCGGTCCGGGTAATCCGTTCGAACCCGATCGGCGGCTGGCCGAGGGTCACCGGGATCGGGGCCAAACCCCGGCGTGGAGTGAACCCCTGAGGCTGGACCACGATGGGTCAGAACTAAGCCACCTGCCGGACCAGTTGGTGTTCGAACTCTTCGGGTGACCGGTAGCCAAGCGCCGAGTGGAGGCGCCTGGCGT
>NZ_JASIRT010000019.1 GCF_030063475.1 Roseomonas sp. E05
AACGCATCCGGGTCCGCGCTCATCCAGGCCAGCCTCCAAAAGCCAGCCTTGAATCACGCCCCGCTCAGCAGCGGAATCCCTCAGATCAGGAAATCGTCACCACCGCCTAGAGCATTTTCACCCGTTCCGATGATGCCATCGGAAGGGGATCTGCTCTCAGAAAAAAAGCCCGGGGGAAGGAATTCCCCCGGACTCCCACCTTTTTCCTGTCAGCGCCCCGCCGCGGTGGGAGGGGCGGCCCGGCCGGGCGGCCTCAGTGCTTCTTGCCGCCGCCCGCCTGGGCGCGCAGGTCGGCGATGGTGGCGCGATGCGTCACCTGCTCCGGGTTCACCCGAACCTCGATGATGGCCGGCTTGCCGCTGGCCACCGCCCGCTGGAAGGCCGGCACCAGCTCGCCGTCCTTCTCCACCACCTCGCCATGGCCACCGAAGCTCTCGATGAACTTGGCGAAATCCGGGTTGGTCAGCTTCGTGCCGGAGACGCGGCCGGGATAGGCGCGCTCCTGATACATGCGGATGGTGCCGTACATGCCGTTGTTGAAGACCAGCACGATGGGAGCCACGCCGGCCTGGAAGGCCGTCGCGATCTCCTGCCCGGTCATCAGCGCGCCGCCGTCGCCCACCAGCCCGATGCAGCAGCGGTCGGGATAGGTGATCTTGGCGCCGATCGCCGCCGGCACGGCATAGCCCATGGCGCCGTTGGTCGGGCCGAGGAACTCCTGCTCCGCCGTCATGTGCATGAAGCGGTTCGGCCAGGTGGCGAAGTTGCCGGCATCGCAGGTGAAGATGGTATCCTTCGGCAGCACCTTCTCCAGCGCCTGCAGCTCGCGCGCGAGGTTCAGCGGGCCGGCATAGTCCGGGGCCTCGGCCTGCTTGACGCGGGCGGCGTGCACCTCCCTGGTCCAGGCCGACCAGCGCGCCGCGCCCTGGGGCGCCGGCAGCTTGGCCAGCGCCGCGGCGAAGGCGTTGATCTCGGCGGTGATGCCCAGCGCCGGGCGATAGACGCGGCCGATCTCGGCCTGCTCGGGATAGACGTGGACGATCTTCTGGCCGCCTTGGCCAGCCATGTCGAACAGCGTGTAGCCCTGGCTGACCGGCTCGCCGATGCGGGTGCCGATGGCGAGGATCAGGTCGGCCTGCTTGGCCTTGGCCACCAGCCCGGCATCGGCGCCGACGCCGAGGTCGCCGGCATAGTTCGGCAGGGTGCCGTCATAGAGGCTCTGGCGGCGGAAGCCGACGGCCACCGGCAGGTCGCGCGCCACGCAGAACTCGCGCACCAGGCGCCGGCTCTCCTGCGTCCAGCGCGAGCCGCCCAGCACCACCAGCGGCCGCTCGGCCTGGTCGAGCAGGGCCAGCATCCGCTCCATCGCGGCCGGCGCGGGATAGGCGGACGCCACCTCGGCCGGGCCGATATCCGGCACCGCCACGCGGGCCTTCTGCATCTCCTCCGAGATCGCCACCACCACCGGGCCGGGGCGGCCGGAGGTCGCCACGTCGAAGGCATGCGCCATCAGCTCGGGGATGCGCGCCGCATCGTCGATCTGCGTCACCCACTTGGCGACCGAGCCGAACATCCGGCGGTAGTCCACCTCCTGGAAGCTCTCGCGGTCGGTCTCGCCGAAGGGGATCTGGCCGACGATCAGCACCAGCGGCGTGCTGTCCTGCATGGCGATATGCACGCCGATGGCGGCGTGGCAGGCGCCGGGGCCGCGCGTCACCAGCGCCACGCCGGGGCGGCCGGTCAGCTTGCCATGCGCCTCGGCCATGTTCACCGCGCCCGCCTCGAAGCGGCAGGTGACCAGCTCGACCTTGTCCTGGTTGGCGTAGAGGCCGTCCAGCAGATCGAGATAGGATTCGCCGGGCACGCAGAAGGCATGGGTCACGCCCTGGGCCACCAGCGCGTCGGCCAAAAGCTGGCCGCCGGTTCGTGTTGCTGTGCTCATCCCGTCCATGACGCTTGCATTCCCTCCGGTGGTCGTCAGACAAGTCGCGGCACGCTAGCCGAGCCGGCGGTGCGCGGCTACCCCCCGGCGAACGACCCGGCCCGGACGGCGTTCCGCGCCCCTTCCCCAGCCGGCCGCACCGCGCCATGGTGCGCGACATTCCCGAATCCCGGAGGCCCCAGCGATGCGAGCGATCTTCGTCATGATCAAGTGCGAGATGGGCCAGGCCTATCAGGTGGCGCGCGAGATGGCGGACACCATCGAGGAGCTGTCCGAGATGCATTCCATCTCCGGCCAGTACGACCTGCTCGGCAAGTTCTACCTGGAAGCCGGCCGCGATATCGGCCTCTTCGTGGTGGAGCGGGTGCAGACAGTGCCCGGCGTGAAGGACACCTACACGGTGCAGACCTTCAACGCCTTCTCGCGCGCTGCCGGCTGAGGCTGGCCGGAGCCGCCCGGCTGCCCGATCACCGCCGCGATCCTGCCGCAGGGCTGCCTTGTAGAAGGGCCAGGGTGTGACGCATCGGAGGAGACACGCCCATGCGACGCACGCTTCCCGCCCTTGCCCTGGCCGGCAGCCTGCTGGTGGCCGGCTGCCAGAATCCGGACGGCACAACCGACTGGGGCAGCACCCTGGCGCTCGGCGCAGGCGCGGGCCTCGCCACCGGATTGATCATCGGCTCGATGAATGATGACGGCGACCGGCACCGGCGCCACTACCGCCGGCCGCCGCCGCATCGCGGCTATGGTTACGGCCGGCCCTACGGCCCCCCCCGCCACGGCTATTACGGCCGGGGCTGGTAACGCAAGCGAGCCCCGGCCCGGCCTTTCAGCCCTTCAGCGCCTCCGGCACCTTGCCGCCATTCTCGGCCAGCTTCTGCATGACCTGCTTGTGCAGCCAGATATTCATGGCCGCGGAATCGTGCGTGTCGCCGCTGTAGTTCAGCTCCTTCGCGAGCTCCTTGCGGTTCTCCAGGCTGCTGTCCAGGCCGAGCAGCTTCATGAGATCCACGATGGAGTGGCGCCAGTCGAGCTTCTGCGGGTTCTTCTCAGCCATCTCCGTCAGCACCGCCTCGACATCGACGGGCTGCTGCCCCACCTCGCCCGGTACGGGCGTGGCGGCGCCGGCCCCGCTGGGCATCGGCGCCGAGCCAGGCACCACCGGCGTTGCCGTACCGGGTACCGTCCCCGGCGCAGCGCCGGCGGAGATCTTGGGCTGGTCGTCGGTGGCGCTGGAGGTCCCCGCAACAGGCGCGGCGGGCGCGGCCCCCGTACCACTGCCCGCCGCGGGGGAAGCGCCACTGGGGGTCGCGGCGGCGCTGGCCTGCTTGTGGCCGAAGATCCTGGACATGATGGAACCGAAAACGCTCATGCGACTCTCCACGTAAGCGGGACCTTCAGGGCCCCGGCCCTCAACGCCCCGCCCCTGGGGAAGTTTTTCCCCGCGCGGCGCCTCCTGCCCCGCCGCGGCGGCAGGTTTGCCCCCGGCCCGCCCTTGCCCAGCCTTGCCGGCGATGCGATTGTCCGCTCCGACCCTGCCGCCAGTGGGCTAGCGGGCGCGCGCCGGCACGGCGCGCGGGCCGCCCCCCTGACGGAGAACCGAAGGCGTCCATACGAGGATCAGCATGGCCAAGATCAAGGTGAAGAATCCCGTCGTCGAACTCGACGGCGATGAGATGACCCGCATCATCTGGGGGTTCATCAAGGACAAGCTGATCACGCCCTACCTCGACATCGACCTGAAGTACTACGACCTCGGCATCGAGCACCGCGACGCGACGGATGACCAGGTGACGGTCGATGCCGCCAATGCCATCAAGCAGTACGGCGTCGGCGTGAAGTGCGCGACCATCACCCCGGACGAAGCGCGGGTGAAGGAGTTCGGCCTGAAGAAGATGTGGCGCTCCCCCAACGGGACGATCCGCAACATCCTCGACGGCACGATCTTCCGCGAGCCGATCATCTGCCAGAACGTGCCGCGCCTGGTGCCGCACTGGACCAAGCCGATCGTGGTCGGCCGCCACGCCTATGGCGACATCTATCGCGCGGTCGAGATGAAGGTGCCGGGCGCCGGCACCGTGAAGATGACCTACATCCCCGAGGGCGGCCAGCCGCAGGAGATCGGCGAGTTCGTCTTCAAGGGGCCGGGCGCTGCCATGATGCAGCACAACCTGAACAGCTCGATCGAGGGCTTCGCCCGCGCCTCCTTCAACTATGGCCTGGCGCGCAACTTCTCGGTCTATTTCAGCCACAAGAACACGATCCTGAAGGCCTATGACGGCAACTTCAAGGACATCTTCCGCTCGATCTACGACGCCGAGTTCAAGGCCGAGTTCGAGAAGCGCGGCCTGACCTACGAGGACCGCCTGATCGACGACATGGTGGCCTCCGCGCTGAAGTGGGAAGGCGGCTACATCTGGGCCTGCAAGAACTACGACGGCGACGTGCAGTCCGACATCGTGGCGCAGGGCTTCGGCTCGCTCGGCCTGATGACCTCCGTGCTGCTCTCCCCGGACGGCAACACCGTTGAGTCCGAGGCGGCGCACGGCACCGTCACCCGCCACTACCGCGAGCACCAGAAGGGCCGCGAGACCAGCACGAACCCGATCGCCTCGATCTTCGCCTGGACCCGTGGCCTCGCCTATCGCGGCAAGTTCGACGGCACGCAGGACGTGGTGGACTTCGCCAATGCCCTGGAGCAGGTCTGCATCGAGACCGTCGAGAGCGGCTACATGACCAAGGACCTCGCCGTGCTGATCGGCAAGGGCCAGTCCTGGCTGAACACCCAGAACTTCCTCGCCAAGCTGGACGAGAACCTGAAGAAGAAGATGGGCTGAGGCGGGCAGGCTCCGCTTCTGCCTCCTGCAGCTTCCTGACCGGCGGGCGCCTCGCGGCGTCCGCCTTTTTTGCGCCTCCGCGGCACCGCACCTTGCCCCTCCGAACCGATCCGGAGGTCCCGATGGCCCGCTTCCGCCGCGCCCGCCTCGATGATGCAGGCCAGACCGCCGCAATGCATGCCGAAGCCTACCGTGCCACTTACGGACCGCTGCTCGGCGAGGGCTGCAAGCCCCGGCCGCGGGATGCGCTGCACGCACTCTGGACCAGTGTACTGAAGCGTGGCGAGCAGGTCTGGCTCGCCGAGGCCAATGGTGGTGCCCCCGACTGGCTCTACCGCATCGCAACCGAACCGTCCCAGTGAGGTTTGCTTCACCTGCGTTTCGCAAGCGCGCGATCACATGGCCGCGATTCTGAGCGGATCGTACCAGACCGGGCCAGGGGCTCCGTCGTTAGAGTACAAATGGGCCTGTTGGAAGAGAACGCGGGAACGGGCCAGCATTCAGGGACGGCAGAAGCATGAACGAAGATCGCAAAACCCTCACCACGCGTCAGGGGCACCCCGTCCACGACAACCAGAGTCTGCGCAGCGTCGGGGAACGCGGGCCGGCCACGCTGGAGAACTACCAGTTCATCGAGAAGATCACGCATTTCGACCGCGAGCGCATTCCGGAACGGGTGGTGCATGCCCGCGGCGCTGGAGCGCATGGCTATTTCGAGGCCTATGGCAAGATCGGCGACGAGCCGGCCAGCAAGTACACCAAGGCACGCGTGCTGAACGAGGCGGGGGTGAAGACGCCTCTCTTCGTGCGCTTCTCCACCGTCATCGGCTCGAAGGACAGCCCGGAGACGGCGCGCGATCCGCGCGGCTTCGCGGTCAAGTTCAAGACGGTCGACGGCAACTGGGATCTCGTCGGCAACAACCTCAAGATCTTCTTCATCCGGGATGCCATCAAGTTCCCGGACATGATCCACGCCTTCAAGCCCGATCCCGTGACCAACCGGCAGGAGGCCTGGCGCTTCTACGACTTCGTGGCGCACCATCCGGAGGCGCTGCACATGGTGACCTGGGTGAAGAGCCCCTGGGGCATCCCGGCAAGCTATCGCGAAATGCAGGGCTCCAGCGTCAACACCTATAAGCTGGTCAATGCGGAGGGCGTGGCGCATCTGGCGAAGTTCAGCTGGGAGCCCAAGCAGGGCGTGCGCAACCTGACCAGCCAGCAGGCCGCCGAGATCCAGGCCAAGGAAGTCGGCCACGCCACCAAGGATCTCTACAGCGCCATCGAGCGCGGCGACTGCCCGGAATGGGAGTTCTGCGTGCAGCTGATGAGCGACGATGCGCATGACGAGCTGGACTTCGACCCGCTGGACGACACAAAGCGTTGGCCGGAGGACAAGTTTCCGCTGCGTCCCGTCGGCCGCATGGTGCTGGACCGCGTGCCCGACAACTTCTTCGCCGAGACCGAGCAGTCCGCCTTCGGCACCGGCGTGCTGGTGGACGGCATCGACTTCTCGGACGACAAGATGCTGCAGGGCCGCACCCTCTCCTACTCGGACACGCAGCGCTACCGCGTCGGCCCCAACTACCTGCAACTGCCGATCAATGCGCCGCAGCCGGCGGCCCGCGCGCGCACCAACCAGCGGGACGGCATCATGACCTATCACGTGGATGGCGGCGGCGAGAACAAGCATGTCAACTACGAGCCCAGCATGATGGGCGGACTGCAGGAGGCACCGAAGCCGCAGAAGGAATACCATCAGTGGGTGGAGGGCCATCTCGGCCGCTACCAGACCACCCGCACCGCCGACGACTATCGCCAGGCCGGCGAGCGCTACCGCTCCTTCGAGGACTGGGAGCGGGATGACCTGATCGCCAACATGGTGGCGGACATGAAGGAGTGCCCGGAGCCGATCGCGCTGCGGATGGTCTGGCATTGGTGGCACTGCGACGAGGACTATGGCCGCCGCGTTGCCGAGGGCGCAGGCATCGACCTGCAGAGGGCCCTGGCCCTGCCGCCGCTGCCGAACCGTCCGCCGCCGGGCGAGCGGCTGAAGCAGCCGACCTACAGCAGCGGCCGGCCCGAGGGCGCAGGCCACCGCGACGCCGCCGACTGAGGCTGTCGCGGGGAAAGCCAGCGGGGGGATGGGCACACTGCCCTTCCCCCTTTTTCATGCTCAGCGGCGCACCAGCCCCGCCGCCATGGCCACACCGAGCAGCAGCAGCCCTACCCCGCCCAGCGCCACCGGCAGGCCCGCCGCCTGCGCCACGAAACCGATCAAGGCCGGCCCGCCCAGCAGACCGGAATAGCCGAGCGTCGCCACCGCCGCGATGGCGGTGCCGGGCGCGATGCCGGGCAGCCGCCCCGCCGCGCTGAACAGCAGCGGCACGGCATTCGCCAGCCCGAGGCCGATCAGCACGAAGCCCAGGATCGCCGCCCCGGCGCCGGGCAGCAGCGCCGCGCCGAGGAAGCCCGCCGCCGCCAGCAGCGCGCCGCCGCGCAGCACCGCCACCGGGCCGAGGCGCTGGTTCACCGCATCGCCCAACAGCCGCGCCACTGCCATCGCCACCGAGAAGGCGGCGAAGCCCAGTCCCGCCAGCCGCAGCGCCTGTCCGCGCTCCTGGGTGAGAAAGATGCCGCTCCAGTCGATCATGCTGCCCTCGGCCATCAGCGCCACCACGCCGAGCAGGCCGAGCCCCACCACCGGGCCGCGTGGCAGGGTGAAGGCGTGGCTCTCACCAGGGCGGTCGGCGCTGCGCGGCAGCAGCGCGGGAATCTGCGCCGCGAGCAGCAGGGCGCCGCCCAGCGCGACGGGCAGCGTCGTCAGCAGCGGTGGCAGGCCGGAGGCCAGCAGGGCGGTGGCCAGCCCCGCCCCCAGCAGTCCGCCCAGGCTGAACAGGCCATGGATGGAGGACATGATCGGCCGCCGGCCGCGCGCCTCGATCGCCACGGCCTGGGCATTCATCGAGACGTCCATCAGCCCGCCGGTGGCGCCGAACAGGAACAGCGCCAGCGCCAGCAGCGGGCCCGAAGGCGCCAGCGGAAGCAGCGGCAGCATCGCCGCGAAGCCGAAGCCGGCGGTGACGGCCACCGCCCGGCTGCCATGCCGCGCCACCAGGCCGCCGGCCAGCGGCATGGCCAGGATTCCCCCCGCCCCAAGCGCCAGCAGAACAAGACCGAGCGTCGCCTCGGCGAGGCCGAGCCGCTCCCGCACCAATGGCACCAGCGGCGCCCAGGCGGCGAAGATGGTGCCGTTGGCAAGGAACACCAGGCGGATGGCGCGCTGCGCCGCGCGCGGCTCGTTGAAGGTCAGAATCGCTTCCGGGCTCATGCGGACCGGCTTGGACGTCCCGCGCGGGAGGCGCAAGCGGCACCCCGTGAAGACTGCTGGCCTCCCCGGCTTGTGCTATGCAATGCGCCATGGACCTGCCGCTCAGCACGCTGGACTGGATTGCCCTGGCCATTTTTGTCGCCTGCTGGAGCGGCTATGCCATGGTGGTGGACCGGGTGCCCTCCATCCGCGCCCGCAGTGTGATCGCCGCGATGGACGAGCACCGCCGCCGCTGGATGCGCATGGTGCCGGAGCGGGAGAACCGCATTGCCGACATCAGCATCATCGGCAATCTGATGACCTCCACCTCCTTCCTCGCCAATACCAGCATCTTCATCCTGGGCGGGCTGATGGCGATGCTGGGCGCGCCGGATCTCGGCCGCCGCATCTTCGGCGCGGTGCCCTTCCTGCATGTGCCGATCGACGAGGCAGGCTGGGAAATCCGAATTTTCCTCCTGATCTTCATCTTCGTGCGTGCCTTCTTCGAACTGACCTGGGCGCTGCGGCAGTTCAACTACTGCTCCATCTGCGTCGGCGCGCTTGGCAGGTTGCCTGAGGCTCTGCCGCAGACGGAGGTGGCAGCCGAGGTCGCCAATCGCGCCGCGCGCCACTTCAACACCGGCCTGCGCGCCTATTACTTCGGCCTCGCCGCGCTGGCCTGGATCCTGCACCCCGTGGCGCTGATCCTCAGCAGCCTGCTGGTGCTGCGGGAACTGCACCGCCGCGAGTTCCGCTCGGTGGTGCGCGATGCGCTGAAACTGACGCAGGAAGGCCCCTGAGCCAGGGCTCGCGCGGCCGTGTTGCGCCGCGCGCGCGGCACGGCCTGCCGTCCCGGTCCTGCAAAGACCAGTTTCCGCGCGCCACCTTCAGTCTGGGAGAGTCGCATGAGCGCATTGCCTCGTCCGACCATGCCTCTCCCCGATGGTGGCATCGCCCGCTCGAGCGGCAGGCTCCGGAGTTGATGGCGCTGTCGGCGGCCGGCTGAGGGCCGGTCCGCCGTTTGCTTGACGCTGCCGGGTGAAGGGTCTTCAACCCGCCCATCCAGGAGTCTCCGCCATCATGCACCGCCGCTCGCTTCTCGCCGCCGCAGGCGCCGGCCTCGCGTTGCCCGCCCTCCGCCCTGCCGCCGCGCAAGGGACCACGCCGCTGCGCTTCGCGCTGGACTGGGCGCTGCAGGGCAACCACGCCATGTTCACCATCGCCGAGGCGCGCGGCCTGTTCCGCGATGCCGGCCTGGCACCGCGCATCGACCGCGGCTTCGGCTCCGGCGACACGGTGGTGAAGGTGGCCTCCGGCGCCTATGACCTGGGCTATGCCGAGGTCTCGGCGGCGGTGAAGTTCAACGCGGAGAATCCGGAGCGGCGCGTCGTCTGCATCTATCCCGTGCTCGACCGCACGGCGGCGGCCGTCATCACCGTGAAGGGCCGCGGCATCGCGGCGCTGAAGGACGTCGCCGGCAAGCGCCTCGGCGCGCCGGAGGGCGAGGCCTCCCGCGTGCTCTTCCCGACCTTCGCCCGCGCCGCCGGCATCGACGCCGGCAGCATCCAGTGGAGCAGCATGGCCGCCAACCTGCGCGACACCATGCTCGCCCGCGGGCAGGTGGACGCGGTGACCGGCTTCCTCTTCACCACCCACTTCAACCTGCTGGCCGCCGGCGTGCAGGAAGAGGACATCCTCGCCTGGCCCTATGCCGAGAACGGGCTGGACCTCTACGGCAGCGGCATCATCGCCCGCGCCGACTGGCTGGAGAAGAATCCGCAGGCGGCGAGCGGCTTCGTGCGCGGCTGCGTCGGCGGCCTGAAGCTGCTGCTGGCCGAGCCGGACGCCGCCATGGAATCGGTGAAGAAGCGCGAGCCGCTGTTCGACGTGGCGCTGGAGAAGCGCCGCTGGGCGATGACGCGCGACCGCTGCATCCTGACCCCCACGGTGCGCGAGCACGGCACCGGCCATCTCGACATGGCGCGCGCCGAGGCGCTGGTGCGCGCCAATGCCGAGGCCTATGGCCTGCAGAACCCGCCCGGCGCCGAAAGCCTGTTCACCGACCGTTTCCTGCCGCCCGCCGCCGAACGGCGCCTCGTCTGATGCGCCGGGGCGGTGGAGGGCTCCAGCGCGCCGCCCTCCTTCCCGCGCTGGCCGCGCTTGTCCTGGCCCTCCCCGCCCGGGCCGAGCCGCTGCGGGACCCAACCAGCGGCCTGACCATAATCCCGCCGCCCGGCTATGATGCTGCCGCCATGGCGCCGTCCGGCGCGCAGACCGCCCGCTTCACCCTGCGGCGGCCGGAGGACCAGGACACCGGCTGCACCCTCGCCTACGTCCCCGCGCCGCAGAACGCGCTCTACAGCCAGAACCAGATCAATACGCGGACACGCCTGCCCGGCTGGCAGGCCATCGAGCGCACCCGGCTGGCCGCGATCTATGATGTGCAGGAGCAATCCCTGTTCGAGCAGCGCGGCGTCACCGGCGTGCAGATGGTCGCCGACCTGCGCCCCCGGCCCGGCCTGCCGGCGCGCGCCCAGGCGGTGCGCTCCTTCTTCGCCATCATGGAGACGCCGCGCGGCCGCACCACGCTGGTCTGCGTCGCGGAGAAGGCGGGCTTCGCCGCGCGGCGGGCGGAGTTCGAGGCGGTGCTGCGCGGCCTCGCGCCACCCGGCTGAGGGAAGCCCCTGCCCCCTCCACACGCGATAGCGATGCCATCCCGGGCATCCGTCGCGGGTTTTTCCGGTTGCCTCTGCATCGCTGTCCTTCGAGAGGCCCCGGCATGATCCCGACCCGGCTGCATGGCGTGATCGACTACGCCGTTTCCGCGGCGCTGTTCGGCCTTTCCACCTCGCGCGCGCTCCCTACTCCGGTGCGGCGGGTGCTGGCCACCGCAGGCGCCGGCCATGTCAGCTATTCCGTGCTGACGGACTACGAGGGGGGCGCCTACCCGGCGCTCACGATGCGCGAGCACCTGGCGCTCGACGCCGCCGCCGCGGCGGCGATCTGCGGCGCGGGCCTGCTGATGCGCCGGCAGCCGGCCGGGGCGCGGGCGCTGCTCATCGGCATCGGCCTGGCGGAGCTCGCGGTGGTCGCGGCGAGCAGCGCCACCCCCGTCAGCGGCCCCGGACAGGATGCCGGACCCGCCGGGCCTCTGCTGGGGCATGACGAGGCCACCGCCGCCGACCAGGTCGGCTATCCGCCGCTTGATACGCCCAAGCCCGTGGCGGAGGACGTCTTCGTCGTGGACAGCCTGCTGCCCGGCATGCTGGGCGCGGTGCTGCCCGTGCGCATGACGGTGATCCGCCTGCCCGATGGCAGCCTGCTCCTGCACTCGCCCACGCGGTTCAGCCATCCCTTGAAGCAGAAGCTGGAAGAGCTCGGCCCCATCCTGCATCTGGTGGCGCCCAGCATCGCGCACTGGCAGTTCCTGGAGGCGTGGCAGCGTGCCTGCCCCGGCGCCATCACCTGGGCCGCCCCTGGCCTGCGCGAGCGGTCGCAGGTGCGGCGGAGCGGCGTGCGGCTGGATCACGACCTGCATGAGGCGCCGCCCCTGACCTGGGGCGACGCCATGGCGATGGTCACGGTGGAGGGCGGCATGGGCTTCCACGAGGTCGCGCTCTTCCACCGCCCCACGCGCACGCTCATGCTGACCGACCTCGCCATGCGCCTGGAGGCCCCGAAGGTGCCGGCGCCGCTGCGCCCGCTGATCCGCATGTTCGGCACGATGGCCCCGGATTCCATGCCGCCGCCCTATCTGCGCGCGGTGGTGAAGCTGCGGCGGCAGGAAGCGGCCGAGGCCGCATGGCGGCTGCTCGACCTGCAGCCCGAGCGTGTCATCTTCGCGCATGGGCGCTGGTTCGAGCGCGACGGCGCCGCCGAGCTGCGGCATTCGCTGCGCTGGCTGCTCGGCTGAGGCGCCCTCAGGCGAGCGGCGCGTTGGGGTCGCCCGGCGCGGTCTCGTGCCCCAGCTCCACCAGCGCGACGATGCGGCGTCCGGCGGCATCGGGGCGGCAGACGATGGCGCCCTGCTCCTCCATATAGGCCAGCAGGCGCCGCGCCCGCCCGGCGGAGCGGGTGCCATAGGCCTGGGCGATCGTGGCGTCCGAGGGACAGGGCAGCCGCTCCAGCGCGGCGCGGGCGAGCAGGAGATAGACGCCCTGCGCGTCCTCCGGCAGCGCGGTGGCGCGCGCCTCGATCTGCTGCCATTCGTCGCCCTCGGCCGCCTCGGCGCTGACGCCGGCCCGCGCCACCGCCAGCATCCGGCGGAAGGCGGGGATCTCCGGCGGCTTGCCAGCGATGGCATGAATGCGCAGACGCACCAGGAAGTCCTGGTACAGCACGCTGACGGAGCGGAAGGCGGCCTCCGGCTCGGCCAGGATCTGCCGCAGGATCTCTTCCAGGCGCCGCTTGCGGGCGGCGCGCTCCTCCGGCGTCGGTTCCGGCTCGGCGCGCGGCGCCGCCACCGCAGGCCGGGCCTGGGCGAGCTGGGTCAGGATGTCCGGCGGCGGCGCGGGGGCACGGCGCGGCGGCGGGCGCATCACCGGCTCGGGTTCCGCCGCGGCGGCCAGGACCAACTCCTTGGCCTCCTCCGGCGCGGTCTGCGGCAGCGGGATCAGCCCGGGATTGGTGCCGCGCGATTCCGTCTCCACCGCGCCGATGCGGATGGCCAGCGGGCGGCGCGACAAGGCCGGGCCGAGCGCGACGAAGGCGCCACGCGGCAGGTCGCGGAACATCTCGGCCTGACGGCGCTCCATGCCGAGCAGATCGGCGGCGCGCGCCATGTCGATGTCGAGGAAGGTGCGGCCCATCAGGAAGTTGCTGGCCTCGGCGGCGACGTTCTTCGCCAGCTTGGCCAGGCGCTGGGTGGCGATGACGCCGGCCAGCCCGCGCTTGCGCCCGCGCGACATCAGGTTGGCCATGGCACCGAGCGAGGCGCGGCGGGCCTCGTCGGAGACCTCGCCGGCGGCGGCGGGGGCGAAGAGCTGCGCCTCGTCCACCACCACCAGCATGGGCGACCAGTGATCGCGCTCGGCGTCGAACAGCCCGCCGAGGAAGGCGGCGGCGTGTCGCATCTGCCCGTCGGCATCCAGCCCTTCGAGGTTCAGCACGACGGAGACGCGGTGCACCCGCACCCGGTCGGCGGCGCGCTGCAGCGCGGCCTCGGTGTGTTGGGCGGCGTCGATGACGAGATGGCCGAAGCGGTCGGCGAGCGTGACGAAGTCGCCCTCGGGGTCGATCACCGCCTGCTGCACCCAGGGGGCGGACTGCTCCATCAGCCGGCGCAGCAGATGCGACTTGCCGGAACCGGAATTGCCCTGCACCAGCAGCCGCGTCGCCAGCAGCTCCTCCAGGTCCAGGGTTGCCGCCTGCCCGGCCGTCGTCTGGCCCATCTCGATGCCGACCGTCATCCACCTCTCCGCCGCGTTCGGGGCGGAGCTATAGCGGATCGGGGCGGAGTCGCCAGGGATGGCTGGCCTGCGAAGGAAACGCAGGCCAGCCTTGCCCTCAGGTCTTCACCAGCGGGCAGCCGCCTTCGGAGATCGGGCGGAAGGCTTCCTCCGCCGGGACGGTGCCCTCCAGCCGGTAGTAGTCCCAGGGGCCGCGGCTCTCGCCCGGCGCCTTCACCTGGAACAGGTAGGAGGGATGCACCTTGCGGCCATCGGCGCGCAGCGTGCCGGCGCCGAAGCAGTCGTCATCGGTGGGCATGGCCTTCATGCGCGTGAGCACCTCCAGGCCGCTGGCCTTGGCGGCCGGCAGGCCCATCTCGGCCACCGCCTTCAGGTAGTGCAGCACGCCCGAATAGGTGCCGGCATGCTCCTGGTTCGGCCAGTTGCCGGCGACCTTGGGCTTCACGCGCTCCAGGAAGGCGCGGGTGCGGTCGTTCAGGTCCCAGTAGAAGGCCTCCGACAGCAGCAGCCCCTGCGCCGTCTCCAGCCCGAGGGCGTGGATATCAGTGACGAACATCGGCGTGCCCGCCAGCCGCACGCCGCGTTGCGTGACACCGAACTCGCGGGCCTGCTTGATGCAGTTCACCATGTCCGCGCCGGCCATCAGCAGGCCGACCACCTTGGCGCGGCTCGCCTGCGCCTGCACGAGGTAGGAGGCGAAATCCGTCGTCCCCGGAAAGGGGAAGCGAACCGAGCCCGCCACCTTGCCGCCGCTGCTCTCGACGAAGCGCGTCAGGTCGCGCTCCATCTGGTGGCCGAAGGCATAGTCGGCGACGATGAGGAACCAGCTGTCCCCACCATTGCGCACGGTGGCCTTGCCGACAGTGTTGGCCAGCATCCAGGTGTCGGCCGTCCAGTGGACGGTGTTGGCGGAGCAGCGCTCGCCGGTCAGCGCCGCCGAGAGGGCGCCGGTGTTCACCTGGACCTTGTTCTTCTCCTGCACCAGCCCGGCGACGGCGAGCGCAATGGCGGAATTGTTGACCTCGCAGATCATGTCCACACCGCTCTGGTCGATCCACTGGCGCGCCAGGGCGAGGGCGAGGTCAGGCTTGTTCTGATGGTCGCCCTGCAGCACCTCGACGGGGATGCCACGGGCGGAAAGGTCCAGGTCCTCCACCGCCTGCTTCGCGCAGGCGAGCGCCGTGGGGCCGGAGGTGTCCCGGTAGGGGCCGGAGAAGTCGGCCAACACGCCGATGCGGATGGGGGCCGGTGCCTGGGCGCGCGCCTGGGGCAGCGGCGCCAGCAGCGCCGCGCCACCCGCAAGAAGTTGGCGACGGTTGATCTGGAGCATGTCTCGGACTCTTCCCTTCAGGGCGGCACTTGGCGGCCACCTTCAGTGGGAAGATTCGCTGCTGGCACGGCCCCCTGCAAGCAGAAGTTTTCCGGTACGGGAATGGCTTTCAAAGGATGGAAAGCGTGCCTCCACCTGCGGCCGGCGCTTCAGGAGGCCCGCGCCGGCAGGCGCAGCGTCCCGAGCGCGACGCCGCCGAGCACCAGGGCCATGGCGACGGCGTGGTAGGGATGCAGGCTCTCGCCCAGCAGGGCGGCGCCGAGCACCAGGGCATAGGCCGGCACCAGGTACATGGACATGCTGGCCTGCGCCGCCCCGACCATGCCGACCACCCGCGCGAAGGCGCCATAGGCGCCGATACCGGCCACGATGCCAAGGAACAACATGCCCCAGAAGGCCTGCGCGCCGAGCGCCGGCACGCCCATCCGCGCCCATTCCAGCCCGACCAGCGGCAGCAGCCCGGCCGCGCCGCCCGTCGCCACGACCCAGACCAGCAGCATCGGCGGCAGCGGCACCGGGCGGTGGCGCAGCAGCGCGGTGTAGCCGGCCCAGGCCAGGATGGCGCCGAACATCAGGGCATCACCGGGATTCAGTTCAAAGCGCAGCAGCGCCGCGACATCGCCCCGGAAGGCGGCCACGCCGATGCCGCAGAAGGCGCAGGCGATGCCGGCCAGCATGGCCGGCCGCAGCCGCACGCCCCAGACCACCCGCTCGATGATCGCCACCAGCAGCGGCGACATGGCGGCGATCAGTGCGATGTTGCCGGCGCTGGTGTAGCGCGCCGCGCCATATTGTGGCGCCACGCTGGCCACGCCGCCCAGCAACGCGAGCAGTGCCAGCATGCCTGGCGAGGCATGGCGCAGCGCCCCCGCGCGCAGATGCGGCCAGACCAGCGGCAGGAGGAGCAGCCCCGCCACCGCCCAGCGGCCGAAGGCCAGCGTCACCGGCGGCACCGAACCGCTGAGCCAGCGGGCACCGACCATGTTGCTGGCGAAAAGCAGTGGCGCCCCCAGAAAAAGCAGGATCACCAGCCAGCGCGGACCGGCCGGCGTGCCGAAGGGGATGCGCGAAACGGTCGGGAGGTTTGGCAGCGGCATCGGCTTTGCCCTTCGGCCCGGATCCTGTGCAGGACCGAGCCTAAGGCAACCACGTCAGTCATTCTTACCGAATTGCAGGGGTAATTCGCGAAAGCTTGGGAGAATTTTTCTGCGAAAATGGCAGAAGACGGATAATTCTTCTGCGGTGCGGCGGAGGTAGCCGCCGTCTGGCCGCCCCCTCCCTGCCTCAGCCGAAGCGCAGGGCGGTTTCGGCCAGCGCCCAGTCGATCCAGGGCAGCAGGGCGTGCAGGTCGGCGGTTTCCACGGTGGCGCCGCCCCAGAGCCGCAGGCCCGGCGGCGCGTCCCGATAGGGCGCCACGTCCAACGCCACGCCCTCCTGCTCCAGCAACCCCACCAGCGCCTTGGTGGCGGCAGCCTGCCCGGCGACGTCCAGCGCGGTGAACCAGGGCGCCACGATGCGGAGGCAGATGGAGGTGCAGGAGCGCGTCTCCGGCCGCTCCGCCAGGAAGGCCACCTGCGGCTGCCGCGCCACCCATTCCGCCACCGTCGCCAGATTGGCCTCGGAGCGGGCGATCAGCGCCGGCAGGCCGCCGATCGATTCCGCCCAGCGCAGCCCGTCCAGCGCGTCCTCGACGACCAGCATGGAGGGGGTGTTGATGGTATCGCCCTGGAAGATGCCCTCGATCAGCTTGCCGCCCTTGGTCAGGCGAAAGATCTTCGGCAGCGGCCAGGCCGGGATGTGGGACTCAAGCCGCGCCACGGCCCGCGGCGAGAGTGCCAGCATCCCATGCGCCGCCTCGCCGCCCAGCACCTTCTGCCAGGACCAGGTGACGACATCGAGCTTGTCCCAGGGCAGGTCCATGGCGAAAGCCGCCGAGGTGGCATCGCAGATCGCCAGCCCCTCGCGGTCGGCGGCGATCCAGCCGGCATCGGGCAGGCGCACGCCCGAGGTGGTGCCGTTCCAGACGAAGACCATGTCGCGCTTCGGATCGGCCTGGGTCAGGTCAGGAAGCTGGCCATAGGGTGCCGGCAGCAGCCGGACATCCGGCAGGCGGAGCTGCTGGGTGATGTCCGTGGCCCACTCGCCGGAGAAGCTCTCCCAGGCCAGCACGTCCACCCCGCGGGGGCCGAGCAGCGACCACAGCGCCATCTCCACCGCGCCGGTATCGGAAGCCGGCACGATGCCAAGCCGCCAGCCCTCCGGCATGCCCAGCACCGCCTTGGAGCGCGCGATCACCTCGGCCAGCCGCGCCTTGGCGACCGGCGCGCGATGGCTGCGGCCGAGCAGCGCGCCCTCCAGCGCCGCCAGCGACCATCCCGGCCGCTTGGCGCAGGGGCCGGAGGAGAAGCAGGCATTGGCCGGGCGCTGGCTGGGCCGGGGGTTGTCTTGCGCCATGGCGGGTCACACTCGCGGTTCGGAACGGTTGGCAGGGGTTTGCGCCGGCTCGCCCGGAGGATCAAGCGGGGCGTCAAGCCGCGGGCAGCAGCACCTCCCCCTGGGCATAGAGCACGGCATGGCCGCCCATGCGGACGCGGTCGCCGCGCAGCTCGCACCAGAGCGTGCCGCCGCGCGCGCTGGCCTGGCGGCAGACCAGCCGCTCCTGCCCCAGCCGGCCGGCCCAGAACGGCACGAGCTGCACATGGGCGGCGCCCGTCACCGGATCCTCCGGGATGCCGACGGCAGCGGCGAAATAGCGCGAGACCACGTCATGCACCCCGTCGTCACCCGGCGCCGTGACGATCACGCGGGGCGCGGCCCCGGGTGCGACGCCCGCCTCCCGCAGGCCGGCGATACGGCCATGGTCGGGCGAGAGGGCCCGCACGGTGTCGGCGCGGTCGAACAGGCAGATCCAGTCGCGGCCTTTCCATACCTCGCGCGGGACCGCGCCCAGCGCGGCGGCGAGCCCCGGTGGCGGGGCGTGGCTGCGGCGCGGCGGATTGGCCGGGAAGTCCAGCACGAGGCGCTTGCCTTCCCGCACCACGCGGAGCAGGCCGGAGGCGGTGCGGAAGCACAATTCCCCCGGCTCGCCCAGTTCAGAGGCGAGCACGAAGGCGGTGGCCAAGGTGGCATGGCCGCAGAGCGGCACCTCGGCGGTGGGGGTGAACCAGCGGAGGTGCCACTGGCCCGGCCCGTCCGGTACGAAGAAGGCCGTCTCGCTGAGATTGTGCTCGAAGGCCATGCGCTGCATCAGCGCATCCGGCAGCCAGGCGCGCAGCGGCACCACGGCAGCGGGATTGCCCGTGAAGGGATGCTCGGCGAAGGCGTCAACCTGATAGAAGGGCACCCGGGCGGGGTGCGAGGCGGGTGGCGTATCCATCGGGGGCACCTGTTGCACTGCGCTGCACCCAGCTTGCCCGCAGGAAAGGTGGCCGCGAAGGCCACGCTTCCCTCCGACAGGTCATGCCAGGGTTGCGAGCCGCGCCGGATCCACCGTGACGGCATGGTTGAGCGGCCCGTGCCCCTTCCCCAGCCCCGGCGCCGTGCGCAGCGCCGCCTGCACATAGGCGCGCGCCCGTGCCACCGCGCCGCGCAGCCCGAGCCCCTGCGCCAACCCCGCGGCAATGGCCGAGGCCAATGTGCAGCCGGTTCCATGGGTGTGGGGGGTCTCGATGCGCTCGCTCTCGAAGGTCTCGACGCCTTCGGGCGTCGCCAGCAGGTCCACCAGCCGTGTGCCGGGCAGGTGCCCCCCCTTCAGCAGCACCGCCGGCACGCCGAGAGCCAGCAACCTGCCGGCCGCCTCGCGCATCGCCTCGACCGAGCCGACCGGCATCCCGGCCAGCACCTCCGCCTCGGGCAGGTTGGGCGTGATGATGCTGGCGAAGGGCAGCAGGCGGCGCTTCAGCGTCTCCACCGCCGCCTCGGCCAGCAGGTGATGGCCGCCCTTGGCCACCATGACGGGGTCCACAACCACCGGCAGGCGCGCCCCGTGCGCCTCCAGCGCGTCGCAGACAGCGTCAATGGTGGCGGTGTCGCCGAGCATGCCGGTCTTGATGACGTCGGCGCCGATATCCTCCAGGCTGAGGCGGATCTGCTGCCGGATGAAGTCCGGCGGCACCGGATGGACGCCGTGCACGCCCAGCGTGTCCTGCGCCGTCAGGGCGGTGATGGCGGTGGCGGCGTAGGCATCCAGCGCGGTGCAGGCCTTGATGTCGGCCTGGATGCCCGCGCCGCCGCCGGAATCCGAGCCGGCGATGATCAGCACCCGCCCCTGCATCAGCCGGCCTCCCCGAGCTGGCTGGCCAGCACCCGCTCCGGCCCGGCGGCGGAGCGCGCCCGGATCAGCGCCGCCAGCTCCTCCACCGTGCGCTCCACCAGCGACTCTTCCTCCGCCTCGGCCATGACGCGGATCACCGGCTCGGTGCCGCTGGCGCGGATCAGCACGCGTCCGCGCGCGCCCAGCCGCGTCTCCGCCGAGGCGATGGCCTCCGCCACTCCGGGGTCCTCCAGCGGGCTGATGCCGGCATAGCGCACATTGACCAGCCGCTGCGGCAGCGGCGTGAAGCAGCGGCAGACCTGGCTGGCCGGGCGCCCCTCCTCCACCAGCACCGCCAGCACCTGCAGCGCCGCCACCAGCCCATCGCCGGTAGTGCCGAAATCACTCAGGATCATGTGGCCGGACTGCTCGCCGCCAAGGTTGCAGCCGGTCTCGCGCATCCGCTCGCCCACATAGCGGTCACCGACGCGGGTGCGCAGCAGCCTCACCCCCCGCGCCTGCAGGAAACGCTCCAGGCCCAGGTTGGACATGACGGTGGCCACCACCGCCTCGCCGCGCAGCCGCCCCTGCGCTGCCCAGGACTGCGCCACCAGCGCCAGGATCTGGTCACCATCGACGATCTGACCCAGCTCGTCGGCCAGCACCAGGCGATCGGCATCGCCATCCAGCGCGATGCCGAGATCGGCGCGCCGCTCGCGGACCAGCTCGGCCAGCCGCTCCGGCGCGGTGGAGCCGCATTCGCGGTTGATGTTGAAGCCGTCCGGCGAGACACCGACCGGCACCACCTCGGCGCCCAGTTCCCACAGCACGGTGGGAGCCACCCTGTAGGCGGCGCCATGCGCGCAATCGATCACGATGCGCTTGCCGGCCAGGCTGAGCCCCTTGGGGAAGCTCGCCTTCACCGCCTCGATATAGCGGCCCGGCGCGTCCTCCAGCCGGCTGGCGCGGCCGAGGCGGGAAGGTGCGACAAGCTGGGCACTGAGGTCGCCGGCCATCAGCGCCTCGATCTCCGCCTCCTCGGCGTCCGAGAGCTTCAGCCCGTCCGGCCCGAAGAGCTTGATGCCATTGTCCTCGAAAGGATTGTGGCTGGCCGAGATCATCACGCCGAGATCGGCCCGCAGGGAGCGCGTCAGCATGGCGATGGCCGGCGTCGGCAGCGGACCCACCAGCACCACGTCCATCCCCGCGCCGACGAAGCCCGCCGTCAGTGCCGGTTCCAGCATGTAGCCGGAGAGGCGCGTGTCCTTGCCGATCACCACCCGGTGCCGGTGGGCGCCACGATTGAAGAACCGCCCTGCCGCCTGGCCCAGGCGCAGGGCGGTGGAGGCATCCATCGGCGCCCGGTTCGCCACCCCGCGAATCCCATCCGTACCAAACAGGCGGCGCACCGCATCAGCCATGCCGGGCTTCCCTTCCCTTGAGCCAGGGCGACGGCTGTAGCGCAGAACCCCCCGGCGAATGAATCCCTCCAAATGGAGAATATCCCGAAAACCTCACTCCAGCTCCGCTGCGCCGCCCTCCGCACAGGCGCGCCACATGCGCAACGCCTGCACGGTCTCCGCCACATCATGCACGCGCAGGATGGAGGCGCCGCTGGCGGCGGCGGCCAGCGCCACGGCGAGGCTGCCCGGCACGCGTTCGGCGGGCGTCTCCACCCCGGTCACCCGGCCGATGAAACGCTTGCGCGAGGCCCCAACCAGGATCCGGCAGCCAATGCCGGCGAGCAGCGGCAGGCGGTTCAGCAGCAGCAGGTTCTGCGCCCCCGTCTTGCCGAAGCCGAGGCCAGGGTCCACCACGATGCGGCCGCGCGGGATGCCCAGTGCCTCGGCCGTCTCGACCCGCTGGCGCAGGAAGCGGGCGACGTCGAGCACCACATCGTCATAGGCGGTGGCTTCCTGCATCCGGCGCGGGTCCAGCACCGGCATGTGCATCAGCACCACCGGCGCCCGCGCCTCACGCACCACGCGCTGGGACGCAGTATCCTGCCGCAGCGCCGTGATGTCGTTGACGATCTCGGCGCCGGCCTCCAGTGCCGCCCGCATGGTGGCGGGGTGGCGCGTGTCCACGCTGACCACCGCCGCCTTGGCCAGTTCGCGCACGACCGGCAGGATGCGGGCGACCTCCTCCTCCGGAGTAACCGGATCGGCGCCCGGCCGCGTGCTCTCACCACCGACATCCAGGATGTCCGCCCCCGCCTCCAGCATGGCGTGCCCCGCCGCGATCGCGGCGGCTGCGTCGAGGTGCCGGCCGCCGTCGGAAAAGCTGTCGGGCGTGGCGTTCAGGATGCCCATGACCAGCGGACGGTCGCCCGGCAGATCGGCGAGCGGCAGGGGGCGGCGGGTCAGCGGCGGCAGCAGCTCGTCCCAGCCCTCCGGCAGGGCACGCGCCGAATGGATGCCGAGGTCGCGCCCATCCTCGATCAGCCGCACCAGCGCGAAGCCGGCGGGTCTGCCGGCCAGCGGCAGGGCATAGCCATCCCGGATGGCCTGCAAGGCCGCCGGCCCGTGCAGCAGGCCGGCCGGCTCCACCCAGCGTTCACGCATCCCGACCTCCAGGAAAGAAAAAAGGGCCCCGATCTCCGGGGCCCTTCCTTAACGCAGGTAGGGGGGCGGAATGAACCCGCCTTCAGGTGCCCGGCTGCGGCGCCGGGCTGCCGAAACCGCCGCCAGGGCGGGTGGAACGGCCCGAGCTGGGCACGCTGCCACGGCCGGAGGGCGCCGGCTCGTCCGGACGGTTGCGCACCACCGGCTCGCCGCGGATCACCTGTCGGATCTCATCGCCCGAGAGGGTCTCGTGCTCCAGCAGGCCCTTCGCCAGGGCGTGCAGCTCGTCGATATGCGTCTGCAGCGTGTGCTTGGCGCGCGCATAGGACTCATCGATGATCGCCCGGATCTCGGCATCGATCTCGCGCGCCGTCGCCTCGGAGAGGTTCTTCGACTGCGTCACGGAATGGCCGAGGAAGACCTCCTGGTCATTCGAGCCATAGGCGATCATGCCGAGCTTCTCGCTCATGCCCCACTCGGTCACCATCCGGCGGGCCTGGTCGGTCGCCATCTTGATGTCGCCCGAGGCGCCGTTGGAGACGTTGTCCGGGCCGAAGATCAGCTCCTCCGCCACGCGGCCGCCCATCGCCATGGCCAGCTCGGCCTTCAGCTTGGACTTGTGCTTGGAGTAGCGATCACCGGCCGGCAGCGACATCACCAGACCCAGCGCGCGGCCGCGGGGGATGATGGTGGCCTTGTGCAGCGGATCGCATTCCGGCTCGTGCAGCGCGACGAGGGCATGGCCGGCCTCGTGATAGGCCGTCATCTTCTTCTCGTCGTCCGACATCACCAGGCTGCGGCGCTCGGCGCCCATCAGCACCTTGTCCTTGGCCATCTCGAACTCGTGCATGCCGACCGTCCGGCGCCCGCCGCGGGCGGCCAGCAGCGCCGCCTCGTTCACGAGGTTCGCCAGATCGGCGCCCGAGAAGCCCGGCGTGCCGCGCGCGATGGTCTTCGGATCGACGTCCGAGGCCAGCGGCACCTTGCGCATGTGCACGCGCAGGATCTTCTCGCGGCCTTGCACGTCGGGGTTCGGCACCACCACCTGGCGGTCGAAGCGGCCGGGGCGCAGCAGCGCCGGGTCCAGCACGTCGGGGCGATTGGTGGCGGCGATCAGGATGACGCCCTCATTCGCCTCGAAGCCGTCCATCTCGACGAGCATCTGGTTGAGGGTCTGCTCGCGCTCGTCATTGCCGCCGCCGAGGCCGGCGCCGCGATGGCGGCCGACCGCGTCGATCTCATCGATGAAGATGATGCAGGGGGCGTTCTTCTTGCCCTGCTCGAACATGTCGCGCACGCGGCTGGCACCGACGCCGACGAACATCTCGACGAAGTCGGAGCCCGAGATGGTGAAGAAGGGCACATTGGCCTCGCCGGCGATGGCGCGGGCGAGCAGCGTCTTGCCCGTGCCGGGCGGGCCGACCAGCAGCACGCCCTTCGGGATCTTGCCGCCGAGGCGCTGGAACTTCTGCGGGTCGCGCAGGAAGTCCACGATCTCCTCCAGCTCGCCCTTGGCCTCGTCGATGCCGGCGACGTCCTCGAAGGTGACGCGGCCCTGCTTCTCGGTCAGCAGCCGGGCGCGGGACTTGCCGAAGCCCATGGCCCGCCCGCCGCCGCCCTGCATCTGGCGCATGAAGAAGATCCAGACGCCGATCAGCAGCAGCATCGGGAACCAGGAGAGGAGGTAGTGGAGGAGCGGGTTGACGTCGCTCTCCTCCGGGCGCGCCACCACGCGGACGCCCTTGTCGGTCAGCTTGCTGACCAGGGTGGGGTCCTCGGGCGTGTAGGTGCTGAAGCTGCGCCCATCCGAGAGCTGCCCCGTCAAGGTGCGGCCCTGGATGGTGACGTCCCGGACGCGGCCGGAATTCACCTCGTTCAGGAAGTCGCTGTAGGCGACCTGCTGGCCGGTCTGGCGGGTGGAGGACGAAGGCTGGAAAAGGTTGAACAGCGCCACCAGCAGCAGCGCGACAATCACCCAGAGAGCCAGATTGCGGCCGAAATTGTTCACCGTGCGGTTCCCATCCGTGTGCCGGCCAGGGCGCTGCCCAGGCCCGGCGCATTGACAAGATAGGACGCCCGAGGCGGTTCTGAAACCTTGCCGGGCGCGCGATCTTGCTCCGTTTTCATATTTAGGGACACAACGGCCCGCCAGCGGGAGCAAAAAGCGCATCGGCGGCGATGCCGAACCCGAGACAGGGCACGCCGGCCAGGCAGTCGTCCCGCCACAGCGCCGGCAGGCCCGCCAGCACCCGCGTCGGCAGATCGCGCCGCGCTGCCCGGTCCAGGCCGGTTGCGGCGGCACCCAGCGCGCCCCACCGCAGCGCCGGCCCGGCGGGCGGGGCGAGCAGGCGCCAACGGCCATCCCACAGCGCGTCCCGCAGGGCGGGGACCGGCGGCGCGCAGGCGGCGGGCTCGCGGCAGAGCAGGCCGTCCTTCCAGACGACGCCATGCAGGGTTCCTTGCCCCCGCTCCAGAAGCGCCGCCACGGCGGCGGCGGCGGGCGCGTGCTCCGCGCCGGCGAGCAGCCGCAGCAGGGCCGCCAGGGCCGCCCGCGCCACCGCATCCCGCCCCAGCGCCGCATGGTCCAGCCGCGCCCAGCCTTCAGGATGCAACGTGACCGCGCCAGCCAGCCGCGCGGCCATGGCCGCCTCCCGGCGCGACCGGCGGCGCGCGAAGGCGGCGGCGGCGGCATCCAGTGCCGCCGTGCCGGGGCCGGTGCCCTCCGGATCACGCAGCGCCGCGCGCAGGCGGACACGGGTGAAGCGCGGATCGGCGTTGGAAGGGTCGCGCAAAGGCTCCAGGCCACGGTGACGCAGCAGCGCCTCCAGCCGCGCCGGCGGCATGCCGAGCAGCGGACGCAGGATCAGCGCCTCGGCCGCCGGGCGCAGCGCGGACATGCCCGCCAGCCCCGCCGGGCCGCTGCCGCGCAGCGCCCGGAACAGCAGCGTCTCCGCCTGGTCCAGCCGGTGCTGGCCGAGCAGCAGCCAGGGCCTTCCCCAGGCCGCGCAGGCGTCGAGCAGCGTCGCCAGCCGCGCCCGGCGCGCCCGCTCCTGGACGGCCGGACCGGGCGGCAGGGCAAGGGTGAGCCGCCTGGCGGCGATTCCCTGCGCCGCCAGGGTGCGGAGGGTCCATTCCGCCTCCGCCCCGCTCTCGGCCCGCAGGCCGTGATCGACAACGAGCGCCAGTGCATCACCACCCCGGGCCTGCGCGAAGTCCTGCGCCAGCAGCGCGAGGGCCAGGGAATGCGGGCCGCCGGAGACCCCCACCGCCAGGCGCGGCACCTCCCCGAACGGCCCGAGCGGCGCCATCAGCGCCGCGAATTCCGCCGCCTCGGGCGGGGCGTCAGGCTTCAGCGGCAGCCGCCGCGCTGGCGCGCATCGGCGGCGCGCTGCGCCAGGCTGCCGGAGAGCTTCGGGAACTGGCTGCGCAGGTCGTCCAGCGTGGCGCAGGCCTCGCGCTTGGCGCCGAAGCCGAGAAAGGCGCTGCTCAACCCGACCAGCGCCTCGGGCGCGCGGGCGCCGCTGCGGTTGCGGCGATAGGCGTCGTCGAAAGCCAGCGCGGCGTTCTGGTACTCGCGCTGGCCGAGCAGCGCCTCGCCGAGCAGCAGCTGCGCGTCCTGCATGCGGGCGGTATTGCGGGCGCCGATCACCTCGCGCGCCGCCGCCGCGGCGGTGTTGTAGTCGCGGCGGGAAAGCGCCGCCTGGCCGTCCGCCAGAGCGCGCTCGGCGGTGCGCGGTGCCGCATTGGCGGCGGGGCTGGCGGGCACCTCGGCCTCGCCGCGCTGCTGCGGGCGCGGCGCCGGGCTGGCCGGCCGCGCCGCGCCGCCACCCTGCTCAAGCTGCTGCAGCCGGTAGTCCATGTCACCCTGCAGCTTCTCCAGCGCCTGCTGGTTGGTGCGGATGCGGTAGTCCGATTCCTCAACGCGGCCGCGCAGCCGCCGCACCTCTTCCTCCATCGAGCTGACGCGGTCCAGCAGCTGGGTCAGCAGTTCCGGGGAACCGGCCGAAGCGCCGGCACGGGCGGGCGGCGCCATCGGCACGGGCGCCGGATAGCCCCCGCCGCCCTGCTGGCGCAGCGCTTCCACCTCCTGCCGCAGTTGCAGGATCTGGTTTTGCAGCGCGATGCCTTCGCGGCTGTCCATCTGCGCCATGGCGGGCACTGCGCCGAGCAGTGGCAGCAGCGGGGCAAAACGGAGGAGCGTGCGGAGCATGGCGATGTCCTTCCGGTAGCGCAGGGGCGCCGGTAGCGCGGGGAGATCCGGCGCCGGGAAATGCAAAGCGGCGGCTCCCACTCCGCGGAGCAGGGGCCGCCGCTTCTCTCAGTCCGTCAGCCCTGCGTCAATGCAAGGCCGCGTGGTGCGCCGCTCAGCGCACCACGGTCACGGCGCGGCGGTTCTGCGCCCAGGCGTCCTCGGTGGAGCCGAGCGCCGCCGGGCGGTCCTTGCCGTAGGAGATGGTGCTGACGCGGCCGCCGGCGACGCCGTTCGCCACCAGCACGTCGCGGGCCGCATTGGCGCGGCGCTGGCCGAGCGCCAGGTTGTACTCGCGGGTGCCGCGCTCGTCGGCATGGCCTTCGACCATCACCTGCGCCTGCGGGTACTGCGCCAGCCACTGCGCCTGGCGCTCCAGGGTCGGGCGCTGGTCGGCGCTGACGCTGCTGCTGTCGGTGGCGAAGAAGACGCGGTCGCCGACATTGGCAACCAGGTCCTCCTGGCTGCCCGGGCGGATGGTGCCGGCGCCGAAGCCGCTGGCACCGGCTCCGCCGGCGGCGCCGGCACCGGTGGCGGCGCCCGAGGTGTCCTCGCTGGCGCAGGCCGCGAGAAGTGCGGCGGCGGCAAGGGCGCCAATGAGTTTGGTCTTCATGCGTTCGATTCCTGATGTCAGAACGAATTAAGGCGGCGGTTACGCTGCGATTGAGGCAGGTTCAAGGCAACCAACCTCCGCGCGATGAATGGTTGCCCCTCCGAAACTGCAAAGCTCGCGCCACCTCGTTTCAGGATGACAACAGTGGCGACCAGTTCGGGTCGGTCGCGTCGGTCGGCGTGATGATCTGCCGCTCGTTGAAGCCGGCGATGTCGATCATCGCGAGCCGCGCGGAGTAGCCGCCGCCGCGCGCATCCCGCGCCGGTGTCTCGCGGTAGAAGGCGAGCACGCGGCCGTTCGGCGCGAAGGTCGGCCCCTCCATGCCCCAGCCTTCGGAGAGGATGCGCTCGCCCGAGCCGTCGGGCCGCATCACGCCGATGGAGAAACGGCCGCCGGACATGCGGGTGAAGGCGATCAGGTCGCCGCGCGGCGACCAGACCGGGGTGGCGTAGCGCCCGTTGCCGAAGGAGATGCGCCGCGCACCGCCACCATTGGCATCCATCACGTAGAGCTGCTGGTCGCCGCCGCGGTCGGAGTTGAAGACGATCTGCGAGCCGTCGGGCGAGTAGCAGGGCGAGACGTCGAGCCCGCCGCCGGAGGTGAGCTGCCGCTCGCGCCGGCTGGCCAGGTCCACGACATAGATGTTGGCGTCCCCGCCGCGTGCCGAGGAGAGCACCACGCTGCGGCCATCCGGGCTGAAGCGTGGGGAGAGCGTCATGCCCTGGAAGTTGCCCAGCACCTCCTGGCGGCCGCTGTTCAGGTCGAACAGGTAAACCCGGGGCTGGTTGTTGTAGTAGGACATGAAGGCGATCTGCCGCGCATTCGGATGGAAGCGCGGCGTCAGCGCCTGGAAGGAGCCATCGGTCAGGAAGCGGTTGTTCTCGCCGTCCTGGTCCATGATGGCGAGGCGGCGGGTGCGCCGGTCGCGCGGCCCGCTCTCGGCGATATAGACGATGCGGGTATCGAAATAGCCCTTCTCGCCCAGCATCCGCTCATAGATCACGTCGGAGATGACATGCGCGATCTGCCGCCAGTTGTTGGCGGCGGCGGTGTAGGCGGTGCCCTGGAGCTGCTGCTCGGAATTCACCTCCCAGAGCCGGAACTCGATGCGCGCGCGGTCGCCCTGCGGCTCGGCGCGGCCGGTCACCAGCGCCTGGGCGCCGATCACGCGCCAGTCCTGGAAGCGCGGCGCCGCCGTGGCGGCCTCCGGCGTCTGGATGTAGGCGGCCCGTTCCACCGGGCGGAACAGGCCGGAATTGCGCAGGTTGTTGGCGATGACCTTGGTGATGTTCTGGCCGAGCTGCTGCGCTGCCGGCGAGGAGCCGGCGAAGTCGGGCAGCGCGATCGGGATCGGGTCGGTGCGGGCGCGGGTGATGTCGATCACCTGGCCTGCGGCGGCGGTGCCGCCCGGCGCCGGGGCCTGGGCACGGGCGAGCGAGGGCGCCGCGAGCAGCCCGGCGCCACCGAGCAGCGCGAGGCGGCGGGAGAACAGCGGGTTCGGCTGGGTCATCGGACGAGGCCCTTCGGATTGAAACGGAAGGTCGCGGCGTTCAGCGACGGGATCTTCTCGCGGGGAACGGGCAAGGGGCTGCATTTCTGGTCCAGCAGGGCGCGGCGCGCGCTCTCATACACCGCGCGGGCGCGCGGGTCGGAGGGAACGCCGTTTGCCGGACGGACGTTGCGTATGACGCCCGAGGCATCCATGTCCACCTTCAGCTCGACCACGATCTGATCAAGCCCGAGCATCCCCGCATCCACCGACCAGCATTCGCTGATGCGCTCGGCCACGCCGCGCACCTCGCCGGCCGTCAGCAGGGCAGTGCCGGTCGGCGCGCCGCCGCCCTGGGCCGGGCGGCCCGAGGCCTCGGAGGGCCGCGCACGCGGCGGCTGGCTCTGCTGCTGCGCCGCGCGCAGCTTCTCCAGCGTGCTGAGCACGGACGAACTGCGCTCCGCCGTGCGCGGCGGCGGCGGGGTCTGGCCGGTGCCGGCCTCCTTGCTCGGTTCCGGCGCGGGCGGCGCGGTCGAGGGCTTGGTCGGCGTCGGACGCGGCGGGGCCGGCGGCGGCGCCGAGGCCTGCTTCTGCGGCTGCGGGCGCTCGGCTTCCTTGCTCGGCTGCGGCGGCGCGGGGGGGGCCGGCGGCGCGGGAGCGGGAGGCGGCGGCATCGGCAGCGGCGGCGAAGGCGGCGTGGCAGCCTGCTGCTGCTGTTGCTGCGGCTTCGGCGTCTCCGGCGCGGCGGCGATCTCGCCCTGCTCGGCCGGCGGCGCCGGGGCGGGCGGCGGCGGCATCGGCAGCGGCGGAGCCGGCGGCTGCGGTGTGGGCGGGGTCGGCGCCGGGGGCGCCGGCGGGGCGGGTGGTGGCGGCGCCGGGGCCGGCGTGGGGGCCGGCGGTGCCGGGGTCGGCACGGGGGGCGTCGGCGGCGGCGGCGCCGGCGTCGGATTCGGCGCGGGCGGCGGCGGCGGAGGGGGTGGGGGCGGCGAAGGCGGCGTAGGCTGCTGCTCGGGCGTCGCCGGGGTGTCGGTGGTGGGGTTCGGCTCCGCCTCCGGCCTGGGCGGGGCGGAATTCGGGGCGGGGTTGGGGGCCTGGGCGAGCTGCGGCTGGTCCGGCGTCACCAGCTCGACCGGAATTGCCTCCTGCGGGGGCGGCATCTCGCGTCCCGGCAGCTTGAACAGCAGCAGCACCCCCAGCAGCACGTGCAGTGCCACCGAGACGCCGCCCCAGAAACGAAGGCCGTGACGGGCCATGATGATCCTGCCGAAGCCTTTCTCAGCGCCGGGGCTGGGCCGGTGCCGGAGCCACACGGGCGGCGGCGGGCGCGCCGGAGGGCTGCTCGGCCAGCAGCGCCACCTTGGTGAAGCCGGCGGCGGAGACCGTGCCCATCACCTCCATCACGCGGCCGTAGTTGATGCCACGGTCGCCGCGCACGAAGATGCGCCGCTCCGGCTGGCCCGCCGGCTGCGCCGCCAGGATGGCGCGGAGCTGCGCCACCAGGTTCTCGAGCGGCACCTCGCTCTCCTGGATGAAGATCTTGCCCTCGGCATTGACCGAGATGGTCAGCGGCTCGGTCTCCTGGTTGAGCGCGCTGGCACTGGTCTTGGGCAGATCGATCGGCACGCCGACCGTCATCAGCGGCGCCGCGACCATGAAGATGATCAGCAGCACCAGCATGACGTCGACCAGCGGCGTCACGTTGATCTCGGCCATGGCGCGGTAGCGGCCGCGGCGGCCATTTCCCCGCGGGCCGCCCCCTCCGGTGGACATCGCCATGACGTCAGGTCCGCTCGTCGGCCTGGCGGGAGAGGATAGCGCCGAACTCGGCGGCGAAGCCCTCCAGCCGCGCGGCGAACCGCGCCAGGTCGGTGCTGATCTTGTTGTAGGCGAGCACCGCCGGAATGGCGGCGACCAGGCCGATGGCGGTGGCGAAGAGCGCCTCGGCGATGCCCGGCGCCACCACGGCGAGGTTGGTGTTGTTCATGCCGGCGATGGCCGCGAAGCTGTTCATGATGCCCCAGACCGTGCCGAACAGGCCGACGAAGGGGCCGACCGAGCCGACCGAGGCGAGGAAGACCATCCAGCGCTCCAGCCGGTCCATCTCGCGCGTGATGGCGATGTTCATCGCCCGCTCGGCGCGCATCTGCACGCCCGCGACGGAAACCCCGCCGCCCTCCGGGCGGGCGGCGCTGCGCTCCCATTCCCGCATGCCGGCGCCGAACACGGCGGCCAGCGGGTGGGTCGGGCGCTCGCCCTCCTGCTGGTGCAGCGAATCCAGGCTGCCGCCGGACCAGAAGCGATCCTCGAAGGCGTCCGCGGCGCGGTTGATCCGGCGCAGCGTCGTCATCTTCTCGAACACGATCGCCCAGACCCAGACGCTGGCCATCAGCAGGCCCAGCATGACGAGCTTGACCACCCAGTCGGCCTGCAGGAACAGGCTCCAGAGGGAAAGGTCGTGCGCCACCTGACCGAGGTTGGACGCACTCACGCTCTCACCCACGGCATTCTCCTTCAATCGCCCCGGCCGGCGGCGCGGGGCTTCACGTCTCGTTCCGGGCGCCGCCCGGGCCTCGCTCCCGAGGCGCCGTCATCCGGCGAAGCCTCAGGCGCCCTGCCCCAGCGCGGCGCGGAGCGCGCTTCGCCAGGGCTCCGGAATGGCCACCGGGCGCATTCCCTCGGCGCGCACGCAGACCAGCCCGACCTGAAGCGAAGCCTTCACCCCGCCGCCCTCCCCGAGCACCACCTGGTCGAGATCGACCGATGCGCCACGCAGGCGGCGCACGGAGGTTTCCACGACGAGCGGTTCATCGAGACGGGCGGGCGCCACATACTCCACTTCGATGCGCCGCACCACGAGCAACGAAGCGTGACGTTGAATCATAAGTTGATGCGGCAAATCTATGGCACGCAAGGATTCCGTCCGCGCCCGCTCGGCCCATCGCAGGTAGCTGGCGTGGTAGGCGATTCCCCCCGCGTCGGTGTCCTCGAAATAGACGCGGACGGGAAAGCGGTGCGGCCAGGCAGGGGCGCCGCTCACGGGCCGCCGCCCAGCAGGTCGGGCTGGGAGCCGGCCGGCGGCGCCAGGCCGAGATGCCGCCAGCCCGGATCGCCCAGCACCCGGCCGCGCGGGGTGCGCAGCACGAAGCCCTCCTGGATGAGGTAGGGCTCCACCACCTCCTCCAGCGTGTCCCGTCCCTCGGCGAGCGCGGCGGCCAGCGTCTCGACGCCCACCGGCCCGCCATGATGGTGCTCGGCGATGCGGCGGAGGTAGCGGCGGTCCATCGAGTCGAGGCCCTTGTGGTCCACCTCCAGCCGGTTCAGCGCGCCGTCCGCCATGGCGCGGTCGGCCTTGTGGCCGGACACCAGCGAGAAATCCCGCACCCGCCGCAGCAACCGCCCGGCAATGCGCGGCGTGCCGCGCGAGCGATTGGCGATCTCCTCCGCCCCCTCCTCGGTGAGCGCGAAGCCGAGCTTCTGCGCACCCCGGCGGACGATCAGCAGCAGCTCCTCCGGCGTGTAGAACTGGAGCCGCAGCGGGATGCCGAAGCGGTCGCGCAGCGGCGTCGCCAGCAGCCCGGCGCGGGTGGTGGCGCCGACCAGGGTGAAGGGCGGCAGGTCGATCCGCACGGTGCGCGCCGCCGGCCCCTCGCCGATGATCAGGTCGAGCTGGAAATCCTCCATCGCGGGATAGAGGGTTTCCTCCAGCGCCGGCTGCAGGCGGTGGATCTCGTCCACGAACAGCACGTCGCGCGGCTGCAGGTTGGTCAGGATGGCCGCGAGATCCCCCGCCCTTTGCAGCACCGGCCCCGAGGTGGCGCGAAAGCCCACCCCCAGCTCGCGGGACACGATCTGCGCCAGGGTGGTCTTGCCCAGGCCCGGCGGGCCGTGCAGCAGCACATGGTCCAGCGCCTCGCCGCGCGCCTTGGCCGCCTGGATGAAGATGGAAAGGTTCTCGCGCAGCGATTTCTGGCCGGTGAAGTCGTCCAGGGTCTGCGGGCGGAGGGTGGCCTCGGCGGCATCCTCCTCGCTGCGATGGGGATCGGCGATGCGCTCGCTCATGGCTGGGGCACTTTCATCGCGGCGCCAGGTCCTTCAGCGCCTCGCGGATCAGGATTTCGAGCCCCGCCCCCTCCCCGGCCCGCTCGGCCACGCGCGCCACCGCGGCCGCGGCCTCGGGCCGCTTCCAGCCCAGGTTGGTGAGCGCAGAGATGGCATCCGCCGTGGCGCGGTCGCCCGGGGCGAGGTCCACCGCGGCGGCGGCGACGCCGGCGGCGAAGGCGGGGCCGGTCGGCATGGCGCCGACCCGCTCACGCAGCTCCGAGATGAGGCGGATGGCCAGCTTGGCGCCGACGCCGGGCGCCCGGCTCAGCGCGCCCTTGTCGCCGGCCATCAGCGCGCGGGCGAGGTCGGCCGGCGAGAGGGTGGAGAGCAGCGCCAGGGCCAGCTTCGGCCCGACGCCCTGGATGCCGGTGAGCAGGCGGAACCAGTCGCGCTCGGCGGCCTCGGCGAAGCCATAGAGGATGATGGCATCCTCCCGCACCACGGTCTCCACCAGCAGCGAGCCGGTGGCCGGCGGCTGCGGCAGGGCGGCCAGAGTCCGCGCCGAACAGGCCACCAGATAGCCGACGCCGTTCACGTCGAAGATGCAGCCGCCCTCGAAAGGCGTGTCGAGCTTGCCGGTGAGCTTGCCGATCATGCGGGAATGCGGCCTTTCGCCAGCGCCACGCGGGTGGAGCGGTGGTGCGCATGGCAGATCGCCACCGCCAGCGCGTCCGAGGCGTCGGCGCGCTTCAGCGTGGCGCCGGGCAACAGGCGGCGCACCATGTCCGCGACCTGCTCCTTGTCGGCATGGCCGGTGCCGACCACGGCGCGCTTCACCTCCATGGCCTGGTATTCCGCGACAGGCAGGCCGGCCAGCGCCGGCGCCAGCAGCACCACGCCGCGCGCCTGGCCAAGCTTCAGCGCCGCGCCGGGGTTCTTGTTGACATAGGTGTGCTCCACCGCCGCCTCGTCCGGCTTCCAGAGGTCCATCAGTGCGTTGAGCGCCCGGTGGATCTGGCAGAGCCGCTCGGCCAGGGAGAGGTCGGTGGTGGTGGAGATCACCCCGTCGGCGATGTGGCGCAGCCGGTTGCCGCTGCTCTCCACCACGCCCCAGCCGGTGTGCTGCAGCCCGGGGTCGAGGCCGAGAAGGCGCACCATGCCCCCGGACATCCCACTCAGGCCGAGAGCTTCTGCAGCACGGCCTCGGGCACCTCGAAATTGGCCGTCACCGCCTGCACGTCGTCATGCTCGTCCAGCACGTCCACCAGCTTCAGCACGGAGCGCGCCTGGTCCTCGTCCAGCTCGACGGTGACGTTCGGGCGCCATTCCAGCTTGGCGCTCTCCGCCGGGCCGAATTTTTCTTCGAGCGCATCGCGAACCGAGAACAGGTCCTCGACCGCCGTGCGGATCTCGTGGCTTTCCTCGCCGCTCTCGACATCGGCCGCGCCGGCCTCGATGGCGGCCTCCAGCACCTCGTCGGCGCTGCCGGCGCTCGCCGGGAAGCGGACCACGCCCATGCGCTCGAACTGGAAGGCCACCGAGTTGGTCTCGCCCAGCGCCCCGCCATACTTGGAGAAGGCCGAGCGGATGTCGGAGGCGGTGCGGTTGCGGTTGTCGGTCAGCGTCTCGACGATGATGGCGACGCCGGCCGGGCCGTAGCCCTCGTAGCGCACCTCGACATAGTCCTCGCCGCCCGCCGCGCCGGTCGCCTTCTTGATGGCGCGGTCGATGGTGTCCTTGGTCATGTTGGCGACGCGCGCCGCCTGCACCGCCGAGCGCAGCCGCGGGTTCGAGGCCGGGTCGGGAAGGCCCTGGCGCGCGCTCACCGTGATCTCGCGGATCAGCTTGGCGAAGATGCGCGCCCGCTTGGCGTCCTGCGCCCCCTTGCGGTGCATGATGTTCTTGAACTGGGAATGGCCGGCCACGCGGTGCTCTCCGGTATTCTCGTGATGTTCCGGGCTGTCGCGGAGCTATAGCCTCCCGCGCGCCCGGATGCGAGGGGGGCGCCTTCCCCCGCCTGGCCTGCCGCATCCCAGGGCGGAGCAACCGCGGACCATGGCCGCCATTCTCATCGTGCCGCCGCTCCCCACGCCTGCCGGCGCGGCGGACGGCTTGCCTGCCGGAGGGAGCGGAACGGATGCGCAGCGCCTTTGCCCAAGCGACCACGAGCAATGCCGGCCAGAGGGCCGCCGAGCAGATCAGCATCTCGGTGGATGGCCTCCAGGCCAAGCTCGACGGCTGGGTGGACGGCTTCTTCGCCCTGCTGCCGAACATCGCCGTGGCAGCGGTCGTCCTCGGTGTCTTCTGGGTGTTCGGCGGCCTGACCCGGCGCAGCTTCAACCGCTGGGCCGTGGCGCACCAGCGGGAGAACCTGGGCGAGGTGCTCGGCGGCTTCCTGCGGCTGGCGCTGATCATCGCCGGCGGCCTGCTGGCCACCACCATCGTGCTGCCCTCGCTGAACCCGGGCGACCTGGTGGCCGGCCTGGGCGTCGGCTCGGTGGCGATCGGCTTCGCCTTCAAGGACATCCTGCAGAACTGGCTGGCCGGGGTCCTGCTCCTGCTGCGGCAGCCGTTCCGCCCGGGCGACCAGATCGTCATCAACGGCTTCGAGGGCACGGTGGACCACATCGAGGCACGCGTCACTGCCATCCGCACCTATGACTCGCGGATGGTGCTGGTGCCCAACAGCGACGTCTACACCAACGCCGTGGTGGTCAACACCGCCTTCGCCAAGAGCCGCTCGCAGTACGACGTCGGCATCGGTTACGGCGACGACATCCGCGCCGCGCGCGGCATCATCCTCGACGCCATCGGCGGGCTGGAAAGCGTGGAGGCCGACCCCGCCCCGGAGGTGCTGGTGACCGATCTCGCCGCCTCGCAGGTGGTGCTGCGCGTCTTCTGGTGGTCCGACCCGCGCCGGTACGACCGCGTGCACACCAGCTCGCGGGTGGTGGAGGCAATCAAGTACGCCCTGGACGAGGCCGGCATCGACATGCCTTTCGAAACCCAGGTGCACCTGCTGCACGACCAGACGGACGAGCTGGATGGCCGCCGCGGCAAGCAGCGCGAGGGCTGGCCCGCGCCGCGAGGCGCCGCCCCCCGGCCCCGCTTCGAGGCGCTATCGCGGCAGGATCGCCCCGAGGCAGGCCGTGGGGAGCGCGCCGGCGGCGCCAATGCCGCGGACTGACCATCCCCGTCACGGCTGCCCAGCCCTCCGGCCGGAGCCCGGCGCCCCGGACATGGGCGCTCCCCCCTTCCATGCCGCCGCCCTGTTCGAGGTTCTCGCCGCCCTCTACACCCCGCCGCGCCAGCGGGTGCTGGAGAAGGTGACCGATCGCATCGGCCTGCGTGGCAACTGCCCGGGCGGGCGCGGCCTCAGGAGCCGGCACCCCGGAGCTTTCCGGTCAGGCCGGCCAGCGCATCCCGCAGCGCGCCGAGCGCATCTTCCGTTTCGTTCAGGGAGCAGGCCAGGTTGGCCCTGATGCTGGCCGCCTGGCAGCGCAGCGAAGCGCCCTTCTCGGTCAGGCTTATGCGGACCTGCCGCTCGTCCTCCGCGTCGCGCTGCCGGCGCAGCAGGCCGTTCGCCTCCATGCGCTTCAGCAGGGGCGTCAGGGTGCCGGAATCGAGGTGCAGGCGGGCGCCGATCTCCTTCACCGTCCGCCCTTCCTGCTCCCACAGGATGAGCAGCACGAGATACTGCGGATAGGTCAGCCCCAGCGGCTCCAGCAGCGGTTTGTAGGCCGCGGTGAAGGCATGGTTGGCCGCATAGACGGCGAAGCACAGGTTGTCCTCCAGCCGGCCGCAGGATGGGGATTGTGTCATCGAACCTCCGGATCCGCTTGCAGCGTGTCCTAGCACGAAATCACCTTGCCTCCGTTCATATTGTGCACTATCGAATAGCTCGCAATGAGTTCCTGGGCAAAAGTAGCCGGCGCACCTTCGAAAGGAGACACGCATGTCCGTGGACGTGAAGTACAGCACCGAGGCGACCGCCACCGGGGGCCGTGACGGCCGCTCCCGCACCACCGATGGGGCGCTCGACGTGAAGCTCTCCACCCCGAAGGAGCTGGGCGGTGCCGGCGGCGCCGGCAACAATCCGGAGCAGCTTTTCGCCGCCGGCTACGCCGCGTGCTTCCTCGGCGCCCTGAAGTTCGTCGCGGCGCAGGAGAAGGTCCGCGTGCCGGAGGACGCGACCGTCTCCGCGAGGGTGGGGATCGGCCCGCGCGTGGCGGGTGGCTTCGGCATCACCGCCGACCTGACGATCTCCCTGCCCGGCATCGAGCGGGCCAAGGCCGAGGCGCTGGTGCAGAAGGCCCATCAGGTCTGCCCCTATTCGAACGCCACGCGGAACAATGTGGATGTGGGCCTGACGATCGCCTGACCAGGCGGCCGGCGGGAAGGGGTGCCGCAACCGGCTCCCCTTCCCGCCTTTGATGCGCCGCCCGCTCACCGACGAGCGGGTGGTCCTTTTTTTATGGCCGCCGGAGCGCCGTGCTTCCGCCGCTCAGAATTCCGGCATGGCAGGCGCCAGCTGGCCGCCCAGCCGCACCGGCGCGATCTGCCTCGCCAGCCCGGTGGCGTCATCCGTCTCGATGAAGACCCCGGACAGCGTCGCCGGCCCCTCTGCGGGGGCCAGCTTCTCGCCCGGCACCTTGCGCCAGAAGCGCAGCGCAGCGCCGCCCTTCTGCATGCCGATCACGCTGTCATAGTCGCCGCACATGCCGGCATCGGTCATGTAGGCGGTGCCGTTCTCCAGGATGCGGTGGTCGGCGCTCGGCACATGGGTGTGGGTGCCCACCACCAGGCTCACCCGCCCGTCGAAGCTGTGCGCGAAGCCCATCTTCTCGCTGCTGGCCTCCGCATGAATGTCCACCACGATGGCCTGGACACTGCCACCGGCGCCCATGCTGTACCGCGCCAGCTCGGCCTGGGCGCCCCGGAAGGGATCGTCCAGCGGCTCCATGAAGAGGCGCCCCATCACGTTCAGCACCAGCGCCTTGCGGCCGCCGGGCACCTCGACCACCGTGGCGCCGCGCCCGGGCGTGCCGGGCGGGTAATTCAGCGGGCGGATCAGCCGCGGCTCGCCGTCGATGAAGCCGATGATCTCCTTGCGGTCCCAGGAATGGTTGCCGAGGGTCAGCACATCCGCTCCGGCGGCGAGGAAGGCGCGCACCATGTCGGGGGAGACGCCGAAGCCGTGGCTGGCATTCTCGGCATTCACCACCACCAGGTCTGCCCTCAGGCGGGTGCGCAGGCCGGGCAACTCGGCAGTCAGGGCGTCGCGGCCGGCACGGCCCACCACATCGCCCAGGAACAGGATCCGCAACGCGTTCTATCCTCTGTTGGTCGGAAGGAAGCCGGCCTCAGTGGCGATGCCGGCGAGCGGCTGGTCATGCGCGCCGACCGGCACCGCCGGCACCTCCTGCGCGGCATAGGCCACGCCGATGGCACGGGCACCCGGCAGCCCGGCGAGCGTCCGGTCATAGTAGCCACCGCCATAGCCGAGGCGCATGCCCCGGCGGTCGAAGGCCAGCAGCGGCACCAGCAGGAAGTCGGGAGCCATGACGTCCCCCTCGGCCGGGACGGAGGTGCCGAAACGCCCAGGCGCCAGCGCCGCGCCGAAGCGCCAGCGGCGGAAGACAAGCGGCTGGCCGCGCGGCGGCGTCACCGGCAAGGCGAGCGCATGACCCGCCGCCTCCAGGCGCCGCATCAGCGGCCGGATGTCGATTTCCTCTCCCATGGGCCAGAAGCCGCCAATCACGGCGCCGCGTGGCGGCGGGAAGGCGGCGAGCACGACCTCGGCCAGCGCCTCGGCGGCGCCCTGGGGGTCCAGCGCACCGCGGGCAGCCAGCGCAGACTGGCGCAGCGCGGCCTTGGCGGCGGCGAGCGGCGGCGGGTCGGCGGAAGGATCGGGAGAAATTGCGTGCGGAGCCGCCATGGCCGTTGGCGTATTATCCTCCTAAGGCCTGCGTTAGCAGGTGGGCACCAGGTAGCCGGACCAAGATCCGGCCAGAGCCAGCTCCCGGAGGATGCTTATTGGCCCCAGGGATAAATTGCCTGACGCACCGGGCAGCTCCGCATTGCCTCATTTAGGGATGGTCGAGCGATGCGGCAATGCCCTCGATGCGCTCCGCGATGCGGCCGAGGCGGTCGGCCAGCCGCGGATCGGCGGCGGCGCCCTGCGGCGGCATCGAGCGGGCACGCGAGAGCTCGACCCGGAGGTCGTGGATCTCATCCGCCAGCAGCAGAGCGGCCAGCAGCAGCAGGCGGCTCTCGCCATACTGGCCGCCCATCGCCCGGATGGAGGCAACACGGCGGTCCACATCCGCCGCCAGCGCGATGAGATGTCCCTCCTGCCCATCTTCGCAGGAGACGGGGTGGGTGTAGCCGCCGACGCGAACCGTGACCTGGCCCAAGCTCAGCTCTCCTCGCTGCTAACGTCCCCCGGCATGGCGGGGCTTTCGGGTATACCCGATTCGGGTGCCATGACACCCTGCTCGGCCGGGGAGACGGATGCCGTGCCCTCGATCTCGGCCAGCGCGCCGCGCAGCCGCTCCAGGGTTTCCTCCAGCCGCGCGGAGAGCGCAGCCACGGCCTCGGGCGGAACACCTGCGGATTGGATCGGGCGCGCCGCGAGTGCCGCCGCCAGTCTCTCCACCGCCTGCTCCAGCCGGGCCGCTGCCTCGCCTACGCTCTCACTCATGCTGCCGCCCTTGCTCGCGCCGTGCCATTCATTGCCAGAGGCTTTACGCGGCGGGCGCCGCCAGGGTCAACGTCGCCCGCTGTCTGAAGGCTGCGCCGCAGTCTCGGAAACATCCTGGAAGAGTTGCATGAAAGCGGTCCGGCCGCCAGCGAGGCGGGGAGTGATGGTGCGGAGCGCGGAACAGGTCGCGCTGGCGCTGCGCACGGCGGAGGCGCTCGGCCGGAGCGAGGCACTCCCCCTCGTCTCGCCGCCCGGCGCGGCGCGCTGGCTGGGCGCGCCCCTGTTCCTGGCCATGGTGGCCGAGGGGGCCCGGCAGGCGGCCGAGGGGCGGCCTCCGGCGCCGCTGCCGGTGCTGGACTGCCGCACCGCGCCCGGCCTGGCACTGGCGGCGTTGCGTGCGGGGCTGCCCGTCGTGGTGCTGGAACCGGAATGTCCCGCCTTCGCAGCGGCCGAGGCCGTGGCGAGGGCCCTGAACGCCGCCATCTGGCCCGCGCCGCCGCCCGCGGTCGACCTTGGGCCTGGCCGGGCGACAGCGCCCCGCACACATCTCCGTTTGACCCGCTGGCTGGCGGCGGAAGAACCAGGGGGGTGATGGTGACAGCGCCGTAAGCCTCGGCTAAAGCCCGGACACCGCGCCGATACGGAAGGAATCACCATGAAGCTCACGCGCCGCGTGAAGGAAATCCTCTCCTGGTATGAGAGCGACAACCCGGGCACCAAGGCGAACCTCGCCCGCATCCTGATGGAAGGCAAGCTCGGCGGCACCGGGCGGCTGGTGATCCTGCCGGTGGACCAGGGCTTCGAGCACGGCCCGGCCCGCAGCTTCGCGCCGAACCCCGCCGCCTATGACCCGCGCTACCACTTCGAGCTGGCGATCGAGGCCGGGCTCTCCGCCTATGCCGCGCCGCTCGGCATGATCGAGGCCGGCGCCGCGACCTATGCCGGCGCCATCCCGACCATCCTGAAGGTGAACAGCTCCAACAGCCTGTCCACCACCAAGGACCAGGCCGTGACCGGCACCGTCTCGGACGCGCTGCGGCTCGGCTGCTCGGCGATCGGCTTCACCATCTATCCGGGCTCCGAGTACCAGTTCGAGATGATGGAGGAGCTGCGCGAGCTGGCCGAGGAGGCCAAGGCGGCCGGCCTCGCCGTCGTCGTGTGGTCCTATCCGCGCGGCCCGAACCTGGACAAGACCGCCGAGACGGCGCTCGACATCTGCGCCTATGCCGCGCACATGGCCGCGCTGCTCGGTGCCCACATCATCAAGGTGAAGCCGCCGACCGAGGCGATCTCGCTCGACGCCGCCAAGAAGACCTACGAGAAGAGCCCGGTCCCCGAGATCGGCACCCTGGCGGGCCGCATCAAGCACGTCACGCAGGCCTGCTTCGGCGGTCGCCGCCTGGTGGTCTTCTCGGGCGGCGAGGCCGGCACGGCGGAAGCCATGGTCGAGATGGCCAAGGGCATCCATGCCGGCGGCGGCAACGGCTCGATCATCGGCCGCAACACCTTCCAGCGCCCGAAGGAAGAGGCGCTGAAGCTGCTGTCCGACATCATCGCCGTCTACAAGTCGTCCAACTGATGGCCGCGTCCGCCAAGGCGGATGCGCATGGCGGCAGCGGGTCTCCCCGCTGCCGTCTCTACCTGATCACGCCCCCTGCCCTCGACCCCACCCGCTTCGCGGGCGAGCTGGCACGGGCGCTGGATGCGGGCGATGTCGCCGCTGTGCAGCTCCGCCTCAAGGAGGGGGATGACGACACGCTGCGCCGCGCGATCGACGCGCTGCGCCCCGTCGCGCAGTCCCGCGACGTCGCCTTCCTGCTGAACGACCGGGCCGATCTCGCCGTGCAGACGGGCTGCGATGGCGCCCATCTCGGCCAGACCGACGGCGACCATGCGGCGGCGCGCAAGCTGCTCGGGCCGGACCGCACCCTCGGCATCACCTGCCACGGCAGCCGGCATCTCGCGATGGAAGCCGGCGAGGTCGGGGCCGACTACGTCGCCTTCGGCGCCTTCTTCCCGACCCTGACCAAGGCCGTCGAGCACCAGGCCGAGATCGGGCTGCTGGAATGGTGGTCGGAGATGTTCGAGCTGCCCTGCGTCGCCATCGGCGGCATCACGGCGGCCAATTGCGGCCCGCTGGTGCGGTCGGGGGCGGATTTCCTGGCCGTGGTGGGCGCCGTCTGGAACCATCCCGAGGGCTCCGCCGCCGGCGTACAGGCCATGAACGCGGCGATCGCCGCCGCCTGAGCCCCCCCTCAGGGCCGGCGCGGCACGGCCTCGCCGCTCACGGGGCAGGCCGGCGGGTCCGGCAGCCGCGCGATGCGCGCGCGAAGCTCCGCCACCTGCCCGACGACGCCGCGGTGCTGGTCCGGCTGCTGCCCCGCGGGATAGGCGCCCACGACCAGAAGGTCCTCGCTGGCCTCCAGGCACTGATGACCCGTGCCGGCGGGCAGCATCACCACGTCGCCCGCCTCCAGCTCGAAATCCTGCCCCGCCTCGCCGCCCAGCCGCACCCTCACCCGCCCGCTGACGATGGCCAGCGCTTCGTGCGCGGTGGTGTGGAAATGGACATAGGGAAAGATGCCGTTGCGCCAGGCGGGCGGCCAGCCATGGCTGGCGAACAGGGCCTCCGCCGCCGCCGGCTCCCCGGCTGGCACCGCGGACCGATAAAGCCGGACCGGCAGGCGTGGATTGTTGGGAGCGTCCGGTTGATTCGTCAGCCAGACATTCTCTGATCGCAAAACGAATCTCCATTGCAGTGTTCGGGAGGCGAACGGTCAGGCACGAGCCGGGGTTGCGCTCAAGGCTGCGCTACCCCAGGCGCAGCACCGGGCCGCCCGCCGCCTCGGCATCGGCGGCGTCATGCGTCACCAGCAGCACCGGCAGGCCGCGCGCCGCGGCGTGGTCCAGCACGAAGCGGCGGAAGCGGCCGCGCAGCGCGGCGTCCAGCCGGCCGAAGGGCTCGTCCAGCAGCAGGGCGCGCGGCCCGGCCAGCAGCACGCGCAGCAGCGCCACCCGGGCCCGCTGGCCACCGGAGAGGCTGGCCGGGTCCCGCTCCGCAAAGCCCGGCATCTCTGCCTCCGCCAGCGCAGCGGCGATGCGCGCCCGGCGCTCGGCGCGCGGCAGCCCCCGCAGACCGAAGCCCAGATTGCCGCCCACCGAAAGGTGCGGGAACAGCAGGTCGTCCTGGAACAGGATGCCGAGGCGGCGGCGCTCCGGCGGCAAGGCAGTGAGGTCCGCGCCGTCGAGGCTGGCACGCCCCTGCCCCGTCAGCGCCGGATCGAGCGTGCCGCAGAGCCAGGCGAGCAGGCTCGACTTGCCGCAGCCGCTCGGCCCCATTAGCGCCGTCACCTGGCCAGGCGCCACTTGCAGCGAGAGCGGCGGAAACAGCATCCGCCCTTCCAGCCGCAGCACCACCTGCTGCAGCACGAGGCCCCTCATACCGCGCGCAGCCCGGCGCGGCGACGCCACACCCAGCGCGGCAGCAGAAGCACGAGGGCGTAGCAGGCCAGCGGAATGGCCGCCTGCAGCGTGGCGAAGACGCCGAGCACCCGGCGGTCCCCGCCGGAAGAAAGCGCCAGCGCCTCGGTGGTCAGGGTGGCGAAGCGGCCGCCGCCGGCGAAGAGCGTGGCGAGGTATTGCCCGACGCTGACGGCGACCCCGACCGCCGCCGCCGCCAGCAATGGCCGCAGCAGGACCGGCAGCTTGACCGTGCAGAGCACGCGCAGCGGCCCGGCGCCGAGGGCCGCCGCGCTGCGCGCCAGGCGCGGATCGAGCGCCGCCCAGGGCGCGGCCAGCACCAGCAGCACATGGGGGAGCACGAAGACCAGATGCGCCCAGAGCACCGCCGGCAGGCCGCCATCCAGCCCGAGTTGCAGCAGCAGCACCTGCAGGCCGAAGAGGAAGCCGGTCTGCGGCAGCAGCAGCGGCAGATAGCTCAGGCCGAGCAGCCAGGGCCAGGCAGCACGGCCATGGCGCGCCACCGCCTCCAGCGCCGCCCCCGCCAGGGCGAGCGCCAGCAGGGTAGCCGGCAAGGCCACCCGCAGGGTGGCTCCGGCCAGGGCGAGCAGCCCCTCGCGCTGCGCCGCCCAGGTGCCGAGGTCCAGCCGACGCGGCCAGAGGTCGGGAAAGCGCCAGGGTCCGGCCACCGACCAGAGCAGCACGGCTCCGAGGCTGCCCACTGCCAGCAGCAGCAGGACCGGCAGCAGCAGCGCGCCCAGCCGGACGGCGATCGCCCCGGAGGTCGCGCCGGAGCCCGCCCAGTGCCGTCCCGCCCGCCCCGCCAGCGCAGCCACTCCCTCCCACAGGGCCATCGCCGCCAGGGTCAGCGCCAGCAGCAGGATGGCCGCGGCGGCGGCGGGAAAGGTCATGGCGAGGTCGCGGTCCAGGAACCAGCGCACCGGCAGTACCGCCAGCGGCGGCGGGTTGCCCGGCCCGAGCAGCAGCGCCATCTCCACCGTGCCCAGCGAATAGGCCAGCACAGCGTGAACCGGCAGCCGGATCTGCCGATAGACCAGCGGAAAGACCACCTTCAGCCAGGCGAGCGGCGCCGGCTGGCCCAGCAGTCGCGCGGTGGCCATCAGCCGTGCGGCGGGGGTCTGGTTCAGCGCGGCAAGGCTCATCAGCAGCAGCCAGGGCGCTTCCTTCAGCGCCAGGCCGAGCAACAGCGCCAACCCCCAGGGATCGTTCACCGTGGCAAGGTCCGGCGGGCGGTCCAGGCCCAGCAGGGGCGCGAGCAGGCGGGCGAGCAGGCCGCTCGGCGCCGCCAGCGCCAGGAAGCCGACGCCCATGGCCAGATGCGGCGTGGCCAGCAGCGGCGCCAGCCAGAGCTGCACCCGCCGGAACAGTGGCCGGTCGTGGAAGGCGGCGCAGAACAGCGCGACAGAGAATAAGGAGAGCGCCGTGGCACCGAAGCCGCTCGTCAGCGTCAGGCGCAGCGCCGTACCGAGACCCGGGGTGGCCAGCAACTGGCGCCAGGGGTCGAGGCTCCAGCCGGCTGCGCCGAGCGCCGGGAGATGGCCGAAGGCCGGCAGCAGCGTTCCCGCCAGCCCGGCGAGCACCGGCAGCAGCACCGTGCCGACCAGCAGCAGCACGGGCAGGCAGGCAGGCAGCCGCACCGGCCTGCGCTCAGCTCAGGGCCCGCCGCCGGCGGTGCGGCGCTCCCACTCGGCGGTGAGGCGCGTCATCCAGCTCGGATGCGGCTCGGGCAGCGGATTGCCCAGCTCGGCGGCGGACGGCATCCCCGGCAGGCGGGGCAGGTCCCTGAAGCGCTGGCGGTCGCCCGGCCCGAGGCGTTCGAGGTCGAGCACGGGCGGGCTTCCCAGCCTGCGGGGGTCGGCCGCCTCGGCCTGCGCCTCCGGGGAGAGCAGAAAGTTCGCCACCACCATCGCCGCCTCCGGCTGCGCGGCGTTGAAGGGCACGCCGACGAAGGAGCAGTTGCCGATGGTGCCGCCCGCCAGCACGTAGCTGCGCACGGTCTCCGGCAACAGGCCATCGGCGATGGCGGCCGGCGCCTCGGCGGGGTTGAAGGCGATCATCAGGTCGATCTCGCCATCGTTCAGCAGGTTGCGCTGCGCGGGGCCGCTTTCCGGGAAGGTGCGCCCCTGCCGCCAGAGATGCGGCCGCAGCGCCCGGTACCACTCCCAGAGCGGCGCGGCGAGCATGGTGAAGTTGGCCTCGGTGGCCGGGCGGGCCAGCGCGGCGGGGTCGGGCACCATCTCGTAGAGCGCCTGCTTGAGGAAGGTGGCACCCAGGAAGTCGCGCGCGTTGGGATGGGTCAGCCGGCCGGGATGGGCGCGCGCCCAGTCGGGCATGGCGAGCATCGCGCGCGGTGGGTCCGGCAGGCGGGCACTGTCATGGATGAACACCACCTGCGCCATCCGCCAGGGCGCCGCCAGCCCCTCCACCGGCACGGTGAAGTCGGTGACGGTGGCCGGCTTGCCCGCCGTGTCCACCAGGGCGAAATTCGGCAGGGCGTCGGTGATGGCACGCAGCAGGCCCTGCTGCTTCATCGCCAGGAAGTTCGGGCCGTTGATCCAGACCAGGTCCACCGCCCCGCCCGAGGCCTGGCCAGCGGCACGCTCCGCCACCACCCGCGCCACCGCCTCAGCGGTGTCGCGCAGGCGGATGTGGCGCAGGCGGATACGATGCTGCGCCTCCATCCGCCCGGCGGCCCAGGCAATGAAGGCGTTGGTGCGCGCATCGCCCGCCCAGGCATGGAAATTCACCGACTGGCCGGCGGCGCGGCGCAGCAGCCGCTCCCAGGGCGTCGCGGCCGGGATTTCCTCCCGAGGCGGCGCGGCCGGCATGTCCGTCGCATTGGCCGCGCGCGCCGGGCCGGCCCGCAGGGCGGCGGCCCATCCGGCCAGGGCTGGCGCCAGCGCGCGACGTGGCAGCCTCATGCCGGTACCACCCGGCGCGCCTGCCGCGCCGCCGCCACCCGCTCCGCCAGCACTTCCTCATGGAAGCGGTCGCAGCCGATGCAGAGATTGGCGTAGGGCTGGCCCCGCGGCGTCACTGTGTACGATTTCGCAATGAAGTCCTCCGCCGACCAGCCATCCGCCAGACCCATCCGCTCCGGCTCGCCGCGGCTGATGGCCGCATAGGCCGGATCGTCCCGCAGACTCTCCAGAATCTCCAGCAGCGGCTCCTCGGTGAGGTTGCCGAGCGGCAGCCGCGTCTTCAGGCAGCAGGGATAGACGGAGCCGTCCGGCTCGATCGAGACTTCCGCGCCGGCCTCTCCGTGCCGCAGGAAGTTCAGCCCGCCGGACCAGCGGTTGCAGAAGTTGTCGGCCAGGGTGGCGGTGGAGAGGCCGTTCTCCCAGGCGCGGCCGCGCGGCCAGAGCTTGCCGATCCAGCTCTCCGGCGTGGCGCCGAAAAAGGAGAAGACCGGTCCCTCCTCCTCCAGCGCCTTGCGATTCTGCACCGCGATTCCCGAGGGGCGCATCCCCGCCGCCTGCAGCATCGCCGAGAGCCGCTGGCGCCAGGCCTCCTGTTTCGCCGTGCCCTCCATGCCGACATGGAAGTCGTCCAGCCCCGCGACCGAGATCATCCAGACGCCCCGCGCCAGCAGCTCCTCCACGATCGCCGGGGTCAGCAGGTCGCCGGTGGTCTGCACCACGATCTTCACCCCGCCCTGCCCGGCATAGCGCGCCCGCAGCCCCTCGATCACGGGGTAGGTCACACGCTGCCGCACCCGGTTGAGCAGCGCCTCGCCACCGGCCAGGATGACGCGGCCGGGCTTCTCCGGCCGCTCGCCACTCTCCGCCGGGGCGTCGCGCCAGGTCAGGCGCGGCGGCAGGTTCTCCAGCACCAGGCGGCTGTTGCGCTCGGCCTCCGCCACCACCGCCTCCAGCGCCGCGCGCGCATAGGGGCGGAAGCGCGCCTCATAGCAGTGGCGGCACTTGCGGTGGCAGGCCCAGCAGGCCACCCAGTAGATCGACTCCATGGGAGACTCCTCGCGGCGGGACGTGGCGGGGATGTGGGGTGGCGGGCCGCCGGCGCAGCAGCCCCGCGCCGATCACGTTCCGCAGGAGGGCGTGGCGCGCGCCAGGCCGTCGAACAGGTCCAGCATCCGCTCGCGCCACTCGGCCACCGGGTCGCCCGGCTCCAGCAGCGCCAGCCGCGAGACGACCCGCGCCCATTGGAAGCCGCCGAAGACGGCATAGTCGCCATAGGCCGGCGCCTCGCCGCCGAGGAAGGACTGCTCCCGCAGGGTGGCGCGCAGCGGCTCCAGGGCGGCGCGGAAGGCCGGCAGGCGCTCCTCGCGCCCTTCGGTGACCTTCTCCAGCCGCATGCCGAAGCGGGCCTCCCGGCTGGCGCGGAAATAGGCCTGCTGGCCTTCCCCCAGCCATTGCGGGATATCGCTGACAATCAGCCGGACGAGCTGCGCGTTCAGCACCGTGTCGGCCCAGGCGGCGATGAAGCGGCTGGCCTCCGGCGTGCCGGGGAACAGCGCCGGCCGGTCGGGGTAGACCCGCTCCAGATATTCGGCGATGGCCCAGGAGTCGAAGACCACCTGGTCGCCATCCCGCAGCACCGGCACCTTGGCCTGGCCGGAGAAGGCGATGCTCTCCACCTCGGTGAAGCGCCAGGGCTGGCACTCCGCCTCCAGCCCCTTGTGCGCCAGCGCCATCCGGGCCCGCCAGCAATAGGGGCTGAAGCGGCGGGCCGGATCGCTACCGGCCAGCTCATAGAGCATGCGCGCCATGCGGATCAGCGGCCCTGGGTGCTGGCGGCTGTCTGGCCGAAGAGCACGCCGCGCGATTCGGCGCTGACGGTCGGGGCGGCATTGATCTCCTGCGCCCGCGCATAGGCCCGCTGGGTCGCCGGCCGCTCGCGCACCGCCGCGAACCAGCGCGCCAGGCTGGGGAAGTCCTCCAGCTTCTGGCCCTGCCGCTCATGCGGCACGATCCAGGGATAGATGGCCATGTCGGCGATCGAATAGGCCTCCCCCGCGACGAACTCGCGGTCGGCGAGGCGGCGGTCCAGCACACCGTAGAGGCGGTTGGTCTCCTTCACGTAGCGGTCGATCGCGTAGGGGATCTTCTCCGGCGCATACATGGAGAAGTGGTGGTTCTGCCCGGCCATGGGACCGAGCCCGCCCATCTGCCAGAACAGCCATTGCAGCACCTCGGCCCGGCCGCGCACCTCGCTGGGCGGCGGGACGAAACGGCCGATCTTGTCGGCGAGATAGAGCAGGATGGCGCCGCTCTCGAACAGCGGGACCGGGGCGCCGCCGCCCGCCGGCTCGGTATCCACGATGGCGGGGATACGGTTGTTCGGCGCAATGGCCAGGAATTCCGGCCGGAACTGCTCGCCTTTGCTGATATTGACCGGAATCAGGCGGTAGGGCATCCCCGCCTCCTCCAGGAACATGGTGACCTTGTGCCCGTTCGGGGTGGTCCAGTAGTGCAGCTCGATCATGGCAGCGCCTCCATTGGCCCGCGCGGCGGACCTGCCCAGACGCTAGGGCGCGGGATGCGGCGCCACAAGCCAGGGACGCCGGGGACACGCCATGGCAGGGGCGCATCACTGCGCTGGGCGTGACATTCCGTGCATCTTCATGGCTGCCCGGTTATCTTTTTATTCGAAAAGAGGTGCGGCCTAAATTTTCCTGTTAGGGTGCAAGGAATGCAACACCAGGCGCAGGCAAACTGCGAAGCGTAATGGCGACAATCCTGATTCTGGACGACAGGACGACCAACCGGCATATCTTCTCGCGGCTTGCGCAGTCCCTGGACCAGGGTATTCAGGTGAAGGCATTCGGGGACCCGGCGCTGGCGCTGGACTGGCTCCGGGAGCATGGCGCCGATCTGGTCGTCACCGATTTCCGCATGCCCGGAATGGATGGAGCCGAGTTCACGCGCCGGCTGCGGGCCCTGCAGCAGGAGCCCACGGCGGCGGACATCCCGGTCATCGTCATCACCGCCTATAACGACCGCTCCTACCGGCTGGAGGCGCTGGAGGCCGGCGCGACGGACTTCCTGCTGAGCCCGGTGGACCATTGCGAGTTCCTGACGCGGGCGCGGAACCTGCTGCGGATGCGCGAGCAGCAGCAGATCATCCAGCGCCGCGCCGCCACGCTGCAGCAGGAGTTGGAGGACAGCACCCGCTCCCGCGAGGAGCTGCTGCGCGACAGCCGCCAGGCGCTGGCGCAGGTGATCGACACCGTGCCCGCCCTGATCAGCGCCGCCGACCGGCAGGGCCGCTGCGTCTTCGTCAACGCGATGCAGGCCCGCTTCGCCGGCGCCAGCCCGGAGACGCTGGTCGGGCACGACGTATCGCTGCTGTTCGGACCCGAGCGGGCCGCCCACTACCGCGCGCTCGACAGGCTGGTCTTTCGCAGCGGGGAGGCACTGCCGGAGCGGGAGGAGGAAGCCACCGGCCCCGACGGCACCCCCCGCAGCTTCCTCACCAGCAAGGCGCCCTTCCGAAACGCCCGGGGGGAGATGGTGGCGGTGCTGACCACCGCAATCGACATCACCGAGCGCAAGCAGGCCGAGCGGCGTCTCGGCCATATGGTTCAGCATGATGCCCTCACGGGCCTGCCCAACCGCATCGGCCTCGACGAGCGCCTCCGCCGGGAGCTGGCGCGCGGCCGGCGCGGCGACCACTTCTTTGCCCTGCTGCTGTTCGATTTGGACCGCTTCAAGGCGGTCAATGACGCGCTCGGTCACCATATGGGCGACGCATTGCTGCGCAGCGTGTCGCAGCGGCTGCTGCAGGCGCTGCACCCCGGCGAGACCCTGGCGCGGCTTGGCGGCGACGAGTTCGCCATCCTGCAGACCGAAATCGCCGGCGCAGAGCAGGCGGCGGCACTCGCCCAGCGGGTGATCGCTGCCCTCGCCGAGCCGTTCCTGTGCGAAGGCCACAGCCTCTCGGTCAGCGCCAGCCTCGGCATCACGATGCACCCGCGCGATGGCGCCGAGCCGGACGAGCTGCTGCGCAACGCGGACCTCGCGATGTACCGGGCCAAGGCGGAGGGCCGGAACGGCTGGCGGTTCTTCGCTGCCCCGATGGAAGCCCATGCGCGGCAGGTCATGCAGATCGAGGCCGATCTCCGCCAGGCGCTGGCCCGTGGCGAGCTGGTGCTGCACTACCAGCCCCAGGTGGAACTGTGCAGCGGCCGCATCGTCGGCGCCGAGGCGCTGCTGCGCTGGCAGCGCCTCGGCATGCTGGTGGCGCCCGGCGCCTTCCTCTCGGTGGCGGAGGAAACCGGGCTGATCGGCCCGATCAACGAATGGGTCATGGGGGAGGCCTGCCGGCAGGCGGCCGCCTGGTGCGCCGCAGGGCTGCCGCGCCTGCGCATCGGCGTCAACTTGTCGCCAGTGCAATTCCGCCATCAGGATGTCCCTGCCATGGTGCTGGCCGCCCTGGAAGAGAGCGGACTGGACCCCAGGCTGCTGGAGCTGGAGCTCACCGAGGGCATCCTGATGAACCAGGGAGAGGAAATGGCGGCCACCCTCCAGAGCCTGCGGGACCGCGGCGTCCACCTTTCGGTGGATGACTTCGGCACCGGCTACTCCTCATTCAACTATGTGAAGAACTTCCCGGTGGACCGGCTGAAGATCGACCAATCCTTCGTTGGTGGCATGACCAGCGAACCCAACAGCGCCGCCATCGTCCGCACGATCATCGAGCTGGCGCACACGCTCGGCCTGCAGGTGGTGGCGGAGGGCGTGGAGACCGAGGCGCAGCTCGAGGCGCTGCGCGCCGAGGGCTGCGACGAGGTGCAGGGCTACTACTTCAGCCGTCCCCTGCCGGCGGAAGCCTTCACCCGGCTGGTGCAGGCCGGATTGACGCCGGCCACATCCCTGACGGCGCCGAATCCGAAGGCGTGACGAGGCGATGAGCGCTCCCCTGGGGGACGCGCCGCCGCCCGGCTGGCTCGCCTGGCTGGCCGGCCGGCTGCGCAACCGGCCGGACAGTGAGCATGAGATGAGCTTCAACCGGCTCGTCTTCGCCGGGGTGATCGTGCTCGCGCTGCTGGCCGGCAATTCGCCGAGCGCCGGCGACGCGCTGTTCTGGATGGCGGTCTTCATCACGCTCGCCTTCACGGTTCTGGCCCACATCATACTGGTGCCCGCCACCTGCCTGCCGCGCCGGCTGGCGGCGCTGCTGCTGGATTGCAGCTTCCTTTCGTGGCAGCTGCACCTGGGCGGCGAGCCGGCGGCGGCGTTCTTTCCGATCTACCTGTGGGTGGTGTTCGGCAACGGCTTCCGCTTCGGCCTGCGCTGGCTGCGGCTGGCGATGCTGTTGGCGCTGGCCGGTTTCGGCCTCGTCATTGCCACCACCCCCTTCTGGGCCGGGCAGTTCCATCTGGCGATCGGCCTCTGGTTCGGCCTACTGCTGCTGCCGCTCTATGCCGGCACGCTGATCAACAAGCTTTCGCAGGCGCGGCAGCAGGCGGAGGCCGCCAGCGAGGCGAAGTCGCTGTTCCTGGCCAGCGTCAGCCACGAGCTGCGCACGCCGCTGAACGCCATCATCGGCATGGGCGGCCTGCTGCGCGAAACCCGGCTCGACCCCGACCAGGGCGAGATGCTGCGGACCATCGACAGCGCGGCGCGCGCCCTGCTGTCGCTGATCGAGGACATCCTGAGCCTCTCGCGCATCGAGGCGGGACGGATGCCGATCGCCAGCACCGCCTTCGAAGTGGGCGAACTGCTGACCGAACTGCGCGCGCTGCTGGCCGCGGAGTGCCGTGCCAAGGGGCTGCGCTTTTCTCTGCACGTGACGCCGCGAACGCCACTGCGGCTGGTCGGCGACCGGCGCCATCTCCTTGAGGTTCTGCTGAACCTCACCGGCAATGCCGTGAAGTTCACCGTCGAGGGGGGTATCACGGTGGCGCTGGATGCGGCGCCCGCGGAGGGACGGGAAGGCCGATTGCAACTTCTGGTTGAGGTCTCGGACACCGGCATCGGCATCGCGCCAGAGGCGCAGCAGCGCATTTTCGAGGCCTTCACCCAGGCCGACTCCACCATCATCAACCGCTTCGGCGGCACTGGCCTGGGCCTGACCATCTGCCGCCGTCTGGTGCGGCTGATGGGGGGCGAGATCGAGGTGGTGTCGGCGCCTGGCACGGGCAGCACCTTCCGCTTCAGCGTCCCTGTCGCGTCGGCGGAGGCAGCGGGCGCCTCGGAACCGCTCCTGCCACCGGGCCTGACGGTGGTGCTGCTACGCCTGGAGCCGGCAGCGGCCGAGACGCTCGGCGCGCGGCTGGCGCAGCTCGGTGCGACGGTGCGGCAGGCGGAGAATGCAGCCCGTGCCACCGACCTCCTGGCGGAGGGCGAGCGGCCGGATGGACCGCCCTCGCTGCTGATCGCCTCCGCCAGCGGCGCCACACCTTCCGGCCTCGACGCCACCCGCTGTCTGCGGCTGGATGCCGCCGCCACGGGCGGCCTGCCGCCCGAGATCCGGCGGCGCGACTGTGCGATGCGGATCACGCCGGAGGCGGGCGCCGGAACCCTGGGCAAGGCCCTGCGGCTCGCCCTCGCCCTGGCCCCCCGCCACAGGGGCGCCGAGAGGCCAGAAGCAGGAAAGGCCGCAGCCGCAGCGGTTCGCCCCTCGCGCCGCCTGCGCGTGCTGGTCGCCGATGACAGCCCGGTGAACCGCCGGGTCTTCGCCCGCATCCTGGAGCATGGCGGCCATACCGCGGTGCTTGCCGAGGACGGCGAGGCGGCGCTGGACATCCTGGAAGCCGAGGCAGACCGCCTCGACCTCGTCCTGATGGACGTGAACATGCCCCGGACGGACGGGCTGGAAGCCACGAAGCTGTTCCGTGTCATGGCGCTGGGCCAGCCGCACCTGCCGATCCTGGCGCTGACGGCCGACGCCACCGGCGAGACGGCGGCGCGCTGCCTGGCGGCGGGGATGGACGGGCACATCACCAAGCCCGTGCAGCCCGAGGCGCTGCTGGAGGTGGTGGAGCAGCGGGCACGCCCGGCGCTGCCGGGCACCGAGATCGTGCGGGCGGTGCCGCAGGAACGCTCGGTGGTCACGGAGATGGTCGCCCATCCGCGCTACCGCCCCGCCGCCCCCCTGGTGGACCCGCAGATGGTGGATAACCTGCGGCAGCTGGGCGGCGATGCCTTCGTGCAGAGTCTGGCGGAGGACTTCCTCGCCGACGCGGAGGAACTGGTGGAGGCCATCACCGCGGCGGCGCGTGCGGGCGACACCCACCGGTTCCGCGCCGAGGTGCATGCCCTGCACAGCAGTGCCGCGAACCTGGGCGCGGTAGGGCTGATGCGCCTCTGCGGAGAGTGGCGCGCGCTGGACCGGGAGGCAATGCGGCGGGAGGGCACCGCCTTGGGTGAGCGAGGACGTGAGGCCCTGGCGCGCACCCGCGATGCCCTTCTCGGCACTCCGCTGCCTGGCTGAACGGCTCAGCCGGCACGCGCCGCCCTTACTCCGCCGCCTGCGCGAAGCCCGGTGAGGCAAGGCTGGCCAGCCGCCGCTCCTGCGCCGCCACCAGCCGGCCCATCTTCTTCAGGTCGGCCTCGGCGAGGTTCATCGCCGCGTCCGCCCACAGCTCCACCACGTCGCGCAGTTCCTCCAGCGTGACCGGGTTCACCCGACGGCGGGCCCGGAGCGTGGCGAGATGGGCGTTGTGCTTCCGGCTGTGGCGGGCGATGTAGTCGCAGGCGGCCGCCTCGCCCTCACCATCCTCGGCCAGCACGTCCACCACGCCGATCGCGTGCAGCTCCTCGGCGGTGTAGATGCGGCCGGAGAGGATCAGTTCCTCGGCCCGGCGGCGGTCCAGCCGGCGGGAGAGGAAGCTGTAGGCGCCCATGCCGGGGAACATGTTGAAGAGGATCTCCGGCAGGCCGATCTTGGCGCTGCGCTCGGCGATGATCAGGTCGAAGGACAGAGCGTGCTCGAAGCCGCCGCCCAGCGCGTCACCCTGGATCAGCGCCATCGTCACGATCGGCAGGCCGAAGGCGATGGTGTTGCGGTGGATCGCCTCCACCGCGATATGGCCGTAGCGCACCAGGGAGGCATGGTCGCGGGCGCGGATACGCTCGGCGAAATGCGCCAGGTCGCCACCAAGATTATAGATGCCCGGCACCGCCGAGGCCATCACGAACCAGTCCACCGGGCGCTGGCCGCTCTCCGCCTGGCCGGCGAACAGCTCGGCCATGGCGTGCTGCATGCGGTGCACGTCCTGCATCAGCTCCAGCGTATAGCTGGGCCGGCCCTGCGGGCGCATCACGCACCAGGCGGTGCGGCTGCTCTCCTCGATACGCAGCTCAAGATTCCGTGTGAACGGCGCCGGCGAAAGCGGCGCGGTCTCATGCGGGCCGGCATCACCGGTCAGGGAGGCGCGAGGAGCGGACTGGGAGGGATTGGAAAGGAACATCTGGATTCTCCGCATGCGGTCCGCCGGCCCGCCGACGATCGGAGAGCTCTCTCGGCGGATTTCGCATCGCGATCCTAAATGTCCTGATGCAGTCGCCTATCGCTATCGTATGTGGATGGAATGAATCTGCAGGCAGCGCCGGCTCCACGCCCCCCGCCATTCAGCGGACTGTTGGATGCAGGGGCGAAACTCATCCCCCGGCGGTCACGTTCCAGGAGCACATGTCCCGCACCCTTCAGGTCAAGATGCCGTCGATCGAGAATGATCTGCTCGCCTGCCTCCCGGACCTACGCGCCTATGCCCGCTCCCTCACCCGCAACAAGCATGATGCGGATGACCTGGTGCAGGACGCGATCGTGCGGATGCTGAACTCCGCCGACCGCTACCAGCCTGGTACCAATTTCAAGGCATGGGCCTTCACCATCCTGCGGAACAGGTTCCTGAACGAGTTCGTGGCCAAGCGCCGGCTGACACGCGAAATGGATGACGGGGAGATGGAACGCGTTCCGGTCTCCGCACGCCAGGAGGAAGGGCTGGAACTGTCCGACTTCCAGCGCATCTTCCACCGCCTGCCCGAGGACCACCGTTCGATCCTGGCGCTGATCGCCGGTTCCGGCCTGCCCTACGAGGACGTGGCGCGGGTCCTGAACTGTGCCGTCGGAACCGTGAAAAGCCGGGTCCATCGGGCGCGCACCGCATTGTTCGCCCTGCTGGAGGAAGAGCAGTCCAGCCAGCCGGTCAGCCCGCACCGCTTCCACCGCAGCAGCAGCAGCGCCGACACGCGCCAGCGTCTGGCCAGCTAGGCACCGCCCCACCCCAGGGCGGTGCCCGCTACCGCTACAGGGAGCTAAAGGCCGTCGCGCGACCCGTAAGGGGATGGGCCGTAGTACCCCCTTACCCTCTCTCCCCAGCTCGCATCGGACCAGTCCACCGTCTCGTCATGGTGGAAGGAGGGCGCCCCTTTCAGCTGCTCCTCGGTTACATCCACCACATAGCCGCCGAGGCCGATATCGTAGCGCAGCTTGTTCCAGGGCAGCGGGTAGTGCGAGCTGCCAATGCCCAGGAAGCCGCCGAAGGACAGCACGGCGTACTCGACCGTGCCGCTCACCTTGTCGATCATCAAGGTCTGGATCGCGCCGAGGCGATTGCCGGACGTGTCGTAGACAGCCGTACCCTCGACACGGTCGGAGCTGATCAATTGCGAAGTCTCGCGGCGGGGAATCTCGTCTCCGCTGCCTGGCATGGATTCCGACATGGGCGCTTCCCGTCTTTCGCTGCGTCTCTCGGAACGATAACCGCGCAACACCGTCGGAGTTCCGCGCGTCGCCTGCAACCCTCGCGCCCCCCCGGCTTTCCCTGGTGAGCTTGAGCGGTTCATGCCTTGCCAGAAGGAAGCTCCGAGGATGTCCGACACGCATAACCGTCCCCCGCGGGAACGCGCCATCGAGCCGCCGCCGGGGCCGCATGCCGCCCCGATGCCTGAAAAGCCGCTGGACGCCACCCCGGCCCGGCAGGGGCGCACGACCGGCCGCGTGCGCTGGATCCTGCTCGCCTCGATCGCGTTGGTGATCCTGGCCTTCGCCCTCGCCTGGGTGCTCTCGGTCTGATGCCGTGCTCGCGCCACACGCCGGGTGCCGGGAACTTGGCCTGGACCGGCCGGTTGTAGCTAAGCCTGGCCCTCGCGGCGCTGGGCGGCTGACAACCAGGCCCGGGCGGGAAAAGCCCGCCGGGCGGGCACAGAAGGAACCCGTGACATGTCCTCAACCCGAACAGGCAGTGGCAAGCAGGGCTTCGCTTCCATGGATCAGGCCAAGCAGCGTGACATCGCCTCCAAGGGCGGGCAGAGCGTCCCGGCGGCGAAGCGCAGCTTCGCACAGGACCCCGCCCTCGCCGCCGAGGCGGGTCGCAAGGGCGGCCAGGCCGTGCAAGCGAGCGACCGGTCCTTTTCACGCGACCGGAACCTGGCGGCGGCTGCCGGCCGTAAAGGCGGCCAAGCGACCCACAGCAAGAACGCGCGAGGCCAGGACGAGTCCACGTCCTGACCCATCCCGATCCGGGTCGGCGCGAAACCGGCGCCGGCCCGTACTGCCTTTCCGCAACTGGAGACCACCGTGCCTACCAAATCCAGCCTGAAGCCCTTCCCTCGCGCCTCTGCCGAGGCCGCCTCTCACGCCCTGCGGGCGGCGCTGGCGGAGCGGCTCGCCGGGCGCCTGAGCCTGCAAGGCGAGACTGGCAGAAGCGCGGCGGGGCTTGCGATGGAGGCACTGGCGAGGCTGCCGGACGTGGCTCCGCGGAAGCTGCAAGGCACCGCCTGACCCCCGCCCCAGTCATTTCCCCTCAGACTTGCCCGGGAGGCTTTGCCATGACCGTGGACAACAGTGACATCACCCCGCCCCGTCCGCCACAGGGCGCGGCCCCGGGACAGGCGCCCGCCGAAGACGCGAGCGCACGCCGGAAGCAGCTGACCCCGGAGGCGCCGCCCCGGCAGCAGGCGCCCGCCGCCCCTGGCGTGCTGCCGCCCGAGCCCCGTCCGGAGCCGCCGGAGAACCCGCCTGCGGGCGACCCCCATCCGAAGCCGATGCCGCCGGACGCGGAGAAGGAGTTTCCGCAGCGGCATTACGCCAATTCCGAGCCGGAAGAGCCGCCGCCTTCGAACCGCACCTGAGGCCGGGTGGCCGGCCCGGCCTGGAACGAAACGCGGCCGCGGGCGTTTTTCCGGCATGAGCCTCCGCGGCAACAGGCGGAGCGCGGGAATGCCAGGGAGAGCTTGCATGGACAGCGCCAGCATGGCGGAGCAACAGGTGGCAGTGGCCGATGGCCTGGACCCGGCGGCATTGCGGAGCATCAGCGCCTATCTGCATGACAGCCATCGCGGCTATGACCAGGGCCGCAGGCTGACGGCCGACCGTTTTCTCCGCATCGAGTTCACCGAACTGGCCGAGAAGCGCGAGAAGATGGCGCAGGACGTGGACGCCCTGCTGCGCCAGAAGAACGCGGAACCGCAGAAGGGCGGCAGTACCCTGGGGGCGATGCACCGGGTCTATCTGGACGTGAAGGGCAGCCTGTTCGGACAGGGCCGCCGCCGCGTGCTGCGCGAGGTGGTGCGTGGCGAGACCGCGCTCGAGGACGCCTATGACGAGGTGCTGGCCGCGCCCGACCTTCCCGCCGAGGCGCGGCAGCTGCTGCAGCGGCAGCACCGGCAGGTGCGCGCCACGCGCGACCGCTATGCCGCCATGCTGGACGACGAGGATCAGGACATGCCGCCGGAAGCCCGCGGTCCAGGCCTGATCGCCCGCTTCAACCGGATGACGCACCCGGTGACCAGCAACCCCATCCTCTCCGCCGTGGTGGTCACCGCCGTCTCGGTGCTCACCGCGAAGCTGCTGCGCGGCCGCGGGTTGCGCTGAGGCCACCGTCTCGCGAGGTCAGCCGGAGGGAAGCGCCTCCGGCTGCACGAGGCGGCCGGCTCAGGCGGCCAGCAGATGCAGCGAGAACAATCCCTCCGGGTCCAACCACAGCGCCTCGCCGCGCCAGCCCGCCTGCGCCGCCAGCGCGAGGAAGGCATCGGGGGAGCGCTTGTAGCTGTTCTCCGTGTGGATGGTCTCACCCGCCTCGAAGTGGATCGGCACGCCGGCGACCGCGACGGAGTGCGGCTGGCGGCTCTGCAGATGCATCTCGATGCGGCTGTCGGTCGCGTTCCACACCGCGCGATGGGTGAAGCGGGCGGCATCGAACGCCGCCCCCGCCTCACGGTTCAGCCGGTGCAGCAGGTTGAGGTTGAAGGCGGCGGTGACGCCGGCGGCGTCGTCATAGGCCGGCACCAGCACCTCAGGGGACTTCGGCAGGTCGACGCCGACCAGGAAGCGCGCCTCCTCGCCCAGTGCCGCGCGCACCTTGCGCAGGAAGCGCACCGCGGCCTCCGGGTCCAGGTTGCCGATGGTGGAGCCCGGGAAGAAGCCCAGCAGCGGGCGCGGCAGCTCCGGCAGGGCGATGCCGTCCATGAAGTCGCCGACCAGGGGGTGCAGGGCCAGCCCCGGGAAGCGCTGGCGCAGCGCCTCCGCCGTGGCGGTGACGGCGCCCTCGGCGATGTCGAAAGGCACATAGGCGGCCGGACGGTCCAGGGCGGCCAGCAGGAGGGCAGCCTTGGCCGGCGCGCCCGCCCCGTACTCCACCACCGCCGCGCCGGGGCCGATGCGCTCCCGCAGTTCCGGGCCGAGCTGGCGCAGCAGGGCCAGCTCGGTGCGCGTGACATAATATTCCGGCAGCCGGGTGATGGCCTCGAAGAGGCGGCAGCCGGCCTCGTCGTAGAGCAGGTGCGCGGGCAGCGTCTTGCGCGGCGCGCGCAGCCCCTTCAGCGCCACCTCGGCGATGGCGGGGTCGAAGTGGCGCGGCGCCGCCGCCCTGCTGGAGGGCGTAGTCGTGGAGTTCATGCGGCTCAGCCCTCGTCGGCAAGGCGCAGGCCGGTGAACTGCCAGCGCCGGTCGGGGTGGAAGAAGTTGCGGTAGGTCAGGCGCGCATGACCGGGTGGCGTGGCAAGCGAGCCGCCGCGCAGCACCATGGTGTTGATCATGAACTTGCCATTGTACTCGCCGACCGCGCCCTCGGGCGGGCGGAAGCCGGGATAGGGGCGGTAGGCGCTGCCGGTCCATTCCCAGACGAAGCGCCCGGCATCGGCGAGCTGCCCGCGGCGGGCGGCGGTCTCCCACTCCTCCTCGGTCGGCAGGCGCTTGCCGGCCCAGCGGGCGAAGGCATCCGCCTCGTACCAGCTCACATGCCGCACCGGAGCGGCGGGATCGAGCGGGCGCAGGCCGCCGGGCGTCATCTGCTGCCAGGCGCCATCGTGGTGCTCGCCGGCCCGCTCCCAGTACATCGGCGCTTCCCAGGCGTTCTGCTGCACCGCCGCCCAGCCCTCGGACATCCAGAGCAGGGGCTGACGATAGCCGCCATCGGCGATGAAGGCGCACCATTCCGAATTGGTCACAAGCTGGCTGCCGATGCGGAACGGCGCCACCAGCGCGTCGTGGCAGGGCCGCTCGTTGTCGAAGGCGAAGCCGGAATGCAGCGCGCCGATGCGCACGATGCCGCCTTCCAGCGGGCGCATCGCCGCTTCCTCCCGCGAGAGCGCCGGCGGCTCCGCCCAGGTGGGCGCCAGCGCGGGGCGCAGCGGGTTGAAGGAGAAGGCATGCAGCAGATCGGTGATCAGCAGCTCCTGGTGCTGCTGCTCATGCTGCAGACCCAGCTCCACCAGTTCCTCCACCGCCGCCGCCACCGGCTGCTCCAGCAGGCGCTCCATCGCGGCATCGACATGGGCGCGGTAGGCGCCCACTTCCTCCGCCGAGGGGCGGGTCAGCAGCCCGCGATATGGCCGCGCATGCCGCGGCCCGGCCTGCTCGTAATAGGAGTTGAAGAGATAGGCGAAGGCCGGGTCGAAGCGGCGATAGTCCGGCGAATGCGGCACCAGAAGGAACTGCTCGAAGAACCAGGTGGTATGTGCCCGATGCCATTTCGCGGGGCTGGCGTCCGGCATGGACTGCACGCACTGGTCTTCGGGAGACAGGCTGGCGGCGATTTCCTCGGTCCGGTCCCGGACCTGCCGCCACCGCCGGGCGAGGGTAATGGGCGGGGCTTCCTCCAGCGTCAGCATGGCGGTGACACCGGGGTTTGGCCGGGGCAAGATCGCATCGGACGCTCCTCTTGGACCGTTTGCCTCTGCGGCCGAACGCGGGAGGGGAGGTCCGGTTGCGGCCCTTGGCGCAGCTTACGGTAGTCGCGCAACTTTGGCTGTTGCCGCGACGTTGGCGGCACCAGAACCTGCTCCCCCTTGTCCGCAGTTCGGCGAAGAAGGATGAGATTCCGTTGCCTGGTGCCGCCCCCCCTACCGCCATCTATTACCTGAACCCTCTGGCGGCCGGGCCGCTCGACACCTGGCCCGCCGAATTCGAGCGCATCGCTGCGCTCGGCTTCGATGGCGTGGCCATGGCCCCGCCTTTCGCGCCGGGCATCGAGGGCGACCCGTTCCTCACCCGTGACCACACGCGGCTGCACCCGGCGCTCGGGGGCGGCGAGGCGCTGCCGGCACTGCAACAGCTGGCCAAGGCCGCCGGTGCGCAGAGGCTGATGCTGCTGCTGGACCTCGTCACCGACCGGCTGGCGCAGGATGCACCCGTGCTGCGCGGGGCGCGGGACTGGATCTCCTGGCGCGCCCCCGAGGACGCGCCCCCCGACCCGCGCTTTCCGCCGGAGCTGCTGCATGCGGCACGGCTGATGCGCCCGACCCCGGAGAGCCTCGCCACCTTCTGGCGCGAGCGGCTGACGGAATGGGCGCAGGCCGGCATCGGCGGCTTCCGCTGCCTGGAACCCTGTGAGGGCGGCCGCGCCTTCTGGGAGCCGCTGATCGCCGGGGTGCGCCAGGCGGTGCCGGGCACACGCTTCATCGCCTGGACGCCGGGCACCCCGCAGCGGGCCGTGGCGGAACTGGCGGGCAGCGGTTTCGATCTTGTCACCTCCTCGCTGCCGTGGTGGGACTTCCGCGCCGGCTGGTGGTCCGCCGAAGCCGAGCGGCTGGCGATGGTCGCGCCGGTTCTGATGGCGCCGGAAGCTCCCTTCGAGACGCGCCTCTTCGCCGCCCATGCCGATCGTGCGGCGGGCGAAAAGGCGGCGCGCCGGGCGCTGCGTTTCGCCGCGCTCGCCGGCACGGCCTGGCTGATGCCGATGGGCTTCGAATACGGCACGCTGCACCGGATGGGCCATGGCCCCGACGAGGCGGAGATGTTCGCCGCATTGCGCCGCGCGCCCCGCCTGGATCTCACGACCGCCATCCGTGAGGCCAACGCCCTGCGCGCCACCCTGCCCGCGGAGGCGGCGTCGCTGCCGCCGAAGGTGCTTTCCGCTCCTGGCGCGCCGGTCGCGCTGCTCCGGCAGGCGCCGGTCGCGCCCGGCAAGGAGGCGCGCACCCTGGTGCTCGCCAATCCGTCGCTGCAGCAGCCCGCCCGCCTCTCGGCGGCGCAGCTGCTCGGTCTGCTGGCGCGCCCGGGCAGCGTGCCGCCGGAGAGCCTGGATTCCGAGGGGCGCCTGCTCCTTTCCCCCGCAGAGGTACGCTGCATGCCGATCCATGACGTTGCGCCGGTGCGCCTGCCGCTGCGGGGAGGCCAGCGCGCCGCCCTCGCCGCAACCGAGGCGCCCCGCATCGCCATCGAGGAGATCCGCCCGAGCGTGGATGGCGGCCGCTTCCCGGTGAAGCGGATCGTCGGCCATGCGGTGCGCGTCACCGCGGACGTGTTCACCGAGGGGCATGGCAAGATCGCCGTCCGGCTGCTGTGGCGCCCGGCCGATCAGCCGGCCTGGCGCGAGGTGCCGATGGCCTTCGTGGTGAACGATGTCTGGGCGGCGGCCTTCGTGCCGGAGCGGATCGGCCGGCATCTCTACTGCATCGAAGCCTGGGTCGATCATTTCGAGGCCTTCCGCGACGAGATCACCAAGAAGCACTCTGCCGGCGTGAACATCACGCTGGAGCGACAGGAAGGCATGGCGATGCTGGAGAAGGCGCAGGCCGCGCTCTCCGGCGAGGCGGCGGAGCAGCTGTCGGCGATCATCGAGCGGCTGCGGGGTGCCGAGGATGCCGATGCGGTGGCGCTGTTCACCGCGTCCGAGACCCGCGCCCTGATGACCGAGGCGGACAGCCGCCCCTTCAAGGTGCGCAGCGAGCCGTTCAAGCTGGACGTGGAGCGCCGCAGCGCCGGCTTCGCCTCCTGGTACGAGGTCTTCCCCCGCTCCCAGAGCGGCGACCCGAACAGGCACGGCAATTTCGACGACGTCATCCGCATCCTGCCGCGCGTGCGCGACATGGGGTTCGACGTGCTCTACTTCCCGCCGATCCACCCGATCGGCCAGAAGAACCGCAAGGGCCGCAACAACACGCTGACGCCGGGGCCGGATGACGTCGGCAGCCCCTATGCCATCGGCTCGGAGGCCGGTGGGCACGACGCCCTGCACCCTGAGCTCGGCAGCTTCGAGGACTTCCGGCGCCTGGTGCGCGCGGCGGCGGAGCACGGCATCGAGCTGGCGCTCGACTTCGCCATCCAGTGCTCGCCGGACCATCCCTGGCTCAGGGAGCATCCGGACTGGTTCGACTGGCGCCCGGACGGCACCATCAAATACGCCGAGAACCCGCCGAAGAAGTACGAGGATATCGTCAACGTCGACTTCTACACCGAGGGCGCCAAGCCCGCGCTGTGGATCGCGCTGCGCGACATCGTGCTGTTCTGGGTGAAGGAGGGCGTGAAGCTGTTCCGGGTGGACAACCCGCACACCAAGCCCCTGCCCTTCTGGGAATGGATGATCGGCGAGGTGCGGGCGCGCGACCCGGAGGTGGTGTTCCTCTCCGAGGCCTTCACCCGCCCGAAGGTGATGTACCGGCTGGCGAAGATCGGCTTTTCGCAGAGCTATACCTACTTCACCTGGCGCAACACCGCCTGGGAGATGCGCGAGTACCTGGAGGAGCTGAACCGGCCGCCGCAGGCCGACTTCTTCCGCCCGCATTTCTTCGTCAACACGCCGGACATCAACCCGGTCTTCCTGCAGAACAGCGGCCGCGGCGGCCACCTGATCCGCGCCGGACTGGCGGCCACGCTCTCCGGCCTCTGGGGCGTCTACAACGGCTTCGAGCTGTGCGAGGCGCGCCCCCTGACGCCAGGCAAGGAAGAGTACATCGACAGCGAGAAATACGAGATCAAGGCGTGGGACTATGACCGGCCCGGCAACATCGGCGCCGAGATCACCACGCTGAACCGCATCCGCAGGCAGAACCCTGCGCTGCAGACGCATCTCGGCACCACCTTCCTGGCCTCCAACCATGACGGCATCCTGACCTATGTGAAGTCCACGCCGGACGGGGAGAACGTCATTCTGGTCGCGGTCTCGATGGATCCGCACCAGCCGCTGGAGACGCATTTCGAGCTGCCCCAGCACGCGATGGGCCTGCCGCCCGGCGCCACGCTGATTGCCGAGAACCTGATGCAGGGCGGCGAGGAGCACTGGTACGGCACGCACCGCCATGTCCGTCTCGACCCGCACAGCCTGCCCTTCGCCATCTGGCGCCTCCGCGCCGCCGACAAGGCTTGATCCATGCCGCGTAAGACCAAGCCGGAAATGCCGGCTGATCCGCTCTGGTATAAGGATGCGGTGATCTATCAGCTCCACATCAAGTCGTTCTTCGACTCGAACGACGATGGCGTGGGCGATCTGCCCGGTCTGATCTCCAAGCTGGACTACATCGCCTCGCTGGGGGTGGACGCCGTCTGGCTGCTGCCCTTCTATCCCTCGCCCCGACGCGACGACGGCTACGACATCGCCGAATACAAGGCGGTGCATCCGGAATACGGCACGCTGCACGACATCCGCCGCTTCATCAACGAGGCGCATGCGCGTGGCATCCGCGTCATCACCGAGCTGGTCATCAACCACACCTCGGACCAGCACCCCTGGTTCCAGCGCGCCCGCAAGGCGAAGCCGGGTTCCGCGCATCGCGACTATTACGTCTGGTCGGACACCGACAAGAAGTATGACGGCACGCGCATCATCTTCCTCGATACCGAGAAGTCGAACTGGACCTGGGACAGCGAGGCCGGCGGCTATTTCTGGCACCGCTTCTACAGCCATCAGCCGGACCTGAACTTCGACAATCCGCAGGTGATGCGGGAGGTGACCTCCGTGATGCGCTTCTGGCTGGATGCCGGCGTGGACGGGCTGCGGCTGGACGCCATCCCCTACCTGATCGAGCGCGACGGCACCAACAACGAGAACCTGCCCGAGACGCACCAGGTGCTGAAGAAGCTGCGCTCCGAGCTGGACCGCATGGCCCCCGGCAAGATGCTGCTGGCCGAGGCCAACCAGTGGCCGGAGGACACGCAGCAGTATTTCGGCGAGGGTGACGAATGCCACATGGCGTTCCACTTCCCGCTGATGCCGCGCATGTACATGGCGATGGCGCAGGAGGACCGCTTCCCGATCACCGACATCCTCAGGCAGACCCCGGCCATTCCGGAGAACTGCCAATGGGCCATCTTCCTGCGCAACCATGACGAACTGACGCTGGAGATGGTCACCGACAAGGAGCGGGACTACCTTTGGGAGACCTATGCCTCCGAGAAGCGGGCGCGCATCAACCTCGGCATTCGCCGCCGCCTGGCGCCGCTGCTGGAGCATGACCGCCGCCGCATCGAGCTGATGAACTCGCTGCTGCTCTCCATGCCCGGCACGCCCGTGCTGTACTACGGCGACGAGATCGGCATGGGCGACAACATCCATCTCGGCGACCGCGATGGCGTGCGCACGCCGATGCAGTGGTCGCCCGATCGCAATGGCGGCTTCTCGCGCGCCAACCCGGCGCAACTCGTGCTCCCCGCCATCATGGACCCGGTCTATGGGTACGAGGCGGTGAATGTGGAGGCGCAGTCGGCCGACCCGCATTCGCTGCTGAACTGGACGCGCCGCATGCTGGCTGTGCGGCGGCGCCACAAGGCCTTCGGGCGCGGCACCTTCGGCTATCTCTATCCAGGCAACCGCAAGATCCTCGCCTATCTGCGCGAGCATGAGGGCGAGACGATCCTCTGCGTCTGCAATCTCTCGCGCACCGCGCAGGCGGTGGAGCTGGAGCTGTCCAACTTCGCCGGCCGCGTGCCGGTGGAGCTGCTGGGCGGTTCCACCTTCCCGCCGATCGGACAGCTCACCTACCTGCTGACGCTGCCGCCCTACGGATTTTACTGGTTTCTCCTTGCAACGGAGGCAGCCATGCCGAACTGGCACGCGCCGGCACCTGAGCCGATGTCGGAGCTTTCCACGCTCGTCCTGCGCGGCGGGCTGTCGGAAGTCCTGGCCCCCGCCCCGCGCAAGGTGATTGAGCAGGATAGCCTGCCCCAATACCTCTCGAAGCGCCGCTGGTTCGCCGGCAAGGACGGCCCGCCGGCGAACCCGCGTCTCGCCTTCGCCGAGGCGCTCTCGGGCACTTCGGTCGAGGTGCTGCTGGCCGAGGTCGAGGTCACGGAGGCGGGCGGGCCGGCGCGCTACCAGCTGCCGCTCGGCATCATCTGGGAGGAACAGATCAGTGCTCCGCTGCCGCAGCAGCTGGCGCTGGCACGCATCCGCCGCGGCCGCCGCGTCGGCCTGCTGACCGACGCCTTCGCGCTGGACGCGCTGCCCTGGGGCGTGCTGCGTGGTCTCAAGGACGGCCGGGTCATCCCCCTTTCCGAGGGCGAGATCCGCTTCCTGCCGACCTCGCATTTCAACGCCGACAGCATCCCCGCCGATGCCGACATCCGCCGGCTCTCGGCGGAGCAGTCGAACTCCTCGCTGATCATCGGGGACCAGGCGGTGCTGAAGCTGGTGCGCCGCATCGTCGAGGGCATCAGCCCGGAGACGGAGATGACGCGCCACCTGACGGAGTGCGGCTTCGCGCAGACCGCGCCGCTGCTCGGCGAGGTGGTGCGCGTCACGCCGGACGGCACGCCGCGCACGCTGGTCGTCGTGCAGGGCTTCGTCCGCAACCAGGGCGACGGCTGGGAATGGACCACCCAGTTCCTCAAGCGCGCCATCACCGAGATGGCGGTGACGGAGGCGCCGGCCGACGAGCAGGAGAATGCCTTCTCCAGCTACACGCCCTTCGCCACCGCGCTCGGCCGGCGGCTGGCGGAAATGCACGCCCTGTTGGCGGAGGACAGCGACAACCCGGCCTTCCGCCCTGAGCCCGCCAGCGAGCAGGATGGCCAGGCCTGGGCAAAGGGCGCGCATGACCAGCTGCTCGCCGCGCTCGGCGCGATCGAGGGCGTGCAGAACTGGCGCGACCCGGAGGATGCGGCGCGCGCCCAGCGCCTCGCCGCGCAGCGTGGCGCCCTCCTGGCCGCCATCGAGGACCGGGCGAAGTCCGTCACCGGCGTGCTGAAGACGCGCATCCACGGCGATTTCCATCTTGGCCAGGTGCTGGTGGCGCAGGGTGACGCCTACATCATCGACTTCGAGGGAGAGCCGGCCAAGCCGCTGGCGGCGCGCCGCGCCAAGACCTCGCCGCTGCGCGACGTGGCCGGGCTGCTGCGCTCCTACGACTATGCCGTGGCGAGCATCGACCCGGAGCACATCAATCCCGGCGAGACCACGCTGCGGCACGACGTGCTGCTGGAGAGCTTCCGCCAGCGGGCCACGGCCGCCTTCATGGCGGCCTACGAGGCAGTGCACGCCGCCGCGCCGCGCCGCTGGGCACCAGCCGAGGCGGAGGCGGCGCTGCTCGATCTCTTCCTGCTGGAGAAGGCGGCCTACGAGATCTGCTACGAGGCAGCGAACCGCCCGACCTGGCTGCACATCCCGCTCCGTGGCCTGGACGCCATCGCCACCCGCCTGCTGGGGAAGGAGACGCCGCATGGCTGAGACCACGCTGCATCCCGATGCCATCCGTGACCTGGTGGAAGGCCGCCATGGCGACCCCTTCGCCGCGCTTGGGCCACATTCTACGCCTTCGGGGCAGGTGGTGCGTACGCTACTGCCGGGCGCCCGCTCGGTGGAGGTGGTGACGCGCGGCGGGGCGCGGGCGCTGGAGAAGATCCATCCCGCCGGCCTGTTCGAAGGGCCGCTGGCCGAGCAGCCCTATCTGCTGCGCATCGACTGGGACGGCGTGATCCAGGAGACGGAGGATCCCTACGCCTTCCCGCCCCTGCTCGGCGAGATGGACATCTACCTGCTGGCGGAAGGCACGCACCAGGATATCGGCCGCTGCCTCGGGGCGCATCCGATGACCCTCGAGGGCGTGCGCGGCGTGCGCTTCGCGCTCTGGGCGCCGAATGCGCGCCGCGTCTCGGTGGTAGGCGACTTCAACGGCTGGGATGGCCGCCGTCACCCGATGCGGCATCGCATCGAGGCGGGGATCTGGGAGATCTTCGTGCCGCGCGTGATGCCCGGCGCCGTCTATAAGTTCGAGCTGCTCGACCCCAACGGCAGCATGCTGCCGCTGAAGGCGGACCCGGTGGCCTGGCAGGCCGAGCCGGCCCCTGCCACCGGTTCGGTCGTCGCCGACACCGCCGGCATCCGCAGGCCGAAGCCGCTCGTCGCACCGGGCGACCCGGCGACGCGTCCCATGTCCGTCTATGAAGTGCACGCCGCCTCCTGGATGCGCGGCGAGGGCAATGCGCCGCTCTCCTGGGAGGATCTGGGCGACAGGCTGATCCCCTACGTGAAGGGGATGGGCTTCACCCATGTCGAGTTCCTGCCGATCATGGTACACCCCTTCGGCGGTTCCTGGGGCTACCAGCCGCTCGGCCAGTTCGCGCCGCAGGCCGCTTTCGGCCCGCCCGAACATTTCGCCCGGCTGGTGGAGCGCTTCCACGAGGCGGGGATCGGCGTCATCCTCGACTGGGTGCCGGCGCATTTCCCGAGTGATGCCCATGGCCTTGCCCGCTTCGACGGCACCGCACTCTACGAGCATGCCGACCCGCGCGAGGGCTTCCACCACGACTGGAACACCTACATCTACAATCTCGGCCGGCGGGAGGTGCGGAACTTCCTGCTCGGCAGCGCCCTCCACTGGCTTGAGCACTACGGGGTGGACGCGCTGCGCGTGGATGCCGTGGCCTCCATGCTCTACCGCGACTACAGCCGGCCGCACGACCAGTGGGTGCCGAACATCCATGGCGGACGAGAGAACCTGGAATCGATCAGCTTCCTGCAGGAGCTCTCACGCGTCATCGCGCAGCGCTGCCCGGGCAAGCTGCTGATCGCCGAGGAATCCACCGCCTTCCCCGGCGTCACCCGCAAGGCCGACGAGGGCGGTCTGGGCTTCGACTTCAAGTGGAACATGGGGTGGATGCACGACTCGCTCCACTACATGGAGGAAGACCCGGTCTACCGGCAGTACCACCATGGCAGCATGACTTTCGGCCTGGTCTATGCCTTCTCCGAGCGCTTCATGCTGCCGCTCAGCCATGACGAGGTGGTGCATGGCAAGGGCTCGCTGATCGGCAAGATGCCTGGTGACGACTGGCAGAAGTTCGCCAACCTGCGCGCCTACCTGTCCTTCATGTGGACGCATCCCGGCAAGAAGCTGCTGTTCATGGGCGGTGAGATCGCCCAGTGGCGGGAGTGGAGCCACGACCGCTCGCTCGACTGGCACCTGCTGGACGAGCCGCGTCATGCCGGGCTGCAGCGCCTGGTGCGGGACCTGAACCAGCTCTATGCCTCGACCCCTGCCCTGCACGCGCTGGACACCGACCCCGCCGGCTTCCGCTGGGTGGTGCTGGACGATGCGCAGAACAGCATATTCGCCTTCCTGCGCCAGGGGCCCGAGGGGACGCCGCCCGCTCTGGTGGTGGTCAACATGACGCCGGTGACGCGCTCGGGATACCGGCTCGGCGTGCCCTTCGCGGGCGGCTGGCGCGAGGTGTTCAACTCCGACGCAGCGATCTATGGCGGCGCCAACAACGGCAATGGCGGCATGGTGCATGCGGCGGCCGAGCCCTCGCACGGGCTGGACGCCTCCATGGCGCTAGAGCTGCCAGGCCTCTCCACCCTGGTGCTGGTGCCCACGGAGAGCTGATCTTGCCGCTCCTCCCCGACCGCCTCCTGCCGGGCCGGCCGGACCCGCTGGGCGCAACCTGGGACGGGCTCGGTGTCAACTTCGCCGTGTTCTCCGCGCATGCGACGCAGATCGACCTCTGCCTCTTCGACGCGGGGGGCCGGCGCGAGGTGGCGCGCATGCCGCTGCCCGAGTGCACCGACGAGGTGTTCCACGGCTATCTGCCGGAGGCGCGGCCCGGCCTGATCTACGGCTACCGCGCCCATGGCCCCTATCAGCCCGAGCGCGGCCATCGCTTCAACCCGCACAAGCTGCTGCTCGACCCCTATACCCGGCAGTTGCAGGGAGCGCTGCGCTGGTCGGACGCGCTGTTCGGCCACCGCCTGGGCGCGGCGCGCGCCGACCTCAGCTTCGACCGCCGCGACAGCGCCGCCGCCATGCCGAAATCCGTCGTGGTGGACGACACCTTCAACTGGGGCGACGACCGCCCGCCGGCCGTGCCCTGGGATCAGACCGTCATCTACGAGGCGCATCTGCGCGGATTGACCCTGCTGCGCGAGGACCTGCCGCTGCGCGAATGCGGCACCTTCGCCGCACTGGCCTCGCCGCCGATGATCGCGCATCTGCAACGGCTCGGTGTCACCGCGGTCGAGCTGCTGCCGGTGCACGCCTTCCTGCAGGACCGCTTCCTGGTGGAGAAGGGGCTGCGCAACTACTGGGGCTACTCCACCCTCGCCTTCTTCGCGCCCGAACCGTCCTACCTCTCCACCAGCCAGAACGACGAGATCCGCGTCGCCATCCGCCGGCTGCACGCGGCCGGCATCGAGGTGATCCTGGACGTCGTCTACAACCACACCTGTGAGGGCAGCGAGCTTGGCCCCACCCTCTCCTGGCGTGGGCTGGACAATGCCAGCTACTACCGCCTGATCCCGGGTCACGAGCGGCACTTCATCAACGACACGGGATGCGGGAACACCGTGAACCTCTCGCATCCCCGCGTGTTGCAGATGGTGATGGACAGCCTGCGCTATTGGGCCACCGCGTTCCGCGTGGATGGGTTCCGCTTCGACCTCGCCAGCACGCTCGGGCGGGAGGGAACGGGATTCGACCCCGGCTCGGGCTTCTTCGACGCCGTCCGGCAGGACCCCATCCTCTCCCGCCTGAAGCTGATCGCCGAACCCTGGGACATTGGCCCGGGTGGCTACCAGCTCGGCAACCACCCCCCCGGCTTCTCCGAATGGAACGACCATTACCGCGACGGCGTGCGCCGCTTCTGGCGCGGTGATCCGGGGCGGCGGGCCGACCTGGCCGCGCGGCTCTCCGGCTCGGGCGAGCTGTTCGACCGCCGCCGCCGCCGGCCCTGGGCCTCGGTCAACTTCCTCGCCTCGCATGACGGCTTCACGCTGCAGGATCTCGTCAGCTACCGCGAGAAGCACAACGAGGCGAACGGGGAGGACAACCGCGACGGCCACGGCGCCAACCACAGCGCCAACTGGGGTGTGGAAGGGCCAACCGAGGATCCGGAGATCAACGCGCTGCGCGAGCGGCTCAAGCGCGCCATGCTGCTGACCCTCCTTGCCTCGCATGGCACGCCGATGCTGCTCGCCGGGGACGAGTTCGGCCGGACCCAGCGCGGCAACAACAACGCCTACTGCCAGGACAACGACGTCTCCTGGGTGGACTGGTCGCTGCTCGCGCGACCGGAAGGCGAGGCATTGACGCGCTTCATCGCACGTGCCGCGGAGCTGCGCCGCCGCCACCCGACGCTCCGCTCTGCCACCTTCCTGCACGGCCTGACCGAGCCGCTGCCGGGTGTGCCGGACGTGGCCTGGTTCGATGAGCATGCCAAGCTGCTCGTCAGCGAGGACTGGCACCACCCGGACCACCCTCTCCTGGCGCTGCGCCGCGCCGGCCCCATACGGGACGACATGGCCGAGGCAACGCTTCTGCTGATCAACGGCTCGCCGGACGACCGGGTCTTCGCCCTCCCCTCCCCCGATTTTCCCTGGATCGCCGCGCTCGACAGTGCCGATCCGGAAGCGCCTGAGGCGCCCGTAGGCGGCACGCGCGTCATTGTCTCCGGCCGCTCGGCCCGCCTGCTGGCGGCTGTGTTGCCCGCGAAGGAACCCACCTCATGAGCCAACGCCTCTCCTTCGGCGCGCTTCCCCTGCCCGGCGGCCGCATGCGCTTCCGCCTCTGGGCGCCCGGCCAGCCCGGCGTCACGCTCGAGCGGCGGGACGCCGCGCCCTTGCCGATGCAGGCGGAGCCGGACGGATGGTGGTCCGCCGAGACCGAGGCAGCACCGGGGACGCGCTACCGCTATGCCCTGGGCAATGGCCCCACGGTGCCCGACCCCGCGAGCCATGCGCAGGACGGCGACGTGGACGGCTGGAGCGTGGTGGTGGACCACGCCGCCTATGCGTGGCAGCACAATGACTGGAAGGCCCATCCCTGGCCGCGCAGCGTGGTCTATGAGCTGCATCTCGGTGCCATGGGCGGGCTGCGCGGCGTGATGGACGAGCTGCAACGGCTCGCCACCCTCGGCGTCAACACCATCGAGATCATGCCGGTCGCCGATTTCGCCGGAAGCTGCAACTGGGGCTATGACGGCGTGCTGCCCTACGCGCCCGACGAGACCTACGGCACGCCGGACGAGCTGAAGGCGCTGGTGGACGCGGCGCATGGTCATGGCATCGCGGTGATGCTCGACGTCGTCTACAATCATTTCGGCCCTGCCGGAAACTACTGGCACAGCATCGCGCCGGATTTCTTCCGCAAGGACATCCACACGCCCTGGGGCGACGCCATCGATTTCCGCGAGAAGCCGGTGCGCGATTTCTTCATCGAGAATGCCATCTTCTGGCTGACCGAATACCGCTTCGACGGATTGCGGCTGGATGCCGTGCACGCCATCGCCGACGAAACTTTTCTGCACGAGCTTTCCGAGCGTGTCCGCGCCGCGGTGGGGAGCCGCACCGTCTATCTGGTGCTGGAGAACGAGACCAACGACGCCGCCCGCCTGGAGCGGGACTTCGATGCGCAGTGGAATGACGATGTGCATCATTGCCTGCACGTCCTGCTGACCGGCGAGCACGACGCCTATTACGCCGACTATGCCGACGACCCCGCCGGCCGGCTTGCCCGCGCGCTGGCGGAGGGCTTCGTCTATCAGGGCGAGGCCTCGAGGAACCATGCCGAAGGGCGCGGCAAGCCCAGCGTGCACCTGCCGCCCTCGGCCTTCGTCAACTCGATGCAGACGCATGACCAGGTGGGCAACCGTGCCCTCGGCGAACGCATCGCGGCGCTGGCGCCGATCGAGAACGTGCGCGCCGCGACGCTGCTGCTGCTGCTGGCGCCGCAGGTGCCGATGCTGTTCATGGGCGAGGAATACGCCTCGAAGCGCCCCTTCCTGTTCTTCACCGGCTTCCCCTCGCCCGATCTGGCCAAGGCGGTGCGCGAGGGGCGGCGCAAGGAGTTCGCCCGCTTCCCCGCCTTCGCCGATCCGCATCGGCGCGAGCTCATCCCCGACCCGAACGACCCGAAGACCTTCGAGGCAAGCTGCCTCGACCCGGCCGAGCGGCAGCAGCCGGAACAGGAACACATGGAAAGCTTCGTCTCCACCCTGCTGCGGCTGCGGCGGATGCGTCTGGCGGCGCACTACGAAGGGGCGAAGCCGCTCGGCGCCGGCAAGCTGGGCGAGCACGGCGTGCGGGCGCAGTGGAAGCTGACCGACGGATCGGTGCTGACCATCGCGGCGCAGTTCGGCGGTGAAGCGGTGCCCTGCGAGGCCGGCCCCGGCCGGCTGCTGGCGGAGTCCCGCTCCGGCCTGGAGGATTCGGTGCCGGAGCACGGCCTGGCTGCCCGCTCCGCCATCGCCTGGCTGCAGCAGCCGGACGCCGCCGCGTGAGCGAGGAAGCCGATCTGCGCCGCCTGGCGCGCGCCACCGGGCTGATGAGCGAGTGGGAGGATGCCACCGGCCAACGCAAGACGGTGGCGCCGGAGACCCTGCGCACCGTCCTGGGCGCGCTGGGCTTCCCGGCCGGCAGCGCGGCACAGGTGCGCGAGAGTCTGCGCACCTGGCACCATGCGCTGAAAGCCTCGCCCCCGCCGCTCTACACCGCCTCGCCCGGCGCCACGCTGCGTCTGCCCGCCGGCGCCGGGCGCTATCAGCTGACGGCGGAGGACGGCCTCACCGTCGAGGGTACCGCGACGTCCGCCCCCGGCGGCGCCCGCCTCACCGTGCCCGCCCTGCCCGGCTATTACCTGCTGGAGATCGGGGGCGCCCAGTTCACCCTGGCGGTGGCGCCGGCGCATGGCCACCGCATCGAGGATGCCTGCCCCGGCGGCCGTGCCTGGGGCCTTGCCGTGCAGCTCTATTCCCTGAAGCGCGCCGGCGACGGCGGCATCGGCGACTACACCGCGCTGCGCGCCTTCACCGCCGGGGCCACCGCGCAGGGGGCCGATGCCGTCGCCATCAGCCCGGTGCACGCCCAGTTCACCGCCGACCCGTCGCGCTCCAGCCCCTATGCACCCTCCAGCCGCCTGCGGCTCGACGTGCGCTATGCCGATGGCGAGGCGCTGATGGCGGACGCGCCGCCCTTCCCGCCCGAGCTGAAGGCGGAATGGGCGCGGCTGGAGGCGCTCGACCTCGTCGACTGGCCGGCCAGCACGCGCGCCCGTCTCGCGCGGCTGCGCCAGCTCTACGAGGCCTTCCGGCAGATGGCGCCGGAGGGGTTGCGCAATGCCTTCACCGCCTTCCGCGAGGAGGGTGGCAGCTCGCTGGAAAGCCACGCGCGCTTCGAGGCGCTGCACGCGGCGCAGCTTGCAGAGGACCCTGGCCGCTGGCACTGGCGGACCTGGCCGGCCGCCCTGCGCGACCCGGAAAGCGCCGAGGTCGCCGCCTTCGCCGCGGCGCAGGCGGAGGAGGTTGACTATCACGCCTTCCTGCAATGGCTGGCCGACCGCGGCCTTTCCGGCGCCCAGCAGGCGGCGCGCGAGGGCGGCGCCCGCATCGGCCTGATCGCCGATCTCGCCGTCGGCGTGGATGGCGGCGGCAGCGATGCCTGGGCGCGGCAGACCGAGTTCCTCTCCGGCGTCGAGATCGGCGCGCCGCCCGACATCTTCAACGCCAAGGGCCAGAGCTGGGGCATCACCACCTATTCGCCGCACGGGCTGGTGGCGAACGGCTTCGGCGCCTTCCGCGAGATGCTGGGCGCCGCCTTCCGCAATGCCGGCGGCGTGCGGCTGGACCATGTGCTGGGCCTGCGGCGGCTCTGGCTGGTGCCGCAGGGCGCCTCCCCCGCCGAGGGCTGCTACATCCGCTACCCGCTGGAGGACCTGCTGCGGCTGGTGGCGCTGGAATCGATGCGCCATCAGGCCATCGCCATCGGCGAGGACCTGGGCACGGTGCCCGAGGGCTTCCGGCCGCAGCTGCAGAGCGCCGGCATCGCCGGCATGCGGGTGATGTGGTTCGAGCAGAGCGGCCGCGGCTTCAAGAACCCGGCGCGCTGGACCCGCGAGGCGGTCTCCATGACCTCCACCCACGACCTGCCGACCGTCGCCGGCTGGTGGCGCGGGCGCGATCTGGAATGGCGGAAGGCGTTGGGCAGCACGCTGGAGGGGCAGGAGGAAACCCGCCTCGCCGAGCGGCCGAAGCTCTGGGGGGCCTTCCGCAAGGTGGGCGTCGCCCGGGGCGCAGGGCCAGGACCGGAGGAGGTGGGCCAGGTGGCCGATGCCGCCGCGGCCTATATCGGCCGCGCCCGCTGCGAGTTGGCGCTGCTGCCGCTGGAGGACGCGCTGGCGGCGGTCGAGCAACCGAACATGCCCGGCACCGTTGATGAGCACCCGAACTGGCGCCGCCGGCTCGATCCACTGGTGGAGCTGCTGTTCCACGACCCCGCCTTCGAACAGCGCCTGCGCGCCCTGGCGCGGGCGCGGAGAGCCCCCGAATGAGCCCGCCCGCCGCCACCGCGCCGCGTTCCACCTACCGCATCCAGTTCCGCGCCGAGTTCACGCTGGATGACGCGGTGGCCATCGTGCCCTATCTGGCGCGGCTCGGCGTCAGCCATCTCTATGCCTCGCCGCTGCTGCCGGCGGCGCCCGGCTCGGCGCATGGCTACGACATCGTGGCGCATGGCGAAGTGAACCCCGTGCTCGGCGGCGAGGCGGCGCTGCGCCGGCTGGTGGCGGCGCTGCGGCGCGAGGGCATGGGGCTGCTGCTCGACATCGTGCCCAACCATATGGGCGTGGAAGGGCCGCACAACGCCTGGTGGCAGGACGTGCTGGCCAGGGGCCGCGACAGCGACCACGCCACCTTCTTCGACATCGACTGGGAAAGCACCGATCCCGCCCTGCGCGGCAAGATGCTCGCGCCCTTCCTGGGCAAGCCCTATGGCGAGGCGCTGGCCGAGGGGGAACTGTCTCTCGTCGCCGAGGGGCCGACCGGCGTCGCCCTGGCCTATTACGACAACCGCTTCCCCATCGCGCCGCGCGACGCCGAGGCGATCCTGGACGAGGAGGGCGGCCTCGCGCGCTACGATGCCAAAAGCCTGGACGGGCTGGCGCGGCTGCATGCGCTGCTGGAGCGGCAGAACTATCGCCTGGCCTGGTGGCGCACGGCGACGGACGAGATCAACTGGCGCCGCTTCTTCGACGTCACCGGCCTGGCCGGGCTGCGCGCCGAGGAGCCGGCGGTGTTCGACGCCACCCACGCGCTGGTTCTCCGCCTTTATGCCGAGGGGCTGATCGACGGCCTGCGCATCGACCATGTGGACGGCCTCGCCGATCCGCACGGCTATTGCCGCAAGCTGCGCCGGAAGATGGCCGAGGCCGGCCGCCATCGCCCGCCCGAGGCGCCCGCCGGCCCGCCCTACGTCGTTGTCGAGAAGATCCTGGCGCCGGGCGAGCCGCTGCCGGTCCACTGGAGCACCGACGGCACCACCGGCTACGACTTCATGGACCAGGTGGGTGCCCTGCTGCACGACCCGGCCGGGGAGGCGCCGCTTTCCGCCCTCTGGCGCGAGGTCAGCGGCAGCGCCGCCGACTTCCCCGCCGAGGAGATCGCCGCCCGCAAGCAGATCCTGCGCGACAGCCTCGCCGCCGAGCTGGATGGCTGCGCCCGCGCCCTGCACCACCTCGCGCGCGGCCATATCCGTTCGCGCGACTTCGCCTTCAACGCCATCCGCCGCGTGTTGGCGGAGCTGCTGCTGCACTTCCCGGTCTACCGCATCTACACCCGCGCCGGGCGCCCCGGCCCGGAGGACGCGCGGGTGCTGAAGCAGGCCGCCGACGCCGCCCGCGCCCGGTTGCGCACCACCGACCATGTGGTGCTGACCCACCTGCTCTACTGGCTGGCGGAGGAGGACATCCGCCAGCGCCCGCCCGGCGAATCGCGCCGCGACCTGCTGCGCGCCCGCACGCGTTTCCAGCAGCTTTCCTCCCCCACTGCCGCCAAATCGGTGGAGGACACCGCCTTCTACCGCTACGGTCGGCTGCTCTCGCGCAACGAGGTCGGCTCGCACCCGGACCAGTTCTCCCTCGCGCCCGAGGAATTCCATGCCGCCTGCATCGCGCGCGGCGAGACCTATCCGGACGCCCTGCTCGCCACCGCCACGCATGACCACAAGCGCGGCGAGGATCTGCGGATGCGCCTCGCCGTGCTGTCGGAGATGCCGGACGACTGGGCCGGCGCCCTGCGTGGCTTCCTGGCCGAGAGCCAGGACCTGGTAAAGCAGCTTCCCGAAGGGCCGGCGCCGGAGGGCGGGGACGGGGCGATGTTCCTGCAGATGATCGTCGCCTCCTGGCCGCTCGGCCTGGCCGTCACCGACCGCCCCGGCGTGGAGGCCTGGATCGAGCGGCTGGCCGGCTGGCAGCAGAAGGCGATCCGCGAGGCCAAGCACCGCTCCGGCTGGGCCATGCCGGACGAAGCCTATGAGCAGGCCGCCGCCGCCTTCCTGCGCGGCGTGCTGGACCTCGGCAGCCATCCCGGGCTGGCCCGCGGGCTGGAGGCCTTCGCCGCCCGCATCGCGCCCCTCGGCGCGGTGAAGAGCCTGGCGCAGGCCACGCTGCGCCTGACCGTCCCCGGCGTGCCCGACCTCTACCAGGGCGCCGAGTTCTGGGACCTGTCCCTGGTGGACCCGGACAACCGCCGCCCGGTGGACTATGCCGCCCGCCGCGCCGCTCTGGAGGCGCCGCTGGCCGACCCCGCGGCCCTGCTGGAGGCCTGGCCCTCCGGGGCGGTGAAGCAGTTCCTCATCCACCGGCTACTGGCGGCCCGCAACGAAAGCCCCGCCCTGTTCCGCCAGGGCCGCTATCAGCCGTTGCGGGCGGAAGGCGCTCGGGCGGGCGAGGTATTGGCTTTCCTGCGGCAGGAGGGCACGGAAAGCCTCCTGGTGGCGGTGCCGATCCGCGCCCTGCCGCTGCTTGGCCCGGTGCAGGAGAGCCTGACGCTTCCGGAGGGCATCTGGGGCGATACCCGCCTACCGCTGCCTGCCGAGCTGGCCGGGCGCTCCTGGCGTTGCCTGCTGACCGGGGCCAGCCTGCAGGCGGCAGGCAGCCTGCCGCTGCGCGGCCGGTGGCCGGTCACGGTGCTGCGTGCGGTCTGAGCGAAGCGCGCGGGAGCCGGCCCGCTTGCCCACCCCGCCCCACCGGGCGACACTGCGCCGGTCGCCCGCCCGCGCATGGCGGCAACCATGCCGCTGGTGGGGGCTTCCTGGAGGGATGGCGGTGGGGCTCCGGCCCCGCGGCTGTCGCCCTTTGCTGCTGGGCATCCGCGCCAAAGGCGGGCGAGGCCCTGCGGCAACGTAACCGCGAGGATCTTCTGCATGCGGACCATCTACCTTGCTGCGGCGCTTGCTGGCCTGGCTGGCGCACCCGCCCTGGCGCAGTCATCAGCCCCATCGAGCGTGAGCCAGGCCGGCACGGTCGCCGATCTGGCAATCCTGTGCGACCCGCCCGCCGACAGCCCCCGGCGCCTGGAGGCGATCGCCTATTGCCAGGGCTACCTGACGGCCGCCGGCCAGTATCACACCGCCCTGCATCCCGCAGGCAGCTCGCGGCCACCGCTGTTCTGCCTGCCCAACCCGCCGCCGACCGTCGCCCAGTCCGGCCTGGCCTTTGCCGCCTGGGCGCGGCAGAACCCGCAATACAACAGCGAGCCGGCCGTGGAAGGGCTGCTCCGCTGGGCACAGGCGACCTATCCCTGCTCCTCCACCACCACGCAGCAGCGCCCGGCGCGCGGCGGCACGGCGCGCTGAGGGAAGGAACCAGACCATGATCCGACCTGTCCGTCTCGTCCTTCCGCTGGTGGCCTCCCTGGCGCTGGCCGGCTGCGCCGGCATGAACCCGCAGACCCGTGATGTCGTCGGCGGCTCCGCCGGCGGCGCCGCCCTGGGCGGCATCATCGGCTCCTTCACCGGTGATGCCGGGCTGGGTGCGCTGCTTGGCGCCGGCGCCGGCGCCGCCGGCGGCTACATCTATAACCAGTCGCAGGAGCCGCAGCGCAGCTATGGCCGCCCGGCGCCGTATCGCGGCCGGAGTCGATACTGAGAAGGAGTCGCTGCTGAGAACCGGAACGGGGGCGGCGCGCCGCCCCCGGCTCCCGGCGGCCGGGCCTCAGCCCAGCGCCGCCGCCAGCGAGGCGGCCACCGCCGCCTCCACCCGCAGGGCGGCGTCCAGTGCGGCGCGACCGGCGCGGCCATCCACCACGACCGGCGCGCCATCCAGGCAGGCGGCGACAAAGGCCGCCTGCTCCGCCTCCAGGTTGTCGTGGTCCTGCCAGGAGAGCAGCTCGATGCCATGGCCGGGCACCTGGTCCAGCGGCGCCCCCTGGCCCTTGCGCACCAGCTTCAGCTCGCGCGCCAGGAAATCGAGGCTGGCATAGCCCTCGGCGCCGAAGACGCGCAGCCGGCGCTCCATCTTCAGGCTGGCGCGGCTGGCGGTGATGGTCGCCTGGGTGCCGTTGGCGAAGCGCAGCCGGGCATTGGCGATGTCGGTCCGCTGCGAGGCCACGGCGGCGCCGACCGCCTCCACCGCCACCAGCTCCGACCCGGCCAACGCGAGCACCAGGTCGAGGTCGTGGATCATCAGGTCCAGCACCACCGAGACGTCCAGGCTGCGCGGGCGGAAGGGGGCGATGCGCACCGCCTCCATGTAGAGCGCGCGGCCGACCCCGGTGCTGCCCGAGAGCGTCGCCATGCCGGCGGAGAATCGCTCGACATGCCCGACCTGCAGCACCCGCCCGGCCGCCCCCGCCTGCGCCACCAGCGCATCCGCCTGTTCCAGCGTGGCGGCGATGGGCTTCTCGACAAAGACGTGGCAGCCGGCGGCCAGCGCGGCCGAGGCCAGCTCATGGTGGAAGGCGGTGGGCGCGGCGACGATCACCGCATCCGCCGCCGCCAGCAGCGCCGGGGCCTCCCAGACCTGACAGCCCGCCTCGGCCGCCACCGTCTCGGCTCGCGCGGGGTCGGCATCGGCCAGGCCGAGGAACTCCACCCGCGGCGCCTTCGCCGCCTTCAGCGCGTGGAAGCGCCCGAAATGACCCGCGCCCAGAACACCCAGCTTCAGCCGCATCGCTGCCTGCCCCCTCGTTTCTGCCGGTGGGGCGTGTAGCAGAGAGTTGTTGCCCGCGCATGGTGGGTTGCATCGGCGGCGGCGGGGCAGCATTTTCCGCGCCTCAAGCTCGGGGGGCCTGCTCGGCCATGCTGTATTTCGCGCGGTGGAAGGTTGCCGCGATCCTTGGCGTCATCCTGGTGGGGGTGCTGCTCTCCCTGCCCAACCTGTTCCCGCGCTCGGCCATCCCGTCCTGGCTGCCGGCCCGGCAGGTCTCGCTCGGCCTCGACCTGCGCGGCGGTTCCTACCTGCTGCTGGAGGTGGACCTGGACGCGGTGGTGAAGGAGCGGCTGGAAGGCCTGGCCGACGCCGCCCGCACCAAGCTGCGGCAGGCCAATATCGGCTACCTCAACCTGCAGGCCGACCCGGCGAACAACCGGCTGAGCCTGCGCGTGCGCGACCAGGGCCAGACCGAGGCGGCGATGGCCGCCCTGCGCGAGCTGGCCAACCCGGTGGCGATCGGCGGCGGCGCGACGGCGCCCGATCTCGACCTCGCCGCCGCGCCGGACGGCACCATCAGCGTGACGCTGAGCGAGGCGGCGCTGCGTGCGCGCGCCGGCAGCGCGGTGGAACAGTCACTGGAGATCGTCCGCCGCCGCATCGACGAGACCGGCGTCTCCGAGGCGCTGATCGCGCGGCAGGGGCAGAGCCGCATCCTGGTGCAGCTTCCCGGCGTGGAGGACCCGAACCGGATCAAGGAGCTGCTGGGCCGCACCGCCCGCATGACCTTCCGCCTGCTGGACGAGAACGCCAACCTGCAGGCCAGCCTGCCGCCGCCAGGCGTCGAGTTCCTGCAGGGCGAGACGGCCGAGGTCCGTTACCCGGTCCGCCGCCGCATCGAGGTGGATGGTGCCAACCTCTCCGATGCCCGCGCCGCGCGCGACAGCCAGACCGCCGAGTGGGTGGTGAACTTCACTTTCGACTCCATCGGCACCCGCCGCTTCGCCGATGTCACGCGGCAGAATGTCGGCCAGCGCTTCGCCGTGGTGCTGGACAACAAGGTGATCACCGCCCCCGTCATCCGCGAGCCGATCACCGGCGGCCAGGGGCAGATCAGCGGCAGCTTCACCGCCGCCTCGGCCAACGACCTCGCGGTGCTGCTGCGCGCCGGCGCCCTGCCCGCGCCGCTCACCGTGGTCGAGGAGCGCACCGTCGGGCCCGAGCTGGGAGCGGATGCGATCCGCGCCGGCCTGCTCAGCCTCGCCGCCGGCGCGGCCTTCGTGTTTCTCTACATGGGGCTCGCCTACGGGCTGTTCGGCTGGTTCGCCAACCTGGCGCTGCTGGTCAACCTGCTGCTGATGCTGGCCGCGCTCTCGGTGCTGGAAGCCACGCTGACGCTGCCGGGCATCGCCGGCATCGTGCTGACCCTGGGCACCGCGCTCGACGCCAACATCCTGATCAACGAGCGCATCCGCGAGGAGACCAAGCTCGGCCGGCCGCCGATCAGCGCGCTGGAGGCGGGCTTCACCAAGGCCTCCGGCACGATCATGGACAGCAACCTGACCAACCTCATCGCCATGGCCTGCCTCTACGCCTTCGGCTCCGGCCCGGTGCGCGGCTTCGCGGTCACCGTGGCGATCGGCACGGTCGTGCAGATGTGGACGGCGACCACCCTGGTCCGCCTCTTCGTCTCCTGGTGGTACCGCGCCCGCCGCCCCAAGACCCTGCCGGTCTGATCGGGAAACGCACGATGATGTTCCTCACGCGCCCCCTGTTCCGGCTGGTGCCGGACAACACCAACATCCCGTTCATGCGCGGCCGCATCCTGGGCGTGGCCTTCTCGGCCGTGATCTCGGTGCTCTCGGTCGTGCTGGCCTTCTATCCCGGGCTGGAGAAGGGCATCGACTTCCGCGGCGGCATCCTGATGGAGGTGCGCACCCCCGGCCCGGCCGACCTCGGCAGCCTGCGCGGCGCGGTCAGCGCGCTCGACCTCGGCGAGGTTGGCGTCCAGCAGTTCGGCGATGCCTCCACCGTGCTGCTGCGCCTGCCCGTGCAGGGCGAGGAGGGCGCCACCCAGACCGCCGTCAACAAGGTGCGGGCCACGCTGGAACAGGTGGCGCCCGGCGCCCGCCTGCTGCGCACCGAGGCGGTGGGCAACCGCGTCAGCGACGAGCTGTTCACCGGCAGCCTGATCGCCCTCGGCATTTCGATGCTGGCGATGATGGCCTATATCTGGTTCCGCTTCGAATGGCAGTTCGCCTTCGGCGCCATCATCACGCTGATCCTGGAGACGACCAAGGTCGTCGGTTTCCTGGCGGTGACGCGCATCGAGTTCAGCCTGACCACCGTGGCGGCGGTGCTGACCATCATCGGCTTCTCGGTCAACGACAAGGTCGTGGTCTATGACCGGATGCGCGAGAACCTGCGCAAGTACAAGACCATGCCGCTGCGGCAGCTGATCGACAAGTCGATCAACGAGACGCTGAACCGCACCATCGGCACCTCCATGACGCTGCTGCTCTCGGCACTGCCGCTGGCCATCTTCGGGGGCGACGCACTCTCCGGCTTCGCCTGGACCATGATTTTCGGTATCGTCGCCTCCACTTGGTCCTCCATCTTCATGGCGGCGCCGCTGCTGCTGTTCCTGGGTGAAAATCGGCTGCGCCGCGGCACCGAGCCCGTGGCCACGCCGCCGCAGCCCGCCCGTCCGGGCCGCTGAGCGGTTCTTGCTTTTCCGCACTCTCTCCCGGCCGCTGGCAGTGGCGGCCGGGCCGAGATGGCAAGCCCTCTCGGCTAATTGATCGAACGAATACAGCATTCGGCGGAAAACCATTAAACCAGGGGTTGTGGTGAACGCAAGTTTGGTCTCAAAACTGATATTTTTTCTTTACAAAGATCTGATGGGCTGCCTAGACACTGCACCGCGACTTCCCTGCGAGAGGGGAGATGAATGGCTTTGCAGTTCCGACCCATCCCGTCCGATCCCGGCGCATCGTTGCTGGTGCTGGCGCATGATCCCGCGATCATCGAGGCCGCACGCGTTGCCGCCACCCGGCTACCCGGCGGCCCGCCGCATCTGGTCGATTCCGGCCGGGAAGCGCTGCGCCACCTGTTCAGCATGGGGGAGACGGCGCGGCAGCTGGTCTGCGAGCCCTCCGCCGCGGGGGAGAGCTGGCCCGCCCTGCGGGCCACGGCCGCCGACCCCTTCGCAGCGGCGGGAGTCGTGGTGGTGGGCGAAGGCGACGATGCCTTTCCCGGCCTCGCCGACGATTCCTCGCTCCCCGAGGCGCTGACCGCCGCGCTGCGGGAAGTGGCCGGCCTGCGCGAGCGCAGCCCCGATGCGGGCCCAGAGGATCTGGCGATCGGGCTGGCGCGCGGCGAGATCACCGTCCGCTACCAGCCGGTGGTCCGCATCGCTGACCGGCGGCCGGTGCTGCTGGAAGGCCTGGCGCGCTGGCACCGGCGGAACGACCCGCCGGTCGGCCCCGACCATTTCGTGCCGCTCGCCGAGCGAAGCGGGCAGGCTCAGGCCCTCGCCATGGCGGTGTCGGCGGCGGCCTTCGCCGAGCTGTCGGCGGCGCCCGCCCGCATCGGTGCGGCATTGAGCCTCAACCTGCCTCTGGCCGTACTGCTGGAGCGGGACGTGCTGGGCTGGATGCGCCGCCTGATGCGCCACGCCGGCTTCCCGCTCAGCGCGCTGACGCTGGAGCTGACCGAGACCACTCCGGTGCGCGACCGTCCTGCCCTGCGGCGCGCCCTGTGGCGGCTGCAGCGGGCCGGCGTGCCGGTGCTGATCGACGACATGGGGCTGGAGGAGGATCGCGCCGCGCTGCTGGAGCTGCCCTTCGCCGGCATCAAGCTGGACCGGCATCTGGTGGCGGCCATGCCGTGGCAGCGGCGCGCCCGCGCCGAGGTCGAGCGGCTGACCGCGCGCGCCCATGCGCGGCGGATGAGCGTGACCGCCGAGGGCATTTCCGACGCGCAGCTCTGGCGCGCCGTGGCCGCCGCCGGAGTGGACAACGCCCAGGGCTACGCTGTCAGTCGCCCGCTGCCCGCCGCCGCCCTGCCCGCCTGGGGCATGGCCTGGCGCGGCGGGCTGCACCGCCAGCGCTACCCCGGATAGGCCTCCCGGTAGAGCGCGACGATCTCCGCCGCATCGGGCACGCGCGGGTTGTTGGCCGGGCTGCCGGAGGCCAGCGCCTGTGCCGCCATGGTGTCCAGCGCCGCCTCCCACTCCGCCTGCCTGACGCCGAACTGGCGCGGGCTGGGCACGCCCAGCTCGGCATTCAGTGCCCGCAGCTCGGCCAGCAGCCGGTCGGCCGCCACCGCATCGGGCGTAGCAGCCTCGGCGAGGCCCATGATGCGCGCCGCCTCGGCATAGCGGGCACGCCCGGTCTCCAGGCCGAAGGCGGCCACCACCGGCAGCAGCATGGCGTTGGACAGCCCGTGCGGGACGTGGAAATGCGCCCCGATCGGCCGGCTCATGCCGTGCACCAGCGCCACCGAGCTGTTGGAGAAGGCCAGCCCCGCCAGGGTGGCGCCCTGCATCATGCCGGCCCGCGCCTCGGCGCTGCGGGGCTCGGCGAAGGCGGTGCGCAGGTTGCGCGCGATCAGCGGCATGGCGGCGCGCGCATAGATGTCCGACAGCGGCGAGGCCCGGCGCGAGACGAAGGCCTCCAGCGCATGGGTCAGGCTGTCGATGCCGGTATCGGCGGTGATGCGCGGCGGCACGCTGAAGGTCAGCTCGTAGTCCACCACCGCCGCCAGCGGCAGCGCGCCGAGGCCGGCGATCAGCATCTTCTCGTCATTGGCCGTGTCGGTGATGACGGTGAAGCGGGTGGCTTCGCTGCCGGTGCCGCCGGTCGTGGGGATGCAGATCACCGGCAGGGCGGCGCGGTCGGCGCTGGCGGGCACCTTGAAGTCGCGCATCGCCTGGCCCGGCCCGGCGGCGGCGAGAATCGCCATGGCCTTGGCGGTGTCCATCGGGCTGCCGCCGCCGAAGCCGATCAGGCAGTCGAAATGCTCCTGGTGAAGCCGGGCGACGCCAGCGGCGACCACGGTGTCCGTCGGGTCCGCCACCGTATCGGAGAAGGTCTTGGCGGCGATCCCGGCCTCGGCGAGCGGCGCCAGCACGCGGTCGATCATGCCGGAGGAGACGATCCAGGGGTCGGTGACGACGAGCGGATGGGCGAGGCCGAGCTCGCGCAGCAGGGCCGGGAGCTGCTGCACCGCACCGCCGCCGATCAGCAGCTTGCGGGGCGCGACAAGGGACAGGGTCATGCTTCGTCTCCTCCAGGGGGCTGATGGCCCGCCGGTCGTTTCTCGATGGCACGCCGCAGGCTGCACCGTCCCGCCCGGGCGTGGAAGGGAGCGCCGGTCGGGCAGCCGATCAAAGGACCGCCGCCCCGCCCTGGCGTGAACGCGGCCGCTGGGGGAGGATGTGCGGCCATGCTCCTGTTGCTGCAATCCGCGCCGCTCCTGCTGCTTCTTGCGCTGCTGATCTCCGGGCGTGCCGGGCCGGTGCCAGCCTGCCTTGCAGCGCTGGCAGCCAGCCTGCCGGCGGTCTGGCTCACCCTGCCCGCCGGCACGCCGCCGCTGGGCTTCCTGGGCCAGGAGAGCCTGCGCGGGGCTTTCCTCGCCGTGCAGCCGATCAGCGTGCTGGCGGGCGGCCTGCTGTTCCATGCCGCGGTGGTGCGGCTGGCCCCGGCCGGCCTGCCGGCACGGCCGGCGACGCCCCGCCGTGTCTTTGCCGCCACCCTGCTCGGCGGCAGTTTCGTGGAGAGCGTGACCGGCTTCGCGGTGGGCGCCGTCTTCGCCCTGGCGCAGCTGCGACGGATGGGGCTTTCCGGCGCGCCGGCGGGGGCGCTGGCGCTGCTCGCGCTGGTGCTGGTGCCCTGGGGGGGCCTCGGTCCCGGCACCGCCCTGGGCGCGGCCCTGGCCGGCCTGCCGCCGCAGACGGTGGCGCTGGCCACCGCCTGGCCGCAGGTCGCCTGGCTGCTCTGCCTGGCGCCGGTCGGCTGGCACGTGGCGGCGGCGGCAGGCCTGCCCGTGCCGGGGCGGGAGAAGCTGGCGCAGCTTGGCCTGATGGCGGCGGTGGCGGCGCTGCTGCTGGCCGCCAACCTGACCCTTCCCTTCGAGGCGGCGGGCATCCTGGCCGCCGGCCTGCCGCTGCTGGCGGTGCTCTGGCGGCTGGATCCGCCGCATGGTGCGCAGGGCTGGCGGCATGCCTTCCTGGCCCTGGCACCCTGGGCCGGGCTGACCCTGACGCTGCTGCTGGCGCGCTCCTGGCACGAGGCCCCGGCGCTGCAGCCCTGGCCCGACCTGCCGGGGCTGCCGCTGAACCATGTGGCGGTGGTGCTGTGGAGTGTCTCCGTCCTGCTGCTGGCCCTCCGGCCGCGCGGAGCGCTCGCCACCGCAGGCATGGCGCTGGCGCGGGCGCGGCGGCCGGTCCTGGCGATGCTGCTCTATGTCCTGCTCGGGCGCTGGCTGGCGGGCGCGGGCGTGGCCAGCGGGATGGCCACCGCCGCCGCCGCTGCGCTCGGCCCCTTCGCCGCCTATGCCTTGCCGCCGCTCGGCCTGCTCTCCGGCATCGTGACGGGCAGCAATGTCGGCTCCAACGCGGCGCTGATGCCGGTGCAGGCGACGCTCGGGCAGGCGGCGGGCCTGCCGCTGGCCAGCGCTGCCGGGCTGCACAATTTTGCCGGCGCGGCGGGCGCGGGGATGAGCTTCGGCGTCACCGCCATGATCGCCGGGCTGCTGGCCGACGGCACCCGCCCGGCGCAGATCTGGCGGCTGCTGGCCTCCTCGATGCTGGCGGTGCTGCTCTGCGGCTGGGCGGCGGTGGCCTTCCTGCTGGCCTGACCGCCTCAGCCCGCCCAGTTCGGCCGGCGCTTCTCGCGGAAGGCGGCGAGCCCCTCCCTCCCCTCGGCCGAGGCGCGCTGCATCCAGGATTCGTTCGCCAGCTGCGCCATGTCGCGCGGCGCCAGCGCCAGCCCGTTGGCTTCCAGCAGCGACCGCTTGGTGACGGCGATCGCGCCGGGTGCCGAGAGCATGGTCTCCGCCAGGATCGTCTCCAGCCGCGCCTCAATGGCCTCCGGCGCCAGCACCTCGTGCACCAGGCCGATGCGCAGCGCCTCCTCGGCGCCGAAGCGCTCGCCGGTGATGGCATAGCGGCGCGCCTGCCGCAGGCCCATGGCGTGGACCATGTGCGTCGAGATCGGCGTCGGCGCCACGCCCACCCGCACCTCGGTCAGGCCGAAGACCGCCGCCGGGGTCGCCAGCGCCACGTCCACGCAGCAGACCACGCCGCAACCGCCGCCGAAGCAGGCGCCCTGCACCACCGCGAAGGTCGGGTGCGGGAACTCGTTCAGCCTGGCCATGGCCTCCGTGGTGGCCATGGAGGCGCGATAGGCCTGCTCGGGCGTGGCGCCGGCAGCCTCGGCCAGCCAGTCGATGTCGGCGCCGGCCTGGAAATGCTTGCCGGCGCCGCGGATCACCAGCGCCCGCAGGGCGGCATCGCCGCGCAGCCGGTCCAGCCCCTCGATCAGCGCGGCGAGCAGCGCGCCGTTATAGGCATTGCCGCGCTGCGGCCGGTTCAGCGTGACGGTGGCGACGCCGCGACCGTCGATGTCGAGCAGGACGGGCTGGTCGGACATGCGGTTTCCTTCCCCTGGTTGCTTAGGCGGCCATCCTGGCACGAAGCGGCCGGCGGGGCGACGCCGCGCCCTTCATCCGGCGCCCGATCCGTCCTAGTACCGGCGCCAGCGCGTCAAACCGAGGAAGCTCCATGCAGACCTACGGCCACTGGATCGGCGGGAAGTCCATCACCGCCGAGCGGCACCTGCCGGTTATCAATCCCTCCGACGGCGGCACCATCGCCCGCATCGCGCGCGGCGGCGTGGCCGAGATCGACGCCGCGGTGCGCGCGGCGCAGGTAGCACTGGATGGCCCCTGGGGCCGGATGAGCGCCACCGAGCGTGGCCGCCTGCTGAACCGGCTCGCGCTCCTGGTGCAGCGCGATGCCGAGATGCTGGCCCAGGCCGAGAGCCGCGACGTCGGCAAGCCGATCCGCCAGGCGCGCGCCGACGCCCTGGCCTGCGCCCGCTACTTCGAGTTCTACGGCGGCAGCGCCGACAAGATGCACGGCGACACCATCCCCTATGCCGACGGCATGACGGTGATGACCATCTGGGAGCCGCATGGCGTCACCGGCCATATCGTGCCCTGGAACTACCCGATGCAGATCGTCGGCCGCTCGGTCGGCGCGGCGCTGGCCATGGGCAATGCCTGCGTGCTGAAGCCGGCGGAGGACGCCTCGCTCTCCTCGCTGATGCTGGCCGAGCTGGCCGCCGAGGCCGGCTTCCCCGAAGGCGTGTGGAACGTCGTCACCGGGCTCGGCGAGGAGGCCGGCGCGGCGCTAACGGCGCATCCCGGCATCGCGCATGTCTCCTTCACCGGCAGCCCGGAAGTGGGCACCCTGGTGCAGACGGCGGCGGCGAAGCATACCATTCCCGTCACGCTGGAACTGGGCGGCAAGAGCCCACAACTGATCTTCCAGGACGCCGACCTCGATACCGCCGCCACCACGGTGATGAACGGCATCATCCAGAATGCCGGGCAGACCTGCTCGGCCGGCAGCCGGGTGCTGGTGCAGGCGCCGGTCTTCGACCGCTTCGTGGCCGACCTTGCCGCCCGCTTCGGCAAGCTGGAAGCCGGGCCGGCCGAGCGCGACCTCGACCTCGGCCCGGTGGTGAATGCCGAGCAGCAGAAGCGGGTGAACGGCTTCCTCGACGTCGCCCGCCGGGACGGGCTGCGCTTCGCCGGCGAGGGCCGCATCGCCTCCAACGCGCCGGAGGGCGGCTTCTACGTCAAGCCCACCCTGCTGGCCGATGTCGCGCCCGACCACCGCCTGGCGCAGGAGGAGGTGTTCGGCCCGGTGCTGACCGCCATCCGCTTCACCGACGAGGCCGAGGCCCTCGCCATCGCCAACGGCACGCAATACGGGCTGGTGGCCGGCGTCTGGACCGCCGATGTGGGCCGCGCCATGCGCCTCTCGCGCGGCATCAAGGTCGGGCAGGTCTTCGTCAACAACTACGGCGCCGGCGGCGGCGTCGAGCTGCCCTTCGGCGGCGTGAAGCGCAGCGGCCATGGCCGGGAGAAGGGCTTCGCGGCGCTGGCCGGCTTCGCCTCGCTCAAGACCATCGCCATCAGGCACGGCTGAGGCCATGGAGCGGACGGCGCTGGTCTATCTCGCCGCCGCTCTGGCGGAGATTGGCGGCTGCTTCGCCTTCTGGGCCTGGCTGCGGCTGGGCAAGGGCGCCTGGCTGGCGCTGCCCGGTCTCGCCTCCCTCACCGCCTTCGCGGCGCTGCTCACACTGGTGGAAAGCAGCGCCGCCGGGCGGGCCTTCGCCGCCTATGGCGGGGTCTACATCGTCGCCTCGCTGGGCTGGCTCTGGGCGGTGGAAGGGCTGCGCCCGGACCGCTGGGACCTGCTCGGCGGGGCGGTCTGCCTGCTCGGCGCCGGCATCATCCTGCTGGCCCCGCGCGGCGGCTGAGCCGCCCCAGACATTTTTCGTTCGCTCTGGCCCGCAGAAAACGCTCTAACTATTTGATTTTACGAGCATCTTCACCCGTTCCGATGATGCCGTCGGAATGGGATCCGCTCTAGGCGGTGGTGACGATTTCAGCGGAGTAGGATGGCGATTGAGGCGAGCAGAACGAAGCCGCGGAAGTTGGCGAGGAGCTTGTCGTAGCGGGTTGCGACGCGACGGAACTGCTT
>NZ_JASIRT010000020.1 GCF_030063475.1 Roseomonas sp. E05
CACTGGTCATCGCGCAACGCATCCGGGTCCGCGCTCATCCAGGCCAGCCTCCAAAAGCCAGCCTTGAATCACGCCCCGCTCAGCAGCGGAATCCCTCAGATCAGGAAATCGTCACCACCACCTAGCCGTTTGTTTCTTCCAGCATCTTCACCCGTCCCGATGATGCCATCGGAACGGGATCTGCTTTAGCGGAGCTCAGGGCGCCAGCACCTCGGTGGGCCAGGCAGGGGCGGCGGCGCTGGTCCAGGCACTGCCATCCCAGCGACGGGGCTCGATGCGCGGCTGCCCGCCGTCCACGATGATGCGGTTGTAGGCGTTCGGCTCGCCGCGCAGCCGGGTGGAGATGGCGGAGCCCGCCTGTACCACCAGCAACTCCTGCCGATGAACGGCGCTGCCGGCGGCGCCGCGGTGCAGCCGCACATAGCCGCGGTGCAGATGGCCCGAGAGGATCAGCCGCACGCCGGCGCGCTGCAACTCCTCCAGTGCCGGCGCGGCACGGCGGGCCAACTGCGTTTCGGGCGCGTCCTCCGGCGCCAGGAAGGGATGGTGCGCAACGACGATGCGGAACAGGCCGGGCGGCAGTTCCTCCAGCCGACGCAGCAGTCGCTTCAGCCGGTGGGCCTTCACGCGGCCGCCCTCCCAGGAGAGGTGCAGCCCGCCGCGCACCACCGTGTTCAGCCCGATCACCGCGATATGGTCGTCACGCCAGATCGGCTCCGTCTCGCCGCCGACGAAGCGGCGCCAGCGGCCGAAGGGGTCGAGGAAGCGCTCCCAGGGCCAGTAGTTGGTGATGTCGTGGTTGCCGGGCACCACGATGATCGGCGCCTTCAGCGCCTCCATGAAGCGGCGCGCGGCACGGTACTCGAAGGAGCGGGCGCGCATCGTCAGGTCGCCGCTGATCACCACCAGGTCCGCCGGGTCGGCGTTGAGCGCCTCGACCAGGGCCTCAGCCGCCGAGTCGTCCACGCGGTTGAAGTGCAGATCGGAAATATGGTCGATGCGACGCAGCGCAGTCATGGGCGGAACCTGGGAGCTGAGGCCCGGCATTACATCCCCGAGCGAGAGCAGAACGCCCGGCGCGCATGGATGGATGCGGGCCTTCGGAGGCCTCGGGGCGGAAAGCGGGGGCGTGGTCCAGCGCGGGCGGGGGCGTTCCAGCCCTGTATGATCACGATTCCGTAAATTCCGGGCGCCGTCGGAAGTTGCCGGCCATCAATCACCCCCCGACGCTGCGTCCGCGAGGCAGCAGAGGCATGCGTGCGATGGAGGCGCTTGGGCAGGTCGGCCATGATCCTGCTGGGGCTTGGTGGTGTTCCTGGTTCCCGTGGCGGGGGTCCTGAGGCTCTCGGTGTGGATGCGCCATGGGCATTCAGCGAACTCTCGGCGGCCCGCAACGTCTCGCGGCAGGCGCAGCAGACCGAAGGGGCGGTGCTGGAGCTGAAGCGCTTGGCCGAGTGCATCGGCGAGGGGGTGCAAATCATCAACGACATCGCCAGCCAGGCCAACCTGCTGGCGCTGAGCGCGGCGGTCGAGGCGGCGCAGGCCAGGCGCGGGCAAGACGCTGCACGCAGAGGTGAACCGCTGCCTGGCCGCCCTGCGCAGCGCATGACATCGAGTTTTGGAGCGCTTCAGGACGCCTCCATCATTCGCGCCGATATCCGGGACGCCACCCAATACAGGAGACCGGCAATGCCCCTGAATATCGCCCCGCAGCCGATGACGCCCCGCACGCTCCTGCGCGGGCTGATGGACCTGCCCTGGGGCGCCGCGCTGTTTGGCCCGCTGCGGCTGAACCGCCCCCGCTGAAACCAGAAAGGCCGGGGCGAGCCCCCGGCCTCGTCGAATGCGCGGAAAAGCTCCGGAGGTGGACCCTCCGGAGCTGTCGCGTTCAGGCGGCCTTCGGCAGCGCCATGCTGCGCAGCACGTAGTGCAGAATGCCGCCGTTCTTGTAGTACTCGACCTCGTCGGCGGTATCGACGCGGCACTGGACCTCGGTCCTGGTCACCGAGCCGTCCGGACGGTGGATCACCAGCTCCAGGATCATGCGGGGCTTCAGATCCTCCAGGCCCTGGATGTCGATGATCTCCTCGCCGGTCAGGCCGAGGCTCTTGCGGTCCTCGCCCGGCTTGAAGACCAGCGGCAGCACGCCCATGCCCACCAGGTTGGAGCGGTGGATGCGCTCGAAGCTCTCGGCGATCACCGCCTTCACGCCGAGCAGGAAGGTGCCCTTCGCCGCCCAGTCGCGCGAGGAGCCGGTGCCGTACTCCTTGCCGCCGAAGACCACCAGCGGCACGTCCTCCGCCTTGTACTTCATGGCGGCGTCGTAGATCGACATCACCTCGCCGGAGGGGTGGTGCTTGGTGATGCCGCCCTCGATGCCCGGCACCATCTCGTTCTTGATGCGGATATTGGCGAAGGTGCCGCGCATCATGACTTCATGGTTGCCGCGGCGGGCGCCGTAGCTGTTGAAGTCCTGCTGCCGCACCTGGTGCTCCAGCAGGTACTCGCCGGCCGGCGCGGTCTTCTTGATCGAGCCCGCGGGGGAGATGTGGTCGGTGGTGATGGAGTCGCCGAGCAGCGCCAGGACCCGTGCGCCGGTGAACGAGGCGATCGGCTTGGGCTCGCGGTCCATGTCCTCGAAATAGGGCGGGTTCTGCACGTAGGTGGAGCCGGAGTTCCAGCGGTAGGTGTCCGAGCCGGCATCGACGCGAATCGCCTGCCACTGCTGCGGGCCCTTGAAGACGTCGGAGTAGCGGGCCTGGAACATCTCGCGCGTCACGACGGCGGCGACGGTGTCGTTCACCTCCTTCTGCGTCGGCCAGATGTCCTTCAGGTAGACCGGCTGGCCGTCCTTGCCGGTGCCGATCGGCTGGGTGGTGACGTCCAGCGTGATCGAGCCGGCCAGCGCGTAGAGCACGACGAGCGGCGGCGAGGCCAGGTAGTTGGCGCGCACGTTCGGGTGCACGCGGCCCTCGAAGTTGCGGTTGCCCGAGAGCACGGAGACCGCGACCAGCTTGTTGTTCTCGATGGCGTCCACGATCGGGTCGGCCAGCGGGCCCGAGTTGCCGATGCAGGTGGTGCAGCCATAGCCGACGGTCTGGAAGCCCAGCGCGTCGAGATGCGTGTCGAGCCCGGCCTTCTGCAGGTAGTCGGTGACCACCTGGGAGCCGGGGGCGAGCGAGGTCTTCACCCAGGGCTTCGGCTTCAGGCCGAACTCGTTGGCCTTCTTCGCCACCAGGCCGGCGGCGACCAGCACATAGGGGTTCGATGTGTTGGTGCAGGAGGTGATGGCGGCGATCACCACGTCGCCATGGCCGAGGTCGTAGTTGGCGCCCTCGACCGGCACGCGCAGGTCGGCCTTGTCGCCGGGGACGCCCAGGTTGCCGGAGGCCAGCTCCTTGGCGAAGGCGGGGGCGGCGTTGGACAGCGCCACGCGGTCCTGCGGACGCTTCGGGCCGGCGAGCGAGGGCTCGACGGTGGCCATGTCCAGCTCCAGCGTGTCGGTGAAGACCGGCTCCGGCATGCTGGCGTCGGCGAACATGCCCTGCGCCTTGTAGTACTCGCGCACGAGGTTGATGCGGTGCTCGTCACGGCCGGAGAGGCGCATGTAGTCGAGCGTCACCTCGTCGATCGGGAAGATGCCGCAGGTGGCGCCGTATTCCGGGGCCATGTTGCCGATGGTGGCGCGGTCCGCCAGCGCCATCTCGGCGAGGCCGGGGCCGAAGAACTCGACGAACTTGCCGACCACGCCCTTCTTGCGCAGCATCTGCGTGACGGTCAGCACCAGGTCGGTGGCGGTGACGCCCTCGCGCAGCTTGCCATGCAGCTTGAAGCCGATGACGTCGGGGATCAGCATGGCGATCGGCTGGCCGAGCATGGCCGCCTCGGCCTCGATGCCGCCGACGCCCCAGCCCAGCACGCCCAGGCCGTTCACCATGGTGGTGTGGCTGTCGGTGCCGTAGCAGCTGTCGGGATAGGCGTAGGTGTCGCCGGCGTCGGTGGTGGTCCAGACGCCCTGCGCCAGATATTCCAGGTTCACCTGGTGGCAGATGCCGGTGCCGGGGGGGACGACGCGGAAGTTGTTGAACGCCTCCTGGCCCCAGCGAAGGAACTCGTAGCGCTCGCCGTTGCGCTCGAACTCGATGTCGACGTTCTTCTGCAGCGCCGAGGCGCTGCCGGAGACGTCTACCATCACCGAATGGTCGATCACCAGATCGACCGGCACCAGCGGGTTGACCCGCTTCGGGTCGCCGCCGAGCTTGATGATGCCGTCGCGCATCGCCGCGAGGTCCACCACGGCGGGAACGCCGGTGAAGTCCTGCATCAGGATGCGGGCGGGGCGGAAGGGCACTTCCTTCTCGCTCCGGCCTTCCTTCACCCACTCGGCGATGGATTCGGCGTCCTTCACCGTATAGGTGCGGCCATCCTCGTGCCGCAGAACGTTCTCCAGCAGGACCTTGAGGCTGTAGGGCAGGCGGCTGATATCGCCGATGCTCTTCGCCGCTTCGGGCAGGCTGAAGTAATGGTAGGTCTTGCCGTCGACTGTCAGGGAGCGACGCGCCTTCAGGCTATCCTGCCCGATCATCCGCATGGTCCGGGGTCCCTTAGAGATTTGCTGCGAACGCCCTTGCTTATTACACGGGTGGCGCCCCCGGTCCATCGGTGGGCAGGGGCGCGGGGTGCGGTGCTGGAAGCAAAAGACATGGCAGTGGTGCGCGGCGAGCGGGTTGTCTTCGCCGGGCTTTCCTTCCGGGTCGCGCCGGGGGAGGCGCTGCTGCTGACCGGCCCCAACGGCGCCGGCAAGTCCACCCTGCTGCGGGCGCTCGCCGGGCTGGTGCCGCTGGCCGAGGGCGCGTTGCTCTGGCAGGGCGGGGACGCCCTGGCCGAGCCGGCCGAGCACGCCGCCCGGCTGCGCTACCTCGCCCATGCCGAGGCGCTGAAGCCTGGCCTGACGGTGGCCGAGAACCTGCGCTTCTGGGCCAGCCGCTGGGGCGGCGACATCACCGCCGCGCTGGAGGCGGTGGCGCTGGCCCCCTTGGCCGAACTGCCGGCGCGGATGCTCTCGGCCGGGCAGAAGCGGCGGCTGGCGCTGGCCCGGCTGGCGCTGGCGCCCTGCGCGCTCTGGCTCCTGGACGAGCCTTCGGTCGGGCTGGACACGGCCTCCGTCGCCCGCTTCGGGGATCTGCTCGCCCGCCACCGTGCGGCGGGGGGCGCGGTGCTGGCGGCGACCCATGTGCCGCTGCCGCTGCCCGGCGCGCGGGAGCTGCGGCTGGAGCCGGCGGCATGATCGCCCTGCTCAGGCGCGAGTTGCTGCTGGCGGTCCGCCACCCCGCGGACACGCTCGCGGCGGTGCTGTTCTTCCTGCTGGTGACGGCGCTCTTTCCCTTCGGCGTCGGCCCGGCGCCGGAGATGCTGGCCCGGCTGGCGCCCGGCGCCCTGCTGGCCGCCGCCCTGCTGGCCGCGCTGCTGCCGCTGGACCGCCTGTTCGGCGCGGAGGCGGAGGATGGTTCGCTCGACCAGCTCCTGCTCTCCGGCCTTTCCGGCATGCAGATCACCGCGGTGAAGGCGGCCGGCCACTGGCTGACCACCGGGGCGCCACTGCTGGTCGCCACGCCGGTTGCCGGCGCCATGCTGAACCTGCGGGTGGAGGCCTGGGGGGTGGCGGTGCTGGCGCTCGGGCTGGCGACGCTGTTCCTCTCCTTCGTCGGCACGGCCGGCGCGGCGCTGACGCTGGGCGCGCGCCGGGGCGGGGTGCTGCTGCCGCTGCTGGTGCTGCCGCTGACCATTCCCGCCGTCATCTTCGGCGCGGCGGGGATCGAGGCGGCGGCGAGCGGCCTGCCGGCGCGGCCCTTCCTGCTGCTGCTGGGTGCCCTGGCCGCCGCCGCCCTGCCGCTGGCGCCGCTGGCCGCGGGGGCGGCGCTGCGGGCGGACTGAGCGGCCCGATGGCCGAGGGGGGGGGCGGAGGCCCCGGAGGGCTGAACCGGTGCGCCACCTTCAAGCGCCCGCCTCAGCCCGCCTCCACCCGGTTGCGGCCCTGCGCCTTGGCGGCATAGAGCGCCATGTCGGCCCGGTGCAGCGCCTCCTGTACTGGCGTGCCCGACATCCAGACCGCGACCCCGGCACTCACCGTGATCGTGCCTACCGCCGGATGCGGCACCTCCCGGGCGATGGCCCGCATCCGCTCGGCGATGCCCATCGCGGTCATCTGGATGGTGTCCGGCGTGATGAGCAGGAACTCCTCGCCGCCCCAGCGGCCGAGGATGTCGCCGCGCCGCAGCCGGGCGGAGAGCCGCTGGCCGAGGTCGGCCAGCACCTCGTCGCCGATTATGTGGCCGAAGCGGTCATTGACCGCCTTGAAGTGGTCGGTGTCGAGCAGGATCAGCCCCACCAGCCGGCCGGGCGTCTGGTTGAGGCTTTCCAGTGCCCGCTCCAGGCCGCGCCGGTTGGCGACGCCGGTCAGCGGGTCCGTCAGCACGGCGCTTTCCAGTGCGCGGGCGCGGCGCTGAACATGCTCATAGCGGGTGCCGAACAGCGCCAGCAGCGAGAGGCAGGCCAGCGTCAGCAGGTGAACGACATAGGCATTGGCCAGGAGCGAGATCAGCGCGCCATCCCAGGAGGCGAGATTGCCCCAGAGCAGGGCCGCGACCGGCACCAGCAGCGCCAGCGCGAAGACGCTCCAGGAGGCCATCACGGCCAGCCGGCGCGGGAAGAAGAAGAAGGCGGCCAGATAGATCACGGGCATCCACTGCAGCGTGTTGGCCACGGTGTAGACACGGTTGTCCGGCTGCAGGATGAGGAAGGAGAGGATGGCGGTGATGAAATAGCCCGCAAAGACGCCATAGGCGCCGAGCTCCGCCATCACCCGGTGGCGCGGCCTGAGCCACCGCACGCCGAAGCCGACCCCCAGGACGAGCAGGAGGACGGGGTAGGCGTAGCGGTCGAGATCCGTGATGAGGCCGGCGCTGGATTCGAAAGCCCACAGGGCCGCGACGGTCGCGGCGCCGGCGGCGTGCAGCAGGTTGACGACCAGCCGGCGCCGTCGCTCCAGGATCTCGTCCATCAGCAATGCCTCTGCCCGGCGGATGCAACGCTGCTGCTGAAATCATGATCCCGCAGGCTTCACAAGCCCTTGAGTGAAGGGACGACCCACCGGTACGGGCAGGGCTTCAGCGCTGCAGGGGCTGCCCGGAGGAAGCGGGCTGGAACGCTGCGCCGGGCCGGGGGCCACCGGGCAGCATCCGCCACAGCAGGCCATCCCGCAGGATGAAATGGTGGTACAGCGCCGCGGCGGCATGGGCGGCGGCGAGCACGACGATCGCCCAGCCGATGAACTCGTGCGCCTCCCCCACGAGGTGGTGGGCCGACCGCGAGAAAGGGGCGAAGGGCGGCGGGATGAGCAGCCCGAAGAAGCTCATCGCCTCGTCGCCGGACCAGCGGAGCACATATCCCAGCACCGCCTCGGCCACCAGCAGCGCGTAGAGCAGGTAGTGCATCGCCTTGGCGGCGCGCTCCCTCCACCCGGCCGCGGCGGCCGGCACCTGGTGGCCGGGCACCAGCCGCCAGGCGATGCGCCCCACCACCACCAGGGTGAGCAGGATGCCGAAGGACATGTGGGTCACGATCAGCAGGTGGCGACCCGGCCGCTCGAAGAATTCCCAGGTCTGGGAGAGGGCGAACTGGGCGAGGACCAGGGCGGCGGTCAGCCAGTGCAGCGTCATCGCGACGCGGTCGTACTGCGTGCGATCGTCGCCGGCGATGATGCGCGTGGCGGCGGCGACGCCTGGTTCCGAAATGCTGTCAATCGCCATTGGCGGGCTCCCGAGTATCCGTGAGAACGCCGCCAAGAATGGCATGTCCAAGAAGCCGGGGAAGGTGCCGAAATGTTAAGGAAAGTATTTCCGCGCCTTTGAGATCGATTATCAATATTACCCGCGGCCGCCGGAAGAACCGGCCGCCGGTGACCCTCATCCCTCAGGCGAGCGCCAGGATCGCCCGCGCCACCTCCGGCAGCCCGGCTCCCTGCACCTCCGGGGCGGGGAGCATGGTGGGATAAGGCCGGCCGCGCGCGACGAAGCCGCCCATCAGCCCAGCCGCCCTGGCGCCATTCACGTCCCAGGGGTGGGCCGCCACCAGCAGCATCCGCTCCGCCGCTACCCCCGCCCGCGCGGCGGCCCGCGCATAGACCTCCCGGCGCGGCTTGCTGAGCCGCACCTCCTCCACGGAGACGACCTCCGCCACCCGCTCCCGCAGGCCGGCGCCGCGCAACAGCTTTTCCGTCGTCTCCGCCGCACCGTTGCTGAGCGCCATGAGGCGCAGCCCGCCCGCGCGCAGCAGGTCCATGGCTTCCGCCGCGTCCGCATGGGCGGGCAGCTGCCCCATGCCGTCGAGCAGGTGAGACTTCTGCTCCTCGGGCGCGCTGCATCCGTGCCGGGCAAGCAGGTCGTCGAGGTTGGCGCCCATCACCGTGCGCAGGGGATGGAAGTCGCCGATGGCGGCCAGGGCGAAGCTGTCCCGCAGGCTGGCGGCGAACCAGCCCTGCAGCAGCGCGCCCGGCAGGCCCAGCGCCTCCAGCCGGGGCGCCAGCGGCTCGATCGGGAAAAGGGTCTCGATGACATCGAAAACCACGACAGCGGGGCGCTGAGGCATGACCGGTCCCTCCAGAGCAGTGTCCTCATCCGCTAACGCGGCGCGGCCGGCGCCGGTGGCACGGCGCAGCGCCGGACCCTCACTCCGTGCGGCGCGGACGGGACAGCAGCGCCTCCATCGCCCCGGCGACATCCTCCTTGCCGGCCAGCACATCCGCCACCGCGGCGGTGATCGGCATGTCCACTCCCGCCGCGCGGGCACGCGCCAGCAGGGCGGGGGCGGTGGCGACGCCCTCGGTCACGCTGTTGCGCCCGGCCAGGATGCTTTCCAGCGTCTCGCCCCGCCCCAGCGCGACGCCGAGCGAGAAGTTGCGGCTGCCCGGCCCGGTGCAGGTCAGCAGCAGGTCGCCGAGGCCGGAGAGGCCGCTGACCGTCTCCGCCCGGCCGCCCAGCGCGCCGGCCAGGCGGGCGATCTCGCTCAGGCCGCGCGTCACCAGCGCGGCGCGGGCGTTCTCGCCCAGCCCCGCGCCCATCACCGCCCCGGCGGCAATGGCGATGACGTTCTTCGCCGCGCCGCCGACCTGCACGCCGACCGGGTCGTCCTGCTCGTAGAGGCGGAAGCCCGGCGTCGCCAGCCGCGCCGCGGCGGCCTCGCGCAGGGCGGTATCGGTGCTGGCGACCACGGCGGCGGCGGGCAGGCCCGCGGCGACCTCGCCGGCGAAGTTGGGCCCGGAGAGCACGCCGGCGGGCAGGCCGGGGCGCAGCAGGGCAAGGGTTTCCAGCGGCAGCCGCAGCCCGTCGCGGATCACACCCTTGGCGGCCACCAGCGCGGGTGGCAGGGCGGGCAGATGCGCCAGCACCGCCGCCATGTGCTGCGCCGGCACCACCAGCAGTGCCAGCCCGGCGCCCTCCAGCGCGGCGGCGGCATCGGCCGTCACCGTGACGCCCTCCGGCAGCCGATGGCCGGGCAGGTGGGCGGCGTTCTCCCGGTCGTCCTGCATCGCCGCCGCCCGGCCGGCGTCGCGCGCCCAGAGCCGCACCTCGCCGCCGGCGCGCGCCGCCTGGATGGCCAGCGCCGTGCCCCAGGCGCCGGCGCCGATCACCGCGATCCGCTCCATGCGCCTTACTCCTCCGCCAGCCGCGTCACGGCCCAGCCCTGGCCGGGTTCACCATCGCCCAGGCGCTCCAGCAGCACGGCGAGGATCTCGCGCGCCTCCTCCTCGAACTTCCAGGGCGGGTTGATCACCACCAGGCCGCAGCCGTTCAGCCGCTGCGGGTCGGTCGGCTCGCGCAGCCACAGCTCACAGACCAGGATGTCCCGCACGCCGCTCTCCTGGACGGCGGTGTGGAAGGCGCGCACCGGGGCGCGGTGCTTGATCGGGTACCAATGCGCCTGCACCCCGGCGCGGAAGCGGTGCGCGACCGTGGCGAGGCCCTCGGCCATGCGCTCGAACTCGCCCTCGACCTCGAAGGGCGGGTCCACCAGCACCAGGCCGCGCTTCTCGGCGAAGGGGGTGAGGGCGGTCAGCGCCTCCCAGGCGTCGCGCTTGTGCACGGCGGTCTGAGGGTCGCCGCGGAACAGGGTGCGCAGGGTGGCGTGGTCCTCCTCGTGCAGTTCGCAGAGCATGAGGCGGTCGCGCGGGCGCAGCATCATGCGGATCAGCGAGGGGCTGCCGGGATAGCGCGGCGGGAAGCCGGCACGGCGCACCAGGGCCAGCCACTCGGCCAGCGGCCCCTCGGTGATGTCGAGCAGCCGGCCGATGCCCCGCTTCCACTCGCCGGTGCGCTCGGCCTCGGTGCCGGAGAGGTCATAGGCGCCGATGCCGGCATGGGTGTCGAGCACGCGGAAGGGCGTGTCCTTGGCGCAGAGGCGGCGCACCAGCGAGACCACCAGCGCGTGCTTCATGCAGTCGGCGAAGTTGCCGGCGTGGAAGGCGTGGCGATAGTTCATGCCGCGACGCCCCCCGAAGGTTCTGCCGACAGCTCGTCGAGCGGCCAGCGCGGGCGCGGCGCCTGGTCCAGCGGGTCGGTCAGGCCGGCGCGCAGCCGCTCGATGCCGGCCCAGGCGATCATCACCGCATTGTCGGTGCAGAGGCGGATGGGCGGCGCGATCAGCGGCAGGCCGGCGCGGGCGGCCTCGGCGGTGAGGGCGGCACGGACGCCCTGGTTGGCCGCCACGCCGCCGGCCACCACCATGGCGGTGGCGGCGGGGAGCATGGCGAGGGCATGGCGGGCGCGGTCGGCCAGCACGGCGGCGACCGCGTGCTGGAAGGCGGCGGCGAGGTCGGCGCGGTCCTGCCCGGTCACCAGTTTCGGGATGGTCTGGGCCACGGCGGTCTTGAGCCCGCTGAAGGAGAAGTCGCAGCCGGGGCGGCCGAGCATCGGGCGGGGCAGGGGGAAGCGCTTCACGTCGCCGGAGGCCGCCAGCTTCTCCAGCGCCGGGCCGCCGGGCCAGGGCAGGCCCATCAGCTTGGCCGATTTGTCGAAGGCCTCGCCCACCGCGTCGTCCAGCGTGGAGCCGAGGCGGCGGTAGCGGCCCAGCCCCTCCACCGCGACGCATTGGCAATGCCCGCCGGAGAGCAGCAGCAGGAGATAAGGAAATTCCACCCCGCCCGGCACCAGTCCCGGCAGACGGGCGGTGAGGGCGTGGCCCTCCAGGTGGTTGATGCCGAGGAAAGGCAGGTTGTGGGCGATCGCCATGCCCTTGCCGAAGCTGGCGCCGACGATCAGCCCGCCGATCAGCCCCGGCCCGGCGGTGGCGGCGATGCCGCCGAGATCGGCCGGCCGCACCCCCGCCTCCGTCATCACCTGGGTGGCCAGGGCAGGCAGATGCGCCAGATGGGCACGCGCCGCGATCTCCGGCACGACGCCGCCGAAGGGGGTGTGCTCGGCGAGCTGGCTGCGGACGGCTTCGGCCAGGATGGTGCCGTCAGGCGCCAGCAGAGCCGCCGCGGTTTCGTCGCAACTCGCCTCCAAACCGAGGATTGGTCCGCTGATAGGCGCCGATTGCATTCGTTCCTGCCTTCCCCATGCCGGGCGGTGGTTCTATGACGCCGGCATGTCCCTTGCCCACCCTGTCCTGCCGTCTGCCGCGGCGGGTGCCTTCGCACATTCCCGCGTCACGGCCCCTGCGGATCTGAGGGGCGGCCAGGGCATGCCCCCGCATGGGCACCCTCACACGGCGCAGGTCAAGCCCCATGCACGCCGGCCGCTGCCGCTGCGCGTCGGCACCCGCGGCTCGCCGCTGGCGCTGTGGCAGACCCGCACCTTCCTCGACCGCATTCTGCATTTCTGTCCGGTGCTGCGGAATGCCAGTGCTTTCGAGGAACATGTCATCGCCACCTCCGGGGACCGCATCCAGGACCGGCGGCTGGCGGATATCGGCGGCAAGGGCCTGTTCGCCAAGGAAATCCACGAGGCGCTGCTGGACGGCCGCATCGACTTCGCCGTGCACAGCCTGAAGGACCTGGAGACCGAGCTTCCTCCTGGCGTCGTGCTGGCCTGCACGATGACGCGGGAAGACGCGCGGGACGCCATGGTGCTGGGGCCGCGCTGCGGCGGGATCGAGGCCGCCGACCCGCTCGCCGCGATCCCGGCCGGTGCGCTGATCGGCACCGCCAGCCTGCGGCGCCAGGCGCAGCTGCTGCACGCCCGGCCGGACCTGAAGGTGGGAATGATCCGCGGCAATGTCGGCTCGCGCCTCGGCAAGCTGGAGGCGGGCGAGTTCGACGGCACGCTGCTGGCGCTGGCCGGGCTGAAGCGGCTCGGGCTGGAGGCGCGCGCCTCGGTCGTGCTGGACCCGGAGGCGATGGTCCCGGCGGCGGGGCAGGGCATCGTCGGCATCACCGTGCGCGCCGCCGATGTTGAGCTGCACGAGCTGCTCGCCGGCATCGAGGACCGCGCCGCGCGCGCCGTCTCGCGCGCCGAGCGGGCGCTGCTGGCGGCGCTCGACGGCTCCTGCCGCACGCCGATCGGTGGCCATGCGCGGCTGCTGCCGACAGGCGAGCTGCACCTGACCGGTCTGGTGGCCCGGCCGGATGGCAGCTTCCTGCTGAAGCGCAGCCTGCACGGCGCCGCGGCCGATGCCGAGCGCCTGGGCTGTGAACTGGGCGAGGGCCTGCGCGCCGACAGCCCGGCCGACATCTTCATCGCCTAGCCCGGTGCGGGAGCCGCCCGCCGTCCTGATCACCCGGCCCGAGCCGGGCTGCGCCGAGACGGCCGCCGCCGTGGCGGCGCTGGGCTGGCGACCGCTGCTGGCGCCTGCGCTGGTGCTGCAGCCCTTGCCGCCGGCGCCCGATCTTGGCTGCCCGGCCCAGGCGCTGCTGCTGCCCAGCCGCGCTGCCGCCCGTGCCCTGGCCGGGCGGCTGGACCCGGCCCTGCCGGTGCTGGCGGTGGGGAGCGGCACCGCCGCCGAGGCGCGCGCGGCGGGCTTCACCGACATCACGCCCGCTGAGGGCGAGGCCGCCACCCTGGCGGTTCTCGCGAGGGCGCGGCTCGATCCCGGGAGGGGTCCGTTGCTGCTGGCGGTGGGGCAGGGCTATGGCGCCGCCCTCGCCGCGGCCCTGCGCGGGCATGGCTTTGCAGTGCGCCGCCGGGTGGTCTACGCCGCCCGCCCCGCCGCCGCCCTTCCCGAATCGGCGCGGACGGCCCTGCGGCAGGGCTCGGCTCGGGCGGCGCTGTTCCTCTCGCCGCGCTCGGCCAGCATCACCCAGGCCCTGCTGCGGCGCAGCGGTCTTGCCGAAACCGTGCGCGGAATGGCGGCGTTCGCGTTGTCTCCGCGTATCGCGCGCACCCTGGCGGACATGCCTTGGCAAGCGATCCATGCTACGGCGATGCCTGATCCCTCGGCACTGCTGGCCCTGCTTGGCCCGGCGCCGGGGCGGGCGACGGAGACCGGGTACCCAGAACCGGAGAACGAGGGGCAGGAGAGAGAATGACCGACACGCCGAAAGAGACCCCGAAGTCCGAGCCGGTGCCCGGCAGCCGCGAGAACGGGCCGCGCAAGCCGGGCCGCGACAACCCGACCGTGCCGCCGCGCGCTCTGGGCGCGGCCGGCACGGCGAACCCGCCCGCCGGGCCGGCCGCGCAACCCGGCAAGGCCGCGGCGCCGGAGGCATCGGCAAAGGATCCGGGGCTGGCGGTGCCGCCTCCACCCTCGGAGAGCGCGAAGCCGGTTTCCGCCGCGAACTCTCCGGCCAGCTCGCCACTCGGAAGCCCGCGCCTGGCGCAGGAGACCGGCAGCGGCGCGGCGAAGCCCGCCACCCCGGCCGCCGCATCGCCCCGGCCGCCGCAGGGCGCGCCGCCACCGGCCGGGGGAGGCGCCCGGCCGCCCGGCGGCACCACGCCACCGGGCGGTGGTGGTGGTGGCCGGCCGGCCAGCGGTCACGGACGCCGCGACCATCTGGCGCTGCCGGTGGCCGCGATCAGCGGCGTGCTCGCGCTGGCGGCGCTCGGCGTCAGCCTCTCCAACCGCGATTCCGATCAGCCCTCCACCGACCCCGCGCGCGTCGCGGCGCTGGAGCAGCGGGTGGAGGCCTTGCAGTCCGGCCCGGTGGCGCAGCTTGGCCAGACCGTCGGTGCGGTGCAACAGCAGCTCCAGGCCCTGCAGTCCGGCCCGCTGGCGCAGGCGGGGCAGCGCCTGGACGCCCTGGCAGCCACGCAGCAGCAGAACCAGCAGGCGCAGCAGCAGCGCCTCGATGCCCTGCAGCAGCGCGCCGACCAGGCGGCGCAGCAGCTGGCGGCGCAGCAGAAGCAGCTCGAAGAACAGGCCAGCGAGCGCGAGGCCTTCCAGAACCGCATGACCGGGCGCATCGAGCAGGCCGAGCGCAACTTCTCGCAAAGCATCGACAGCGCCCGCTCTCAGCTGGAGCAGCGCATCGAGCAGCGCATTGCGGCGGCGGAACAGGCGCTCAATCCCCGCTTCTCCGCGGTCGAGACTGCCATGCAGCAGCGCATCGCCTCCGCCGAGGAAGCAGCGCGCCAGCGCATGCAGGAGCGCGACAAGGCGCTCGACGAGCGCTTCGCCACCCTGGAGAAGCGCGAGAGCCGCCTCAACGATGCCGAGCGGCGCCTGAACCGCCTGATCGCCACCACCGCGACGGAAAGTGCCCTGGAAGCCGGGCGGCCGCTGGGCCATGCGCTCTCCACCCTGCCCGAGGACGTGCCGCCGGCGCTGCGCCGCTATGCCGACACCGCACCGCCCACCGAGGCCAGCCTGCGCCTCGCCTTCGAGGACGCCGCCCGCGAGGCGCGCGCCAGCTCGCAGCCGTCCGGCGAGGGGCAGAGCGTCTGGGAATCCGCGGCGAACCGGCTCGGCAATCTCGTCACCGTCCGGCGCGGCGACAACGTCGTCTGGGGCGACCCGGCCGGCAGCCAGCTGGAGGCGGCGCGCCGGGCGCTCGATGCCGGCGACCTGCGCGGTGCGGTGAAGCAGGTCGAGGGCCTGCCGGACTCCGCCAAGGCGCCGATGCAGGACTGGCTCGACCGGGCGCACGGCCTGCTCGCCGCGCGTGACGCGCTGCAGCAGCTCCGCGCCGGAGGGCAGGGCTGATGCGCCGCGCCATCTGGCTGCTGCTCGTCTGCGTCATCGGCGTCGGCCTCGCCTGGGTGCTGATGCGCATGGGTGGCGTGGTCGAGGTGCGCGTCGGCGACACCTTCATCGGCCTCTCGCTGCCGATCCTGCTGCTGCTGCTGGCGGTGCTGTTCCTGGTGCTGCACGGCATCATCGTCGGCCTCCGCGCGCTGGTGAGCTGGCCGGCCCGCATGCGTGCCCGCCGCGCCGCGCGCAACCGGGAGAAGGGCGAGGCGGCGCTGACCCGCGCCCTCGTCTCCCTTGCCGCCGGCTCCGCCGATGCGGCGCGCGGCGAGGTGCGCAAGGCCCGCTCGCTGATGGGCGACACCCCGCAGCTGCTGCTGCTGACCGCCGAGGCCGAGCGCATGGCCGGGCGCGAGGAGGGCGCGGCCGAGGCTTTCCAGGCGCTGGCCAAGCGCGAGGATTCCCGCTTTCTCGGGCTGCGCGGCCTGCTGCGGCAGGCGATCCAGCGCAAGGACTGGCCGGCGGCGCAGGCGCTCGCCCGCGAGGCCGAGGCGGCCTACCCCAATGCGGCCTGGCTGCGCGAGGAGCGCGCCGTGCTGGCCCTGCGCACGCAGGACTGGCGCGAGGCCCTGGCCCTGGCCGCGCCGGACACCCCGCGCGCGCCGCTGGCCCTGGCCGCCGCCAGCCAGGAGCCGGACGCCACCCGCGCCGCCGAGCTGGAGAAGCAGGCCTTCCAGGCCGACCCCGGCTTCACCCCCGCCGTGCTGGCGCATGCGGCGCGGATGGGCGCCACCGGCAGCCCGCGTCGCGCCCGCAGCGTGCTGGAGGCCGGCTGGGCCACCGCGCCGCATCCGCAGATCGCCGAAGCCTATCTGGAAGGCGAGGCGGAGCCGCTGGCGCGGGTCAAGCTGGCCGAGACCCTGGTGCACGGCAACCGCACCCACCCCGAAAGCCGCCTGCTGCTGGCGCGGGCGGCGCTGGCCGCCGGGCTGACCGGGCGCGCGCGCACCGAATTGGAGGCGCTGGTCGAATCCGGCGCCGCCGACGCGCGGGCCTATCTGCTGCTCGTCGAGCTGGAGCAGGTGGAGCATGGCGACAGCCCCGTCGCCCGCACCGCCGAGGCCAAGTGGCTGCGCGCCGCCACCACCGCCGCGCCCGAGCCGCGCTGGCGCTGCGGCCATTGCGGCAAGGTGCATGCGCGCTGGGCGCCGGTCTGCGACGCCTGCGGCACGCCGGGGCGCATCACCTGGACCCAGGCGGGCTGAAACGCCTGCGAGGGGGCGCCGCCCCCTCGCGCTCCCCTGCCAGGAAACCGAGTTTCCTGGACCTTCCATCAGTTCGCAGGCGCTGGTCTCAGCGCAGCGGGTTGGTCAGCAAAAGGCCGGCACGGCGGAAGATGCAGGCCAGGCTCAGCGCGGCGCCCGTGGCATTGTAGGCCGGGGCAGGCGGCAGCAGCCGCAGGAAGGCCGCCAGGGCCTCGCGGCGCGGACCGCGCTGCGCCAGCGAGAAGCCGAGCAGCAAGGCCGGCTCGTCGCCCTCGAGGCAGGGCGCCAGCGGGCAGCCCAGCGCGAAGCGATGACCGCCCGCCCGCAGCACGGCATCCAGCGCCGGCGCCGCCGCGCCCACCTCCTCCGTGACCAGGGGAAGCCGGGCCGCGGAGAGCGCCGGGTGGCCCCGCCGGGCGGCATCGGCCCAGGTCCGCATACCCTCCACCAGCAGCGCCTCGGCCAGCGGCAGCGAAGTGACCGGGGCCACCTGCCAGGGCCAGGTGGGAAGTCCATGTGTCGCCATGGCGGGATCCCTCGGCAATGCGAACCCGGCCAGCTTGCGGCAGATGAGAATCAGTTGCAAGTCTGGGGAGGCCCTTCAGGGCAGGCCGAGGATGTCCTCCCCCGGGGGATGGACGGCAATGGCCTCCTGCGCGAGGCGCAGTGCCACTTCGCCCCGGTCCAGCACATGGGTGCTGAGCAGCGTCATCCAGTGCACCAGTATGGCGGCATCCGGATCCTGGTTCATCGCCACCCGGTAGAGTCCGCTGACATAAGCCGCGTCGGTCTGCATGGCATGCAGCGCCTGCGCCTCGGGCGAGGCCGCAAGGACATGCACCAGCTGGTCCGGGCCCAGTGCGCCGCTGCCGAGCTGCTGCACCCAGAGCATGAGATCGCCCGCGGAAGGGGGGCGGCCCAGCAGCATTTCATGCAGTTCGGAGACGAGCAGCGCATTCGTCTCCGTCGTCGCGGCCGGGTTGAGGGTGCCGTTGCCCCCCGCCGCCGCGGGCATCGAGAAATCGCCGATGAGGTGGAACACGAAATTCTCCGTCTCCACCGTCTGACCCAGGCCCATATGGGTGAGGGCCGTCAACATCGGTGGATCGGTCAGCGCGCCCAGTGCGCCCGCATGCGCCTCGAGGAAGCCGCGCACCAGGTCCGCCAGCAGCGGCCCTTCGCCGGACTGGCTGATCCAGAGCCCAGGCGCCGAGGACTGCAGCAGCACGCCCGCCAGCATCTCCTGGAGCGGCAGGACAGCGGCTCCGCCCGTCATCAGTGCGCCGCTGACGGCCTGGAGCACCTCTTGCGGTGCCAGCCAGACGATCTGCCCCGCCGATAGCTCCAGGTGGATGCTTCCGTCCGGCGTGGCGATGCTGTGCTCCGCCTGCCAGTGGAGCTTCAGCTCGCCCAGCAGCGTCGTCTCCGCCCTGGCCAGGATCTCCAGCCGTTCCACCGGCGGGGCGGGAGGAGGTGGATCGGTATGCCCCTCAGCCGGAGGCGGAGGTGGTGGAGGCGGAGGAGGCGGAGGTGGCGGAGGTGGCGGAGGTGGCGGAGGTGGTGGAGGCGGGGGTGGCGGTGGGGGGGGCAGGGCGGGGGGAGCGGGCTGGGTATCGAGATCGGTGGCGTTCAACACCACCACGTCCAGCAGGAAGCTTGCCTCGTGCTTGCCGTCGGAGACCTCGATCATCACCTGCCGCGTGGTGCCGCCCTCGCGCAGCAGATCCACACCATCCCGCAGCTTCAGGATGTTGCCATCCTTCAGCTCGAAATAGGCCTCGTCCGGCCAGACCACGCGATAGGTCAGCTGGCTCGTGTAGGTGTCCGGATCGCTGCCCTGGATGCGCCCGATCTCGGCGCCGATGTCGTTTTCCAGCACCGTCCCGCCAGTGGCGAAGACCACCCGGCGCGGCGGCGCATCATCCAGGTCCTGCAGGGTGACGGACCAGCTCTGGCCGAGATCCTGCCAGCCGGTGGCGAGCTGCACGGAAAGACCGAAATTGAGGACGGGATCGGTGCCCAGCGGCAGCGCGTAGGACTCGCGGTCGAACACCATGGCCGGCAGGATGGTGATGGTGCCGGTCAGGCGGTCGAGCGTCGCCTCGAACAGCTTCGCGTCCGGCCCGGTGAGGGCGACGTCCAGCACTTCCGGCCCCACCACCGAGAGGGTGCCGACCCAGTCGCCCGGGCGGGCATTCTCGAAGATGGTGCTCGGCACGTTGCCCGAAACCAGCAAAGCCACCAAGGTGCTGCTCCATGTTCCATCCTGGAGCGGGGCAGCATCGGCGGCGGCGGTGAACGAAGCCTAAGCGGCGGGTGCCTGCGCCAGGATGCGCCAGGCGAGCCCGGCCAGCATGGTGGCGTTGAGCGCGAAGAGGGCAGCACTGGCCAGCCGCAGCCGCGGGCCGGCGCGCCGCCCGAAGAAGCGCCCGACCAGCGCGACGCCGACCAGGGCCGGTACCGTGCCGGCGCAGAAGGCCGCCATGCCCAGCGCGCCGCCGAGGGCGCTGCCCGCGGCGGCGGCGGCGGCCAGGGCGCCATAGAGCAGGCCGCAGGGCAGGGCGGAGAGCAGCAGGCCGAGCGCCATGCCGCGCCAGCCGCCCGGCGCCGCCAGCAGCGTGCCGAGCCAGCGGGCCGGTGCGGCCGGCAGGCGGAAGGCGGGCAGGCGGGGGATGGGCAGGTGTGGCAGCATCGCGCCCAGCCGGCCGGAAGCCTGCGCCAGCATGAACAGCGCCGCCGTCAGCAGCAGACCCGCCAGCACGAAGCGCAGCGCCCCGAGCTGTCCGCCCGCCAGCCCCGCAAGGCCACCGGCCAGCCCGCCCAGCGTCGCGTAGCCAGCGGTCCGCCCGAGGTGGTAAGGCAGCAGTGCGGCGCCCGCGAGCCGTGCCAGCAGGGTGCCGCCGGCGCTCCGCTCGGCGCCCGCCGCCGCCTGTGCCAGGACGAAGGGCGCGCACATGCCGGCGCAATGGGTCAGGCCGCCGCCCAGCCCGGCCAGGAACAGCGCGCCCATCAGGGTGGCGAGCCCGCCCGGACCGAGGGCGGCGAGATCGTGCAGGCAATTGGCGATCATGCCCGAAGCTTCGCATGGCGGCGCACGGCACGCCTTGCTGCAGATCAAGCGGCACCGTCCGGAGCACCGGGTGGAAAGGCTTCTTAATCACTTCTCGCGATAATGCGCGCAACCGCAACCGATCCCTTGCCGGGAGTTCGCCGTGAGCCTCAAGACGCGCATTATCGCATCCCTGGCCGCCTTGCTGGTCTGCCTGGCCGGCCTGGGCGGATTTGCCCTTCAACGACTGTCCAGCGGGCAGGAGGTCACCGAGCAGATCACCGGCAACTGGCTGCCGAGCGTGAAGACGGTGGCGGCCATCGCCGACTCGGCGGCCAACATCCGGATGCAGTTCCTGCGCCACGTGATGCTCCAGGACGCGGCGCAGATGAGCGAGGCGGAGCGGCTGATCCAGGCCAGCCGCGACCGGCTCGCCGAGCGCTTTGCGGCCTATCAGTTGCTGATCACCGGCCCGAAGGAGCGTGACCTCTACGACGCCATGGCACGGAGCTGGCAGGCCTATGAGCGGGTGCTGCCGTCGGCGCTGGCGCTCAGCCGCAAGGGCGACAAGCTGGGGGCGACGGCCGATGCCGCCGAGGGCCGGCCGCTGTTCATCGCCTTCGAGGAGACCACCCAGAAGCTGACGGAGTTCAACGCGGAAGGTGCGGTGGCGGCGACGGCCGCCTCGCGCGCGGCCTACGAGACTTCGCTGTGGATGATCCTGGGCTGGATCGGCATCGGTGCGGCCGGGCTGGTGGCAGTCGGCTTCAACCTGGTGCGCGGCATTGGCGGCCCGGTGCGGCGCCTGACCGAGAACATGGAGGCCATGACCGCCGGAAACCTGCAGGTCGCTGTTCTCGAGCAGGAGCGGAAAGACGAGATCGGCACCATGGCGCGCGCGCTGGAGGTGTTCCGCGCCAAGGTGCAGGAGGGCGAGCGGCTGGCTGCCGCCCAGGCCGCCGCCGATCGGGCGCAGGCTGAGCGCGCCCAGCGGGTCGGCGCGCTGGTGAAGAGCTTCGGGGACGAGACGCGCCATGCACTGGAGAAGCTGCGCACAGCGGCGGTGCGGCTGAACGGCACCTCCGGCGAGATGAGCAAGGCTGCGGAGGAGGGGTCCCGCCTGACCCGCAGCCTGTCCGAGGCCTCGGACGGCGCCTCCAGCAACGCCCAGACCGCCGCCGCCGCCACCGAGGAGCTGACGGCGTCGATCGGCGAGATCACCCGGCAGGTCGGCCGCTCGGCCGAGGTGTCCCGCCGCGCGGTGGCGGAAACCGAGCGCACCGACCGCGCCGTGCGCGAGCTGGCCGATACCGCCAACAAGATCGGCGACGTGGTGAAGCTGATCTCCGACATCGCCGGCCAGACCAACCTGCTGGCGCTGAACGCCACCATCGAGGCGGCGCGCGCCGGCGAGGCCGGCAAGGGCTTCGCCGTGGTGGCCTCGGAGGTGAAGTCGCTGGCCAGCCAGACCGCCAAGGCGACCGACGAGATCGGCCAGCAGGTGAGCGCCATCCAGGGGGCCACCGGCCTCGCGGTGGAGGCCATCCGCAGCATCGCCGCGGTGGTGGCGGAGATCGACCAGACGGCGGCTGCCATCGCCGCGGCGGTGGAGGAGCAGGGCGCGGCGACACAGGAGATCGCCCGCAACATTGCCGGCACGGCGGCGGCGGCCTCGGCAGTCTCACGCGAGACCGGCGTGGTGCGCAGCGCCTCCGAGCTCAACGGGCGGGCCGCCGAGCAGGTGCGCTCGGCCTCGGACGAGTTGTCGGAGACCAGCAGCACGCTGCGCAGCCAGGTGGAGAGCTTCCTCTCCCAGGTGCGCTCCGCCTGAGTCGGGGCGGCTCGCCCGCCTCAGCCGCGCAGCGCGGCGGGGGGGCGGAACAGCCGCCCGTCCAGCAGGGCGAAGCCGGCGGCGATCAGCACCATGCCGGCGAGGTGGCGCGGCAGCAGGCTCTCGCCCAGCAGCAGCACGCCCAGCAGGATGGCCATGACCGGGACGAGCTGCGTCACCAGCGCGCTGTTGGTGGCGCCCGCCTCGTCGAGGATGCGGAAGAAGAGCGTGTAGGCGAAGCCGGTGGAGACCAGCCCCAGGGCAAGCAGCGCCAGCAGCGCCTCCGGCGAAGGCGAGGGCAGGTTCCAGGGCTGGTCCAGCAGCAGGGCCAGCGGCAGCGCCAGCAGGGTGGAGGCCGTGGTCTGGCCGGCGGCTGCGGCCAGGGGCGGCACGCCGAGCGCGCGGAAGCGCCGGCCCCAGACGGCCGCGAAGGCATAGCTCAGGCAGGCGCCGAGCCCGGCCAGGATGCCCGGCCACTCCGCGCCCTGCCGCAGCGCCGCCGGCCCGGCCAGCACCGCCACGCCCGCCAGCCCGGTCAGCACGCCCGCCAGGCGCAGGCCGCTCAGCTTCTCGTCGCGCGTGGCGACATGCGCCACGCAGGCGGTGAAGACGGGCGTGGCGGCGTTCACCACCGAGGCCAGGCTGGAGGAGATGGACTGCTGCGCCCAGACGATCAGGCTAAAGGGCACGAGGTTGTTGAGCACGGCCATGCCGAGACAGGCCAGCAGCACCGGCCCGCGCAGCGACAGGCACTGGCCATTCAAAGCCAGCAGGCCCCAGAGCAGCGCCGAGGCCAGGGCCACCCGCCCCAGCACGATGGTCAGCGGCGGCAGCGCCTTCACCGCCACCGCCATGAAGAAGAAGCTGCAGCCCCAGGCCAGGGCGAGCAGCAGCAGCAGGCCCCAGAGGCGGGGCGTCATCGTCGTGGGCATGGGCTGATCCTGGCCCGCGCGGCGGCGGCTCGCCCTCCGGAGATTGCCGCGGCATCCGGAGGGCGGCGGCTCAGCGCCGCTTCTCGAGCAGGATACCCTCGGCCTTCAGCGCCGCGATCTCCTCCTCCGAGAAGCCGTGCTGCTGCAGCACCGCCTCGCCATGCTGGTTGAAGGCGGGCGGCGCGGCGCGGGTGCCGCCCGGCGTGCGGGAGAGCTTGATCGGCGTGCCCAGCGCCCTGAAGCTGCCGAGCTGCGTCACCATCTCGCGGTGGGCGGTGTGCGGCTCGGCCAGCGCCTCGTCCACGTTCAGCACCGGGCCGGCGGGCAGGCCGGCGGCCAGCAGGCGGTCGCAGAGGCTGTGGCCGTCCTCGCTGGCGAGGCGCTCCTCCAGGATGGCGGTCAGCGCGTCCCGGTTGGTGACGCGGTCGCCGTTGGTGCGGAAGCGCGGATCGTCCGGCAGCCCCTCCAGGCCGAGAAAGGCGCAGAACTTGCGGAAGGCCGGGTCGTTGCCGCAGGCGACGAAGATCTGGCAGGTGCTGGTGCGGAAGGCCGAGTAGGGCGAGATGTTCGGGTGCGGGTTGCCGGTCGGCTTCGGGCGCTTGCCGTTCAGCAGGAAGTTGGCGGCATGCGGGTGCAGCAGCGCCATGCCGCAGTCATGCAGCGTCATGTCCACATACTGGCCCTGGCCGGAGCGGGCGCGCTCCTGCAGCGCCATCAGGATGCCGATGGCAGAGTAGAGGCCGGTGGCGAGATCGACGACGGGCGTGGCCATCCGCACCGGGCCGCTATCGGGCGTGCCGTTGATCGACATCAGCCCGACCATGGCCTGCACGATGGCGTCGTAGCCCGGCAGGCCGCCGCGCGGGCCGGTGGCGCCGAAGCCGGAGACGCGGCAATGCACCAGCTGCGGGAAACGCCTGCTCAGCACCTCCTCGTAGCCGAGGCCCCATTTCTCCATCGAGCCGGGCTTGAAGTTCTCGACGAGCACATCCGCGTCTTCCAGCAGGCGCAGCAGCACCTCGCGGCCCTGCGGCTTGCCGAGGTCGAGCGCGATGGAGCGCTTGTTGCGGTTGACGCCGATGAAGTAGCTGGCGGCGGCGCCGGATTCCTCGGGGCCGAAGGGCGGGCCCCATTCGCGCACCTCGTCGCCCTGCGGCGGCTCGATCTTGATGACCTCGGCGCCATGGTCGGAGAGGATCATGGTGCAGTAGGGGCCGCCGAGCACGCGCGTCAGGTCGATCACCTTGAGGCCGGCCAGGGCGCCGGCGGAACGGGCGAGGCCGCTGCCTTCATTCATCGGGAGGGCGTCGGTCATGCGGCGGCTTTCCTTCCAAACACGCGGGCACAGAAGTCGGGGTAGGTTTCCAGCATCTCCTCGCAGACCGGGCCGCGCAGCAGGGCCAGTTCGGCCTCGCTCGGGTCGGGGGTGGCGGGGAGGCTGGCCGGCTCGTCATAGCCGAAACCGGTGGCGGCGCGGATGCTGGCGGCATCCTCGCCGGGGCTGGTGCTCTCCAGGGTGAAGCGGGCGCGGGCGGGATCGAAGCGGAAGATCGCCTTGCCCGTCACCAGCGCCTGGGCGGTGCCGCGGCGGAACACGCCGGGCGGCGAGACGCCGGGGGCGGAGATGTTGTCCACCCGCGGCACCAGCACGCGGGGCGAGTGCTCCTCGCGGAACAGGATGGTGCGCGGCGTCATGAAATACATGAAGGCGCTGCCGAAGCTGCCGGGGAAGCGCACGCCCTGGCCGGGCCATTCGCCCGTGCCGACGAGGTTGATGTTGGCCTGCCCGTCGATCTGCCCGCCGCCGAGGAAGAACAGGTCGATCCGCCCCTGGCCGGTGAGGTCGAACAGCTCGCGCGTGCCCTCGGTGAAGGGATTGCCGCTGCGCTTGTGCAGCAGGGAGAGGCGGACGTCGTGTCCCTGCTTCTTCACCAGCCAGCAGGCTGCCGCCGGGATGGGCGAGGCGGCGCCGACGGCGATGTGCCGCGCCGGCGGGGCGGCGGGGTCCAGGATCAGCCGCGCCAGGGCGGCGGCCAGGCGCTCCTCGGGCTGGATCATGCCGCGGCCTCCTGGCGCTTGCCGAAGACGTGCTCGTCCAGCCAGGCGTCGAAGCCCTCCTGCGTGCGGGCGGCGCGGGCATAGGCGGCGACGGAGTCGGCGTCGAAGCCGTATTCGTCGAGCAGGGCGGCCGGCTGGGCGCCGCGCTCGGCGATGGCCACCGCGTCGATGTAGGTGGCGCTGATGGTGCCGGGAGCGAGGCGCTCATCCTCCAGCAGGTTGCCCTCGTGCAGGCGCTCCACCGTCACCAGCGCGCGCTTCGCGGCATGGGCGATGGTGGCGCATTCGCGGCGCCGGCCCAGCCAGACATTGCCATGGCGGTCGGCCATGGCGGCGTGGAACAGGGCGAAGTCCGGCGCGAGGGCGGGCAGCAGCACGATCGGGTCGGTGCCGGGAGGCGCGAAGGGATTGTCGATGACGCGCCAGTCCGGCCGGTTGGCCAGGATGTCGCTGCCGATGATGCCGCGGAGCGGCATGAAGGGCACCCCCTTTTCCGCGGCCTGCAGCATGGTGTGGATGGCCGGGCAGGTGGCGTCCCGCACGGTGATGCGGCCTTCCTTCAGCGCCGCGGTGAAGCGGGGGGCAAAGCCGGCCTCGCCGAGGCTCACCGCGCTGGTCTGCACCTCCGCGACGCAGCCGGCGCCGATCAGCAGGTCGGTCGCGAAGCCGGAAACCGGCACGCCGAGCAGGCGCAGGCTCTTGGCGCCACGGCGGATCAGTGCCTTGGCGAGGGCGACGGATGGCAGGGAGTTGTCCGGCGGCAGGGCCACCAGGGCACCATCGGGCACCATCGCGGCCAGGGCGTCGACGGATTGCGCAATCATGAAGCAGTTCCTCCGCGGCGCACCATACCCCGTTCGGCGGACAGGGACAGGGGGTATGGTATCCGGTGCCGGAGCGGCTAGGCTGTGCCGCATCATGCCCGAACCCGTCACGCTCAACGGCCCGCGCCTTCGCCTGCGCCCCTGGCGCGAGGCGGACCGCGAGGCGCTTGCCGCCATGAACGCCGATCCGGCGGTCATGCGGCATTTCCCGGCCACGCTGAGCCGCGCTGAATCCGACGCCTTCATGGACCGGATCAGCGCGCATTTCGCGGCGCACGGTTATGGCTTCTGGGCGCTGGAACGGCACGCGGCGCCGGGGGTGATCGGCCTTTGCGGGCTGGCCCGGCTGCCCTGGGAGACGATCCCCTGGGAGACGCCGGCCGATCCGCCGGTCGAGATCGGGTGGCGCCTGGCCTCACCCTTCCAGCGGCAGGGCTATGCGGAGGAGGCGGCGCGCATCGCGCTGGCGCATGGCTTCGGGCCGCTCGACCTGCCGGAGATCGTGGCCTTCACCCTGCCGGACAATGTCCGCTCCTGGGGGCTGATGGAGCGGCTGGGGATGCGCCGCGCCGGCGCCTTCGAGCATCCCCGCCTGCCGGAGGGTCACCCGATGCGGCGGCACCTGCTCTACCGCCTGCGGCGGTCGGACTGGATCGAGGCGGCACTCGGGGAATAGGAAAGAGGTTGGGGGAAAGAATTCCCCCAAGCCCCCTCTTCTTTTTGTCAGTTTGGCGCTGCGCTGGCCGCCCGGGCTGGAAAAATCGGTGAAAAAAGATGGGGGTCTGGGGGAGTTCTTTCCCCCAGACCTGCTTTATCCAAGACAGCGCGCCAGCAGTTCAGCGGTGCGGCCATTGGCGATGGTGGCGGCGCGGCCATCCCAGGAGTGTCCGCCCATGCGGGCAAAGGCATGGTCCACGCCCGGATAGACGTGCAGCGCCACCTGGCTGTTGCCGGCCAGCTCCGCCTGCATCTTCTTGCGCGCTTCCTCGGGCACGAAGCGGTCCTTCTCCGCCACATGCATCAGCAGCGGCTTCGAGATCCTGTCCTTGTCGCCCAGGAGCTGGTCGATGCCGACGCCATAGTAGGAGATGTTGCAGTCGGCGTCGGACTGGGCCGCCATCATGAAGGCGAGGCGTCCGCCGAGGCAGAAGCCCATGGTGGCGGCCTTGCCGTTGCAGCCCGGCAGCGTGCGGGCGGCGGCCAGCGTCGCCTTGAGGTCCTCGATGCCCTTGGCCTGGTCGAAGCCGTTCATCAGGGCGAAGGCGCGGTCCCACTCCTCCTTGGTGGCGTCGGTGATCTGGATGCCGGGCTCCTGCCGCCAGAACAGGTCCGGGCACACGGCGATGAAGCCCATGTCGGCCACCCAGTCGGAGAGGGCCCGCATGGCGTGGTTCACGCCGAAGATCTCCTGGATCATCACCACCGCGCCGGCCGGAACCTGCCTGGGCATGGCGAGATAGGCGCCGAAGCTGCCGCTGCCGTCGGACGCCTGGATCGTGATTTCGGGCATGGGTCGGTTTCCTGCCTGTCGGGACTGAAGGGGCGCAGGATACCGGGATGCGCAGGATGCGGAAGCCGGGGCGGTTCATGCTTTCGCTAGATGCAGCAATGATGTGGGGCGGCGCGGAAATCTGGTGATAATCCGCAACGAAATCGCTTTGTGCGGCACCAGGAAAAGGCACCGGCGCATGACCATTCCCGATGAGCGTCGATGGGCCGTGCTGGCCCTCGTCTTCGCAGCGCGGGTGGTGATGGCGGCGCAGCTGCAATCGGTCGGCGCGCTGGGTGCGGCCCTGTTGGACGATCCCGCGCTTGGCCTGGGCTATGGCACCCTGGGCCTGCTCATCGGCGCCTATCTGCTGCCCGGGATCTTCGTCGCCCTGCCGGCAGGCCAACTGGCGCTGCGCCTCGGCGAACGGCGGATGGTGCTCCTTGGGCTCGGGCTCGTCATCCTGGGAGGGCTGGGACTTCCCCTGGCGCCGGACATTGGCATGGCGCTGGCCGCGCGAACGGTTTCGGGTGCCGGGGGAGCACTTCTCAACGTGGCGCTCTCCGCGATGGTGATGCGCCGCTTCCAGGGCGCCAGCCTTGCTCCGGCCATGGGGGTGTTCCTGGCCGGCTATCCCCTTGGCCTTGCGGGAGCGCTCGTGACCCTTCCGCTGGGGGCGGCCGCCTTCTCCTGGCGTGCGGCACTCATGGTGCTGATGGTGCCGGCAGGGCTGACATTCGGCGCCGCCGCGCTGCTCCTGGATCGGCGGCGCAGCCTGGCCTCGGCAGGGCGCCAGGTGGCGGGCAGCACAGCAATGCTCGGCCTTGCCGCCGGTGAAATGGCGCCTGTGGCGGCAGCCGGCGTGGCTTGGGGCGCGCACAACGCCGCCTTTGCGATTCTGCTGGGATTTGCGCCGGCCCTGCTGGTGGAACAGGGGGCCTCGGCGGGCATGGCCGGCGCGGTGGCCAGCCTGGTCGGCTGGATCTCCATTCCGCTGCTGCCGTTCGGGGGCGCCATCATGGAGCGCACCGGGCATCCGCAGGGCGCCAGCATGGCCTGCCTGTTTTCCGCGGCTCTGGTGGTGGTGGCCCTGATGGCGGGGACGCTGCCCCCAGTGGCCGCCATGCTGGCCGCCGGGCTTCTGCTGACGCCACCCGCGGCAGTGCTGGTGTCGCTCCCCGCGCGGGTGGTTCCGGCCGAGCGCCAGCCGAGGGCCATGGGCCTGTTCTATACGCTCTTCTATGCCTGCATGGCGGTGCTGCCGCCCCTGGCGGGCTTGTCTCGCGATGCGTCGGATTTCCAGGCGGCGCCGATCCTGGTGGCTGCTGCCCTGCTGGCGGCGGCGGGGCTCGCGCTGACCGCCTACGGCGCTTCGGCCGCGCGGCTGCGGCCCGGACCTGCGGACCCCGGCCCCGTCATCCCGAGGCGATGAGGGCGGACGTTCCGGCGGGACGTGGTTCCGCCCCGCCGGAGGGATCAGTTCGCTTCCTGGATGGTCTCGCGCACCAACGGATAGACCTCGGTGGCCCAGCGGCGTCCGCTGAACACGCCATAGTGGCCGGCGCCCGTCTGCAGGTGGTGCCGTCGCATCGGGGCGGGAAGGCCGCTGCAGAGGTCGAGCGCCGCGGCGGTCTGGCCGATGCCGCAGATGTCGTCCCGCTCGCCCTCGACCGTCAGCAGCCGGGTGCGGCGGATCAGTTCCGGCCGTACCGGGCGGCCGTGATGGGTGAAGCGGCCGAGCGGCATGTCGTGCTCCTGGAAGACCGACTTCACCGTCTCCAGGTAGAATTCCGCCGGCAGGTCCATCACCGCCAGGTACTCGTCGTAGAAGCGGCGATGCGCGTCGGCCAGCTCCGAATCGCCGCCGACGACGTTGCGGTACTGCTCCAGATGCGCCCGCACATGCCGCTTCATGTTCATGGACATGAAGGCGGTGAGCTGCAGCGCGCCCGGATAGACCTTCCGGCCGCCGCCCCTGAAGCGCCAGGGGACGGTATCCACCAGGTTCTTCTCGAACCACTCGATGGGGTGGGACTGCGCCAGGGCATTGACCTTGGTGGGGCTGGCGCGGGTGTCGATCGGCCCGGCCATCAGCACCATGCTGCGGGGCGTGGCGGGATTCTTCGCCTCCGACATCACCGCCACCGCCGCCAGGACGGGCACGGCCGGCTGGCAGACCGCCAGGATATGACCGCCCGGGCCCAGCTCCTCCTGGAAGCGGATCACGTGGTCGATGAACTCGTCCATGCCGAAGCGGCCGGCGCGGACGGGCACCTCGCGGGCATTGGTCCAGTCGGTGATGTAGACGTCGTGCTCCGGCAGCAGGACCTGCACGGTGTTGCGCAGCAGGGTGGCGAAGTGGCCGGACATGGGGGCCACCACCAGCACCTTGGGCTGCGGCGTGTCGATATTCTTGCGGAAGTGGAGCAGGGTGCCGAAGGGGGTGGAGAAGACCTCCTCCTCCTCAACCATGACCTCCTGGTTGTCGACCTGCACGGAAGCGAAACCGAAGGCCGGGCGGATATGGGTGAGACCGGTGCTGCCGAGCAGTTCCAGTGCGGCGGTGAACTGGCGCACTGGATAGGTTTCCGGCCTTCCGTTGTCGAAGTGGCGCAGGATGGCGCCCGTGCCCTTCGCGAAAATCCGGATAGGAGCCATCAGGTCCTGCTGGGCCTGATACATCTGGTACATCATCCGCCGGAGCCTCTCCCGCCCTCAGTGTCTTGCCGAACAGATGGCCAGCGATTTTGCCGCCCCAGCAACAAACGGTCGCAAAATCCAGTTTTTTGCCGTGCCCGACCATTGTCTTCGATCTTCTATGACCATTCCGTCAAGCCTGTGGCGCGCCTATGGTTGCAGTCCTGAGGCGTCAGGGAGTGTCACCATGCGTGGAGCCAGGCTTCTGATCAGCAGCCGCAACTACTCCTCCTGGTCCTTGCGGGGATTCCTGCTGTGCCGCCTCTCGGGGCTGCCCTTCGCCGTCGTCACCGCTGCGCCCGACGACCCGGCGGTGAAGGCGGAGCTGCTGCAGCGCAGCCCGACCATCCGCCTGCCAAGCCTGCTGCTGGGCGATATCACGGTATGGGACACTCTGGCGATTGCCGAGCACCTCAACGAAACCTGCCCGGAAGCGCGGATGCTGCCGGAGGAGCCTTCGGCGCGGGCGCATTGCCGATCGATCTCGGGTGAGATGCATTCAGGCTTCGCCGCGCTGCGCTCTTCACTGCCACTGAACATACGAGCGCGGCGGCCGGGTTTCAACCTGTGGTCGGGTCCGCGGGCGGATATCGCCCTGATCCAGCAGATCTGGCAGGGCTGCCTGGAGCGCTGGGGCGGACCCTGGCTGTTTGGCACCCGCCCGACCATCGCGGACGCGATGTATGCCCCGGTCGCCAGCCGCTTCCTGACCTATGATGTCGCGCTCGCCCCCGCCTGCGCCGCCTATCGGGGCCACATCCTGGCCTGGCCGGACATGGCCGAGTGGATGGCGGAGGCGGAGCAGGAGCCGGAGGCGATCGAGGAACTGGAAGTGGAGTTCTGAACGCCGCCCCGGGGGCGGGTCTCAGCCGGCGTAGCGCCGGATCATGCTGCCACAGAACTCAGCGAACTCCTCCGTCACCTGCGGCGGGCTGGTGTGGTGGGGCGCGATGCCGCGATGCTCCGGGGTGAAGCAGAAGGTGACGGTGACGTCGAAATCACGCAGCGCCTCCATCTGCCGGTCGAACCAGGCGAGCGCGTCGGGGCGGAAGCTGTCCGCCCAGGAGAGGCCGGTGCGCATGTAGCGGACGCCGAGGCGCTTCATCCAGGCCACCGCATCGTCCAGCCGGTGGTCCTGGTAGTGGAACCACTGGCACAGGCCCATGTAGCCGCCATGCTCGGCGAAGGCTTCCGCGGAGGGCTTCGGCGAGCCGTCCTCGCGCAGCAGGCCCATGTAGAAGTGGCGATAGTAGGAGGAGCCCTCGGCCTCGCGGTGGCGGGTGGTGGCTTCCCAGGTGCTGGGCAGGTCGTAGAGGCTGTACCAGTGGACGCGCGGCGCCTGGCCCTTCAGCAGCTCGGCGGTGCGGCGCAGGCCCCAGGCCTGCACCTCCTCGGCCCCGAAGCTGGAGACGCCCACCTCGGAGACCCAGACCGGCAGGTCCGTCACCGCCTTGATCTCGGCGATCTTGGCCGGCCATTCCTGGATCTGCCAGAGATTCCAGTCGAGCGGGAAGCCGTGCACGGCCACGGCGTCCATTTCCGCCAGCGTGCCCCGCGCGCCCATCTTCTGGATGAAGACGGGGTCGATCGGCGAGATGCCGCCGAGCACGCGCGGCAGGCGCGCGTTCTCCGCCCGGATCGCCTGGCCGGCGAGGCGTGCCATCCCGGCGAAGAGCTCCCAGTCCGGGTCGAGCTCACGGTCCCAGTGGGACTTGTTGTTGGGCTCGTTCCAGATCATCGCGGCTTCGATCATCGGCTGGGCACCTTCGCGGGATAGACGGCGCCGGTCCCGTAGGGGGGCTGGGCGCGGCGGCAGAGATAGACCTCACGGTCTGCACGTTCGAGGATCTCGAAGCCGGCGTTGCGCAGCATGGCCTCGGCGCAGGCGCGGTTCGGCACCCACCAGTTGGTCACGTCACCGGCGTAGCGGTGCTCGATGAAGTGCAGCTTCGGATAGGCCGGCGCGTCGAAATGCGCCTCCTCCTCGAAGGGATAGTCGGCGGCAACCTCCGCCACGTCCATCGAGCCGCGCTGCATGCTCTGGAACAGCAGCAGATCGCCGACGACATGCTCGTGGATCAGGTCCAGCGCCAGCAGCGGGTGGCGCAGGTGGTAGAGCACGCCCATGAACAGCACGAGGTCGAAACGCTCGCCGAGGGAGGCGACGTCATAGACCGAGAGCTGGCGATACTCGACCTCGAGCCCAAGCGTCTCGGCGGCGAAGCGGGCCTGGGCGAGATAGCGCTCGTCGCTGTCCACGCCGAGCACGCGGCGGGCGCCGCGCCGCTTCATCTCCAGCGAGAAGAAGCCGCCGTTGCAGCCGATGTCGAGCACGCTGAGCCCGGTGAGGTCCTGCGGCACGACATGCGCGAAGTGCTGCCAGACCTGGGCCGGGTAGTCGCCGAGGAAATGGTCGGGGGCGGTCCAGACGCCGTGAAGATTGATGTTGTGAAACCACTCGCCGAGCGCCGCGGCGCCGCTGCGGATGACCTCCGGAGAGAGATTCTTGTTCATGTGGCGTCTCCGCTGCCATGCCGGCCCTGACAGGAGATGTCATGGGCCAGATCGTTCATCGCCAGGACCTTTCCGCCTCCCGGCCAGATGGCCAGCGTGGTGAGGGAGGCGGGGCCGATCTCGAAACGCTCGTAGGATTGCAGGGGTGCACCCAGGTAATGCGCCAGGATGGCCTTGATGATGTCGCTGTGGCTGACCACCGCAACGGCCTGTCCGGCATGCCGCGGCAGCAGGGCGGCGATGCCGGCCACGGCGCGCGCCTGCGCGGCCCGCATGGCCTCCCCGCCCGGCGGAGCCGCCTGGTCGCGCTGCGTGTTCCAGAAGTGCCACTGCGGATCATCGTCCAGCGCTGTGAAGCTCCGGCCGGTCCAGTCGCCGAAGTCGATCTCGTTGAAGGCCTCGTCCACCCCTGGCGCCAGCGCGGTGATGCGGCCGATGGCCTCCGCCGTCTCGCGGCAGCGCTGCATCGGGCTGGTACGGATCGCAGCGAGGCCGAGCGGTGCCAGCCGCGCGGCGAGGCGGGCCGCCTGCGCCCGCCCGGCCTCGCCGAGCGCGACGCCTGCCATGCGGCCGCAGAGAATGCGGTCCACGCGGTCATGCGCCGCGTGGCGCAGCAGATGAACCGTCGCCGCCACCGTTCCGGGATTCACTCCAGTCCGTCGATGAAGCGCTGCGTGCGCTCGCGCGCCTCGCCGTCGGTGAACTGCTGGGGCGGCGACTTCATGAAGTAGCTGGAGGGTGCGGTGATGGCGCCGGCGATGCCGCGGTCCATCGCCAGCTTCGCGCAGCGCACGGCATCGATGACGATGCCTGCCGAATTTGGCGAGTCCCAGACTTCCAGCTTCAGTTCGAGGCTCAGCGGGACGCCGCCGAAGGCGGTGCCCTCCAGGCGGATATGCGCCCATTTGCGGTCGGTCAGCCAGGGGACATGGTCGCTGGGGCCGATATGCACGTCGCCGGCGGGGAGGGGGACGTCGAGCTGACTGGTGACGGCGCGGGTCTTGGAGATTTTTTTCGACTCCAGGCGCTCGCGCTCCAGCATGTTCTGAAAGTCGGTGTTGCCGCCGAAGTTGAGCTGGTAGGTCCGGTCCAGCCGCACGCCGCGTTCGCGGAACAGGTTGGCGAGAACACGGTGGACGATGGTGGCGCCGACCTGGCTCTTGATGTCGTCGCCGATGATCGGCAGGCCGCGCGCCTCGAAGCGCGCACGCCACTGCGGGTCGGAGGCGATGAACACCGGCACGCAGTTGACGAAGGCGCAGCCGGCTTCCAGCGCGCGCTCGACATACCATTCCGTCGCCGCCTGCGAGCCGACCGGGAGGTAGGAGACCAGGACATCGGTGCCACTGTCGCGCAGGATGGCAGCCACGTCGGCGACGGGCGCATCCGATTCCTCGATCTCGTCGCGGAGGTAGCGGCCGAGCCCGTCCAGAGTCGGTCCGCGCTGCACGATGACGCCTGTGGGTGGCACCTCGGCGAAGCGGATGGTGTTGTTCGGCCGCGCATGGATCGCCTGCGCGACGTCCAGCCCGACCTTGCCGGCATTCATATCGAAGGCGCAGGCGACCTCGATGTCGCGGACATGGTAGCCGCCGAGATCGGCATGCATCAGCCCCGGCACCGGCTCGTTCGTGGAGGCCTCCCGATAATAGGCCAGCCCCTGCACGAAGGATGCGGCACAGTTCCCGACACCAACGATACCGACTCGCAGCGGTCCCGATCCCACCAGTTGGCCTCCAATTTCCCCACGTGGCACTGCCAAGGCTGATGCAGCCGGAGCGGATCGTCAAACGCCGGCACGGCGAAGAACGCTGCAGGTCCGGCTACGTTCCGCCGGCGCTAAGTGACGATGGCGCGGCGGTGCTGGCAAGCTTCTTTGTTCCTGCGCGCCCCACATTTGCGTGACGAGAGCAGGATATTCTCACAATTCAGTGTGAAGGAAACTTCCTGAAACGCGGCATGTCGGCGTCGAGTTAAGGCGTTGTCTCGGCTTTTCCAGAAGCGCGGCAGAGCATGTCCGATCAGGGCCGGTGGCCGGCAAGGATGTTCGCGCGCGGGAACACGAGGCACGATGCCGCCCATGTGGTTGAAGCATTTACAGAGTGGTGTGAAGAAACTGTGATCGGGCGGCGCGGTGCGACTTGCGGTTCTACTACTTAGAAGAAGGTGAACGGAAATCGGATCAGCAGATTCGCTGCCTGGCTCTGCCTCGCAGTGTAGCATACCGGGAGTGGGTGCGTGAAAGAGACCATCCTGATTACGGGCGGGGCAGGGTTCATCGGCTGTCATGTCGCGCGGGCGCTGCTGCGGCGCGGCTATCATGTCCGCGTCCTGGACAGCCTGCTCAGGCAGGTCCATGGCGAGCGCACCGAGCCGGCGCTGCTCGATCGTGACGTGGAGTTCATGATCGGCGATGTGCGCGACGAGGTCGCGTTGAGCCGTGCGCTCCAGAATGTGGACCGTGTGGTGCATCTCGCGGCCGAGGTCGGTGTTGGCCAGAGCATGTATGCCGTCGAGCGCTACGTGTCGGTCAATGACTGCGGGACGGCCGCACTGTTCCAGCAGCTGATCGACCGGCCGGTGAAGCGCGTCGTTGTCGCCTCCTCGATGAGCATCTATGGCGAGGGTCTCTACCGCGACGCGGAGGGCCGGCTGCACGAGGACGTCATCCGCACCCCGCGCACCGCGCCGGACGCGCCCTGGGATCCGCTGGACACGCAGGGGCGGCCGCTGGTGCCGGTGCCGACGCCGGAGAGCAAGCGTCCCGTGCTCGCCTCGGTCTATGCCATCACCAAATTCGCCCAGGAGCGGCTGACGCTGACCCTGGCGCCGGCCTACGGCATGGAGGGGGTGGCGCTGCGGCTGTGGAACGCCTACGGGCCGGGTCAGGCGCTCTCCAACCCCTATACCGGCGTGCTCGCCATCTTCGCTTCGCGCCTGCGCAACGGGCAGCGGCCGATGATCTTCGAGGATGGCCAGCAGCGGCGCGACTTCGTGCATGTCGAGGATGTGGCGCGCGCCTTCGTGCTGGCGCTGGAGCATCCGCGCGCGGCGGGGCAGGTCTACAATGTTGCCAGCGGCCAGGACCGCACGGTGGAGGAGGTGGCGCTTTCCCTGGCGCATGCCATGGGCCGGCCGGAGCTGACGCCGGAGATCATGGGCAAGACGCGCAGCGGCGACATCCGCCACAACATTCCCGACATCAGCAAGATCCGGCAGGAGCTGGGCTACAGCGTCTCGCGCGACTTCGAGCAGGATCTGCGCGAGCTGGCGGAATGGGTCGCTTCGCAGCAGGCGGAGGACCTGGTGCAGCAGGCCCGCAGCGAACTCGAGACGCGGGGCCTGGTGGCGTGAATCTCCCGTCCTCCTCCCTTGAGGCGCCGGCCATCCTGTCGCGGCGCGTGGTGCTGGTCACCGGAGGAGCCGGCTTCATCGGCTCCAACCTGGCCGACCGGCTCGCGGCGGACGGCCATGACGTGCTGGTCTTCGATGCGCTGGCGCGCCCCGGCGTCGAGGCCAACCTGCACTGGCTGAAGACGCGGCACCCGGAGCGCATCACCGCGCGCATCGCCGATATCCGCGAGGAGGCGGCGGTGGCGGAGGCGGCGCAGGACGCCAAGGTGGCGTTCCATCTCGCCGGGCAGGTGGCCGTCACCACCAGCCTCACGGATCCGCGCGACGACTTCGACGTCAACCTGCGCGGCACCTTCAACCTGCTCGACGCGCTACGCCGGCAGGGCAGGGCGGTGCCGCTGGTCTTTGCCAGCACCAACAAGGTCTATGGCGCGCTGTCCGACGTCACGCTGGAGCGCGGGGAGGAAGGCTACCGGCCGGTGGACGCGGCGCTGCGCAGCCATGGCATCAGCGAGGCGCGGCCGCTCGACTTCCACACGCCCTATGGTTGCTCGAAGGGCGGCGCCGACCAGTACGTGCTGGACTTCGCCCGCAGCTTCGGCATTCCGACGGCGGTGCTGCGCATGAGCTGCATCTACGGCCAGCGGCAGATGGGCACCGAGGACCAGGGCTGGGTGGCGCATTTCCTCATCCGCGCGCTGCGCGGCGAGCCCATCACCATCTTCGGTGACGGCTATCAGGTGCGGGACGTGCTGCAGGTGGGGGACGCCGTGGCGGCCTATCTCGCCGCCTGGAAGCGCATCGGCGCGGTGGCCGGGCGCGCCTTCAACCTGGGTGGCGGGCCGGGGAACGCGGTGAGCCTGCGGCAGGTCCTCGCGGTCATCGAGGAACTGGTCGGCCACCGCATCGCGGTGGAGTATGCCGACTGGCGCGCCGGCGACCAGCGCTACTACGTTTCCGACACGCGGCTGGTGCAGCGCGAGCTGGAATTGCGGGCGCCGATGCCGTGGCGCGCCGGCCTGGCCGAGCTGGCGCGCTGGCTGGGCGAAGCGCAGGCCCTGCGCAAGTCGGCGGGCGTGGCTGAGGCCGCGCGATGAGGGACAGGGTGGAGGCGGTGTGTTGCGCAGGCTAGATCCGCCCGCCGCCTCCCCGGCTTTACGGCTGCTCATGACGGCGGACGCGGTGGGCGGCGTCTGGTCCTATGCGCTCGACCTCGCGCGAGGTCTGATCGGCGAGGGCGTCGAGGTGGTGCTTGCGGTGCTCGGGCCGGCGCCGGGCGCGCGGCAGCGGGCGGAGGCGGCGGCCATTCCCGGGCTGCGCATCGTCGAGACTGGGCTGGCGCTGGAATGGACGGCTGAGGATGCGGCCGCAGTGCTGGAGGCCGGCACCCGCCTCGCGGCGCTGGCGCGGGCGGAAGGCGTCGGCCTCGTGCATCTGAACAGCCCGGCACTTGCGGCAGGCGGCGCCTTCACCGTCCCGGTGGTCGCCGCCTGCCATTCCTGCGTCGCCAGTTGGTGGGAGGCGGTGCGGGGTGGCCCGCTGCCGGCGGATCTCGCCTGGCGCAGCGCGCTGGTGGCGGAGGGCTACCGCGCCGCCGGGCGGCTGCTGGCGCCCAGCGCCGCCTTCGCCGCCACCACCGCCCGGCTCTACGGCCTGGCCGAGCCGCCGCGCGTGGTGCACAACGGCCGTGCGCGGCCGCCGGCTGCACAGCCTCCCGCGGCGCTGCCGGAGCGCTTCGTCTTCGCCGCCGGGCGGCTGTGGGACGAAGGGAAGAATCTTGGCCTGCTGGACGGGATCGCCGCACGGCTCTCCCTGCCGGTGGTCACGGCCGGTGCGCTCGCCGGTCCGCAGGGCGGCGCCATTGCGCTGCCGAATCTGCGCAACCTCGGCTCCCTCGACAGCGGCCAGATGGCGGCGTGTTTCCGGGCCGCCAGCCTCTTCGTCTCGCCGGCGCGCTACGAGCCCTTCGGCCTTGCGGTACTGGAGGCGGCGCAGGCGGGCTGCCCGCTGGTGCTGTCCGACATCGGCAGCTTCCGCGAGATCTGGGGCGAGACGGCGGAATACGCGAACCCCGATGACGGCTCCGGCTTCGTCGCCGCCATCGAGCGCCTGCTGGGCGACCCGGCGCTGTTGCGGCGCCGGGGCGCCGCAGCGGCAGAGCGGGCGCAGCGCTACACGCCCGCGGCCATGGCCCGGGCGACGCGGGATCTCTACCGCGCCGCGCTGTCGCCACAACACTGCCAGGAGGCCCACGCGTGAGGATCGTCTATTTCACCCATTCGCTGGAATCCTGCTGGAATCACGGTAATGCGCATTTCGTGCGCGGCGTGCTGCAGGAGCTGCAGCATCGCGGGCATGCGGTGCTGGCCTTCGAGCCACGCAACGGCTGGAGCCTGCAGAACCTGCTGCAGGACCATGGCGAGGCCGGCCTTTCCGCCTATCGCGCCGCCTATCCGGACCTTGTCGCGCGGCCTTTCGACGCCCTGGCGGACTGCGCGGCGGCGCTCGATACGGCGGATCTGGTGATCGTGCATGAGTGGAACACGCCGGAGCTGGTCGGCGCGCTCGGCCGGATGCGCGCGCGGGGAGCGCGGTTCACGCTGCTGTTCCATGACACGCATCACCGCGCCGTCAGCGATCCCGCGGCGCTGCGGAGCCTGCCGCTCGATGACTATGACGGCGTGCTCGCCTTCGGCGCGACGCTCGCTGAGGTCTACCGCGACTGGGGCTGGCGCGATCGCGTCTGGGTCTGGCACGAGGCCGCCGATACCCGCCATTTCCGCCCGCTGCCCTCCGCCACGCCGCGTGAGGGGCTGGTCTGGATCGGCAACTGGGGCGACGACGAGCGCAGCGAGGAGCTGGAGAGTTTCCTGCTGCGGCCGGCAAGCACCGTCGGGCTCCCGCTCGACATCTACGGCGTGCGCTATCCCGAGGCGGCGCTGGCGGCGCTGCGGCGGCATGGCGCGCGCTACCATGGATGGCTGCCGAATGCCGCGGCGCCCGAGATCTTCGCGCGTCATCTCGCCACCGTGCATGTGCCGCGCCGCTTCTATGTGCAGATGCTGCCGGGCATCCCGACCATCCGTGTCTTCGAGGCACTGGCCTGCGGCATCCCGCTGGTCTGCTCGCCATGGGAAGACGCGGAGGCGCTGTTCCGGCCCGGCCGCGACTATCTCGTGGCGCGTGACGAGGCGGAGATGGAGCGGCACATGGCCGCTCTGCGCGATGACGCCGCCCTGCGGGAATCGCTGATCGCCAGCGGCCTTGAAACCATTTGCGCCCGCCACAGTTGCGCGCACCGGGCGGAGGAACTGCTCGGGATCGTCGCCACCTTGCGCGCCGGCCACACCGCGGAGACCGCCGCATGAAGATCGCCTTCTACGGATCCAGCCTGCTGTCCGCCTACTGGAACGGCGCGGCCACGTATTACCGTGGCATGCTGCGCGACCTGGCGGGGCGCGGCCACGCGATCACCTTCTACGAGCCCGACGCCTTCGACCGGCAGCAGCACCGCGACATCGAGCCGCCGGACTGGGCGGAGGTGGTGGTCTATCCAGCCACCGAGGCGGCAGCGCGGGGCGTCATTGCCGAGGCGGCCGACGCCGATGTGGTGGTGAAGGCCAGCGGCGTCGGCGTCTTCGACGATCTGCTGCTGGAGGGCGTGATGCAGGCCAGCCGGCCGGAGGCCATCCGCATCTTCTGGGACGTGGACGCGCCCGCCACCCTTGCCGAGATCGGCGCGGCGCCCGAGCATCCGCTGCGGCGGACCCTGCCGCTGCTCGACCTGGTGCTGACCTATGGCGGCGGGCCGCCCGTCGTGGAGGCCTATGAGGGCTTCGGGGCACGGCGTTGCGTGCCGGTCTACAACGCGCTGGACGCGGAGACGCACCATCCGGTGCCGGCGGAGCCACGTTTCGCGGTGGATCTTGCCTTCCTCGGCAACCGCCTGCCGGACCGGGAGGCGCGGGTGGAGCAGTTCTTCCTGGAGCCGGCCGCCGCGCTGCCGCAGCGCAGCTTCCTGATCGGCGGCAATGGCTGGGAGAGCAAGGCCATGCCGCCGAACGTGCGGCATATCGGCCATGTGCGGACGCGCGACCACAACGCCTTCAACACCTCGCCGCTGGCGGTGCTGAACATCGCGCGCGACAGCATGGCGAGGACCGGCTTCTCGCCGGCCACTCGCGTCTTCGAGGCGGCCGGGGCGGGAGCCTGCCTGATCACCGATGCCTGGGTCGGGCTGGAGCTGTTCCTGAAGGAAGGCGAGGAGGTGCTGGTGGCGCGCGACGGCAAGGATGTCGCCGAGCATGTCGCCGCGCTGACGCCCGAGCGCGCGCGGGCCATCGGCGAGGCGGCGCGGGCGCGCATCCTGGCCGGCCACACCTATGCGCTGCGCGGCGCACAGGTGGACGCGCTGCTGCGCGAGGAAGCGGCGCGCAAGGCGGCCTCGGCGGCGCGGAGCGCGGCATGAGCGCGGCGCCGCTCAACATCGTGGTGCTCGGGCTGAGCCTGTCCTCCTCCTGGGGGAACGGCCATGCCACGACCTATCGCGCGCTGCTGCGCTCCTTCGCCGCGCGGGGCCACCGCATCCTGTTCCTGGAGCGCGACGTGCCCTGGTACGCCGCGCATCGCGACCTGCCGCAGCCGGATTTCTGTCGGCTCGAATTCTACGGCGACCTCGACGGACTCCGCATCTGGCACGAGGCCATCGCCGAGGCGGATGCCGTCATCGTCGGTTCCTACGTGCCGGAGGGCGTCGCGGTCGGCACGGTGGTGCAGCGCGTGGCGCGCGGCGTCACCGCCTTCTACGACATCGACACGCCCGTGACCCTGGCCAAGCTGGCGCGCGGCGACGAGGAATACCTCTCCCCCACGCTGATCCCCGGCTACGATCTCTATCTCTCCTTCACCGGCGGGCCGACGCTGGACCGGCTGATGCGGCAGTACGGCTCGCCCGCGGCGCGGCCGCTCTACTGCTCGGTGGACACCGAGGCCTACCGCCCGCTGGAGGTCGCGCCACGCTGGGATCTCAGCTATCTCGGCACCTACAGCCCGGACCGTCAGCCCACGCTGGAACGGCTGCTGCTGGAGCCGGCGCGGCGCGCGCCGGAGCTGCGCTTCGTCGTCGCCGGGCCGCAATATCCGGCGGAGATCGACTGGCCGGCCAATGTCGAACGGCTCGACCATGTGCCGCCGGCCGAGCACCCCGCCTTCTACGCTGCCAGCCGCTATACGCTGAACGTCACGCGCGCCGACATGATCCGCGCCGGCTGGAGCCCCAGCGTGCGGCTGTTCGAGGCCGCCGCCTGCGGCACGCCCGTCATCTCCGACCGGTGGGACGGGCTCGACACGCTGTTCGCGCCGGGCACCGAGATCGTGCTGGCCGACACCGCCGCCGATGTGCTGCACGCCCTGCGCGCGCAGCCGGAGGCGGCGCGACGGCGGCAGGCGGAGGCGGCGCGCCAGCGCATCCTCAGCGGTCACAGCGCCGCGCACCGCGCCGCCGAGCTTGAGTCCTACATCCGGGAAGCCGGCGCCCGCGCGCCGCTGCCCGAACCCGCCTTCGCGGCGCTGCACGGTGCGGCGCCGCACTCCTTCCCGCAGGTGGACGTCCATGAAGAACGGTAAGGTGAAGCACGTCCTGGTGGCCGGCGGTGCGGGCTTCCTGGGTTCGCATCTCTGCGATGCGCTGCTGGCGCAGGGGGACCATGTGGTCTGCGTGGACAACCTGCAGACCGGCCAGTCCAGGAACCTGCGCCACCTGGAGAACGAGCCGCGCTTCAGCTTCGTCGAGGCCGACGTCATCGACCGTCTGCCGGCCCGCGCGCTGCCGCGGCATCTCGACCGCGTGTTCAACCTGGCCTGCGCGGCCTCGCCGGTGCAGTACCAGGCGGACCCTGAGCATACGATGCTGACCAGCGTCATGGGCACGCGAAACCTGCTGCGCCTGGCGGAGGCGCATGGCGCGCGCTTCCTGCTGGCCTCGACGAGCGAGATCTACGGCGACCCGGAGGTGCATCCGCAGGTCGAGACCTACTGGGGCAACGTCAATTCCACCGGTCCGCGCGCCTGCTACGACGAGGGCAAGCGCGCGGCCGAGGCGCTGGCCTTCGACTTCGACCGCGCCCATCGCGCCGAGGTCCGCGTCGCCCGCATCTTCAACACCTACGGGCCGCGCATGCGGGCGGATGACGGGCGGGTCGTCTCCAACGTCATCACCCAGGCGCTGGAGGGGGCGGACATCACCGTCTATGGCGACGGCAGCCAGACCCGCTCCTTCTGCTACGCGCATGACCTGGTGGACGGGCTGATGCGTCTGATGGCCTATGAGAGAGACCAGCCCGGCGCCGTCAACCTCGGAAACCCGACCGAGCTGACGGTGGCGGAGCTGGTCGAGCGCGTGCTCGGTATGGTGGACACGCGCTCCAGCATCATCCATCAGCCGCTGCCGGTGGACGATCCGCGCCGCCGACGCCCCGACATTTCCCGTGCGCGCGAGCTGCTCGGCTGGCAGCCGCGCACCACGCTGGTGGCCGGGCTGCAGTCCACCATCGCCTGGTTCAGCGAGCTGATGCGGCAGCCCGCGCTGAGCAGCTACGGCGCGGGTGCCGAGGCCAGCGCGACGCTGCGCTGAGCCGCCGCCGGCCGGCGCATGATCGTCTATGGCGATGCCGTCCGGCAGGAGGACCCGCAGGCGAGGCTGCGCGCCCTGGCGGCGGGCCTGCGGCAACTCGCCGGCCTGCCACCGGGCATCCGGCGCCATGGCGCACTGGCGGCCCGCTTCATCGAGGCGGGAGAACTGGCGCAAGGGCTGGCGGATGCGGAGTTCGCCCTGCGCGGCGAGGACGCGCCCTCCGCCCTGGCGGAGGCCGGCACGGCGCTGCTGATGGGCCTGGCGGCGGCGCTGCAGGCCTCCTGGTCCAGCGGATTCCGCCACCTGCCGCCGCTGCCGGAGGCCATCCTGCCCGGCCCGCTGCCCGACAGGATCGCGCCGAAGCGCATGGAGGGCTTCAGCTTCTATGCCCTCTACCCGGAGGCCTATCTGCAGGCGGCGAGGGAATCCGGACTGGGTGCGGAAACCGGCGTCATCGGGCTGCGCAGCATCGGCCTGCCGCTGGCGGTGCTGGTGGCCACCGCGCTCGGCGCCGCGCCGCCGGTCAGTCTGCGGCCGGTCGGGCATCCCTTCGAACGGCGCCTCCTGCTGTCCGGCGAGCTTCGGGCAAGCTTGCTGCGGGGGCAGGGGCCGTACGCCATCGTGGACGAGGGGCCGGGGCTTTCCGGCAGTTCCATGGGAGCGGTGGCGGACCTTCTGGAGGAAGGGGGTGTCGCGCCCGCGCGCCTGTATTTCTTCCCGAGCCATGCGGGGGCGCCGGGCGTGCAGGCCAGCGCGCGGCACCGCGCCCGCTGGTCCGCCGCGTCGCGCCATCTCTGCGACTTCGACCGGCTGGTGCTGAATGCACCGCCTCCCGCCCATCGCCTGGAGCACTGGACTGCCGACCTGACCGGCCCGGCCGATGGCCCCCTGCGCGACCTTTCCGGCGGCAACTGGCGGGCGCTGCGCTATGGCGGGAATGCGCCCTGGCCGCCGGCCAATCCGCAGCAGGAGCGCCGCAAGTTCCTCCTGCGGGCCGGAGGGCGGCCCTGGCTGCTGAAGTTCACCGGGCTCGGCCCGGAGGGAGAGGGCAAGGCGCGCCTGGGGCGGATGCTCTCGGAAGCCGGGCTGGTCCCGGCGCTCGCGGGCTACCGGCATGGCTTCCTGGTCTCCGCCTGGGAGGAGGGCGCGCGCGGGCTGGACCAGACGCCGCGCCCGCCAGCCGCGCTGCTGGCGCCGATGGCGCGCTACCTGGCCTTCCGGGGCCGCCACTTCGTGCGCGAGGGCGGGGGCGCCAGCCTGGCGGCGCTCTGGGACATGGCCTGCCACAACACGGCCGAGGCGCTGGGCGAGGCGGCGGCCCGCGCGCTGCGGCAGCGGCAGCCGGACCTGCCCCGCCTGGAACGGCGCCTGCGCCGGGCCGCCGGCGACAACCGGCTGCATTCCTGGGAATGGCTGGTGCTGCCCGACGGCCGCCTGCTGAAGGCCGATGCCCTGGACCACCATGCCGCGCACGACCTGATCGGCTGCCAGGACCTCGCCTGGGACCTGGTGGGCGCCGAGGTGGAACTCGGGCTCGATTCCGGGATGCTGGCGGCGGCGGTGGCGACGGAAGCGGGCCATGCGGCCGACCCGGCGCTGCTGGACGGCTACCGACCCTGTTACCTCGCCTTCCAGCTCGGCGCTGCCAGCATGGCCGCCGCAGCCTGTCAGGACATGCCGGAGGAGGCCGCGCGCCTCGCCGCCGCCGCCGCGCGATATGCCGGGCTGCTGCGCCGGCTGATCGAGACCGTTTGATCTGAGGGGAGGCGCCGGACAGCATCCCCGGTCAAGGTTTCCTTCGCAATTGGCTCCCTACGCTCTCCGGCGAGCAGGGGAGGGGCCATGGCGGGCCAGGCGTTTTCAGATGACGAGGCAGGGACTGCATGGGCGCGGCGCGGCATCCTCGGCGCCTTGCTGGGAAGCGCCGCGATGGCCGGGGTGGCCCGCACCGCGCAGCCCGGCCGCTCCGAGGTTCCCGCGGGCATCGTCAGCGCCTTCGACACCCTGTTCCACGGGCCGCATGCGGGCGCGCGGGCGGTGCATGCCAAAGGCCTGCTCTGCCGGGGCAGCTTCCTGCCACACCCGGAGGCGCCGCGCCTGAGCCGCGCCCCCCCCATGTCGCCGGGGGCGCCGTGCCGGTGCTGGTCCGGTTCTCCAACTTCGCCGCTGTGCCCGGCCTGCCGGATGGCGACCCCGCCGCCAGCCCGCGCGGCATGGCGATCAAGTTCCTGCTGCCCGACGAGGTGGAGACGGATATCGTCGCCCACTCCTATGACGGCTTTCCCGCGGCGACGCCGGAGGCCTTCCTCGCCTTTCTGCGCGCCCTGCCCGATCCGGCGGCGCTGCAGGCCCTCGCCGCTGTCAGCCCGGCGGTGCGGATCTTCCTCGACGATCCCAAGCCGGCCCCTGCGAGCTATGCGACGGAAGCCTATTTCGGCGTCAATGCCTTCCGCTTCAGCAATGCGGCGGGCGAGGCGCGGTTGGGGCGTTACCGGATCCTGCCGCTGGCCGGCTTGCGGCACCTGAACGCCGAGCAGGCCGCCGCCCGCCCGGCCCACTATCTCGCCACCGAGCTGCGCGACCGGCTGATCCGGAGCGACGCCGCCTTCCGGCTCCAGGTGCAACTCGCCGGGCCGGGCGACCCCACCGATGACGGCACGCGGCCCTGGCCGCAGGACCGCCGCTCGCCGAACTCGGCACCCTGTCCCTCCAGGCCCTTGCGGAGCCGCGGGATGCCGCCCGGCGCGAGCTCCGCTTCATTCCGACCAGTTTCGTCGCCGGCATCGCCCCTTCGAATGACCCGATGCTGCTGGCGCGGACCCAGGCTTATCTGATCTCTTCCGAGCGGAGGGCGGCGCCATGAGGTGGCGGCTGCTTCCGGGTCTGCCGCCACTGCTCGTCCTCGCGACCGGCGCGCTGGCCGGCGACGCGGAAATCCCGGTCGCGCAGCGCGACCGCGCCTTCTCGGTGGCCGAGCTGGCTGTGCCGCGCGGCACGGTGCTGCGCTTCTCGAACGAGGATGAGTTCCCGCAGCAGATCAATGCGCGTGGGCCGGAGGTGGAGATGGGCTCGGACCTGCAGGCGCCGGGCGAGATCCTGCGCCTGCCGCTTCCGGCGGCGGGCAGGGTCGAGATCCGGTGCGGCATTCATCTCATGGTGAACCGGCGCTTCGCGGAGATGTTCGGCGCGCCGGCGCCGGGGGCAGCCCCGGGCGAGATGTTCGCCGCCGAGGGGCTTGCCGTCCTGCTGCCGCCGCCCGGCACACCCGCGATGAGCGCCCTGACCTTCACCGCTCAGTTGCCTGACGAACGCTGGATCTCCGTCGTGCATCGCCCGGTGGAGGGCGGCGGCTGGGTGGCGACCTGTGAGGATGTGACGGAGCGCAAGCATGCCGAGGCGCGCCTCGCCTGACCGGCCCGACCAACCGGGCGGGCTTCCGGGAGCACATGATGCGGGCGCTGGCGCGGGTGCGGCGCGGCGAGGGGGTGGCGGTCCTCTGCCTGGATCTGGACCGCTTCAAGGCCGTGAATGACAGCCTCGGACATCCGGTGGGTGATGCGCTGCTGCAGGCCGTGGCGGTGCGGCTGCGCGAATGCGTGCACGAGACCGATCTGGTGGTGCGGCTTGGTGGGGATGAGCTCGCGGTGGTGCAGGAGGGCGCGTCGCAACCGGCGGAGGCCGCCGCGGCCGCCACCCGCATCATCGTCGCCCTCTTGGCGCGCTTCGACGTCGCGGGGCACCAGGTCTCGGCCGGAGACAGCATCGGAATCGCCCTGGCGGGCCCCGGGAGCACCGATGCGGATGCGCTGATGCGCTGCGCCGATCTCGCCCTCTATCGTGCGAAGGAGGACGGGCGCGGCACCTTACGGTTCTTCGAACCCGGCATGGACGAGCAGATGCGTGTCCGGCGGGAGCTGGAGGCGGATCTTGGCGCCGCGCTCGGCCAGGGCGAGCTGGCACTGTTCTATCAGCCGCTGATGGACACCCAGCGGGGCTGCGTCGGCGGCTTCGAGGCGCTTCTGCGCTGGCAGCACCCGGTCCGGGGCACTGTCTCGCCTGCGGTCTTCATCCCGCTCGCCGAGGAGACGGGCATGATCATGGCGATCGGCGCCTGGGTGATCCGGAAGGCCTGCGCCGATGCGGCCCGCTGGACGGCTCCGGTCAAGGTCGCGGTGAACCTCTCGCCCGTGCAGTTCCGCGACCGCTCCCTGCCGCACATCGTCGCCGAGGCGCTTGCCGAGAGTGGGCTGGCTCCGACGCGGCTTGAACTCGAGATCACCGAATCCCTCCTGCTGCTCGATGACGAGAAGGTCCTGGAGATCCTGCACGGGCTGCGGGCGCTGGGCGTGCGCATCGCCATGGACGACTTCGGCACCGGCTACTCGTCCCTGAGCTACCTGCGGCGCTTCCCCTTCGGCAAGATCAAGATCGACCAGTCCTTCGTGCGCGGGATGATGGAGCAGAAGGACTGCGCCGCGATCGTGAGCACCGTGGTGAGCCTCGGCCGGCTGCTCGGCATGTCCGTGAACGCCGAGGGGGTCGAGACGCGGGAACAGTTCCTCGCCTTGCGGGAGCAAGGCTGCGGCGAGGTGCAGGGCTACCTGTTCAGCCCGCCCCGGCCGGCCAGCGAGGTGGCCGCCATGCTCGACGGCATCGGTCAGGCCGTGACACAGGAGCCCGCCTTGGCCGGCCCGCTCAGTCCCGCCGGCGGATCAGCTGCGCCACGGCCATCAGCAGGATGCCCAGCGTGATGATCCCGGAGGTCGCCGGGTCCTCGTAGATGAAGTCCATGAAGGCCCGGGGGATCCACAGCAGGGTGTCCCAGCCGATCAGGCGCGCCGCGATGCCCAGCGCCACGAGCAGACTTCCGATGAACCAGAGCCTCGCCGCCATCATGTCCTTCCTTCAAGCCGACGCAGCGGCGGGGATGCCCAGCCAGGATCCGGGCGCTCTCCATGTGGTCGGCCTGGGGCGGTGGAGGAAGAAGGGCGCCCGGTGATCGGGCTGGGCCAGGAGCGCCGCCCCGGGCCCCGCCCTTCTCGGAAAGGCCGGATGCGCGTCACGCCGGGGTGCGCATCAGGGTGCGGTAGTCCATCTGGTCGGCATGCATGCGCTGGAAAACGGCGTATTTGGCGTCGTGGTGGCGGCGCACGGCCGCCTCGCCGGGAGCCAGCACCTTGCCGGCGCCGCTCATTGCCGCCATGGCGTCGGGCAGGCTGGCATGCGCGCCGCCGGCCACGGCGCCGAGCATGGCGGCGCCCAGCAGGATGGCCTCCGGCTCGCGCGGCAGCACCACCCGGCAGCCCGTGGCATCCGCGTGCTCGCGCAGGAAGACCGGGTTCTTGGTGCCGCCGCCACAGGCCAGCACGGTATCGATCGCATAGCCCTCGGCGTTCATCGTCTCGATGATGTGCCGCGTGCCATAGGCGATGGCCTGGATGGTGGCGAGATAGAGCAGGGCGAGGTCGTCCGCCGTCGCCGAAAGGCGCAGGCCGGAGATCATGCCGCGCAGCGAGGCATCCGCGCGCGGCGAGCGGTTGCCGTGGAAGTCCGGCATGACATGCAGGGATTCCGTCAGCGCGGCGGGGAAGGGAAGGCCCGCAGCCAGCCCATCCAGCCGCTCGTTCAGCAACTGGTAGATGGTGGCGCCGCGACGCTGCGCCTCCTCTGCCAAGGCGGGATAGGCGGCATGGGTCAGGATGATGTGGTCCACCAGGCTGCCGGTGGCGGATTGCCCGCCCTCATTCAGCCAGAGGTCGGGCAGCATGGCCGAATAGTAGGGCCCCCAGACGCCCGGCACGAAGCGCGGCGCCTCCGAGACCGCCATGTGGCAGGAGGAGGTGCCGCCGATCAGCGCCAGCCGGTGGCGCAGAGCCTCGCGGTCCGGCGCCGCGCCGTCCAGCGTCACGCCGATCACGCCGAGGCCGCCGGCATGCGCGTCGATCGCCGAGGCGCCGACGGGAATGCCGGGCGGCAGGCCAAGCATGGCCGCCGCCTCGGCGGAGAGGCTGCCGAGCAGGGCGCCGGGCGGCAGGATCTCGGTGCCGATGCGGCGGAAACCTTCCTCCGCCAGGTCCCCGAGGCCGATGGCACGGAAATAGCCGCCGTCCCAGCGATCCTCCTGGCCGAGATAGGTCCATTTGCAGACGGTGGAGCAGAGCGAGCGCGTCAGGCTGCCGGTGGCGCGCCAGGTCAGGTAGTCCGGCAGGTCGAAGAAATGGGCGGCGCGGCGCCAGGTCTCCGGCAGGTTCTCCTTCAGCCAGAGCAGCTTCGGCGTCTGCATCTCCAGCGAGATGCGGCCGCCGACATAGCGCAGCACCTCATGATCGCCGGCATTGATGCGGTCAGCCTGCGCCTCCGCGCGGTGGTCCATCCAGACCACCACGTCCTGCCCGGGAGCGCCGTCGGGGCTGATGGAGAGGGGGCGGCCGGCTGCGTCCAGCACCACCAGGGAGCAGGTGGCGTCGAAGCCGAGGCCGCGCACCCGCGCGCCCGCCAGCCCGGCCAGGGCGCCGCGCACGGCGATGCAGACGGCGGCCCAGATGTCCTCCGAGGACTGTTGCACATGGTCCGGCGCCGGGCGCCACAGGCGGATGGGCTGCACCGCCTGGCCGAGCATGGTGCCGTCCAGCGTGAAGGCGCCCGCGCGGGCGCTGCCGGTGCCCACATCGACGCCGACGACGATCTCCTGCATGGCGCTCTCCTCGGCTGTGCTGGTCTGCGGGCGGGGGTTAGGAACCGGCCGGCGCCGCGTCAAGCAAGGGCAGGCTGAAGGGAGGGAGGCCGGCGGCCTCGGGGCAGGCGGCGGCGTCGGTCAGGATGCGCGCGAAGGCGGAGAGGGGGGCGAAGTAGGCGGGCCGCAGCCGGCCGAACTTGCTGCCATCCACCACCAGGAAGGACTGCGCGGCAGCCGCCATGGCGACCTGCTTCACCGGCACCTCGTTGAAGTTGGTGCAGGTGACGCCGCCGGTGGCATGCACGCCGCCGGCCGAGATGAAGGCCTTGTTGATGCGCAGGCGCCGCAGCGCATGCAGCGCCTCGTCCGAGGCGAAGGTGGCCGAGGTGGCATGGAACAGGCCGCCGAGCAGCACGAGCTGCGTGTTCGGCCGCCGCGAGGCGGGGTTGGCGATGTTCAGCGCGTAGCAGACGATGGTCAGCGAGAGGCGGGGCGGCAGGGCCTCGATCAGGTGCGGCAGGGTGGTGCCGCAATCAACGAAAATTGTATCACCCTCCTCAACATGTCGCGCGGCGTGACGGCAGGCCTGGCGTTTGGCCTCGGCATGACTGTCCTGTTCACGCTCCAGCACATATTGCCCGCGCCCGCCGAGGCTGCCGGCCGGCACCACATGGCCGCCGAGCAGCGCCAGGGGCTGGCCGGGCACGGCGAGATCGCGGCGGAGGGTCATGGAGGAGACGCCGAGGGCCTGGGCCGCCTCGTCGAGCCGGGTGGTGCCGTTCTGGCGCAGCAGCTCCTGCAGCCGGGCGATTCGCGTGCGGCGGCGCATGCTGGCCAGTCCCGTGGCGGCCTCGGAGGCTTCGCCTTCAGCCATTCTTCCTCCACCGAAGGGCGCTTGACGTTTCCGGCCCCGGATGTGAGAAATATAACAATAGTTAGAAAAGTGACAAACGGGCAGATCGAGCCGCGGCGGGATACCTGTCCGGCACGGAGGACACCAGCTTCGATGGCCAATGCCGGAACCGGGCTGCTTTCGCCCGCCGAACTCGCGCCGCTGATCGACCACACCCTGCTGAAGCCGGAGGCGACGGTCGCCGAGGTGCTGCGTTACTGTGAGGAGGCGCGGCGTTTCCGCTTCTGTTCCGTCTGCGTCAACCCCGTGCATGTCGCCCGCGTGGCGGAGGCGCTGCGTGGCAGCGGCGTGAAGACCTGCTCGGTGGTGGGCTTCCCGCTGGGAGCCACGACGCCCGGGGACAAGGCGGCCGAGACGGCGAACGCCGTGCGCAACGGCGCCGACGAGATCGACATGGTCGTCAATATCGGTGCGCTGCGCGAGGGGCGGCTGGACGCGGTGCGCGAGGACATTGCCGCGGTGCGCGCCGCCTGCGCGGGCAAGGTGCTGAAGGTCATCATCGAGACCTGCCTGCTGGACGACGACCAGAAGCGCGCCGCCTGCCGGCTCGCCGCCGAGGCGGGGGCGGACTTCGTCAAGACCTCGACCGGCTTCTCGACCGGCGGCGCGACGGTGGCCGACGTTGCGCTGATGCGCGGCGTGGTTGGTGCCGCGCTGGGGGTGAAGGCCTCGGGGGGCATCCGCACGCTGGAGACGGCGCAGGCGATGATCGCCGCCGGCGCCACGCGGATCGGGGCGAGCTCAGGTGTGGCGCTGGTCACGCAGGCGCCGGCCGCCGCCGGCAGCTATTGAGGCAAGGGACGCAAGGGAGGCTGCGATGGTCATGATCAACAGGCGCGCGCTCGGGGCGCTGGCTGCAGGCGGCGCGCTCGCCGCGGCAATGGGCCGCCCGGCCTGGGCGCAGAATAAGGCGGTGAACGCCAGCAAGGTGCCGGACTTCGTCAATGCCAAGGCCGGCAAGAAGCGCGTCATCGCGACGGTCGTGAAGGTGGACGGCATCGCCTGGTTCGACCGGATGCGTGTCGGCGTCGAGCAGTTCGGCAAGGACCAGGGCCACGATACCTGGATGATCGGCCCGAGCCAGGCGGATGCGGCGGCGCAGGTGCAGCTCGTCGAGAGCCTGATCGCGCAGGGCGTGGACGCCATCTGCATCGTGCCCTTCTCGGTCGAGGCGGTGGAGCCGGTGCTGCAGAAGGCGCGCGACCAGGGCATCGTGGTGATCTCGCACGAGGCGGCGGGCCTGCAGAACATCGACTACGATATCGAAGCCTTCGACAACCATGCCTATGGCGCCAAGCTGATGGAGGTGCTGGGCAAGCAGATGGGCGGCGAGGGCAAGTACGTCGCCACCGTCGGCAGCCTCACCTCGCAGTCGCAGAACGAGTGGATCGACGGCGCCGTCGCCTACCAGAAAGAGCACTTCCCGAAGATGCAGGAGGTGACGCGGCGCATCGAGACCTATGACGACGCGACCACCGACTACAACAAGCTCAAGGAAGTCCTGACCGCCTATCCGGACCTGAAGGGCATCCTCGGCGCGCCGATGCCGACCTCGGCGGGCGCGGGCCGCCTGATCTCGGAGCGCAACCTGCAGGGCAAGCTGTTCTTCTCCGGCACCGGGCTGGTCTCCGTCGCCGGCGAGTACCTGAAGAACGGCGCCATCAACTACATCCAGTTCTGGGACCCTGCGGTGGCCGGCTATGCCATGAACATCCTGGCCGTCATGGCGCTGCAGAAGAAGCCGATCGGCGCCGGGCTGGATCTCGGCCTCGACGGCTACCACGACCTGAAGGTGCTCGACCCGAAGCGGCCCAACGTGCTGGTCGGCCAGGGCTGGGTCGGCGTTACCAAGGAGAACATGGCTCAGTACAACTTCTGAGCCAGCCTCTCCTGCCTGGCTGACGCGCGGGGCGGCCCGATCCGCCCCGCGCCTTTCGTGACGGATCACCATGACCGCTCCGCTGATCGAACTGCGCCATCTCGGCAAGAGCTTCGGCGCCGTGCGCGCCCTGGAGGACGTCTCGCTCGCCATCGGGCGGGGCGAGATCCACTGCCTCGCGGGCGAGAACGGCTCCGGCAAGTCCACGCTGATCAAGGTGATCTCGGGCATCTGGCAGCCGGACCGGGGCGAGATCCTGTTCGACGGCAAGCCGGTGCAGGGCATGACGCCGCGCGAGGCCATCGCCCGCGGCGTACAGGTCATCTATCAGGACTTCTCGCTGTTCGGGAACCTGACGGTCGCCGAGAACCTGGCGCTCAGCACCGAGCTGCAGGAGGGGCGCAGCCTCGTCTCCTGGGGGCGGGTGCGGCGCATCGCCCGCGAGGCGGCCGGGAAGCTGGGCGTCGATCTGGACCTCGATGCGCTGGTGGAGACGCTACCGACCGCCGGCAAGCAGCTCGTCGCCATCGCCCGCGCGCTGATGTCCGACCCGCGCCTGCTGATCATGGACGAGCCGACCACGGCGCTGACCGGGCGCGAGGTGGAGGCGCTGTTCCGGGTGGTGCGCGACATCCAGGGCCGCGGCATCGCCGTGCTCTTCGTCAGCCACAAGATGCGCGAGATGCTGGAGATCAGCGAGCGGCTGACGGTGATCCGCAGCGGCCGGGTGGTGGCCGGCGGGCCGATCAGCGAGTTCGACGAGGCCAGCATCACCCGTGCCATGACCGGCCAGGAGATCGCCGCCGAGGGCTACCGCTGGGAGGGCCAGCCCGGCCAGAAGCCGCTGCTGGAGGTCTCCGGCCTCACCGTTCCCGGTGAGATCGAGGATGTGAACCTGCGCGTGATGCCGGGCGAGATTGTCGGCATCTCCGGCCTGCTGGGCTCGGGGCGGACCGAGCTGGCGCTCGCGCTCTTCGGCATGAAGCCCGGCTATGCCGGCAGCATCCGCCTTGAGGGGCGGGACCTCCGGCTGGACAGCGTGCAGACCGCCATCGCCGGGGGCATTGCCTATGTGCCTGAGGACCGGCTGACCGAGGGCCTGTTCCTCACCCAGACCATCGACCGCAACATGCTCGCCACCTCGCATGACCGGTTGAGCCGCATGGGCGTGATGCAGGGCGGGCAGGCGGCGCGCGAGGCGGCGGCGATGATCCGCGAGATGGCCATCGCCACCCCCACCGGCAACCGGCCGGTGACGCAGCTTTCGGGCGGCAATGCGCAGCGCGTGGTGATCGGCCGCTGGCTGATGAACAACCCGAAGCTGCTGATCCTGAACGGCCCCACCGTGGGCGTCGATGTCGGCTCCAAGGCCGGCATCCACCGCAAGATCCGCGAACTGGCCCGCGCGCGCGGCCTGGGAGTGCTGATGATCTCCGACGACCTGCCGGAGCTGGTGGACAACTGCAACCGCATCCTGGTGCTGCACCGTGGCCGCCTCGTCTCCGAGGTGGCGGCGGCGGAGACCAGCGAGGCGGCGCTCAGCACGCAGCTCGGAGCCCTGGCATGAGCGGGCTCGCCAACGCCCTGCGCCGCCATCCCGAGCTGATGGTCGCCGCCGTGCTGGTGCTGGCGGTGGTGGTGATCGGCACGATCAACCCGGTCTTCTGGCAGCCTTCCAACATCTTCAGCCTGCTGCGCGCCAGCGTGGTCAGCGGCATCCTGGCGCTCGCCGTGCTGCTGGTGATGCTCTCCGGCGGCATCGACGTCTCCTTTCCCGCCTTCGCCATCGCCGCCATGTATCTGACGGTGAAGGCGATGATCGCCTGGGGCTTCGACGGCGTGGTGCTGCCCTTCCTGATGGCCAGCGGCATTGGCCTTTGCCTCGGGCTTGTGAACGCGGTCTTCGTCCACTACTTCCGCATGATCCCGCTGATCGTCACGCTGGGCACCGGCACCGCCGTGCGCGGCTTCATCCTCGGCGTGGTCGGCACCAGCCAGATCAATATCGGGCAGATGCCGCCAGAGCTGATCGACTTTGCGCGGACGGAGCTGTTCGCCGTCGCGCGGCCGGATGGCAGCATGGCCGGGCTTTCCGCCATGGTGCTGCTCTTCGCGGTGATCGCCCTGCTGGTGCACCTGATGCTGCGCTACACCATGATGGGCCGCAGCATCTACGCCCTCGGCGGTGGCGAGGAGGCGGCGCGGCGCGTCGGCTTCAACGTCCGCCGCACCACCTTCTTCATCTACGGGCTGGCCGGCGCGCTGGCGGGCTTCGCCGGCCTGCTGCACGGCGCGATGATCTGGACCGCCAATCCGCGCGACATGGTGGGCATGGAGCTGGACGTGATCGCGGCCGTGGTGCTCGGCGGTGCCAGCATCTTCGGCGGCCGCGGCACGGTGATCGGCGCGGTGCTCGGCGTGCTGACCTTCGTCGTCATCACCAACAGCCTGATCATCCTTGGCGTGGACACCACCTGGCAGCGCATCGTCGTCGGCCTGATCGTCATCGCCGCGACGGCGGTGACCGCCTGGCGCGACCGCAAGCGGCTGGCCTGAGGGAGGCAGGGATGAGCGCCATTCTCCAGCGCCTGCGCCGCGCCGACACCAACCTGCTGCAGCTCCTCGTCCTGACGGTACTGATCTTCGCCGGCATGGCGGCGCTGAACCCGGAGCGGTTCCTGCGCCCCTATGTCTTCCAGTCCATCACCTTCATCGCGCCCGAGTTGGGCCTGTTGGCCATCGCCATGATGGTGGCCATGCTGACCGGCGGCATTGATCTGTCCGTGATCGGCATCGCCAACCTGTCCGCCATCCTGGCCGGGCTGTTCTTCCACTCTGTCGGCGGGGCGCGCGGGCCGGAACTGGCGAACCTGCCGCTGCCGGTGGTGCTGGCGGGAATCGGCATTGCGCTTGGCGTCGGGGTTGTGGCGGGGGCGATCAACGGCTTTCTGATCACCCGGCTGCGGATCACGCCGATCCTGGCCACCATCGGCACCGGGCAGGTCTTCACCGGCATCTGCCTGGTGCTGACCGGCGGCCCGGCGGTGGTGGGTTTCCCCAGGCTCTGGGGAATGATCGGCAACGGCACGGTCTTCGGCATCGCCGCGCCACTGCTGGTCTTCCTGGTGGTGGCGGGGCTGGTCTGGTTCATGCTGGCGCGCACCGCCTTCGGCATCAACCTGGCGCTGATCGGCACCAACCCGAAGGCGGCGGCCTTCGCCGGGCTGCGCACCGCCCGCACCGTGTTCCTCTCCTACGTGCTGACGGGCGTGCTGGCGAGCATCGCCGGTATCCTGCTCTCCGGCCGCACCAATGCCGCCAAGTCGGATTACGGTGTGTCCTACCTGCTGCAGGCGGTGCTGATCGCCGTGCTGGCGGGCACCAATCCGGCGGGCGGGCGGGGCTCGGTGCCGGGGGTGGCGCTGGCGCTGGTGGCGCTGATGCTGCTTTCCTCCGGCCTGCAGATCCTGCGCTTCAACAACTTCCTGGTGGACCTGATCTGGGGCGCCTTCCTGCTGCTCTCCATCGCGCTCGCCTCCTGGCGCAGCCGGGTTCGCTGAAAGGGGAATCGCTGCGATGACCGCCATCATCCCGCTGCACCCTGACCTCTGCGGCGAGGCCGAGAAAACGATTCTCGCCGCCGGCGCGCTGTCTGCCACCCTGTTCCAGTACCGGACGGGCGTGCCCGCGCTGCGATTGCGGAATGCGCGCGGAGAAGTGGTTATCCTGCCCTGGATGGGCGGCATGATCTGGTCTGCCGCCTTCGACGGCGTGAACCTGACCATGGCGAGCGGCTTCGACGCACCGCGTCCTGCCGCCACCATCGCCGAGACCTATGGCTGCTTCGCCTTCCATTCCGGCCTGCTGCGCAACGGCGTGCCGGCGGCGGAGGACGAGCATGCCGCGCATGGCGAGTTCCCCTGTGCGCCGATGCAGCGCGCCTGGCTGGAACTGGGCGAGGATGACGCCGGCCCCTTCCTGCGCGCGGTGAGCGAGCGGGACTACGTGATGGGCTTCGGTGCGCATTACCGCGCCCACCCCTCCGTCACGCTGCGCCCGGAGGAGACGCTGTTCGACATCGGCCTCGCCGTGGAGAACCTCTCCGGCAAGCCGATGGAGTTGATGTACATGTGCCACATCAACTTCGCCTTCGCCGCCGGGGCGCGCATCGTGCAGCCGGCGCCCTTCACGCCGGAGCGGACAGTCGTGCGGCGCGCTGTTCCCGCGCATGTGCGGCCGAACCCGGACTATCTCGCGCTGATCGAGGACCTCGCCCGGAACCCAGCCCGCATGGAGCGGCTGGACGAGCCGCAGCGCTACGACCCGGAGCAGGTTTTCTACGTGCATGGCCTCGGCACCGACGCGGCCGGCGAGACCCATCTGATGCTGCAGCGCCGGGAAGGGGATGGCTTCGGCATCTCCTATGCCCCGGCGCAGTTTCCGCACACCGTGCGCTGGATCATGGCCGACCCGGACCAGCAGGTGGCGGCCTTCGCGCTGCCCTCGACCTGCCAGCCGGAAGGCTATGCGGCGGAGAAGCGGAAGGGCCATGTCCGCGAGTTGCCGTCGCGTGGCCGGGCGGCCTTCACGGTGCGAACCGGCTATCTGGATTCCGCCGCCACCGCCCGGATGGGCGCGCTGATTTCTTCCCTGGGTTAGGAGCGGGCCATGGGTGCGCGCATCGGTGTCGTCGGCAGCAACATGGTCGACCTGATCACCTACATCGACCGGATGCCGGCGGCGGGGGAGACCCTGGCCGCGCCGGCCTTCGCCATGGGGCATGGCGGCAAGGGCGCCAACCAGGCGGTCGCGGCGGCGAAGCTTGGCGGCGAGGTGCTGCTGGTCAGCCGTGTCGGCGACGACCTGTTCGGCGGCGGCACCATCAGGAACTTCCAGGCTCTGGGGATCGACACGCGGCATGTGCGCGCCGTGCCGGGCACGCAGAGCGGCGTGGCGCCGATCTTCGTCGATCCCTCGGGCGAGAACCGCATCCTGATCGTCAAGGGCGCCAATGAGCGCCTGCTGCCGGCCGATGTGGACGCCGCCGCCGAGGACCTGAAGACCTGCAGGCTGATCCTGCTGCAGCTCGAGATCCCGTTGGAGACCGTCTATCACACCATCGCCTGGGCGGCGCGCGAGGGCATCGAGGTGCTGCTGAACCCGGCCCCCGCCGTGCCGGAGCTTGATGTGGAGCGCATCCTCGGCGCCACCTTCCTGGTGCCGAACCAGACCGAGCTGACCATCCTGACCGGGATGCCGGCCGCGACGCGCGAGCAGGCCGAGGCGGCGGCGCGGAGCCTGGTGGCGCGCGGCGTGCGGCAGGTGATCGTGACGCTGGGCGCCGAGGGGGCACTGCTCGTCGCTGCGGAAGGGCCGGCGGTGCATGTGCCTTCCGTGCCGGTGAAGCCGCATGACACCAGCGGCGCGGGCGACGCCTTCATCGGCGCCTTCGCGCAGCACTACGTCGCGCACCGCGACGTGCTGGCAGCGTTGCGCTGGGGCGCGCGCTATGCGGCGGATTCCATCACGCGGCCGGGCACCCAGAGCGCCTTCGCCGACGCGGCGGGCTTTGCCCGCTTCTGTTCGGCGCTGGAGCAGGGGGCGGGCTGAACCCCGCAGGCCGCGGACCCGGGCGGCCGCGCGAGAGGAGGGAGGGAGCATGCACCAGGCGCAGCATCGCCTGACCGTGGCAACCCGGGGCCGGGGCCTTGTCGAGGTCACGGAGGAGGTCTGCCGCTGGGTGGCCGGTCAGGGCATCCGGACCGGGCTGCTGGTCGTCTGGTGCCGGCACACCTCGGCCTCCCTGCTGGTGCAGGAGAATGCCTCGCCGGCGGTGCGGGACGACCTGGAGGACTTCTTCCGTCGTCTGGTGCCCGAGGGCGGGTCCGGGCGGTACCGGCACGAGGAGGAGGGGCCTGACGATATGCCGGCCCACATCCGCGCTGCTCTCACCCAGACACAGCTCTCGATCCCCGTTGCCGCGGGCCGGCCGGTGCTGGGGACCTGGCAGGGCATCTTCCTCTACGAGCACCGCCTTCGGCCGCATCGCCGGGAGCTGGTGCTCCATCTTGTGGGCGAGGCGGGCTGACCACGCGCCTCTGGCGAGGGCCGCAGCCATGCCGCGATCACGCCAGGGCTACAGCGAGAAAACCTTGGATTGCTCGCAATCTGGTGACGAGGCGGTGAAAAGAGGAGGATGCCCGCCCACGGCAGGGGCGAGCCCGCTGCCAACCCTGTCCATCCAGGCCTCACCCATGCACATGCTGAAGGTTTACGGTGGCGTCCTCGGCCTGCTGCGCCTGGAATGGCGGCGCTGCATCTTCACAGCCCTGGTGGCCAGCCAAATGCCGCCGGCCGCGGAGCCGGTGGTGGTGCGGTTCCCGGGGGCATGCGCCGCCCTGAAAGCAAGGCCGGTTTGGCAAGTGCAGGGAACAGCCGCAGCGGCCTTGCGCTGCGATACTCCCTCGCATGCCATCCTGGCTCGCGCCGGAGATCCTCGGCTGCTCCTGGCGGGCAGGGGAAGCTTGAGGCGGCGGCCTCTACGGAGGGTCTGCAAGGCCGCCGGAAGGGACCTGCGCCGCGGTCCGCCCGCATGGTGCCGCCTCGTCCTCGCTGAAGGATGGTAGCGCCCTCTCGCGAGGCGGGGCACCTTCATCCAGCGCCCATCGAAGATGGCTTCTCAGGAACTCGGTCCAGACCAGGGACGACGGAGCCGTGCAGCGCGCGGGGGCCTGTGGTCGGCTACAGGGGGCCGTTCGCTGCATCCTTTGGCTCTTCGGCTTCATCACCCTCTCCCATATCCCGCAGAAAAGCCGGGCGGATCAGTTGCTGAAAGGCCGCAACAGCAGCCTTTCGCAAAGGAGCGCTCCGCAGCAGGTTGCCGGCTGCTACTCGGCGGCGAGCGGCCAGTTGCGCCGCGCTGAAGGCTTATGCTCCGGCGTAAGCCCGAAGAACGCCTCCTCATCCTTTGCGCCGTCATCGAGCAGATCGAGGATCTCGTCATGGTCCGGCACAGGCTCGCCATGCAGGCGGAAGAGATTGTCCTTGGCCGGATTGGCCGGCTTATCCTCGCGCATGGCGCGCTTGCGGCGACGGAGCTGTTTCGCCACATGCTCGACCGCCATGACCAGCGCGCCGTGCGCATCCCGGTGCATCGCCCGGCCGTCGACGTCGATTGCGCCCGCTACACGGAAGCGGATGTTGCAGCAGAAGCCGGTGCCCTTGGCCTGCCGCGAGAAGATGACGGTCACATCCGCCGCGCGGCCGAAATACTTGGCGGCCATGACCCTCAGGCGTGCCGCCGCGCTGGCCTGGAGGGCGTCTCCAACTTCGAGCTGGTGACCTTCAACGGCGATGCGGCTGTTCTCCGGCAGATCGGACCAGACAGAGCTTGCCATTGCGGTGCGGTGTCCCTCTGCTGTGTTACACAACAACCGTAGCGGGATTGCGGAGCCTGGAGGAAGGCGCAATGCCGGCACCTCTTTCAACTCAGAGTGAATTTACTCCTGCAATCTGCAACCTGACTATTGGCGCGTTTCAAAACCCAGACACAGGCCTCCCCGCTGCGGTCAGCCATGGCATGCTGATCTCAAGGAGGCCTGGCATAAGTGCTTCCGCTTTCACGAAAAGGCCCGGGCCGATAGTGGCCATGTCGGCGAGCCGGCGAGCGCGCCACCCACGCACCTGCATCACGCCCGGGATCATCCGCAGACCCAAAAGCCAGACCGGTTTTGCTGTCCGGCCGAGGCGTAGAGTGGTGGAGAAAATCTTTGCCTGGTTTGAAGCGCAGCGGCCGACTGGCCAAAGGCCCTGAGCGCACCGCCGAATCCGCGGAATTCCTCTCCTGCGACGCCTCCGTCCTTCCCCTCCCCAGGCCGCTAGATCGTTTTGAGTTAGTTTCAAACTGCCTTCTCGGAAAAGGTGCCGCTCACGGTTCCATCACCTCTCCGTGATAAGATGAGCAAGCGGATTGCTGCGTCCAGGCAAGCCCATTTCGTTTGTCCATAGAAACAAAATGAGCAGAAAGGGCAACTTTCAGAAATATTCCTTCTGACCATTCGCCCCGATATGGTTCGACGGACTTGATGTAAGGAAAAATATTGCTCTGCAGGAGGGGTAAGCTTCGCCTGGATGTTACGCACACGGATCTCTCTGTCCCCGGAGCCGGACCGGAGCGCCGTCGGAATACATAAAATTACAATAATATCAAAATTTATACTAATTGACGCGCTTTAAGAAGATGGCCAACAATCCAGAAAGTAGAAAAATATCCTACAGATAAGGCTGAAATAGTTTACGCTCCCGTATAGTCATATTGCGGCGCGGCGAGATTCTTTCTAATTCAGAACAAGAAGGGATTGCCGAATCTCCACGGCAGTTGTGGAGATTCGCCGCCCATATGCTGTTTTTGGTGATTCCATACTTGATGGACATCGGGAGATTTCGCATGCAGCTTCGACGGGATTTACTTGTCGACCGCTCGGCAAAGACCTCGAACTCACCTGGTCTGCACGGATTGAATAACCGAAAATCCGTTGCTTTCCTCCCTCAGCTCCGCCCGTGGCTCGGCCTGCTTCAATGGACGGGAGATGCAGTGCTGCTCGCAGCCTTTGACGTGGCAGTCGCCCGCGCCATGGGAGAAGCATATATCAACCATTGGTTGCTTTTCTCGGTTGCCGCGCTGGGTGCCACCCAGCTCGCCCTGATCCATCAGATCATGTTCGTTGACTTGCGCCTTGAGCAGCGCACGTCTCTTTCTTGGCTGCTGGCCCGCACAGTGATGGTTTCGCTGATTGGTGCCATCAGCCTGGCCCTACTTAAGCAATGGATGGCAGGCGAGGTAATTGCAGGAAGCAGGGCCCTTTTCCTGATTTCTTACTTTGTCCTGCCGAGCAGCGCTCTGCGCGTGACGCTGATTCTGCTTGGCACACGGCCGGCGCAGGTGCCGGGAGTCGCTTTGGTTGGCTCGAGAGAAAGTCGTTCGGCGATAGAGCATTCGCTGCGCAGCAGCCGTGCCTGCGCCGAGCCGATGCTCTTCCATTTCGACACTACCCGGGATGAGGACCTCAGCCAGTTGCGCCGTCTTACCTTTGACCGGCGCATCAACACCATCATTCTGGCAGTGGCCGGCATGTCTGCCGAGCGTATTAGCGCCAGTTGCCTGGAGGTGGCCGATCTCCCTGTGCGCATCAGCGTCGTGCCGGATCCAGTCAGCCTGGAGGCGCAACTGCGCATCGGTCTCTGGCTGCATGGCATTCCGTCCGTGGAGATGTTTCCTGCGCCGCCGCAGGATATGTCGAGCGCGCTGAAGCGCGGCTTCGATATCCTGGGTTCCGCCGCTGCCCTCCTGCTTCTTGCACCCTGCTTCGCGATCGTGGCGCTGCTCATCTATCTGGAAAGTGGCGGCCCGGTGTTGTTCCGGCAGCGACGCTATGGCCTGGGCGGCGAGCCTGTGAAGATCCTGAAGTTTCGCACCATGCATGCATCGCTTGGCGATGCCACCGGTGCGCAGCGTACGGCGAAGCGCGACCCGCGCGTCACCCGCGTCGGCCGCTTCCTGCGGCGCACCAGCATCGACGAGCTACCGCAGCTCTGGAACGTCCTGCGGGGCGACATGTCGCTGGTTGGACCGCGGCCCCACGCCGTGTCCATGCTGGTTGGACAGGCGCTCTACAACGATGCCGTGCCAACCTACCGGGCGCGCCATCGTGTGCGGCCTGGCATTACCGGCTGGGCGCAGGTCAACGGGTCACGCGGCGAGATCGACACGCAGGCCAAGGCAGAGCGCCGCATCGAACTCGACCTCTGGTACATCGACAACTGGTCGCTGGCGCTCGACCTGCAGATCCTGTTGCGCACTCTCCTGGGCGGTTTCGCCAGCCTGCAGGCGGATTGATGCGGGTGCGCGCCATGCATCCTGAGCGGACCTCCGCAGGTGGCGCCGTCTTGCGGGCCGGATGGGATGGAATCCGGCGTACCGAGGTGGCGGGACTGCCGGTGGATGCCTGCGATGGCATCGAAGCCGTGCTCCGGCCAGTCGCGGCGCATCTTCAGGCGGCGGCTACAGGTCGGCTCGATGCCGCCTTCCTCGGTACCTGCGTCAATCCCGCTTCCGTCGCGGTGGCTCGGCGGTATCCTGCCTTCACAGCCGACCTTTCACATTTCAGGCCCGTACTGCCGGACGGCATCGGGATGGTCCTGGCGATGCGCTGCCTTATCCTGCTACGTTTGCCGGCAAAGGGCGGGGGGCGGCGCTCGTGACCGCGGGCAGCAGCACCTTGGGAGGCGCGACCAGCCGCAAGGATGGCAAGGCACGCGCCCTTTTCTGGACCCTGCTCGATGTTGGCGGGAGCCAGGGACTTTCCTTTCTGCTCTACGTGGTGCTGACGCGGATCCTGACACCTGAGGACTACGGTATCTTCGCGCTGTCGTTGTCAGTGGTGGCTGTGACGAACATCATTCTGTTCCAGGGCTTTGCCGATGCGCTGATCCAGCGCGAGCACCCGGACGAGGACGACTGCAGCACCGTGTTCTGGATCAACTTCGCCATTGGCCTTGGGCTTGGGCTGCTGCTTCTCGCTGCCGCCGGACCGCTCGCTGAGCTGTATGGAGCACCTCTGCTGCGGCCTGTGCTGCAGGTCATGTCCGTGCTCTGCCCGCTGCGTGCACTGGTGAGCGTTCACTCTGCGCTCTGCCGGCGTGAGATGCGGATGTCGATTTTCGCCATGCGTGCCATCGGTGCCTACCTGATCGGCGGTGCCGCTGGCGTCGCCCTTGCATTGCAGGGCTGGGGAGTCTGGGCGCTGGTCGCCTGCCAACTGGTTCAGGCGGCGACGATCCTGGTGGTCATGTGGAGTACCATTCGCTGGGTGCCGCGACTGCGTTTCTCCGGCTTGGCCTTCCACCGTCTGGCAGGGTTCGGGCGACAGTTGATGCTTGCAAGCGTACTGGGCTCGGCCGCCGACAAGGTCGATAACCTGATCATCGGTCTGGTGCTCGGCCCAGCGGCGGTGGGCTACTACAGTCTTGCAATGAAGGTTTTCCAGGCAGTCGGCCTGGTGACTATCCAGCCACTCAACCTGCTCGTGATGCCGATCCTGGCGCGGCTCGCACATCACAAGGCGACGTTCAGCGCCGAATACGTGCGGCTGGTGACGGCCTGCCTCGCAGTTTGGCTGCCTGCAGTGGCCGGTCTTGGCGTTCTCGCGCCGGTGGTGTTGCCGCTGGCCTTCGGACCGCAATGGGCCGATGCGGTGCCGGTGCTGCAGGCGATCTGCGTTTCCTGCGCCAGCATGCCGTTTTGGGCGCTCAGCGGGCAGGCTCTGTCGGCGCTGGGGCGGCCTGACCTCTACATCCGCTTGGCGGCCGCTCAGCTGGTGCTGGCGGCTTTGGCCTTTGCCGCCGCAGCACCCTTTGGCATCGTCGCTGTGGGCTTTGCCTGGGCGGCGGTGTCTGCACTGCTCGTGCCGCTGAACCTGGCAACCATGGTCCGGGCTACTGGCGTGCGACCGCATGGGCTGCAGAGGAGCGCGCTGCGCCTGCTGTTGTGCGCCGCCGGCATGGCTGCGGTGATGCTGCTTCTGTTCAGGCTCGTACCGCACCAGCCGTGGCTGGCAGCCATCACCGCGCCCTTCACCTATCTTGCGCTGCTCGCGCTGCTGTTGCCGGGATATCCGCGCAGCTTGCTTCGTTCGGCGCGGCACGCCCTGCCGTTACCGGGAAAGGCATGATGCTCAGCACCAATCTGCTCGAGGCCGTCATTGACAGGCTTTCTGGTTCCAACCTCGCTGCCCTGGGCCTGTTGTTTGCTACCTGCATCATCGCCTCCGTGGCGATGTTCCTGCGTGCCCATCCGGGCCCCTACGATGTGAGATCCTGGTTCCGTTACGCCTTCCCGCGTCATATCCTGACGCATCGCTCCGCGCGCGCGGACGCGCTGTTCTGGATCACCCGAAAAATGCTGATGCCGCTGCTGCTGCTGCCCACGGCGGCCGCGGTGACCGGCTTTGTCGGCTACGGTGTGTATGCCGTGCTGGATGCACTGCTCGGCGGCGGGTTCCACGCTGAGGAGCCCGCAGGACCCTGGACGGTGGTCCTGTTCACCATCAGCGCTCTGCTTGCCTATGATCTGTCCTACTACCTCTACCATCGGGCGCAGCATCGGGCGCCAATGCTGTGGGAGTTGCACAAGGTTCACCATTCGGCCGAGGTGATGGTGGGAATCACGAAGGACCGTATCCATCCCTTGGATGAGGTGATGAACCGCGCCTGGGATGGTATCGTCGTCGGCACGGTGTATGGCGTCTGGCTGCTTTTTGCCGTCGACCCGGTGGAAGCCGCCATCTTCGGCATCAACGTCTATGTGCTGCGCAACATCCTGATGATGGACCTGCTGCGCCACACGCACCTAAAGGTTTCCTTCGGCCCGCTGAACCATCTGGTGCTCTGCCCGCACTGGCATCAGCTGCATCACAGTGCGGACTCAAAGCATTTCGACCGCAATTTCGGGCTGATGCTGTCGGTCTGGGACCGTCTGTTTGGCACTCAGGCCGTGCCGGTGCATGACGAGTCTTTCACCTTTGGGCTTGGGCCGCGTGAAAGCCTGCGTTACCAGTCGTTGTATGGGCTTTATGTGCTCCCGCTAACGCGCATGGCGGAAGCCACCTTGCGGCAACTGCGGACGCGCCGGCTGACTTTCCAGAAATCAGTCATTCCCGATGAGGCGGGCCTGCGCATCGAGCTGATCAATGCCTGGCCCCGCTGCGCGGCAGTTGCATTGGCTTGGCAGGATCTGGAGCGCCGTGCGGATGCGGACCTATTCCGAAGCCATGCCTGGATTGCAGCCTGGTGGCGTGCCGGTCCGAAGCCGGACTTTTCTCTGCGGATTGCAACAGCGTGGCGTGGCGAAGCGCTGGTTGGCGTGCTGCCGCTGGTGCTCCGCCGCCACCAAGGTGTCCGTGTGCTGGAATGGGCGGCTAAGGATTGTACCGATTATTGCGATGTCCTGCTGGCTCCTGATGTTGAGGCAACCGCTGTGCTTGGACGAATGTGGAAAGCGGTGCGGCAGGAGGGCGGCTACGACATGGCCTATCTAAGCCATGTGCTGCCGCACAGTGCGGCGGCTGCCTTGGCCGGGCATCCTGGCGGCATCGAGATGCGGCCGGGCCGCCGCCAGGCCGCGGCCACGGGAGTCACGCTGGCAGGCTATGCTTCGCCGCATGCCTTTTTTCAAAGCCTGGGCAAGAAGGGCCGCAACAATCATCTGCGTGGCTTGCGTATCCTGGAAGAGGCTGGGCCGGTGTCCTTCCGCCTCGCGGAGGCCGAGGAAACCCGCGCTCTGGTCCAGAAGCTCTTTGCCATGAAGCAGGCGCTGCTGAATCCTGGTGAGGCCGCAACCATTCTGTCGGACGATGGCACTCTCCTGAATGCCATGGTGCAGGCCGCGGCTGAGCGCGGCATATTGCGCCTGTTCGTACTTGAAGCTGGCGGGCGGCTGGCCGCCGGCCTGATCTGCTTCGCCGAGGGGACAAGGTTGGCGGCCTACCTAACCACTTATGATGTCGCTTTCGCCCGCGCTTCGCCGGGTAGCGTGATCCTGGTGGAGGCGGTGCAGTGGGCTATCGCCAACAACTTCGGCACCGTTGATTTCCTCTGCGGCGACGAAGCCTACAAAAGGCGGCTTGCCGATTGTACCCAATCGCTGGGTTCGCTTGTTGCCGCGCGCACACCGCTCGGCTTGGCGGCACTTCTGGCGGACCGATTTTCGCCGCTCGCGGTGCAAATCAGAAATCTGCGGAAGAATGGTCGCGCAGAATCTGCATCCCCGCAGCTGCTGCAGCCGAGGAAAAATCACCCTGTAACCACCGTGGCAAAGGCTGAGGCATGATCCCGAAGCGCCTGCACTACGTCTGGGTCGGCGGCCGTCTGCCGGACCGCTACGCTGGCTTTATCGAGGGATGGCGGCGCCTGCATCCCACTTGGGAAGTGATGGCGTGGAACGAGAGCAACATCGATTTCTCGCACCCGTTGATCGCCGAGGCATTGCGTAATTGCAAATGGGCCAAGGTGGCCGACATTGCGCGCATGGTAGCCGTCCACAAATACGGAGGTATTTATCTGGACACCGATTTCGAGCTGCTGAAGCCGCTCGATCCCTTGACGGAGGAAGCCTGCTTCGTCGCCCTGCAAGGGGAAACCCAGGCGTCGGATCTGGTCGCCAACGGCGTGTTCGGTGCGGAACCGGGACATTGGTTTGTTGCGGAAACCCTCCGTACGCTGCTGAGCATGCGGACCATTCCTTTCGGCCTCGAGCGTCCGACACGTTATGGGCCGAAGCTTGTAACGCGCCTGCTGTGGCGGCATGGCCTTCGGGAGAACACCGTCGGCGGCACGAGGTTGAAAGACATCCTGGTTCTGCCAGCTCCGGTGTTCTTCCCCTATCCCTTCGAGGGAACCTTCACTCCCGATTCCATTGTGGCTGAGACGCTGGCCATTCATCACTGGGAAAAATCCTGGGGCGGCACATTGCCGGCGCCGCTGCGGCTGGCACGCAAGGTTAAGCGGCACCTCGATGCTCTGATCCGGCCGCGCCATGCATGAAACTGGGACGGCCGGAGAGGAGGGTTGCATGCTGCAGGTGATCGGCGCCGACGATGATTCTCCGTTGCTGACGCGCCTGCGCGCAGCCGTTGGTCCTGGCTTTACAGTGTCAGCGGCTGGCGCCGCGGCGCCCGCGCCACATTGGCAGAGCGTCGCAGGCGATGCAGGTCTGGGCTGGCTCGGTACCTCGCCCGATGCGCCGCCGGCTGCCGCGATGGCGGGCGATGTGGTGTGGTTTGATCCGCATGGTGTGGTGGCCGAGGCGGGGGCACGGCTTTGGCGCATCGTGGATGCAGCCGGCCGGCCGTTCCTGGCGCCGTTCTTCGGTCGCGATCGCTGCTATCAGAGCGACGGCCTCTGCTCCATCTTCCTGGTGGAACGCCGTGAGGCCGACGGTGGCTGGCGGCTGCTTGGTGAGGCGCATCTGGCGGCGCGGCAAGCCTACCCGATGTTGCTCCAGGCCGTCGCCAAGGCGGCTATGGCGATGATCGCCGCGGCGCTGCGGCACCCGGAGCCTGGTGCGGCGTGGCAGCCGCTCCCAGCATCACGGCGGATCGGCGAGGCTGTACGCTGGCGGCTGGCGCATGGCTGGCAGCGGCTCCACGACAAGGCGACGGCGGAACATTGGGGTATCGGCCTGCTCGACAACTCGGCGCAGGAGATGCTGGCTGGAGGTGTGGTCACGGCAAGCCGCTGGATTTCGCTGCCGCCAGGAACCGGTTTTCTCGCTGATCCTTTTCCCTGGCCTGGTCGCCCGGGAATGCTGCTGTGCGAGCGGTTCGAGCACATCACGGGCCTTGGGCGACTGCAGGCGGTCCATGTGGCATCCGCCAGTGAGATGGCCGCGCCGGAGGCCGAGGATCTGCCTCTCAGTTTTTCCGGCCACCTGTCCTATCCCTTCACCTGGTCGGAAGCCGGCCGGGTTTATTGCTTGCCGGAAATGGCGGCCAGCGGCCGGCAAGTGCTGTACGAGCTATGCCCGGGCGAGCCACCTCGCCCTGCCGCAATGCTGGCGGATGATCTTGGCATGGCGGATGCTACGCTCTTCCGGCACGAGGGGCGCTACTGGATCGCCTATACCGATACCGGCTTTGGCCTCCATGACAATCTCTGCCTGATGTTTGCCGAGCAGCTGACCGGACCCTGGACGCAACACCCCGGCAACCCGGTGAAGGTCGATGTCCGCTCGGCGCGCTGCGGCGGCAACATCATCCGTTCGGGCGATGCGTTGATCCGCCCTGCCCAGGATTGCGCCCGCGGCTACGGCACCGCGCTGGTGCTGAACCGCATCGCCGTCTGCACACCGGATCGCTACAGCGAGGAAGTGATCGCCACACTGCGGCCTGATCCGGCCGGGCCTTATCCGCATGGCTTGCATACTCTGACGACACTGGATGGGCTCGCCGTCATTGACGGGAAAAGGATTGTGCTCGACCCCGGCATTCTGCTGCGGCGAATCTGGCGCATCGCAATGCCCCGTCTGCGCCACCTGGCCCTGCGGCAACGTTCGGGCAGCACCATCGGCGCACTGGGGCGCTGAGCCTCGAAGGCGATCATGCTCGCCGCAGTTCGCCGTGAGCATACTCAGTCAGGTGCCTGAACCTGACTGGGATCCACTTCATCGTGGTTGCGTTGGAAGGCCCGCATCTTCCCAGCTGCGGCGCAGCCGTGCCGGAGGCAGCACCCGCAGCACGTCACCGGGCTCAACCGCCGTCATCTCGTTGGCGGTGATTGTGATTGTGTCATTCCTGCTGCGACGCTGAAGTATGTAGGAGGGGGCTTCGCTGGAGGCCTGCTGCAGAGGGCCGGTGCCGTAGATCTGGTTCATATCCTCCGCCTCATCCAGCAGGCCCTGTGCCATCTGCAGTCGCTTCTGTGCATCATCGAGGCCGGAGCGGGTGCGCTCCGCGTCGGCAAGAAGGTCCAGATGCCAATTTGTCTGCAGCGCGCGCATGGTCTGATCCGCTCGCACAATGCTCTGGCCGGCTCGCAGGAGCTCGGTGGCAAGCGCGCGCTTGCGTGCCTCGACTTCCGCGGCAGCAGACGCCATGGCGAAGTCGCGAGCTGTGGTGGTCAGACCGCGGCTGCGCAGTGATCGGATTTCCTCCGCCTCCCGATCAACCACCGCCTGCCGTGCCTCCTGTGCCGCCAGTTGCTGTCGCAGCGAGGCTTCCTCTTCCTCTGCCAGGCGGCGCATCTCACGCTGCTCGCGCAGGGAGGCCGCCAGGGCGTCCCGCCGCGCACGCATGGTGGCAGTCTCCTGCTGAACCAGCTGCTGCAGCGCAGGCTCGTTGATGCGGCTGGACAGCTCAGCGGGCATGGCAAGCTCTGCCTGCCCGTTCAGCTCTGCGCGGATGCGGGCGCGGCGGACCAGATACTCGTCGATGCGGGCTTGCTGCAGCTTGATTTCGCCTTCAGCGGCAGCAGTGTCACGACCCAGGCGAAGCGGCCCGACAAAAGGAGCGCGGTAGGTGCCGCCGGCAATCGCCACCGCCTGCATGACGGACAGCCCTGGCCGGTAGGCATATTCACCGGGCTTGTCGACGAAGCCGGCGATGTAGAAGGGGCGGTATTGCACGATCTCGACCGCAGTGACTGGCGCGTTGATCAGGCCGGCGCGCGATTGGAGACGGTCGGAAATATCCTGGCCCAGTTGCTCGGGGGATCGCCCTTGCGCCGGAACCTGGCCGATCAACGGCAGGGACAGCATGCCCCCGGCATCGACCGTGAACTCGCCATTCAGCCGGACCCTGGGCTCGCCGCTGCTGCTCGACCATTCCGATACCGTCACCCGTACCCGGTCCAGGGAGTCGAGATCGTAGGCGGCCGCTGCCAGAGGCCATGCCAAAAGAAGAGGCGCAGCCAGAACCATGCGCCGCACCGGCGTTGAGCAGCAGTTGCGGATCATAAGAGCAAGGTCCTTTCCAAAGCGGGCTCAGGGTTAGGAGGCAGGTGCCGCAGGAAGGCCGGCGGCACCGTCAGGGCGAGGTCATCTTGCGTTCAAACGGGGTGCCGAGGAACGAGGAGCGAACAGCATGATGGTCAGCAGCGTGGTTGTCACTTGCGAGAAGTCAGTGGCGCGCATGAAAAAGGATTCTGTCAGGTTGATGGTGAACAACAGAACGATCAGGCCGAAAGCTGCTTCAACAGCGAAGCGCGCGCGCGATGGCAGGGCCGGCGCGGCGGCGATGATGGCGGCGAGCTTACGGCACAGCACCAGCATGAAGCCGGTCAGCAGGGCAAAACCTATCGCCCCAAACTCGACCAGGAAATTGACATAACCGCTGTGGTAGTTGTCCAGCACCCAGCCATGGATACGCAGGAAACGATCGTAATAGGAGGCTTCGGTCCAGAAGCCCTGCACGCCGAATCCCAGCCATGGGCGGGTGGTCCAGGCATCGAGAGAAAACTGCCAGATGATAGTACGCTCGGTCAGGTCCACCTTTGTGCCGAAGAGCGGAAAGTAGGATAGGCCACTGAGCAGGATGAAGGTGATCCCTGCAGTTGCAAGCAACAGGCACAGGATCGGCAGATAAGACATCAGCCCTGCCAGCCGGGGTGAACGCCGCGCCAGCAGGACGCAGCCCACGGCGGCTGCGGCCATCACGGCGCCCCCTCGCGAGCCGGAGCCCAGTACCCCGGCGGTTCCGGCCAGCAGTCCCAGCAAGGCTATGGGGGACGGTTGGTAGCAGAGGCGCAACAAGCACAGGAACAGAAGGTTGGCGGCCACCGTCCCCAATGTCTGCTTCGATATGTAGATGCCGGACCAAAGGCCATCATGCTGCCAATTGTGGAGTACGCCAATCGATGGCATCGCAATCACCACCGCGATGGATGCCAGTACCAGGAGCAACTGTGCCTGCATCAGCTGCTCGAAGAACTCGTGCCAGTGCAGCAGAGTCGCAGCACGCCAAGCGCCGAAGGTGGTCAGGAGCAGCACAAGCGCCTTGCCAAGGCTGTCATCCGGCTGGCCACTCCAGCTTGCCGAGAGAGCGACCCAGCCAACCACCAAGACGGGCAGGAGCAGGCCCGTGGTGACCGGGCGCTGCCGCTGTGTGCCGGGCAGGAAGCTGATGGCGATCAGTGCAAGCCATAGCCCCAGCGCGACAAGCTTCTGCGCGGTTTCCACTGTGGCGTCCGGCAAGCCGAAGAGGGCGGGGTTGAAGTTGCCGGCTGACATCACTGCGATCCCCAGCACCATCCATCGCGCTGACACGAGGGCCGGGGCGGCGGCGTAGAGGGGCTCTGCCGCGGCGTTGCGGATGGCGGCAAACGAAGGGCCAAGCGCGGTTGCAGGGTACTGTGACGGTTTCACGAAGGAGCCTACAGCCTTCTCGACAATTGGATCTGCGCGCATCTGCATCTTGGATGCATGCTGTTCTGATACCGCAAGCATCGCTCCCCCCGTCTCACGATAACGAGAGAAGCCTAAAAAATGCATCTTTGCTTGCTGCGGTGAGGCGGATTTGCAGGATCATTCGAATGTTACCATATTGCACCAAGACGCGCCGCAGCATTCCGGGCTACGTTTTCTGTCCTGCGAGAGGCAAAGATTTTTTGACAGTGCATCTCCTTCAGCATGGGTGTCCGGCTGCCGTATTGCGGCGCAGGGGGGGCATGATGCCCTTCGGTAGCTGATGCCGATCTGGACCGGCTGGCCCCTTCTGCGGCGCCGCGAATTCCCGGCGGCACTGCGTTGGCTGCACTCCGGCGGTGCGATGCCGGTGGCAGCGCCTGCATTCGTCAACCGCCGCAGTATCCCGGACATGTACCCTGGCCGCAGCTGGGCCGAGCGGATTCAGGCCGGGATCGACGCACTGTCTGCGGCGGGGGGAGGGACGCTGCACCTGGATGGGCGGGTGTTCGAGGTCGACCGCACCATCCTGTTGCGACCTGCCGTGACGCTCGATGGCGGCTGCGGGGGCTTTCGCGCCATGCCGGGCTTCTCCGGCAGCGAGGTGGTGCGTGGCGACACTCAGCACATCGCCTACAATGCTCTTGGCTACGCCAGGGCCAGCAGCCTGCTCAACCTGGTCATCGACTGTAACCGCCAGACTGGTGTGCGTGGGCTCTATCAGCGCAACGTTCAAAAGGATCGCGTTACCGGGCTGCGCATCCGCAATTGCCTGGCGGATGGCTGGGTCGTCGACGGCGGCTACGAGATGATCGCCCATGACTTTGAGGTGATTGCCGCGACACGGCGCGATGGGGGCATCGCGCCGGCACCACTGCGGCGTGGGCTGATCTGCTCCGCCTCCGACAGCCATTTCTCGGATGGGGTGCTGCAGCATTTTCCGATCGGCGTGTTTCTGCCGGGTGCCCACAACCATTGCGCGCGACTGCATGCCTGGTCCACCTACTACGCCGCCGATCCACCCATGCTGATCGGCTTTTTATGCCATGGCGAGGCCAACACATTCACGGCCTGCAGTGCTGACAGCCCCCGCCTGCTGGACAATGCTGTGCCAGTGAGCCACGAGAATGGCGGCTACGGCTTCCTGCTGGAGCTGCACGCCATCAACACGCGGCTGATCGCCTGCACCGTGCAGATGGCGGATTTCGGCGACAGCGGCGCGCTGCCGCCGAAATCCACCGTGGTTCCGGTGTACTGCGGTCAGGTCCGCACCACCATCGTCGGCCTCGAGACACGGGATCACGGAAAGGCCGGTTTTGCCGTCCCTGTGCAGGCGCCCAGCGATGGGGTGCTGCGGGAAACCACGATCCTGGGCGGCAACGTGCATGAAGGTATGCCGCACAGCATGCTCCTGCCGGGCCAGGAAGTGGCGCCTTTTGCGCCGCAGCTGCGGATCGGGGAGGCAACGCGGCCGCGACAGATTCGGCAATCCGGTCTCGCCAAACGTGTGGCCGGGATGACCTTCTTCGAAATCAGCCTGGATCTCGCCGAGCGTGGCGCGGGCCAGGGCGCGGTGACGATCGATGGTTTGCCGGACATTCCGGTGGCGGGGCTGCCGGGGCATTGCGCCGCCTTTGTTCCCGCGCTGCGTGGCTGGGCCGGGCGCAACCCGGTGGTCGCCCTTTTGCAGGCGGGCCGCCAGGATATCTGCCTGGTGCATCAGTTCACCGGTGCATCCGTGACCGAGCGAGATCTGACCGATGCGGCTGGCCTCACCCTGGCCGGCCATTACACCACGCATGCCGTCGGTCTGGCATGATTCCTGATCCAGCCCGGAGAGTTCCTCATGCCTGAGGGCCATGGCTACAATCCCCCATCATTGGCCCTGACGGCGGCCATGCCGGCGGCCTTCGTACCGGAGCCTGCGCCCCGCTCGGAACTGCGGGCGGTGTCGGGCTTCCTGGCGCGCAACTGGCGGCTGATTGCCGGCGCCGCGCTCACGATGCTGCTGGCCGGCCTGCTGGCTTCGCTGGTGCTGCCGCCACGCTATAGCGCGACCACCTCGCTTGTGGTGGAAAGTCGCCCTCCGCGTGCGATTCCGGAGGCAACCGCGAGCGCCGACGCGCCGGGCTATGTGGACACGCAGATCCTGACCATCCAATCGGACCTGATCCTGGCTTCCGTGGTGAAGGAGCTGCAACTGCAAGAGGATCCGGAGTTCAGCCGCCTGCCATGGTCGCCAAAGTCCTGGTTGCTGGGCCTGGCGCAGCCAGATGAGGCCGCTCCTGACGAGGTGCGGGCACTGCGTGAGCAGGCAGCGATCAACCAGCTGCGCAAGCGCTCGGCCGTGCGCCGTCTGGGGACATCCTTCGTTGTCGATATCAGCGTGACTTCCAACAATCCGGGCAAGTCTGCGCGCATCGCCAACGCCGTGGCCGACACTTTCGTGGAAGATCAACGCCGCCTGACCATGCAGATCACCGAGCGCGCCAACCCTGCTTCTGCCACCCGCATCATTACACCGGCGGCGGCGCCGCTGCAGCGTTCAGGCCCTGGTACACTTCTGATGGCGCTGGTCGCAGGCATCGGCGGGGCGGTGGGAGGCGCAGGGTTTGCGGCGCTGCGCGAGGTGCTGGACCGCCGGCTGCGCAGCCGCAGGCAGGTGGAGCAGGATACCGGCCTGGTCTGCGCCGCCGTGGTGCCGTGGCTGAAGCCGGCGGTGCAGAAGGGTGCCGGGCAGGAGAATCCATTGCTGCGCCAGGTGCTGGATCAGCCAAGCTCTGCATTTTCACAGGCGGTCCGTGCAGTGCGCTCGATGCTGGAGGAATGGAAGCCGGAAGGCGGATGCCTGGCGGTGGGCCTCTGCGGGGCAGCGGCCGGGGCCGGCAGCTCGGTGCTGGCCTACAATTTGGCATTGTTGCTGGCGGAGGAGGGGCGGCGCGTTCTGCTCATCAACGCCGACGAGATGCGCGGCCGCCCGTCCCGGAAAACCGAAGCGGGATCGCCTCCCAGCGCCGCGCATCATCCGGGTCTGCAAATCCGTCCGCTCGGCCATGAAGAGGGGCGAAGCAGCCCCGGAACACGGCTGATGACCCTACTGCGCAACGAAGCCGCCGAGCATGATGTGGTTCTGGTGGATCTGCCGAACCCGGCAGAGTCCGGCGATGCCCGCGCTCTGACCGGTGCTGTCGATGCGCTGTTCGTTGTGGTGCAATGGAAGCGAACAGAGGCGGAGCAGGTGCTGGACCTGCTCCGTTGCGTCCCTCAGCCGGACAGGAAGCAGATCGCGGTCGTCCTGAACAAGGCGCGGCACTGAGCTGCTGTGCTGCGGCCGCGCCGCCTGGCGCGACCGCAGCATGCGGTTTCCGCACGGCTGAAGCCAGCCGCTCTGAAGCTGCCTCCCCTCAGGCGATGGAGTCGTATACCCGGACGTAGTCGACGGCGATGTCGACATGACTGACGGCGCTGTCGGGCGTGCCATACCAGCTTTGGCTGGGCGACCCGACATAGCCCATCAGTGCAACGCTCATCGGCTCGGAGGCGATGTGCGTCGTCATGGTGTGCTGGGCCTTGCCATCGACGAGCAGGGTGATGCTGTCCGGCGTCCACTCAAGGCCATAGGTGTGCCATTCCGCGTAATTGAGCGCGAACTGATGGGTTTCCTGCACATTGTCGCCGTTGCCGCCCGGTCCCTGCCAGTGGTTGGTGAAAAGGCCGTCGCCCTTCGGCGTTTCCAGGATATCGATCTCGGGCGGCCAGTGATCATCATCGGACGGCCAGAGCAGGAAGCACATACCTGCACCGGTGACTTCCTGGGAAGCCTTGGCGCGAATCTCGACCTTGCCGTACTGGAAGCCGAAACCAGCTCCGTCAGGCGTGGTATAGGCGGCGAGGCCACCGACATGCCAGCCATCCGCCTGCCGGTCGAGTCCGATATTCAGTTGGCCGCCCGACTCCGAGAGTTGATTACGGTCCCAAAAGAACCCGTCATTGTCCCATGAGCGACCGTCAAACAGGTTGGTCCACTTGGAAGTGTCAATGCGGGTGTCGTTGAACTCGTCTGACCATGTTGGCGTGGACGCGAAGTCGCTGGCGCTCTGCGGAACCGTTGCTCCTTCGGTGAAGCTGAACTGGCCGGGCCTTGCGGAGCTGGGCACGCCGATATCGACCTTGAGATCGGCGCCGTTGTAGCTGGCGCCGTCGATGAACAGGTTGCGGTCGGTGCTGACGGAGCCGCCATAGGCGTCGTTGAGGAAACTGACCGACACCTGGTGCGCGCCTGCGGCCCAGTCGCCGTGCAGGGTCAGCGTGTCGCTGAGTCCGGCGTTGTGGTCGGCCGAGGCGGTGAATGTGCCGCCGACCTGCTTGCCGTCGACCTTGACGATGTACTGGGCGCTGCCCTGCCAGGCCTGCTGGCTCACCTTCAGCACCAGGGTGTCACTGCCACTGCCGGCACTCAGCGCAACCGGTGCCAGGCTCGCGGAGGCCCCTTCGGTGAAGCTGAACTGGCCGGGCCTTGCGGAGCTGGGCACGCCGATATCGACCTTGAGATCGGCGCCGTTGTAGCTGGCGCCGTCGATGAACAGGTTGCGGTCGGTGCTGGCGGAGCCGCCATAGGCGTCGTTGAGGAAACTGACCGACACCTGATGCGCGCCTGCGGCCCAGTCGCCGTGCAGGGTCAGCGTGTCGCTGAGTCCGGCGTTGTGGTCGGCTGAGGCGGTGAATGTGCCGCCGACCTGCTTGCCGTCAACCTTGACGATGTATTGGGCGCTGCCCCGCCAGGCATTCTGGCTGATTTGAAGTATCAGTTTATCGGTACCCGAGCCTGCGCTGAGTGCAACCACGAAAAGCTCCCGTCTTGGAGGGTTTGCCTGGATTTTTCCCAAGGCGAACGCTAATTAGCTAGGTATTAATGAAAAGTTAATGCCTATTTTTTTGTTTCAAGATTTTTCAAAGCCTGAATTTGTATTTATTTTCTTCATCCATTACGGATTTTTCTGTAATTATTTCTTTGCGCAGGTGGTTTTATTGCAAATTCTAATTCCATTTAAGGAGATTTAAATAACAAGATAATAAACTTAAAGTTGGTATTCTGGAATCCCCAGCACGAAAGCCCAAGCCCTTAAGGTAAGTGGCTGCCGGTCTTGGTTGTGCCGGAGGGAGGCTTTCGCGCGGCCGGAGATCTGGCGGGGCGCCTTGATCCGCCTGGGGGTCGAGGTGCGGGGTGGCAATGCTGTTCGGAAGTGGGGCACGATGGTTATCCAGGCGCCTTAAAGGCGCGGGCAGACCCGCAGAAGGCCTTTCCCGGATTTGGCCAGAGGAAGCGCACGGCAGGGAACTGAGTGGCTTCGATGGGAGGTCGTCAAGTGCGGGCAGGGCATGAAGTCCTGGGCTGAGAACCTGGTTCGCCCTGCTTCTCGGAAGGACGCGGCCTGAGCGCGAGCGAACCATATGGGCCGAGAACAGCTCAGGCAGGCGGCGGATAGAAAGCTGCCGGTGACCGGCGGAAGACTATTCGTGCTGCAGCTCTGGTTGCCGCCGGAAGCGCGGCCAGGCATCTGCGGCGCTGCACATCCCTCCGGACTCGTGGCGGAATTTTGCAGGCTGCACCAGGCGCCGCAGCGCTGCGGTGCGTTTCCTGGCCTGTGGAAAGGATGGCAAACCATCGTCGCCTGTCAGTCACATCCGGCCGAAGTGGCGGAGGAAGCGTGGGCGCTGGCTGCATCCCCGCTGGGCTTGCTGTCGGAGCGGGCCGGACAGCGGGAGCACGCGCTGTTCCCGGTGCTCAACGGCCTGCCCTGAAGGTGCAGACCGGCGCAACCAGGCGCTGGGTGCCCGGCGAGCGGCCCGCCAGCAGCTCAGCGCTGACGGGCCACAGCTTGCCTCGAAGCCCTGGCCAGCTCTCCAATCTGCCCCATGCCTGCGGCAGGACGCAAAGCCCGGCGCCGCTAGCCGGCGCTGCGCCGCCGGTTCCGCAGTCGCTGGGCGTAGACGTTGATGACCAGCGCCAGCAGCAGTACCAGCCCGCGGATCAGGATCTTCAGGAAACTGTCCATGCGGATGTGGTCGAGCCCATTGTTCAGCACGCCCAGTACCAGCAGGCCGACAATGGTGTTGCCGATGCCGCCCTGGCCGCCGAACAGGCTGGTGCCGCCGACGACGACGGCGGAAATGGCATCCAGCAGGTAGTTATCGAACTGGTTCTGCTGCGCGCTGCCGAAATAGGCCACGCCGAGCATGCCGGCCAGACCCGAGCAGAGGGCGGAGATGACCAGTACCGCACCCACCACCGCCTTGACGCTGACGCCCGAGTGCTCGGCCGCCTCGCGGTTGCCGCCGACCATATAGACGTAGCGTCCAAATCGCGTGTAGGCCAGCACCAGGTGCCCCAGCAGCAGGACCAGTGCGGCCACCACCACGATCCAGGGCACCGGGCCGAGCGAGCCGCTGCCCAGCGTGACGATCGCCTCCGGCACGTTGTAGGCGATCTGGCCGCGGACCAGCAGGGCGGCGATGCCGTTGGCGATCTGCAGCATGGCCAGGGTCATGATGAAGGATGGAATGCCGATCCGGGTCACGCCGAAGGCGGTGACGGCGCCGAGCGCGAGACAGCCCAGCAGCGCGACCAGGATCGCCAGGGGGCCGGGCAGGGGCAGGTTGGCAATGTTCACGCTGGCGTCCTGTACGGTCAGGAAGGCCAGCAGGATGCCGGTCGCGTTCGCGACGCTGGCCACGCTCAGGTCGATCTCAGCGCAAAGGATGACGTAGGTGAGCCCTACCGCGATGATGGCGGTGATCGAAACCTGCTGCAGGATGTTGGCCAGGTTTGCCATGGTGGGGAAGGAGGGGCTGAGTGCGCTGAAGAGCGCGACCAGTGCCAGCAGCGTGGCGAAGGGCGCCAGGTTGCGGAGCTGGCCGCCGAGGCGCTGCCAGAGTGGCTCTCGCAGCGGCGTCCGTTCGGTCAGGGGAGCGGACATGAGGCTTCCTTCACGCGGCTGCGAGCAGGCGGTCCTTGCCGACCGCCTCACCGGCAAACTCCTGCGCCAGCACCCCGCGCCGCATCACCAGGATGCGGTCGGCGAGCGAGAGCACCGTTTCCGGCTCGGATGAGAACACGATGATGGCGAGGCCCTGCGCCCGCAGGCCGCGCACGATCCGCACCACGTCGTCCTTCGCGCCGACATCCATGCCCCGGGTCGGTTCGCTCAGCAGCAGCAGCCGTGGCAGGTGCGTCAGCCAGCGCGCCAGCGCCACCTTCTGCTGATTGCCGCCGGAGAGCTGGCCTACCGGCAAGTCCACCTGCGGCGGCCGGACGCCGAGCGACCGCACATGGTCCTCGGCGATGCGGCGCTCCACCTGCGGGTGCAGCAGGATGCGGCCGATCCGTTCGAGGATGGCGATGCTGATGTTGCGGTAGACCGGCTCCTGCGTGAAGAGCATGGCACGCCGGCTCTCCGGCACGAAGGCGATGCCGGCCCGCTTGGCGGCCGGCGTACCGCCGCGCAGCCGGGCCGGGCGGCCATCCACCCGGACCGTGCCGTGCTCCAGCGGCAGCTTGCCGGCGAGCGCCCGCGCCAGTTCGAGCTGGCCCGAGCCCATGAAGCCGTAGATGCCCAGCACCTCGCCCGCCCGGACCCGCAGTGAGGCGTCCTCGAAAAGCCCCCTCACGGTCAGCCGCTCCGCCTCCAGGACCACCGGCCCCGGCATGAGCGGCGGCAGAGTCACCGCCTCGGTGTAACTCTCTTCCAGCCGCTCATGCCCGGCGCCGATCATGCGCTCGATCAGCCAGGACTTGCCGACCTCCCGCGCGGGCGCGGTGCCGACCCGACGGCCGTTGCGGAACACCGTCACGGTGTCGGAAACGCGCAGGATATCGTCCAGGAAATGCGAGATGAAGACGACGCTGCGGCCGCTCTGCCGCAGCCGCGCCAGCAACTGGAAGAGCCGTTCCACCTCCGGGGGTGAAAGGGCGGAGGTCGGCTCATCCAGGATCAGGATGCGCGCACCGGACATCAGTACGCGCGCCAGTTCGATCATCTGCTGCTGGCCGAGCGGCAGCGCGCCGGCCGGCGCCCCGAGATCCATGGTGATGCCCAGGGCCTCAAGCTGCTCGCGCGCCTGCGCACGCATCCGGCGCCAAGCCACGAAGCCGAGCCGGTTCAGAGGCTGCGCACCGAGCAGGACATTCTCGGCGACGGAGAGGGAGGGCACGACGGACAACTCCTGATGCACCATGCCGATGCCGGCCTCGCGCGCGTCCCGCGGGCTGCGGAAGCGCACGAGCTGCCCGTCCAGGCGCATCTCGCCCTCATACTGCGTGTGCACGCCTGCGATGATCTTCATCAGCGTGCTCTTGCCGGCGCCGTTCTCGCCGACCAGGCCATGGACCTCGCCCCGGTTCAGGGTGAAGTCCACACCCGTGAGGGCCGCCACGCCGGCAAAGTGCTTGGAGACGCCCTGCAACTGCAGCAGGGGCTCCGCTCCGGTTTGCATGCGGTGCGCCGGCTAGATCAGGAAGTACTTCTGCATCCAGGCCATCCCGGCGGCATTGGCCTTGGTGACCACCGGGCCGTCCGTGATGACGTGCTTCGGAATGCCCTCCTCGCCCGTCTTCTCGCCGGCCACCACCGCGGCGACGCCGGCCATGACCGCACCGCCATGGATCCGGCATGAAGGATTGCGCACCGTCGCATGCATGCGCCCGTCCAGCACCGCGGCGAGGGCAGGCGGCATGGCGTCGCAGCCGCCGATCCTGATCTCGGTGCGGCCCTTCGCCCGCATGACGTTGTAGGCGGCGAGCGCCATATCGTCGTTGTGGAAGTAGGCGGCGCTGATCTTGGGATATTTGGTCAGGTGGGTGTCCCAGATGCGGGCCACCTTGGTGACGTCCCAATCGCCGGGCGTGGTATCCAGCACCTCCACCTTGGGATAGCGCTTCACCACCGATTCGAAGCCGCGCGCGCGGCCCTGTGCGCCGGTATGGCCCAGTGCGCCCTGGGTCATGATGATGGTACCCTCGCCGCCGATTGCCTGCATCAACGCCTCGGTGACGGCGGCACCCATGAATTCGTTGTCCGGTGCCAGGAAGCTGTGGACGTTGAGCTGGTCGAGCGGAGCGATCAGCGTATCCATGTCGATGACGGGAACGCCGGCATCGATCATCCGGCGCACCGGCGCGGTGAGCGTGCCGATGCCGAAAGCCTGGATGGCCACGAAGTCCCATTTCTGCGATGCCATGTTGTCGATCGCGCCGCGCTGGCGCGTCGGGTTCAGCTCGCCGTCGAACCAGGTGACGTCGACATTGAAGAGCTTGCCCCAGTATTCGGCGGCCGCCTTGCCTTGGGCACACCAAGTGGCCTGCAGGCCGGCATTGGAGAAAGCGGCCCGCAAGGGGCGCTCCGAGCGGCCCATCTCCGCTGCCAGGGTCGGGGCGATGCCGAGCCCTCCGAGCAGAGGCACGGTAGCGGCGGCCTGCAGCAAGCCACGGCGGCCGCCCGCCGGCGGAACTTCCTTATCCATGACGTTCTTCCCTCCCCGGGCGATCCTTGGCGCCGCCGCAAGGTGCGGGAAGCTTGCATCATTACGATAGAGGAATGCAACTGTCCGGCTCAGGGCTGGCGCGGCCATGCAGGCCGCCCCAGCCCTTCATTCATCACGGTAGCGAGACCTCCGCCCGAGGCCGCGCCGGCGCGGATCGGCGCTGGGCACGGCCGAGAGCAGGGCACGGGTATAACCATGTTCGGGGGCCGAGCAGACCTGCTCCGTCGACCCCGTCTCGACGATCCGGCCGCGATACATCACCGCCATGCGGTCGCAGAAGTAGCGCACCACGCCGATGTCGTGGCTGATGAACAGGAAACTCAGCCCGAGCCGCTCCTGCATGTCCAGCAACAAGTCGAGCACCTGCGCACGGATGCTGACGTCCAGCGCCGAGGTGGCCTCGTCGGCCACGATCAGCCTGGGACTCAGCGCCACGGCGCGGGCGATGCTGATGCGCTGCCGCTGCCCGCCCGAGAAGGCATGCGGATAGCGTTCGGCGGCAGCGGCCGGCAATCCGACCATCTCCAGCAACTCGCCGACCCGGCGGCGCAGCGCCTCGCCGCTGAGCAGGCCATTCACCAGCAGCGGCTCGCCGATGACTTCACCCACCGTCATGCGCGGATTGAGCGAGCCATAGGGATCCTGGAAGATCATGCGCATCTCGCGATGGGCCTGGCGCAGGCCGGCGCGATCCAGCCCCCGCACGTCGGTCACGCTGCCATCGCGCTGGCGCAGCAGGATGCTGCCGCCCTCCGGCTCCAGGATGCGCATGATGCAGCGGCCCAGGGTGGTCTTGCCCGAGCCGCTCTCGCCGACGATGCCGAGCGTCTCGCCCTCGCGCAGTTCGAGCTGCACGCCGGCGACCGCCTGCACCGCCTCGCCCCCCCGGCGGAACAGGCCCTTGCGCGGTGCGAAAACCTTCGTCAGCCCATCGACCTTCAGCAGGATGGGGGCATTCGGCAGCCGCTCCGCGCGCTGTGCCCGCTGTGGCGCCGGCTCCTCCAGCCGGAGCACCGACTGGATGAGCATGCGCGAATAGGCCGCCTGGGGCGCGAGGAAGATATCCTCCACCGGGCCGCGCTCCACCAGGCGGCCGCGATGCATCACCGCCACCTCGTCGGCGATCTCCGCCACCACCCCCATGTCATGGGTGATGAACAGCACGGCCATGCCGAGGTCGCGCTGCAGCTCGCGCATCAGGTCGAGGATCTCGGCCTGGGTGGTGACGTCGAGCGCCGTGGTCGGCTCGTCGGCGATCAGGATCTTCGGGTTGCAGGCCAGCGCCATGGCGATCATGGCGCGCTGGCGCATGCCGCCCGAATATTCGAATGGGTAGCGCTCGAAGGCGTTCTCCGCGCGCGGTACCTCGACGCGCCGCAGCAGCTCGATGGCGCGGGCGCGGGCGGCGCGCCGGTCGAGCCGGGTGTGCAGGCGGATCGCCTCGACCAGCTGGAAGCCGATGGTGTGCAGTGGCGAGAGGCTGGTCATGGGCTCCTGGAAGATCATGGCGATCTCGCCGCCGCGGATCGCCCGCACCTGCCGGCCGCCCGGGTCGAGCTTCGCGATGTCGGTCTCCCCGCCCGCGCCACGGTAGAGGATCGAGCCTGCCTCGATCTGTCCCGGGCGTGGCACGATGCGCAGGATGGCGCGCGCCGTGGCGCTCTTGCCGCTGCCGCTCTCGCCGACGAGGCAGAGGGTCTTGCCGGCATGGAGGTCGAAATCGACCCCGTCGACCGCGCGCAGCGTGCCCTGGCGCAGGGGGAAGCCGATGGTGAGGTTGCGCACCTCCAGCACCGGCTGGCGCAGCGCGGCCGGCATGGCCGGCGCCTGGACGAGCCCCTCAGGCATGGGGGTCGGCCGCGTCGCGCAGGCCGTCGCCGAGAAAGTTGAGCGCCAGCACCGCCACCACCACCGCAGCGCCGGGCAGGAACAGCCAGGGCGCGGCGGCGATGGAGCGGATGTTCTGCGCTTCCTTGAGCAGCACGCCCCAGGAGATCGTCGGCGGCTGGAGGCCCAGCCCGAGGAAGGAGAGGGAGGTTTCGGCCAGGATCATCAGCGGGATCGCCAGGGTCATGGAGGCAATGATGTGGGAGGCGAAGGAGGGCAGCATGTGGCGGAAGATGATCCGCATCTCCGAGCAGCCATCGATGCGCGCGGCGGTCACGAAATCCTCCGTGCGCAGGCTGAGGAAGCGCCCGCGCACGACGCGCGCGAGTTCCGTCCAGCCGATCAGCGAGACGATCAGGGTGATCAGGAAGTAGACCGTCAGCGGCGGCCAGTCGCGCGGCACCGCCGCGGCCAGCGCCATCCAGATCGGGATGGTGGGCAGGGAGATGACATATTCGGTCAGCCGCTGCACCACCCAGTCAACGCGGCCGCCATAGTATCCGGCGAGGCCACCGATGCCGACGCCGAGAAAGAGGCTCAGCGCCACGCCGACCAGCCCCACCGTCATCGAGATCCGCGCACCGTAGATGGTGCGCGAGAGCACGTCCCGGCCGAGCCGGTCGGCGCCTGTCAGGAACAGCGGGTCGCCCGGCTGTTCGGGGGCGAGCAGGTGGCGGCTGGCGGGGAAGAGGCCCCAGAAGCGGTAGGGATCGCCTTCGCCGAACAGCCGCAGGTAGATGCGGCGGTCCGGGTCGGGCACGAAGCGCGCCTGCAGGGTGCGGCGGTCGCGCTCCATCCGGTAGAACGGGACCGAGGGGCGGAAGCGCAGTCCGTCCTCGCCGTGTTCGAACCAGGTGATGCTCTGCGGCGGATGCAGCGCATAGCGCGCGGCGGCGCGGTTCGGGTCCATCGGCGCGAGGAACTCGGCGAAGGCCGCGGTGAAATAGATCAGGCCGACCACGATCAGCCCGAGCATGGCCAGGCGGTGGCGACGGAAGCGCAGCCACATCAGCCGGCGGGGCGAGAGGGTATCGGCCAGACGGGTGGCGGGCAGGGGAGGCGGTGCGGCGGCCGTGGAGGTGCTCATGCCTCGCCCCTCACTCGAAGCGGATGCGCGGATCGAGCAGCGCCAGCAGGATGTCGGAGAGCAGCGTGCCCAGCACCGTCAGGCAACACAGCAGCAGCAGGAAGGCGCCGGCCAGGTACATGTCCTGCGTCAGCAGCGACTGCAGCAGCAGCGGCCCGGCGATCGGCAGGTTCAGCACCACGGCCACGATCACCGAGCCGGAGACCAGATGCGGAAGGATCCAGCCCAGCGTGCTGACGAAAGGGTTCAGCGCGGCGCGCACGGGATAGCGCAGCAGCAGCTTCCATTCCGGCAGACCCTTGGCGCGCGCCGTCTCGACATAGGGCTTGTTCAGCTCGTCGAGCAGGTTGGCGCGCATGATGCGGATCAGGCTGGCGGTGCCGGAGAGGCCAATGACGATCATCGGAATCCACAGATGCGCCAGCAGGTCGAGCACCTTGTCGAGACTCCAGGGGGCGCCCTCGTACTGCTCGGAGAACAGCCCGCCGACGCTCTGCCCGAACCAGGTGACGGCGACGTACATCACCAGCAGCCCGAGCAGGAAGCCGGGCACGGCGAGGCCGACGAAGCCCAGGAAGGTGAAGAGATAGTCGGCGAGCGAATATTTCCGCACCGCCGAGTAGATGCCGATCGGCAGCGCCACCGCCCAGGTGAACAGCAGCGCCGAGAGCGTCACCAGCAGGGTCAGGCCGAGCCGCTCGCGGATCAGTGGCCAGACCGGCTGCTGCCACTCGAAGGACTGGCCGAAATCGCCCTGCAGCACGCCGCCCATCCATTTGAGATACTGCACCGGGAGCGGCTGCCCCAGCCCGTAGCGCTGGCGCAGGTTCTCGAGCGTCGCCTGATCGACCGTCTCCGAGCTTTCCGCGAGCTGCGCGGCGTAATTCGAGAGGTAGTCGCCCGGTGGCAGCTGGATCAGCGTGAAGACGGTGACCGAGGTGAGCAGCAGAAACGGCACCATGGCCAGCAGGCGCCGCCCGATGAAGTGGAGCATGGCGGGCCTCCCATTCAGGCCGTGTAGAAGTACTGCTGCAGCATCGTCGCGCCCGGAGTCGGATAGCTCCAGGAGTCGATCATCGGGCTCGGCACGTTGCGCAGCTTCGCGGCGCGGATGCCGGGCACGCCGAGCGGCCGGCCGATGCCGACGATCTCGAAGGCGTCCGCCGCCTCCTGCAGCATGGCGCGGAACAGCCGCTCCTGCTCCTCACGGCGCCCGGTCTCGCGCCAGCGGGTGAGCAGCGCGAAGCGCCGCTTCATGCTTTCGGTCGGCTCCTCGCCCAGCTTGCCGCCGGACTCGAACCATCTCTGCCATTCCAGGCTCTGCCGGCTGTCGAGCGAATGCTCCGCAACGATGGCGCGCAGCTCCTGCAGGGCATCGAGGCCGCCGCTGACGCTGCTGATGCCGATCTCGTGGTCGTTGCGCTGGGCGCGCTCGTAGAACAGCGAGCGCTCCATGGTGTTGATGCCGAGCTCCAGCCCGACCGCGGCGAGATCGCGCTTGATCAGGTTGGCGGCATCCACCTGGTCCGGCGAGGAGACGGAGACGTCAGCGGTGACGAAGACGCGCTTGCCGTCCGGCCAGAGGCGGAAGCCCTGGCTGTCCTTGCGAGACAGGCCGATGCCGTCGAGCAGCCGCGCCGCCGCGGCCTTGTCATAGGCGATGTACTGCGTACCGAGCTGCTCGTTGTAATAGGGATGCTGCGGCACCGGGCCGACCTGATAGGGCTCGGCCTGGCCGAGATAGATGCTGTCGATGATCTCCTGCCGGTTCAGCGCGTGGCTGACGGCGATGCGGAAGTCCTTGTTGCGGAACAGCTCACGCAGCCGCGGGTCCTTGACCGTCTGGTTGAACCAGAGGCCGCAGACATTGGCCTGCGTGCTGAGGAGATCGACGATCTCGTAGCGGCCGCGCTCCTTGTTCTCCTCCATCACCGGACGGTTCTGCACCAGGATGATGTGGCGGAGCTGCAAATCGAGATCGCCGCCCATGGCGCGCAGCAGGATGGTCTCGATGTCGGAAATGACGGGCAGGGAGAGCCCGTCCACATAGGGAAGCTGGTTGCCGGCGCTGTCCACCTGCCAGAAATAGGGGTTGCGCTGCAGGGTGACGCGGGTCGCGCCGCCGGTATAGGGGTCCACCGTGGTCCAGGGATCGAGGGTCGGGCGTTCCGGGTTCTGCCAGCGCGCCGGAATCTCGATGTCGCCGCAGCGCTGGCGCAGCAGGGCGGTCCAGTCGCTCAGCCCGGCCAGCTGCAGAAGCGCCTGCAGCTTCGCCGGATCGGCATAGGCTGGATGGAACTGCGCGCAATAGGCCTTCTGGTAGAGCACGGGATGCTGACCGAGCGGCGTCGCCAGCTCCTGCAGGAAGCGTCCGTTCGGCGCGGCGAAGGTGAAGCGGACGGTGACCTCGTCGAGCTTCTCCACTTTCATCGGTTGTCCGGCAGTGACATAGCGCGCCGGCGGATTCGGCGTGAAGTCACGGTTGAACAGCAGGTCGTTGCAGGAGAACAGGATGTCGTCGGCCGTGAAGGGCGCGCCGTCCGACCAGCGCATGCCGCGCCGCAGTATGAAGGTGTAAGTGGTGGCGTCGTCGCTGGCGGTCCAGGACTTCGCCACGCAGGGCTCGACCTCGGACATGGTGAGGCTCCAGCGCACCAGACCCTGGTTGCCGACCAGCCGCAGGATGGCATTGTGGTCGCCACCGCCGCGCAGCGCACTGCGGATGGTGCCGCCATAGCGCCCGACCCGCTCATGCGGCTTCACCACCAGCGGCTCCGCGCCGACGCGCTCGGCGACGCGCGGCAACGCGCCTTTCTGCACGCGCGCGGCCAGGGCCGGGGCTTCCTTCAAGCCGGCTGACGCCGTCTGCGCGCGTGCCGCGCTGGCGGCGAACAGCGTGGCGCCGGCTACGCCAAGGATCTCTCTCCTGGTCTGCATTCCCCGTTCCTCCCACCGGGGCGCTTTGCGCGCCTCCGATTGTATTTATTGTTCATCCGTCCAGGCACGTCGGCTTGGCGCCGCGGGTGGCATCCCCGCCTTCAATGCTGCGACACCGTGTGCTCGTGCACCCATTCCAGGTTCACGTCCTCGCCCAGACCTGGCCTGGTCGGCAGGTGCACATAGCCTTCGGCATCCATCGCGTCCGGCAGGCTGTGCAGGTATTCCGGCACCTCGTCGTAATCGAAATGAGGGTGCAGCAGGCCGCGCTCGTACCAGCGGCCATTGGCGATGCAGGCGGCGACGGTGAGGTTGCCGGCTCCGCCACCGTGGATCTCGCAGTCCATGTTGAAGGATTCCGCGAGGTGGCAGTTCTTCAGGGCGGGGGTGATGCCGCCGACATCGTGCACGCCGGTGCGCAGGATGTCGCAGGCGCCGACCTTGATCCACTCGCCGCGCACATGGCCGCGACCGGCCGCGCTCTCGGGGCCGATCACCGGGATGTCGAGCTGCTGCGCAATGTAGCACGTCGATTGGGATGAGCGCTGGGCGTCAACTATGATGAGCGCCGCGGATGCGGTGGTGAAGGTTGTCCAGATGTCGCGCTGCGACAAGAGGGGACGGTAATTGACGTTGCGC
>NZ_JASIRT010000021.1 GCF_030063475.1 Roseomonas sp. E05
GCGCAACGCATCCGGGTCCGCGCTCATCCAGGCCAGCCTCCAAAAGCCAGCCTTGAATCACGCCCCGCTCAGCAGCGGAATCCCTCAGATCAGGAAATCGTCACCACCGCCTAGAGCATAATCTGATCAGTCTGGTCCATATCCGGCAGCGGTGAAATAGCTGGCACATTCCTGTGGTGAGAACTGCGGGAGGGCGTCGCGGATGGCATCCCAGAGCGCGTCGATGGTGCGGGTGGCAGCCTTCCGCAGGAGTGCCTTGAGCTTGGAGAAGGCATTCTTGATCGGGTTGAAGTCCGGAGAGTACGGCGGCAGAAACCGCAGTGTCGCGCCTGCGGCTTGAATGGCTTCCCGGACGGCGGCGCCTTTGTGGGCAGGCAGGTTGTCGAGGATGACGATGTCGCCTGGGCGTAGGGTGCGTGCCAGAACCTGCCGTGCATAGGCGGTGAACCACTCGCTCGTCATGGCGCCGTCCAGCACCATCGGCGCGGTCAGGCCGGACAAGCGCAGCGCGCCCGTGAAGGTGGTCGTCTTCCAGTGGCCGTGCGGTACGGGTGCCCGGCAGCGGGTTCCGCGCTTCGAGCGCCCATAGAGCCGTGCCATCTTGGTGGAGGCGCTGATCTCGTCGATGAAGACCAGCCGTTCGGGATCCAGGTCAGGCTGCGCCTCGAACCAGGCTTTACGCCTGGCGGCTACGTCCGACCTCAATTGCTCCGCGGCGTGGGCGGTCTTTTTTTGACTGTCATGTCGTGGCGGTCCAGCAAGCGCCAGACGGTGCTCGGAGCCACTGCGACACCGTGGTCCCGCCAGAGCATCTCGGCCAACTCGACCAGCGTGATGTCGACCTTGGCGTCCACCGCGGCCAGGATGATGTCCCTGTAGGCTTCGGCCCGCCGCGACCGGCGGTCGCCGCCTTGGCGGCGTGCCTTGGCCTGGCCGCTCGTGTGCCAGTCCTGCATCCAGCGGATCGCGCTGGACACGGAGACGCCAAACCGGGCCGCCGCGGCGCGGCGGGATGATCCCGCCTCCACGGCCGCAATGACGCGCGACCTGAGATCAGAGGACAGCGCTCTGCTCATCCCAACCGGCCTCCTCCCGGCCCATAGGGTGAATCAGATTTCCAGCCGTTCGGGAATCCCTCTCCGATTCAATCAGGTCAGATCATGCTCTAGCCGCGCGTGGTCGCGTGCCGCGGCAGGCCATCCGCCACCCACACCCAGGAGAGCCGGCTCCGCGCCCAGGTGTGGTCCTGTGGCGGCACCTGCTCAGGATCGTCGAGGCTGGCGGTGGTGATGTCGATCTCGTCCGGCAGGTCGTGCCGCTGATAGGTCAGGCTGGTGCCGCAATCCGGGCAGAAGCCCCGTTGCGCGACGGGGCTGGAGGCGAAATACCGCGGCTTTCCGCCGGTGAAGCGGAGGCTGGCGGTCGGTACGCTGAACCAGGCCACCATCGGCGCGCCGCTGCTGCGCCGGCAATCCGCGCAATGGCAGAGGGTTGCGTTGAACGGCGCGCCTTCGGCCTCGTAGCGCACCTGGCCGCAGGCGCATCCCCCCGTGAGCATGTCCCGAGTTCCTTCCTGGATGGCGGCATCAGCCTGCCATGGAACCCGGCGCCGCGCGGCCCGTTTCCTCTGGGCAAGCAGGAAACAGGAGAACACGGATGGCCGAGGACAAGAACCCCAATGCCGACCGCACCGGCACCGAGAAGGTTCATCAGGAGATGGGAACCCCACCCAACCCGGAGACACCCCGCCCGCAGGACGGTAGCAAGCCGGTGGACCAGAAGGCCCAGAAGGATGCCGCCGAGGAGCGCCGCAAGACCGGTGGCTACGAGTAGGAAGGCCGGGGCAGCCCTTCCCCCAGCCCCCTGACTGGCAAAAAGAAGATGGGGGTTCGGGGGAATTCCTTCCCCCGACCTTTTCTTCAGTTCTCGCGTGCCACCGGCGGCAGCCGCGCCAGGAACAGCGCCGCGACCAGCAGCGCCAGCAGCAGGCAACCGCCCACCAGCGCGCCGACGCCCACCCAGCGCCCGGAGGCCCAGGCCAGCCCGCCCAGCACGCCGACGATGCTGGCTCCCATGTAGTAGGCGAAGAGGTAGAGCGAGGAGGCCTGCGCCTTCGCCGTCAGCGCCCGCCGCCCCACCCAGGAGCTTGCCAGGGAGTGGCAGCCGAAGAAGCCGAAGGTGAGCAGCGCCATGCCCAGGATGATCAAGGGCAGGGAGGAAGGCAGCGTCAGCGCGAGGCCGGAGAGCATGATCAGCACGGTCGCCCAGAGCATCCGGCGCCGGCCGAAGCGGTCCGCGAGGCCGCCGACGAAGGTCGAGCTGCCGATACCCACCAGATAGACGGCGAAGACCATCGCCACCGTGCTGTGCGCCAGCGAGAAGGGCGGCGCCAGCAGGCGGAAGCCGATGTAGTTGTAGATGGTGACGAAGCTTCCCATGAACAGGAAGCCTTCGAGGAACAGCCAGCGCAGCCCGCCGTCCCGCAGGTGCATGGCGAAGTTCGTCGCCATCCCGCCCCAGGAGAGCGGGCGCGGGCGGAAGTGCCGCGAGGCTGGCAGGCTTTGCCAGAAGACCAGCGCCGCCGCCACGCCGAGCAGGCCGATGCCGCCGATCGCCCAGTTCCACCCGCCCCAGTCCAGCAGCAGGCCGGCGAGGATGCGGCCACTCAGCCCGCCGAGCGCCGTGCCGCTGATGTAGAGGCCCATGGCGAAGCCGCTCGACTGCGGCTCCACCTCCTCCGAGATGAAGGCCATGGCCACCGCCGGCAGGCCGCTGAGCGCCACGCCGAACAGCGCCCGCAGCAGCAGGAAGCTCTCCCAGCCCGGGGCGAAGGCGGCGGCCACGGTCAGCAGCGAGGAGACGACCACGGAGGCCACCATCACCGGCTTGCGGCCCAGCGCCTCCGACACCGCGCTGGCCACCAGCAGGCAGAAGGCCATGACGGCGGTGGGGACGGACAGCGCCAGGCTGCTCGCCGCCGGGCTGACCTGGAAGGCGGCCGAGAAGGCCGGCAGCAAGGGCTGCGCGCAGTAGAGCAGCGCGAAGGTGGCGAATCCGGCACAGAGGAAGGCGAGATTCGTGCGGCGGAAGGCGGCCGTGCCGCGCTGGATATAGGGAGGCTCCTCGGTGGCGTTCATGGCGGGGTCCGGCAGGTTCCGTTGCGCCGCAGCATGGCGCATGGCCCGGCCGCTGTCGCCTCCGGGCGTGGCACGGCTGCCGCCGCTTCCCGGCATGGCCGCTCCCGCATGCGGTGCGGGCGCCGCTCAGTCCTGGTGGGCAGATAGCGGCGAAGCGATCGATTCCAGCGAGCGCCCCTCCGCCGCGAAGCCGAGCTTCCACTCCGTGAAGGCCGCGAGCAGCATCAGGGCGGCGGCCAGCAGGAAGCCGAGCGTGATGTCCATCCGCGCGCCGCCCTCGATGAGCCAGCCGAACAGCGCCGGGCCGGCGACGCCGCCGATGCCGGTGCCGAAGGCGTAGAAAATGGCGATGGCGATGGCGCGCATCTCCAGCGGGAAACTCTCCCCCACCGTCAGATAGGCGGCGGAGGCGGCCGGTGAGGCGAAGAAGAAGATCACCGTCCAGGCGAGCGTCTGCTCCCAGGCATTCAGCCAGCCCTGCTGGAATGCGAGGCCGGAGATCGCCATCAGCAGGCCTGAGATGGCATAGGTGGCGGTGATCATGATGCGCCGGCCGATGCTGTCGAAGAACGGCCCGAGCAGCAGCGGCCCGAGCAGGTTGCCGAGCGCGAAGGGCAGGATGTACCAGCCGACCTCGCGTGACGGCACGCCCTGGAAGGTCGTCAGGATCAGCGCGTAGGTGAAGAAGATGGCGTTGTAGCAGAAGGCCTGGCAGGCCATCAGCGTAACGCCGAGCACGGTGCGCCGGCGCTGCCGGTGCAGCATGACGTGCAGCACCTCGCGCATCGTCGCCTTGCCGCGCCGGCTGAGCCGTACGGGACCGTATTGCAGTGGCGGCAGCGGCCCCTGGCGGGATTCCACCTGCGCCTCGATGGCGGTCACCACGCGGTCCGCCTCGCCGGGCTTGCCATGCGTCATCAGCCAGCGCGGGCTCTCCGGCACCCAGCTCCGCAGCAGCATGATGACGAAGGCGAGTGCACCGCCGACGACGAAGGCGGCGCGCCAGCCGATCTCGGGGTCGATGATCGCCGGGTCGAGCACCACCAGGGCGGAGAGCGCGCCGATGGCGGCGCCGGCCCAGAAGGTGCCGTTCACCGCCAGGTCCACCGTGCCGCGGCGCCGCGCCGGGATCATCTCCTGGATCGCCGAGTTCACCGCCGCGTACTCGCCGCCGATGCCGGCGCCCGTCAGTGCGCGGAACAGCGCGAAGGACCAGAAATCCCAGGAGAAGCCGGTGGCGATGCTGGAGAGCATGTAGACGATGACGGTGACGAAGAAGATCTTCCGCCGCCCCACCCGGTCGGTGAGCCAGCCGAAGAACAGCGCCCCGAGCACCGCGCCGATCAGGTAGGCGGAGGCGGAGAGACCGACCTGGGTCTCGGAGAGGCCGAGGCTCGGGCTCTCATGGATGGCGCCGGCCAGCGAGCCGACCAGCGTGACTTCCAGCCCGTCCAGCGTCCAGGTGATGCCGAGGGCGGCGATGATCAGCCAGTGGAAGCGGTCCCAGGGCAGCCGGTCCATGCGGGCGGGCACTTCCGTCTCGAAGACCTGCGCCGCCGCGTCCTGCCCCTGCCGCATCCCGTGCTTCCCCCCTGCCATTCTGCCGGTGAACGCCACTCTGGCCCAGGTGTTGCCCTTGTTGCAAAGCCCGAGGCCGCTCCCTTAAGAAGAGCACAACGGAGCGCCGGCCCTTCCGGCGCCGAGGGGGGAAGACTGAACATGAAGATGCTGCGCCGCACGGTGCTGGCCGCCATCCTGGCCGCCGCACCCGGGCTCGCCGCCCGGGCCCAGACCGAGATCACCATCCAGCACCCGCTGCCGACGGCCAACAGCCATTACGGCGCCGGCGCGACGGCGTTCAAGGAGACGCTGGAGAAGCTCTCCAACGGCAAGTATCACGTCACCATCCAGCGCAACGATAATGAGCGCGAGATGATCGAAAGCGTGCAGATCGGCACGCTGGACTTCACCATCACCTCCACCGGCCCGGTCGGCAACTTCGTGCCGGAAGTGCGGGCGGTGGACGTGCCCTTCCTGTTCCGCGACTACGCGCATGCGCGCGGCGCGCTGGATTCGCAAGTCGGGCAGGACATCCTGGCGAAGTTCCCCTCCAAGGGCCTGATCGGCGTCATCTGGATGGAGAACGGCTTCCGCCACCTGACCAACAGCCGCCATGAGGTGAAGGCGCCCGCCGACGTGCGCGGCCTGAAGGTGCGCACGATGGAGAACCAGGTGCATATGCGCGCCTTCTCCACCCTGGGCGCGCTGCCGACGCCGATGGCCTTCTCCGAGCTGATCCCGGCCCTGCAGCAGGGCACGGTGGACGGCCAGGAGAACCCGATCCCGGTGATCGTCGCCAACAACATCGACCAGGTGCAGAAGTACCTGACGCTGACCGGCCATGTGTACTCGCCGGCGCTGCTGATCGGCTCGCCGGCGCTGTGGGGCCGGCTCTCGGACTCCGAGAAGGCGACGTTCATGCAGGCCGCCAAGGCCGCGCGCGACGCCAACCGCGCCAAGGTGACGGCCGACGAGGAGAACGGCGTGGCCGAGCTGCGCCGCCGCGGCATGGACGTCACCACCAAGGTGAACACCGAGGAGTTCCAGAAGGCGCTGGCGCCGGCCTTCGCGCAGTACGAGAAGGAGCTGGACGCCAACACCCTGCGCCGCCTGCGCGACTGGAAGCCGGCGCAGTAACCCGCCTGCCCCGGCGCGGCCGCCGCGCCGGGGATGCTTGACGCCATCCCCGCAGGAGTGAGCCTCCCTTGCGCATCCACCCCGTGACCGGGGGCGCCGGATGGCGCCCTTGAGCGTGAATTTCGTCCCTCTGGCGACCATTGCCGCCGCCAGCCTGCTCGCCACCCTGCTGGCGCTCTGGATCGCCGCCAGGGCCGAGCCGCTGCGGCGCGCCGTTCTGGTGGCCGACCGCGCGCTGACCGGCCTCGCCGCCGCGGTGGCCTGCATTGCGCTCGCCGTCGCCGCCTGCGCCGGCCTCTGGCAGGTGTTCTCGCGCTTCGCCACCGAGACGCCGGCGGTGTGGAGCGAGGCGCTGGTGCGCACGGCGCTGATCTGGATGGCGCTGCTCGGCCTCGCCGTGGCGCTGCGGATGGGCGCGCTGGTCTCGATCGACGTGGCGCACCGCTACAGCACCGGCAGCTTCCAGCGGGCGCTGGAGGCCGCATCCCTGGCCACCAGCCTCTCCCTGATGGGCGTGCTGTTCTGGTTCGGCTGGGGCATGGCCCAGCGCGTCAAGTTTCAGGAGATGGCGGGGCTGGAGGTTTCGATGTCCTGGGGCTATGCCGCCATCCCGATCGGCGCGCTCTTCGCCATGCTGGGCGCCTTCGCCCATTTCCTCGACCGCCGCTCGGCGGAGCTGGAGGCGGCGGTATGACCGGCGCGATGCTCCTGGTGATGCTGGCGGGCTTCGCCGCCGCCATCCCGGTCGCCGTGGCCATCGGCCTCGCCGCCATCGTCGGCATCGAGGGCTGGACGCGCTTCCCGATGATCGTCGCGGCGCAGCAGATCTTCGTCGCGCTCGACAAGTTCCCGCTGGCCGCCATTCCCTTCTTCATCCTGGCCGGCAACCTGATGGATGTGGGCGGCATCTCGCGCCGGCTGGTGGAGTTCGCCAAGTCGATCGTCGGCGGGGTGCAGGGCGGGCTGCCCGCCACCTGCATCGTCACCTGCATGATCTTCGCCGCGATCAGCGGCTCCTCGGTGGCCACCACCTTCGCCATCGGCACCATCATGATCCCGGCGCTGGTGAAGCATGGCTATCCCGTCGGCTTCGCGGCGGCGCTGCAGGCCACCTCGGCCGAGCTGGGCGTGATCATCCCGCCCTCCATCCCGATGATCCTCTACGGCGTGACCACGCAGGTCTCGATCCCCGAGCTGTTCATCGCCGGCTTCGTGCCCGGCGCGCTGGTGGCCGGCGCGCTGGTGGCGACGGTGCTGGTCTGGTGCCGCATCAAGGGCTGGGGCAAGCGGGACGGCGACGGGCGGCTGCCCTTCCTTGCCGCACTGAAACAGGCGAGCTTCGCCCTGCTGATGCCGGTGATCGTGCTGGGCGGCATCTATGGCGGCGTCACGACGCCGACCGAGGCCAGCGTCATCGCGGTGTTCTACGCCATCATCGTCGGCATGCTGCTGCACCGGGAACTGGGCATGCGGGATCTCTACCCGATCTTCCGCAAGTCGGTGGTCTCGTCCTCCGTCATCATGTTCATCATCGCCTGCGCGGCTCTGTTCTCCTACCTGCTGAACCGCCAGGGCGTGCCGGACGCGGCGGCGGCCTGGATGGTGCAGACCTTCCAGGGGCCGGTGATGTTCCTGCTCGGGGTGAACATCTTCCTGTTCGTCGTCGGCATGTTCGTCGAGACCAGCGCCAGCATCATCGTGCTGGCGCCGATCCTGGCCGATGCGGCGCAACGCGTCGGCATCGACGGCGTGCATTTCGGCACCATCATGGTGGTGAACCTGGCCCTCGGCATGATCACGCCGCCCTTCGGCGTGAACCTCTTCGCCGCAGCGCAGGTGGCGGGTTGCGGCATCGAGGCGATGATGCGCTACCTTGCCGTCTTCATCGCCGTGGTGCTCGTCTGCCTCATGCTCATCACCTATGTCCCCGGCCTGACGCTCGCCCTGCCGGCGCTCGTCTTCCGTTGATGCTGGCGCCCTCCCGCCCCGTCGTGCGGGGCCTTTCCCCCCGCGCGGCGCGGACCTACTTGGCCGCCGACCCGGTGCTCGGCCCGGTGATCCGCCAGGTCGGCGCCATGACGCTGAAGCCCTTGCAGCGCGAGCCCTATGAGGCGCTGGTGCGCGCCATCGCCCACCAGCAGGTGCATGGCCGCGCGGCCGAGGCGATGCTCGGCCGTCTGCTGGCGCTGTTTCCCGACCATGACTTTCCGCCCGCCACCGGCATCCTGGCCCTGCCGGAGGAGGCGCTGCGCGGCTGTGGCTTCTCGGGCGCGAAATGCGCGGCGATCCGCGACATCGCGCACAAGTCGGCCGGCGGGCTGGTGCCGACGCGGCGTGCCGCTGCCCGACTGCCGGACGAGGAACTGGTCCAGCGGCTGGTGGCGCTGCGTGGCGTCGGCCGCTGGACAGTGGAGATGCTGCTGATCTTCACCCTCGGCCGGCCCGACGTGCTCCCGGTGGACGATTTCGGCGTGCGCGAGGGCTATCGGCTCGCCGCCGGCCGCGACACGCAGCCGAAGCCGAAGGAACTGGCCGAAATCGGCCTGGCCTGGGCGCCCTACCGCTCGGCGGCGGCCTGGTATCTCTGGCGGGCGGCGGATCTGGCCAAGGAAGGCCGCTTCAAGGCTCCCGTGGCCCTCTAGGGAGGCAAGGCCTCCCCCGCTCAGCCAAGAAAGGCCGCCACCGCCGCCAGGAAGCCTTCCGGCTTCTCCGCATGGAGCCAATGCCCCGCCCCCTTCACCGTGGCGAAGCGCGCCGCCGGGAAGAGCCGGCGGAACAGCGGCCGGTGCTCGGCGCGGATATAGTCGGACTGCTCGCCGGCCAGCACCAGGGTCGGTCCCTCGTACTGCGCGCCGCCAGGCAGCGGTGGCGCCGCCTCGATAGCCGGCAGGGCGGCGGCGATCTCGCGCAGGCCCATGCGCCAGGCCGGCGGATCGCTGTCGAGCTGCAGGTTCTGCAACAGGAAGCCCCGCACGGCGGCCGAAGGCACCGCGCCGGCCAGCGCCGCATCCGCCTCGCGCCGCGTCAGGCCGGGCGGCAGCGGCATGGCCAGCATCGCCTCGGCATAGGGGCGGAAGGCGGGCGGATAGTCCACGGGGGCGATGTCGGCCACGACCAGCCGCTCCACCAGCCCGGGCCGGGAGAGCGCCAGGGCCATGGCCACCTTGCCGCCCATGGAATGGCCCAGCACCATGGCGGGCGCGGCCCCGAGCGCCGCCAGGGTCTCGGCGACGTCCCCGGCCATGGCGGCATAGTCCATCGCCGGATCATGCGGCGACTGCCCGTGGTTGCGCAGGTCCAGCGCGATGACCCGCCGCGTGGCGGCCAGCGCCTTCTGCACCGTGGCGAAGTTCTGCGCCTGCCCGAACAGGCCGTGCAGCAGCACCAGCGGCGGCCCCGCCCCCTGCCCTGCCTCGGTCGCCTTCAGCCGCATCGTGCCTCTCCCTTATCCGCGCGTCGCCACCAGCACGCTCGCGACGATCAGTGCGCCGCCGACCAGCACGTCCCAGCCCAGCGGCTCCCCCAGCCAGAGGGTCGAGACGACGAGGCCGATCGCCGGCGCCAGCAGGAAACCGACGGAGGAGACGGCGCCCGGCAGGCGCCGCCCCGCCTCGATCACCGCCCAGGTGCCGAGCGGCGCGACAATGCAGCCGATCACCAGCATATGTGGCCAGGCGTCGCGCCCGATCCCCCCATTCGGCTCCAGGAGCAGGGCCATCGGCACCAGCACAACGCCGCCGAGCAGGAAGCACCAGGGCAGGACGTCGAGCATGGTGCGGCTCGGCGGGAAGCGGCGCGTGATGATGATGGCGCAGGACCAGAGCAGCGCCGCCAGCAGCAGCATGGCATGGCCGAGCAGGGCGCCCGGCTCGCTCCAGTCCACCGCCCAGGGGCCGGCGAGCGCCGCCACTCCCCCCAGCCCCAGCGCCGCCGCCAGCCAGCGCATGGCCGAGACCCGCTCGCGCAGCAGCAGCACCGACATCGGCACCAGCCAGTAGATGGTGACATTGGCCAGCACCGCGGTGCGCCCGGCGGGCACCAGCGCCACCGCCAGATGCGTCAGCGCGAAGAAGCCGCCGAGCTGCAGCAGGCCAACGCCGAGCAACGCCGGCCAGTCCTGCCGCGCCGGCCAGGCGAGCCGGCCCGTGATGACCAGCACGCCGGCCGCGATCAGCGCGCCGAGCAGCGTGCGCGAGACGGCGAACCATAGCGGCGTGGCATAGGGCAGCGCCGCCTTGGTGATCGGCCAGGCGCCGCCGAACAGCGTGACGGCGATTAGCAGCAGGCGCAGGTCGGCCAGGCGCAGCATCAGGCCGCCGGTTCGGCGACGGTCAGCATGATCTTGCCGATATGCGTGCTGCTCTCCATCAGCCGGTGCGCGGCCGCCGCTTCACGCAGCGGGAAGGTGGCGTGGATCACCGGGCCGCACTCGCCGCGCGCGAGCAGCGGCCAGACCTTCGCCTCCAGTTCGGCGGCGAGCGCTCCCTTCTCGGCCGTGGTGCGCGGCCGCATGGTGCTGCCGGTGACGGTCAGGCGCTTCAGCATGATCGGCCGCAGGTCCACCTTCTCCGCCTCATGCCCCTGCAGGAAGGCGATGATCACCAGCCGGCCGTCCTTCGCCATGCAGCGGAGGTTGCGCTGGAAATAGGCGGCGCCGACCATGTCGAGCAGCACGTCGACGCCGTTGCCGCCGGTGTGCTGCTTCACCGCCTCGACGAAATCCTCGTCCCGGTAGTTGATCGCCACGTCGGCGCCGAGCTTGCGGCAGGCCTTGCATTTCTCGGCGCTGCCCGCGGTGGCCAGGACCTTCGCGCCGAAGGCCTTGGCGAGCTGGATGGCGGTGACGCCGATGCCCGAGGTGCCGCCATGGATCAGCACCGTCTCACCGGCCTTCAGGCGGCCATGGCCGAACAGGTTGGCCCAGACGGTGAAATAGGTCTCCGGCAGGGCGGCGGCGCGCACGGCGTCGAAGCCGGCTGGCCAGGGCAGCGTCTGCGCTTCCGGCGCCGTGCAGTACTCGGCATAGCCACCGCCATTGGCCAGCGCGCAGACGCGGTCGCCGGCCTTGTAGCGGCGCACCTCGGCGCCGGTCGCGACCACCTCGCCCGCCACCTCCAGGCCGGCGATCGGGCTGGCGCCGGGCGGCGGCGGATAGAGGCCCATACGCTGCTGCACATCCGGCCGGTTCACGCCGGCGGCGAGCACACGGATCAGCACTTCGTCCGGCTTCGGCGAGGGCAGCGGACCGGTGGCGGGAACGAGCACCTCCGGCCCGCCACCCGCACCATGGTCGATGTAGGTCATCGTGCTCGGCAGTTCAGTCATGGCTTCCTCCTTCCTGGCAGGGGGCGCGCAGGGCGCCGCAAGGTCGGCGGCGTACCGCCCGGCGTCAAGGCGTGGCGAAAGTGGCAGGCTCACCACGCGGAAATTGTCACGTTCCCGCACGAGTGCAGTTGCGCGCCGCATCGCTTGGGTAGACCATTTGGCCCCCCTCTGCCTTTCCGCCTGCCGGAGTCCGCAATGGTCCGCATCCGCCGCCGAACCCTGCTCGGCCAGGCCGCTCTTGCGCTCGCGGCACGGCAGGCGGCGGCCCAGGGGCGCGCCGCCGGAGCGGCGCCGGAACTGCGGATCGGCGCCATCTTTCCCTTCGCCGGCCCGCTGGCCCTGCATGGGGACGAGAGCTTCCGGGGCCTGGAAATGGCGGTCGAGGCGCGCAACGCCGCCGGCGGCGTATTCGGGCGGCCGCTGCGGCTGGTGAAGGCGGAAGCCTCCGATGCCGCGCAGGCCGGCGAGGCGGCGCGCCGCCTGCTGGCGGGGCCGGAGCGTGTGGCGGCTCTGTTCGGCAGCTGCGCCTCGGCCGTGTCCTTCGCCGCGACGCAGGTCGCGGAGCTGGAGGGCGTGCCCTATTTCGAGCTGGGCGCCATCGCCGATACGATCACCGTGCGCGGCTTCCGCTATCTCTTCCGCAGCTGCCCGCGCGGCTCTGATTATGCGGCGCTGACGCTGCGCGCCGCGCGCTGGCTGCTGCCGGCGCTGTGGCAGATGCCGCCCGCCGCGATGCAGGTCGCCATCCTGCATGAGGACACGCTCTACGGGCAGAGCGTCGCAACGGCGCAGGAGGTGGGGCTGCAGGGTACGGCGCGGCTGCTCGGCCGCTTCGGCTATGCCGCGGGCGGGCAGGAGATCCCGGCGCTTGCCCAGCGCCTGCGCGCGGCGGAGACGCAGCTCGTGCTGCATACCGGACAGCAGGCGGAGATCCTGCTGCTGTTCCGCGCGATGAAGGAGATCGGCTGGCGGCCGCGCATGGTGCTGGGGGCCGGCGCCGGCTACAGCCTCGCCGACCTGGCGCAGGCACTCGGCCCGCAGGTGGAGGGCGTGATGACGGTGGGCTTCCCGCCCTACCTGGCCGCCGGCCGCGCCGGCGAGGAGGCGCGGCAGCTCGCCGAGGTCTATCGCGGCAAGTACGGGCACGATCCCCGCTCCGGCCACAGTCTGGCGAACCATGCGGGTGCCCGCCTCTTCCTGGAGGCGCTGCACCGTGCCGGCTCGCCGGACAAGGAACGCGTTCGCGCCGCCGTGCTGGCCACCACCTTCGAGGAGCGGGAGGCGCCGCTGGGCTGGGCCGCCGGCTTCGACGAGAGCGGACAGAATCTGCGCGCCCGCCCGGTGCTCGCGCAGTGGCAGGGCGGGCGGCTGGTGCCGGTCTTTCCCGAGCCGGCCGCGGCGGGCGTGCCGCGGCCGCAGATCGGCTGAGCCTCAGTCCACCTTGATGCCGGCTTCCTTGATGATCGGCTCCCACTTGGCGATCTCGTCGGCCAGCCACTTCCTCGTGCTGGCCGGCGTGCTGTCGCTGCGCGGCGTCATGGTCAGGTCGGCCAGCTTCTTCTGAACCTCATCCTTGGCCATGACCTTGTTGATCTCCTGGTTCATGCGCTGGACGATCGCGTCCGGCGTGCCCGCCGGCGCCAGCACCATGTGCCAGGTATAAGCCTCGTAGCCTGGCACGCCGGCTTCGCTGAAGGTCGGGATCTCCGGCACCTGCGGCAGGCGCTTGTCGGAAGAGATCGCCAGCCCCTTCACCTCGCCCTTCTGCACGAAGGGCAGCGCGCTGTTGGCGACGTCCAGCATCATCGTCACGGTGCCGTTCAGCAGGTCCGGCATGGCGGCGGCCGAGCCGCGATAGGGCACGTGGTTGACCTTCAGCCCACCCGCCTGCTTCAGGAACAGCTCGGTGGCCAGGTGCAGCGCCGCGCCGCTGCCGGTGCTGGCATAGTCGTACTCGCCCGGGTTCTTCTTGAAGAGGTCGATCAGCTCCTGCAGATTCTTGACCGGCACGTCCTTGTTGACCATCAGCAGCATCGGGATGACGCCGGTGAGCGCGACGGGCGTGAAGTCCTTCACTGGGTCGAAGGGCAGGCTCGGATAGATGGCGCGGATCGCCGCCTGCGCGATGGTCGTGTAGAGGAAGGTATGCCCGTCCTTCGGTGCCTTGGCGACGGCATCGGCGCCGACCACCGTGCCCGCGCCGGTGCGGTTCTCAACGATGACGCGCTGAGGCAGCGCCTTGGACAACTCATCAGCGATCAGGCGCGCCGGGATGTCGGTCGGGCCGCCCGCGGAGAAGGGCACGACCAGGCGGATCGGCTGGTCCGGCCAATTGGCCTGGGCGCGCGCGGCGCCGGGCAGAACGGCCGGTGCCGCCAGGGTGGCCCCGAGCGCCAGGAAGTCGCGGCGGTGCAGTCTCATCGTGTCAGGTCCCCGAAGAGGTTCGGGGCACCCTTTAGAGGCTTGCCGAGGTGACGAAAAGTCCATCTTCTGCCCGCTGGCTTGCCGGGATGCGTCCGAGGGGCAGGCGCACGCCGCTCGCCGGGTCGAAAAGGTGCAGCCGGGCCGGCGGCAGGTCGAGGCCGATCTCCTCGCCGCGGGCCGGCGCCGCATCGGCGGGGCTGTGCAGGGTCAGGGCCGCGCCGCCCGGCATCCGGGCATGCACCAGGACCGAGGCGCCAAGATCCTCCACCATTTCCACCGTGGCGGGCAGCCGCCCGGCCTCGACATGCTCCGGGCGGATGCCGAGCATGACCGCGCCGCGATGCCCCACGGCCTCCGGCAGGCGCAGCAGCGTGCCGTCGGCGAGGCGGAGGGTGTCGCCGCTGGCCAGCACCTCGGCGGGCAAAAGGTTCATCGCCGGGGCGCCGAGAAAGCCGGCGACGAACAGGCTGGCCGGGCGCGCATAGACCTCGCGCGGCGTGCCTTGCTGCTCGACGCGGCCGGCATTCATCACCACCAGGTGATCGGCCAACGTCATTGCCTCCTGCTGGTCATGCGTGACGAGCACCGAGGTGGCGCCGAGCCGCTCGTGCAGACGCCGCAGCTCCAGGCGCATCTGCACCCGCAGCTTGGCATCGAGGTTGGAGAGCGGCTCGTCATAGAGAAAAACCTTCGGGCGCCGCACCATGGCGCGGCCGATGGCGACGCGCTGCCGCTGCCCGCCCGAGAGCTGGCCAGGGCGGCGGGCCAGCAGCGGCGTGAGTTCCAGCGCAGCGGCCAGTTCGGCGACGCGCGCCTGCCGCTCGGTGCGGGAGACGCCCGCCACCTTCAGTGGATAGCCGATATTCTCCGCCACGCTCATATGCGGATAGAGCGCGTAGTTCTGGAAGACCATGGCGCAGCCGCGGTCCTTCGGCTCGCGCTCGTTCATCCGCGCCCCGCCGATGCGCAACTCGCCGGCGCTGATCGCCTCCAGTCCGGCGACCATGCGCAGCAGCGTGGACTTGCCGCAGCCGGAGGGGCCGAGGATGACGACGAAGGCGCCCTCCGGCAGCGCGAGGTCCACCTCGCGCACGGCCGCGTTGGTGCCGTAGGTCTTGCTGACGCCGGCGAGTTCGATGGCCGCCATGGGGCTACTTCTCCGTCTGAACGAGGCCGCGCACGAACCAGCGCTGCATCAGCACCACGACGGCAAGCGGCGGCAGCATGGCCAGCAGGGCGCCGGCCATGACGATGTTCCATTCCGGCAGCCCGTCGCCGCGCGGCACCATGCGCGACAGCTCCACCATCACCGTGCTGCGCTCCGGTTCGGTGGTGACCAGCAGCGGCCAGAGATACTGGTTCCAGGCATAGACGAACATGATGGTGGCGAGCGCCGCCATGGTGGTGCGGGAGAGCGGCACCAGCACGTCCCACAGGAAGCGCAGCGCCCCGGCACCGTCCATCTTGGCGGCCTCCACCAGCTCCTCCGGGATGGTCAGGAAGAACTGGCGGTAGAGGAAGGTGCCGGTGGCCGTGGCGATCAGCGGCAGGATCAGGCCGGGATAGGAGTTCAGCAGCCGCCATTGCAGCGCGACATGGATGCCGCTCACCGTTTCGATCAGGCCGGTGAGGCCGGTCGCGTCCAGGATCGCCTGGAAGGGGGCGAGCGCATTGGCCGCCACCGCATAGGTCGGCACGATGCGCACCTCCAGCGGCAGCATCAGCGTGATGAAGATGGCCCAGAAGACCAGCACCCGCGCCCGCCAGCTGAAGAACACGATGGCGAAGGCCGCCAGCATGGCCAGCACGATCTTGCCGACCGTGACGCCGACCGCGACGATCAGGCTGGTGGTGAAGCGCGTGGCGAAGCCGCCGCGCCGCCAGGCCTCCGCGAGGTTGTCGGCGAGGTGCCCGCCCGGCAGCCAGTGGATGGGCACGCTGTTCACGCCCGCCACGTCCTGCGTCGCGGCGACCAGGGCAAGCCAGACCGGCACCAGCAGCGCCACCGCCGAGAGCAGCAGCACGATATGGGTGAAGACATCGAGCCAGGGACGGCGCTCAACCATGGTTCCCCCTCGCCTCAGCGGTAGTGCATCTTCCGCTCGACGAAGCGGAACTGGATGACGGTGAGCAGGATGACGAGGCCCATCAGCACGATGCTCTGGGCGGCCGCGCCGGAGTAGTCGAGGCCTTTGAAGCCGTCGGCATAGATCTTGTAGACCATGATCTCCGTCGCGCGCGCCGGCCCGCCTGCGGTCATGATGTCCACCAGGCCGAAGCTGTTGGTGAAGCTGTCCGTCAGGTTGATGACGACGAGGAAGAAGAAGGTCGGCGCCAGCAGCGGCACCTGGATGTCGCGCATCCGCCGCAGCGGCCCGGCGCCGTCCATCGCCGCCGCCTCGATCAGCGGGCGCGGGATGGATTGCAGCCCGGCGAGGAAGAAGACGAAGTTGTAGGCCACGAGCTGCCAGGCGCCGGCCAGGATCAGCATCAGCATGGCGTGCGTGCCGTTCAGCGCCGGGTCCCAGGCGCCGGGCCAGAGCGCGTTGAGCGTGCTGAACACGCCGGCGCGCGGGTCGAAGACGAAGCGGAAGATCATGCCGATGGCTGGCGCGGCGATGGCGTAGGGCCAGATCAGCGCCACGCGCCAGCCGCGGCTGGCGCGCACCTCGCGGTCGATGAACAGCGCCAGCAGCAATGCGATCAGGATGGCCAGCGCGGACGTACCGAAGGCATAGGTCAGACTGGTCCGCACCGAGGACCAATAGGCGGCGCTGCCAAAGATCTCCTGGAAGTTCTGCCAGCCGACCCATTGCCGGCCACCGCCCCAAGGCTGCTCCAGGGTGAAGGCCCAGTGGAAGGCTTCGCCCGTGGGCCAGTAGAAGAAGACGAAGATGATCAGGAGCTGCGGCAGCACGAGCAGCCAGGGCAGCAGCGGCGAGCGGAAGGTGGCGCGGCGTTCCAAGGCGACCTCGTTCGGCGGAGGAAAGGCCCCGCGCGCGCCAGGGACGGCAGGCGCGGGGAGCAGGCTCAGTGGCCGGTCAGGGCAGCGTCTTGCCGCGATAGGTCTGCTGGAAGCGGCGCAGCAGCTGGTTGCCCTGTTCCTGGAGGGAGGCCAGCGCCTGATCCATGCTCTTCTGGCCGGCGAAGGCGGCCTGCATCTCGTTCGCGTAAGCCGCGCGGAACTGCGTCAGGTTGCCGAGGCGCAGGCCCTTGGTCAGCGGCGTCGGCTCCCGCAGCAGCAGGCTCTTCATGGCGACCTCGCGGCCGACATTCTCCGGGCGCTCGAAGAAGCCTTCGTCCTTCATCCGCTCATAGCCGGTGCGGGTGACGGGCACGTAGCCGGTCCTGGTGGACCAGAATTCCTCGCTCTCCGGCGTGGCGAGAAAGGCGAAGAAGGCGGCCGCCCCCTTGTACTCGGTCTGCGGCCGGCCCTTCAGCGCCCAGAGCGAAGCCCCGCCGACGCGCGTGTTGTAGCGCTCATGCCCGGCATAGACGGGCAGCAGCGCGGGGGTCCAGTCCAGCCCCTCCTTTGCGGTCAGGCGCACCGTCTGGTGGCTGGCGATGGAGCCGAAGGTCACGTTGCAGTCGCCACTCGCGAAGGAGGCGATGACGTTCTGGCCGCTCTCGGGCGTGCGGACCTTGATCAGCCCGTCCTTGTACCAGTTCAGCAGGTTGTTGAAGTGCTGCTTCACCAGCGGCTGATTGTCGAACACATACTCGGCGTCCAGCCCGCCATAGCCGTTGTCCTTGCTGGCGACGGGAATGTTGTGAGCGGCGGTGAACTGCTCGAAGAGCGCCCAGCTGTCGAAGTCCATCGACATCGGGCAGGCGCTGCCGGCCTGCTTCATTGCCACCAGGGCCTTGTGCAGATCCTCCCAGGTGGCGGGGGGATTCTCGAAGCCGACCTTCCGGCCTTCGGCACGGTTCCAGTACATCACCGCCGTCGAGGAGTTGAACGGGAAGGACAGCATCTCGCCCTTCGAGTTCGCGTAATAGGCGGCGATCGGGGCGATGTAGTTGCTCCAGTCGACGTCGTATCCCTGTTCCGACATCAGCGCGCGCGCCGGCACGTACTGGCCGGAGAGCATCAGGTCGGCCGTGCCGATATCATAGACCTGCACGATGGTCGGCTGCTCGCCGGCGCGGAAGGCGGCGATGGTGTTCTGCAGCGCCTTGGCGTAGTCGCCCTGGCTGGTGCAGGTGATCTGGTACTGCTGCTGGCTGTCGTTGAAGCGCTTGCAGACCTCCTGCACCACGTCGCTGAGCTGGCCGGTGAGGCCGTACCAGAAGGTGAAGCCCTGGCGCTGCTGCGCCTGGGCGGCCGGCGCGCCGAGCGTCAGCGCAAGGCCGGCGGCCAGCGCCGTCAGACGAAACTTCATGCGATCCCCCGATCTTCCCGAAGAGGGCGCAGCCAGGGCGCCCCGTCGGAGCGGGGATTAGCGGCGGCTCATGACACCGGCTTGACAGCCTGATGACTGTCCGGAGACGACACGCCAACGAGGCGGGCGTAAAGCTCCGGGTCGGTCGCACCCTCGGTGCCGAAGACGAGCACGCGGCTCTGGGCGTCCAGATCGAGTGCCGCGCGGGCCGTGGGGTCGGCGGCGGCCAGCAGCAGGCCCGCGAGGCCGGCCACCGCGCTCTCCCCCGCCACGATGGCGGGGCTGCGGGCCGCCAGCAGGCGCATCACCTCCACGGCCGTGTCGTCGCTGATGGCCATGAAGGCGAAGGCGCCGCGCTCCAGCTCCTGCCAGGCCAGCAGACTCGGCTCGCCGCAGGCCAAGCCCGCCATCAGCGTGTCCAGCTCGCCCGGGACGGCGACCGCCTGCCCCGCTTCGGCGCTGGCCAGCAGGCAGGCAGCCTTCTCCGGCTCCACCACCACCAGGCGCGGCCCGGGGCCGAAGCGGGCGCGCAGCTGCACCGAAACCGCCGCCGCGACGCCGCCCACGCCGCCTTGGACGAAGACATGCGTCGGCGCCTCCGATAGCGCGGCCAGGGCCTCCTCCGCCATCAGCCGGTAGCCCTGCATGACGTCGCGCGGCACCTCGGTATAGCCGGGATAGGAGGTGTCGGAGACGACGAACCAGCCCTCCCGCTCCGCCGTGGCGGCGGCCTCGCGCACCGCGTCGTCATAGGTGCCGGGCACGACGCGGATCTCGGCGCCATAGGTGGCGATGGCGTCGCGCCGTCCCTGGCTCACCCCCTCATGCACGAAGATGACGCAGCGCGCCCCGAAGCGCTGCGCGCCCCAGGCGACCGAACGGCCATGGTTGCCGTCCGTGGCGCAGGTCACGGTGATGGCGCGCGTGGCGTCCGCATAGCGGCCTTCCAGCAGTTCGCTGACACGCGCCGCATTGGCCACGCCGCGCTTCGCCAGCTCGGCCACCAGCAGCCGCGCCACGGCATAGGCGCCGCCCAGCGCCTTGAAGCTGCCCAGCCCGAAGCGGCTGCCCTCGTCCTTATAGTGGAGCGCCGCGATGCCGCACCCCGCGGCGATCTCCGGCAGCGGGTGCAGCGGCGTCACCGCATAGCCCGGCCAGGCGGCGATCTCGGTGGCGGCGCGGCGGAACCCGCTTTCGGGGAGCACCACCACGCCGGGCGTGCCATGATGCGGGTTGACGAAGAGGCGGAAGGGACGATGCGGGATCATTCCCGCAGCTTGGCCCGGCACGCGCCGCGCGGCAATCTGGCGGAATCGGCAACCGAGGCGAGGAAATTATGCACATCACCATTCTCGGCGGGGGCGGCTTCCTCGGCCGCAAGCTGGCGGCACGGCTGGCGCGGGACGGCCAGTTGGACGGCCGCCGCGTCACCGCCCTCACCCTGTTCGACCTGAATACGCCCGTTCCGCCGGCCGAGGCCCCCTTCCCCATCCGTACCCTCGCCGGAGACGTGACCGACCGCACTGCTTTGGCCGAGGCCATCCCGCCGCAGACGGAAGTGATCTTTCATCTCGCCGCCGTGGTCAGCGCCGCGGCCGAGGCGGATTTCGACCTCGGCATGAGGGTCAACCTGCACGGCACGCTGGCGGTGCTCGACACCTGCCGCACCCTCCCCAGGCCGCCGCGCGTGGTCTTCACCTCCTCGGTGGCGAGCTTCGGCGGCGGACAGCGGGCCATGGTGCCGGATGACGGGCGCCAGCTCCCCGCCAACTCCTACGGCGCGCAGAAGGCCGTCGGCGAGCTGCTGCTGCAGGACGCCACGCGCCGCGGCTTCCTCGATGCCGTCTCCATTCGCCTGCCCACGGTGATGGTGCGGCCGGGGCGGCCGAACAAGGCGGCCTCCTCCTTCGTCTCGGCGGTGCTGCGCGAGCCGCTGCTCGGCCTCTCCACCACCTGCCCGGTGGAGGAGGATTTCGCCGTCTGGATCTGCTCGCCGCGCCGTGCGGTGGAGTGGTTCCTCTATGCCGCGTCCATGGACACGGCCCCGCTCGGCCTGGACCGCGGCATCAACCCACCCGGCGCCTCGGTAACGGTGGCACAGATGCTCGCTGCGCTGCCGGAGGAAGCCCGCAAGCTGGTCAGCTTCGTGCCGGATACGGCGATCCAGGCCATCGTCTCCGGCTGGCCCGCCGCCTTCACCGCGGAGCGTGCGCAGCGCCTGGGCTTCTCGGAACAGGAACCTTTGGCGGAGGTGGTGCGCGCCTTCATCGAGGACGACCTGGAGGCCACGCGCGCGGAACGCGCCAACGGGTGAGAAAAAGATCGGGGGGAAGGAATTCCCCCCGACCCCCCCATCTTTTTTCTGTCAGTTCAAGGCGTGCGGCAAACTTGAAGAAAGAAGATGGGGGTCTGGGGGAATTCTTTCCCCCGGCCTTCTTCTTACTTCGCCTGCTCCTTGCACCACTGCGCCAGCTCGGCATGCGTGGCGAACCAGATGCCCTCATGGCCCTTGATGTGCTCGACCAGCCGCTCCAGCAGCGCGATGCGGCTGCGGTGGCCGATGACATGGGGGTGCATGGTCAGCAGGAAGGTGCCGCCCTCGGCATAGGCGCCGTCGAACTCGGCGCGGAAGATCTCCTCCACGCCGGAGGGCGGCGTATAGGGGCGGATCGCCGAGAAGCGCAGCATGTTCATGTAGGGTGCGTCGTCGCGGATCCACTCGGGCGGCAGTTCCACCACGCCGGTCGGCTCGCCATGCGCCAGCAGCTCGTAGGGCTCGTCGTCGGCCATCAGCGAACTGTCGTAGAGCAGCCCCATCTCGCGGATGATGTCGAGCGTATCCACCGAGAAATCCCAGCTCGCGGTGCGGATGCCGACGGGGCGGCGGCCGGAGACCTTCTCCAGCGTGTCGGCGGCGCGCAGCGTCAGCTCGCGCTCCACGCCCGGCGGCAGGCCGGTGTTCGCCTCATGGATCCAGGAATGGATGCCGATCTCGTGGCCGTCATCCGCCACCGCGCGCACTTCCTCCGGGTGCAGCAGCGCAGAAACCGCCGGGTAGAAGAAGCTGGCCTTGATGCCGTGCTGGTCCAGCAGCCGGCGGATGCGCGGCATGCCCTGGCGCGAGCCGTACTGGCCCTGGCTGATGCGCATCGGGCTCTCGTCGGAATCGCGCAGTGGACCGGTCTCATGGTCGGCGTCGAAGGAGAGCGCCACGCAGCAGCGCGCGCCGTTCGGCCAGGCCTTGGGCGCCAGGCTGCGGCCGCCATAGGCGCGGCTGACGATGTGGCGCCAGTGCTCCTCCGGCCATTCCCAAGGCTTCTTGGCGGGCTGATCGGTCATCGCGGGACTCCGTGTGGCAAGGGAAGGCCGATCCTGCGTCCGCCGGCGCGGCATGGAAACCCCCGGCCCTGGCACGGGAGTTGCTGCGGTTGCGAAGCGATCCTGCAAGCCATGGAGAACCGCTCATGGATGTCGGCGTCTTCATCCCGATCAACAACAACGGCTGGCTGATCTCGGAGAACGCTCCGCAGTACATGCCGAGCTTCGACCTGAACCGGCAGATCGTGCAGAAGGCCGAGGGCTACGGCCTGGACTTCGCCCTCTCGATGATCAAGCTGCACGGGTTCGGCGGCAAGACCGCGTTCTGGGACCACGGGCTGGAGAGCTTCACGCTGATGGCAGGGCTCGCCGCCGTCACCCGCCGTATCCGCCTCTTCGCCTCCACCGCCGTGCTGACGCTGCCGCCCGCCATCGTCGCCCGCATGGCGGTGACGATCGACAGCATCTCCGGTGGCCGCTTCGGCGTGAACATCGTCTCCGGCTGGCAGCGCACCGAATACAGCCAGATGGGGCTCTGGCCGGGCGAGGAGCATTTCGCCAAGCGCTACGACTACAGCACGGAATACGTGCAGGTCATGCGCGAGCTCTGGGCAGAGGGGCGCTCCGACTTCAAGGGCACCCACTTCCAGATGGACGACTGCAAGCTGAGCCCCCGTCCGCAGGCACCGATCAAGGTGGTGGCCGCCGGGCAGAGCGAACGCGGCCTGCAATTCGCCGCCGAGTACGCCGACTACAACTTCTGCCTGGGCCAGGGCGTCAACGAGCCGGCCAAGGCCGCGCCGCTGGCCGCGCGCCTGATCGAGGCCGCCGCCCGCACCGGGCGCGATGTCGGCACCTACATGCTCTACATGGTGATCGCCGACGAGACGGACGAAGCCGCCATGGCCAAGTGGCGGCACTACCTGGCCGGGGCGGACACGGAGGCGCTGGCCTGGCTCGGCGCCCGCACCGGCGAGGACACCCGGGCCGACGCCACCTCCAGCGCCAAGGCCATGGTGGTCGGCGCCTCGCCGATCAACTTCAACATGGGCACGCTGGTCGGCTCCTATGCCAGCGTCGCGCGGATGCTGGACGAGGCAGCGGCCGTGCCGGGCGTGAAGGGCCTGATGCTGACCTTCGACGACTTCCTGATCGGCCTCGACCAGTTCGGCCAGCGCATCCAGCCGCTGATGCGGAGCCGGGCGCGGGTGCCGGAACCCGTCTGAGGCGGCATTCCCGGCGGGGCGGATCGTGCATCCCCGCACTGGCACCAGGGCGGCCGTCGGGGCAAGTTGCGCATGGGCCGGGCGCCTGTTGCCCCGGCCCAGCTTCCTCTAGGCGGAATCCAGCATGTCCGATACCGATCCGGCCCTGATGTCGGCCGAGCAGCTCCTGGCCCTTTATGCGCGCCGTCGCCTCTCCCCGGTGGAGGCGCTGCAGGCGGTGATGGAGCGGGTGGCGCGCTACAATCCCTGGGTGAACGCCTTCGCCGTGCTGAACCCCAAGGCGCTGGCCCAGGCCGGCGAATCCGAGGCCCGCTGGACCGCCGGCCGCCCAATGGGACCGCTGGACGGCGTGCCGGTCACGGTCAAGGATCTGCTGAACCTGCAGGGCTTCCCCACCCGCCGCGGCAGCAAGACCAGCGACACCACCCCGGCCGCCGAGGATGCCCCCGCCGTGATCGGGCTGAAGTCCGCCGGCGCCGTCATCCTCGGCAAGACCACCACCACCGAGTTCGGCTGGAAGACCCCTGGCGACTGCCCGCTGCATGGCATCACCCGCAACCCCTGGAACTCCCAGCGCACCGTCGGCGGCTCCTCCTCCGGCACCGGGGCAGCGGGCGCCGCGGGCTTCGGCCCGCTGCATGTCGGCACCGATGCCGGCGGCTCCATCCGCATCCCTGCCGCCTATTGCGGGCTGGTCGGGCTGAAGCCGAGCTATGGCCGCATTCCCCAGTGGCCGCACAGCGCCTTCGGCCAGGTCTCCTGCGCCGGGCCGATGACCCGAACGGTGCGCGACGCGGCGCTGATGTTCTCCGCCATGGCGCAGGGCGACATCCGCGATCCCTACTGCCTGCATGACGAGCCGCGCGACTGGCGCGCGGGCATCGAGGATGGTGTGGCCGGACTGCGCGTCGCGGTGGTGCGCAGGCTGGGCTATGCGCCGCCGATCGACGCCGAGGGCGAGGCTGCCGTGCTGACCGCCGCGCGCATCCTTTCCGAGCAGGGCGCCATCGTCGAGGACGCCGAGCCCGAGCTGCCGGACACCAGGCAGATCTTCGGCCGGGTCTGGGGCGTGGCCCTGGCGCGGCTGGTCAAGACCATGGCCCCGGAGAAGCGCGCGCTGCTCGACAAGGGGCTGGAGGAGGTGGCTGAACGCGAGGGCGGGATGGCCGCCATCGACTTCCTGGGCGCCGAGGCGCTGCGCACCGAGGCGGCGCACGCGATGGCGCGCTTCCACCAGAAATACGACCTGGTCCTCTGCCCGACCACGCCGACCGCCGCCTTCGACGCGGACGCGCCGACGCTGAAGCCGACCGAGGCGCTGTGGCGCGACTGGGCGCCCTGGACCTTCACCTTCAACCTGACGCGCCAGCCGGCCATCACCGTGCCCTTCGGCACCGATGAGGACGGCATGCCGCGCGGCGTGCAGTTCGCGGCGGCGCAACTGCGGGACGACCTCTGCTTCCGCGCCGCACGGGCGATCGAGCGGGCAGTGACCCTGCCGGCACCGAAGCCCGAGGTGCAGGCCTGCGCGCACCACGCGCACTGAGGCGCTGAGGGGCTGAGGGGCTCTGAGGGGCTGAGGGGCTCTGAGGGGCTGAGGGGCTGAGGGGCTGAGGGGCGCGCGGGCAGGCGCCGCGCGCCCGGCTTATTAGCCGCCGCCCGGCCGCGTCTTCTCCTCAAGCTCGCGCACGGCGCTCTCCAGCTGCCGCATGGAGTAGGGCTTGGGGAGGAAGCCGACGCCCTCTTGCAGTGCCGCCGGCAGCCTCATGCTGGCCTGGGCATGGCCGCTGGCCAGCAGCACCGGCAGGCCCGGATGCAGCTCCCGCGCCGCGGCGGCCAGCGCAATGCCGTCCATTCCGGGCAGGGTGACATCGGTGATCATCAGCACCGGAGCAGGATTCGCCTTCAGCCAGTCCAGCGCCTGCTCGGCGCGGCTGAGGCCAGGCGCCTGGAAATCCATCATCTCCAGCATCTGCGTCAGGTTCATGCAGATCAGCGGTTCGTCCTCAACGACCAGCACGACGCTGCCGGCAGGCCAGCCCTGGCCGCCCTCCCCCGGCTCGGTGGTGGCTGCGGCGGAGAGGCTGCGTGGCACGGCGCCGGCCTGATGCATGGTCGCGTCTTCCTGGGAAGGGGGACGGTCAGCCTGGGTCAAGGTACGTACCTCCGCGTTGTGCCGTCCAGAAACATGGGGCCCGGATGGCGGATGCGCGACTCCGCCACGCCAGGGCGCCGCGGACACGCCCTCTTCCACCGGCCCGATCCCCCAGCGCGGTAGCCAACTTCCCCAGCCCTGTCCATTCCCTCGCGAACACCTTTGCGCGCCGGCTTCACGCCGGGCGGCGAATTCGTCACCTTGTGAGCGCGATTGCAGCATCGAGGAGAGTGGCGGATGAGCGCCAGCGAAGCACGGATCACGGAATGGCTGGCGGCCCAGCAAGGGGCGATGCTGGCCGAGCTGGAGGCGATGGTGAACATCGACGGCGGCAGCTACGACAAAGCCGGCGTGGATGCGGTGGGCGAGCGCGTGAAAGCCTTCTGCGCCCAATACGGCATCCCGGTGGAGGTGGTCCCCGGCCAGAAGCATGGCGACTGCCTGCGCGCCATGGTGGCGGGCGGCGACTCCGCGGCCTCCGGCAATGCGCGGCGCAACATCGTGCTGATGGGCCATCGCGACACGGTGTTCCCCAAGGGTGAACCGGAGCGCCGCCCCTTCCGCATCGAGAACGGTATCGCCACCGGTCCCGGCGTCTGTGACATGAAGGCCGGGCTGGTGCAGAACATGTTCGTGCTGGCCGCCTTCGCGCAGTTCGGCGGCGCGCCCGGCCCGCTGGTCGGTCTGTTCACCGGCGACGAGGAGATCGGCTCGCCCGAGGGCCGCCCGGTGATCGAGGCGGAGGCCCGCAAGGCCCGCGTCGTCTTCAACTCCGAGCCTGGCCGCCCCTCCGGCGCCGTGGTCACCGGCCGCAAGGGCGGCGTGTTCATGGTGATGGACATCGAGGGCAAGGCCGCGCATTCCGGCGGCAACTTCGAGGCCGGCATCAGCGCCATCGAGGAGCTGGCGCGCAAGGTGCAGGCGATCCATGCGCTGACCGACATCCCGCGCGGCATCACGCTGAATGTCGGCCTGGTCTCGGGCGGGCAGAGCGTGAACACGGTGGCCCCCTGGGCGCAAGGGCAGATCGACCTGCGCTACATCCACCCCGAGGACCGCGACGACATCATGGGTCGCATCCACGCCATCGTGGAGAAGAGCTTCGTGCCCGGCACGCGTGCGCGCCTGACCATCCGCGGCGAGTTCCTGCCGCTGGCGCAGAACCCGGGCACCGATGCGGTCTTCGGCATCTACAAGGCGGCCGCGGCAGAGAGCGGCTTCGAGACCATGGGCGAGTTCGCCGGCGGCTGCGCCGACAGCGGCTTCACCGCGGCGGTCGGCGCGCCGACGCTCTGCGCCGTCGGGCCGGTGGGCGGCAAGGCGCACAGCCCGGAGGAGTATCTGGAGGTCGCGACCCTGGTGCCGCGCGCCCAGGCCCTTGCGCGCGCCATCCTGAAACTGGAGGGCGCCGGCCTCTGAGGCGAAGGCCGGGAGGAGCAATCCTCCCGGAAGCCGCGCGGCGCCGTGCTAGAGCCAGCCTTTGCGCTTGAAGTAGAAGACGGGAAGAATGGCGCTCACCACCATCACCAGCAGCGCCAGCGGATAGCCGAGATGCCATTGCAGCTCCGGCATGTGGGCGAAATTCATGCCGTAGATGCTGGCCAGGAGGGTCGGTGGCATCAGCGCCACGCTGGCGACCGTGAAGGTCTTGATGATGCCGTTCTGGTCGATGTTGATGATGCCGAGCACCGCATCGAGCAGGAAGTTGGCCTTGTTGTTGAGAAAGGCCGCGTGCTCGACCAGGGAACGGACGTCGCGCATCAGCGTCTTGATGCCGGTCTTGTTTTCCTTGCGTACGGCGGTGGACTTCTCGGCGCCGACGAAGGTGAGGATGCGGGAGAGGCCGAGCAGCGTCTCGTTGGCGCGGCTGGTCACCTCGCCCACTTCACCGAGCGCGATCAGCACGTCCTTCATCTCGGCGTCCCGCGCCTTGACCTTCACCTTCGCGGGCCTGCGGGCGTTGCGGAAGGCGGCCCGGCTGGCGCGGTCCATGTCAGCGCCGACGCGCTCCAGCACGTCCGCCAGCCGGTCCACCACCTGCTCGAACAGGCCGAGCATCACGCCGTCCGGGCTTTGCAGCAATGACGGCGTGCGCATCGCCCGGCTCGCGAAGGCGGTGAAGGCCTTGGGCGTGGCGTAGCGCACCGTGACGACGTTGTTTTCCGCGAGCACGAAGGTGATGGCGGTGGAGCCGTATTCCCCCTGGTCCACGCCATAGAGGAAGTTGGCGGTGAGGAAGAGCGCCACCTCCTCCTTGTAGAGACGCGAGGAGCTTTCGATCTCCTGCATCTCCTCCCGTGTCGGGATCTCCAGGTTCAGCGCCGCCTGGACGGCTTGTTCCTCCGCCCGTGTCGGCGCCAGCAGGTCGATCCAGACGGCGGCGCGCAGCTCCTCGGCCGAGGGGATGCCTTCTCCCTGGACGGTCCGCCCGTCGCGCACCGTGTAGGTGGTCATCATGCGGTGCGGCCTCCGGGGCTGATCGGTCTCAGGCGGCCGCGCCGGCCGAAAGGGATGGGGCGGGCAGCCTGAAGCGTCCGGCCACCGCGGGGAAGTCGGGCGCCTGCGGATGGCGCGGGCTGGGCTGCGTGCCGTCCTGCCGGCGCACGAGCTGACAGACCTGCAGCCCGGCGGCGGCGGCGGCATCCAGCTCCTCCGCCACATCGGAGAGGAACAGGATCTCGCCCGCCGGCCGGTGCAGGCCCTGGGCGATGGCCGCATAGCTGGCCGCCTCGCGCTTGCCGCCCACGGCGGTGTCGAAGAAGCCGCTGAACAGGCCGGTGAGGTCGCCCGCCGGGGAATGGCCGAAGAGCAGCTTCTGCGCCGCCACCGAGCCGGAGGAATAGACGTAGAGCCCGATCCCCGCGCGCGACCAGGCGCGCAGGCAGGGCGCCACATCCGGCCAGAGATGGCCGGTCACCTCGCCGCTGAGAAAGCCGTCGCGCCAGATCATGCCCTGCAGCGTCTTGAGCGGGCCGATCTTGGCGTCTTCCGCCATCCAGCGGCGCAGTGCGGCGCGGGGCTCCTCCCCCGGCCGCGCGGCCTGGCGGACCGCGTCCAGGCAGGCCGCCACCTCGGGCTCCGCGCCATGCGCGTCCAGGAAGGCGTCCAGCGCCCGCTCCGCGAAGGGGAACAGGGTCTCCTTCACGAAGGCGATGGCGCTGGTGGTGCCCTCGATATCCGTCAGGACGGCACTGACCGGCGCCACCGTCACTCCGTCACCGCCGGGAAGCGCTCGGAGATGTCGGTGCCTGTGTAGTGGGGCGTCCAGCCGCTGGTGTCGGTGAAGACGCGCAGCACGGTGAAGGAGGGCTCGCTGCCGGCATCGAACCAGTGCTGGGCATTGGCCGGCACGCTGATCAGGTCGCCCCGGGTGCAGTGCGCGTCGAACACCTTGCCCTCGGCATGGATGATGAAGTTGCCGGTGCCCTCGTGGAAGAAGCGGACCTCGTCCTCGGTGTGGGTGTGCTCGGCGAGGAACTTCTGCCGCATCGCCTCCTTCTGCGGGTGGTCGGGCGAGAGCTTGATCACGTCCGCCGTGCCGGCGCTGCTGCCGGCCATGAAGGCGTCGAGCTGCGGACGGTAGGCCTCCAGCACATCCTCGGCGGCGGCGCCGGCGGGCAGCGGCGCCACCTCCCAGCGCTCGAAGCGCACATTGATGGGGGCGAGCGCCGCGGCGATCTCCGCCGCATCACTGCTGCGCAGCAGCTCGGCACCCGTGGCGGCATCCCTGACGGTCAGAAGGCTCATCCGATCCTCCCCTCCAGAAGTTCACATTCAAGCATGAATTCAAGCGCCTCCAGCCGGGCCAGCGCCGCTTCCATCTCGCGCGCCCATACATAGACGCCGTGGCCGCGGATTAAATAGCCCGGAGGGATGACATCCAGGGCCGCCCAGCGGGCCTCCACCGCCGCCTGCAGGCGGGGGATGTCCTGGTCGTTGTCGAAGACCGGCACGGCCACGCGGGCGTCATGGGTGGCCAGGCCCGGGAATGCCTTCAGCAGCTCGTAGCGGGCCAGATCCAGGCTCTTCCCCGCGCGGCGGGAGAGCACCGTGTTGGCGATGGAATGGCCGTGCAGCACCGCCCCGGCCGCGGGGAAGCGGCGATAGATGCCGCAATGCAGCAAGGTTTCGGCCGAGGGGCGCAGCGCCGGATCCTCGGGCTGCCCTTGCAGATCCACCGCCACGATGGCTTCGGGCGTCAGGTGGCCTTTGTGGATGCCGGAGCGCGTGACGGCCACCCGCCCCTCCGCCAGCCGCACCGAGAGGTTCCCGGCCGTGGCCGGCACCCAGTTGCGCCGGTCCATTCGGCGGCCGGCTCCGATGATGGCGTCGATGGCGGGCTGAGGGATGGGCAGCGTCATGCGGGGCGCTCCGGAGCGGCGGCGGGCGGTCGCGGCGCTAATAGCGCAGTCCCGGCCCGCTCCGCCAGGGGAGCTCCGTCCGGCCTTCCGCCGGCAGAGGGGGGAAACAACAACGGCCAGGGGGGCCTCCGCCACCCTGGCCGCGTTCCGGCTTATCGGGCCGGTCGTCCCGTGCGCGGCTCAGGCCGCGGGGTGGGAGGAATTGGAGGTGTTCGGCTGGGCGCTGCCGGTGGGGCGGGTCGGTGCCGGCCCGGGAAGATTGCCGGCCGGCGGCTGGTTCGACTCCGCCGCCATTGAGGCATCCTTCTCGTCATCGTCCTCCTTCATGTTCTGCTTGAAGGACTTGATGCCCTTGGCGAGATCGCCCATGAGGCCGCTGATCTTGCCGCCGCCGAACAGCAGCAGAATGACCAGCAGCACGACAAGCCAGTGCCAGATGCTGAAGGAACCCATAGCCACGCCTCGATCCAGTTGGGCGGCCAGCGGCCTGGAAGGAATGGCCCCGCCGGCCTGACCGCGTCTCCTCGCCTCGATGGAGGACAGTAGTGTCCCGACCGCCATCACGCAAATGAGCAGATGGCGTGAATCGCGCCGGGAAACAACCGGCTCTTGTCATTCCGTGAAAATTCGTCCATCTTTGCCGTGATCCGGGCCCCTCTGGCGACCCGGCGGGTGTTCCGGCCTGACCGGTGCCTCCCGCCTTCGCGATGTCGGATCGACTAATCGCGCAATCGGGCCCGGCGCGCTTCCACCCTGGAGAATGGTGTTCTGTCCGGCCGGGCCTCAGAGAGGAGAACCGTTCGGCATGGAAGCCTCACCCGTTTTCTGGCTCGCATTCAACGCGGCCGTTCTCGGCCTGCTGTTGCTGGATCTCGGCGTATTCGCCCGGAAAAACGCCCAGGGCGACCCCGTCCCGGTGCCGGTGCGCACCGCCCTCATCAAGTCGGCCGCCTATGCCGGCCTGGCCCTCGCCTTCTTCGTCTGGCTGCGCCTGAGCTACGGCGCCTCCCCGGAGGAGCGTAGCGCCAAGAGCCTGGAGTTCCTGACCGGCTATCTGATCGAGTGGTCGCTCTCGGTCGATAACATCTTCGTCTTCGTCCTGCTCTTCGCGAAGTTCGGCGTGCCCCCCGCCTACCAGCACCGGGTGCTGTTCTGGGGCATCCTGGGCGCGCTGCTGATGCGCGGCGTCATGATCGTGGTCGGCACCGCGCTGCTGCGCGAGTTCGACTGGCTGATGGTGGTCTTCGGCCTGTTCCTGGTGTGGTCGGGCTGGAAGATGCTGCGCGCCGCCGAGGAGGAGCCGGACCCGACCAACAGCCCCGTGCTGCGCTGGCTGCGCCGCCACCTGCCGGTGACGGAGGGCTTCCGTGGCAATGCCTTCACCGCGCGGGAGGGCGGCCGGCTGATGGTCACGCCGCTGCTGCTGGTGCTGGTGCTGATCGAACTGACCGATCTGTTCTTCGCGCTCGACAGCATTCCCGCAATCTTCGCCGTCTCGACCGACCCGTTCATCGTCTACACGGCGAATGTCTTCGCCATCCTCGGCCTGCGGGCGATGTACTTCGCCCTGGCCGGCATCATTCACCGCTTCAAATACCTGAAGCATGGGCTTTCGATTGTGCTAATGATCGTCGGCGCCAAGATGCTGGCCAACTGGTACGCCGGCGGCAAGGCGGTGCCGGTGGAGTATGCCCTGCTGGTGACGGGCGGCATCATTACCGGCTCGATCATCCTCTCCCTGTGGAAGACGCGGAGCGAGCGGGCAGGCGTGACGTCCGCCGAGTGAAGGGATGGCGCGGTCCGGGATGACACGGTCAATCCCGGCGGGGCCAGGGGCGGACGCCCCTGGCCCCGGACCCGCCCCGCAAACCGGACTTCTGCCGCGCGTTCCCTTCCTGCGGGCCGCATCGCGTTCCTCGATGCAGAAGACAGAGGACTTCCGCGAGCCGTTCCGACCGGGCCGAAGCCCTGATTGTCTGTACCGACTGCGCTGTTCCTGGCCGGGCTGAGCCATCTGCGGCACCCTTTGTTTCCCGCCTGACCTCCCTCGGGCCCGCGGCGCACCGGATGCCCGACTCCGCCGCCGAGGCCGATCAGCCTCTTGGAACATCATAAGCCCTGCTCCGCTGTCCGCCGTTCGCAGGCTGCCAGACCAGGGTTCCGTTGCAGGCACCGTTTGAATGCTGGAACCGGGTCGGGAAGCAGCGTAAAAACGGCGTCATGTCGGTAAAACCCAACTTGACACCCCTGCCCGGAAGCTGTTCTGCCTGCGCGGTCCGGCCTTTCGCCCTGTTTCGGGTTGTGCCCCAGGCACAGGTGGGGGAGATCGCGCGCGTCCGTTCGGCCGTGCGGCTGGTGCGGGCCAACGAGGTGATCCGGGACGGCGTGTTCACCCTCTATGCCGGCTGGGCCTTCTCCTGGACCACGACGACCGACGGGCGCCGGCAGATCCTCGACTTCCACCTGCCCGGCGACCTTGTCGAGCGCAGCGAGGACGGTGCCGAGGTCTCCGCGCTGACCGATGCCAGCTTCTGCGCCCTGTCGCGGGATCGCCTGTGCGAGTTCATGGGGCGCGATCCGGGCCTGGCCCTCTCCTACGCCGATGGACTTTCGCGTGACCGGGCACGGCTACGGGAGCGGCTGACCAGCCTGGGCCGACGCGACGCGGTGGGGCGAGTGGCGCACCTGTTGCTGGAACTGCATACCCGGCTGCAGCGCCGCGGCGGCGCCGACCGCACCGGCGCGCCACTGCCGCTGAAGCAGGCGCATCTGGCCGACGCGCTGGGGCTCTCCGTGGAGCATGCCAACCGCGCCCTGGCGACCCTGCGGCGCGAGGAGGTGGCCTCCCTGCAAAAGGGCCGGCTGGAGATCCTGGACCGGCCCGAAATGGAGGAACTGGCCGGCTGGTCGATCGCACCGGCGGAGGCGCCGGTGATCACGGCGAAGGCCTGAACCACCGCCCCTTGCTTAGCGCCGCCTTGGCGGCCCGGCGAAGCAGGCCAGCACGCCAAGCGCGCCCAGCCCCAGCAGCATCGTCGCCAACCCCGGCGAGCGGTTCAGCGCCATCTGCGGACTGTGACGCAGGGCCTCCTGCCCGAAGGCGCCATGCACCGGCGATGGAGTGGCGGAGGGGCGGAACAGCGTCTCCTCGCGCTGGTCCTTCGCCTGCGCCGAATGGGAGACCTGCATCTCCGGCCCGAACCGGCCCAGCGCCCAGTCCAGCACGCCCGGCATCACGGTATTGGCCAGGCCGAAGGCGACGGTCTGGCCGCCCACCTTCACCTCGCGCCGACGACTGGTGACGGCGAGATGGATGGCCTCCGCCACGATCTCGGGCTCATAGACCGGCGGCGGCGGGCGCGGCACGCCATCCTTCAGGCGCGAAGCCGCGTGGTTGAAGAAGGGTGTGTTGGTCGAGGGCGGGTGCACGATGCCGAGATGCACCGCGCTGTTGTCGTGCAACAGCTCGGCCCGCACCGCCTCGGTGAAGCCGGCGACGGCGTATTTCGCCGCGGAATAGGCGGATTGCAGCGGAACTGCCCGCATCGCCACGGCAGAGCCGATATTGACGATGGTGCCCCGGTTGCGCGGCTGCATCCGCCGCAGCGCAACCCGCGTACCGTTCACCACGCCGAGATAGGTGACCTGGGTGACGCGGAGATAGTCCTCCTCCGAAAGGTCCATGAAGCGGCCATAGGCGCTCACTCCCGCATCGTTCACCCAGGCCTGGATCGGCCCCAGCTTCGCCTCGATCTCCGTGGCGGCCCGCTCCAGCGCCGCCGCATCCGAGACATCCGCGGCAGCCGCGCAGCCCTTCCCTCCGGCGCGGCGCACATCGGCCAGGGCGGCCTCCAGCCCGGCCTCCCCGCGCGCGATCAGCCCGACATCCCATCCCCGCTGCGCGAAGAGAGCGGCGGTACAGCGGCCGATGCCGGAGGAGCCTCCGGTGATGGCCAGGACAGGGCGGGACGCGGCAGGACGGTCGGACATGGCAGCGCTTCTCTCCTGCTGGACGGAAGGGAGGACCGCCCGCAGGGGCAGCCCTTCCCTTTCACTACCGGCCGGGCGGGGCGAGGTTCCCGCACCGTGCGCACGCCAGGCCAGGCGGAACCAGCCATAGCTCTCCTGCGTTCAGCTCCTGCAACTCAGGCGACATAGAGCGAGAGCCTCGATCATGCTCACCGAAGCCGCCACGGCGGTCGCGACACCCCAGCGCCACGCCTCCCCTGCCCCGCCGCCCGAGGCGAAGGCCGAGGCGGCCGCGGCCGGGCTGCGCTACGTCTCCGACGAGATGCCGGGCCTGACCCGGCGGCGCAGCGGCAGCGGCTTCACCTACCGCGACGCCGAAGGTCGGACGGTGCGGGACAAGGCGGTGCTCCAGCGGGTGCGCAGCCTGGCCATCCCGCCCGCCTGGACCGAGGTGTGGATCTGCCCCTACCCCGACGGCCACATCCAGGCCACCGGGCGCGACGCCAAGGGCCGCAAGCAGTACCGCTACCATCCCGACTGGCGGGCGGCACGGGACGCCACGAAGTTCCAGCACATCATGGACTTCGCCCGCAGCCTGCCGGCGCTGCGCGCGCGCGTCCAGGACGACATGGCGAAGCGCGGCCTGGGGCGGGAGAAGGTGCTCGCCACCGTCGTCCACCTGCTGGACACCACGCTCATCCGCGTGGGCAACGAGGACTATGCCCAGGCGAACAAAAGCTACGGCCTGACCACCCTGCGCGACCGCCATGTGGCGATCGAGGGAAGCGCGCTGCGCTTCGCCTTCCGGGCCAAGAGCGGCAAGGAATGGCGCCTCTCCATCCGCGACCGGCGCGTCGCCAAGGTGGTGCGGGCCTGCCAGGACCTGCCGGGCCAGACGCTGTTTCAGTATCTCGACGAGAATGGCGAACGGCAGGCCATCGATTCGGCCGATGTGAACGAGTACCTGCGCGCCGCCACCGGGCACGACATCACCGCCAAGGACTTCCGCACCTGGGCCGGCACCGTGCTTGCCGCCATGGCGCTCGCCGAGTTCGAGCACTTTGATACGAAGGCCGCGGCGAAGCGCAACGTGAAGGCAGCGATCGAGCACACCGCAGCGCGGCTCGGCAACACGCCCACCATCTGCCGCAAGTGCTACGTCCATCCGGAAGTGGTGGGCAGCTACCTGGAGGGCGCGCTGCTCGTGCAGGTCCGCCGCGAGGTGGAGGCCGAGTTGCGGGAGGATCTGGCGGAGCTGAAGCCCGAGGAGGCGGCGGTGCTCGCCTTCCTGCGCGAGCGCCTCGCCGCCGCGACGGAGGCGGCCTGAGGGCCGCCTCTCCCTTCAGCGTGGACGCAGCTCCAGGCTGAGCCGGCCGATGGCGTGCAGCGCCAGGAACAGGCCGGGCAGGTCCAGCGCCTGCAGCATCAGCCCCTGCGGAATGCCCGCCAGCAGCCGCTCCAGCGGCCAGAGCTCCACCGTGATGTCCTCCCCCGCCTCATGCGCGGTCGGGCCGGCGGGCACGGCGTCCAGCGCCAGCACAGTGTGGACGCGGTTGCGGTGCGTGACAGTGTTGGGGCTGAGGCTGGAGATCAGGCGCAGCGCGGGCGCGGCATAGCCCGTTTCCTCGCGCAGCTCGCGCGCCGCGCCCTCCAGCGGGCTGGTGTCGGAAGGGTCCATGCGGCCGGCAGGCAGTTCCAGCGAGGAGGCGCGCGCGCCGTGCCGGTACTGGCGCACCATCACCAGCTCGTCGGCCGGCGTGATCGCCACCACATGCACCCAGTCCGGGTAGTTGAAGGTGTAGAAGGGGTCGAGGATGTTGCCGCGGGCGTCGCGGCAGGCATCGGCGGTGACGTCGATCCAACGGTCCCGCACCACGGTGCGGCTGGACAGAACCTGCCAGGGAGGGGTTTCGCTCATGGCGCCAGGATGCGGCGCCGGCCGCCCCCGGTCCACCGCCTCGTCCGCCGGACCGGCGACAATCCGGCCCGGAAACTCTCCGGCCGGGCTTTTCTCCCGGCGGTTCCGGGGTGAAGGTCGGTCCCGGCCACATCAGAATGAGGAACCCGCATGCGAGCGACACTGAACGAGGACATGGCCGGCCGTTTCGCCGGCATCGCCCTGGGCCATGTCACGCGGGAGTATCCCAACAAGCTCACGCATGGCCTGGCCGGACCGGAGGATGCCCGGACCCCCAGCGCGCTGCACCCGGTCTTCTACGGCAGCTTCGACTGGCACTCCTGCGTCCATGCCTATTGGATGCTGGCCCATCTGCTGCGGCGCTTCCCCGACATGGCGCCGGCCAGCGCCGTGCGCGACCTGTTCGACCGGCAGCTGACCCCGGAAAAGATCGCCGGGGAGTGCGCCTATCTCGCCCAGCCCACGGCGCGCGGCTTCGAGCGCCCCTATGGCTGGGCCTGGCTGCTGAAGCTGGCGGCGGAGCTGAAGGGCCTCCCCGACATGCCATGGTCTGAGCATCTGGCGCCGCTGGCCGAGGTCTTCGTGCAGCGCTTCCGCGACTTCCTGCCCAAGGCGACCTATCCGGTGCGGGTGGGCACGCATTTCAACACCGCCTTCGGGCTGCGGCTGGCCGCCGACTATGCCGAGGCGACGGAGGACGCCGCCTTCCTCGCCCTGCTGCGCGAGACCGCCGGGCGCTGGTACGGGAATGACGAGGACTGCCCGGCCTGGGGGGAGCCGAGCGGCGACGACTTCCTCTCCCCTGCCCTGATCGAGGCCGAATGCATGCGGCGCCTGCTGCCACCCGAGCAGTTCGCCTACTGGTTCGACCGCTTCCTGCCCCGCCTGGCCACCGCCCAGCCGATGCCGCTGTTCCGTCCGGCGGAAGTCAGCGACCGCTCGGACGGCAAGATCGCCCATCTGGACGGGCTCAATCTCAGCCGCGCCTGGTGCTGGCGTGCGCTGGCGCGGGCGCTGCCGGCGGAGGACCCGCGCCGGGTGCTGATGGACCGCGTGGCGGATCTGCACCTCACCGCCGGCCTCCCGCATGTGGCAGGCGACTACATGGGCGAGCACTGGCTGGCCAGCTTCGCCGTGCTGGCCCTGGAGGCGGGGGAGGCCTGAGCCTCCCTCACCCGTCGGCGGAAAAGCCCAGGGGAGAATGGCCTCTCCCCCGGCACTTCCTCACTCCGCCGCCTGGGCGTATTCCTCCAGCGGCGCGCAGGTGCAGACCAGGTTGCGGTCGCCATAGACGTTGTCCACACGCTTCACCGGCGGCCAGTACTTGTGCGCGGCGACGAAGGGCAGCGGGAAGGCGGCTTCGGCCCGGCTGTAGGGATGCGTCCATTCCTCGGCGGTGACTTCCGCCGCGGTGTGGGGCGCGTTCTTCAGCGGGTTGTCGGCCTTGTCCATGCGGCCCTGCTCCACCGCGCGGATCTCGCCGCGGATGGCGATCATGGCGTCGCAGAAGCGGTCCAGCTCGGCCTTGGGCTCGCTCTCGGTGGGCTCCACCATCAGCGTGCCGGCGACCGGCCAGGACATGGTCGGCGCGTGGAAGCCGTAGTCCTGCAGGCGCTTGGCGATGTCCTCGACCAGCACGCCGCCGCCCTGCTGGAAGCCGCGGCAGTCCAGGATGCACTCATGCGCCACCATGCCGCGCGCGCCCTTGTAGAGCACGGGGAAGTGCCCTTCGAGCCGGCGCGCGATGTAGTTGGCGTTGAGGATGGCCACCTGCGTCGCCCGCTTCAGCGCCGCCCCGCCCATCATGCGGATATAGGCGTAGGAGATCGGCAGGATGGAGGCGCTGCCGAAGGGCGCCGCCGAGACCGGGCCATAACCCGTCGCCGGTCCGGCCTCCTTCAGCAGCGGGTGGTTCGGCAGATGCGGCACCAGGTGCTTCGCCACGCCGATCGGGCCGACGCCCGGCCCGCCGCCGCCATGCGGGATGCAGAAGGTCTTGTGCAGGTTCAGGTGGCAGACATCGGCGCCGATCCGGCCGGGGGCGGTCAGGCCCACCTGCGCGTTCATGTTGGCGCCGTCCATGTAGACCTGCCCGCCGGCCTGATGGACCGCGTCACAGATGCGGATGATCTCCTCCTCGAAGACGCCATGCGTCGAGGGATAGGTGATCATCAGCGCCGAAAGCTTCTCGGCGTGCTGGGCGATCTTGGCGTCGAGGTCCGCGAGGTCCACGTTGCCGTCGCGGTCGCAGCCGACCACCACCACGCGCATCCCCGCCATCACGGCCGAGGCCGGGTTGGTGCCATGCGCCGAGGAGGGGATCAGGCAGATGTCGCGCTGCCCCTGCCCCCGCGCCTGATGGAAGGCGCGGATGGCGAGCAGCCCGGCATATTCGCCCTGGCTGCCGGCATTCGGCTGCAGCGAGACGGCGGCGAAGCCGGTGATGGCGGCCAGCCAGTTCTCCAGCCGTCGGATCAGCGCGATATAGCCCGCCGCCTGGTCCACCGGGGCAAAGGGATGGATCTCGCTGAAGCCGGGGAAGGTGACCGGGATCATCTCCGCCGTGGCGTTCAGCTTCATCGTGCAGGAACCGAGCGGGATCATGCTGCGGTTCAGCGCGACGTCCTTGTCCTCCAGCGACTTCAGGTAGCGGAGCATGCTGTGCTCCGCGTGGTGGCTGTTGAACACGCCGGCGGTGAGGAAGGCCGAGTTGCGCGCCAGCGCGGCGGGAACGCCGCCCGTGGGCGCGACCGAGCCCAGCGCCAGCTTCGCCCCGCCCGCCTCGGCCAGCACGGCGACGAGGGTTTCCAGGTCGGCGCGGGAGACGGTCTCGTCCAGCGCGATGCCCACGCCGGTGGCGTCGATGCGGCGCAGGTTGAAGCCGGCGGCCAGCGCCGCATGCATCAGCGCCTCGGCCTTGTCGCCCGCCTCGATGGCGAGGGTGTCGAAGAAGGCGTCATGGCGCAGCGTGAAGCCGGCGGCCTGCGCGGCGCCGGCCAGCAGCCGGGCCTGCAGGGTCACGCGGCGGGCGATGCGCTTCAGCCCCTCCGGCCCGTGCCAGACGGCGTACATGCCGGCCATCACGGCCAACAGCACCTGCGCCGTGCAGATGTTGGACGTCGCCTTCTCGCGGCGGATGTGCTGCTCGCGGGTCTGCAAGGCGAGACGCATGGCCGGGCGCCCGGCGGCGTCGACGGAAACGCCGACGAGCCGGCCCGGCATCAGGCGCTTGTAGGCATCCTTCACCGCCATGAAGGCGGCGTGCGGGCCGCCATAGCCCATCGGCACGCCGAAGCGCTGCGAGGAGCCGATCACCACATCGGCGCCCATCTCGCCCGGCGGCGTCAGCAGCACCAGCGAGAGCGGGTCGGCGGCGACGATGGCGAGGCCGCCCGCGGCCTGCACCGCGGCGATCTCGGGCGCGATGTCCCGCAGCGCGCCGGTCGTGCCGGGATACTGCAGCACCAGGGCAAAGGGCTTCTGGGCGGCGCAGGCCTCGGCCACCTGGGCAGGCGGAACGACGCTGACGGTGAGGCCCAGCGGCTCGGCGCGGGTGCGGATGACGGCCAGCGTCTGCGGGTGCACATCCTCCGCCACCAGCAGGGTGTGCGACTTCGCCCTGGTGGCCGCCAGCGCCAGCGCCATCGCCTCGGCGGCGGCGGTGGCCTCGTCCAGCAGCGAGGCATTGGCCACCGGCAGGCCGGTGAGGTCGGTCACCATGGTCTGGAAGTTGACCAGCGCCTCCAGCCGCCCTTGGGCGATCTCCGCCTGATAGGGTGTGTAGGCGGTGTACCAGCCCGGGTTCTCCAGCACGTTGCGCAGGATCACCGGCGGCACATGCGTGCCGTGGTAGCCCATGCCGATCAGCGCGTGCACCCGGTTGTTCAGCTCCGCCAGGGCGCGCAGCTCGGCGATCACCTCGGCCTCGTTCACCGGCGCGGGGAGCGCGGAGAAGTCCTGCCCGCGGATGGCGGCGGGCACGGTGCGCTCGGCCAGCGCGTCGAGGCTCTCCAGGCCCAGGACCTCCAGCATCTCCGCCACCTCGGCCTCGGAAGGGCCGATATGCCGGGCGGCGAAGGCGCCGTGGTCCTCCAGCGCCTTCAGCTCGTCGAGCGCGTCGCTCATGCCTGGCTGTCCACGAAGGCCTGATAGGCGTCGGCGTCCATCAGGGCGTCGATCTCGGCGGTGTCGGCCGGCTCTATCTTGAAGAACCAGCCGGCGCCGGTGGGGTCGCTGTTCACCTGGGCCGGGTCGTCCGGCAGGGCGGCGTTCACCTCGGTGATCTTGCCGGCGATCGGCGCATAGACGTCGGAGGCGGCCTTCACGCTCTCGACCACGGCAATGGAGTCGCCGGCGGCCACCTCACGCCCGACCTCGGGCAGGTCCACGAAGACCACGTCGCCGAGGGCGGTCTGCGCGTGGTCGGTGATGCCGACGGTGGCGACGCCACCCTCCAGCCGCACCCATTCATGGTCCTTGGAGAACTTCAGATCGGCCATCGGGGCAGGTCCTTATCGGGCGTAACGGTGGGGAACGAAGGGGGTGGGCGCGACGCAGGCCGGGAGCGGCTTGCCGCGCACCATGAGATCAAGCGTGGTGCCGTCGGCGGCGTGCTCGCGCGCCACGTAGCCCATGGCGCAGGGGCCGTTCAGCGAGGGGCCGAAGGTGCCGCTGGTCACCTCGCCCACCGTCGCGCCGCCGGCCACGATCGAGGTGTGCGCGCGGGCGGGCTGGCGCCCCTCCGGCAACAGGCCGACGCGCAGCCGCTTCGGGCCGTTGTCCAGCTCCTCGCGAACGCGCTCGGCGCCGGGGAAGTTCCACTCGCTGCGGCGGCGCTTGCCGATGGTCCAGACCAGGTTGGCCTCGACCGGGCTGGTCGTCTCGTCGATGTCGTTGCCGTAGAGGCAGAGGCCCGCTTCCAGCCGCAGCGAGTCGCGCGCGCCGAGCCCGGCGGGCGAGACGCCGGGCAGCGCCAGCAGGGCGCGGGCCAGGGCCTCGGCCTGCTCGGCCGGCACGCTGATCTCCACGCCGTCCTCGCCGGTATAGCCGCTGCGGCTGACCAGCACGGGAATGCCCTCAATCTCGGTGGCGGCGACGCCCATGAAGCCGAGCATGGCGATGGCGGGCGCCAGCGAGGCCAAGGCGGCAACGGCGGCGGGGCCCTGCAGCGCGATCAGCGCACGGTCCTCCAGCCGGTTCAGCCGGACGCCGGCGGGCAGCACCGCCTCGATGGCCGGCAGATCCACGTCCTTGCGGCTGGCGTTCACCACCAGGAAGAGCCGGTCGCCGAGATTGGCGACCATGAAGTCGTCCAGGATGCCGCCCGATTCGGTGGTCAGCAGGCCGTATTTCTGGCGCCCGGGCTTCAGGATCTTCACGTCGGCCGGGGTCAGGCGCTCCAGCGCCTCGGCCGCGCCCTCGCCGACCAACTCCGCCTGTCCCATGTGGGAGACGTCGAACAGCGCGGCGCCGCTGCGGCAGGCCAGGTGCTCGGCCAGGATGCCGGCGGGATACTGCACCGGCATGGAATAGCCGGCGAAGGGCACCATCTTGCCGCCCAGCTCGCGGTGCAGGGATGCCAGGGGAGTCTCAAGCAAGGTCTCGGCCACGCAGCCTCCAACGCCGCGCGATGGCGGCGGGTCAGGGTTCGTGGCCCCCCTCTGTCCCGAGACCTGAGAGATTCAGCGCGGGCGTTTGCGCGCCTTACTCCGTCGGTGCCAGCCCCCGTTTCCGGGCTTTGGGCTTTCCAGAGGTCCCTTCCCCACGCGGCCCTTCTGCCTGAGCGTTTCCGGGGGCCGGTTGCGCCTTCGGCGACGGCCACCGCGAGCGGCGCCGTTCTCTCCCGCGCGGGATCTGCGGGAACTCCTAGGTGCCCGAGCGCCGCGCCGCTTGCAAGGGGCGAGGAGCGTCGGCGTGCGGAATCGGCACATCGCCGGCGGGCATCATGTCACCAAGTGGTGACGGCATTCCGTATTTTGCACAGATTGTAGCGGTGAAATGGCGCCACACCGATGCTATTTCACGTCTCGATTGCGCCGCATCGGGCACGGTGCCGGCCCGCCTCGGAGATCCGTCCGCCATGTCAGCTTCGACCCTTGCCGCCCCGGCGCCCCCGCGGCGCCCGGCCGGCATCAACACCCCTGTCGCGCTCGGCGCCCTGGCCATCCTGCTGGCCGGCATGGCAGCCGTCGGGCAGCTCGTCAGCCCGCGCCAGGCGGCGCTCTACCTGCTGGGCGGAGCGCTTGGCCTCGTCCTCTACCACGCGGCCTTCGGCTTCACCTCCGCCTGGCGGGTCTTCATCGCCGACCGGCGCGGCGAAGGTCTGCGGGCGCAGATGGTGATGCTCGCCATCGCCGTGCTGCTGTTCTTCCCCGTGCTCTCCGCCGGCACGCTGCTGGGGCAGCCTGTGCAGGGGCTGGTCTCGCCGGTGGGCGTCTCGGTGGTGGTCGGCGCCCTCCTCTTCGGCATGGGGATGCAGCTCGGCGGCGGCTGCGCCTCCGGCACGCTCTACACGGCCGGCGGCGGCTCGACGCGCATGGTGCTGACCCTCGCGGCCTTCGTCGCCGGCTCGGCGCTCGGCGCGGCGCATCTGCACTGGTGGGCGGCGCTGCCGCACCTGCCGCCCATTTCCCTCGTCCAGAGCTGGGGCATGGTGCCCGCGCTGGCCGCCAACCTGGCGGTCTTCGCCCTGATCGCCGGCGTGACGGTGGTGCTGGAGCGGCGGCGGCATGGCCGGCTGGTGCGGGCCGCGGCCGCTCCACGCGCGGGGCTGGGCCGCTTCCTGCGTGGCCCCTGGCCGATCCTGGCGGGAGCGGTGGCCCTGGCGGTGCTGAACTTCGCGACCCTGACTCTGGCCGGGCGCCCCTGGGGCATCACCTCGGCCTTCGCCCTCTGGGGCTCCAAGGCCGCCCTCGCCCTGGGCTTCGACGTGAACAGCTGGCCCTACTGGTCCTCGCCGGCACAGCAGGCGGCGCTGCATGGCAGTGTGCTGAGCGACATCACCTCGGTGATGGATGTCGGCATCATCCTCGGCGCCATGCTGGCCGCGGCGCTGGCGGGCCGTTTCTCGCCGACGCTGCGGATTCCGCTGCGCTCCGCCGTCGCCGCGGTGGTGGGCGGCGTCATGCTCGGCTATGGCGCGCGGCTCGCCTATGGCTGCAACATCGGCGCCTACTTCTCCGGCATCGCCTCCGGCAGCCTGCATGGCTGGGTGTGGATGGTGGCCGCCTTCCTGGGAAACGTCCTCGGTACCCGTCTCCGCCCGCTCTTCGGGCTGGAGGTGGAACGCCTGCCGCGGCAGACCGGCTGCTGAGCGGCTGCTCCGGGCCGCGCGCGCCGCGGCCCGGTACGTCCTGCGCGGATGCGCTTCCACGCGCCAGGGCCTGCGATGCTCCTCCCGCCACTCCCTTCCGGGAAATCCGGAGCCTCGAAGGGGCCGCCCGCAGACGGCCGCGCCGGACCGTTTTCCAGCAACAACCGTGGCTCACACCGGCAGGGTCTCCCAGGGCTTTTTCCGCTCGCGTCGGCCCGCCGCAAAAGCTCCAGCCACTTGTTTCCCCAGGATCATCCGCCCGAACGGTTCCGTCTGGCTGGATGATGCGCTAGCGCGGGCCACGCTGGCGGTTCAGCGCCAGTTCCTCCGGGCTGAGCACGAAACCGAGCAGGATGCGCTTCTGCGCCGCCGCAGCCTGCGGTTGGCCGGGAATGCGGATGCTCAGCTCCTCGCCCTCGTTCTTCGTGCGCGAAACGTTGGATGGGAATTCAACCTGCATGGTATAGGTCGCGCGGGAAAGGATGTGGTTCCCGTTGTCCACCACCGCCACCATATAGGGGATCTCGGCGGTGCGGCCCTGGGCGGCGGGGCCGCGCTCCGCGTTGAAGTTGGGGGTGAGGGTGACGTCCAGCCCGGCTTGGCGGGGCGCGTAGTCGCATTTCGCCTGGAAGCCCGACAGGGAGGCGTTCAGTTCCATGGCCGTCAGGTCCTGCCCGCCGCCCGGGCGGAAGCGGGTCAGGTCCGCGGCATCGGCAAGGATGGCGATGCGCGGGCAGGGCGCCGTCGCATTGGACAACGGCGTGGCCGTTCCACCACCGCCGCTGCAGGCGCCGAGCAGCAGAACTGCCCCACCGATTGCCACCATCCCGCCGTTCCGGAGGTTCCGCGCCTTGACCATGCTGCCACTCTTCCCCTTAGTGCCGCGTCCGGATGCCCCGGCCGGTTGCCCGGGCACCGCCGCATGAACGACCATGACCCCATCGGACAGGCCAGCATGACCGTCAAGCCCGCCCTGTATGTGCTGCTCGCCGGCCCCCGGGGCTTCTGCGCCGGCGTGGACCGCGCGATCAAGATCGTCGAGGAGACGCTGCATCGCTTTGGCCCGCCCGTCTACGTCCGGCATGAGATCGTCCATAACCGCTTCGTGGTGAACAGCCTGCAGGCCAAGGGCGCTGTCTTCGTCGAGGAGCTGGACGAGGTGCCGGAGGATGCGCCGGTGGTGTTCAGCGCCCATGGCGTGCCCAAGGCGGTGCCGGCGGAGGCGAAGCGGCGAAACATGGTCTATCTGGACGCCACCTGCCCGCTGGTCTCCAAGGTGCACCGCGCCGCCGAGCACCAGGCGGCTGCCGGGCGGCATATCCTGCTGATCGGGCATGAGGGGCACCCGGAGGTGGTGGGCACGCTGGGCCAGCTGCCGCCCGGCTCCTTCACCCTGATCGAGACGGTGGAGGATGCCGAGCGCAAGCCGGTGCCCGACCTGCCGCTGACCTACACCACCCAGACCACCCTCTCGGTGGAGGATACCGCCGGCATCGTCGCCGCCCTGCGCCGCCGCTTCCCGGACATGGCCGAGCCTGCGAAGGAGAGCATCTGCTACGCCACCACCAACCGCCAGGCGGCGGTGAAGGCGATCGCCGCCCGCGCCGACATGGTGGTGGTGGTCGGCGCGCCGAACTCCTCCAACAGCGTGCGGCTGCGGGAGGTGGCGGAGCGCGCCGGCTGCCCGCGCGCCATCATGGTGCAGCGGGGCAGCGACCTCGACCCGGCGGTGGTGGAGGGGCTCGGCACCGTCGGCATTACCGCAGGCGCCAGCGCGCCGGAGGTGCTGGTGGAGGAAATCCTCGCCCGGCTGCGCGAGCGCTTCACGCTGACCCTTGAGGAAGTGGTCGTGGCGCAGGAAACTGTGACGTTCAAGCTGCCGGCGGCGCTGGCGAAGTAATCTGCATCAATGGGGCGCCCATGGCGGTCTATACCGAGGTTTCGGACGAGGCGTTGCGCGCCTTCCTCGCCGAATATGAGCTGGGCGAGCTGCTGGCCTTCCGCGGCATCGCCGAAGGGGTGGAGAACAGCAACTTCGCCCTCAAGACCAGCGGCGGCGACTTCATTCTCACCCTCTATGAGAAGCGGGTGGACCCGGCGGAGCTGCCCTGGTTCCTCGGGCTGATGCGGCATCTGGCGGCGCATGGCCTCTCCTGCCCGCTCCCTGTGGCGGGACGGGACGGCAGTGCCCTGCGCAGCCTCTGCGGCCGCCCGGCGGCCATCTGCACCTTCCTGCCCGGCGTCTGGCCCCGCCGGGTGCGGCAGGCGCATTGCGCGCCGGTGGGCGCGGCGCTGGCGCAGCTGCACAGTGCCGGCGAGGGCTTCCGCGCCGAGCGGCCGAACGCGCTCGGTCCACGCGCCTGGGCGCCGCTGCTGGACCGCTGCCGCGCCGGCGGCGACGCCGTACAGCCCGGCCTGGTCGTCGAGCTGGACGAGCACCTCGCCGGCATCCTGCGCGACTGGCCCCGGGGCCTGCCGCGCGGCCACATCCATGCCGATCTCTTCCCGGACAACGTCTTCTTCCTGGAGGAGGAGCGTGGCACGCCGCGCGTCTCCGGGCTGATCGACTTCTACTTCGCCTGCACCGACTTCCTGGCCTATGACCTCGCCATCTGCCTCAACGCCTGGTGCTTCGAGCCGGACCTTTCCCTCAACGTCACCAAGGCGCGGGCGCTGATCGGCGCCTATCAGGCGCTGCGGCCGTTCACCCCGGAGGAGCTGGAGGCGCTGCCGGTGCTCTGCCGTGGGGCCGCCATCCGCTTCCTGCTGACGCGCCTCTACGACTGGACCCACACGCCCGCCGGGGCGCTGGTGACGCGCAAGGACCCGCTGGAATACTTGCGCCGCCTGCGCTTCCATGCCGGGGCGAAGGATGTTGCCGCCTATGGCCTCTGACACGCCGCTTGACGCCTTCACCGAGGCCTCGCCCGAAGCATCGGAGCGGCTGGTCGAGATCTGGACCGATGGCGGCTGCAAGCCCAATCCCGGCCCCGGCGGCTGGGCCGCCATCCTGCGCTACGGCACGGCCGAGAAGGAGCTTTCCGGCTTCGACGCCGCCACCACCAACAACCGCATGGAACTGACCGCCGCCATCATGGCGCTGGAGACGCTGAAACGTCCCTGCACGGTGGTGCTGCACACGGACAGCGAGTACGTCCGCAACGGCATCAGCCGCTGGATCAACGGCTGGGTTCGCAACAACTGGCGCAACGCCGCCAAGGACCCGGTGGCGAACATGGAGCTGTGGCAGCGCCTGCTGGCCGCCGCCAAGCCGCACAAGGTGGATTGGCGCTGGGTGCGAGGCCATGCCGGCGACGCGATGAACGAGCGCGCCGACCAGCTCGCGACCGCGGCACGGCAGGCCGGCCGGTAGAGGCCCTGTTGTGAGCACCCCCAAAACCCGGCTCCGACACCAGTAAACTCCGTCGCCGCACAAGAACAACTTAGCCGCCAGCCAAATATTCGCGACGCCAATGACAAGATATAGTTGAGCGTTTCCAAATAAATGAAGACCAGAACCGCTGCTATGGAAGCGCGTGCAAGTATAGTATGCTGAGCTACGTCGTGCGCCTGAGAGGCCTCGATCTCAAGGTCAGTTCTCAGGCGCCGCCATCATGCCTGCGCATGCAAGCGCGTGGCTGCGAGCCATGCGCGGCCGAGGCCAGCGAAGCCGCCTTGGCGGCCTAGCGGCATCACCGATCGGATGCCTTGCCGAGGTTTGGCGCCGTGTCCCGGCGTCGAATGACTGACAGGGTCAGCATGCCTGCCGGGGTGCGCGGCTCTTACGGCGGACGCCCCGGTCACCAACAGGCAGCCTGCGGAGCGGCCAAATGCGGTGATCTGCCTCGCCAAAGGCAACCCAAGCGGCGATGGTGAGCCGGGCAATCGGCAGCGAAAGCGTAGCGCGCGAGATCTGGCCAGAAGGCTGAAGCCGAGCCAAGGCGCCCTGTTTTCTTCTACGGCAGGTCTCATGCTTCAGGCAGGTCAACATGGACGATGGGCGGCTCTCGCATCCGCCTGGCGCGAAGGTCGGGACTGAACGACCGATTGTGGCTTGAAGGCCCTCAGGCGTGTGCTGCCATCGCGTCGAGTGGTCGGAGGCGGCGGTGCTGACGGCTGCGGCGAAGCTCAGATCAGGGTCCGATTCCGTGATCGAGCCAGAATGGCCCGACGTCGCCCCCGCTCCTGACTGCATCCGGCCGAACCCACGCCTCACACTGAAGATGCCAAGCTTACGCTGATACCTCGATCCGGACTATGGTGCGGTATGGATTCACAGGTGGCCTCCGTCCAGGCGCAGCATGGCATCGATTTCACGACTCGGGACGAGGTACGAGGCATGCTGGCCTCGGCCAGGGGCCGCTTTTACGTCTACGCCCTGGGATGGCCTGACGGCACGCCGTTCTATATTGGGAAAGGCAGCAACTCGCCGGGCGTCGTTCCGCGGGTGTTCCAGCACGAGGCCGAGGCGAGGACCACCGCGCGACGCTCGCACAAGCTCAACATCCTGCGCAAACTGACCCGTGAGGGGCTGGTGCCCTGTTACGCAATCAGCGGGTTCTTCGATGGCGAGTTCGAGGCGCACGCGGTAGAGCGCGGCCTGATCCTGCGGATCGGGCGCCATGACCTTCGGACAGGGCCGCTCGCCAACCAAACGGACGGCGGCGAGGGCACGTCCAACCCGTCGCAGGAATCTCGCGATCGCCGCCTCGCTACCCTGGGCGGACAGTCGGACGACCCAGACCGGCGGCGCATCAACGAGTTCTTCGCGGAGATTGGGGGCCCGCAGGACTCGGTTCCGATCAAGCCGCTGCTGGGCTGGCGGAAGGCCGAACCCCTGGTACCAAGCTTGAAGGCAATCGGCCCCACCAGTCGGATGGCCAAGGCCGTTGTCGCCAGCGCGGCCGCGAACGGTGTCCTGCTGCGTCCCGGCGTGATGATCCCCCGCCTACTCCAGGTGGATGGAGTCGAGTACCTGATTGAAAACGGCTGCGGCAAGGAAGCGATCACGGCAGGCGTCCTCTCCGCTCCGCCCGCGGTCGTTCTCCCTCGCGACGAGAGCATGGCGCTCACGGAGCGGGGCTTCCGCTTCGTGGTGGGCACTTTCGGGGCGGAGCGGCTGGTCTCCCTCGGTGTCCTCGAACCCTAAATGCGGGCGGAGCGCCCGACTCAGGCGAGTTTGCTCATCAGCGGCACCGAGAGTGTTTATGAGGGACTTCTGAAGCACGCAGAGTCGCTGGCAGACCTCATGACCTGGTCAGCTCAGCACGCCGCAGTGGACCTTGACGTCCCTTACTTCGGCCTCGATTTCGTGGTCGCTCGTGGAGCCACAATCGACGGCTCCGGCATGCTCAAGCACCTCGATCCAGACTAACCTAAGCTGCCCCCACCCCGGTAAAGCGATGCAGTCTGACCCGCCGCTGTAATTTCCGAGGGTCATGCCGGATGTAGCACTGCATGGTCATGGCCGAGCCGTATGCGAATGGCCCAGCGTGCTCATCAGACCTCGCCCGCAGCGCCCTCCCCCGCCACCAGCGCCTCGACCTCGGCTCTCGACACGATCTCCCTGTCCACCAGCAGGTCCGCGAGGCGCCGGATGACGGCCGCATGCCGCCGCACCACCGTCCGCGCCTCGGCGTAGGCCGCGTCCAGCATCCCGGCGACGCGGCGCGCGACATCCGGCTGCTCCGCGAGTAGCGTGGGGACGTCGGCGGCATCCGGCATGCCGCGCCAAACCAGAGCGTCGCGCCCCTCGTCGAGGCCAAGGGCGGTTACAGCCACTGTCGCCAGCCACGTGGCCCTGCTGAGATCGCTTTCGACGCCGCCTCCGCTCGTGGCCGACGCGCCGCCGAGTAACTCCTCCTCGGCGGCGCGCCCGGCCAGCGCCTCCCGCAGCGTCGCGAGCAGGGCAGCGCGGGTTAAAGCGGGTCGGGTCTCGTCCACCTGCTTCCAGTGCACGCGGCCCGCCAGCCCCCTCGAAGGCACGATCGTCGCCGCGACCAAGGCGCCCGGTCGTTCGAGCGCCACCATCACGGCATGCCCGGCTTCGTGGACGGCCGTTCTATTCAAGGAGGCCAGCGGCGGGCTCGACGCCCTCCCTCTCACCTCCGCCTCCAGGTCAGAAAGCGTGCCTCCTCGCCGGTCATGCCGCGCCCGCCGCCGCATGCCGCGGACCCACCGCTCGGCGTCGGCGCCGGTCGAGCCGAGCCCGATGAGCGCGAGCCGCGACAGGTCGGCGTCCGGCAGCTCGTCGCCCAGGTGGTGCCGGAGGATGGCCGCGAGGGCCGCCTGGTCCGGCAGCGGCACCTGGATCAGGCGCTCCAGGCGACCCGGCCGCAGGATAGCCGGGTCGAGGCGGCTGGCGTCGTTGCAGCAGCCGACGACGACCACTCCCTCGCGCCCTGCGGCGCCGTCCAATTCTTCCAGGAACGCGTTGACGACCTGGACGGCGTAGCCGCGCTCGCGGCGGCCGAAGGCGGCTCGGTCGCCGAAGGCGTCGATTTCGTCCACGAGGAGGATGCAGGGCGCCGCCTTGCGCGCGTCATCGAAGGTCCTCTGCATGGCGCCGAGGGTGGTGCCGAGGTGGCCCTCTTGGGCGCCCTGCCACTGCGCGAGCGAGCCGGTCACGAGGTGCACGCCGCATTGCGCAGCCAGCGCCTTGGCGAAGGTGGTCTTGCCGGTGCCGGTGGGGCCGAACAGCACCGCGCCGCGGTCCACCTCCCGCCATGGCAACGTGCCCACGGCATAGTCCGCGAGGTCGCGCGCCACGTCCTTGCCCCAGCGCACGGCTTCATCCATCCCGTGCAAGCCGTCCAGCCTCAGCGCCTGATCGCCGATTTGCCTGCAGGCCAGCTGCGCGAGCCGAGTGAGGTAGGCTTCCGCATCCTGGCCCGGTCGCCGGGCGAGCCACAGGTCGGCGACGGTCACCCGCGCCGCCACCTCTGCCCCAATGGACACCGTGACTGGCGGGGCGCCGGTCAGGATCGTTGCTGTCTCGATGAGCGCTGGGGCGTCCGGTAGGCCAATGGTCACCCGCTCCGTAGCTGCACGCATGAGGTCGGAGGGCAGGAAGCGTGCGGGCGATGGGCTGAAGCCGTAGACCGGCCTACCACTCGCGACCACCGCACGAACCGCACGGTTCCCTTCGTCGGGACGGTGGTCTCGCGACTTCCCATCGCGGCGAAAAGCGACCCAAGCCGAGTTGGCCCCCTCTCCTTTGTGTCCGGATCCCTCCTGCTCCCCGCGGTCCGTGGCCGCCCTCGTCGCGGCGTGGATAAGCTCCCGCCAAGCTTCGGCGATGGGCTCGACCCACTCGGCGCCAGGGACCTCAACAACGATCACGGCGCCGGGCTGGCGCGCCCGTGCCTTCAGCCCAGGGTCGACTTCCAGCAGGCGTAGCACCATGGCGGTGGCGGCGATCTGGGCCGGATCGGCTGGTTCCGGCTGGCCGAGCGGACTACCATCGGCGGCCCGGAGCATGGCACCCCAAGCCTCACCTGGTGACGTGCCGAAATCGCCCGGCAGCGCGTCGACGGCCTCCTCGAACTCACCGGTCAGCCGGTCCATGAGACGCTCTCGGACCTCGTCATCCGTCAACGGCGCGGCGCCCTCCTGGTCCTCCTCCAGCGAAGGGGTGGTGGAAGCGCGCTTGTTGGTGCTGGCATCGGAATCAGACATGGGTCACCGCAGCTCCGGCGCGGGTGCGCCAGATTTACCGCCGCCCACCCCTGCCTCGCGGCAGAAGGCCCCTAGTTCACCGATGATGAGCATGGTGCCTCCTGTTCTGACAGCGCAACTGCAAGGGCGAAGCAACTCAGCGCCCGAAACAGGACCGGAACATGAAGGCGGTGGTCAAAACATTCTTCTGGCCGAAATGTTTGCCAACGAGGGAGCGCTGAACTCCAACCGGATGAGGGATACTCCGCCGGACCTCACATCTCGCTTGCTGGCGACGCGTGCATCCTGACGACGCCAGAGAGGAGACGCCCACATGGAAGACGAGCGGCGCTGGCAGATCGCCGAGGACGGCATCCTGCAGATTGAGAAGTTCATCCGCCGCGGCGACATGGAGATGGCCACCACCACCTTCGAGCTGACGGCCGACGGCCTGATAGCCTTTGCGAATGCCAAGCAGATGTCCCGGCTGCGGAAGCTTGCGGCGGCCCTGGACATCCGCGATCCGGGCTGGGCCGAGGAGCCGCTGGAGGACCTGCAGGCTGTCGAGCCTTCTCGGTTCGGGATGCACTGACCGGCACCCTGAGCGGGCGATTCCCGGTTATCTAGGACTGCCGGGACGAACGAGAGGCTCCCAGCCGACGCCACACCTCAGATGCAAGGTGACCGAAGGCGGACACATGCATGATGCGGTACCGAGTACTGAGCGCTACCGGACGTACTGGACTGCCAAGGCTTCCTCGCCCCGCATCGTGAGCACCCGCCGGACGAAGCGCCCGACATCGGGTATCCCACCCGTGACCGCCAGCTCGACCACCCGTTCGCCAGCCTTCCGCCGTCGCCGCCAGTCCGCGTAGGGGTAGTCGGCGATCGGCAGGAAGGTGTCCCGTCCGCGTGGAGCCGGGAACGGCTTGGTCGCCCCGCTGTTGATCGGGCTCAGCGTGATCCGCTCACGGTAGGCCGCCACCAAGGAGGCGGCGTCCAGTTCCAGGACATCATGCTCCAGGGCGCGGTACGGCTTTGCCGTCAGCAGCCGGTGCAGGCGGTCACGGGTGAGCCACATGAACACCCGCGCGTTCAGGATGCGGTACCACTCCTTGGGTGTCAGGCCATCCTGCAGGCACCGCGCCAAGCCCGCATCGTCCATGGGCTTCTGGTCCCGGATGGTCGCCCGGCCCAGGCGAGGATGTTCGAGGACGACGCCCTCGCCGCGCCGCTCGGCTTCGATGACCTCCCTCCGGCCGCCGGTCACCTCGAATCGGTCCAGGAGGGCGGAGGTGCTCAGGAGCCCGTGCCGCTGGATCGAAGGCCAGCTCCCGCGCTCGGCCATGTGGTAGAGCACGGGACAGTCACGGAGGAGTTCGTCGAGCTCGTCGTTGGTCACCAGGTCAGCCAGTCAATCGTTGAGCCGCAGCTGCCAAGGGTGCCACCGGGACGGGGCGCCCACCAGCCACCTCCCTGCCCTTCCGGTTCGATGTCGAACCGGCGCAAGGATTCGCGACGCCTGCGTCACATAGCCGAATCCTTATCCTGACCGATGGGCGGAAAGATGGCCGCTCGTCAGCACCGAGCGGGTGTTGCCGATCGCCCCCGGAACCTCGTAGCCTCCGCAATGGGGGCGTCGCGGCCAGGTGCCGAGGCCCCAACAGGAACGACGGAACACCGTGACCCAGCTGCAGCAGCTCCAGGACCTGCTCGCCGACGGCTCCGTGTGGCGCTCGTCCAAGCTGCGTTCGCTGGGCATCCGGCCGCAGGCCATCGCCAACGCCCTCAAGGCCGGTCAGATCTGTCAGGTCAGCAAGGGCTTCTACTACCGCACCGACGCCGGGGTGGACCCAGAGTTCGCCAGCTTGGTCGCCGCCTGCCACCGCATGCCGCAGGGCGTCGCCTGCCTACTGTCGGCCGCCCACCTGACCGGGCTTGCGGACCGGGTACCCGAGCAGCCGTGGATCGCGCTGCCAGCGAACGCCCATGGCAGCACCGCCCGTGGACAGGCCGGGCGCCTGCTGCGGTGGACTTATGACGGCGCCTTCGAGGCAGGTATCGTGGAACGGCGCATCGGCGGCGCCTCCATCAAGCTCACCGGCCCGGCCCGCACAGTAGTTGACTTGGTCCGGTACGGCCGACACCTGGGCGGCTTGGAACCGGCGGCCGACGCGACCCGGCGCTTTGTTGCGAGCGGGGGAGCGTTCGCCGACGTCGCCACTATCGCCATGCAGTTGCGCGTCCCCGAGGAGACGCTGCGTCGGCTGGAGACACTTCGGGTGGTCATGGCGGCGACATAGCCGAGCCAGGGTTCAGCCACACAGCGGCATCTTCGGCGTACCTGCCTCACGGGCGAGCCGCCCGGCGAAACCTTGGTTCCCGAGCACGAGTTGGCACCCGGACACAGCCGGACGAACACCATGCTCGCCTCCTTCCTGATGGGCCTCGTCGGCGGACAGCGGGCGATGACGCCGCTGGTCGCGGTCTCTATCGCCTCAGCGACCGGCAACCTGCCCGGCGGCAACGGCGCGCCGCGGATACTCTCCCACCCGTACGTGGTGGCATCCACGGTTGCCCTCGCCGCCGCCGAGTTGGCGGGCGACAAGATGAAGACGGCGCCGGACCGCGTCGTGCCCATTGGTCTCGTCGCGCGGTTCACGACCTCCGCCATCGCCGGGGCAGCCTTGGCGCCGCGGCAGGACCGCTGGCTCGGCGCGGCGGTCGGCGGCTTGACCGCCCTCGCTGCCTCCTACCCAGGCTGGCGCGCCCGCATCGCCACCATGCCGCGTTACGGCCAGACACGGACCGGCTTGGTCGAGGACGCGATCGTCGTTGTCGGCGCGATCACCATCCTACGTGCATTCGCCACCCCTTCTGGCCGCAGCAGACACTGACGCCTCGGCTGCGGAGTGGGTGAGCTCCGCCAGCCGTCGGTGGGCACCGGGGCGGGTGTTCGTGGTGGAGGTGTCGCTTCATTCACGCCGCAGCACTTCACTATGGAAGGGAGGCACGGCTTGCTACCGTGGCGGTGAAGCGGGCGCCCAACCAGCTCGAGCCGTGGTCAGTCCACCGTCGGGTCCTGCATGCGGATCCAGACCGTCGGCCCCACGTCCACAATGGGACTGGTGGCCAGGGCGAGCGCGGCTAGGCTGGGCAGGACGTGGGCATGGAGGATACGTGCCCTTGCTGGCTCGGTCGGCGGCGTCGTGCCACGCAACGGCACCACCGAGACGTTCTCCGCCGCCCATGCCTCCCAGGCCATGTCCGCGCTCTCGTCCGGCGCCCATGCCTGCCCATCCACCGCATCCCAGTCCACCTTCGGGCGCGCGGCAGGCAGGTGCAGCGCGCCCGCGACGGGCTGGAAGGTGACATCCGACCCATCGGTCCGGAGCACGCAGACGCAGAGGCTCCCCCCTTCCCGCTCGGAGTAGACCGCCTCGCCACCAGGAAGCTCGACGAGGGCCACGTCCTTGGGCAGCCGGACGTTGGCGATCACCGGGTACAAGACGTGGGGCGGAGCCGACATGGCAAGCTCCCGCGCCTGCTTGGTCACTTCCTCGTCGAACTCGGCCAGGAACGGTGACCCGGCGCTCCGGAAGAGGCGGCGGGCCACGTGCGCCAAGAAGCCATCCTTGGGAGGGTTGGTGCTGAGGGTGGCGTAGACGGAGGCGCGCCTGGCGCCATCCCGCTGAACGTTGTGCATGGCTGTCTCCTCGGTGCCAGCGGCACCGTCGTGTTGGGGAAGGCAGCGGCGCTGGCGGCCTGGGGCGCACCGGCGCCGCCGGTTGTCAGGCGTGCCCGCCGCCCATCGGAATTTCCGAGCCGTCCGGCCGGGTGAGCACCAGCTGGCGCCTGCCGACGAAGGACAGGGCGAGCGCCAAGGCGAACAGGTCGTGGAGAACCGTTTCCTCCGCCCACCGCTGGGCAGCCGGGACCCCCAGGCCCTTGTCGTGGCAGGTCACCCGCATGCTCGCCCTGGCCCAAGTCCTCCAGCGCCTGGCATCGGCGACCAGCGGCTTGCCCGCCCAGAGCCTGTCCCAGGCGGTGACTGGGCGAGGGTTGGCGGGCACTAGGTGCGCCGTGAACGGGCACTCCCGGATGGTCACGCCATCCGACTAGAGACGGAACATGTCGACGGCGCCATCCCCCCGAACCTCGGCGAACACGCCGAGGGCGCCGATGTCGTGCGGGAGTTGCACGAGGACGCTCTTCGTCGGCATCCAGATGCTCGCGATGGCCTGCAGCATGAAGGCCGCCCCTCCTTTGGCCTGCAGCTTCGCCGGGAGGTCGGCGTAACCATCCTCCAGCGCGATCGGGAGAATGCGCTCCTGCTTGCGGAGCCGGATGGCGACCTCGGCGACACGGCCAGTGCTGGGGGCGGTAAGGAGGTGGTGCACGAGGTCGAAGGGCTTCGTGCTCGCCTGGAATTCGGACATGACTTCTCCTTCGCGCCCGAGGGGCGCGTTGCGACTGCCTGAGATGTTGTGGGACCGGCCGGGCGCCTTGCCCGGCCGGAAGCTCAGTGGCGGGCGGCGCGGACGACCGAGGCGATGTCCGGCATGAACCTGGGCGAGGTGGCGGCGGCCAGCACCGTGAGGTCGTTGAGGCCGACGCCGCAGAACAGCTGGAGTCCCTCCGCCGGAGTGACGTCGGGGTCGAAGAGTTCCATCGAGAGCTTCCGCTTGGCCCACCGCGTCCAGCGTTCGTCGGCCGCCGGGCTATCGGTCCAGCGGCCTTCCATGATGGCCGTCCAGTCGGTCCGGGTGCGCCGCGCCTTGCCGAGCCTGCGCATCCCGAAGGGGAGGCAACGGACCGGTCCGGCGCCGTCCCGCCGGACCGAGCGGGTCCAGACGCTGCCGTCGCGCAGCGTGCCCGCGAGGATGCCGCGGCGTTCACCGCCGAGCCAGGCGCACTCGACCCAGACCTTGCCGAACGGCTCCAGCCCGGCCAGCAGCGGGAAGGAGACGCCCGCAGGTGCGTGGCACAGCCTGATGATGGCCGCCGTGGCCTGCGGCTTGGGCGCGACGTAGCCCACGACACCAGCGGCGAGGAGGCGGGCAGTGCTGCCCAGCAGGCCCGGCTCGTCCACCTGGCCAAGCAGCTCCTTGTGGAGCGGGAAGAAATCTGCGGGAACTTCGGAAGTCGTGCGCATGCGGCTCTCCTCTTCGCTGCGCGGCATTCGATGTGCGCGAGGAGGGCATGGCTTCAGGCGTTCACAGGCGCTCCCGAGGGAGGCGGCTGCGTGGACCTGAGATTGTAAAAGTCCCTCTCGCGCGGCAAAGAACGACGACGGGCACCCGGGTGGGGTGCTGGTCGTCAGGCCGCGGCTATGAGGGTACGGTTCATGGCGCGGCTTATGGCCCCGCCTCACCTGCTTTGTCGATCGGTTTTTTGTGTCGGCGCCGAGATTTTTTTGGCGGCAAGGATTGCCCGCTCCGAATTCTTGAGCCGAACACATGCTCCAAGGAAAGCATGCGTCGGTGAACGCGGCAGCACCGCTTCCGCGCGCCCCCAACGTCAGCGACACCTCGTATCCAACCAGGACAGCACTTCGAGGAGCGGCTGCTGGACCTGGACCACGCGCCCTCCGGGCAGGAGGAGGACGGTCCCGGTGTCGGTCTCGCACGCGGCCACCACGGCGGTCGCGGACAGAGCCTGCAAGTTGCCGTCCAGATCACGCAGCAGGACGAAGCGCCCGAACCTCTGACCTTCCTCGATCTCCATGCCCATCGCCTTCCCAGATGCCGGACCTGCGTCCGGTGGCGGCTCAGTTCTCCCTGCCGCGCCCGGCCGCCTGGCCAAGCACGTAGAGCCTGGACAGCGTGCGGGCCCAACCGGCCGTGGTGTCGATGGCCCAGATCTCCGTGGTGCGGATCGGCCCGTCACCCAGGTGGGGATGGCCCGTGCCCAACCCGACCAGCGACACCATGGATCTCGTGGCGAGGGTCCACTGGTCGATCACCGGCGCCTGGTCGATCTCGGCCACGGGAGGGTACACGCCCGCTGCCATGTACCGGAGGTCCGCGGCGAGGCGTTCCAGACGGACGGCCTCGGCGATGAGGTAAGGACGCGCGTGCGCGAGCCCACGGTCGAGCATGATCATCTTGGTGACGCTCTCCAGGAATGTGGACATGTGGAGACCGCAAGCCGCGGCCAGGAGCTCAGGCGGACCGGGCGACCGCTATTCGGCGCCATGACCAGCCGAGCGCCAAGCCACCGTCACGAGCGGCGGCGGCGCCTCGCCTGACAGGGGTGGTGGTGGTGTGGGACGGGCTCATGGGCCGCACTATCAACCACCGGCCGTGACAGTCCGAGTCATTCTTTTGCCGAAATCGTTTGCTGCATGCGTCTGACGCCTTGCGGGTATCGGTATCAAGAGCAACCGGGCGCCTCCCGCAACAGTAGCTGATAATAGACAAAAGACCCATAAAAATGATTCGACTTTGCATCTTTTGTCTCGTCAACCTCGAATCGCGCCTCAGTGGCGCCGGAGCAGGGAGGCGGTCGTGCGTGAATGCGAACGATGGATCTCGTCGGCGTGGTGCGGCGATCCGGGAATGCCTAATCCGGAAGACATGTCTGCTTGGCAGCCCAGCCGACCTAGGCGGCCAATGGCAGACACCAGACTGGTCGAGACCAGCCGCCGCGCTCCTCGGGCCGTGCTCTGCCTCTCCACCGCCGCCTATCTGTGTGGCTTGGCATCCACGGCGCCGACGAAGTTCTGGCTCGCCCTGCCGCAGGGCGCGAACGCTGTAAAGGTGGAGGCCGTCGAGCACCGGTGGATCCGCTGGAGCTACGCGGGCGCTTTCACCGTCGGCATCGTGGAGGCCGCCATCGAGGGTGTCACGGTCCGGTGGACCGGACCTTCCCGCACCGTCGTGGACCTGGTCCGCTACGCCCGCCACCTCCGCAGCCTGCGCCCGGGGGTGGAGGCTGCGCGCCGCTACGTCGAGGCGGGTGGCCACCCCGACGAACTGCTGGCGGTCGCAAACGAGGTGCACGCGCCAGCGGCGGCCCTGGAGAGCATCACCATGCTAACGATGCTGCTGAAGGAATAGCGAGGTGGGCGATCCCGATGCGCAGTCCGGCTGGTCGACCCACCGCCGCGACCTGCGCGCCGTTGCCCGCATTTTGGATGCGCTGGCCGGATCGGGGCCGCGGGACACCGTGGCGGTCAGGGGCGCCTGGTGCTTCCAGTGCTGGTTCGGGCGGATGCCCAGGCTGACGCGGGGCCTGGACCTGGCCATGATCCCGTCAGTCGACGAGATGGCGCCGACGGCTCGAAACGTCCTGGCGGGGCTGATGGCCCGTGACATCGGTGTCGGCGAACCGCGGGTGGCCGGGGATGGCTGGACGGCCCGCACGACAGCCGATCTCCGCATCCTCTGCGGTGACAAGTGGGTGCCCGTCCATGTCTCGGTTGCCCACGATGTCGCCGACCACCGGCACGTTGAATTCCTGAGGGCGCCCACATGCAACGGTGCCACCGCCTGCCTCGTGCCTTGCCTGACGCGGGACTGGCTCGTGGCGGAGAAGGCGGCGCTGCTGGTCACCTACGGGCCGGACCATACACGCCTCCAGGACATCTTCGACATCTGCGTCCTGCAAGCATGCGCCAGCTTCGAGGCCACGGCGCTGGCCAGCGTGTTCGCCCGCGTCTTCTCCGGACGGGACGCCGCCACGATGCTGCGCCGATCTGACGGGTACTGGGAAGCGGCGTTGGATCGGCGACGCCTTGGACGCGCGCAGTTCCAAATGTGGGAAGCCATCGCGGGTAGCGCCGAGGGAGCGCATTCCGTGCCAGGCCTGCCGCAGGCGCTGGACCAGGTGGCCGACTTCCTCCTTCCCTTGCTCGAGCAGCTGCGCGCCCAGCGGCAGCCTTCCGGATCGTGGCGGAGCACTTCCGGTTGGGTGCGGCAGCATCGACAAGACTGGTGTGGCGACCTCAGGCAGCTGTCGCTGCTGGCGCAGCTCCGGACGCCGCGCGCTAGGCAGGTGGGCCCGGCACGAGTCGGAATCGGGAGCCCTGGCGCAGCCGCCCACCTGCGGAAGCGGCATGCGACATGACCGCCATCGCGAAAAAAAGCGCGGGCTCGGCAAAAAAGGCCCTGGTCAAAGCGCGCGTCGCGTGTGAAAAGGCCGCCATGACGCAACCGTCCGACATCGATGTCGTGAGCGCCTGGGGCACTGCTCCGGCGGATGTCGCGTCCACTCCCCTCCTCCGCCTGATATCGCGCACCTAACGCCGAGCCGCGTTCGCGGCTTGTCGGTTCCGCGCTCTCACTAGGTCGCCCCCTCGAGAAGCGGGCGTGCATGCGTCGTCCCTCGACGTCCGCATGCACGCCCCGCTCCCGGGACCGGTCGACATGGTCATCCGATGTCAGGACTTTGCCCCGTAGCGGGCGATGAGGAGGCCGCATGTTCGAGCACATCGACGTCTGCGTACGACCGGCTGTCACGGGTTCCGTTGCCAGGAGCATCGACCTGTCCGGCGGGCGCGTATCGCCCAGCGAAGCGCAGTCGCTCGTGCGGCGTGCCATCGCGATGCACGGGACTGCCCGACGCACCGCCAGCGCATCGCACCGGGCCATCGTGAACCAGTTCCCGAGCAACAAGATGAAGGCATGCTTCGCAGCCGAGTCCAAAGCGGAGGCGTCGGTCCTGGTGCTGGCCGATGTGCTGGAGCCCGTCCGGGCGTTTCGCCCGCAGGCGATTGCCATCCAGTTCAACCACGATGGGCGCAGGTGCACCGCATACCCCGACGTCGCGGTCGAGACGACGCGAGGCCAGGTCGAGTTCTGGGAGTGCAAGGGTGACCGCGAACTGAGCGCCGTGGCCAACGCTCGCCTGAAATCCTTGGGCCGGGTCCTCGGCGCCGCGGGAATCACGTACCGCATCGTCAGGCCGGACTGGAGCCGTCGGGAGCCGCGGGCTTCGAACGCCAACCGCATCTGGCGCCTCGCTGACTACCCGCTGATTCCGGAGCAGGTGCGCGTCACCTTGGATGCGTTGCGCGACGGCGCCGCCACGCTTGGCGAACTGGGGCGGCTGACCGGCGTCCCTCGCCCTCACCTGCTCGCGATAGTCGCGCACGGGGTCTTCGCCCTGAACATCGCCTCGTCCCCTATCGGGGACCACTCACCGGTTCGCAACATCCACCAGCATGCCACCTCCGGTGGCTGCGGCGCCTCCAAGGGACAGGATTTCCAATGAGCAACCACAGCACGCGCCACGGCCGAATACCCGGACCACCGGGTGGTTTGTCCGCCTCGCCTCGAGCCTTGAGAGACACCGCGCCTGCCGAAAGGTCCCGCGAATGCTGCACTCCTCCGTCCCCGCGAACACGGGGACCTCCGAGCCTGAAGAGGCTCACCCCGTCTTCGTCCGCCGCTGCGCCCACCGCGGCCTGAACGCCCGCGCGCCCAGCGAGAAGCTTGGCCGCACCGTGTCCTGGACGACGACGGCGCAGGGGTTCCTTGTCAACTTGATGGAGGTGACGCACAGCGTCGTCCACTATCAGCCTTGGGCCCACCCCGTGACCATCCGGGCCGGTTGGGGCGAACCCTTCGAGTACTGGCCCGCCCTCGGCGTGACCGGCGCCACCGGGCGCCGCATCGCCATTGACATCGTCTACGAAAGGGACGGGAAGGAACGCGAATCCTTGGGGTTCGAGCGTCTCCTTGAAGCCGCCCTTGCTTCGCAGGGCGTCCAGCTCACCGCGATGAGCGAGGAGGCCCTCGTCACCGACCCCAGGACCGCGGTCGCGCGCTCGATGGCCCGTTACGTGGGCGTCCCGGTGACCGAGGCAAGCGTGGCACGTCTCCGGCAGGTCCTGGCCGCGAACGGTGGCTCGGCGACGCTTGCCCAGCTCCGCGCCTCCGCCCCGGAGGACAACGAGATCGTTGCGGTCGGGTGCGTTCTTGGGATGCGCCGTCGCCTCCGGCTGGACGTCAGCAAAAAGGGCCTCGACTTCTCGTCGGTGACCCTGGTGCCGCAGGGGGAGGATGCCTGATGCCGTCCTTCGCGGTCATCCCCAATCAGAAGTTCATCCTCTCCGGCCAGGTCGTGACCTTCCGGAAGAGGGCACGCGACCTCGAACAGACCTACGTCTTCGAGGACGACAACGGCCTGCCCTGCACGCTGTCGCATGCGGAGTTCGCAAAGGCGCGCGCCGAGAACCGGCTGCGCGACTGGAGCCCGGTCTCCACTGCGTCGCGTGGGAACGGCGAGGTCGTCAAGCGCGCACGCGTCACCTTCGAGAGCGCGTGCGAGCGGGACAGGTTCATGGCGGAGCGCGCCAACGAGTACATCCTCGAATGGACCAGGGACCGTTCAGTCCCGCGCACCGCCCGAAGCCTGAACCTCCTGTGCCAGAGGGTTCACGAACGTCGCGCAGCGCGGGCTGAGGTGGAGAAGCGACACGAACCGAAGTGCATGTCGGGCAGCCGCCTCGTCCAGCTCATCCGCCGGTGGCGGAACGGCGGCGAGGTGATCGACGCCGTCGTCCCGCAGACCGAGCACAGGGGCAACTACGTGCACCGTCTGAGCGCCACCGTCCGGGACGTCATGTGGGAAGCCACGGATGACATCTACCTGGTCCTGCACGGCACGAAGGTCGCGGGCCTGCACCGCGAGATCGTCAAGCGGGTCAAGTTCCTGAATCGGAGCAGGCCGCCGGAGCTGCGCATTACTCCGCCGAGCTACGACGCCGTGCTGCGCCACGCGGGTTCCATCTGCGCCTTCACGCGCGTGTTCTGCCGCGAGGGCGCACAGGCGGCGCGCCAGCAGTTCCGGCTCGTCCAGGGCAGCTGGCACACGACCCACGCCAACCAAGTGTGGGAAATCGACGACACCCGCGCCGACATCATGTGCCTCAGCGAGGACGGCAAGACCGTCATCGGGCGCCCGTGGCTGACCCTGGTCATCGACCGGCACACCCGCATGATCATGTCGTTTGTGCTCTCGTTCTCGCCGCCCGACACCGAGACGGCGCTGGAGGCAGTGCGGCTCGCCATCCTGCCCAAGGATTGCTTCCCCGGGCTGCCCGACGGCTACGCGGTGCTGTGGCTCGCGTCGAACCGGCCGGACGTCATCCATGTCGACCACGGCAAGGCGTACAACTCCGCCGCCTTCAAGGCGGGCGTGGCCCGGATGGGCATCCGCCACGAGACCATGCCGCTGCTCAAGGCGTGGATGAAGGGCACCGTGGAGCGGGCGATCGGAACGTTGACCCGCGAGGTCTTCCACACCACGCCGGGTACCACCTATTCGAAGACCCTCGAGCGGCAGGATGGGGACGCGGCGCCGGAGCTCCTGGCTGAAGCGACCCTTTTGGACGTCCGGGAGAAGCTCGTCCATTGGCTCGTGAACGACTACTCGAGGCGCCACCACCGAGGCATCGACAACACGCCCCTCCGCCTGTGGATGCACAGCATCGAGCACCACGAGCAACGGGTGCCGCTGACACGTGAAGCTGTCGAGGTTGCCACTTCCCTGTCCGTCGGCCGCATGGTGCGCAACGGCGGCATCGTGGTGGACAAGCTGCGGTACCTGACCGCCGAGGGCCTCGGGATGGAGATGCTCGCCAAGTCGAGGGAGGACCGCGAGGTGCTGGTGCGGCGCGACCCTTCGGACCTGACCGTCATCAAGTTTCTGGACGCTCGGGTGACCGACCCCGAGCGCGAGGACTGGCACACCGCGACGATCTGCAAGGAACACATGGCCAAGGTGAAGGGCCGCACCCTCGAGGAGTACCGCCTGGCCAAGACGATGCGGGTGCTCAACCCCGAGAAGTTCGGCGACGACAGCGAGGGGTGGGAGGCGACCTACGAGGCTGTCGGAGTGGAGCTGCACCGCAAGGCCGGGAGCAGGCTCGGCCGTGATCGCGTAGCCGCCGAGGCCTCGCACCAGCGCATCATGCGCCAGACCAAGGAGATCGTGGAGCGCGAGCGGCGGGTGGCGGAGCCGCGGCAGCAGCACCAGGACCTGCTGGAGCAGGTGGAGGAGGCTCTCGGCATCCCCGCCGAAGCACCGACGTCGAATGCCTCGGCGGCTCCGCCGCTCAACTCCCCGCCTGCGGTTGAGGACGACATGGACGAACTGCGCAGGCTGCATGGATTGGGTGCCCGCCCCCGCGATGAGGAGACCGAGTGATGCGCGACTTCCTGGACATCGGTGACCTTCCCGAGGATTCCCTCGGTCATGTCTTCGTCGACACCTTCGAGACGAAGGCCATGTTCATGGCACTGGACAACTTGATGGCGAGTCCCAGGACGGCCAGCAACGGCCGCGGCGTCGCGGTCCTCGGGCCGCCCCGTTGCGGCAAGACCCTTCTCGTCAAGGAGTACCTCCGCCGCTGCCTTCGGGGCGACGCCAGCGACCGGGGCGACCTGGCCGTCACACGCCGCCCACTCAAGTACCTCTACGTCCAGCTGCCGCCGGGGACACGCCTGAACACCATCCCCAGCCACACGCTGATGGCCCTCGGCCATCCGGCACCGACCGCCGGAAAGCACGACACCACCCAGACGGCCGACGTCATCTCGATGATCGTGGACGGCGGCTACGAGCTGGTGATTTTCGACGAGGTCCATCACCTCACGAGTTCGATGACGAAGTCGGTGCGGGAGAACGGCTCCCACTGGCTGACGCACATCCTCGACCAGACACGGTGCCCGATGGCGCTCATCGGCTACAGCCGGTTCGGCCGCATCCTCCAGGAGAACCCGTTCCTCGGCGGGCGCCTTGTCCCGGCGACCCCGCTGGAGCCCTACCGCCGGAGCGACCCCCAGCGCTTCGCCACCTTCCGCATCATCCTCCAGGACCTCGAGCGGGGGCTGAAGATGGACGCGCCATCCAAGCTCTACGCCGTCGACACCGCGGCGTGCCTGCTGGTGTCGTGCGGCGGCCGCATTGGCCTGCTGGAGAACCTGCTCACCGAGGCGCGCCAGCTGGCCCGCAACCGGAAGCATTCCTGCCTCACCAGAGACGTGCTGGCCGAAGCCGTGGAAAGCATGCGGCTGAGCTGGTCGAACCTCCGTTTCAACCCCTTCAGGGTCGAAGACCTGGCTGCCGCCGTGGAGAAGCACGGCGAATGCTTCGCCCTCGCAGAGGACGGCCCGCGGTGAGCCCTCGCCCCTACACCCTCCCGAGCGCGTGCATCCCGCTGGATGACGAATCCTTGCCGTCGCTCGTCGCCAGGAACGCGGATCGCTACGGCTTCAAGGATCCCATGCTGATCGTCGAGCGCCTGGGGCTGCACAAGCAATCGTTGCCCGCGCTCGCCAGCGAGCGCCCGCCCGGGGACAAGGCGGCAGCACTCGCGACCTTGCTCGGCGTGGACGAGGGCACCCTCGAGGGGATGTCCAACTGGGGCAGGTCGCCAAACATGGCGACGGTGGGCGCGCACGAGATCCGGCCTCGCCATCTGCACGCTGGCCTGCGCCGGTCCTGCCCGCTCTGTCTTCAGGATTCACTGCACCACCGTTCGTTCTGGAACATCTCGGCCGTCCAGCACTGCACGGTGCACGGGCTTGCCCTGCCGGTCAGGTGCCCCGGATGCGGGCATCCACCGAGTTGGCGCGGGAAGCGGCTGGACCGGTGCGGCAACCCGGGCTGTGACCACGACCTGACCGCATGGTCCGGCCCTCCGAGCGAACCGGCACCCGAGTATGCCCTTGGCCTCCATGCGCTCTATCGCGACGGGCCGAGCGCAACGTTGCCCGGCTGCGGTCTTCCTCTTGCACGCGCCGCCGAGGCGGCGCTCGCCATCGGTTGTTTCGCTCTCAACCAAGGGAAGATGGGTCGGCCCGACTCATTCCTGCGCGAGCACGGCGAACTGGCCCACGACGCCATGATCAAGGGCTGGGAGGCCCTGACCGACTGGCCGCACGGCCTTCACCGAGTGCTCGACGGGTTGCGCAGCCGGGCAGGCGAGCGGGGCTGGCGGTTCGGCATGCGGCGTGAATTCGGCGGCCTGCACCGGTGGCTCTACGATGCCGCCGCCGAGCCATGGGCGGCCCAGTTGAAGAAAGGCTTCGCGGACTATCTCGCCGGGCAACCCGACCTGCGGGCGAGCGCGGCGGCGCTCAAGCGCTTCGGGTCGCCCGACGCACTGCGCAACCGCCACATGACCGCGAACGACGCCGCCGAGTACCTGGGGGTCGCGCCGGAAACGATGGCGGAGCTCGCCACGCGCGAGAAGCTGCACCTGCTGCCGCCGTCGGGTGCCGGTACACCCACGCTCCTACGGGCGGATCTGGTGCACGCGCTCAAGCAGAAGAAGCAAGGCACCCTCATGAAGCAGGAGGCGGAGGCCATCCTCGGGGTGGGCCGCCCTACCCTGGGCCAGCTGCTCGAGGACGGGGTACTCTCCACGCTGCCCCCCGATCAGCGAGTCACCCATCAGCGCATCCTCCGGCGGGACGAGGTGGAGGAGCTAGTCGTGCGCGTCGTCGCTGCGGTGGTCCCCGCGAGGCAAGGCACGCAGCTGGTGTCGTTCTCCGGTGCCATGGCCGGGCGCCGCGGCGCGTCGACCCTCATCCAAGCCATCCTCAAGGGCCGAGTGGTCCCCAGGGGCACCGCCCCCAAGCGGAAGGGCATCGGGTCCCTCCTGTTCAACAGCCGCGAGGTGGAAGCGGCGCTGGCGCCCGGGCGGGCCACCCTCAGCCTCGTCGAGGCGGCCCAGCGCATGGGGCTCGAGATCGACAGCGTCAGGGCGTGGGCCGCCGAAGGCTTCCTTGGGACCGCGGCCTCAGATTCCGCGTTCGAGCGCGGCACCAGGGTGACCGAGGACGGCATCGCCTCGTTCTCGGCGGAGTACATCACCAGTTCGGAGATCGGGAAGGAGACTGGGACCTCGGGACGGTGGGCGGCGGAACGGCTCGACTTTCAGGGCCACCCTCCCCTGGCTTCGGCATCGACCACCAAGCTCTATCGCCGGGCTGACATCTCGCCCGCCGTCCTGACCCGTCTGCAGGAACGCAAGTCGGCTGGCCGGGCCGCCTCGGCTTCCGCCGCCTTCGACCTCGCGCGTGAGGTGGCTGACGCCGTCGCCTCGGAGCTGGGTGTCGACCTCCAACGGGCCTGGAACGGCTTCTCCGATGGCGACGGCAAGGTCTACCTCCAGGCCGTGGCCGGGCGGAGGCAGCGCTACAGCTCCAAGTACGCCTTCCGCTTCAGCGGGCACATGCGCGAGCGGCTCGAACGTGCCCAGACAGGGATGCTCGCCCTGGCCCTGGTCGAGGACCGTTCCTTTATCCTTCTGCCCTGGGCGGCCGCCAAGCAGCTCGTACCCGCCGGTGGCAGGTACCGGGAGACCATCTACGTCGACGCCGATGCCCGCGGCGCTGTCGCGGATGAACGGCTCGCCGCTGCCCAGCGTTGGCTGCTGGGCCGATGACCACTTCTTCCAGCCAGGCACCGCGTGGCCACTTCGCAGCAGCGCTTGTGCGCACCCAGCACGGTACCAACGCAAAGCTCACGTTGAGAGGAAGGCAAGGATTCAGGCACCGGCGGGTATGAGCGCTCCGAGCCACATGCTGCACAAGAAAGGGCGAACGAATTGCCAGGGGCGATCTTCCACTCCTGGCGCCAGAACCCGCTTGCATTCAAAGCACCGGCGAGCCGCGTCACTGTATTGCGCCGCCGACCCGAGCCATCTCGCTCGTGCTACCTGACACCGCCGTCAGGTCCTTGTCGCCGACCCAATCGTCAGAACGAAACATTGGCACAGCGTCACCTTGCTGCCTCTGCTACTGACTACCTACCACGCGCATGACGTTCTCCCTGAGCTTCATCAGGACGCGAAACTCGACACGGCGGCTCGCCGCGGGATCCTCGCTGCCATCGGGCCGGAACCGCAGGCGGCTGGATGCGAGTCCGTTGGCGGTAATCACACCCTGAGCCCAGCCGCGCATGTCAGCGGGCAGCGCAGTCTTGTCCAGGCTGTACTCCAGCACGCTACGCGTACGGTCCTGGCTGAGGGCCATGTTCCTGAAGTAGGCATCGATCAGACTGCTTGTTCCGCGCCATTCGGACGACGTGTGCCCCTCGATGCGAACCTCATCGATGTCGGAGCGGAACTCGCGCAGGCGCGACAGGTAGCGTGGCATGAAGTCGGAGAGCAGCGCTTCAAAGCTGGGACGCAGCGCAGCGCTGCCGGTCTCAAACAGCAGCTCCGGATTAGCGAATTGCACCGTGAGCGTGGCGGGGTCGAGCGAGGCGTTCCAGCGCGCGAGATCCTGCGCGAACTCCTGCTGCAGACGATCGCCGAGTCGCCGTTCCGTGTCGCGGATGGCGACCACGACGTCCTTTACGCTTTCGCCTTGCTCCATCCGATTCAGGGCCCTCTGGATGGTCTCCGGCGCTGGCGCCGCTGGCGCGACACGCCGTGCTGTCTCCTCGATCTTGGCAAGCGCTTCGCTGCGTGCCAGAGCCTCGGCCAGGGAGGGCTGACCACTGGTCGACGACCGACGCAACGCTTCACGTAGAGTGGCGGCTGGCGGCGCATCCGGATCCACCCGGCGCGCCTGTTCCACCATCTCTTTCCATTCCCCCAGCTGTGCCTCCGCCGCAGCCAATCGAGAGGTCAGCGCGTTCGCCTCGTTACGGAGCGCCCTCACCTCCTCCCTCGCGGCCTCACCCTCGGCGATCGCGCGGGCGACCTCGCGTGCGGCCTGCTCTTGGGGCACGTCAGGGGCGGCGAGCGCCGCAAGGGTGGGTCCGAGCACTGCGAGGTCTGCCTTCGCGGCATCCGCTTCCTTCCGTGCAGCGGCGAGCGCACTCGTGAGGGCCAGCATCAGCAGGAAAAGGAGCAGGAGCAACACCTCGGCCATGGTTAGGCCTAGGATGAGGCCACGGCGATGGTCGGCATGGCCGCTGGCGATCCTCGCACTCATCGAGCGACCGCTTCCTCAGCCGCCGCCTTGTTATGGGCGCGAGCGGCTTCGAGCACGATATGCTGGATCTCCATCATCGCCACGCGGGACGCATCGAGATCCGACGCAATTTGCTGACGCGCCTCCGTGGCATCGCGCATGGAGGCGGCGAGGACCGCGCGTTGAGCCTTCACGGCGTCGGATGCGCCACGCAGTTGATCTTCCAGATCCCGCGCGCTGCGTAAGATGGCGTTGCCAGCTTCTGCAGCCGCGACTGCGACCTCCTCGCGGTGGGTCTTGATGACATCGGAGGAGACCGCCAGTTGCTCCTCCATCTCCCGCGCGCCGCGCAGGAGAGTGTTGGCCGCCATGCCGGTCGCGGAAGACAACTCATTCTGCTGACCCGCCAGCGCCTCGGCTGCACCGCGCATCTGGTCACCCATGGCCTTCGCCCCGGTGGTGACCGCACTGCTCGCCACGGTCACCGCCGCCTGCAGCGCGTGCAGCTTCTCCTGCGATCCCTGCAGCGTCCGCCCGAGGGCATTCTGGTGGCGCTCGGCCACCTCCACCGACGCCTTCACGAGCTCGCCCTGGCTGGCGATCGCCTCCGCGACTTCCTCAACGCTCATGCGCAGTGCGTTGAGGCCCTGCCTGAGTTGATCACTCGGCAGCCCTGCCTGCGCCACCGTCTCAGCCAGCGCGCCGAGGCGCGACAGTTCGTCGCGCAGCGTCTGGACGGTTGCACCGAAGTCCTCCGCCGCGCTGGCCATGGCTTGATGCCTGTCGGCCTCGGCCCTCGCCGAATCCTCGAACGCGCCGATGGCCTTGCTGATGCGCCCCATGGTGCCCTCGAGCTTGCGGTCGAGGACATCGCTGGGCGGCTCGATCTTCTCGAGTCGGTCCCAGGCCGCTTTCAGGGACTTCATCATGCCGCGCATGCCGTCCCGCATCTCGGCGAGGGTGGCCGCGTTCGCGTCGTAAGCCGCCCGGAGCCGTTCACACGACTCTTCCGTCACGCGTTCCATCAGGCCGAGCTGGGCGCGGATCGCCTCGTCATGCGCTTGCAGGGAGTCGTGGAGGCGGCGCTCGACCGCCTGGCCGACGCCGAGCCGGAACACTTCGAGGTCGCTGACCGCCGCCGTGAGTTGCCCCCTGAGACGCTCGGTATGCTCCAGGAGGTCACGACGGACGATCTCCTCGACGTCCTCCACCTCCGTCCGCATCTGAAGCAGCAGAACCCGGCCAACGATGCCCGCGATCGTCGTGAACAGGGAGATGCCGAAACTGCCAATCAGGCTCGACACGTCCGCACCCAATTGTAGCGCGACCAGCGCGACGGACATGCTCGTGAGGGTGAAAATGAAGCCCATGTAGTAGACGTTGTCGCCGAGCTTGTCCGGACGCATTCGGACGTCCGCTCGGAAAAGCGCGAGCAGCCCATAGGCCAACATCGCGCTGACAGCTAGGCAGGCGACGATCAGTCCGTTGACACCGAGAAACTTCAGTGTCGCGATGACGGCGGCACCAAGGAGGGTGAAACCGAAAAAGAGGACACTGTCGCCAGCTCCTCGTATGCGGGAGGCGCTCGGCAGCAGGGGCAATTTCCCCATCAACGTCGAAGCACGCTCCGTGGCTTCCGGATCGGGCGCCGCCCGGCGCTCGCGTTCCTCAGCTTCGGCTCTCGCTGTCGCTGCTTCGCCCCGCTGAGAGGCAGTCCACGAGGAGCTCCGATCCGGATGATGCCGCGCAGCTCTGGGCCCTTCTGTCTGTGAGGGCTTCTCAAGTGGGTCAGCAGGGCGGCCAGTCGGCGCCTCACGACGTGGACTCGTGCCGCTGTCGGCACTGTCAGGGTGACTTTCGTCGGTGGTGCTAAAGGCCATCAGAAGCTGTCCAATGCAATGGAACGCGCTCCGCTGGCGCGGAGTGCCTGTTCCCAGAAGACTTGGTGTCCGCGGCTTTGGACGGGCTTGCCATTTGGATGGCGCGCACCGGACCGCAGCAAATAGAGGACGGTGACGTCCGCGCCTTCCAGGTCGCTCTGCAGCTCGGGCCACTGCGGACGTCTCTGGAAGTCGCTGAACTCGACGTCGCCGCGGATCTGGGACAAGCCCGCACTATGCTGGACCATGTCGGAGACGATCGTGAGGTGCAGCCGCTTGGCACCCGGACCTATCGAGCCGAAGGATGTCACCGAGACGGCACGGATGCTTTCCAATATGGGAGAAGATGACCGACGCGACGGCTCCATCAGTTTCCCGAGTTCCTGGCGCAACGGGCCGACGAAGCGCTCATCGAATGCGTGCTGGATCATCGTCGGGTTCTGGTAAAGGGAGTTCGCGTCCACGCCACGACCGGGACTGCAGAGGGAAACCACCGGCGCCAGCGTGTTCACTCCGTCGCCGTCGGCAACATAGAGGTCAAACCGCTCTCCCGCGGCGGCATCCGCAACGAGGCGCATTGCCCGCTGCATCACCTGCTGCTGCTGGAGCGGGGTCACAGGGTCGCTCCGGTCGATGAGAATGGCATGTATCACCGCCGGTCCGCCGACTGGACAGTTGGCAGCATCGACCTCAACTCGGGTGCTGCTGGCCCACCAATAGGCCCCGAACATCCCGCTCAGTAGCAGTAGGCCCAGCCCTCCAAAAAGTATTCCTCGAAGCCTGTCGTTTGAGCCGGATTTCCTTCTATGGCGTCGAGAAGACCCACTTCGGCTCGAACTGTGACGTCGTGACGCGCTCACGCCCGTACCTCGCCGTCAGCCTTCTTTCCGGCCTCCTCGAGTAGATCCTGATACCGCTTCAGCAGGCCGTCATGCAGTTCCTGGATCTCGGCCAAGACGGCGTCCATGTTCTCGGTGGCGGCGGCGCCAGTGTCACCCAGGAGGCTGAGGGCATCGGTTCTCGGTGTGAGATGCCACCGCTCGTCGAAGCGGGCTGGAGGCCGATCCGGCCTCGCAGCTCCGTTGGCGTCGCGGTAGCGAGCAAGAAGGCTATTGGCGACCTCCTCAAGGTGGTCCTCGTACAGCGCAAGCTTCTGAGCGAGCGCACTCGCCTGGCTGCGCGCGTTCTCGGCCTGCTGGGCCTCGATTGGCAAGCTCGCGAGGGCGGTCTTGAAGTCGTGGACTGCTGTGTCGGTGGCGTCACCGAGATCCGCGAAGAGGTCCTGGTGTGCATCCTCGTGTGCCATTTCGGCGGCCAAGGCGCGTCGGCTGACGGCACCGTACCCAGGGTACGGGTCGTCCCAGCCATACCCCTTCGAGAAGGCGATGATCGAGAATGCGGTTCCCAAGCCAAACAGGAACCAAGACTGGATTTCGGTGAGTGCCCAGGGTTCTTGCAAGATGGTTTGGACGGCGGTCCGGTATGCGGCGCCTTCGCCTACCAGGGCCGTCGCATCGCGGAAGTGAGCGATGAAAAGATGAAAGGCGACAACCCCGACCAGCAGCGCTGCCGTTAGAAGCGCAGCCATCGCCCGCAAAGGAAAAAACCTGCGGTTAACCTGGCGAGCTAGGCCGAAACCCAAGAAGAAGCAGAAGGCGACGTTCAGCACCGACGCACCGAACGCGACACCGATGCCACCGATCAGGCCCAATTCGCTTCCCTTGGCGAAAAACAGTCCGTTCAGAGCTGTCTCGAAGGCCAATACCAGTAGCAGCAAACCACCGCCTGTCCAAGGGTTGGCAGGCAACCTTGCCGGTCGTGAAAGTCGATGCTTCTTCCGGAACAGCGCCAATTCTTCTTGCGCAGCGACCGACTCATTCTGAAGCCGCTTGAGGTCGCCCCGGATCTTCTGCCTTGCCTCGGTGAAACGAGCCTGAGCTTCCGAGGCCACCAGCCGAAGCTGCGCAAGCTTAGACTTGACGTTAAATCGCTCGACGGTCTGCCGGAGGGCCTTTAAGGTTCCGATCACTTGGCCCCGTTGGATCACACTCGCGTCGTTTATCGTCTGAACGATCGTCTGCTCAACCTCGTCAAAAACCGTTTGCAGGCCGCTCGGCAGTCCGCGGCGGCCTCTTTCCGAGCCGCGCGCCTCGAGTTCCAGCTTTTGGGCAATGCGGTCCGTGTCGAGTGGTTCGAGGAGACCGGGCATGGGGCTGGTAGCGCCGCTCGAGCCCATGAGGTTACCGGCTGCCTCGAGCAGACCCTGAAGCTTCGCCATATTTGGCTCACGTCGCTTAGTTTTGAGATCGTTTTGCTATCGCATTTCAACTCTTAGCCCGCAACGTCAAAGGCGAAGCTTCCGGAACAATGCGGCGATGTGAGGCTTCGGGAACACTGGCCCGAGCCCGGCCATTTCCAGGCGCCTCATCGGCTGACGGCCGACCGGCACCGGCAGAGCGTTCGCCACGACTGGGTCACGCCGGTCCCGGCTCGTTCACCCGGCTGGCTGTACCCGTGGGTCGAGAAGTTCTTTCATGCGCCTTTCGGCGCCAAGCGCCAGGAGCCTCTTGAAGCTCCACTGCCGGGCGGCCATGGTTCGCAATGGAGGCGGCGATGACCAGGACGCATACCGTCCACCTGTCGCTCGGGGACGATGCTTACGTAAGGGAGTTTGGTCTCCCGGACCGGCTGCAGCCTCGACACCGTGATCCGCGACGCCTTGCGCGCTCAACGGGAAGCCGATGACGCCGAGCTCGATGCCGCCCTAGGGCCTCTCGTGGATGACGCGGAGGCCGACTTCGACCAGGGTGCGGATCGCGACTTCGCAGGGCGCGATGAGTTCTGGGCTTACCTGACCGACCGGTCCTAGTACTACGGCGCGCCGGAGCGCGCCCCACCACGTAGACGTCACGGTCGCAGGAGGGTGTCTGCTCAACGTGGTCAGGGGCTCCGAGGAGGGCGTCACCTGTTTTCGTGGCGCTGGCAACGCTGGGACGAAGTCACGGTTGGGGCCCGGCCGTCACCTCCTCCCTACCATCAGGCCTCTGCTCAATGGCAGCAGGTGCATGAGTGACGCCTAGGCTTTCCATGTCATCTCCACCGGCAATTGGCTGGAGCGGCGCTACGGTGGCCTGGATGTCGCCGACGGCGCCCTGGACGCCCAGGGCCCAGAAGCCACGCAGCACGGATGGCGCGATCAGCCCGTCGAACTTCCCGGTAGAGATGGCGCTGACGTCCGCCGCCACAGCCTCGAGGTTGGGCACCCCGAACGACTGGAGTTCGGCCAGCCTGGTGGCGAGCTGGCTCAGGTTCGGCCGGGAGACCACGACGCCGGTGTCGTGGGCCCAGCAGGAGAAACCCGCCGCCCCGAGCAGGATGGCGAGCAGCCCGTTTGACCTGGTGCCCCGCCAGGTGAAGAGGTGCACGTCGTCCCCGGAGCGGAACGCCCGCCGCGTGTCCAGCTCCATGCGCCGGAAGGATTTCCTGCCTTCGTCAAGCAGGCGCGCCATGGTGGCGTCGATCCAGCCCGGCTGGTCGTCCCCCATGTAGACGGCGAGCATCTCGGCGGCGAGGCGGTCGTCCACCGGCTCCGGCGTGCTGTCCTCGAAGGTGGGAGGCGTGCCGCCCTTGTGCGGGTCGACGGTAATAATGCGGGTGGGCTCGTCCACTTCCCGAACGATCCACCGGCGCCCGGCGAAGACGATCAGGTTGCCCGCCATGACGGGGCTGCTGATCGGGATGGAGCCGAGCGAACGCCCACCGGTGACGATGCGCCACTCGTCGCTGCTGGTGAACAGGGCGAAGAAGTCGCGGGAGCCCGCGAGCCGCTCCCCCGCCTCGCCCAGCATGAGCACGCCGTCCGGCGCCTGCTCGATGAGCTTGGCGTCCGGGCCGCCCATGCTCCGCAGCAGGTCCATGAAGAGCGGCGGCTTCACCGAAGCGAACGGCCCCGGACCGCACAGCAGGCGGTAGATGGTCTCGGCCCGCGCGCCGCCCCGTTCGCAGATGACGGACAGCGTCTGGTGCAGCAGCGCCGACCCGAGGCCGTCCACGCTGCTCGGCGCCTCGATGAATCCTTCGCCCAGGAGACGGATCGCGGCGATGGCCCGGATGGTCTCCTGCCGGATCTGGTCCAGCAGACTGGCGTCGGGCCTGAGCTCGTCCTCGAGGACGTAGACGCGCAGGACGGCGGGCACGCCAGCCCGGCGCCCGGACCGGCCCAGGCGCTGCTTCAACGAGGACAGCGACCGCGGCGCCCCGATCTGCGCGACGGAGGCGACGGAGCCGATGTCGATGCCGAGCTCCAGGGTGGAGGTGCAAACCGCCGTGGTCGGCAGCCTCCCCTCCTTCAGGCGCCGCTCCAAATCTTCGCGCAATTCCTTGGACAGGTTGCCGTGGTGCGGAAAGAATTCGTTGGGAACGTTGTGCCGTTCGCACAGGCCGCGCAGCAGGTCCGCCACTGTCTCGACGCGGCGACGAGACCCGCCGAAGACCAGCGAATTCTTGCCTCGCAGCGTTCCGCACAAGTGGTCCGCCACGGCTCGGAGGGCCAAGTCCTTTTCGTCCTCTGTTGCTTGGGGGCGGAACGGCTCGATGTAGCCGCGCACCTGGAGCTGCAGGCTGCTGCCTCCAGGAGGTGACCGCACCGTCTGGACGTTCCCCGGCGCCGATGGCCGGAGCCAGGCCGCGGCGGCGTTCAGGTCACCCAGTGTTGCGGACAGGCCAATGCGGCGGGCGGGCTTGGTGGCCAGGGAGTCGATCCGGCGCAGCAGCGACGCGAGGTGGACGCCGCGTGGCCCGGCCAGGAAGGCGTGCAGCTCGTCGATGACGATGAAACGCAGGTTGCCGAACAGCGCCTTGGCGGCCGCAGGGCGTCGGCTGAACAGCGCCTCGATGGACTCGGGCGTGATGAGCGCCAGCCCGCGCGGCCGCTTTACCAGACCGCTTTTGGCCGCTGCGGGCGCGTCGCCGTGCCAACGCACCACCGACAGCCCTAGGCGCTCGCAGAGATCCTCCAGGCGGCCGAACTGGTCGTTGATGAGCGCCTTCAGTGGCGCGACGTAGAGGACCGACAGGCCTCTGACCGGCTCATCTGCGACCTCGGACAGCACCGGCAGGAAAGCAGCCTCGGTCTTCCCGGCTGCCGTCGAGGCCGCGACGAGGAGGTCGCCCTCTCCGCCCCTGACCTCCCTGATGGCGCGGGACTGGATCTCGCGCAGCCCGGCCCAGCCCTGGTCGCGGACCCAGCGCCGGACCTCCGGATGCAGGAGGTCGTAGGCGCCCGCCAGCTCAGAGCTTGAAAGCGGTGAGTTCATCGTCACGCGGGCCTGCCTCGCCGACCGCGGGCACTTCGTTGGACCCGCTGGCGGTGGCCAGCTCGGGTTCCGGGATCTCGGCATCGTCGTCCGGAAAGTCTTGCGAGACCTGCACGTCGCCGAGCAGGCCGCGCCAGTCGGTACCGGGGTTCTGCTCGAGGACCGACAGAAGCTGGCAGAACGCCTTGATGGTGTTGCGGGGCGTGCGGAAGTAGGCCTCGCCCACGCGCTCGTTGCAGTGGGCCATGAAGGCGTGCAGGGCCTCGTCCGGCACCAGATGCCGAGCGGGGTCACCACCGGCGAAGACGTTCCGGACGTTCCCGAGCAGCACCATCAGCTCCTCGGGCGTTAGGCTCTGCAGGCGCAGCACCGGGCCGGAGAGGTCCACCAGGCCCTCGCGCGCAAAGCTGTTCTCGGAGAGCCGGGACTGCAGGGCGGCGTAGCTGTACAGGCCGCGGCGGGTGTCGGTGAGGAACTCCGGCGTGCCACCCATGACGAAGCCGATGCCGGAGGTGTTGCCCTGCAAGACGTCGTTCAGGATGGAGAGGATCTGCTCGTAGTTCTGGTCGCGGGCCTGCTTGCTCTGAAGCTTGTACAGGTTGACCATCTCGTCGAAGACCACGAGCAGACCGGCGTAGCCCGTGAGCTTCGCCAGCGCCGCCATCAGCTTCAGGCCCTCATAGAGGTCCTGGTCGTTGATGATGTTCCGCACGCCCAGCGCCTGGCGCGCCTCGGTCTTGGTCGAGAACTCGCCGCGCAGCCAGCGCAGCGCGTTGGCCTTCAGTTCCTCGCTTCCTTCCTCGCTGCCGCGCCAATAGGCTTCCACCACGGTGGCGAAGTCGTAGCCGCCGCCCCCTTCCTGGAGGTGGACCAGGCGCTCCTCGAGTACCTTCTTCACGGGGACGCCCCGCTCCCCCGCAGCCTTGACCAGATCGGCTACGAACCGCTCCAGGACGCTGGCCAGCGCGCCGCCGTCGGGCTTGGTGCGGGTCGCCATGTTCCGCACCGCCTCTCCGTAAAGCGCCCTCGCTTGGCCGTTGGACGCCTGCAGGCGCCGGTCGGGCCCGAGGTCAGCGTGGACCGTCAGGAGGCGCTTCTCCAGCGCGACCAGGCGCACAAGGCTGAGGAAGAAGCTCTTACCGGCCCCGTACTCGCCGATGATGAAGCGGATCGCCGAACCGCCGTCGGCAATCCGCTCGACGTCGCGCACCAGGGCCTGGAGTTCCCGCGCCCGTCCGACCTGGACGTGCTGCAGCCCGACGCGCGGGACGACGCCCGCCTGCAGCGCCTGGATGATGGTGTCGCGGTCACGGGGACGGATCTTGGTCAACGCGCTCATGCTGTCTCTCAGACCGTGGGAAGTTCGGAGCGGAGGTGCTCGGCGACGGCCACCATGTCGTCGTCGTTCTCGAGGATGGGCTCTTCGAACCGTTCGAACGCCCAGTCGTTGATGGTCTCGATGGCGCCTTCCGGGAAGAGCCGCAGACGCTTGGTCTCAGCTTCGAAGGCGGTCATGGGCATGAAACCGGCGGCGGCGACCGCGCCCAGCAGCGTGCCGTGCGCGTCGTCCAGGCCCTCGAACCGCTTCGCCGTCGCGCCTGCCGGTTCCAGGGCGGCGGGCGCCGCTTCGGTCACGAGTTCCGCCTCCTCGGTGAAGATGCTCGAGAGCAGGGACGCGACCTGGGTCGTCTCCTGCCGGATGCGGGCCATGCGCTCCGCGTCCAGCGCAATGCCAGACTGACTGGCGGCTCCACCCGACTGCGCGGGCCCAGCGGGACGCGGCGTCTGGAAGTCTCCGCTCGCGCCCTGATGGAGCGCCGAGTGCACGGCCTCGGGCGGCAGGCCCAGCGTCTTGTGCAGCTTCTCCAGGAACGCGACCTCGGCGCGGGACGCCTGCCCGTCCGCGAGGACCGCGGAGATGGCGGCGCGCGCGATGGCCTGCCGGGCTTCCGGAGGAAGGTCGGCCGCCTTCTTGAGGGCGCCGCCGCTCTTGGTCCGCTCGCGCAGGCGCCAGACGAACGCCTCCAGACGGGTGGTCTCGGCCGGGTTCAGGTCGGGCATCGCCCTGGCTTCGCGGAGCAGCGCCTGGAATTCGAGGTCGGACACGTCGCCGTCGGCCGAGGCGGCCAGGGCGGCCACCTCCATGGCGGCCTTGGCCAGGTTGAAGGCGGGCCGGTCCGGATCAACGGCCGCGCCGTCGGGTGCCTCGAACAGCACGACGTCGGAGGTCATGGAGATGGCCTCGCCGCCGTAGCGCCGGTCCGGCTCCATCCCGAAGCCGAGTGCGTCGAGGCGCTGGAGAACCTGGGTGGCCACGCTGACCGGCAAGCGGTTGGTGCCGCGCTCGAGCGGGACGCCGAGGGCGTCGAGCAGCGGGCGCGGCGCTACCGACGCCATCGAGGGTTCGCCGAGCAAGGATTTGACGGACCGCCTCACCGCCTCGCCCGCCTCCGCCATCGCCTCCTCGCGCAGGCCGGGCGGGAGCAGCATCGCTGCCTCGAAGGTCCCGCGCGCCTCCGGCCTGCGCCCGAGCAGGCGGCTGTAGGCGTCGAGCTCGGTCTGGCTGGCCTCCAGCATGTCCCGCAGACCGGACAGAGGCGCATTCACACCAGAAATGTCGGGGAGGTTCTCGTGCGGACCAGGAATGGAGACCGTGAAGCCGTCGCTGGCCGCGCGGTAGCTCACGGAGACGCGGCGCTGCGGAGTGCGCACCGCCAGGCCCTTGGGGTGGCGCGACACGAAGTGCCGCGCGAAGAGGCTGCGCGTCTCCTCGAAGCAGCGTTGGCCTGGCGTCCGAAGCCGGGTCTCGGGACTGCCCAGAACCCATAGCAGCGCGTCGTCGGCTCCCAACGGCTTGCCTTCCGAGAGCACCACACCAAGGTGCAGGCGCGTGGCCAGCGGAAGCTCCTCGGACCAGTTTACCACCGCACTTGGCTGCACCGTCGGGGCCGCCTTGCCGGACAGGAGTGCGGCGGCAGCCAGGAAGGTCGTGGCGTAACCCTTGAACGAGACATGGGCCGCGTAGATGTCCAGCAGGCGCTCCACTTCGCCTGTCAGCATGGCGGCATCGGCAACCTGCCGGTCGAAGAACAGCCTGCGCTCGAGGCCGTAGAAGAACAGGAAGACCAGCCCGATGTCGGCCTGCGGATCGACACGGCCGCCAGCCAGCCAGTCAATGTAGGCGCGGCGCCGCGCGGGCGACAGGCCGCCGTACTCGGGCCAGTAGTTCAGGCTCGCGACATCGTCTGCAGCGACGGTCCGGGCCACTCGCAGGGAAGGATTGATCAGGCAGCGGTCCATCCCCCAGCCCTTGGGACTGGGGAGGTTCTCGCCCACGTAGATCATGCCGCCGGTAACCTGGGTTCCCCCAAGTTTGACCTCGGTTCCAGGCGGGATCCACTTGGCGAGTTCGACTGCCGCGGGCTGCGTGGCCTGCGTGGGAGCCCGCGCTTCATTCCATGGTGACGGCCACGAGGTCGGTGCCCGAACGGACGGCGGCACGCTCGGGTTCAGCGAGAACGCGCCCAGGGCCTGGTTGTCGGACGGGCTTCGCGGCGCTTGGCCCGACGGAGCCGCGCTTGGCAGCGGGGTGCCAGAATCGGATGGGGTTGCGGGCCCTGGGCTGCCGCCCTCGCGGACGAAGAAGGTCGACAGTTCCGAAGCTGGAGCTGTCTGGGGCGTGCCTTCGGGTCGGGAGTTCAAATCCTCGACTTTCGAGGCAGGTGCAGCAGGACCTCCTTGTTGCGGGCCGTTGCTCGACGCTTTCATCACCGCCTCGAAGGCAAGGCGTGCTCGCCGCTCGCTTTCCGCTGCACGCTCATCCTTGCTTAGCAGGAAGGGTGACGCAGAACGACGCGCCGCCTCGGTGCGCGCGGTGTCGCGCGCCTGCAAAACCTGCCTCATGAGCAGCCAAGCCACGCCCGATGCGACGAGGCCACCTGCGAGTTGAAGGATCAGGGGTGATGGCATTGGACGGGTGCGATCCGGCGGCTCAAGGATTTGCTTTGGATACGTGCGGAAATGCCGCGGCTAGTCGGATCGCGTTGCGCTTCATCAAGGCGCCCTCACGGCTCAATTGCCGCCCTCGAGCAGGCTGGAGTGGACCCAGCCCCATGCTTCGGCGTCGCCGACCCTGACCCAACCATTCGAGCGGCCGAAGACGTTGAGGTGGGTTCCCCCGGATGTGGTCCGCAGCACTTCGGCCGTACCGTTCGGTCCTGAGCGGATGTTGGCGCCGCCGCTCCGGATGACAATGCGTTCCCGATCCGGCGACGTGGCGGCTTGGGGAGGCGGCGTGGAGGGCGTCGTTGGCGCCGGATCCTTCCGGTGTTCCGGCGTGGGCGGCGACGCGGCAGCCGTCTCTGGGTGCACCACAGGCGCTCGCGGTCGCTGGGAAGCCGTCTCCGTCTGCACCGGCGGCGGGACGGTGTTCGACGCGACAGCCTGCCGGTCGCCGATCGGCCCCGCGACGAGGAGCCAAGCGCTGATGGCGCACGCCGCGAGCGTGGCAACCGTGTACTCGTGAGCCTGCCCGACGACAGGCGGCGGGGGCACAGACGCCATCCTCCGCTCCGCTGGTGCGGTACGTGTCGTGCCGCTGGAAAGTGAAGCACTGGCCTGAGAGGCCGCCTCCGCCGCCATGCAACGCTGGAACTCGGAAAATGCCGTAGCGAAGCGGCGAGCCAGATCAGGATTGCTGACAAGATAGCTGACCGCCGTCATACCGGGTGCCGCGAAGCGCAGCAGGCCGTACCGAAGGATGGGGATGCTCCGGTTGCTCGCATACCGCCGGTCCGGGCTGCCGTCCTTGTTTGCCTTCTCCCAGATGCGGTTGACCATGACAGCGTCGGCCGGTGGGTCGATGACCTCCGCGACGATCGCTTCGGCGGCGTCCAGGTGGACGTCCAGCAGGCTCACCACCTTCGCCTCGACCCCGGCGCCGGTCATCGCGAAGCCGGGGTAGATCTCGAGCCCGACGCCGTCGGAATGCCGGAACGCCAATCCAGGCCAATCCGACTCCACGTGCTCCGGCAGAGTGGGGCCAATCCGAATCGCCCGCCTTTGCAGTGCCGCGCCGGACATCGGGGCGGAGTAGGTGCCGCACGACCAACTGGTGGTGACCCAGATGAACCTAACCGCCTCAAGTGCGCCGAACGCGGCCGCTACGTTCCGGAAGGCCACCAGCGTCGTCTGACTGAAACTGAACTGGAGCGCCGTCCAGCAGGCGTTCCTTCGGGCGACGGCGTCCCCGAGCCTGCCTTCGGCCGCCGCAAGCTTGGTCCGGAGTGCTGGCAGCCGCCGCTCCATGAACGGCAACAACGGCGGCTTCGCGGCACGAGCAGTGCGACGGAAGGCAGCATCCCGGGCAGTAAGGATTCTGGGCAGTTCGGCCTCGAGTTGCCTGACCTCGTCAGAGATCGACTTCAGGCCGAAGCCGACATGGCTCAGGTCAAGTTCAACCCCTGCGGGGGTTCCGACGGGTCGTTCCTGCGCGCTGGCCGGAGCAACGCCTTGCCCGAAGGCGCGCAAGCGACCACCGACAAGACGAAACTCGATTTCTGGAAAGCCGGATGGACCAGTGTTAGCCGCCGTTGACATACCAAGGTGGTATCATAGCCTGTCCACCACCTTAAAGGTCATTGCGGTCACGCCACGTCCATTATTTGGTATAAATCCGAGGTTGCCGCTCCCCGGTGAGGCGGGGGGAGGTTGCGCGGAGCCACATACCGTTGCCGACCGAGCGAGCCTTATTGCGATGCCGGACCGGTGACTCGTGGGCTCCGCTTGCGCCGAAATAGCTGCCAGTCACGCCAAAACTGCCACGTCAGCCAGAACAAGCCGACTGTACCCCCTACCGTCGAGGCGATCCCGGCCGTCCACATGCCGAGCAATACCGCCGCGCCACCGATTGTCGTGCCCGGCGCCACGACGCCTTCCAGCAACCCGTTCGGCAGCGGCTCAAACCTAAAGGCCAAGAGCGCGTGGCCGATGCCAGTCACGGACGCCATCATCAAGGTGTAAGTCACCAGCCTCATTGTCCGCTCCCTTGCCTCTGATACTGGACCGTCCGGGCAGCTTACTACTACAGTTGCGTATTATTGGCTAAGCTGATTCACTTGGCGTCTGCGGAGGCGGAGGCTGGGTGATGTCTGTGGCGTCATGGTCTGGATCGCTGTTGGCGTGGGAACGGGAACTTGCG
>NZ_JASIRT010000022.1 GCF_030063475.1 Roseomonas sp. E05
CGGCGCCAGCCAGCGGTCCAGGTCAGCGCCACCACCAGGGATGTTCGTCATCGACGTTGCCTCCGCAAGGCAGCGTCGCACATGATCTCCCAGCACTCAACCGAAATGCCCAGGTAGTGTTAGCACCTGCAGGAAAAAGCGCGGGGGGAAAGAATTCCCCCCGGACCCCCTATCTTCTTTTTATCAGTACAGGGCTGCGCTTGCCGCCGGCACAGCAAACCCGAAGAAAAAGAAGGGAATGGGGGAATTCATTCCCCCGATCTTCTTGCCTGGGAGGCCTTCCCCCGGTTCAGGCCGTGCCTGCCGCCGGCACCCGCGCCCCGATATGTCCTGCGACCACCCGCGCCACCTCGCCCGTTCCGGCACGCCCGCCGATATCGGGCGTGCGCAGGCCGGAGGCGAAGGCGGTGTCCACCGCCGCCTCCAGCTCCGCCGCCGCCTCGCACCAGGCTTCGCCGGCGCCGCGCGTGCCGAGCCAGTCCAGCATCATCGCCGCGGAGAGCAGCATCGCGGTCGGGTTGGCCACGCCCTTGCCGGCAATGTCCGGCGCGGTGCCGTGGCTCGGCTGGAACACGGCATGATCGCCGCCGATATCGGCCGAGGGCGCGAAGCCCATGCCGCCGATCAGCCCGGCGCCGAGATCGGAGAGAATGTCACCGAACATGTTCTCGGTCGGCAGCACGTCGAACTCCCAGGGGCGGCGGACCATGTCGAGCGCCATGGCGTCGATGTAGTGATGCGCCGCGGTCACGTCCGGGTGGTGCGCCGCCGCCTCGTGGAACACCTTCCGCATGAAGGCGAAACCGGTGAAGACATTGGCCTTGTCCACCAGCGTGACCAGCCCGCGCCGGCCGCGCCGCGCCGCCCGCCGGCGCGCCAGCTCGAAGGCGAAATGCGAAAGCCGCTCGGTGGTGGCGCGGGTGATCACCATCGTGTCGCGCGCCTCGCGGTCCTCGATGACCTCGCCGCGGCCACGCGCGGCGAAAAGCCCCTCGGTGCTCTCGCGCAGGATCACCATGTCGATGCCGATGGCGCGCGGATCGGCGAGCGCCACCGGCACGCCCGGCAGCGCACGGATCGGCCGCACCCCGGCATAGAGGCCAAGGCGGAAGCGCAGGTCGAGCTGCGGCGCGATCTCGGTGCCGTCGGGGTAGCGGATGCCAGGCCAGCCCATGGCGCCGAGCAGGATGGCGTCGGCGGCACGGGCGCGCTCGAAGGTCGCCTCGTCCATGGCACTGCCGGTGTCGCGATAGGCCATGGCGCCGGCGCGCAGCCGCTCGAAATCGAGGCCGAGCCCGTGCCGCTTCGCCAGCGGCTGCAGCACCGCGACGCAGGCCTCGGTGACTTCCGTGCCGATGCCGTCGCCCGGCATCAAGGCGATATGCACTGCGTTGCGGGTCACAGCCATGCCACGCCACTCCGTTCGATGAGGGAGACGAGTTCCGCGCCACTGCGGCGGCGGTGCCGGTGGTACAGTTCGCGGGCCCGCTCGGCCTCGCCGGCGGCGATCGCATCGAGCACGCGGCGATGCTCGGCGGTGCTGCGCGCCGGCAGCGGGCGCTGGTGCAACGTGAACATGCGGGCGCGGTGCGACTGGTCCCAGACCTGCATCACCATGCCCGCCAGCCGCCGGTTGCCGCACAGCTCGACCAGGCCGAGATGGAAGGCCTCATCGGCCGCCGCCCAGGCGCGGCGGTCCTGCGCGGCGAGGGCCTGCTCCATGGCGGCGCAGGCGGCATCCAGCCGCTCCAGCCCGGCGGCGGGATCGGGGCGGCGGGCCAGCAGCTCGGCCGCCGTCGGTTCCAGGCTGTTCAGCACCTCGTAGATCTCGCGCATGTCAGCGGCGGCGATCGGCTGCACGCGCATGCCGTGCCGCGGCGTGATCTCCACCAATCCTTCCTGCTGCAGCCGCACCAGCGCCTCGCGCACCGGCGTCCGCGAAAGGCCGAGCTGCAGCGCCAGCTCGCTCTCCAGTCGCTGCGCGCCGGGCGGCAGGGCATTGTCCAGGATCAGGGTCTTGAGCCGCGCATGCGCCAGCTCGGCGGCGCCGGGCGCGCGCGGAACCTCCGTGTGGCGGGATCTCGGAGCGGACGTCACGGCGCCTCCCTGGCTGAGGCGAGCGACCGCCGCGGCGGTCATGCACGCCTTATGAATTCTTTTGCGTATGCATTGTTGACGGTGCCAGGATGCCCGCGTCAAGAGGGAACGGCGCCGGGCGAAGGGCTTCACGGCCCGTGGCGGCGCGGGAAACGCGGCCGGAAGCGCCGCGCCAAACGGGAGGAAGACGCAGATGTGGAAAGGAGCAACCCGCCGCGGCCTGCTGGGCGCCGCCGCCCTGGCGGGGCTGGGGCCGCACGCGGTGCGGGCGCAGTCGGCGGATGCGGGCTATCCCGACCGGCCGGTGCGGATGATCGTGCCCTTCCCCCCCGGCCAGGCCGCCGACCTGTTCGGCCGGCTGGTGGCCGACGAGCTTTCCAAGCGCTGGCCGCAGCGTGTCTTCGTGGAAAACAGGGCGGGCGGCGCGGGTGCGGTCGGCATGGAGGCCGGGGCTCGCGCCACGCCGGACGGTTACACCCTGGTTGTCGGCACCTCCGGCACGCTCGGCATCAATCCGTCCGTGCTGCCGAACCTGCCTTACGACGCGGAGCGCGACTTCGCCGCCATCAGCAACATCTTCACTCTGCCGCTGGTGGTGGTCGCGCATCCGGCCTCCGGGCTGGACAGCCTGCGCACCGTGCTGGCGCGCGCGAAGGAGGAGCCGGGGCGGCTGAACTACGCCTCCGCCGGACCGGGCACGGCGCAGCACCTGGCGATGGAGATGCTGGCGCACCGCGCCGGGGTCCGCATGACGCATGTGCCCTATCGCGGCAGCGGCCCGGCCATGGCCGACCTGATCGCCGGCAACGTCCCGCTGATGATGGACAGCCTGGCCAGCGCGCTGCCGCAGGTGCAGTCCGGCCGGGTGCGCGCGCTGGCGATCACCGGGCGCGAGCGGGTGAAGCAACTCCCCGATACGCCCACCGTCGCCGAGAGCGGCCTCGCCGGTTACGAGGCGCTGGGCTGGTCCGGGCTGGTGGCACCCGCCGCGACGCCGCCCGCCATCCTGGCGCGCATCAACGCCGATGTGGTCGCCATCCTGCGCGACCCCGCCATTGCCAGGCGCATGGTGGAGATGGGCGGCTTCCCGGCACCCGGCACGCCGGAGGAGTTCAGCAGTTTCATCCGGGGCGAGATGGCCAAATGGCGCGGCGTCGCCCGCGACGCGAATGTGCGGCTGGAAGGCTAGAAGCCTGGGGGAATGAAAAGCCTGGGGGAATGAATTCCCCCAGACCCCCATCTTTTTTCTTCAAGTCTCCGGCGCTTGCGGCGAGGCGGAGCCAAGCTGACAAAAGAAGATGGGCCGAGCCTGTAGGTTTGGTTGAAGGAATTCCTTCCCCCGCTCCCTTTCCTACGCCGGCGGCGCCGCCTCGGCCTGCTGGCGCGCCAGATGCGGGCAGCCGCCACGCCGGCGGCGGCGTGCCTCGGCGGCATAGGTCCCCGGACGGTGCGCCGGGTCCTGGTTCGGCGCCACGATGGAGCGGTGGTAGTCGGCCCAGTCGGCCTCGGTCAGCATCTCCAGGGCGGGGGTCATGCCGGCGCCGCCCAGCACCGTCTCGGAATAGGCCATCTGCGGCACCGGCTGCGCCTGCAGCAGCGGCTCGGCACGGCGGAACTCGATCGGCGTGCCGGTGCGGGTCAGGCGCAGATTGGTGAACAGCGGCCCGAACCAGTGGTCGGCCTCGATCAGGCCTTCGTAGGGCTCGTAGCAGGGGTGGCGCGGCACATTGGCCAGCGGCCGCAGCAGCAGGCTCCAGCCCGGCGCGGTGCGCGCCGCCAGTCCGGTCCAGAGTTGCACCACGCCCGGTTCCTGCAACGCGGTCAGGAAGGGCGGCGCGTAGCCGCGCACGGCCTCGGGTGCGGCGGCGTCGAACCGCCCGGCGAAATGCGGGAACTGCGCGGCGCCGAGCGGCAGCCAATCCTCCAGGCCCTCGCAATGCCACCAGATCTGCGCCCCGTCCCAGAGCAGGCGGAAATCCATCGGTGCGTGCAGGTGCCAGCCGAAGCCGGCGGCGCTGGCGATCGCGTCACAATGACGCATGGCCCGGATGGGCAGGCTGCCCAGGCCGGAGCGGTCGGCCCGCACCGGCATCGGGGCGGCCTCGATCATGCGGTGGAAGGTGACGCAAGGAGCGGCGAAGGTCATGGCGAGAAGCCCTGCGGCGAGACGGCGCAAAGGACCGGGAGCGGATGCCCCCGGCCTGATGGAGTCAGACGAGGCTCAGCCGCGGCGCATCCCCGCGCCGAAGCGCACCCGCCCGGCATCCGCCACCGCCGCCGGGGGCAGCAGCATGGCGGGGTGGCCAGGCCGCTGCGCCGGGTTGGACGGGGCAGCCGGCGCCAGGCCGGCGGGCAGCGCCGCAGGGGCGCGCATGCCGGCGCCGAAGCGCACCCGGCCAGCGTCACGAAGGTCGGTGGAGGAGAGCTTCTGCATGGAGGTCTTCCGGGGTCAGGCCAAGCCGCGCCCGGGCCGCCCTGCGGGGGGCAGGGCGGTGGAGCGGGGTCTTGGAGGGAGGGGGAGGGGAATTGCCCAGGGCGCAGTTCGCCCTTGGCGAGACGGACTTTATGCATAAATTAGTCGAGAACAAGGATTTTTTTCTTATTTCGGTCGTCAATCTTCCCTCCTCACGATTTGACGCCGCTTTGACGCTCGTCGCGACGGAATGACGCGCTCCCCTGCCCCGCGCCGGATAGGGTGCCGCCAGACTCCTGAGGCACGAGCGGAACCGCCGACCATGACCGAGAACATGACCTTTCCTGCTGTGCGGCAGAGCCTGGACAGCCTCCTGGCCATCTATGCGAAGGCCCATCACTACATGCTCTGCCGGGAGCGGGCGCAGACCCTGCGGCTGCGCGCCGAGGAAGCTCCGGGCAGCCTCGCCGAAGCGATCGAGCGCGACTTCGTGGCCTTCGAGCTGGAGGATGCGGAGCGTGCCCTCTGTGCTGCGGTTCGCGCCGCCGAACCGCAGCAAAAGGGCGGCGAGATCGCCAGCCGCGCCCCCCGGCCTTGAGCCGCCCGCGTTTCCTCGCGTGCCCGCGTTTCCTCGCGTGACAGAAGGGCTCCATCCGCTACTCTCGCGTGCATGGCTTCCGGCACGCTGGTTGAGACAGGGCATGGCGAGGGTTCGCCGCCCGCGGGGCCGGGGACTGCGCCGCCCCTGCCGGCCCCGCTGCTGCGGCTGGGACTGATCGGGCTGATGGAGGCCTGGACCCTCTCCAGCCGCACCGTGCTGCCCCGCTCGCGCAAGGCACGCGCCCTGCTCGCCGTGCTCGGCATGGCGCTGGGCCAGCCGGTGCCGCGCGTCCGGCTGGCCGAGCTGCTCTGGTCCCGCCGCGGCGAGGAACAGCAGCGCGGCTCGCTGCGCCAGGCCCTGCACGAGCTTCAGGCGGCGCTGTCCGGCATCGGCACGCCGGAGGGCGGCCCCCTGCTGCAATCCGGGCGCGATTCCCTGCTGCTGCGGGGCGAGCAGGTCTGGGTGGATGCCCTGGCCGTGCTGCGCGCCGAGGCCGAACCTGCGGCGCTCGACCTGCTCTCGGGCACGCTGCTGCCCGATCTCGACGGGCTGGACCCTGCCTTCGACGCCTGGCTGGCGCAGCAGCGCGCCGCCTTGCAGGAGGGCGCCGCCACCCGCGCCGCCGCCCTGCTGGCCGCCGCTCTCGGCCCCGAGGCGGAGCTGGAGGCCGCGGAGCGCCTGCTGCGCATCGACCCCACGCGGGAGGTCGCCTGGCAGACCCTGATCCGCCTGCGGCTGGCCCAGGGGGATCGTGGCGCTGCCCTCACCGCCTATGAAGCCTGCCGCGCGCTGCTGATCGGCCGCTTCGGCGCCCCGCCCTCGCCGCAGACCGAGGCGCTGGCCCGCGCCCTGCGCGCCGAGGCCGGCCCTCCTGTCGCCGCGCCGCCCATCCCGCGGCAGCCGGCACAGCGTGGCGCCCGGCTGGGCGTGGCGCCGCTGGCGCTGCTGGGCGAAGGCGTCGCGGCGCATCTCGGCATCGGCCTGGCGGAAGAGATCGGTGCCGCGCTCGCCCGCTTCCGCTGGGTCTTCGTGGCGGACAGCACCTCATTGGCCGGGCAGGCGGCGCGCGACGGCGCGGAGGCCGCGGCGCGCGCGCTGCGGCTCGATTATCTGCTCAGTGGCACGGTGCAGCGCGGCGGCGAGACGCTGCGCGTGACGCTGCGCCTGACCGACCTGCGCGACCCGCCCGGCCTGGTCTGGAGCCAGCGCTTCGACCGCCCGGCCGGCGACCTGCTGGCCTTGCAGGACGAGGTGGCCGCCGCCGTGGTCGCCCGCATCGACCCCGAGATCCTGCTCATCGAGGCCAACCGCGCCGCCGCCCGCCCGGCCAGCAGCGGCGCCTACGACCTCCTGCTGCGCGCCATCCCGGCGATCCACCGGCTCGACCGCGAAGGCTTCCTGGCCGCCGGGCGCTGGCTCGCCGAGGCCGCGGCGCTGGAGCCCGACTATGCCCAGGCGCATGCCTGGCACGCCTACTGGCACCTCTTCCTGGTCGGCCAGGGCTGGGCGGCGGACGAGGCCGCCAGCATGCAGGAGGCGGAGCGGCTGGCCCGCCATGCCAGCGCGCTCGACCCGATGGACGCGCAGGCGCTGACCATCCACGGCCATGTGCGCGCCTTCCTGCACCACGAGGTGCGGGAGGCGGCCGAGCTGCACGCCCGCGCCCTGGCGCTGAACCCCAACCTCGCCATGGCCTGGGTCTTCTCCGGCATGGCGGAGAGCTATCTCGGCCGCCACGAGACGGCCCTGGCGCAGCTCGGCCGCTACGCCGCCCTCTCGCCCTGCCATCCGCACGCCTTCTTCTTCGACGCCGCGCGCGGCATCCCGCTGCTGCTGCTCGGGCGCCACGCCGAGGCGGCGGCGGTGGGCCGCGCCTGCGTCGCCCTGCGCCCCGAATTCAGCTACCCCTACAAGACCTATCTCTCCGCCCTCGGCCATCTCGGCGCACGGGAGGAGGCGGCGGCCCTGCGCGCGCGGCTGCTGGCGATCGAGCCTGACTTCACCGTGGCCAAGGCGCTGCGGCGCACCCCGGTGCGCGGCGAGACCGACCGCGCCCACTACGCCGAAGGGCTGCGCCTGGCGGGGCTGCCGTGAAAAAGGTCGGGGGAAGGAACTCCTCCAAACCCCATCTTCCCTTTGCCAGATCTGGCGCGGCATGGGCCGCAAGCGCCGGCGCCCGCGGAAAAGCTGGGGGTTAGGGGGAATTCCTTCCTCCGCTCTTCGCCTTTCCCGCTGCCGCCGGCGCCTCCCTCCCCCCAATGCTCCGGCGCGGGATGCATGACTGCCATTCCAGAGCCGGAGGAAGGCGGCTACGGTCAAGCAGCCGACAACCAGCGACCGGGCCATGCGGCCGGCTTCCGGCGCCGACGATGGGGGATGCAACGAAGATGACGGCCCAGTGGCTGCGAAAGCCTCTTTCCCTGACACTCGCTCTTTCCCTTTCGCTCGCCACCGCCGGCTGCGGCATCACCATCGAGCGGACCGCCACCGTGAACGCGCGGGAGCAGGCCCTGGCAACGGCGGAGCGCCGCGTCGCCACCCTGGAGAAGCGGGTGGCCGAGATGGAGGCCACGCTGACGTCCCAGCGACAGGCGGCACAGGACCTCGATGCCCTCAACGCACGGCTGGCCGAGGCCCGCGCCGCGCGCAGCGCCACCGAGCGCGCCCGCGCCGAGGCGGCGCGACGGGTCGCCTCCATCCGCGCCGAGATCGCCGCGGCGGAGCAGCGCCTCAGCTCGCTCTCGCAGGGCAGCGAGAGCGAGCAGGGTCGCCTGCAGCGCCTGGGTGACGACCGGGCGCGCGCCGAGTCGGAACTGGCCGCCCGGCGCGAGGCGCTGTCGCAGATCGAGGCGCGGTTGAGGCAGGCGCAGCAGTCCGCCGAGGCCGCCCAGGCGGAGCTTGGCCGCCGCACCGCCGCCGTGGGCGAGGCGCAGGCCAAGCTGCAGGAGGCCACGCGCCAGATCGAGCAGTCCTCCACCCGCCTGCAGGCGCTGGAGCGTCGCTGGACCGAGCTGACCGGCCAGGCCTCGCAGCAGGAGGAGCGGCTGAATGGCCTGCGCCAACGGGCGGAGGGCGTGCGCGAGGGCCTGACCCGGGAGGAGGCCACGCTGGCGCAACGCCGGCAGGAGCTGCAGCAGTTGCAGGCCGACATCACCCGCCAGACCGCCGCCCGCCAGGAGGCGACCGACGCGGTGGCCGCCCTCACCACCCGCCGCACCGAGCTGAACACCGCGATCCGCAGTGCCGAGACGCGCCTCGCCGGGCTGCAGCAGCAGGCCGAGGCCGCCCAGCGCAACCTGGACGGCATCCGCAGCAGCGCCGAGGAGGCGCAGCGCATCGCCGAGCAGCGCCAGCAGCAGCGCGAGGAGGCCGAACGCCGCCTGAGCACTGTCCAGGAGGAGCTGCAGAGGGCCGAGGCCAGCCTGACGGAGCGCAACAAGGCCGTCGCCGAGGCGGAGGCGCGGCTGACCAGGGCGCGCAGCGAGGCCGAGCAGGCCAATGCGGCCGTGCAGAACCTGCGCCAGGAGGCCGACCGCATCACCACCGCCAACCAAGCCTTGCAGCGGGAAAATGACGGCCTCGACCAGCGGCGCCAGCGGCTGGCCGCGCAGGTGCAGTCGGCCGAGCAGCGGCTGCAGGCGCTGGAAGCCTCAGCGAAGGCCGCCAGCAGCGCGGGACAGGGTGGCGCCGGCACCGTGGCGCCAGTCTCTGGCACTTCCCCCACGCCTCCGGCGGAAAGCCGCCCCGAAACGCCGTCTGCCGCCAGCCCGGCGGCGCCTTCCTCGGACACGCCGTCTCCGGTGTCGGGTGGCGGCACCGCCACGCCGCCCCCCAGCGACAGCACGGTGCCGGCAGGTGGAGCCACGCCGCGCTAGGGCCGCGCGGGAGGGCTTGCCGGGCAAGCACGGGCGAGGCGCCTCCCGCGCCTCCCTCTTGGTGGCCTTCCCCTGGGTGGCCCCCTGGCGCCTCCCGGGAGCAGTGGCCTAAAGCCTTCGCTCCTGACGGCGAAGAGGACCGCCTTGCCCCGCACCCTTCAGCATCCGGCCCGGCTGGTGCCGCTGGCCTTCCTTCTCGCCATCCTGGCCGGCACGGCCCTGCTGATGCTGCCGGCCGCCCGGGCCGGCGGGGGTGGCGCGCCCTTCCTCACCGCGCTGTTCACCGCCACCTCCGCCGTCTGCGTCACCGGCCTCGTGGTGCAGGATACGCCGACCTACTGGTCCGGCTTCGGGCAGGCGGTGATCCTGGGCCTGTTCCAGATCGGCGGGCTCGGCATCATGAGCGGCGCCACCCTGCTCGGCCTTCTGGTCACCAGACGTCTCCGGCTCGGCACCCGGCTGATCGCGCAGGCGGAAACCCGCAGCCTTGCCCTGGGTGACGTCGTCGCGGTGCTGCGGCTGATCCTGGCGGTGACGGCCGGCATGGAGCTGGCCACCGCCGCCGCCCTCGCCGCGCGGCTGCACCTCGCCCATGGGGAGCCCTGGGCCGATGCCGCCTGGCACGGGCTGTTCCTGGCTGTCTCCGCCTTCAACAACGCCGGCTTCTCGACCTATTCCGACAGCCTGATGGCCTTCGCGCGCGACCCGCTGGTCCTCGGCCCGATCATGGCGGCGGTGATCCTCGGCGGCATCGGCTTCCCGGTCCTGCACGAGATGCGGCGCGCGCCGCTCCGGCCGGCCCGCTGGTCCATGCACAGCAAGCTCACCCTGGTGGGAACGGCGGGGCTGCTGCTCGCCGGCACGCTGGCGGTGCTGGCCTATGAGTGGAGCAACCCGGCCACCCTCGGCCCCTTCGGGCCGGGGGGCCGGCTGCTCAACGCCGCCTTCCACGCCACCATCCTGCGCACCGCCGGCTTCAACACGCTGGAGGTGGGCGCGATGCGGCCGGAGAGCTTCATCGTCAGCTTCGCGCTGATGCTGATCGGCGGCGGCAGCGCCGGCACGGCGGGCGGCGTGAAGGTGACGACCGTCCTCGTGCTCGGCCTGGTCGCCTGGGCGGAGATCAGCGGCGAGCCGGATGCCACCGCCTTCCGCCGCCGCGTCTCCCCGGAGGTCCAGCGGCAGGCCCTGGCGGTCATGCTGCTGGCGGCGGCGCTGGTGGGCATCGCCACCCTGGCGCTGCTGAGCGTGACCACCTTCGCATTGCGGGACGTGCTGTTCGAGGTCATCTCCGCCTTCGCCACGGTCGGGCTCTCCACCGGCATCACCGGCAGCCTGCCCCCCGCCGGCCAGACGATCATCATGCTGCTGATGTTCCTGGGCCGCGTCGGCACCACCACGGTCGCGGTCGGCCTCGCCCTGCGCAGCCGCCAGCGGCCCTATCGCTATCCAGAGGAGCGCCCCATCGTTGGCTAATCCCGCACATGAGGACGGCGACGGCGTCGTGGTCATCGGCCTTGGCCGCTTCGGCGGCGCCGTGGCCGAATCGCTGGTGCAGCTCGGGCACGAGGTCCTCGCCATCGACGAGGATGCCGAGTTGGTGCAGTCCTGGGCCGACCGCCTCACCCATGTCGTGCAGGCCGACACCACCGAGGGCGACACGCTGCGCCGGCTCGGCGTGCATGAGTTCGGCCGCGCCGTGGTCGGCATCGGCACGGACATCGAGGCCAGCGTGCTCACCGTGCTCGCGCTCAGCGAGCTGGGGGTGCGGGACATCTGGGCCAAGGCGCTCGGCCCGAAGCACGGGCGCATCCTGGAACGCACCGGCGCGCACCACGTCATCTACCCGGAGGCGGCGATGGGCGAGCGCGTCGCCCATCTCGTCACCGGCAAGATGATCGACTTCATCGAGTTCGACGACGGCTTCGCCATCGTCAAGACGCGGGCGCCGCGCGAGGCCTTCGGCAAGACCCTCGCCGAATGCGCCCTGCGGAGCCGCTACGGCGTCACCGTCGTCGGCGTGAAGCGGCCGCGGGAGGACTTCACCTACGCCAGGCCGGAAACCACGATCCAGCCCGGCGACCTGCTCATCGTCTCCGGCCCGACCAAGCGCTGCGAGGCCTTCGCCGCCCTCACCTGAGCGCCGCCCGGAGGGGAAGGCGCTCCCCTCAGGCCGGCTGGCCGAGCGGCCGGGGCCGGCGGTCCAGCACGCCGCTCCAGACCGTCAGGCCCAGCGCGGCGGCGACCAGGATGGCGCCCACCCAGGGCGTCGCGCCGATGCCGAGCGGGCTCTCCACCACCAGCCCGCCGATCCAGGCGCCGAAGGCGATGCCGAGATTGAAGGCGGCGATGTTCAGCGCCGAGGCGACGTCCACCGCGCCCGGCCGGTGCTGCCGCGCGAGCTGCACGACATAGAGCTGCAGCCCCGGCACGTTGGCGAAGGAGAGGAATCCCATCGCCGCCAGCGTCACCAGCGCCCAGACGGGCGAGGCGGCGGTGGCGCTGAACAGCAGCAGCACCACGGCCTGGGCCGCGAAGAGGCCGGTCAGCGCCCGCACCGGGTCGCGGTCGGCGATGCGGCCGCCGGCGAGGTTCCCCGCCGCGATGGCGGCTCCATAGAGCACCAGGATCAGGCTGACATGGGCGGGCGCGAAGCCGGTCACCTGCTGCAGCATCGGGGCGAGGAAGGTGAAGGTGACGAAGGTGCCGCCATAGCCCAGCGCCGTCATGGCGAAGACCAGCAGCAGCCGTCCGCTGCCCAGCACGCGGACCTGCTCCACCAGGCTGGCGGGCGCCGCGCGGGAGAGGCCGCGCGGCAGCAGCGCCGCGATGCCCGCGAAGGCGATGACGCCCAGTCCGGCGACGGCCCAGAAGGTGGCGCGCCAGCCGAGGGTCTGGCCGATGAAGGTGCCGAGCGGCACGCCGGTGACGATGGCGACGGTCAGCCCCATGAACATCATGGCGATGGCCGAGGCGCGCCGGTTCTCCGGCACCAGGTCGGCGGCGATGGTGGCGCCGACCGAGAAGAAGACGCCATGCGCGAAGGCCGAAAGCACGCGCGCCGCCAGCAGCCACGCATAGCCCGGGCTGAGCGCCGCGGCGGCATTGCCGAGGATGAACAGCGCCATCAGGCCGAGCAGCAGGGTCTTGCGCGGGAGCCGGCCGGTCAGCGCGGTGATGACGGGCGCGCCGAAGGTGACGCCGAGCGCATAGACGCTGACGATCAGCCCGGCCAGCGGCAGGGTGATGCCAAGGTCATTGGCCACCGTCGGCAACAGACCGACGATGACGAATTCGGTGGTGCCGATCGCATAGGCCGCGATCGTCAAGGCGAAGAGGGCAGGAGGCATGGTGTGTCGGTCTCCATCCGCCGGGGTGGCGGGCGCATCGGGCGGGAGGCTGGCTCCGCCGGGTTGCGGTTCATGGCGGCAGAGATGCGCGTGGCCGGCTTGCGCGGGAACTCCGGGTAATGGACCAATGCCTTTGAATCGAATTCACAGGTGGGCCGGATGGACAACCGCGCGGGCGAGATGGAGGTCTTCGCGCAGGCGGCCGCTCTGGGCAGCTTCTCCGCCGCCGGACGGCGGCTGGGTCTCTCGCCCTCGGCGGTCAGCAAGCTTGTCACCCGCATCGAGGACCGGCTGGGCACGCGCCTGCTGGTGCGCTCCACCCGCGCGCTGCAACTGACGCCGGAGGGCGAGGCCTATCTCGCCCGGGCACAGCGCATCCTGGCCGAGATCGAGGAGGCGGAGCGGATCATCGCCGGCGGTGCCCGGGCGGCACCGCGCGGCCGGCTGCGGGTCAATGCCTCGGTCGGCTTCGGCATGCGCTGCATCGTCCCGGTGGTGCCCGAATTCCTGCGCCGCTATCCGCTGGTGGAACTGGACCTCTCGCTGAGCGACAGCGTCATCGACCTTGTCGAGGAGCGTACGGACATCGCCATCCGCTCGGGGCCACTGCGCGACTCAAGCCTGAAGGCGCGCAGGATCCTGGAGAGCCGCCGCGTCATCATCGCCGCGCCGGACTACCTGGCACGGCACGGCACGCCGGCGCGGCCGGAGGATCTCGACCGCCACAACTGTCTGCGCTTCAACTTCCGCCGCAGCCAGGACGACTGGCCCTTCCGCGACCCGCAAAGCGGCGCCGCTTTCGCCCGCCCGGTCTCCGGCACCGCGCATGCCAACAACGGCGCGGTGCTGCGCCGGCTCTGCCTGGACGGCGTCGGGCTGGCCCGGCTCGGGCAGTTCCACGTGCAGCCGGACCTTGAGGCCGGCACGCTGGTGCCGGTGCTGGAGGCCTACAACCCCGAGGACATCGAGGCGATCCACGCCGTCTTCGCCGGGCACGAGCATCTCGCCGCGCGCATCCGCGCCTTCATCGACTTCCTGGCGGAGCAGGTGCGGGCCGGGCGCTGAGGCGGGCGATCCGCCCAGCCCTGCCCCTCACTCCGGCAGGAAGTCCGGCACCGAGAGGTAGCGTTCGCCGGTGTCATAGTTGAAGCCGAGCACGCGCGAGCCGGCGGGCAGTTCGGCCAGCTTCCGCGCGATGGCCGCCAGTGTCGCCCCGGAGGAGATGCCGACCAGCAGCCCCTCCTCCCGCGCCGAGCGGCGGGCATAGTCCTTCGCCTCCTCCGCCTCGACCTGGATGACGCCGTCCAGCAGGCCGGTATGCAGGTTGGCCGGCACGAAGCCGGCGCCGATGCCCTGGATCGGATGCGGCGCCGGGGAGCCGCCGGAGATCACCGGCGAGGCGGCCGGCTCCACCGCGAAGACCTTCAGCTCCGGCCATTTCTCCTTCAGCACCTGGGCGCAGCCGGTGATGTGCCCGCCGGTGCCGACGCCGGTGATCAGCACGTCCAGCCCGTCCGGGAAATCGGCCAGGATCTCCTGCGCGGTGGTGCGGACATGCACGGCGATGTTGGCCGGGTTCTCGAACTGCTGCGGCATCCAGGCGCCCGGCGTCGCGGCCACCAGTTCCTCCGCCCGGGCGATGGCGCCCTTCATGCCCTTCTCGCGCGGCGTCAGGTCGAACTGGGCGCCATAGGCCTGCATCAGCCGGCGGCGCTCGACCGACATGCTCTCCGGCATGACGAGGATCAGCGGATAGCCTTTCACCGCCGCCACCATGGCGAGGCCGATGCCGGTATTGCCGGAAGTCGGCTCGATGATGGTGCCGCCGGGCTTGAGGGTGCCATCGGCCTCGGCGGCCTCGACCATTGCCAGGCCGATGCGGTCCTTGATCGAGCCGCCGGGATTGGCGCGCTCCGACTTGACCCAGACCTCGGCGCCGGGAAACAGGCGGCCGAGCCGGATATGCGGGGTGTTGCCGATGGTGGCGAGGACGTTCGCGGCCTTCATCTCGGTGCTCCCTGAAGCTGCGGGGATGGGACGCATGGGTGGCGCGGCAATGCAAGCCCCGGCGCGCCGGCCGGCGGCGCCGGCTCAGTCGGTCGCGGGCAGCGCCTCCGCCACGCGGCGGAAGGCGGCATGGTCCCTCTGCCCGCAACGGTAGCATTCGCAGGCCAGGCGCTCGAGCCGCCGGCGGTCGCGCAGCAGGACGCGCCCGCGCCGGGCGGCGATGACGCCGGCTGCCTGCAGCTCCCCCGCCAGCTCGCTGATGGTAGGGCGCCGGATGCCCAGCACCTCGGACATGAATTCATGCGTCAGCGACAGCTCGTCCGCCTGCACGCGGTCGAACAGGGTCAGCAGCCAGCGGCTGAGCCGTTGGCGGACCGTGTGGAACTGGTTGCAGCCGACCGACTGCATCACCTTCTGCATCAGCAGCGCCTGATAACGCAGGAGAAGCGCCGCGAGCGCCGGACTCTCGGCGACCATCCGGCGCAGCGCAGGCAGTTCGACGCACCAGATGCTGCCCGCCACCTGCACCACGCCCCGCCCGGCGGCCAGCTCCTCGCCGGCCAGGGCGGCAAGGCCGAGGGCCCCCTCGGCGCCGATCGAGGCGACCTCGACCGACAGTCCATCCTCCATCACCTGCAGGAAGGAAAGGACGCAGTCGATGGGGAACAGCACCTGCGCGAGCGGCTCGCCCCGCTCCTGCAGGATGTCGCCCCGCGCCACGGTGGCGCGCCTCAGGAGGGGCCGCAGCCGGCCGCGATCCCTGGTCCCAAGCAGGCCGAGCAGATGGTTGCCCGCCTCGCCTGCGGCCGACGTCACTCCCATGCCTTCCGGTGTTGCCGCCGGAGGCCTGCCGGCCAGGTCGGGGGAGGGAGAGTTCTCAAGGCACCGCTTCCCTCCTGCCTTCCAAAGACGCGGCCGCGAGGCGGCGTGCCGTTTCCTCCTTCCGCATGCCGGCACCGGCGGACGCAACACCCCTTGCGGCACATCCAGTAGCGGGAACACACGTTTTTGTCAGCAACCGGACAGACAGATGCGCCTCCCGCCTGTAACCGGAACACTGCCGTCGCGGTTCCGGCGAGGAGGCTCGCATGGGGCTGATGGGCGGAAACGCGGGGGGCTGAACCGGCGGCTTTCCGCCGGCGCCGAGCATCGAGCGGCTTTCCGCCGGCGCCGAGCATCGAAGGGCAGCAGAGCGTCACCGGCATGGCAATGATCAGCGGCACCTACGGAGAGCGGATCACGACAGGGCTTCCGGGACTGGACCTCGTCCTGAACGGCGGCCTGCTGCGGGGCTCCGCCTATATCGTCCAGGGCTCCCCGGGAGCCGGAAAGACCATCCTGGCGAACCAGATCGCCTTCCACCGCGCCAGGGAGGCCGGCGAGTCGGTCCTGTACCTGACCCTGCTTTCCGAATCGCACGCGCAGATGTTCGTGCACCTCCAGTCGCTCGGCTTCTTCGACCGCAGCCTCATCCCCGAGCGGGTCTACTACAGCAGCGGCTATGCGGCGCTCGACGAGGGCGGGCTCGACGCCCTGATGGGGCTGATCGTGCACGAGCTCAACCGCCTGAAGGCCGGCTTCCTCGTGCTCGACGGGCTGTTCGTGGTGCATGCCCTCGCGGACACGGAGAACACCTTCCGCCGCTTCGTGCACGAGCTGCAGGGCCAGCTCAGCATGGCGGGCGCCACCGCGCTGCTCCTGACCAACGAGCGGCGCGATCCCTCCTCGCCCGAATACACGATGGTGGACGGCTGGATCGAGATGTCGGAGCTGGCGACCGGCGCCTGGGCGGCCCGCACGCTGCAGGTGAAGAAGATGCGTGGCAGCCATTTCCTCATCGGCCAGCACAAGTTCCGCATCACCGACCAGGGAATCGCCCTTTTCCCGCGCCTCGAGGCCGCCGTCCCGAGGCCCGCCGCCCCGCCGCCGGCGCACGGCCGGCGCCTGTCCAGCGGGATCGGCGCTCTCGACAGCATGCTGCATGGCGGCCTGCCCGCCGCCTCGACGACGCTGGTGCACGGCCCTTCCGGCAGCGGCAAGACCACCATGGGCCTGCATTTCCTCTCCCTCGCCTCGGAGGCGGAGCCGGGCCTGCTGCTCGGCTTCTACGAGGACCCGGAGGTGCTGTGCGAGCGCGCGGCCATGCTGGGCATGGACCTGCCCGGCCTGGTGAGGAAAGGCGTGGTCGAGATCCTCTGGCGGCCGCCGATCGAGCAGCTGGCGGACGAGCTGGGCTGCGAGCTGCTCGACACCATCCGCCGCCGCGGCGTCCGGCGGCTTTTCCTGGACGGGCTGGGCAGCCTCCGCGAGGCCTTCGTCCATCCGCAGCGTATCCATCCCTTCCTGACCGCCCTGAGCAACGAGCTGCGCCGGCTCGGCGTGACCTCCCTGCTGTCTACCGAGGCCCCGCGGCAGCTCGGCCCGGGCAACGTCCGGATGGACGAGGTCTCGGCGCTCATGGACAACCTCATCCTGCTCCGGCATTCCTATGAGGGGCGCGCGCTGCGCTGGCAGATCTCGATCCTCAAGGTCCGCGGCTCGCCCTTCGATTCCTTCGCGCGCGACTTCGCCATCGGCGGCACCGGCATCGCGGTCGCGGAAGACGGGCCCACCCTCGCCACCCCCACCTGGACGGCACCGCCCTCGCGCCCCCGGCGCGAGACGCAGGACTAGCCGCACCATGGCGAGGATCCTGGTCGTGGACGACGAAGCCATCATCGCGCTGGCGCTCAGCATGCTGCTGGAGGATCACGGGCACGAGGTCGAGGTCGCCTCGAACGGCCGGGCCGCCCTGGCCGCGGCCTCGAACGCGCCGCCGGACCTGCTGATCACCGACTACATGATGCCGTTGATGAACGGGGCGGAGTTGATCGCCGCCATCCGGAGCAGCGACGAGCTGCGGCACGTGCCCATCATCCTGTCGAGCGCCGCCGACGAGGCGCAGATCCGCGCCGCCACCATGGCCTATGACGGCTTCGTGGCCAAGCCGGCCAGCAAGGCGAGAATACTGCAGGAGGTGGAGCGCCTGCTCGGGCGCTGAAGCGGTGCCGCTTACGGCTTCGGAACCCAGCGCCCCTCCACTTTCCGGAAGCTGCGCTTCACCGCGCCCCAGGCGATGCGGCGCGCGGCGGCCTCGTCCTCCGCGCGCTCCAGGCCGGCCCAGGCATGGTTGAAGGCTGCGCGGTAGATGTCCTGCGCATGCTCCGGCAGGATGCGGCGCAGGTTCTCCGGCAGGTCGCGGTTGCTGCGGTAGGGCATGCCCGTGGCCCTCAGGCGCGCGCCGGGCCGGCCTTCGTGCCCCCGGCATGCTCGGTGGGAGCGGTGGCCACGCACTCCGCCTCCCGCCCGCGCACGATGCGCTGGCCCCGGGCATCCCCCCGGCTTTCGCTGACGACGGTGCGCTGGCCCTCGGAGAAGCCTTCGCGGTGGAAGTAGGCAACGACCCAGTCCCGCGCCTTGCCCAGCCGGTGCGCGAGGGCGCTGTTCGAGTAGAGGGCGGTGAAATGCCAGTCGCCGCGCCGCGTGTGCAGCACCGGCAGCCAGGCCTCCCCCGACGGGTTGAAGCGCCGCGGCGCGATGCGCGGCAGGTCGCCGCAGGCGCTGCGCTGCCGGTATTCGCCATCCACGTCCAGCAGCAGCGGCACCGGCGGCTCGCCCGCAGCCCGGGGCGGCGCCGACCGCAGGCGGCCGAGCAGCCTGGTCAGCGCGGCGCGCACCACCGCGGCCCGGCGCGGGCCGAAGCCGGCGAGATTGGCCAGCCGCCCGTCATGCGCCGCGACCTCCAGGGCTTCCAGCGTCTCGAGATGCAGCGCCTCGTGGATGCGCCGCGCCAGCGCATGGCCGATGCCGGGAACGAGGCAGAACAACTGCTCCGGCTCCGCCACGCCGCGCAGCCGCTCGAGATAGGCCCATCGCCCGGTCGCCAGCATCTCCGCGATGGCGCTGGCGATCGCGGGGCCGAGGCCGGGGATCGCCTCCAGCGCAGGCCGTCCACCCTCGGCGGCGATGACGCCCAGTTCCCGGGGCAGCGCCAGAACGGCCTCCGCCGCCCGGCGGTAGGCGGCGGCGCGGAAGGGCCCATCCCCTTGCGCCAACAGGAGATCGGCCGCCTCGCGCAGCCGCTCCGCGATGGGCTCGTTGCGGATCGTGGCGGGCGGCAGCGCCTTCCCGGCGGAGGGCTCCGCGGGAAAGGGCTCCGGGCTGCGCGCGGCGCCTGCGCTGGGTAGCATGGCCATGGAGCGTCCTCACCGGGTTCACGCGCCGAAGCCTGCCGGACTGCCGGGCGCCGTGCCCTGCGCTGCCTCAGGCTTCCAGGGCGCCGGGCCGCGAACATCTTCGTGATCCCGCGCGCCGCCGCGCCTCAGGGAACCCACGATGCCTGCCGGCCATGGGCATCATGCCTGCCTGAGGCGCCATCTCGCCTTTGGCCAGGGCAGGCCGCACCGCGCCGGACGCTCAGGGCCGCCGGGCCGCCCCGGCTTCCCCGACATAAACCCGCACCTGCGCCCGGCTGCGCTCGGGGTCGCGCCGCATGGCCGCCATTTCGAACCGCCCCGCCAGGCCGGCAGGCGTGTCGTCGTGATGGCGCCGCGGGATCTGGCCCAGCACCGCGTCGCCGCCAAAGGTGGCGAAGCCGATATCCTCGTCATGGCCGGTATAGCCGTGCTGACCCGACGGCCCGCCACCCCGCGCGGAGTCCTGCGCGGCCTCCCGGTCATCGAGATCCACCGCTCCGCAGGCCTCGAACACCGCCAGCGCCCGCTCGACATGGCTTTCGGCCATCCAGGCGGCCAGCACGATGCCTCCACGCCGGATACCCTCCCGGAGCAGGATGTCGTCCTCCGCCGGCAGCCCGAGACGGGCCAGGGCCACGGACACCTTCCCCAGCTCGGTCGGCTCCGGACCGGGCTTGGCATCGTACAGCTCCACGGCCTGGAGATCGTTGCCGGCGGCGCGGACCAGGCTGGCAACGGCCTGATCAGCATCCCCGCTGCGGTCGAACAGGCCAATCAGAATGCATGTCATGGCGCATGGCCCCTTGCTGTGCGCCCGGCCAATGCAGGAAGGTTCTGGCGGCGCGCGCTGCAGCCTAGGCACGGGAGCCGCAGTTGCACTGATCCGTGTCATGCCGGCGCGCCATCCTTCCGCCCCGCCGCGCACGGGGAGGCAGCGCCTCCCCGAAAGCCGTCAGGCGCCGATTGCCTCCGGGGCGGAGACCCGCACCGCGCAGAACTTGAACTCCGGGATCTTGCCGAAGGGGTCGAGCGCCGGGTTGGTCAGCAGGTTGGCGGCCGCCTCGGCGTAGCAGAAGGGCAGAAACACCATGCCCGCCGGCACGTCGCGGTCGGCGCGCGCCTTCAGCTCCACCGCGCCGCGCCGCGTCTCCAGCCGCACCCGCGCGCCGGGCGGCAGCCCGAGGCGGCGCAGCTCGGCCGGGGCGAGCAACGCCACCGCCTCGGGTTCCAGCAGGTCCAGCACGTCGGTGCGGCGGGTCATCGAGCCGGTGTGCCAGTGCTCCAGCACCCGGCCGGTGGAAAGCACCATCGGGTACTCGGCATCCGGCACCTCATCCGGCGGCGTGACCTGGGCCTGCACCAGCCGCGCCCGCCCGCTGGCGGTCGGAAAGCCCTGCGCGAAAAGGATTTCGTTGCCCGGCCGGTCGGGCGCCTCCGCCGGGTAGGTCACCGCCCCTTCCCGCTCCAGCCGCTCCCAGGTGATGTTGGCGAAGGAGGGCATCACCGCCGCCATCTCGGCGAAGACCTCACGCGGGCCGGCATAGCTCCAGTCCAGCCCGATCCGCCGCGCGATCTCCTGGATGATCCACCAGTCCTGCCGGGCCTCGCCGGGCAGCGGCAGCACGGGGCGGGCCATCTGCACGCGGCGGTCGGTGTTGGTGAAGGTGCCGGCCTTCTCGGCGAAGGCCGAGGCAGGCAGCACCACATCGGCGTGGAAGGCGGTCTCGGTGAGGAAGAGGTCCTGCACCACCAGGTGCTCCAGCTTCGCCAGGGCCCTGCGCGCATGGTGCAGGTCGGGGTCCGACATGGCCGGGTTCTCGCCCTCGATATACATGCCGCGGATGCTGCCGGCCTGGATGGCGTTCATGATCTCCACCACCGTCAGCCCCGGCTCCGGGTCGAGCGCCGCACCCCAGTAGCGCTCGAAGGCCGTGCGGATCTCCGGCTTCGCCACCGGCTGGTAGTCCGGCAGCACCATCGGGATCAGCCCGGCATCGGAGGCGCCCTGCACGTTGTTCTGCCCGCGCAGCGGGTGCAGCCCGGTGCCGGGCCGGCCGATCTGCCCGGTGACGAGCGCCAGCGCGATCAGGCAGCGCGCATTGTCGGTGCCGTGCACGTGCTGGCTGACGCCCATGCCCCAGAAGATGATCGCCGTCCGCGCGCGGGCATAGAGCCGCGCCACCTCGCGCAGGGTGGCGGCGGGAATGCCGCAGACCGCCTCCATCCGCTCCGGCGGGAAGTCGCGGATGCGCTCCCGCAGTTGCTCGTAGTTCTCGGTATAGCCGCGGATGTACTGCTCGTCGGCCAGCCCTTCCTCGATGATGGTGTGCAGCATGGCATTCAGCAGCGCGACGTCGCTGCCCGGCTTGAAGGCGAGATGGTGGGTGGCCAGCCGGGAGAGGCTCTGCCCGCGCGGGTCCATCACCACCAGCCTGGCGCCGCGCTGCTTCACCGCGTTCTTGATGAAGGTCGCGGCGACGGGATGGTTCACCGCCGGGTTGGCGCCGATCACCAGGATCACCTCGGCATCGAGCGCCGCCGCGAAGGGCGCCGTCACCGCCGCCGAGTTCAGCCCCTCCATCAGCGCCGCGACGGAGGAGGCGTGGCAGAGCCGCGTGCAGTGATCGACGTTGTTGCTGCCGAAGCCGGTACGGACCAGCTTCTGGAAAAGATAGGCCTCCTCGTTCGAGCCCTTGGCCGAGCCGAAGCCGGCCAGCGCCTTCGGCCCGTGTTCATCGCGCAGCCGGCGCAGCCCGGCGGCGGCGACGTCCAGCGCCTCCTCCCAGCTCGCGGCGCGGAAATGCGTCCAGGGATTGGCGGGATCAACCGCGTCGTCCGCGCGCTTCGGCACGCCGGGCAGACGGATCAGCGGCTGCGTCAGCCGGTGCGGATGCCGCGTGTAGTCGAAGCCGAAGCGCCCCTTCACGCAGAGCCGCTGGTGGTTGGCCGGCCCGTCCCGCCCCTCGGCATAGACGATGCGGTCCTCCTTCACCTGATAGGTGACCTGGCAGCCGACGCCGCAATACGGGCAGAGCGAATCCACGCTGCGGTCCGGCCAGACGGCGCGTTTTTGTTCGTTGTCCAGATAGGCGGCGGGCATCAGCGCGCCGGTCGGGCAGGCCTGCACGCATTCGCCGCAGGCGACGCAGGTGGAGGCGCCCATCGGGTCGTCGAAGTCGAACACCACCTTGGCCGCCGCATTGCGGTAGGCCATGCCGATGACGTCGTTCACCTGCACCTCGCGGCAGGCGCGCACACAGAGATTGCACTGGATGCAGGCGTCGAGATTGACACGCATCGCCGGATGGCTCGCATCCGTCTCCCACCGCTCCGCGGCGGGGAAGCGGCTTTCCTCCACGCCGCTCTTGTCCGCCCAGACCCAGAAGCGGGAATCCGGGTCATGCGCCGCCGCGCGCGCCGGCTGGTCGGCCACGAGCAGTTCCATCACCATCCGCCGGGCGCGGGCGGCGCGCGCGCTGGCGCTGCGCACCTTCATGCCCGGGCTGGGCTGCCGCATGCAGGACGCGGCCAGCACGCGCTCGCCCTCGATCTCCACCATGCAGGCGCGGCAATTGCCATCCGGCCGGTAACCCGGCTCAGGCGCGTGGCAGAGATGCGGGATCTCGGTGCCGAGCCGCCGCGCGGCCTCCCAGAGGGTTTCGCCCGGCAGCGCCTCGACGGCGGCGCCGTCCAGCTCGAAGGGAATCCGTTCGCTCATCGCACCCCCTCCACCAGCCCGGGAAAGTGCCGCATCAGGCTGGCGAGCGGATTGCTCGCCGCCTGGCCGAGGCCGCAGATCGAGGCATCGCGCATCACTGCCGCAAGCTCGGCGAGCAGTTCCCCATCCCAGTCCCGCCGTTCCATCAGCATCCGCGCCTTCTGCGTGCCGACGCGGCAGGGGGTGCACTGGCCGCAGCTCTCATCCTCGAAGAAGCGCATCAGGTTCAGCGCGGCGGCGCGCAGGTCGTCCTGGTCGGAGAGCACGATCACCGCGGCCGAGCCGATGAAGCAGCCATGCTGCTCCAGCGTGCCGAAATCCAGCGGCAGGTCGGCCAGGGCGGCGGGCAGGATGCCGCCCGAGGCGCCACCGGGCAGATAGGCGGCGAGACGGTGCCCCTCCGCCATGCCGCCGCAGAATTCTTCTATCAGTTCGCGCAGCGTGATGCCGGCGGGCGCCAGCTTCACCCCCGGCTCGCGCACCCGGCCGGAGACGGAGAAGGAGCGCAGCCCCTTGCCGCCATGCCGCCCCTGCCCGGCCCACCAGTCCGGCCCGCGCTCCAGGATGTCGCGCACCCAGTAGAGCGTCTCGACGTTGTTGATGAGTGTCGGGCGGCCGAACAGGCCGCGCTGGAAGGGATAGGGCGGCTTGTGGCGCGGCAGGCCGCGCCTGCCCTCCAGGCTTTCCAGCAGGGCGGATTCCTCGCCGCAGATATAGGCCCCGGCGCCGCGCCGGAGATGCAGGCGCGGCCCGCCCGGCGGCAGCTTCGGAATTTCCTGCAGCAGGATCTCGCGCGCCAGCGGGTATTCGTCGCGCAGATAGATGTAGACGTCCTCCGCCTCGACCACATGCGCGCCGATCAGCATGCCTTCCAGGAAGCGGTGCGGGTCGGTGTTGAGGTAGTGGCGGTCCTTGAAGGTGCCGGGCTCGCCCTCGTCGCCGTTCACCGCCATCAGGCGCGGGCCGGGCTCGCCGCGCATCGCGCGCCATTTGCGGCCGGTCGGGAAGCCGGCGCCTCCCAGGCCGCGCAGCCCGCCATGCTCCAGGGCTGCGATCACCGCCTCCGCATCCGGCGTGCCGGCGCGCACCTGCTCCAGCAGGGCGTAGCCGCCGGCGGCACGGTAGCGGTCGTGATCCACGTAATCGGCCATATGCGGGTGGGTGTCGCCGGTGCGAATCGCCGCCAGCACGGCGGCCGGCGCCGCCCGGTGCAGGAAATGGTGGCCGACCTCGACCACCGGCGCCTGGTCGCAGAGGCCGAGGCAGGGCGCGCGCACCACCCGCGCCTCCGACTCCACCTGCGCCTGCAGTTCGGTCATCAGCCCTTCCGCGCCATGCATGGCGCAGGTCAGGCTGTCGCAGACGCGCACCGCGAGCGGCGGCAGGGGCGGCGCGCCCTCCTTCACCACGTCGAAATGCGCGTAGAAGGTGGCGACCTCATAGACCTCGGCCTGGGAGAGACGCATCAGCTCGGCCAGCGCCGCCAGATGCGCTGCCGGGATCTGCCCGTACCGGTCCTGGATGCGATGGAGGTGCTCGATCAGCAGGTCGCGGCGGCGCGGGCGGCCGCCGAGCAGCGCCTCCACCTCGGCGAGCGCCTGGGGGTCGAGCTGCCGGCCCTTGGGCGTCTCGGCGGCGCGGCGGCGGCCGGAGCCCGGATGGCCTGCGGCGCTTGCCGGCCCTGCGGACGGTTGATCTCCGGCAGCCCTGGCTTGCATGGCGCCTTTCCTCCCTGGTTTCGTTGGCTCAACCTAGCGCCTGCGGGCCTTGGCGGCAGCATCCAATCAGAGCGCCAGGAAAGGCGGGGTCCGGGGGGGATACTATCCCCCCGGCGGGGGTCCAGGGGGCGGCGCCCCCTGGCCTTCAGACGCCGACGCGCTCCGCCGCCCCGCGCAGGAAGCCGCCGAGCGCCGCATGGAACTCCGGCTCGTGCAGCAGGAAGGCGTCGTGTCCCTTGTCCGAGGCGATCTCGACGAAGGAGACGTTGGCGGCGGCGGCGTTCAGGGCCCGCACCAGGGCGCGGCTCTCGCTGGTCGGAAAGAGCCAGTCCGAGCTGAAGCTGGCCACGAAGAAGCGGGTGCGGGTGCCGCGGAAGGCCGCCGCGAGGTCGCCGCCATGCTCCTCCGCCAGGTCGAAATAGTCCATCGCCCGGGTGATGGTCAGGTAGGCGTTGGCATCGAAGCGGCGGACGAAGGTGCTGCCCTGGTGGCGGAGGTAGCTCTCCACCTCGAAGACGTCCTCCAGGAAGGTCAGCGCCGAGGCGCCGCGCAGCCGGCGGCCGAACTTGCGCGCCAGCGCCTCCTCCGAGAGGTAGGTGATGTGCGCGATCATGCGCGCCACCGAGAGGCCCTTGGCCGGGATCAGCCCCGGCACTTCCCAGTAGCGGCCGCCGCGCCAGTCCGGGTCGGCATGGATGGCGGCGCGGCCGACCTCGTCGAAGGCGATGTTCTGCGCGCTGTGGTAGCTGGCGGTGGCGATCGGCGCCGCCGCATGGACCATGTCGGGGTAGGTGGCGGCCCATTCCAGCACCTGCATGCCGCCCATCGAGCCGCCGACCACCGCGAGCAGACGCGCGATGCCGAAATGCTCCACCAGCTTGCACTGCGCCCGCACCATGTCGCGGATGGTGATGCTGGGGAAGTCGGTGCCCCAGGGGCGGGTCGTGCCGGTGCTGTCGGTCATCAGCGAGCGCGGGCCGGTGGAGCCCATGCAGCCGCCCAGCACATTGGCGCAGATGACGAAGAAGCGGTCGGTGTCGATCGGCTTGCCCGGGCCGACGATGGCCTCCCACCAGCCCGGCTTGCCGGTGAGGGGGTGGCGCTCGGCCAGGTACTGGTCGCCGGTCAGGGCGTGGCAGATCAGCACGGCATTGCTGCGCGTGGCGTTCAGCCGGCCATAGGTGCGATAGGCCACGTCGAGCGGCGCGACCACGGCGCCGCAGTCCAGCGCCAGTCCCTCGGGGAAGCGGACATGCTGGTGCGCCACCTCCGCCTGGAGGTCCGGGGGGGAAGGCACGGTCTGGGGGGGCGTGGCCTCGGTCATCGCGTGCCGATCAATAGGGGTGGTGGGCGCGCAGGTCCACAGATTGGCTGACCGCTTGGCGTAATGGCTGACCCGCTCTATTGCTGACCTGCCGCCATGCCCGACCAGACCCCGCCCGACCTGGCCTCCCTGCGCGTCGAGATCGACCGGATCGACGACGCCCTGCACGACCTGCTGATGCGCCGCGCCGACATCGTGGCGCATATGGCGGCCAGCCGGGTGAAGGCCGGCGCGCCCAGCTTCCGCCCGGGGCGGGAGGCGGAGATCCTGCGCCGCCTGCTGGAGCGCAACCGGGGTGCCCTGGCGCGCGGCACGGTGGTGCGGCTGTGGCGCGAGATCATCGCCGCCTCTCTGGCGCAGCAGGGTGCCTTCACCGTGGCGGTACCGGGCGAGCCGGGCGCCGACTCGCCCCTGGTCCGGCTGGCGCGGGCGCATTTCGGCCTGCCGACCCCGCTGAAGCTGCACGCCACCCCCTCCCGCGCCCTGGCCAGTGTCGCCAATGGCGAGGCGGCCGTCGCCGTGCTGCCCGCCCCGCAGGAGGGCGAGCGCCCCGAGGCCGCCTGGTGGGCGCAGCTGGAGCCTTCGCGCCTGCGCGTCGTGCTCGCCCTGCCCTTCCTGGCGCCGCAGGGGAATGGCGGCACGCCGGCCTATGCCGTGGCGCCGCTGGCGCCGGAGCCGACCGGGCGTGACCGCAGTCTGCTGCGCCTGGAGCCGGGGCCGGAGCATTCCCGCGCCCGCATCCAGGCGGCGCTCGCCGCCGCCGGCCTGGCGCCACGCTGGCTGCTGCGCCAGGACATGCCGACCCCGATGGCGCTCGCCGAGCTGGAGGGCTTCCTCACCGAGGCCGACCCGCGCCTCGCCGCCCTGCCCTTCCCCCGCATGCAGATCCTCGGCGCCTATGCCGAGCCCGAGCCGGAAGAATGAGCCGATGACCGTGCAGCCGCGCCCCTCCATCCTGTCGATCGAGCCTTATGTCGGCGGCGAGTCGAAGCTCCCGGGGGTGAACCGGATCATCAAGCTCTCCTCCAACGAGGGCGCCTTCGGCCCGCCGCCCGCGGCGATCGCGGCGATCACCGAGGCGGCGCGGGAGGCCCACCGCTATCCCGATGGCGGCGCCACCACCCTGCGCAACGCGCTCGGCAAGCGCTGGAACCTGGACCCCGCGCACATCGTCTGCGGCAACGGCTCGGACGAGCTGATCTCCCACCTCTGCCTCGCCTATGGCGGCGAGGGGACGGAGATCATCATGTCCGCCTATGGCTTCCTGATGTACGACATCGCCGGCCGCTATGCCGGCAGCCGCGTCATCAAGGTGCCGGAAAAGAACATGCTGGCCGATATCGACGGCATGCTCGCCGCCGTCGGCCCGCGCACCCGCATCGTCTTCCTGGCCAACCCGAACAACCCGACCGGTGCGCTGCTGCCCACCGCCGAGGTGGCGCGCCTGCGCGCCGGCCTGCGCGACGACATCCTGCTGGTGCTGGACAGCGCCTATGCCGAATACGTCACCGAGCCCGGCTACGATGCGGGCGCCGCGCTGGTGGACGCCGCCCCCAGCACCATCATGCTGCGCACCTTCAGCAAGATCTTCGGCCTGGGCGGCATGCGGATCGGCTGGGGCTATGGCGCGCCCGAGATCATCGAGACGCTGAACCGCGTGCGCGGCCCCTTCAACGTCGCCGCCGCCTCCCAGGCCGCCGCCACCGCCGCCCTCTCCGAACCGGGCTGGGTGGAGAAATGCGTCGCCCACAACAGCGAATGGCGCGACCGCATGGTGGCGGCGCTGGAGAAGGCCGGCCTCAAGGTCTGGCCGAGCCACACCAACTTCCTGCTGGTGGATTTCGGCTCCCCCGACGGCGCCAGGGCGGCCGACGCGAAGCTGAAGGCGCATGGGCTGATCGTGCGCGCCATGGCCGGCTACGGCCTGCCGGCCTGCCTGCGCATCACCATCGGCACCGCCGAGGAGTGCCAGATGGTGCTCGATGCGCTGACTGCCCCTGTGCCGCATGGCTGAGCCGGTCTTCAACCGCCTCTGCCTGATCGGGCTGGGGCTGATCGGCTCCTCCATCGCCCGCCTGGCGCGGGAGCGGGGCGATATCGCGCACACCCTGGTCGCCTGCGACACCGGCGTGGGCGTGGCGGCGCGCGTGAAGCAGCTCGGCCTCGCCGATGTGGTGGAGGTGGAGGCCACCCGCGCCGTCGAGGGCTGCGACGGCGTCCTCCTCTGCACCCCGGTCGGCACCTTCGGCCGCGTCATGGCGCAGATCGCGCCGCACCTCGCCCCCGGTGCGGTGCTGAGCGATGTGGGCTCGACCAAGGGCTCGGTGCTGCGCGATCTCCTGCCGCGGCTGCCCGAAGGCGTGCATCTCGTGCCCGGCCATCCGATGGCGGGCACCGAGCATTCCGGCCCCGATGCCGGTTTCGCCACCCTGTTCCAGGGCCGCTACACCATCCTGACTCCGCCGGAAGGCGCCGACCCGGCGGCGGTGGAGAAAATCGCCGAACTCTGGCGCCGCGCCGGGGCGATGATCGAAACCATGGATGCGGCCACCCATGACAAGGTGGTGGCCATCGTCTCCCACCTGCCACACCTGATCGCCTTCACCATCTGCTCGACCGCCGACGACCTGGCGCAGGAAACCCGCGAGCAGGTGCTGAAATTCGCCGCCTCCGGCTTCCGCGATTTCACCCGCATCGCCGCCAGCGACGTGGACATGTGGCGCGACGTTTTCCTCAACAACCGTGAGGCACTGCTGGAGATGCTGGCGCGCTTCTCGGAGGACGCGCATGCCCTGGGCCGCGCCGTGCGCTGGGGGCAGGCGGAATTCATCGAGGACCGCATCCGCCGCGGCCGCAAGATCCGCCACGGGCTGATCGAGCGGAAGCAGGCCTGAACCTTCCAGAGAGGGCTCCGCCCCTCTGGACATCCCCGCTGGGTGGCAATGCCCCCCCCCCGGCCCCGCCCTTCCCGGCGGCTCCCGGGCAGGCTTTCATCCCAGAGCGTTTTGACGAGCATCTTCACCCGTTCCGATGATGCCATCGGAACGGGATCTGCTCTAGCCCTCCCGCAACGGCGGCCAAGCGCAGCGGCCGCCCATCTGGCGGCGAGGTTTAAGGGGTCACTGTCCTTCCCGCGCGAGATGTTGGAACAGCCGGTCTGCCTGCGGCGTCAGCGTGGCGCCCGCCCGGGTGCAGAGCATCAGCCGGCGCACGGCCCAGGACTCCGCCAGCCGCCGGATGGCGAGGATGCGGCGGTGCCGGCGTGCGGCATTCTCCGGCAGGATGGCCACACCCGCCCCGGCCGCAACCATGCGGCAGGCGGCGTCGAAGCCCGGGGCGTGCGTCCGCAGCCGCAGCTGCCCACCGGCGCGGGTGGCCTGCGCCAGCAGATGGGCCTGCAAGGCACTGCCCGTGCCCAGGCCGACGAACTCCGCCGAGAGAGCCTCCGCCAGCCGCAGCGCCGGCCCGCTGGCGAGCCGATGCCCGCGCGGCGCCACCAGCACGAGGCGATCCGTACGGAACGGGGCACCGCAGAGGCCGGCCCTTCCTTCCAGCGCCCAGGCCGCGGCGATGCCAAGCTCCGCCGCGCCCGTCGTCACCGCGTCGAGCACGGCATGGCTTGGCCTCTCCTCCGGCTCCACGTCGATCAGTGGATGGGCGGCCAGGAAGGCGGGCAGTGCCTCGGGCAGGAACTCGGCGCAGGCGGCGCCATTGGCCGGCAGGCGCACCATGCCGCGCACGCCGCCGGCATGGTCCTTCAGCTCCGCCTCCAGCCGCGCGACCTGTGCCTGCACGGCGCGCGCATGGTGCAGCAGCGCCAATCCCGCCGGGGTAGGCCGCACGCCGCGCCGCCCCCGCTCCAGCAGCGTCACGCCCGCCCGTGCCTCCAGCCCGCGGATGCGCGTGCTGGCCGCCGCCAGCGCCAGGTTCACCCGCGCCGCGCCCGCAGTGATGCTGCCCTCCTCCAGAATGGCCAGGAACAGCCGCAGGTCGGTCAGGTCCAGGTGCATGCCACGTGCCTTCGCCTTCCGCGAAGCCAGCCTCGTCGAAAGCCGCATTGTGCCCGCCATGCCGCCGCCCGCAAGCTGCGCGGCATGACAAGCGATCTCTCCATGGTGCTGGCGGTGGCCGGCGTGTTCTTCCTGGCCGGGCTGGTGAAGGGGGTGGTCGGCCTTGGCCTGCCCACCGTCGCCATCGGGCTGCTCGGCCTGTTCCTGCCGCCCGCCGAAGCGGCGGCACTGCTGGTGCTGCCTTCGCTGCTGACGAATCTCTGGCAGGGCGCCTGGGGCGGCGCCCTGCTCCCCCTGCTGCGCCGTCTCGCGCCGCTGCTGCTCGGCATCCTCGCGGGCGCCGGGCTGGCGGCGCTGGCCGGGCTGGGGCTGGGTGAAAGCGGCGCGCGGACGGCGCGGCAGACCCTGGGGGTGGCCCTGCTGCTCTATGGGCTGCTCGGCCTGAGCGAGCGGCGGTTCACCCTCCCGCCCGGCGCCACCGGCTGGGCGGGCGCGGCGAGCGGTGCCGCCACCGGTCTGCTCACCGCCGCCACCGGTGTCTTCGTGCTGCCGGCGGTGCCCTATCTGCAGGCGCTGGGGCTGGAGCGGCAGAGACTGCTGCAGGGCATGGGGCTGGCCTTCAGCGCCTCGACCCTCGCCCTGGCAGCCACGCTCTCACGCCATGCCGCCCTGGGCGGCGCGGAACTCGGCGCCTCGGCGCTCGCCCTTGCCCCGGCGCTGCTCGGCATGGCCCTGGGGCAGCGGTTGCGCCTGCCCCCCATGCTGTTCCGGCGGGTGTTCTTCGCGTCCCTGGTGGCGCTCGGCGCACATCTGGCCCTGGCGACGGGCAGCTGAAGGAAAAACGGGGCCCGAGGCGCTGTCCCTCGGCCCCCTCCTCGGACTTCAGGCCGCCAGGCGGATGTGGCGGCCTTCCATCGCCTCCACACGGATCACACCGATGATCTGGCCCAGGTTGCCGGCCACGAGGTGCAGCATCTCGACCGGCATGGCGTCGAGCGCCACCTCGGTGCGCAGCAGCGCGCCCTCGCGCTGGGAGCGGACGCGGTCGGGTGTCAGGTCGCGCTTGGCGAAAGGTTCCAGCACACGGGAGAGCAGGCCCGGCGAGGCCTCGGCCACAACGGTGAAGCGGGCGGCCGTCAGGGCAGCGGAGCAATCGGACATCGGAAAAGGTTCCGGATCGAGCGGTTGGAAGAGGCTGCGCGGGGTTTCCCCGGCCGCTGCCCCCCGCAAGGCGCTCAGGCGGCCGGGCCGCTAATGATGATCCGGAAGGTCCGAATGCGGTCCATGTCAGGAAGGATAGGCGCTCCCCCGGCACGAGACAAGCCTCTCCCGAGCCTCACGGCTGCGGCGCGGAGGCGGCAGCGGGGGGCGGCACCGCCCCGGTAAAGACCACCTGCTGCCGGTGCGCCGGGATCTCGATGCCCAGCTCGTCGAAGCGATGCCGGATGCGGCGGTTCATCTCGCGCATCACGTCCCAGCGCTTGATCGGTTCGGTCTTGATCCGCACCCGCACCACCGGGCCATTGGTCTGCAGGCTGTCCACCCCCAGCACCTCCATGTCGTCGCGGATGGCCTGGCTCCACTTCGCCTCGCCGCGCATCTCCTGGCAGAGCCCCTGGAGCAGCTCGACGATGCGATCGGTGTTCTCCCGGTAGCTCACCTGCACGTCGAGCAGCGCGAAGGAGAAGTCGCGCGTCATGTTGGTGACGCTGGTGACGGTGCTGAACGGGATGATGTGCACGCTGCCATCCAGGTCGCGCAGCTTGATGGAGCGGATGGAAAGCTGCTCCACCACTCCCGCCTTGCCGCCCAGGTTGACCACGTCGCCCACCGCCATGGCGTCCTCGAACAGCAGGAAAATGCCGGTGATGACGTCCTGCACCAGCTTCTGCGAGCCGAAGCCCAGCGCCAGGCCGACCACGCCGGCGCCGGCCAGCAGCGGCGCCACGTTCACGCCGATCTGCGTCAGCAGGTTGAAGCCGACGAAGAGCAGGATCACCACCAGCAGGCTGGTGCGGAGCATCGGCAGCAGGGTGCGCACCCGGGCGCTGCGCGCCGCCTCGGCATCGCGCGAGAGCCGCTCCAGGTGCCGCCGCAGCGCGGCATTGGCCGCCTCCCAGACCAGCACGCCGGCCAGCACGGTCAGCGCGAAGGAGAGGCCGGAGCCGACCACCCGGCTGCCCAGCTCGCCGGGCGCGAACCAGGCGAAGGAGCCGATCCCCCAGACCTCCAGCAGGACCAGCAGGGTCAGCACCGTCAGCATGGCCGAGACACCGCCCTTCAGCAGCGGCAGGTAGTGGTTGGCGCGCGCCTCCAGGCCGGGATAGCGGTGCGCCAGGTCCGGCGCGATGCGGAAGCTGCCGGCCAGGACCCGGCGCAGGCCCATGTCGAGCCCCTTGGCGGCGGCCAGCACCATCAGGGTGAACAGGCTGGCGCGCAGCAGCCGGGTGAAGCCCTCCTCGATCCGCAGCGCCCAGACCGCCCAGAGCGCCAGCAGATAGAGAATGGCCAGCACGTGCCAGACCTCGGCCAGCCAGTCGCGGAAGCGGCGCAGCGCGGCGCGGGCACGGTGCGGCGCATCGCCCGGCTTGAGCGGCGGCGCGCGCAGGAACTGCGCCACCGCCACCCGGTTCTGCAGCACGATGATGCCGCAGAAGAAGGAAACAACCAGCAGCACCAGCCGCAGGATGGCGTCATAGGCCCCCCAGGGCAGGCCCAGCAGCAGTCCCGCCTCGGCCATGCCGTAGCCGCCCACCAGCACCACCGCGATGCGCCCGAGCCAGAGCGTCACATAGGCGGCCGTCAGGTCGGAGCAGGGCAGCAGCCGCAAGTGACGCGAGGCGGGCGAGAGCAGCATCCGGCTCAGCGCCATCACCAGCCGGCAGGCCAGATAGGCGTTGTTCGCCGTCAGCAGCACCAGCTCGGTGGTTGGCAGCGGCCGCACCGCCCCGATCAGTCCGTAGGAGACGAGGCCGAAGGCGGCGACCGGCAGCAGGTCGAGCAGCAGCCGCCCCATCACCAGCGGTACCCGCCGCAGCCAGCCCCAGCCATGCACGGCACGCGGCGCCATGCGGTCCAGCCGCGCGCGCTGCCCGGCCAGGGCGCGCTGCACCACCCACTCCGCCCAGATGCCGAGGCCGAACAGCAGCGCCAGCTTCCAGGAGGCGTCGATCACCCGCGCCTGGGTCACCGGGTCGCGCGCCAGCGAGGAGAACCAGGAGAGCAGGCCCGGCAGGTCGGTGACGGCCTGGGCGGCGGCGACGGCCTGCTCGGACAGCCAGGCGAGCCGCTGCGAGGCGCCGATCAGGATCTGCCCGCCCAGCGTGTTGGGAGCGAGCAGCGGTGCCTCGGGCGCCGCGGCGGCGGCCTCGGCCGCTGCGGGAGGCATGCCGCTGGCGGGAGCGGCCGGCGGAGGGGCCGCGGCGGGGGCGATGCGCGCCTCGGCGGCGGCCAGCGCTTCCAGGGTTCGCGTCAGCTCGGCCCGGCGCGCCTCGTCCCGCAGCAGGTTGAGCAGGCGCTGCGCCTCGCCCGGCCGCATGCCGGCGGCCGCAGCGGCCGGGGGTGCGGCGGGGGGCTGGGCCAGGGCCGGCAGCGCGAGGCCGCAGAGCAGCAGCAGGACGGGCAGGAGGCGCATGGAGGAGGGGCGAAGCCGATAAGACGGACCAGGTCAAGCCTCGTTACCAAAGGCCCCGGCGCCCCGCCGCCGGCGCTTGCACGGCCGTGAAACGGCGCTATCTCGCGTGGATGCAGACACTCCTCTCGATCCTGCTCGGCATCGCCATGCTCGCCACCTTCGGCGTCATGATGGCCGGCGTGCTGGGCGCGGTGCGCGGCGGGGCGGATGGCGCCCGCTCCAACCGCCTGATGCGCTGGCGCATCGGGCTGCAGGGCCTTTCGATCCTGCTCTTCCTGGCGCTGATGCTCAGCATGGGGCGCTGAACCGCACGGCCTCGTTGCGGCGCTCACCTTGCCTCGGGTAAGGCTGGCGCATAGGCTTTGCACCGCAACAGCGCCAAGACCGCCCCGCGAGGGGCGGCGGCATGCCCGTCGCGTCGCCCGGCCCCGGGCGGCGCCGGCCGGGCATGACCTTTGGAAACCCAGGTTGGAACAACAGGACACGGCCCGGCGATGAAGCTCCTCGTACCCATCAAGCGGGTGGTCGATTACAACGTGAAGGTCCGCGTGAAGGCGGACGGCACGGGCGTCGAGACGGCGAACGTGAAGATGTCGATGAACCCCTTCGACGAGATCGCCGTCGAGGAGGCGGTGCGGCTGAAGGAGAAGGGCGTGGCGACCGAGATCGTCGCCGTCTCCATCGGCCCGGCCCAGGCGCAGGAGCAGATCCGCACCGCGCTGGCCATGGGCGCCGACCGCGGCATCCTGGTCGAGGCCGAGGGCACCGAGCCGCTGGCCGTCGCCAAGATCCTGAAGGCGCTGGTCGGGCGCGAGTCGCCGCAGCTGGTCATCATGGGCAAGCAGGCGATCGACGACGACATGAACGCCACCGGCCAGATGCTGGCGGCGCTGCTCGGCTGGGCGCAGGGCACCTTCGCCAGCAAGGTCGAGATGGCCGAGGGCGAGGCGAAGGTGACGCGCGAGGTGGATGGCGGCCTGGAGACGGTCAGCCTGAAGCTGCCCGCCATCGTCACCACCGACCTGCGGCTGAACGAGCCGCGCTACGCGTCGCTGCCCAACATCATGAAGGCGCGCAAGAAGCCGATCGAGACGCTGAAGCCGGCCGATCTCGGCGTCGATGTCACCCCGCGCCTGACCACGCTGAAGGTCGAGGACCCGCCGAAGCGGCAGGCCGGCGTGAAGGTGCCGGACGTCGCCACGCTGGTGGACAAGCTGCGCAACGAAGCGAAGGTGATCTGAGCCATGGCCGTTCTCGTTCTCGCCGACCGCAGCGGCACGACCGTCAGCAACCCGACCCGCAGCACGGTGGCGGCCGCCTCGCAGATCGATTCCGACGTGCATGTGCTGGTGCTGGGCGATGCCGCGGCCGCGCAGGCGGCGGCCAAGCTGCCCGGCGTCACCAAGGTGATCCAGGCCGATGGCCCGGCCTATGAGCATGGGCTGGCCGAGCCGGCCGCCGCCCTGCTGGTGGCGCTGGCGCCCTCCTACACGCATCTGCTGGCCCCCGGCAGCGCCATGGGCAAGAACATCATGCCCCGCGTCGCCGCCCTGCTCGACGTGCAGATCCTCTCCGACATCTCCGGCGTGGAGGGGCCCGACACCTTCCGCCGCTTCATCTATGCCGGCAATGCGCTCGCCACGGTGAAGACCTCGGACGCCAAGAAGGTGCTGACCGTCCGCGCCGCCTCCTTCGACCCGGTGCCCGCCGAGGGCGGCAGCGCCACCGTGGAGCCGGCGCCGGGCGCCGAGGACCCGGGCATTTCCGCCTTCGTCGGCGCGCAGATCGCGCAGAGCGAGCGGCCGGAGCTGACCGCCGCCCGTGTCGTCATTTCCGGCGGCCGCGCGCTCGGCTCGGCGGAGAACTTCGCGATCCTCGACAAGGTGGCCGACAAGCTCGGCGCCGCGGTGGGTGCCTCCCGTGCCGCGGTGGATGCCGGCTACGCGCCGAACGACCACCAGGTCGGCCAGACCGGCAAGATCGTGGCACCCGAGCTCTACATCGCCGTCGGCATCTCGGGCGCCATCCAGCACCTGGCCGGCATGAAGGACAGCAAGGTGATCGTCGCCATCAACAAGGACGAGGAGGCGCCGATCTTCCAGGTGGCCGATTACGGCCTGGTGGGCGACCTGTTCACTCTCATCCCCGAGCTGGAAAAGGCGCTGGGCTGAGCCATGGCGATGACGGGTATCCCCGAGATCGCATCCGTCGGCGTCATCGGCGCCGGCCAGATGGGCAACGGCATCGCCCATGTGGCCGCGCTGGCCGGGCTGCCCGTCGTGCTGGTGGACGTGAAGGCCGAGGCGCTGGAGAAGGCGCTGGCGACCATGGCGAAGAACATGGACCGCCAGGTGGCCAAGGGCGCCCTCACCGCCGAGGCCAAGGAGGCGGCCCTCGGCCGCATCCGCACCGGCACCGAGATGGCCCTCCTCGGCGAGAGCGACATCGTCATCGAGGCGGCCACCGAGCGCGAGGAGCTCAAGCTCTCCCTCTTCAAGGCGGTCTGCCCGCTGCTGAAGCAGGAGGCCATCCTCGCCTCCAACACCTCATCGATCCCGATCACCCGCCTCGCCGCCGCCACCGACCGGCCCGAGCGCGTCATCGGCATGCACTTCATGAACCCGGTGCCGGTCATGAAGCTGGTCGAGATCATCCGCGGCATCGCCACCGACGAGCCGACCTTCGGCGCCGTGCTGGCGCTGGCCGGCAAGCTCGGCAAGGTCACGGCGGTCGCGCAGGACTACCCGGCCTTCATCGTCAACCGCGTCCTGATCCCGATGATCAACGAGGCGGTGCAGACGCTGCAGGAAGGGGTGGGCGACGTCCGTTCGATCGACACCGCGCTGAAGCTGGGCGCCAACCACCCGATGGGCCCGCTGGAGCTGGCGGACTTCATCGGGCTCGACACCTGCCTCGCCATCATGCGCGTGCTGCACGAGGGCATGGGCGACAGCAAGTATCGCCCCTCCCCGCTGCTGGTGAAGTATGTCGAGGCCGGCTGGCTCGGGCGGAAGAGCGGGCGCGGCTTCTACGACTACTCGCAGGACCCGCCGAAGGCCACGCGCTGACGCGGCAAGGCCCGGGATAGCGGTAGCCGGCCTGAGCGGAGCCAAGGCGCCGCTCAGGCCGGCTACCTGACCAGCAGGCTGGCCGGACCGGCGGCAAGCAAGAGTCGCTGCGGAGACCGGAGCCGCCGGAAGTCGCGGGGCGCCTCACGCCGGCGCGCCGCGATCGGGTCCAGCACCGCCATGGTCCCGTATCCGGCGAGGAGCAGGATCACCGAGGCGGGCATCCACGGTGAGAACAGCGCCGCCGCGCCCAGCGCGAGAAACCAGAGCATGGACCCGAGCTGCCCGAAGTTCGGGCCGCCCTCCTGCCGGAAGCTGGGGCCATGGCGGACGCCGGCAAGGAAGCGCACAGAATGGCGCCGGCCCAGGTGATGGTCCAGTGCAGGCCCAGCGATGCCGCCGGCCCGGCGGCGATCCAGACGGCCACGCCGCCGGCCAGGGCGGGCAGGACGACCGCATAGGCCGGCACCAGGCTTTCCGCCGGTGCCCGCGGGGCAGAGGGTCTTCCGATCGGGCCGCGAGCCGCGCCTGCTTCCTGTCCATGACCTTTCACAACGATCGTCGGTCATCAGGGCACGCGGACGTGCTCGCGCGGCGGAGTTGGCTGGCCCTGCGATATCCCTGCCAGCGGCCCCTCCCCCTGCCTTCCCGGTGCCGGGATGGGAGAGATGGTTGAACCGCCCGCCGGGAGGGCGGCGCTCTCCCGGCGGGCGGATCGGCCGAAAGCGGCTGCGTCCCGGCCACATGACGAGGCGGAGAGCCGAGGAACCCTCCGGTGATGACGATGTTACCGCACCCATGAGGCTTCGCGATCCGTAGGAGAGTCCGCGGGTCCGGAGCCAGGCGGATTGCGTTCATTTGCGCAGCGGAGGGCATGCGATGAAGGCCTTGGTTTGGCACGGCAAGCAGGACATCCGGTGCGACAGGGTTTCGGACCCCGAGATCGAGGACCCTCGTGACGCCATCATCCGGGTGACAAGCTGCGCCATCTGCGGCTCGGACCTACACCTCTTCCACAACTTCATCCCGGCCATGCTGCCCGGCGACATCATGGGCCACGAGGCCATGGGAGAAGTCGTCGAGGTGGGCTCCGCCGCGAAAAGCAAGCTCAGGACGGGCGACCGCATTGTTGTGCCCTTCACCATCATCTGCGGCGAATGCGACCAGTGCAAACGCGGCAATTTCTCCGTCTGCGAAAGGACGAACCGCAGGAAGGATCTCGCCGAGAAGGTCTTCGGCCACACCACGGCCGGGCTCTTCGGCTACACGCATCTGACCGGCGGGTATCCCGGTGGCCAGGCCGAATACCTTCGTGTGCCCTTCGCGGATGCCACCCACATCAAGGTGCCGGACAACCTGACGGATGAGCAGGTGCTCTTCCTCAGCGACATCTTTCCCACGGGGTGGCAGGCCGCGGCGCAGTGCGACATCGAGCCGACGGACACGGTGGCGATCTGGGGCTGCGGCCCGGTCGGCCAGATGGCGATCCGCAGCGCCATCCTGCTCGGGGCGAAGCAGGTGGTCGCGATCGACTGCGTTCCGGAGCGGCTCTCCATGGCCGAGGCGGGCGGCGCGATCCCCATCAACTTCGAGGAGGAGAGCGTCGTCGGGCGCCTGAATGACCTGACGGGCGGAAAAGGCCCGGAGAAGTGCATCGACGCCGTCGGCCTGGAAGCGCATGTCACGCCCAGCCTGCCCGATACGCTGCTGGACCGCGCCAAGCAGGCGATGCTGATGGAGAATGACCGCCCGCATGTCCTGCGCGAGATGATCTATGTCTGCCGGCCGGCGGGCATCATCTCCATCCCCGGCGTCTATAGCGGGCTGGTGGACAAGATCCCGATGGGCATGGCCATGAACAAGGGCCTGACCTTCCGCATGGGCCAGACGCATGTGAACCGCTGGACGGATGACCTCCTCCGCCGGATCGAGGAGGGGCAGATCGACCCCTCCTTCGTCATCACCCATACGGTGGGCCTGGAGGAAGGCCCGGAGATGTACAAGGTGTTCCGTGACAAGCAGGACAGCTGCGTCAAGGTTGTCCTCAAGCCCTGAGGGTGGGTTCCATGAACATGCTGGCGAAAGCCGCCGATATCGCCCGCTCGCCGGGTGACCCGAAGGTGCAGTCCACCGGGCCCAGTTCGCTCGGCGCGGCCGACCGCATGGCCCGTGGCCTGGGCTGGTTCAGCATCGGGCTCGGCGCGGCCGAACTGCTCGCTGCCAACCGCGTCGCGCGGGGCCTCGGCCTGGAAGGATACGAGTGGCTGATCCGCGGCTACGGCCTGCGGGAGGTCGCATCCGGCGTCGCATGCCTCTCGGCCAACCCGCTCCCAGGCGTCACGAGCCGGGTCGCGGGTGACGGGCTCGACATCCTGACGCTCCTTCCCGCCCTGCGCCATGACAATCCGAAGCGCGGCAACGCCGAGCTTGCGCTGCTTGCCGTTGCCGGCGTCACCCTGCTGGATGTGCTCTGCCAACAGGGACTGACCAGGCGGCACGCGCGCCCAAGCGGCCCACGGCGTGACTACCGGGATCGCTCGGGCTTCCCGAAGGGCCTGGCCGCTGCCCGGGGTGCCGTCCGCCAGGCCGGCGAGGCGCGCCCCGCCCTGCCCGGCATTGCGTGACCGGAGGCCCCGCGCCGGGCTTGCTGATGCCGGGGTCCGGGGTGGTTCAGCCACCCCGGCGGGAGGGTTCCAGGGAGGGCGGCGCCCGCCCTGGCCGGCCTAGAGCAGCCCCTCCCTCCGAAAGCTGAAATACCGCCCATTGCCGACGATCAGGTGGTCATGCACCACCACCGCGAAGAAGCTCCCGGCCTGCTTGATCTCCTGTGTCATCTCGACATCGGCGCGGCTGGGCGTGGGATCGCCGCTCGGATGGTTGTGCACCAGGATCAGGGCGGTGGCGTGCAGTTCCAGCGCCCGCTTCATCACCTCGCGCGGATAGACCGGCGTGTGGTTGACGGTGCCCTTGGCCTGGGGCTCGTCGGCGATCAGGCGGTTCTTGCTGTCGAGGAAGAGGATGCGGAACTGCTCGATCTTCTCGCGCGAGATGGCGGCGTTGAGATAGGTGATCAGCCGATCCCAGTTGTTGAGGACCGGCGCCTCCATCACCTCCGCCTTGGCGAGGCGGAGGGCGGCCGCCTGCACCAGCTTGATGGCGGCCACACTGTGCGGCCCCAGGCCGCGCGTCTCCAGCAGCACCTTCTGCGGTGCCGCCAGCACGCCGGCGAAGCTGCCGAAGCGGTTGATGAGGGATTTCGCCAGCGGCTTGGTATCGCCCTGCTTGAAGGCGAAGAAGAGCAGCATCTCAAGCAGTTCGTAGTCGGCCAGCGCATCCGGCCCACGCTCCAACAGCTTCTCCCGCATGCGGCCGCGATGGCCGTGAGGGCCGGTGCTGGTGAAGGGCGCCACCGCCTCCGGCCGCTCCGCCTCTGGTGCCGGAGCAGGCGAGGGCGGTGGCATCACCGGTGTGGCGCCGGAGAGCGAATCGAAATCGGCGCGGAGCGGACCCTCCGCAAAGCCCGGAGAAGCAGTGGGGCGCGCCAATGCATCCTGCGGCACAGCCTCAGGATGCAGCGGCGGGTTGGGCCGCACCTTCCCCCGGGAGTCGAACATCCTGGAGAGCCACGCTGCCATGGTACTCACCCACCCCGAGCGCCACCCTCCTGGTGGCAGACACTAACCTCTCATCAATTTTATGGTTCTTCAAGCAGAATTGATGCAGCCACGGCGTCAATCGCCGAAGCGGACTTTCGCATTCTCGCTGCTGTCCGGCTTGCCGCCCATCAGCGCCTGGGCATAGCCGTAGGCATAGCGCAGGTTGGAGGAGATGCCGTCCCAGTACTCGGCCCCTTCGACCGTCACGGCGATCAGTGCCACATCCTCGCCCTCCGGCCCCTGCGGCAGCCAGCTGCGCAGGCCCTCGGTCCAGAGCTCCTTCTTCTTCGCCACGTCGGTCACCACCCGGCCGCGCCCGAAGAGGGAGACGTAATCCTGGCTCTTGGTATCCGCATAACCGAGCAGGACGCGCGAGTCATGCGCCAGTTCCGCCACCTTCGGGCTGTCCTTGCGGGTGAAAAACCAGAGGGTGTGGCCGTCGGGGTCCGGCTTCTGGGTACGCATCGGGCGGCCGCGCAGGCGGCCCTGCTCGTCAAGGGTGACGAAGGTCGCGGTGGCGATGTCGGAGATCATCTCCCGCACCTTCATCCGCATCTCGTCCTCGTTGCGATCGGTCGGCATGGTTCGCTCCCTGGCTGTCTGCCGGGATGAACCCCCCGCCTCCGCCGGGGTTGCCCTCGGCCCGCGTCCCCCGCGGGCCGGGGGGCATGCCGGGGGAGACCCCCCCGGCCTTGCCGTCAGCTGCCGGCGAACAGGTAGGTCGGCATCGGCTGGGTCTTGTCCACCACGCCCTTCACGCCCGGCACCTGCTCGGCCAGCACCTTCAGGGCCCGCTGCACGGAGAGGCTGCGGCTGAAGCCGTGCAGCTCGACCACACCATCCTGCACGTCCACCAGGGTGTAGAAGGTGTCGGCCCAGGGCTCACGCTTCATCGCCGCCAGCACGGCGCGGCGCAGCCGCTCGTCGGAGTAGTTGCCCGCATCGATCTGCGGCGCCACCAGGGCGCGCAGAAGGTCGGCACGGCTGACCACGCCGCGCAGCTTGCCCTCCTCCACCACCAGCACGCGGCGGATGTTGTGCGTCTCCATCGTCTCGGCGACGGCGCCGACCTTCGTCCCGGGCGCGACGGTGATGACGTCGGTGGTCATCACCTCGGCGGCGGTGGTGCCGTGGCTGCAGGCATAGCGGTTGGCCAGCTGGTCCATGTTGGCGAAGAGCTGGCGCAGCAGCCCCATCGGCGGCTTGTCGGCGCCGGCCAGGCGGCGGATGAGGTCTGCCTCCGTGACGATCCCGAGCAGCGCGCCGTCCGGCCCCACCACCGGCACGGCGGAGATGCCGCGCTCCGCCAGCAGATGGGCGACGGCCAGGAACGGCGTCTCCGGTGGCACGGTGACGACGTCGGGCGTCATGATGTCCTTGGCGGTCGGCATGGTCATGGGTCCGGCTCCTCTTTTGTGCCGGGGAGGATGCGCCGCACCGGGTGGGTGCGCCTTGATCCCGATCAATATAGGCCGGCCGTTTCCGGAACAAAGCAGGTGATCACGGACGCGTGATAATCTAGACTAAGGCCATGCGCGCTGCCCTGCTCGGCCTTCTCCTGCTGCTGCCCGGCTGCATCGGCCTCCCTGCCCTTCCGGAGCTTTCCGCCCTTCCCGGCCTCTCCGCGCTCTGGGAGGCGCCGCCCCCCGAAGCGGAGCCCGACCCGCCGCAGGCGATGGCACGGCCTCCGGAGGACACGCCCTCCATCCGGCTCGCCTGGCGCGGCAGCCGGGCGCTGGCGCTGCTGATCCAGGAGAACGGCGAGAACCGCCTCTGGCGCAGCGCCGGCGGGCTGGCAGTGGCGACCGACGGCGCCCGCATCGTCGCCACCGCAGGGCTGCGGGAATGGATCGCCAGCACCCGGCTCGATGGCCCCGACCCGCTGGACGAGCCACTGGCACTGGTCGGGCAATCCGCGACCCTGCGGCGGCAGGTGGACCTGATGCGGAGCGACCGCTCGCCCGACAGCATGCGCTTCGGCCTGGCGCTGAACTGCCGCCTGACGGCCAGCATGGAAGGCGCCGCGGTGCTGGTGCTGGAGCATTGCCGCCGCCGCGGCGGCGGCAGTTTCACCAATCGCTACTGGGCCGATCCGCAGTCGGGCGGCATCTACCGCTCGGAGCAGTGGGTGGGCGAGGCCGGGATGATGCGGCTGGAGGTGGTCAACCCACCCAGCTGAGCCCGGCGCGCCGCACCCGCGCCGCGACATAGGCGAGCCAGAGCAGTTGCACCGCCAGCGGCGGCAGGATGATCAGCGGCTTCACGTCCGGCGCCAGGCGCAGGAACAGTAGCGCCAGCGCCCCATGGAAGGCCGTGAAGCCCCAATGCACCGCCGCCACCGCTCCCATCGGCATGCCGCTGCGCTGCGCCATCTGGTAGAGATGGGTGCGGTGCGGCGCGCTGAGCGGCTCGCTCATGACGGCGCGGCGCAGCAGGGTGAAGCCGGTGTCGAAGAGCAGCGCGAAGAGCAGCAGCGGCACCAGCAGGAAGGAGAGCTGCGCCACATCAAGCCGCGCGGCCGCCACCCCCAGCACCGCCAGCATGAAGCCGAGGAACTGGCTGCCGACATCGCCCATGAAGATGCGGGCCGGGCTCAGGTTGAAGGGCAGGAAGCCGAGGATGCCGGCGGCCAGGATCAGGCAGGCGGCGTAGATGAACCAGCCGTTCTGGAGCTCCGCCACGAAGCCGAGCCCGACGCAGGCGATCAGCACCGTGCCGCCGATCAGCCCGTCCAGCCCGTCCATGAAGTTCACCGCGTTGGTGCAGGCGATGATCCAGAACAGCGTCAGCACGGCGCCGAGCGGGCCGAGTTCGAGGATGCCGTACCAGGGCAGCGCCAGGCGGTCCACCACCAGCCCGCTGCCGACCGCCACCAGGGCGGCAAGGCCCTGGGCCGCCAGCTTCACCACGAAGCGAAAGTCGCGGATGTCGTCCAGCAGCGCCACCACGGCGATCGCCACCGCCGCCAGGATGACGCCGATGAAGCGGCGATCCGCCATGCGCGCGAAATCGGCCACCTGGTAGAGCACCAGCATGCCCAGGATGAAGGCGCAGACGATGCCGACACCGCCCCCCTTCGGCGTGGGGCGGCTGTGCGCCTTGCGGTGGTCGGGGTGGTCGAGGATCGGGAAGGCGATCATCAGCCGCACCAGCATGGCGGAAAGCGCCGCCAGCCCGGCCGCGAAGGTCAGGTGCTGCAGGAAGGCGTAGGAGGTCATCGAACGAGGCCCAGCGAGAGGAATCGGGGGGGCGTCGCCCCCTTAAGCTCCCCCCATCAGGAAACCGGGTTTCCCGGACCTTCCCTTCGGGGGAGGTGCAGGAACCTGAGGTTCCTGCCGGGGGGTGTCCAGAGGGGGGGCGGCGCCCCCCTTTGGCCGCGCTATGTCACCCGCGCCTCCTCCAGGCTGGCGTAGATATCCCCGGAATTGGCCGCGTCGGGCAGCGCCTCCAGCCAGCGCGCCATGGTGCCGGCATGCACCGGCCCTTCCAGCACGAAGCGCATCTCCTCACCGAGGCAGGCATTGAAGCTGTACTCGCCCAGCCCCTCCAGGGCGTCGAGGCAGTCCAGCGCGACCCGGCGCTGAATGGTGGTGAACTCGAAGGACAGGCTTCGCACCGGCTTCGACAGCCCGGCCAGCGCCGTGGCCTCGAAACCCTCGATGTCGAGCTTGATGAAGGCGGCCTCGCCATGCGCCTCGATCAGCGCGTCGAGCGTGGTGACGGGCGCGGCGATGGCGCCGTCCCAGACCTGCCCCTCCCACCCCGGCGCCCCCTCCGCGGCGGAGATGAAGGCCTCCGAGGCGGTGGCAATGGTCGGGTTGGCGCTGTTCAGGTGGAGGCGGCCCAGCCCCTGCTGGCTGCCCACCAGCGTGCCGAGGACGGTCACCCCCTCGTCCTTCCCGAACAGCCGGCCCAGCAGTCGGACCAGCCGCGGCTGCGGCTCCACCGCCACCACGCGGGCGCCGAGCCGCCGCAGGCTGGCGGTCCGGTCGCCGACATGGGCGCCGATGTCGAAGGCCAGATCTTCCGCCGCCACGAAGCGGCCGAGGAAGGCATCCAGCGCCTCCGCGCGGCCGGGAGCGTAGTAGGTGCGCAGCGAGCGGCCGATGGCGCGCGCGTTCGGGGCAAGGCTCATGGCCGGAATACCAGCGCGGCGCCCCCGGCCAGTTCGGGTGGCACCATCAGCCCCTCCGGCGCCGTGCGGAGCGGCAGGCCGCCAAGCAGGCGGCGGACGGCGGCATTGCCATCCTCTGTCCGCACCGTGAAGCCGGCGAGAAACGGCAGTGCGGGGGCGGTGACGCCGGGCAGCACGGCCTCCAGCGCCTCCGCCGGCAGGATGCGCACCCGCCCGCGCGGCAGGGGCAGCACGTAGCCCCCCGCCGGGTCCGGCTCCAGCGGATGCCCGGTCAGGCGCGAAAGCGCGGCGGCGCTGGCGGCCGGCTCCGGCGCCACCAGCACCACGCTCTCCAGCGCCACGGCGCGGTTCGGGTGCTCCATCCAGCGCGCCTGCCACAGCAGCTCGGGCGTGTGGTGCTGGATCAGTTGCAGCCGCCCTTCCGGCGCGTCCGGCAGCGGCAGGCGGGAGAAGCGGGCGCGCGGCCCATCCGGCGCATCCACCGGGCGCTCCAGATGCGCGACCCCCGGGATCTCCAGCCCGGCGCGGCGCAGCCGGGCCAGCTCGGCTTCCGCATCCGCGATGCCGAAGGCGAGGATGTGCATCCCCGCATAGCGGTCGAGGAAGCCGCCCAGCCCGTTGTCGAAGCGCGCCGGCTCCAGGATGGCCAGCAGCTCCAGATAGCCCTCGCGCAGCATCGCGCAGCGGTTGCCGGTGGCGAGCGGCTCGAGCGGCGCACCGGGCGCGCGCCGGCCGGACTGCCGCGCCACCGGCGTCAGCCGGAAGCCCAGCCGCTCATAGGCGGCCCAGAGCGCCGGCCCGTCCCGCGTGCCGAGCCCGACATGGTCGAGGCTGGCGGCGCCGCTCACGGCTGCGGCTCGTATTTCGGCAGGCGCCATTCCGCCGGCTCGGCCGCCGCCTCGTCGTACCAGCGCCGCACCAGCGGATGCGCGCGCACAGCATCCACATAGGCCCGGCTGGCCTCCGAGAGCTCCGGCTCCCAGGTCAGGAAGCGGCACGCCACGGGCGCGAACATCGCATCCGCCGCGCCGAAGCCCGCGCCGAACAGGAAGGGCCCGCCCGAGTTCAGAAGCGCCTCGCGCCAGATCGCCTCGATGCGGGCGATGTCGGCCAGCGCCTCCGGGGTGCGGCCCTGGCCGGGGAAGCGGTTCAGGATGGTCATCGGCATGGCCATGCGCAGGCCGCGGAAGCCGGCATGCATCTCCGCCGCCATGCTGCGGGCCTGGGCGCGCGCCACCGGATCGGCCGGCCAGAGGGAGGGCGCGGTCTCGGCGCAATACTCGATGATCGCCAGGCTCTCCCAGATGCGGGCCCCGCGATGCTCCAGATAGGGCACCGTGCCGGAAGGCGTGGCCTCCTTCACCGCCGCGGTGGCGCCCCCGGCCAGCGGGATCACCACCTCCTCGACCTCCAGGCCGGCCAGGCGAACCGCCAGCCAGCCGCGCAGCGACCAGGAGGAATACATCTTGGTGCCGATGAAAAGGCGCCCCTCGGCCATTCCGCATCTCCTTCCGCGTCGGCCAGAGGGGGCGCCGCCCCCTCTGGAACTCCCCCGCCAGGACCCTGAGGGTCCTGGACCTGCCTCAGCCCAGCGGCACGCCCTTCGACGTGCTGTACTCGAAATGCAGCGCCTCGCCCGGGAAGATGCGCGGATGAATGGCATGCGCCGCCATCGCCGCCTCCGAGAAGCCCTGCAGGATCAGCTTCAGCTTGCCGGGATAGGTGGCGATGTCACCGATCGCGTGGATGCCCGGGATGTTGGTGGCGCAGGTGGAAGGCTCCACCATGACGTGGCTGCGCTCCAGGCCCAGGCCCCACTCCGCGATCGGGCCGAGTTCCATGGACAGGCCGAAGAAGGCCAGCAGGTGGTCCGCCGGCACCGCCTTCTCCTCGCCTTTCAGCGTCGCCAGCACCACATGGTCCAGCTCGCCGCCGCTGCCGCGCAGGCCGTGCAGCTGGTAGGGGATGGCCAGCTCGATCTCGCCCCGTTCGGCGGCGGCCTCCATCTGCGCCACGCTCTCCGGCGCGGCGCGGAACTTCGGGCGGCGATGCACCACCGTCACCCGCGCGGCCACGTCCTTCAGGCTGAGCGCCCAGTCCACCGCCGAGTCGCCACCACCGGCGATCACCACGCGCTTGTTCCGGAACTCCTCGCGCCGCGCCACCATATAGCGCACCGCGCCGGTCGCCTCATAGGCGGCCAGGTCATTGAGCGGCGGACGGTTGGGGCCGAAGGCGCCGGCCCCGGCGGCCAGGATCACCGCCCTGGCCCGCACCACCTCGCCCTTGCTGGTGCGCAGCTCGAACAGGCCGCCCTCCTGCTCCTTCAGCGCCTCGACGCGGCGGCCGAGCAGATAGACCGGCGCGAAGGGCGCGGCCTGCGCCTCCAGCCGCTCGATCAGCTCGCCGCCGGCGATCGCGGGATGGGCGGGAATGTCGTAGATCGGCTTCTCCGGATAGAGCGCGGCGCATTGCCCGCCGATCGCCTCCAGCGTGTCGATCACCACGCATTTCATCCGCAGCATGCCGCATTCGAACACCGCGAACAGGCCGGTGGGGCCGGCGCCGATGATGGCAACATCGGCCTCCACCGCGACATGCGCCGTCTCGGGGGAATGATCGAGCATGGGGAACAGTACCTCCGCGTCCGGCTGCCGTGCATAGAGGCTTTGGCCAGCGACGGCAAAGGGGCGGCGGCAAAGGGCGGCCCTCCCCTAAGGGCCGCCGCCTTCCCCGGATGCGCCGCTCAGGGCCAGCCGACGCCGCCGGTCTCGCCGTAGATCTGCCCCGTGGTGTAGCTGGAGGTGGCCGCCGCCAGCTCGACATAGACCGAGGCCAGCTCCACCGGCTGGCCGGGCCGCCCCATCGGCGTGCTGCTGCCGAAGGTCTTCAGTCCGTCGGCGGTCTGCCCGCCGCCGACCTGCAGCGGCGTCCAGAACGGCCCGGGGGCCACGCCGTTCACGCGGATGCCCTGCCCGATCACCTGCTTGGCGAGCCCCCGCACGAAGATCGCGTTCGCCGCCTTGGTGCAGGCATAGTCGAGAATGTACTCGGAGGGCCGCTGCGCGTTGATCGAGCTGGTGCAGATGATCGCCGAGCCCGCCGGCATCTGCGGCAGCGCCGCCTTCACGATCCAGAACATCGCATAGACGTTCGTCTTCATCGTCTGGTCGAACTGCTCGGTCGAGATGTCCAGGATGGACTTCTGCGCATGCTGGTAGGCCGCGTTGCTGACCAGGATGTCGAGTCCGCCGAGCTGCTGCACCGCCTGGTCCACCAGGCTCTTGCAGAAGGCCTCCTCGCGGATGTCGCCGGGGATCAGCACCGCCTTGCGCCCGGCCTTGCGGATGAGGTCCGCGACATCGCGCGCATCCGGCTCCTCGGCGGGGAGATAGTTGATGGCGACATCCGCGCCCTCGCGCGCATAGGCGATGGCCGCAGCCCGGCCGATGCCGGAATCCCCGCCGGTGATCAGCGCCTTGCGGCCGGTGAGCCGGCCCGAGCCCTTGTAGCTCTCCTCGCCGCAGTCGGGCACCGGCGTCATCTTCGACTGCAGCGCCGGCCAGGGCTGGGTCTGCATTTCGAAGGGCGGCTTGGGGAAGCGGTCCTGCGGGTTGGACAAGGCAGGCGCGGCGCCGGCCTGCCCGGAGACGGAGCCGGAGCCGGAGGCCGTCTGCGCCATGGCGGGCGCGGCGACCACCGAGGCGATCCCTCCGGCGGCCATGCCGCGGAAGACGTCGCGACGGGAGGGGGAGGTATCGTCGGTCATGCGGCAGGGCCTCTCTGTTGGAGTGTCCCCAGCTGAACAGCGGAAACGCCGGCAGGTTCGGTGGCGCGTGGCGGCCCGCCTCCGCCTGCCCTTGAAAACGGCCGCGCCCCGGGGGCAGATTGCCTCCTGCCCATGCCCGAGACGCTGCACCTCCTCCTGCCCGACCTGGCCGCCACCGAGGCGCTCGCCGCGCGCGTCGCCGCGCTCGCGCGCCCGGGCGACGCAATCCTGCTGGAGGGGCCGCTGGGCGCCGGGAAGTCCGCCTTCTGCCGCGCCTTCCTGCGCGCCGCCGCCCACAATCCGGCGCTGGAGGTGCCCTCCCCCAGCTTCACCCTGGTGCAGGGCTATGACCTGCCGCGCGGCCCGGCGCACCATTTCGACCTCTACCGCCTCGCCGGCCCCGAGGAGCTGGAGGAGCTGGGCTGGGAGGAGGCCCGCGAGGGCATCGTGCTGGTCGAATGGCCGGACCGGCTGGGCTGGCTGACCCCGCCCGGGGCGCTGCACCTGACGCTTCGCCCCGACCCCGAAGGCGAGGCCCGCCATGCCGCGCTGCGGGGCTGGGATGCGCGGCTGGCGGCCCTGGCCGGGCTTTGACGCATTCCGCGCTTGGCAATCGCCGCGGCCTGCGGCACCTCCTTGCCGCAGCATGACCCCTACGGATTCCTTTCTGGCCGCCCATGGCTATGCGGAGGCGGCGCGCGCGCCGCTGCCCCAGGATGCCGGCCACCGCCGCTACACCCGCCTGAACGGCGGGCCGCGCCCCGCCCTGTTGATGGACTGCACCGACGCGCCCAGGGTCGGACTGACGCCGGAGGAGGATCTCCTCCCCTTCCTGAAGCTGGCGCGGCACATCGCCGGCATCGGCCTTTCCGCCCCCGCCATCCTGGCCGAGGACGCGCCGCATGGCCTGTTGCTGGTGGAGGACCTGGGCCACGAGACCCACGCCATGCTGCTGGATGCCGGCGCCGCGCCGCAGCCGCTCTACGAGGCGGCCGCCGAGGCGCTCGCCGCGTTGCACGCCGCCCCGCCGCCGCCCGGCCTGCCGCACTGGGAAGCCCCGCGCATGGCGGCGACGGCAGCGCAGACCTTCCTGGACTGGTGGTGGCCCGCCACCTTCGGCGCCGCCCCCGGCGAGGCGATCCGGGCCGGGTTCATGGCCGCCCTGCACGCCATGCTGACGCCCTTCGCCGGCGCCGGCTGCCTGGTGCACCGGGACTACTTCCCGGCCAACCTGATGCACCTGCCGGACCGCGCCGGGCCGCGCCGCGTCGGCATCCTGGACTTCCAGGACGCCGCCCTCGGCCATCCCGCCTATGACATGGTCAGCCTGACCGAGGACGCCCGCCGCGACGTGGCGCCCGCCGTGCGCGAGGCGGCCCTCGCCCGCTATCTCGCCGCCCGGCCGGAGCTGGACCCCGCCGCCTTCCGTGCCGCGATGGCGGCGATGGCGGCGCAGCGGCACCTGCGCGTCGCCGCCCTCTGGGTGCGGCTGGACCGCCGCGACGGCAAGCCGCACTACCTCCGGCACGGCCCGCGCTGCTGGGCGCTGCTGGCCCAGGCGCTGCGCCATCCCGCCGCCGCCCCGCTCGCCGCCTTCCTCGACCGCCACGTGCCCGCCGAGTTGCGGCGCAACCCCGACAGCCCCACCAAGGACGACGCCGCGTGATCACCCTCAACTCCGCCATGGTGCTGGCTGCCGGCCTCGGCACCCGCATGCGGCCGCTGACCGAGGCGAAGCCAAAGCCCCTGCTGCCGCTGGCTGGGCGCAGCCTGCTCGACCACGCGCTGGACCGCATCGACGCCGCCGGGATCGGCAAGGTGGTGGTCAATGCCCACTGGTTTCCCGAGCAGGTGGAGGCGGTCTGCACGGCGCGCCCCAACCCGCCCACGGTGCTGCGCGAGGAGCCGGTGCAGGAGACCGGCGGCGGGGTGCGCGACGCGCTGCCGCATCTCGGCGCCGATCCCTTCCTGGTGGTGAACGGCGACGCCTATTGGCTGGACGGCCCCACCCCCACCATCGAGCGCCTGGCCCACCGCTTCGATGCGGCGGCGATGGACGCCCTGCTGCTGGTGGTGCGTGCCACCGCGGTGGAGGGCGAGGTCGGCCGTGGCGACTTCCTGCTCGACCCGCTCGGCCGCGTGCGCCGCCCGAAGGAGCGGGAGATCGCCCCCTACTTCTACGCCGGGCTGCAGATGGTGCATCCGCGCCTCTTCGAGGGCGCGCCGGCAGGCTCCTTCAGCATGAACCTGCTGTGGAACCGTGCCATCGAGGCGGGGCGGCTGTTCGGCCTGGTGCATGACGGGGCGTGGTTCCACCTCTCGACACCCGTCGATCTGCGGCGGGCCGAGGCGGCGCTGGCCACCGGGCTGACGCGGCCGCTGTTCTAATGCGGGGGCCTGGGGGAACTCGGTTCCCCCGGCGGGGTGGTCCAGGAGGGGTGGAGCCCCTCCTGCCCGGCTAAAGCGCCATCACGTCCAGCCGCCGGAACTGCACCGCCGAACCCTCGTGGTGGTTCTGCAGGGCGATGTGCCCGCGCGGTTCCCGCGTGGCGGGCAAGAGATGCGCGGCGGGCGTCCCGTTCAGCCAGACCGCCAAATGGTCCCCCTTGGCGCGGATGATGAACTCGTTCCAGTCGCCGCAGGGATGCGAGAGGTGGCCGCTGGCCGGCGCCAGCCGGTAGATCGCGCTGGTCAGGTGCAGCGGACTGTCCAGTTGCTTCCCCTTCGGGTCATAGCCGCGGTCGTCGATCTGGATCTCATAGCCGCGCTCGATCGCGGGCCCGGGGCTGTCCTGCAGCGGCGGACACCGGATGAACACGCCGGAATTGTCGTCCGGCCGCTGGATGCGCCATTCGACCTTCAGCACGAAGTCTTCGAAGGCCGCATCGGCGAACCAGAACAGGCCGGAGCCGCCGAAGCTCTCCAGCACTCCCGGCGCCGCCCAGCGGAATCCGCCCGGTCCGGCCATGCGCCAGCCGGCGAGGTCGGCGGTCAGCAGCGGCCTGAAGTCTTCCATTCCCTGGCATTCCCCTCACACGTGGTCACGGCGTCCATCCTGGCCCACCCGGCCGGGCACGCCGACTGAAAAGCCGTCCATCGGCCCCCCTCAGGCGATGTCGGGGCGCCGCATGCCTTCCGCCGCATCGATGGCGGCCAGGATGGCGCGCCACTGCGCATCCTCCAGCCCAGCGGCGTGTTCCCCGCCCGCCAGGAAGCACGCCCGGAAAGCCTCAAGCTCCTGCGGCGCCAGTTCGACGCCGCATTCCGCCCGCTCTCCGGCCTTCGCCGCCCGCAGCAGGGCGGCGCGCGCGCCCTCGATCGCCGCCGGCTCCAGCGGCGTGGTCCCGGACACCGAGGCAGCGCCGCGCTCGAAGGCGTTGCGCGCCGGCTCGATGAGTTCGCCGGGCAGTCGCAGTTCGGGCATTGTCGGTCTCCATGGGTTGCGGGCCAGGCAGCGGGAACGCTCCGAATCCGGCGCCTCCCTGGCAACGCCGCCGATGCTCTTCCGTTCCGCCCCCCGAAGCGCATCGGGGGCGCATCGGGGGCCTCCCCGGTGCGGAAGGCCCGCCTTGCGGCGTCCTGCTGGCCGGGGGGCCCGATGGCAGGCAAGACGCCACGCCCGATAAGGCCCGGCGAAGGAGACGAGGCTGAAAGCGCGGCTCAGCCCAGCGCCTGATTGACCAGCGCGAAGCGGTGCACCACCCCGCCGGACGCCGGCGCCGGACCGCGCCGCATCGCCGTGGCGGCGCCCGCCGGCTGGAGCCCCCACGCCCGCAGCCAGGGCGAGAGGCCGCTTTCCGCCGGGACGTCGATGCGCAGGGCGCGGCCGCCGCAGGCCGCGAGCCAGTGCGCCACCAGCGCCTGCGCCGCGGCCGCGTCCGGCGCCACCACCGGGCCGACCGTCCAGCCCCGGCCGAAGCGGCGCAGCATCGCGAAGCCGGCCGGCCCGCCCTCGCGCTCCAGCACCACGGCCTCGGCGCCGGCGAGCAGCGCCGCGATCAGCGGCGCGCGGTCGAGCCCGGTCGCCGCCTGGTCGAGCGCCGCCAGCATCGTCGCGTCCCGGCGCTCTGCCGGGCGCAGCCGCTCTCCGGCGCCGGGCACCGCCGGCCCGGCCGGCGCCACGACACCCTCATGCTTCCACACCTCGCCCGACGTGACGAAGCCGAGGCTCGCATAGAGCGGCTGGCCCGCCGCCGTGGCATGCAGCAGGATGCCGCGCCCCTCCAGCGCGGCCACCGCCGCCGCGGTCAGCCGCCGCCCGAGGCCCTGGCCCTGCGCCTCGGGCGCGACGATCACCATGCCCAGCGCCGCATAGCCGGTGCCGAAGTGCCAGCCCATCACCGTGCCGAGCAGCCGGCCGGCGCGCTCGGCCGCGAGGCCGGAGCCCAGCGCCTGCACGAACCGCCAGTCCTCCAGCCGATGCGGCCAGCCCACGGCCTGCGACAGGCCCCGCGCCGCCTCCAGATCATCCGCCGTCAGCGGCCGCAGCGCGACCTCCGCCTCCACACAGTGGCCAGACACGGCTTCTCCTTCCTTTCGCGCATTGCGCCCGCCATCATGCCGCATTCCGCGCGGCGGGACAGTGCAGCGCACAACGGGGCGCCGCGCCTTCATCCGCATCTCGGGAGATCACGCCATGCCCGGCTTCCGGCCGAAGTTCATCACCTTCGACTGCTACGGCACGCTGACCGACTTCCGCATCGGCGCGCTGGCCCGCGAGGTCTTCGCCGGGCGCCTTCCGGCCGGGCGGATGGACGCCTTCCTCAGGGACTTCGCCGCCTACCGGTTCGACGAGGTGCTGGGCGCCTGGAAGCCCTATGCGGAGGTGCTGGCCTGCGCCGCCGAGCGGAGCTGCCGACGGCACGGTATCGCCTTCGCGGCGGCGGATGGCCAGCGCCTCTATGAGGCCATCCCCGGCTGGGGTCCGCATCCCGACGTGCCGGAACCGCTGAGGCGCGTGGCGCGGGATTTCCCGCTGGTCATCCTCTCCAACGCCGCCGACGCGCAGATCCGCCACAACGTCGCGAAGCTGGAGGCGCCGTTCCACGCCGTCTTCACGGCCGAGCAGGCCGGGGCCTACAAGCCGCGCTTCCGCGCCTTCGAATACATGTTCGACCAGCTCGGCGCCGAGCCGGGGGAGATCCTGCACGTCTCCTCCAGCTACCGCTACGACCTGATGGCGGCGCACGACCTCGGAATCGGCCGGCGCGTGCATGTGGCGCGCGGCCATGAGCCAACCCTTCCCCACTACGGCGCGCAGGTCATTCCGGACATCGGCGGACTGCCGGGGCTGCTCGGCCTCTGACGCGCCGGAGGGCCACCGCCCGCCGGCACCGCCCGCTCAGCCGCCATCCCCATCCGGCCGGCGTTCCCGGTCGCGCAGCCCCCGCTTCACCGGGTCCTCGCGCCGCTCCGCCCATTCCTGGCGCAGCCCGTTGACCTCGGCGCCGGCCAGCAGCGCCAGCGCGGTGAGGTAGAACCACATCATCAGCACCACGCCGCCGCCCAGCGAGCCGTAGAAGACGCCGAAGCTCTGCGCGTGCGAGACATAGACGGAAAGCCCGATCGAGGCCGCGACCCAGAGCAGCGTGGCGGCGACGGTGCCCCAGGAGGCCCAGTCCCGCTGCGGCCGTGCCCGGCTGGGCGCATAGGTGTAGAGCGCGCCGACGGCCAGGGCGAAGAGCAGCACCAGCGCCGGCCAGCGGGCGATGCTGACGAGGTCCAGCAGGTCGCTCTCCACATGGCCGGTGAGCAGCGGCGGCAAGGCGAGCAACGCCAGCGTGAGGGTCAGCAGCAGGAAGACGGCGAAGGCGATGACGACGGCGATGCCCTCCCGCTGCAGCCAGCCGCGCCGCTCCGTCTGGTCATAGACGATGTTGAGCGCGGTCAGCAGGCCGCTGGCGGCCCGCTGCGCCGCCCAGAGCGCGACCAGCAGGTTCAGCACCAGCCCGAGACCGAAGCCGAAACCCTGCGGCACCGTCGTCACGAACTCGACCAGCACGGAGGCGGCGGCCTTGTCCGCCAGCAGGCGCTCGGCGCCCGACTGCACCGGCCCGCGCAGCAGCGCCGGATCGGCCACCTTGCCCAGCAGCGCCGCCGCGCCGGCCAGCGCCGGCAGCACGCCGAACATCGCATGGAAGGCCAGGGCGGCGGCGACGGTCTGGGTATGGTCGCTCAGCACCTCGGCGAGGAAGGCACGCAAGGGGTGCCGCCAGGGCGCCTCGCGGGGCTCACGCTGCGAGTCGGCCATCTGTTCCTCCTCCCTCCGGGCGGACCAGGCGGTGCAGTCCCCCCGCCACGGCCCCGCCGCAGGCCGGCAACCGCTCAAGAAGGTGGGAGTTTCCGCGCTTTCCACCCTGCCCTGTCCTGTCGGCGGCGATCGACACCTTGTCTCGTCCTCCGCGGAGGGGAATCTTCTGGGCCGGCACGACAGATGCCGAAATGGAGGAAATCACCATGACCGCGACCGACAACCTGCGTGTCCTGAGACAGCAAGCCTATGCGGCCCGCCGCACCCACATCGCCGGGACGCTCGGCAAGGCGCATGAATCGCCCGCCGCGGCGCGGCTGCCGGGATTGCAGCGGATGATCGCCGGCCTTGATGAGGCGCTGGAACTGAATGGCCGCGGCGAGGCCGGGGCGCGGCGCGACGACCGCGCCTGACATCGCCCGAGGCCGGACCAGAGGGAACGACCTCCGGCCCGGCCTTTTTGATCCGGGCCGTTTTGATTTGGCACCCGGCGGGCTTCGCGCATAATGCGCCTGAATGGCCGGCCCTCGGATGAAGCCCTCCCCGCATGATGCCCCCTTGGCAGCCTCCTGACATGGTCCGTCGGCGCCATCGGGCATGACGGGGATCGGCCATAACGGCGGGCCGCCGCTCGACCCGGAGCCGGACCCCTCCTGGAACGCCTGGTGCTGGCGCCGCGCGCAGCGGCGGGCCTGGAAGACGCCGCCCCGCGAGATCGCGCTGCGCCGGCTGGCGCGCGCCGAGGCCAATGGCATGACCTATCGCGAATACACGCTCGAGATCCTGGAGCGGGGCCGCCACCGGTGAACCATATCGCAGGCCTCGCGGAGGACGGCGCCGGCACCCGGCGCGGCAGCCTGCCCGGGCGCCAGGGCACCACTCCGGTGACGGAGGTCACCCTCGGCCTGACGCTGGCCTTCGTGGCCGGCGCGGTGAATGCCGGCGGCTTCATGCTGGTCGGGCGCTACACCTCGCACATGTCGGGCATCGTCTCGGCGGTGGCCGACGATCTGGTGCTGGGCGCCACCGGGCTGGTGCTGGCCGGGCTGACGGCCCTGGTTGCCTTCGTGGCAGGCGCGGCCTGCTCGGCCGTGCTGATCAACTGGGGCCGACGCAACCGGCGGCACAATCCCTATGCCCTGCCGCTGCGGCTGGAGGCGGCGCTCCTGCTGGCGGCCGGCCTCGGCGGCGGAGCGCTGCCGTCCGCCGCGCCGGCCACGCTGGCCGTGCCGCTGCTCTGTTTCCTGATGGGCCTGCAGAACGCCACCATCACCAAGATCTCCAATGCCCGCATCCGCACCACCCACGTGACGGGCCTGGTCACGGATATCGGCATCGAGCTGGGCAAGCTGCTCTACTGGAACACTCCCCTCCTCGACCCGCAGGCGCCGCATGTCCGCGCCGACCGCACCAAGCTGCGGCTGCTCGCCGCCCTGCTCGGCAGCTTCACCGGTGGGGGCGTGGCGGGCGCGCTGGCCTTCGGCCATTTCGGCTTCCCGGCCTGCCTGCCGCTGGCCCTGGCGCTGTTCCTGCTGGCACGGGCGGCGGTGCTGCCGGCCCCTTCCCGGACCCTCCCGTCCCCGCCGCCGGCCGGCATGGGCCAGCCCCTCGCGGCGCCACCGCGCCCGCTGTCCCGGGCGATGATGCGGCACCGCAGCAACGCCCGCCCAAGAAGATGAAGCCTCCCCTCGCAAACTCTTGATCGGCACATTCTGACGCGCGAAATCCTGGCCGGGCACGGCATCCATCCGCGCCTTCCTTCCTCCAGGATCCGCCATGTTCCCCGGCACCGGCCAGTTTCGCCTCCTCACCCTGCATTTCAGCCTGTTCCAGCTCGCGGCCTCGCTCGCCGGAGGCTTCGTCGGCGCCTATCTGCTGAAGCTGGGCTTCAGCCTGCCGGCCGCGCTCGCCGCCTATGCCGGGCTGCTGATGCTGCGTTTCGGCCTGCGCTTCGCCGCCCTCGGCATCACCCGCCGCCTCGGCTTCAAGCGGGCGCTGGCCGGCGGCGTGGCGCTCGGCGCGCTGCAGTTCGTGCCCCTGCTGCACGCCGACACGCCCTTCTGGTTCGCCGCCTGGGTGCTGATCGTGGCGGCGGCCGAGGCGCTCTACTGGCCGGTCTATCACGCGGCGATGGCCGTCACGGGCGAGGCCAGCCGGCGGGGGCGGGAACTTGGCCTGCGCACCGCGATTGCCGCCGTGATCGGCGTGCTTGGCCCGCTCGGCGGCGGGCTGCTGCTGGAACATGCCGGGCCCGCCGCGGACTTCGCCATCGCCGGCACGCTGGCGCTGCTTTCCATTCCGCCTTTCCTGCGCATGGCGGAGTTGCCCGCCGGCCCCATCCCCGCCCTGCGCGAGTCGATGCGCGGCATCGACCGGCTTGGCCTCGCCGCCTTCGCCGCCGATGGCTGGATCGCCTCGGGCCTGGTGCTGGCCTGGCCGATGGTGCTCTTCGCCGCGCTCGGCGCCCGTTTCGAGGCCCTCGGCCTGGCCAATGCGGCGGCCGGGCTGGCCGGCGCCATCGCCGGCATGCTCTGCGGCCGGGCAATCGACCGCGGCCAGCGCGAGCGCTATCTCGTCGGTGTCTGTCTGGCGCTGGGCCTCGGTTTCCTGTTGCGCGCCGGGGCGAGCTGGTCGCCGCTCGCCGCCGCCCTCGCCAATGCCACCGGCGCCGCCATCATGGGCCTCTACGGCCCGGTGCTGATGAGCGTGATCTACGACCGGGCCAAGCAGTCCGGCGCCGCCTACCGTTTCCACTTCGCCACCGAGGCGGGCTGGGATATCGGCGCTGCCTCGGGCTGCCTCGCGGGAGCGGCGGTCGCATGGCTGGCCATGACGCCCTCGCTTGCCGTGCTGCCGGGCATGCTCGGGGTGGTGGTGCTCTATCTCTGCGTGCGCCAGCGCCGCGCGCCAGCGCCACTGCCGGCGGTCGCCTGAGGGCAAAAGCAAGGCCGGAAAAAGGAATTCCCCGGTCAGACTCACAGAGCATTTTCCGTTCGCCCTGGCTTGCGGAAAACGCTCTGGCCGTTTGTTTTGACGAGCATCTTCACCCGTTCCGATGATGCCATCGGAACGGGATCTGCTTTAGGTTTGGCCCACCTTCTTTTTGTCGGTTTGCGCATCCCTGGCCGCCAGCGCGGAAACCTGAAGAAGAAAGATGGGAGGTCCGGGGGAATTCATTCCCCCCGGCCTGCTACGGCGCCTCCGGCAGCGCGGCGGTGGGAACAGCCAGCCCACGCGCGGCGTCCTTCGCGCCGGCCACGGCGATGCCGATGACGGACCACACGCCCGGCGCCTCCTGCGCCAGCACGGGCGCGCCGCTGGCCCCCCGGGTCCCGGCGCAATCATGCACCAGCAGTCGCGCAGCTCCGTGGCCTGCGAGGCCCAGCAGATGGCAGTCCCGGTCGGCCAGGATCAGCTCCGGCCGGTCCTGCTGATAGCCGCCGAGCATCAGCGGCGTGCCCGGCGGCGGCAGGCGCCGCTGCAGGAACAGCGGCCGCACGCCCTCCGCCACATCCTGGTCCAGCGTCAGCAGCGCCCAGTCCGCCTCGGGCGGGCCACGGCGCGCGGGATCGAAGCCAGGGCCGGTCTGCAGGCGCACCGCGCGGCCCGCCGCTTCCCAGCGCCCGAGATGATAGCCGCGCAGGAAGTGCACGGATTGCGGCTGCACGAAGCGGCCGGTGCGCGGCGCCACGAGGCAGTGCGCCGCCGTCAGCACCGTGCGCGGGGCGATCAGCGCGCCGGTGCAGCGGCCACCCAGCTCGGTCTGCACACGCCCCAGCGCACGCCAGGGCACCGCTGCCGCCACCGCCTGCCGCGGGTCGCTGCTGCCAAGGCCTGGAAGGCGCACCGGTTGGGCCATGCCCGGAGAACTGGCAGCCCATGATGCTGCCAGAAGCAGGGCAGGACACAGTGACCTGAAAATCCGCATCCTGCCTCTTCCGAGCCACTGGCGGTGTCGCATTAATGATGCGTTAAGTGTTGTCGAGGAAAACAAACTTTCCATCAGCAAGCACCGCGCCCCCGATGCCGAAATCCAAGATGCTTCCTCTGCATGACCTGCCCGCATGCAGCCGCCGGATTCTGCGCAACCTGTGGCGCTGGCTGCGGGGCGATCAGTACCGCCCCGAGCGCCACTACATGCGCGGCTCCTCCCGACGCTGAGCCGGGCCCGGACCCTCCTCAGGCCAGGGTGACGCGCGTCGTCCCGGCCTCTGCCGTGACGGTGAGGCCCGCGGCCGTCAGCGCGGCCTCCGCTCCTTCCGGTGGCGCCCAGTTCACGGTGATGACGTTGCCATCCAGCGTGAGGTGGGGTGTGCCAGGCGGCAATTCGCGGGCGCCCACGATCAGGTCGAGCAGCGCGAGGTCCACTTCCGGCCGGGGCGGGCTGATGGTGGCGGTGGAGAGCACCTCCACCTTGAGCGGCTTGCCCACCGCCAGGGCCAGCACCGGCCGCACCGCCTCCAGGAAGCGGCCGGAATCGACCGGGCTCCGCTCGGCCGGGCGGCCGAGGCGGAAATAGGCGCGCAGCAGCGCCTCCAGGCCCTTCGCGCCCTCCAGGGCGCGCTTCACCCGCAGGGCGCTGCGGTCCTCCGGCGGCAGGCTGGACGCCACCGAGTCGAGATTCGCGTTCAGCACCATGAACAGATTGTTCACCGCGTGCTGCATCGGCCTGGCCAGGCCGGCCATCCTGTCGGGCGCGTCGGTCATGGCGTAATGTCCTCCAGGATCTCGTGGAACAACCGTGCCGGCAAAGTGCCGCCACTCACTTCTTCCATCGGGCTGGCGTCGTCATTGCCCAGCCAGATGCCGATGACCAGGGGCTCGGCGAGGCCGATGAACCAGGCATCGCGCGAATCCTGCGTGGTGCCGGTCTTGCCGCCGACGGCGCGGCCCGGCACGGCGGCGGCGCGCCCGGTGCCGCCCTGCACCACCGCCGTCAGCATCCGGCGCATGGCCGCGGCCTCCCCCGCGGGGATGACCCGCTGCGGCGCCGTGCGCGGCACGGCCAGCAGGCGCTCGACGGATTCGGCGCGCTCCACGCCATAGGGCGTGACGCGGAAGCCGCCATTGGCGAAGGGCGCATAGCCCGCGGTGAGGTCCAGCAGCGTCACCTCCGCCGTGCCGAGCGCCAGGGAGGCATCCTTGGGAAAGCGACCCGGCAGGCCGAGGCGCCGCGCCACCTGCGCCACCGCCTCCGGCCCGCCGGCCTGCAACAGCAGGCGCACGGCGGCGGTGTTGATGCTGTGCGCCAGGGCCTCCTGCAGCGTGATGGCGCCGCGTGAGCGCCAGCGGCCATTGCCGGGCGACCAGCGCCCGAGCGTCAGCGGCGCGTCGGAGACGGTGTCTTCCGGGCTCGCGCCCTTCTCCAGCGCGGCCAGCCAGACGAAGGGCTTGAAGGCCGAGCCCGGCTGCCGCCACGCCATGGTGGCGCGGTTGAAGGGGCTCTGCCGGTAGGAGCGGCCACCGGCCATGGCGCGCACCGCCCCGTCACGCGCGTCCAGCACCACCACCGCGCCCTGGCCCACATGCGCCGCCCGGCCGGGACCGGAGAGCATCGCCTCCAGGTGGCGCTCCACCACGGCCTGCGCCTTGCGGTCGAGTGTGGTGCGCAGCGTCAGGTCGGTCGCGGTGGGGTAGTCCTCGGCCAGGTCGCCCTGCACCCATTCGGCGAACCAGCCGGCATCGCCGGTGGGGCGCGGGGGCAGCGCCATGCGCTCCGCCTCCAGCGTGGCGCGCTGCGGCGTGATCAGCCCGACATCCACCATCGCCCCCAGCACATCGGTGGCCCGCCGCATCGCCGCCTCGGGCGCGGTGCGGGGATTGAGGCGGGAGGGCGCCTTGGGCAGCCCGGCGAGGATCGCCGCCTGCCAGAGCGTGACGCGCTTCGCCGGCACGCCGAAATAGAGCCGCGCCGCCGCATCCACGCCATAAGCGCCGCTGCCGAGATAGACGCGGTTGAGATAGATCTCGAGCAGCTGGTCCTTGCTGAAGCGGTGCTCCAGCCAAAGCGCCAGCATCGCCTCCTGCACCTTGCGGCGCAGGCTGCGCTCGGGCGTAAGGAACAGGTTCTTGGCAAGCTGCTGCGTCAGCGTCGAGCCGCCCTGCACCACCCCGCCGGCCCGCAGGTTGCTCATCGCCGCGCGCAGCAGGCCGATCGGGTCCACGCCGAAATGCGCGCGGAAGCGCCGGTCCTCCACCGCGATCAGCGCGCCGGGCAGGTAGGCCGGCAGTTCGGAAAGGCGCACCCGCTCGCCATACAGGTCGCCGCTGGTGGCGAGCAGATGGCCGTCCGAGGTCTCCAGCGTCACCGAGGGCCGGCGCGTCGCGACCAGCGCATCGCTGGGGCGCGGCAGGTCCCAGGTGAACCAGAGCAGCAGCACGGCGAGCGCGACGCCGCCCCAGATGCCGAGCAGCAGCGCCCAGCGCAGCAGCAGGCCGAACAGCCCGCGCCGGCGCATTGGCCGGGCAACGGCCGGCCGGGCCGGGCCGGCGCGACTGGAGGTGAGCGGCGCAGCGCGGCCTGCGCGCACCGGGGAACGAGGCATGCGCATGGCTTTACCACGAGGAGCGCGTGCGGCGGCAAACGATCCGCAACCATCACGACAAGATGGCGGCATGATGCACGCCCGGGACAAGCAGGCTGGGGGAATGAATTCCCCCAGGCCCCCATCTTTTTTCTTCGGGTTTCCCGCGCTTGCGGAGAGCACAACCCTCAACTGATAAAAAGAAGATGGGGGCTCGGGGGAATTCCTTCCCCCGAACTTTTTCACCGGCCGATCAGCGAATCCAGGCAGCGCGCCAGGGACTCCCGCCAGTCGGCGGGCGTGATGCCATGCACGGCACCGATGCGGCTGCAATCCAGCCGCCCATCGGCCGGGCGCTGCGCGCGCGTCGGGTACTCGCTGGTGGCGATGGCCTTGAGCTGCGGCACCGGCCGGCCGCGCGCCCCGGCCTGGCGGAAGATCTCCGCCGCGAAGCCGTGCCAGGTGGTCCAGGGCTGGCCGGTGAGATGGAACACTCCGAAGGCCTCGCTGCCGGCCTGCTCCGCCTGGAGGCGCGGCAGCATCCGGGCGATGGCATCGGCGAGGTCAGCGGCGAAGCTGGGCGCGCCGTGCTGGTCGGCCACCACCGAGAGACTCTCGCGCTCCGCGCCGAGGCGCAGCATCGTCTTCAGGAAGTTGTTGCCATGCGGGCTGCAGACCCAGGCCGTGCGCAACACCACGGAGCGCGGATGGGCCGCCATCACCGCCCGCTCCCCCGCCAGCTTCGAGGCGCCATAGACGCCGGGCGGCGAAGGCGCGTCGGCCTCGACATAGGGGCTGCCCTTGCAGCCGTCGAAGACATAGTCGGTCGAGACATGCACGAACGGAATGCCGCGCGCCGCCGCCGCCGCGGCGAGCAGCCCAGCGCCGGTGGCGTTGATGGCATGGGCCAGTTCCGGCTGGTCCTCCGCGCGGTCCACCGCCGTATAGGCGGCGGCGTTGACGATGGCTTCCGGCGCCGCGTCCCGCACGGTCCGCGCGATGCTCTCGGGATCGGTCAGGTCGAGCTCCGGCGCCTCCAGCGCCGTCACGGCATGGCCGTCCTGCGGCAGCCGGTCAGCCAGTTCGAGGGCGAGCTGGCCGGTGCGGCCGGCAACCAGGATGCGCATGGCGCTGTCTCCTCTCAGACTGCCCCGTCCGCCAGGCGCAGCAGGTGCTGGCCATAGCCGGTCTTGGCAAAAAGCCTGCCGCGCACGCGCAGCTGCTCGGCATCGATGAAGCCGTTGAGGAAGGCGACCTCCTCAAGGCAGGCGATCGGCAGGCCCTGGCGCTGCTGCAGGGTGCGCACGAACTCGCCGGCGTCGAGCAGCGAATCATGCGTGCCGGTATCGAGCCAGGCATAGCCGCGGCCCATCTGCTCGACATGCAGCGTGCCGGCCTCGAGATAGTGCCGGTTGACGTCGGTGATCTCCAGCTCGCCGCGTGCGGAAGGCTTCACCGCGGCGGCGACGTCGAGCACCGTGTTGTCGTAGAAGTAGAGCCCCGTCACCGCCCAGTGAGAGCGCGGCTGCGGCGGCTTCTCGACGATCGAGAGCGCGCGCCCCTTCGCATCGAACTCCACCACGCCATAGCGCTCGGGGTCCTCGACATAGTAGGCGAAGATCGTCGCGCCCTTCTCGCGCGCCGCCGCCTGCCGCAGCATCTCGGAGAGACGCGCGCCGTAGAAGATGTTGTCGCCCAGCACCAGCGCCACGCGGTCATCGCCGACGAAGTCGCGCCCGATGATGAAGGCCTGCGCCAGCCCCTCCGGCTTCGGCTGCACCGCATAGGTGAAGGAGATGCCGTACTGGCTGCCGTCGCCGAGCAGGCGCTTGTACAGATCGAGGAACTCGGGCGAGGAGATCACCAGGATCTCGCGGATGCCGGCCAGCATCAGCACCGAGATCGGGTAGTAGATCATCGGCTTGTCATAGACCGGCAGCAGTTGCTTGTTGACCGCCAGCGTGGCCGGGTGAAGCCTTGTGCCGGAGCCGCCGGCGAGCACGATGCCCTTCATTGCCGCCCCCTCAGCCCGCCAGCCCGAGGCGTTCGCCGCCATAGCTGCGCTCCAGCAGCGGGCGCCACCAGCCCTCGTTGTCGAGATACCAGCGGATGGTCTTCTCCAACCCGCTCTCGAAGGTCTCCTGCGGCTGCCAGCCCAGCGTCTCACGCAGCTTGCTGGCGTCGATCGCGTAGCGCAGGTCATGCCCCGGGCGGTCGGTGACGAAGCTGATCTGCTCCGCGTAGGACTTGCCGTCGCTGCGCGGGCGCAGCCGGTCGAGCACAGCGCAGATCTGCCGGACCACCGCGATGTTCTGCCGCTCGGCATTGCCGCCGACATTGTAGGTCTCGCCTGGCGTGCCGCGCTCGAACACCGTCTGCAGCGCGCGCGCGTGGTCCTCGACGAAGAGCCAGTCGCGCACGTTCTCGCCGCGGCCGTAGACCGGCAGCTTCTCGCCCTGCAGCGCCTTGATGGTGACGAGCGGGATCAGCTTCTCCGGGAAGTGGTAGGGGCCGTAGTTGTTCGAGCAGTTGGTGATCAGCGTGGGCAGGCCATAGGTGTGGTGCCAGGCGCTGACCAGATGGTCGGAGGCCGCCTTGCTGGCCGAATAGGGCGAGCGCGGATCGTAGGGCGTGGTCTCGGTGAACAGCCCCTCGGCGCCGAGCGAGCCATAGACCTCGTCGGTCGAGACGTGGTGGAAGCGGAAGCCCGCCTTGCGCGGCTCCGGCAGGCCGCGCCAGTGGCCGAGCGCCGCCTGCAGCAGCGTGAAGGTGCCGACGACATTGGTCTGGATGAAGGCCCCCGGCCCGTCGATCGAGCGGTCCACATGGCTCTCGGCGGCGAGATGCACCACCACATCCGGGTCGAATTCGGGGAACAGCCGGGCCAGCAGGGCGGCATCGGCGATGTCGCCCTGCACGAAGCGGTAGTTCGGCGCATCCGCGACGGTGGTGAGCGAGGTCAGCGTCCCCGCATAGGTCAGCTTGTCCAGGTTCAGCACCGTGTGGCGCCCCTCGGCCACCAGGCGACGGACCAGGGCAGAGCCGATGAAGCCGGCGCCGCCGGTGACCAGAACGTTCAGTGAGCGGGGTTGCAAGGACAGGCCATCCTTCTGCGGGCAGGCGGGACGATACGGAATTCTATCAGGGAACCAGCGCCTCGCCGAGCGGCTGGAGCGGCCGGCCGTCATACCCAAAGGGGCTATCGAACCCGGCCAGTGCGGGCTGCGTCCGGTCCTTGCCGGAGAGGATCGGGCCCTCGGCCGGCAGAGGCCAGCCCACCCCGATGTCGGGGTCGTCCCAGCGGATGCCGGCATCGCATTCGGGCGCATAGACGGCCGAGGTCTTGTAGGCGACCTCGGTCCCCGGCTCGAGCGTCACGAAACCGTGTGCGAAGCCTGCCGGCACGAAGAGCTGCTCGCCGCCTTCGGCTGTCAGCGTGGCGCCGACCCACTTCCCGTAGGTCGGCGAGCCCTTCCGCAGGTCCACGGCGACATCGAAGATCCTCCCGCGCAGGCAGCGCACCAGCTTGTCCTGCGCATGCGGCGGGCGCTGGAAATGCAGGCCGCGCAAGGTCCCCGGAGTGGCCGACATCGAATGATTGTCCTGCACGAACTCGCAGCGGATGCCGATGGCCGCGAAGCGGTCGCGGTTCCATGACTCGACGAACCATCCACGCTCATCACCGAAGCGCCGGGGGCGGATCAGTTGCACGGGGTTCTGGTTCATCGTGGTGCTTACCTCTCCCCCGCGGCGGAGGACCTCCGCAGGGACCATATGTCGAAAGAAGGAAAGACGGCCCTGTGGCGCGGATAGACAGGCAGCATGGCCGGATGAAGGCAGCGGGACGGGTGCAGCGTCCGCCGCGCCCTCACGCTCCGATGGGTGCGGGCCCGCCCTGCGCGGCGCCCGGCAGGATGTCGGCATCACGGATCAGGTGGCGCTGGCGGTGCGGCGCGGCGGCACCGAAGCCCGCAACGGCCATGGCGGGCGGAAAGGCAGGGGCATCCATGGCGCGGTCCTATAGACGCAAAGGGACAACCGGGCCAGCGCAGGGGGGAAGCGGTTAGAGGCCCAGCAGATCGAGCGTCCGCCCGACCACGCGGGCCTCGTCGAACCGTTCCAGCGCCTGGGCGCGGCCGGCCGCGCCCAGGCGCGCGCGCAGGGCCGGGTCACCGGCCAGGCGATTGAGCGCGGCGGCCAGCGGCTCCACCGTTCCGGGCGGCACCAGGAAGCCGGTCTCGCCCTCCCGCACCTGCTCGCGCGGGCCGCGGGTATCGGTCGCCACGACCGGCAGGCCGGTCAGCATCGCCTCGATCACCGACATCGGCAGCCCCTCGAAATGGCTGGGCAGGCAGAAGACATCCGCCGCCGCGAGGATGCGCGCCACATCCTCGCGATAGCCCAGCCGCTTCAGGCGCGGACCGAGCAGCCGCTCCGCGCGGGCGAAGTCCTCCGCCATGTCGGGGCCGTGGTCGGTGGGCAGGCGCTCGCCCACCACCCAGAGCGTGGCGCCCGGCACCTGCTCCATCGCCCGCAGCAGCTCGGGATGGCCCTTGTGCCGCACCAGCCGCGAGACGATCACCACCACGCAATCCGCCTCGCCGGCGCCGAGCTCGGCGCGCAGGGCGGCGCGCGCCGCCGGGTCGGGATGGAAGCGCGCCGGGTCGCGCCCGTTGCCGATGCCGACCGCACCCCGTGCGATGCCGAGGCGCCGTGCATCCGCCGCCTCTTCCTCGCTGACCGTCAGGAACACGTCGGTCGCCCGGCCGCCGAGCCATTCCAGGCCGAACGACAGGCCCCGCCGCCACAGCGGGCCGGGCTGGTTGAACAGAAAGCCATGTCCCGTATAGGCAATGCGCGGCACGCCCGTGGCCTTCGCCGCCGCCCGCGCCAGCAGGCCCGAAATCGGCATATGCGCGTGCACCAGGTCGAACTTCTCCGCGCGGAACACCTCCACGAGGGCGCGGAAGGCGCGCGCCTGGGCGGCCGGGTTCAGGCTGCGCGCCATCGGCACGGGGAGAATGCGGAAACCCTCGGCACGGGGAAGATCGAGCAGCGGCCCTTCGGCGCAGATGCCCACCACCTCATGCCCACGCGCCCGTGCGCCGCGCATCAGCGGCAGTACGAAATGGCGCAGCGCGAAATCGACGTTGCAGACTTCGGCGATCTTCATCGGAGGCGATCCGGGAAAAGGCCGGGGGAAGGAATTCCCCCCGGACCCCCCATCTTTTTTCTGCCAGGGCCGGCGGACGCTGCCCGCCGGCGAAAGGATCAAGGCGCGGGATGCCCGAGCCCCGGCGCGCTATTCCTCACCCTTCACGGGGTTCGGCAGGTTCACCCGGCTGAGCGCCCACTGCACCGAAGGCGTGCCCGCCTCGGCCGTCAGCACCACCTGCGAGGTGCGGCGCGGCTCGCCGGCCATGAACACGCTCTCCTCCACCGAAAGCTTGGCCCGGCTGGCCCGCAGCCGCCAGCTCGCCCCGGAAGGCAGGCGCAGCAGCACCGCATTGTCCTCCTCCTGCAGGCTGGCCACCACGCTGGGGTGCAGGTGGAAGCGCACGGCATAGCCGGGCAGGTTCTCGCCTTCCACGGCATCCTCGCCGCGCAGGTCGTCACCCGATTCGGAAAGATAGAGCCGCCGCCGGTGCACCGCGCCGAAGCCGCGGCGATAGCCGTCATGGCTGGCATCCAGCCATTGCGCGCCGTTGGCCTCCTGCCGCTCGGCCTCCACCGTCTCGGGGCGGCGGCCGAGGCCGTCCTCGCGCAGTTCGCTGCTGTTGGTGTCGGCCAGCGTCAGGGTGGAATGCGCGGCGGTGGCGCGCAGCGCATCGCGCCACGGCCCCTCGGCGGCGGTGGCGGCGCCGCAATTGACGATCAGCCGGTCCCGCCCGACCGACATCTCGAAGGAAAGCGTGCCGGCATGGTGGAAGCGGTCCGCCTGGCGCGACAGGCCGGAGGGGCCCGGTGCCACGCGGCCCTCGGGCGGCGGGCCGCAGTCGATGATCACCAGCGTGCGCCCCGCCTGCAGCCGCTGGAAGCCGGCCTCGGCGAGGATCAGCGGGGCCCGGCCGCGCGCCTGGCCCTGGGTGAGCACCAGGTCCACCAGCGCGGCGCCCTCGTCGCGCGTGCCGTTGAACAGCGTCAGCCCGCCATCGCCGTGGCGGAACAGCCGCAGCGCCGGCGCCGCGCGGTCCAGCGCCAGGGAGAGGTGCGGCGGCGCCTCCAGCCCGGCGCCGTGGATCAGGTTGCGGATCTCGATCAGGTCCTGCACCGCCAGCAGGAGCTGGCCCGGGCTGCGCTCGACATGCGCGCCATCGGGCAGGATCTGCCGCTCGATCTCCTGCGGCAGCACGCGCAGGCAACGGGCGATCCAGCCGTCGTCGTTCAGCGCGATGGCGGCGGCGAGCGCGCCCTTCAGCGCCGCCAGCGCGCCGCGGTGGCGGCTTTCCACCGGCAGCGAGGCCACCAGCCCGCGCGCGTCCTGCGCCATCCGCACCATCAGCGCGTGGCGGAAGCCGTCCTCGGCGGTGGCGGCCAGGAAGTCCCAGTGGCCGAGCCAGGCGGAAAGCCGCGCGCCCGTCACCTCCGGCGCGGCGGCGATCGGCTCGGCCGCGCCATGCGCCAGCCAGTCGGCGGCGAGGTCGCGCGCGCGCAGCCGGGCGCCGTCGGTGCCCAGCGCCCGCAGGTCGCGCAGCCAGGCGAAGCCGTGCACGGCGGCGCGCCAGGTCGGTGAGCCGCTGCCCTCGCCCCAGCCCTGGCCGCCTCCCTCGACGGTGGTCAGCGGCCGGACGGTGCCGGCCACCTCGCACTCGCCGCGCAGCAGGCGATGGCCGCGGGTGGCATCACCCGGCCAGAGATCGCGGAAGGCGCGGGCGGGTGCCTCCGGCACCTTCACCGGCTTCAGCCCGGCCACCATGCGGCGGGCACCGCGCAGCCAGTCCGCCATCAGGCGCCATCCCCGCGCAGCGCGGCGATGGCGGCGGCATAGTCCGGCGCGCCGAACACCGCGGTGCCGGCCACCAGCACGTCGGCCCCTGCCTCGATGCAGCGCGGCGCCGTCCTGGCGGTCACGCCGCCATCCACCTGCAGGGCGATCTCCCGCCCCGTGGCGTCGATCATCCGCCGCAGCGTGGCGATCTTCGGCAGCTGGCTGTCGATGAAGCCCTGGCCGCCGAAGCCTGGGTTCACCGTCATCACCAGGATCAGGTCCAGCAGGTCCATCACATGCTCGATGGCGGCGACCGGCGTCGCCGGGTTGAGCACCACGCCGGGCGAGCAGCCCAGCGCGCGGATGCTCTGCAGCGAGCGGTGCAGGTGCGGCCCCGCCTCCGGGTGCAGGCTGATGCGCTGCGCTCCCGCCTCGGCGAAGGCCGGCAGATAGGGATCGGCGGGCGCGATCATGAGATGCACGTCGAAAGGCATGCGCGTGTGCTTGCGCAGCGCCTTCAGCACCGCAGGGCCGTAGCTGATGTTGGGCACGAAATGCCCGTCCATGATGTCGAGGTGCAGCCAGTCGGCACCGGCGGCCTCGACGGCGGCAACTTCCTCGCCAAGCCGCGCGAAATCGGCGGCCAGCAGGGACGGGGCGATTTTCACCGGACGTGTCACAGGAAACGTTATGCCTTCAGGGCCGGGAGGGGACAAGGCGCGAGAGAGGAAGAAGTCCAGAGGTTTACCCTCGGCGCCCTCCCGGAAGAAGCCGCGTTGTCACGGACCCTGCCGCCCGGCGGAAGAAGCCGGACGATCACAGAACGGCGATCCGGAGCAGTCTGCCAGGGCGGGCGCCGCTCTCCCCGGACCACGTCAACCTTTTCGCAGGGCAAAAACCCCGCCGCGCACCTGCCATGGGGCGGCCGCTGAAGGCGGGGTCTGGGGTGACACGGTCACCCCGGCGGGGGTTCCAAGGGGGCGGCGCCCCCTTGGCCACGGCTTCAGGCGGCGCGGAAGCGGGCCACGAAGAACCCGTCCATCCCCCCCTGCTCCGTCCAGAAGTCGGGCCGCGTGCGCAGCCACCCCTCCGGCGAGAGGGTCATTTCCAGTCCCGGCACTTCCTCCGGCCGGATCGGCTCGGGCACCAGCCCGGGGATACCGGCCGCCGCCTGCGCCTCGCCTTCCTCCCGCTGCAGCGAGCAGGTGGCGAAGACCAGCCGCCCGCCGGGGACCAGCAGCCGGGCGGAGGCCTCCAGCAGCCGCCGCTGCAGCCCGGCGAGGGTCGGGATGTCGCTGGCGCGCTTCAGGTGCGGTATGTCCGGGTGGCGGCGAATGGTGCCGGTGGCGCTGCAGGGCGCGTCCAGCAGCACGGCGTCGAAGCGCGTGCCGGGGCTCCATTCGGCGGCATCGGCCTGCACCAGCTCGGCCTCCAGCCGCAGCCGGGTCAGGTTTTCGCGCAGCCGGCCGAGGCGGTTGCCGTCGCGCTCCACCGCCACCACGCGGGCGCCGCTGGCGGCGAGCTGCGCCGTCTTGCCGCCCGGCGCGGCGCAGAGATCAGCCACCGCCATCCCGGAGGTGGCGCCGAGAAGGCGTGCCGGCAGGGCGGCGGCGGCGTCCTGCGCCCAGGCCTGGCCGGCGGCGAATTCCGGCAGCTCGGTGATGCGGGTGCCGGGCGGCAGGCGGGCGGTGCCGGTGGGCAGGCGCTCCGCCCCGGCCGGAGGCTCGGCGCCGGGCAGCAGCGAGAGGTCGAGCGGCGCCGGGGCACGGTGCGCGCGGGCGATGGCGCGCACCGCCGGCCCATAGGCGGCATGCCAGGCGGACCAGAGCCAGCCCGGCGTGTCCAGCCGCTCGCCGTCCAGCTCCTCCAGCGCGGCCGGCCCCTGCTCGGCCACCCGGCGCAGCACGGCGTTCACCAGCCCGGCGAAGGGGCGCGGCACCAGGTCCACGGCGCTGGCCACGGCGGCATGCGGCGGGGTGTCCAGCAGCAGCAGCTCGGCGGCGCCGATGCGCAGCGCCTGACGCACCTCGGGCGGCGGCTCGCGGCGCAGCAGCGGCTCCAGCACGGCGTCCAGGCTGCCCAGGCGGCGCAGCACCGCGGCGGCGATGCGGTGGGCGGCGGCGCGGTCCCGCGCCTCGGCCGGCGGCAGGGCGTCCAGCGCCTCCTCCAGGCCGCGGTGCCGCAGCAGCACGGCGTTCAGCAGCGCCAGCGCGGCGCTGCGGGTGGGGTTGCGCGGGCGCTGGGGGGCACCACGGGCGGCGTCGGGACGGGGGCGGCGGGCGGGCGGCTTCATCGCTGGCTGCTATGGGCCGGAATGTGCGGCGCTGTCGAGGGTTGCGCGACGCGGGGCTGCCTAGCCCAGCAGCAGCGCGAAGATCAGCCCGCCGGCGCCCAGCAGCAGGAAGGGGCTGACGCGGGTGAACATCAGCAGCGCGGTGGAAGCGGCCGCCACCGCCCAGGCCAGTACCCCGCCCTCGGCGGCGCGCAGCAGGGTGAAGCCGGCGGCCAGGATCATGCCGGCCGCCACCGGCGCCAGCCCCATCTCCACCGCCCGTGTCCAGGCCGCCCCGCGCGAGCGCCGCCACAGATGCGCGAGGCCGAAGACCAGCACCGAGGAGGGCGCGAAAAGGGCGAAGGAGGCCACCACCGCGCCCGGCCAGCCCGCCACCTGCCAGCCGACCATCGAGGAAAGCAGCGCGCCCGGCCCCGGCGTCATGCGCGAGAGGGCGAAGAGGTTCAGGAACTCGGCATCCGACATCCAGCCCTGCACCGGGACGACCTGGCGGTGGAGCTCGGAGATGATGCTCTGGCCGCCGCCCACGGTCAGGAAGGAGAGCGGCAGATGGATCAGCAGCAGGCGCAGCAGCGGGCTTTCGCTCATCACGCCCCCTGCCGCAGGCGCCAGGCGGACCAGGCAATGCTCACCGGCGCCATCGCCGCCACCACCCAGACCAGCGGCAGCCCCGCCTGGAAGATGGCCAGGAAGGTGATCGCCATCACGGCCACCGGCACCACCCCTTTGGCCGCCCGCCGGGCGGCGCGCAGCCCCATCTGCAGCGACAGGCCGAGCGCCGCCGCCGCCACGCCGGCGAGCAGCTTGTAAGCGAGCGGGCTCTGCAGCAGCGTGCCGGAGAGCGCCACCAGGGCGACGGCCACCACCATCGGCGGCACGATCATGCCGAGCGCGCCCATCAGCGCCCCCAGGCCGCCGCGCAGCCGGAAGCCGATCCAGATCGAGAGGTTCACCACGTTCACGCCGGGCAGCGCCTGCGCCAGAGCGAGGCCGCTGAGGAACTCGCCTTCGTCCATCCAGCGGCGGCGCTGGACGAATTCGCGCATCATCCAGCCGCTCAGCCCGCCGCCGAAGCTGGTCAGCCCGACGCGCGAGAAGGCCAGGAAGATCTCCAGGGCCGAAGGAGGCCGGACCTCCGTCCCGGCCGCCAATATCTCTCCATCCGCCATCCTCCGCGCCTCCCCCTCGGCCACGCCGCGCCGAACCAGCGTCGCATAACCCTTTTGCCGCTATACACCGCCGCCCAAAAGGCTTTACAGCCCGCCCGACATGCTGCCTGCCCTGCGCGACACACTTGACCGGCTGCCGGAGACCCGCTGGCCGCGTCTGTGGCTGACCCTGCTCTGCCTGGCGCTGTGGCTGCCAGGCTTCTTCACCCTTCCCCCGGGCGACCGCGACGAGAGCCGCTTCGCCCAGGCCAGCCGCCAGATGGTGGACAGCGGCGACTATGTCCGCATCCGCTTCGGCGCCGAGGAGCGCAACAAGAAGCCCGCCGGCATCTACTGGGCGCAGGCCGCCTCGGTGCAGGCGGTGGAGGCGCTCGGCCTCGGCCACCGCGGCGAGATCTGGCCCTACCGCATCCCCTCCCTGCTCGGCGCCTGGCTGGCGGTGCTGGCCACCTTCCACTGGGGGCGGTCGCTGGTGGGGCGGCGCGCCGCCTTCCTCGCCGCGGCGCTGCTTGCCTCCTCGATGGTGCTGGTGGTCGAGACGCATATCGCCAAGACCGACGCGGCGCTGCTCGCCACCGTCGCGGCGGCGATGGGGCTGCTCGGACGGGCCTATCTGGCCCCGGCCACCTTCACCGCCGCCCAGGCGGCGGGGTTCTGGGCGGTGCTCGGCGTCTCCATCCTCCTGAAAGGGCCGATCGGGCCGCTGGTGGCGCTGCTCACCACCATCACCCTGGTGGCGGCCGACCGTGGCGCTCCCTGGCTGCGCCGGCTTCGCCCGCTCTGGGGCCTGCCGCTGATGCTGGCGGTCGCGGCGCCCTGGTTCATCGCCATCGGCATCGCCACCGAGGGCCGCTTCTTCAGCGAGTCGGTGGGCGGCGACATGCTGGCCAAGGTCTCCTCCGGCGAGGAGGCGCATGGCGGGCCGCCCGGCTATTACCTGCTGCTCTTTCCGCTCACCGCCTTTCCCGCCGCCTTCCTGGCGCTGCGGGCGCTGCCCGCGGTCTGGCGCGACCGGCTGAACCCCGGCACGCGCTTCCTGCTGGCCTGGGCCGCCCCCTCCTGGCTGATGTTCGAGGCGGTGGCCACCAAGCTGCCGCACTATGTGCTGCCCGCCTTCCCCGCGGTGGTGCTGCTGGGCGCCGCCTGGGCGATGGACCCGCTGCGCCGCCCGGCGCCACGCTGGCTGGCCGGGCTCGGCGTGGCGCTGCTCGCCCTGGTGGCGGCGGCGCTCGGCATCGCCGCGGCGCTGCTGCCCTGGCTGGCCGACCACCGCATCGATCCGGTGGCGCTGCTCGCCCTGCCGGCGGCCGGGCTGCTGCTCTGGGGGACGCTCGGGGTGCTGCGCCGGCGCGGCATCGCCCAGGCCGGGCTCGCCGCCGCCATCCTGGCCGTGCCACTCTACGCGGTGGTGCTCGGCGGCGTGCTGCCGCGGCTGACGGCGCCCTGGATCGGCCCGCGGCTCGCCGAACTGCTGGCCGAGGCCGCCCCCTCCGGCGAGGTGCAGGGCCAGTTCGGCATCGTCGGCTACCACGAGCCCTCGCTGGTCTTTGCCACCGGGGCGGACACCGTCCTGCTGCGCGACGGCGCCGCGGCGGCGGAATTCCTGGTCGGTGCGCGGGGCCGTATCGTCGCCGTCAGCGACCGCGACATGGCGGCCTTCCGTGCCGCGCTGGAGCAGCGCGCGCTGGCGGTGCACAGCCTCGGCGCGGTGGAAGGCTACAACTATACACGCGGCCGGCGGTTAATCCTGCACGTTTTCCAGGGGGCGACATGATCGAGTGGATCACCCAGACCGTCGGCAGCGCGGGCGCGCCGGGCGTCTTTTTCCTGATGTTCCTGGAGAACCTGTTCCCGCCGATCCCCTCCGAGCTGATCATGCCGTTGGCCGGCTTCGCCGCCGCCGAGGGGCGGATGTCGCTGCTGACGGCGGTGCTGTCGGGCACGGCCGGCTCACTGCTCGGCAATGGGCTCTGGTACGAGGTGGCCCGCGCCGTCGGCAGCCGCCGCATCCGCCCGCTGGTGGACCGCCACGGCCGCTGGTTCGGCGTCTCCGGCCAGGACATGGACCGGGCGGAGCGCACGCTGCGGCGCTATGGGCCGGTGGCGCTGTTCTTCGGCCGCATGCTGCCGGCCATCCGCACCCTGATCTCGATTCCCGCCGGGCTGGTCGAGATCCCCCGGTACGTCTTCTATCTCTGGACCTGCATCGGCAGCGCACTCTGGGTCATGCTGCTGACCGGGGCCGGCTATCTGCTGCGCGAGCAGTACCGCAAGGTGGAGGCGTTCATCGAGCCGCTGAGCTATGTGGTGGTGGCAGGCCTTGTGGGTGCCTACCTCTGGCACCTGTGGCGCAGCCGGAAGGCGGCGCGCTGCTGAGGGCAGACTGCTGATGCCCAGCCTCGGGCAGCTCAGATCACGTTGAAGATGAGCAGCAGGATGATGATCGGAATGGGAAGGCCGAGCAGCCACAGCAGGATCGAACGCATTCTCTCTCTTCCCTCGCCGCACTCAGCCCGCACCGCCTGAGCCCAGCTCGGCGGCGGCGCCCCCCCCTAGGCGGGGGTGGATGCCGCCTTCAACGCCGGGATGGCCGCACCGGTTGCGCAACCCGCCCGATCCTCGCGAGCAGGATGGAAATCCGCGAGGGAGATGGAACCCGAGCTGAAGCGTGGCGTTGAAGCGCCTGCCCCCTGCTTCCGCTTGCGGGGCGGCAAGAAATAGAGAGGAGCCTCCCGAATGCGCCAGCGCACGATCCTTCCCGCCCTCGCGGTCTCCGCTGCCCTGCTGGGCCTGGCGGCCTGCAACAACGCCCCGCCGCCGGGCACCGAGGCCACCCGGGCCCTGGATCGCGCCGCCGGCACCAACACCTCGGGCGCCTACCCGTCCCAGTCCGACGGCACCGCCCGCAACCCCTCCGGCACCGAGGCCACCCGGGCCTTGGATCGCGCCGCCGGCACCAACACCTCGGGCGCCTATCCCTCGCAGTCCAACGGCACCCCGGGCAACCCGCCGGGCACCGAGGCCACCCGGACCCTGGATCGCGCCGCCGGCACCAACACCTCGGGCGCCTATCCGCAGAACAGCACGTCCCGCTGAGGTGGCAGGCCGGGGCGAAGCCCCGGCCATCCGCCGCCCTCCCGCTCCCATCCGGGCATGGCCCGCGGGCGGCAGGCTCCGAAGCCTGCCGCCCGCGGGCCATCTGCGTGCTTCATGGGAATGGGTCAGTCGGGCGCGGGCCTTCGCCCGCCGGCCGGCGCGAGGCCCGGCCGGCAGCGGAAGCTCAGGCCCAGCCGCGGCCGGCGATCAGCGAGACCAGGAACAGCACCAGGAAGATGACGAAAAGGATCTTGGCAATGCCGCTGGCGGCGGAGGCGACGCCGGTAAAGCCGAGCACGCCGGCCACGAGGGCAATGACAAGAAAGATGATGGTCCAGTAGAGCATGGGAAGCGATCCTTCCAATCAGGCTGTGGGGAGGCCAGCGCCAGGAGGGTCCCCGGGCGGGGGCCACCCTGGCTCAGGGCTGCCTGGCGCGGTTGGCCCGAACCGGAAGGCCGCGAGGGCGGCAGGCTGCGACGTCCGGCGCTCCGGTCTCGGCCCGGGCGCGAGCGCGGGCGGGAGGCAGGAGGCCGGTGCATGGCGTCGTTTCCCTTCGGTCAGGCCGGCCGGGAGGCCCGGAGCCAGCGCCGCCGAAGCAACGCCGTGCTTCAGCCGCCGGTTTCAGCCGATGGGCACGGTGGACGAGACGGCCTGATAGGTGGCGATCGCGAGCGCCAGCGGCTCGAAGGGCTTGCTGATGACGAAGGCGGGCTCGACCTGCTCGGCGGTCAGCAGCCGCTCGGGATAGGCGGTGACGAAGATCACCGGCACCTTCAGCTGCTCCTGGATGCGGTTGACGGCGATGATGCCATCCCCGCCCATGCCCAGATTCACATCGGCCAGGATCAGCCCGGGGTGACGCTCCCGCGCCAGCCGCACCGCCTGCACCTCGGAGGCCGCCACCCCGATCACGCGATGGCCGCAGGCCTCGACGAGCTGGCGCACGTCCATGGCGATGATCGGCTCGTCCTCGATCACCAGGATGTCGGTGGCCGCGGCGCTGCGCAGGGCCTCGCGCGCCTCGGCCAGTTCGGTCTCCGCCACGTCGAGCGGGACGCCGACGACCATGGCGGCATCCTGAACGGAAAGCTCCTCCAGCGCCGTCAGCAGCAGAAGCTGGCGGTGGCGGGCGGAAAGGTCGCTCCCGCTCGCCGGGACGGCGGGCGGCGGTGCCATCCGGGTGACGCCGGCATAGAGTGCGAGGCGCGGCGGCAATGAAGGCAGCCCCTCGCGCAGCGCCGCGGCCACCAGCCCGTCACCAGCGGCCTGGCTGCCGGTCAGCGCGCGGGCGTAGCGGCGGGCGTGCGGCAGGCATCGAAGCAGCTCGGCTTGCGTTACGGCGTTCATATCGTGGCCCTCGTCTCGGTCCTGTGATGCAGGAAGACCGCTATTGGAAGCTGATGGCAAATCACACTGACCCGATCCGCTCGCGCTTGGCCGGGCTGCTGCCGGACCTGCGCGCCTTCGCCCGCTTCCTGGCGCGCGACGCGGCGCTGGCGGACGATCTGGTGCAGGAGGCCGTGCTGCGGGCGCTGCGTGCGGAATCGCAATGGGACCCGGAAACCAGTCTGCGGGCATGGTTGTTTCGAATCCTGCGCAACGCCTTTCTCGAGCAGGTCAGGCGCCATGGCACGGAGCGCCGCGCGCTGGCCCGGATGCCGGCACCGGATGGTCCGCAGCCAGCCGCCCAGGAGGCGCAACACGCCGTCTCGGATCTGGCGCGGGCGTTGGAACTGCTGCCCCTGCCGCAGCGGGAGGCGCTGATTCTGGTGGGCGCACATGGCCTCTCACATGAGGAGGCCGCGGCGGTCTGCAATGTGCCAATCGGCACGGTGAAGGCCCGCGTGGCGCGGGCCCGCGCCGCACTGGCACGCGGCATGGTGCCCGTGGAACAGGAGGAAGGCGCGGGGCATGCCAGTGCGTAGGCGGCAGGAGGATAGGGCGGGGGCATGGATTGCGCCGGTCACAAAGACCCGCCGCACCAAAGGTTCCATACCGCTCTGGAATGGCTGCCATGCATTTTTCTGGAAGGCCCGATGCAACTGGCTTCTTCGCTCGTGCATTGGTGGGGCATGCAAGGCGAGCACAGCACGATGAATGACATGACCCTCACCGAGGCGAACTCCGCCGCCACCAGCACCCTCCCGAGCTTCCACGATCAGCTCGTCGCCATCCTGCCCCGTCTGCGGGTGCAGGCCGTGTCGATGACGCGCAACCGCGCCGACGCGGACGACCTGGTGCAGGCCGCAGTGAGCAATGCCCTCGCCGCGCAGCACAGCTTCACCCCCGGCACCAATTTCGGCGCCTGGATGTTTCGCATCCTGCGGAACCGGTTCCTTTCCGATATCCGCCGGCGCCGCGATACCTGCGACATGGACAACGCGCCGGCCGAGGCGCTGGCCCGTCCGGCCGCCCAGGAGGACAACCTGGCGCTGCGCGAGTTGCGCCGCCGCCTGACCGACCTGCCGCCCGACCATCGCACCGCCCTGATGCTCGTCACTGTTCAGGGCATGTCCTATGAGGAGGCCGCCGAGGCGATGGGCTGCGCCGTCGGCACCGCCAAGTGCCGCGTCTTCCGTGCCCGTCGCCAGCTCGAGGCTTGGCTGACGGGCGAGCCGCAGAGCGGCAAGCGCGGAACGGCACAGGCGCAGGCTGGCGAGGGCCGCCGCCGCAGTGGTACGCTGCGCAACGGAAGCTCCGCAAATATGCCGCGAGCCCTGCATGCGGGAAGCTGATGGACGAGCGAGCAGACAAGCGCATGTTGGCGGAACCGGCCGTCGAGGCGGCCCCTTCGCGTCCCGCGCGTGCCCGTAAGGGCACGCCCGATGCGGCTTTTGACCTTTGGCTCCAGCGTGGGCTGCACGCGATGTACGATGACGTCGCGCGTGAGCCCATCCCGGAGGAACTTCTTCGGCTGATTGAGCAGGATCGGGCGCAGGACCCCAAGAAATGACCCCAGCGGCGCGGCCGCATAGGCCCGCCTTGCGCCAGGTGCTTCGCGGGGTCCGCGGCCGCATGTTCCTTCTCCTGCTGGTCGCCAGCGTGCCAGTCGTCGGCATCGCCAGTGCGAACGCCATCCTGGGCTACGAATCCGAACTCGCCTCCGGCCGCCGCACCGCCACCATCCTGGGCGATGTTGCCGCGGCCCGTCATGGCGCCACCATCGACACTCTGCAGCAGACGCTGACAGGGCTCGCACGCCGGCCGGGCCTGCTTGCCGCCAGCGCCGCCGGTTGCCTGCCGGTCGTCCGGGCGCTGCTGTCCCTGTATTCCGACCGCTATGCGAATTTCTCGGTCCTGAACGACGAGGGCCGGCTGCTTTGCAGCGCCCAGCCGGCTCCGGCCGGACGCTCCCTCCAGCAGGAGGACTATTTCCAGCGGGCCGTGGCGGAGCGAAAATTCGTCCTGACCCCCTTCCGCCGCGACATGGCCGGTGAATCCGTCATCACCGGCGCCGTCCCGCTGATTGCAGATGGCGCCGTGCGGGGCGTGGTCGCCGGCAGTCTGCTGCTGGACCATTTCGTCCGCGACGAGGCCCGCAGCCAGGAGCGCGCGGCGCAACGGACCTGGCTGGTGGATCGTGGCGGTGTCCCGCTGCCGCTCACCAAGGCCGCCTCCCTCGACCTGCCGCCGCCGGCCGTGCTGCAGCGGCTGATCCAGCAGCCCGGTGCCGTGACGCTGGAGGCGCGTGCCCAGGGCGGCGCCGAATTCGCCTATGCTTCCACCCCTCTGGCGCCGGGGCTGCGGCTGCTGGTGGGCCTGCCCACCGGCGAGATCCGCAGCGCCGCCAACGCCGTGCTGCTGCGCCGGGCCTTCGAGTTGGCCACCTTCCTGCTGGCCTGCCTGGTGGTCATCGTGCTGGGAGCCGATCTCGCCATCGCCCGGCCGCTGCGGCTGCTGGCGGCGCGGGTGCGGCAATGGCGTCCCGGCGCCCCCTTCCGCAGCCAGCCCCTGCAGGGCGAGCCGGACGAGGTGCGCTCGCTGGAGCGGGCGGTGGCCGACGCGGCACAGGCGATCAGCGCCCGGGAGGAAGAGCTGCGCAACGCCCTGCGGCAGCGCGACCTGCTGATGGCCGAGATCCACCACCGCGTGAAGAACAACCTGCAGATCGTCGCCTCGCTGCTGAACCTGCAGGCCGGCCGGCTGCGCGATGCGCGCGCCAAGGCGGAGTTCATCACCGCGCGCGACCGCGTCCAGGCGCTGGCGACGCTGCACCGCCACCTCTACACCAACCAGACCTTCGAGATGATCGCGCTGCGGCCCTTCCTGGAGGAGCTGGGGCAGCAGCTCTTCGCCGCGCTGGGCGAGCGGCCCGGCCAGCGCATTGCCCTGGTGGTGGAGGCGGACGATCTGGAGATCGTCACCGACCAGGCCGTCTCGCTGGCGCTGCTGGTGACGGAGACGGTCACCAACGCCATCAAGCATGGCTTTCCGGACGCCCGCAGCGGCACCGTGACGGTGACGGTGCATGCCGAGGGCGAGGGCGTGACCCTGACCGTGCGGGATGACGGCCTTGGCATGAAGCTGGACGACGAGGAGGCCGGCCAGGGCATCGGCCTGACGCTGATCCGCGGCTTCGCCCAGCATCTCGGCGGCGAGATCGAGATCCGCGGCGAGGGCGGCACCGAGCTGGTGCTGCGCTTCACCCTGCGCCGGCGGGAGGCCGAGCCCGCGAACACGGAGCACATGGCGGCGAACGACGGAGCCGCCGGCTGAGCCTTTTCCCCTCCGAAGGATCCTGGGCAGGCGCGCAACCCGGAACTTGGCCGTGCGTTGTCGCGGCGGAGAGAGAGAAGGAATTTCCGATGCGCAAGCTGTTCCTGGCCACCCTGCCCGTCCTGACGCTGCTCGGTCCGCTGGCCGCCTGCAGCGAGGGGCCGGCGGAGCGGAGCGGCGAGAAGATCGACCGCGCCGGGCAGAATCTGCGCGACGCGGTGGATCCGCCGAGCGGCCCGGGCGAGCGGATGGGGCGCAGCATCGACCGCACCCTGAACTGAACGGGCTGGCCGGCGCATCCCTCGGCAGGGCATTCTGACCCCACCGGGCGTGACATCCGGACGGCCGAAGGCCAGAACTTCTCCCAGCGCCGGCGCGCGCCGGGAGAATCCCGACCGTCCGCCCCGCCCGGTCCGCGTGCCCGGGCAGGGCAGCTTTCAAGGCCGCGCCGCATTCGTGCAGGAGGATCCGCATGAGCCGTTACCCGTCCGTCGATCTGGGCTCCATCGAGGAGCGCATCGCCGACCTGCGCCGCAAGGTCGAGACGCTGATGAGCGAGCAGGTGACCCCCGCCGTCTCCCGCGCCTCCGGCCGCGCCCAGCATCTGGCGCAGGAGATGAGCACCACCACCCGCCGCGAGGCCGAGCAGGCCCTGGGCGTGGTGCGCGAGCGGCCGATCGCCACCATCCTCGTCGCCATGGGGGTGGGCTACCTCCTCGCCCGTCTGCTGCGGCGCTGAGGCGCGATGCGCGCGTTCCGTCTGGCCGCCGCCGCCCTGGAGGCGGAGCGCGTCCTGCTGGGCCTGCAGGCGCGCCGCCTGGTTGGGCGTGCCGTGCTCGGCGCCATTGCCGCCATCCTGCTCTGCGCCGCCTTCACGATGGCCCATGTGCTGATCTGGTTCGCGCTGGACGGCTGGGGTCCGCTGGCGCGCGCGGCCTGGCTCACCAGCGGCGACCTGGTGCTGGCCCTGATCCTGCTCATGCTGGCGCTGCGTGACCGGCCCAGCCCGCAGGAGATCGAGACGCGGCTGCTGCGCGACACGGCGATGGCGCAGGCGCGCGCCAGCGTCGGGCTGCTGCCGCTGCTCGGTGGCGTCGCCCGCTCCTCCTGGATCGGCCTCCTGATCGGCATGTTGCGCCGCCGCCGCGCCCCGCACTGAGGGGGGAAGGCCCGGACCTCCGGGTGCTCCCTCCGGTGGCCGCCATGGCCGGCGGAGGAGGCGCCCGCCAGAGCATCTTCACCCGTTCCGATGATGCCATCGGAACGGGATCTGCTCTAGGCGGTGGTGACGATTTCAGCGGAGTAGGATGGCGATTGAGGCGAGCAGAACGAAGCCGCGGAAGTTGGCGAGGAGCTTGTCGTAGCGGGTTGCGACGCGACGGAACTGCTT
>NZ_JASIRT010000023.1 GCF_030063475.1 Roseomonas sp. E05
CGCAACGTCAATTACCGTCCCCTCTTGTCGCAGCGCGACATCTGGACAACCTTCACCACCGCATCCGCGGCGCTCATCATAGTTGACGCCCAGCGCTCATCCCAATCGACGTGCTACAAAGCTTGCAGGGGCCGTGCGAACGGGAAGCAGAACCACGCCGGGACCGTGCGCAGGACCGCGCACGCCGCACCTTAGGTGCAATGGTGTATGGAGACCCCTTTTCTGCGTCCAGGTGACGTCCAGCAAATGGTCAGCTGATGGCCAAGAGGCGTCCAGCCGACGACCAGGGTGCGGCCACGTCGCGTCCAGATGATGTCCAGTCAGCCAGGTCCCGTTCGCACGGTTGGGACTGACAATGCCCGGCAGCAGCAGCGAGGCGCGAGCATGAAAAACATATCCGAACGGGACCTGAGATGGCTCGACGAGCATGGCCTGAAAGGCAGGTCGCCCCTTTACAAGTTCATTAGGAAGAACTTCGCCAAGCTGAAGGCGCGACGCGCAGGAGAGGACGACGGCCCGAGCTGGGCCCGGCTAGCCGAATGGCTGGCCAGCCAGGGGCAGACCAATAGCCGCGGCGAGCCGCTCTCTTGGGACGCCGTCCGGAAGGTGTTCACGCGCGTGAGCCGTGACCTTGAAGCCGAGGACCGTGCCCGCCGGTTTGGCGTAGCAGCCAAGGCCAAGCCCGCCAGGGCGCCGGCCGGCTGGCAACCGCCCGTCGTATCCCCAAGGCCGGCGGCGCCCACATTGCCGACCACCCCACGACCTGAAGCCCCCCGAAAAGACGTGGCGCCGTTCGCACGCTCCCCCACTACCGATGGAGAGCACGCCACGGACGATGAGGTGAGCCCGGAGGAGCTGATGGCTGGGTTCAAGGCGATCGTGGCGCAGCGGAGCGGTCGATAAGAGGAGCAGACCATTGAACGAGATAAGCAAGCCGAAGGGGGCGGCCCCAATCGGGTCGACCCAGGGGGACCGGGGCATCACCATCGCCATGCGACACGGGCGGGGCCGGGTGGGTGGTAGCACATTTCTCGACCTGCTGATTCAGATGGCTCGCGCCGAGGGTCGACCGGTGCTGATCGGGGATGGCGACCGCCGTAACCCGACACTGGCTGGCTACTACCCGCCCAACGCAGAGGGTGGCGCCACTCGGCCGCGATCGGACGAGACCGCCGATGTGAAGGATTGGCTGACGAACACGGTCGCCGAGGCGCTCAGGATGCAGTCGTCGCTGGTCATCGACCTTGGCGGCGGCGACCGGGTCATGCAGGAATATGGATACGACCTGGCGCTGGTAGACTTCTGCGAGGCCAGCGGGGCACATCCGCTCGGCATCTTCATCTCGGGGCCGGAGCCAGACGACTTCGAGCATGTCCTGGCCATCTGGCGGGCAGGTTATTTCCGTCCCCGTCGCTCGCTGCTGGTGATGAATGAACACCTGATTCCGCCAGGACGGTCGCCGCAGGGCGCGTTCGACCCATTGTCCGAGACGGACGGGTTCAAGGAGATGGTGAGCCAGGGCGCGCGGCCCATGTATCTTCCGCGCCTGCCGTGCATGAAGGAGATGCGGGCCCTCGGCCTGGGCTTCCTTGATGCCGCTGCCGGCAAGCCGGGCACAACAGGAAAGCCGCTCGATCCGGTGCGCCAGTTCATGGTCAAGCAGTGGATCGGCAAGGTGCAGAAGGAGTTCGAGCGGCTCAAGGTCACGGGGTGGCTGCCATGAGCGGGGAGCTGACGCCAACCTCCGTGGCGGCCGACGACCTGCGCGCCGCCGCTGAGGACATGGAGCAAGCTGCGTGGCGGATGGGTCTCGCTCCCCACGAGCCGCTCGGGATCTGGGTGGCGAGCATGCGGCGGACCGTGACGGGGCTTGCTGACTTGACGGAAAGGCAGGCGGAAGCGGTCGCGGCCACGGTCGAGGGCACTCGGAAAGTGCTGGACGCGGAGGTCGCCCAGCTTCGTGCGGCCAGCGAAGCGGCGGCGCACCAGATGCACGAGGCCAAGGCGGTGCTGACCAGGGCGCAGGTCGAGGCCGAGAAGCTGACGCTCAAGACACTGCAGGACCTGACGCCGAAGATCCTGGAGGAGATCCGCGATGCCGTGGTCATCCGGGAGAAGCGCTACAACAAGAAGATGGAATGGCGCCGGTACGGGTTGGTCGGGCTCACGGCCATCTGCCTGTTGCTGGGCGGCTACGCCGGCCGGGCCTGGCAGGACTGGCCGGCGACCACGGCGCTGGCCCACTGCGTCGAGCATCCGCTCGCGGCGGCGGACGGCGAGCGCTACTGCGCCCTCAAGGCGCTGATGCCGGAGTGAGGGCGGGCTGAAAAAGCCAGTCTCCATTCGCACGCCACGCTCCGAGGATCGGAGACGCAGGACTGCGAAGGAGGACATGGTGTGGTCTGATCCCCATGGGCCGGCGTGCCGGCCTCGAAAGCGTCCGGCGCCCCAGCGGCGTCGGACGCTTCCCGCCATCTGGCTGCCGCACGTGTTGGCGGTAGGTGTGCTGGCGTCGAGCACCGGGCTGGCCGGTGCGTCACCGAGCCCGGTGACGATGGATGGGGTGCCCGAGCAGGTGCATCCTCAGGTGTCTGATGTGGGTCTCGGCAGCTTCACCATGCCGACGGGCACGACGTCGATCATGCCCGGTGCGGGGACAGGCACTGAGACCGGCGACACGGGGTCTGGAACCGGGAGCGGGGCCGATGCAGCGTCGCTCAGCGGCGCTGCCTACGAGACGATGATGGAACAGAGTTGGGGAGCACTGGCCAGTACCAACGCGCAGACGGTCGGCATCAACCCGACTGCCTTAGCTGCGACCTGCGTGCTGGAGAGCGGCTGCTCGAACAGCGATACGTCAGGAGACATTCGGGGCGCGTTCCAGATGATGGGGTCGAGTTACACCTCAAGCCTGAATGCGGCGCTTCAGGCACATCCAGAACTGGCGGCGAACATCACACCCGGTCTTGCAGGGCAGAATGACCCTGCGACCCAAGCCACTGCAGCGGCGCAGTATCTCAAGACGTCTGCAGAACAGTTGCAAACGGCTGGCATCGCAAATCCTACGGTCCTCGATGTTCGCGGGTCCTACAACTTTGGCCCGACGAACGGCACCGCAATTGCGAGAGCCCCTGGCGATATGCCGATGAGCGATGTGCTCCAGGGATTGTCGCCAAGCACGCTGGCGGCAAACGGCATAACATCCACCACAACTGTTCAACAATGGCGTGACAGCGTAGCCGCAAAGATCGGATCCGCTGCGACACAGCCTGTGCTGATAGGAGCGTAATATGAGGACCCGTGCAGCCACCTGCATCATCTCACTTATTGGTTTGGGCCTGGGAGCCGTTACTCAGGTGGAGGCCCAGCCCCTTCGGGCAATTCGGCCTTTGTCCGGCTACTCCTGTATGGCGCTCAATCTGACTGAACAGCAGATGTTCGACCCGAGCGCAGTTCCTCCAGTAATGGCAGAGCCCTCCCCAACAGCGAGACGGATCGGCTCAGCAGGGGCGATCGTCATCACGGCGGACCCTCTCCGTTCCCAGAATGGCTATGTCGCGATGATGATGCCGGACGGCAAGCACGGATGGATCGCTGCCGACAAGCTGAAGCCATATCGGAGTGCCGCGAATCCTACTGCGCGCTGCATTCCTTCCATGATGTCGGACGGGCGCCCGGGGTTCACCTTTCAGCATTGAGTGCTGCACAATATCTGCCGAGTCTACGTGCGACCCGGAGATATCGAGATGCTGTCAAACTTCTACCGCGCGCTACCACCAGGCGGCGTCTGGCTCTTGGCCAGCGCCGCTCTTTTTGCTTTGGGGTCGATAGGTTTTTCCGGGTCAGGCGCCCGCAGCCTGAGCGCGCTGGGCATTGCCGGCATGTTGCTGGCCGTGCTGATCGTGCTCGCGTTCCGCGACCGTGGAGCGCATCCGCGGCGCTAGACGCGGCGCGGGGTGCTCCAAGTGGAAGCGCTCCAGCATTTCGAGCCACGCGGCGACGGCGGGATCGACGGGCGAGAGGCCGTCGATCCAGCGCCGGACGGTGGTCTGGTGTCGGCCGGTGCGACGGGCGAGTTCCCGCTCGGGCCATCCGAGGGTGACAAGGGCGCGCAGGATGCGATAGCCTGACATTGGCGCTGCGGTCGTCGCCTTGTCTGAGGGAAGGCCGCTGTGTTCATTTTGAACACACGCGCCGCTGACCGTCTCGGGTTCCTCCAACATCAGACTCTCCCGCGCAGCATTGGCTTTCATGCCGTGATGCTGGCGGTGTGCCGTGCGAACGGCGCTCGTCTTTTGGCCGACATCACGCTCTGGCTGCCCCGGAGGCATGCGCCCTGGCGGAGCTGGGTTGCGGCGGGGGCGGGGTCGCGGAGCGGCCCTGAGCCCGACGCGGCCCCGCTGTGCCGGAGGGGGCATGCCGGAGCCGCGCGAAGCGCGGCGCGACCGGAGGGAGCGGGGTCGGTTTGTGAGGTGGGAGGGCAGTGCGCTGGACGGGCGGGGGGTCCAGGGGGGCAGAGCCCGGAGGGCGGCGCCCCCCTGGTCGGCCTGACGGGCGGCGGGGCGTTCGGAGAGGAAGCGGGGGCCGAAGCCCCCGCGGTGTGTGTCAGTCGAAGGCGGCGGCGCGGGCTGCGGCGGTCTGGCGGCTGAGGCTCTGGCTGTCGGGGGTATTGCCGACGTAGGGCTTCCACTCGTTGCCGGTGATGTGCTCGTAAGCGCGGACGGCACCCTCGGCGGCGGCAAGGGTTGCGTAGGACTGGCGGGCCATCTCGGCAGCGAAGCTCTGGGCGCGCTCCACGCGGCTTTCAAAACCGCTCGGGCCGTCGCGGTCCTCGTCGCGGTCGTCGTTGAGCTTGCTGGCGAGGTCGCGGGCGATGGCGCGCTTGCCATCGTAGAAGACGGCGGCGCCATAGGCGGACCCGACATAGGCGCCGACGATGCGCTGGAAGTGCATTTCCATGGCCTTGTCGGAGAGGGTGAGGCGGAGTTCCTCGGCCTGCTGCTGGAGGGTGTGGGCGGTGAGGTCTGCGATGCTGTCGGAGTCCACGGGGTCCATGCCGAAGATGCGGGTGAGCTGGGCCATCTTGTCGGGGGTGGGAGCGAGCAAGGCGGCGCTGGCGAGGGTGATGACCTGCCGGGCGGCCATGTCGCGGCGGGCGGGAGCCTGGGCGGGCTGCGGCTTGGTGGCGGGCTTGCGGGTGGCCGTGTTCTTCGGGGCGGCCTTGCGGGCAGCGGTCAGGGCCGCGCCCATCGCGGTGTCGGCATCGGCCTTGTCGGCGGCGGCGGGAGCGGCGATGTTCTGAGCAGCCTGGGACATGATCTATCCATCCTGTTCCGGTTAGCCCTCGCTCGGTGGTGCAAACACTGGGCGGGGGCGCTTTGTTTGCGGTCATCAGCAACCGCATTTGTATTATGCACGCCCCCGCCAAATACTCAACAGAAAAACGCGCCAAGACGCTGATTTATTTGCGTATATTCCCCTTTACTTCCTCTTTCAATACTCATGTTTTTCTTGATCGTCCTGCGGGTCTGGGCCGGCGAGGCCCAGCGTTGGCCGCGAGAGTGGAAGGGGACTGGCGTTTTTCTCGACCCGTCCTGCGAATGCCTGGAGGTGCGGCGGCGGGTTGCGTCAAAAGCGGCGAAGCCGGGACCGGAGCCGCGCGGAGCCACGCGCAGCCCGCAGGGCGAGCATGGCGAGCACGGCGAGGACCCACCTTTTGATGCGGGCCGTCGGCGTGCCTCATGCTGGTCGCCACGACGGCGAGGCCAGTCCCCTGGAACGTGCCCACCCCCTTCAGGGGGTGGGTTGAGCGGCCAACACCGCGCGGCTGGTGGCAGGCGAGGCGCCGGGGTTGAGCGATGGCCGCTGTCCCGGCCTGCGGCATGGGGGCGTGACCCGAATGGGCGGAGACACGCTTGCGTGGCTCCGGTCCGCCCGCTTGGGCGGACTAGCACCCGGTCCCCGCGCAGCGGGGAGCCGCCCGGACTGTTCTGCTTGCAACAGGCAGCACGCTCTCCGTTCGCATGGATCGTGGTGAAGCTGCTGAACCGGAGGCTCATGCATTTGAAGAAGCTGGAGGCCAAGATGGTGCGGAAGCTATTAGTCGCTGTGGCGCTGTTGCTGCCGGGCATGGCCCAAGCGCAACTCCCTGGGCAGAATTACCCGTATCAGAGCTACATCCCTCCGAATGTGGTGGTGGCGCCGCCGCCCTTTGCCGGGAGCGGTGCGGGCGCTGGCTACCCGCTGCCGTTCGAGACGCAGCAGATGCAGCAGCAGCGGCTGCTGGAGATGCTCGACACCGGCGGGATCGCGCGGCCGGCGACGGCAGCGACACCGCCCGGCTGCGTGTATGCGGGACAGGTGTACACGGAGGGTGCGACGGTGCGGAGCGAGGGCGGGGAGCGCCAGGTCTGTGGGCCGCGGCCGGGGGCGCGTCCGGACCTGAACGGGCAGGTTCCGCTGGCGTGGCAGCCGGCGCCGGGCTGATGCGGTTGACGCGGGGGCCGCGTCGGCGGCTGAAGCCGGACGGCGCGGTGGTGCGGACACCGGAGGAGGCGCGGATCTGGTCGAACTTCCGCGCCTTCAAGGCTGGGATTACGGGCGAGAAGGGCGAGGCGTCGGTGCGTGAGGCGCTGGAGGCGCTGCGCGTTCCGGCGCTGCACGACGTGATCCTGCGGGATGGGCGCGGGCTGACGCAGATCGACCATGTGGTGCGTGCGCCGGACGCGGTGCTGGTGCTGGAGACGAAGCGCTACGCCGGGATCGTGTCGGGTGCGATCGACGGTCGCGCGTGGGTGCAGCGGTTCGATGAGAGTGCAGAGCGTTTCACGCTGCCGAACCCACTGCGCCAGAACTATCAACACCGCCGTGCGGTGGAGGAGTTGATCGCGGATCGTGCGGTGCTGGTGCGGACGCATGTGGTTGCGGCCGGCAGTGCGGTGTTCGAGGGCGAGCTGGCCGACACGATCGTGCCGGTCACTGCCTTGGCGTCGCTGTTGGGCGGCACGCCGCCTGTGTCGCAGCGTTGGCTGGATGCGGCGTGGTGCAAGCTGCAGATGGCCGCGGAGCGGAGCCTGCAGCTGCGCGAAGCGCATCGGCAGCAGGTGGAGCGTCGACCAGGGTGAGGGCGAGCGGGAGGAAGCAGCACGATCCGCAGGCCAGTTCTGTATGCCCCGAGGGAGAGCCAGCACAGCCGGGTGCCCTTCAGCGGCGCCGAAATATGTGAGGGCTCGGGGGCGTCCGCAACGTCGCGCCACAACGCGCTGAAAGGCAGCCATTTTGTTTCTCATGGCTCTGAATCGGCAAACGTTTCCAGACAGTTCGGCAAGGGTTTCAGGAATCGGCCGGGCGATTCGTTCTTGATTTGTTCGTGTATCGCGACATAGCGTGACCGCATGACTGACGATCTCCCCCCCGATTCGGACCCGGTCCCGCTCACTGCCGCATCCTCGGAGGAGATCGCCGAGGTGTTGTCCTATGCGCTGCGCTACGATGCGCGTGGCAGGCCGCGCCGGGGCGGCGGCGAGTTCGCCGCCGGTATCGCGGCGGACTGGCTGGTCGAACACCTGCGTCGCTCCGGCTATGTCGTCATGCGCGGGCGCGGCGCGCGACCGCACAGCACCGGATAGGGCTGTGCGGGATGGCTGCCGCTGACCAGCCGCTGGATCGTGCTGCTGTCCTCGCCTCCCTTCGCGCCAGCGTCGCGCGGCTGGAGCGCGGCGGCGCCGCGCCGGACACCGGCACGATCCCGCTCTGTGATGCGATTGACCGCACCCTGCCGGGCGGCGGCCTGGCCCGAGCCGCCGTGCACGAGGTTCTCGCGGCGGATCCGGGCGCGGCGCTGGCCTTCTGCGCGCTGCTGCTGGCCCGCGCGGCGGGACCGGTGCTGTGGATCGGGGCTGAGCCGGATGCGTGGCCGCCGGGGCTGATGGCCTTCGGCCTGAACCCGGCCGACCTGGTGCTGGTGCGGGCGCAGCGTCCTGCGGACGGGCTCTGGGCCTTCGAGGAGGCGCTGCGCTCGCCGGCAACGGCCGGCGCGCTGTTAATGGTGCGCGGGGCTGTGCCGGACATGGTGGCGTCGCGGCGGCTGCAGCTTGCGGCCGAGGCGGGCGGCGGCATCGGGCTGCTGGTCTTATCGGACACGGCGTTGATCCCGGCTTCGACGGCGCGGAGCCGGTGGCGCGTGCGCGCGGCGGCGACAGCCGACCGTCTGCGGCCGAGTTGGGAGGTGACGCTGCTGCGCTGCATCGGCGGCCGGGATGGCACCTGGCGCGTGATGTGGGACTGCGACGCGGCAAGGCTCGAACTGGCGCTGGACGGCGAGGCGACCTCGTCCGGCGCCGTCGCGGCACGATGACCGGACGGCGCTACCTCGTGCTGCATCTGCCGCAGCTGGCAACGGATCGCCTCCGGCATGCCGAGCCCGCGCTACAGGGCCAGCGGCTCGCCTGCTGGGCGGCGATGGGCAACCGCCGGGTGCTGACAGCGGTGGATGCACCGGGCACGGCACTGCACCCGGGACAGGCGCTCGCGGACGCCCAGGCCATGCACCCTGAGCTGGTGCTCCGCCCGGCGGAGCCGGCGGCGGACCTCGCCCTGCTGGAGCGCCTGGCGCTCTGGGCGCTGCGCTTCACCCCCCTCTCGGCCGCCGATCCGCCGGACGAGCTGGTGCTCGACACCACCGGTTGTGCCGACTTGTTCGGCGGCGAGGCGCTGCTGCTCGCGCGTATCAGCGCCGGGCTCGGCCGGAGTGGCATCGCCGCCCACGCCGTGATCGCGAGCGTGGTCGAGGTCGCGGCGGCGTTGGCGCGCGCTGGCCGGCACGGGATGATCCTGCCCGCAGGGCAGGAGAGAGCTGTGACCGGCGCCCTGCCCCTTTCCCTGCTCCGGCTGTCCCAGGACTGCCTGTCCGGACTGCATCGGCTCGGGCTGCAGCGGGTCGGCGACGTGCTGAGCCAGCCCCGCGCGCCGCTGGCCCGGCGCTTCGGGCGGGAGCTGCTCGATGTCCTGGATGCACTGACCAGCGAGCGGCCGCGACCGATGATCCCGGTACGGCCGCCAGCAGAGTTCGAGGCGATAGGCAATTTCGTGGAGCCGATCGTCACCCGCCCCGGCATCGACCGGGCGGTGGACCGGCTCCTCGAGCAGCTCTGCGAGAGGCTGACGGAGGCAGGCCAGGGCGCGCGGCAAGTGACGCTCCGGGCATTCCGGGTGGATGGGGATGTGCAGGAGCTCACCATCGGCACGGGTTTGCCGACGCGGACGCCGGCGCATCTGCGGCGGCTGTTCGCGGAGGTGCTGGAGCGGCTGGAGCCGGATCTCGGTTTCGAGCGGATCACCCTGCAGGCCGGCGTGACCAATTCGTTCACGGCGGCACAGGACGGGATCGCATCTATCAGCGCCGATCGGCAGCGTGCCCGTGAGGAACTCGGGCAGCTGCTGGATCGCCTCGGCCAGCGATTGCCCCTCTGGCGCCTGTCGCTGGCGGAGAGCCACTGGCCCGAGCGGGCGGTCCGGCAGCTCGAGGCCTTCGCCGAGGTGCGGCGGAGCGGCGCCTGGCCCGGCCTCGCGCATCCCGTGCGGCTGCTGTCCCGGCCCGTGCCGCTGATGGTGGTGGCGGCGGTGCCGGATGGGCCGCCGGCCCGGGTGCGGCTGGACGGCACCGTGCATGCGGTGCTCTGGGCGGAAGGGCCGGACCGGATCGAGGCGGAGTGGTGGCGCGAGCCGGAGGCACGGCCCGGGCGCGACTACTACCGGGTGGCGCTGGCCTCGGGGCCGCGGCTGTGGATCGGCCGGGCGGGGGTTTATCGGCCCGGTCAACCAACCCGTTGGTTCCTGCATGGCTACCTGCCATGACGGCGGGCTTCGCCGAACTTTGTGCTCGGTCGAACTTCTCCCTGCTCGACGGGGCGTCGCACCCGGCCGAGCTGGTCGCCACGGCTAAGGCGCTCGGGCATGCGGGGATCAGCATCTGCGACCTGAACAGCCTGGCGGGCGTGGTGCGAGGCCATGTCGCGGCCAGGGAGGTCGGGCTGCCGTACGTCGTCGGCACCCGGCTCCTGCTGAAGGACGGTTCGGCCTATCTCGCCTGGCCCACGGGTCGCGACAGCTACGGGCGGCTGACGCGGCTGCTGTCGCTCGGCCGGATGCGGGCGCCGAAGGGTGCCTGCGAGATCGGCCGGGACGAGCTGATCGGGCATGCGGAAGAGTGGGTGATGGCGGCGATCCCCCCTGCCCTGCCGGATGCCGCCTTCGCGGCGCGGCTGCGGGAGGATGCCGCGGCGCTGCGCCGAAAGCTCGCGCTCCCCCTGTTCTGCACCGCCCCGGTGCTGCGGGACGGAGCCGACCGGCTCCGGCTGGAGATGCTCGCGGGCATGGCGGGGGGAGCCAAGGTCGGGCTGCTGGCCACCACGGACCCGCGCTACCACCATCCTGACCGACGGCGCCTCGCCGACGTGCTGACGGCGATCCGGCTCGGCCGAACCGTGGATGCGATTGGCTTCGCCGCCGAGCGCAATGCCGAGCGCTGCCTCAAGAGCACCGCCGAGATGGCGCGGCTCTTTGCCGGCCATCCGGAAGCGCTGGCCAACACGCTGCGGGTGCTGGAAGCAGGGTCGGGCTTCAGCCTCGACCAGCTGCGGCACGAATACCCGGATGAAATTCTGGAGCCGGGAAGGACACCGCAAGAGACGCTGACCGATCGCGTGCGCGAGGCCGCGGCCAAACGCTGGCCGGAGGGCGTGCCGGCCGACATCGGGGCGCGCATCGCGCATGAGCTGCAGCTCATCGCGCAGCTGGGTTATGCGCCCTACTTCCTGACCGTGGACGAGGTGGTCCGCTTTGCCCGGCACAAAGGCATCCTGTGCCAGGGCCGCGGCTCAGCGGCGAACAGCACGGTCTGCTACGTGTTGGGCATCACCGCGGTCGATCCGAGCAAACACGACCTGCTGTTCGAGCGGTTCGTCTCGGCCAGCCGCAACGAGCCGCCCGACATCGACGTCGATTTCGAGCATGAGCGGCGCGAGGAGGTGATCCAGCACATCTATGAGCGCTACGGCCGCGATCGCGCAGCGATCGTCGGCACGGTGATCCGCTATCGCGGTCGCAGCGCCATTCGGGAGGTTGGCCGGGCGCTTGGGCTGTCGGAGGACATCACGGGCAAGCTCGCCAAGGCGAGCTGGGGACCGGGCCGCGAGCAAGGCCTCGCCGAGCTGGCGGAAGCCGAAGGCCTCGATCTCTCGGATCGCCGCCTCTCCCTCGCCCTGCAGCTGGCCGAGGAAATCCAGGACTTCCCGCGCCATCTCGCGACCCATGTCGGCGGCTTCGTCATGTCGCGCGGCAAGCTGACCGAGATGGCGGTCGTTGGTAACGCGGCCATGGAAGGCCGGACGGTGCTCGAGTGGGACAAGGATGACGTCGATGCGCTGAAGCTGCTGAAGGTGGATATCCTGGCGCTCGGCATGCTGTCCTGCCTGCGCCGTGGCTTCGATCTGCTGCGCCGGCACCGCCGGCTCGATCTCGACCTCGCCGGTGTGCCGCGCGATTGCGAGGAGACCTATGGCATGCTGCGCCGGGCGGACAGCCTCGGCGTGTTCCAGGTCGAGAGCCGGGCGCAGATGGCGATGCTGCCGCGGCTGCGGCCCAGCACCTTCTACGACCTGGTGGTGCAGGTCGCCATCATCCGCCCCGGGCCGATCCAGGGCGACATGGTGCATCCCTATCTGCGCCGCCGCTGGGATCTGGAGAAGCCCGAATACCCGAGACCCTCGGCGGAGTATGACCAGGACGAGTTGAAGAAGGTGCTGGGCCGCACTCTGGGCGTGCCGCTCTTTCAGGAGCAGGCGATGCGCGTCGCGATCGTCGCCGCCGGCTTCACGCCGGAGGAGGCGGACAAGCTCCGCCGGGCCATGGCGACCTTCAAGCACACGCAGGGGGTGTCGGAATATCGCGACCGGCTGGTGGGCGGCATGGTCCGGCGGGGCTATGACCCGGAACTCGCCGAGCGGGTGTTCAAGCAGATCGAGGGCTTCGGCAGCTATGGCTTCCCCGAAAGCCATGCGGCGAGCTTCGCCCACCTCGTCTATGCCTCGGCCTGGGTGAAGCGGCACCATCCGACGGTCTTCGCAGCGGCGCTGCTGAACAGCCAGCCGATGGGCTTCTACGCCCCGGCGCAGATCGTGCGCGATGCGCGCCAGCACGGGGTGCTGGTGCGGCCGGTCGACGTGAACGCCTCCGACTGGGATTGCACGTTGGAGCCTGACGCGCGCAGCGCGGAGGAGCATGCGCTGCGGCTGGGGCTGCGCTTGGCAGCGGGGCTGGCGGAGGAAGAGGGGCGACGGATCGCCAAGGTGCGGCGGGCCGGCAACGGCTCCCCTTATGGCTCAGTCGAGGAGGTGGCGCGGCGGGCGGCGGTGAGTCGCCGCGCCATCGAGGCGCTGGCGGAGGCGGATGCCTTCGCGAGCCTCGGCGCCAGCCGGCGGGCGGCGATGTGGGACGCGAAGGCGATCGAGCGGGAGGTGCCGCCGCTCCTGCGGCTTGCGGGCGAAGCCGCGAACCTCGGCGAGCCGCCCCTCATCCGAGAGCCCTCCCCCGCCCTGCCGGCGGAAGCCGCCGGACAGTCGGTGGTGCTGGACTACACCGCGACCGGACTCTCGCTGCGCCAGCATCCGCTGGCGCTGCTGCGCGAGGAGCTGCAGCGCCTCGGGCTCGATGACACCCGTCGCCTCGGCACGACCAGGCCGGGCAGCCGGATCAGGCTGCCTGGGCTGGTGCTGATGCGCCAGCGGCCGGGCACGGCCAAGGGGGTGGTGTTCGTGACCATCGAGGACGAGTTCGGCCATGGCAACCTCGTGGTCTATGCCGACATCGCGGCCCGCGACCGCGCGGCGCTGATTGGGGCGCGGCTCCTGATCGCGGAAGGGCGGGTGGAGCGTGAGACGGAGCATGCGGAGGTGCCGATCACGCATCTGATCTGTCGCCGGCTGATCGACCGCTCCGACATGCTGAATGGTCTCATGCGGGAACATGAGGGGGGCACGTTCGGCGATGCGGCGCTGCTGCGCGGAGATGAGGTGCGGCGCCCGGATCCGGGCTCAGCCCGGTCCAGAGCGAAGATGCCGATCAGCAGGGACTTCCGGTAGCGGCGTGAAGCGGACATCGGCTGGAGTGGTTATGTTTATCCGAGGTCCAGCTGTGTGATGCTTAGAACCCGCGATGCGGTTTGCCATCAAAGATGCCCTTGGCGTGGGCGAGATCCTTGTCCGAGCTGCCCAGGCAGAGATCATGCCGCAATTCGGCAAGTTGGCCGCCGGGCAGATTCGGGAAAAGTCATCGCGGTTCGACATTGTGACGGCGGTCGATGAGGCAGCCGAGCGGGCCATATCGGCGGCACTGGCGGCCGCCTACCCCAGTGCCATCCTCGTCGGTGAGGAGGCCACCGAAAGGAACCGCAGCCTGCTCGGGGCCATAGGCGGGGCAGACCTCGCCTTCGTGGTCGACCCGCTCGACGGCACCAAGAACTTTGTATCCGGCCTGCCGCTCTTCGGGGTCATGGTCGCGGCTACAGTGCGAGGAGAGGTTGTCCTGGCCGCCATCCATGACCCCGTCAGCAGCAGCACCGCATTCGCGCTGCGGGGCGAAGGTGCCTGGCTGCAAGGCCAGGACGGCTCCCGCACGGACCTGAGAGTAGCGGAGGCAGTGCCGGTCGACAGGATGGACGCCATCATCGGGACGAACTTCCTGCCGGAGCCGCTCCGGACGGTCGTCAACGGCAACCTCCCGCGGCTGGCCATGAGTTCGTGGCTGAGGTGCGCCGCGCACGAGTATCGAATGGCCGCGGCCGGGCACTGCCACCTGCTGTTCTACAACAAGCTGATGCCCTGGGATCACGCGGCGGGCTGGCTTCTCCATCGGGAGGCGGGCGGCTTCAGCGCCCATTTCGACGGGACCGCCTACCGCCCGACCGACCTGACCGGGGGGCTCATCTGCGCCCCAGATGAAGCAAGCTGGCGGCTCGCCAGGGACGCGCTGATGAATCAAACTGGCCCTTGAGGTGATCCTCGGAGTTCGGGCAGGGGACCATTCCAGACCGCCGGCCGATCCAGACCGCCGGCCGATCCAGACCGCCGGCCGAAGCCGGCGGTCCGAAGGCCGCTAGGCGGCCTTGTGCTGCTCGACCTCCTGCTTGAAGCCGAGCTCAAGCTTGATGAAGGGCGGAAGGGACAGGGTGAGTGTCGCGCTGACGATGCTCTTGCCCGTGAGGTGGCGCAGCAGGCGCTTGATGGTCCGGCGCGCGCTGCGGGAGAGCCTCTTGAGGTAGGTTGCTGGTTTCATGGTGTCGCTCCTCTGAGTGGGTCTGCCGTGATCGGCGGATGCGACAAGCGACGCGGCGCAGCGGGCCTCACCCCGCAGGGGGCGCAACACCGTGGAGCACCGTCAGGTTGAAGCACGCTGCGCCGTGGCGCAGCTTCCGCCCATGAGATCACGGTGGACCCACTCAGGGGAGCCGGGCGTCACCAGGGCAACCTGCCTCGCTGGAGAAGCGATCCGGCTCCTGCCGGACCTGGGTTGCTGCAGAACCAGGGTGGATCAGTGGGCGTGACCGTTGGGCGGCGTCACCGCCCGCACCTCCTCGCCACGCTCGTCGAGCAGGAGGAACGAGACGCGGCGCGCGATGATGTCGGTGCGCTCGATCAGCTGCACCTGGCCGTCCGGCAGCCTCACGAGACTGGAGCCCTCGGCCATCGCCACCTTCCACGCACGATTGAGGATGGCTGCCGCCGCTTCAGGGCTGTCGGCCTCCAGTGTGAAGTCGCCGCTTCCCTCCTCGGTGGTTTGCTGCACCAGTCGCATCCTGATCCTGGCCACGGGGCAATCTCCTCTTCCATTGCGAGTCTGGATGTCAGTGGTGGGCGGGAGCGCGACGGTGGCGTCCCGGCGTCCGGGGGCGGGATTGCGCGACGCCACCCTCGGGCCCGTGCCCGGCGCCGCTGGCGGTGTCCAGCCGGTACGCCAGGAGCCAGCTCGGCCCGTGGGTGTTGCGCAGACGGTGCAGCAGCGGCTCGGCCGTGGCCTTGATCCACTCGGCGAGCAGGTATTCCTTCCACCGCCGGCCATGCTTGGCCGCGTAGGCGCGCAGCGCGACCCGTTGCTCATGCAGCAGCGGCGGGTAGTCGGGATCCGAGGGGGTGCTCATTGCAGCAGCCCCTCAAGGCCCGTGCCAGACGTCCCGGGGCCGTAGTCGTCGGCGCCAGCCACCCACCAGTCGGCCTGCCGGTCGCAGGCCTCGGCCTCGGCCAGCAGCGCCTCGCGCTGCTCGGGCCGGAGATAGCCGCGCTGGGCATGGTCACGGAGGTGACCGGCCTGCCGGCGCCACTGCTCGGCGCTGGACAGGCAGCTCTGGCGCTCCAAGGCGGGGGTCAGCATGTCGGACCCTCCGGCGGGAGGGGCGCGCCGGGCGCGTGCGCAGCCGCGGACGCGCCCGTGCGCGAGCGTGGACGAGGCATGGTGGTGCTCCTGAGATGGGATTGGGACCGCTGTGGCCCCGGCGCCTTCCGGGCGCCCGTGAACCTACGCGGCGAGGGTTGTGGCTGCTGACCGGCGGTAGAGCCGCAGGTCCGGCAGGGGCGGGTAGCCCGTCGGCTCCTTCCAGAGCCCGAGATCGTCATGCAGCTGCAGGGTGCGGACGGCGACCTCCTGTCGGCGGCCATCGCGCAGCGAGCGGACCACCGCCCTGTCGGAACGGCCGGCCATGAAGACGCTGACCCAGCGCCCGGTGTCCGGGTCGCGGCGGGCAGCATGGTACTGGCCGTTGAGGAAGGCCTCGACGATCCAGGGATTCCGGCAGACGGCCCGACCGCCGAAGCGGTCCCTGAAGAAGCCCTCATCCTGCAGGTAGTAGATCGAGCCGAGGGCCACCACGCCGACGCAGAGCGGGTTCATGCCGCCTTGGCAGCGTTGGGCGAAATACTGGCGGATCATGGCGTCTCCCTTCCGAACAGCGAGCCGAACCGCTGGAGCGGGCTCGGTCCACGATCGAGATCGGCCGCGCGATCGGCACGCAGCTGCTCGAGCTGCGGCGCCGTCAGCTCGGCGAAGGGTGTGAGCGGCTTCGCCAGATCCTCCCGTCGGGTTACCTCGCCGTGCCGGGTGCCAATCCAGAGCAGGACCGGATCGGTGCCCTCCTCGGCCTGCTCATCAAACACCTGGGCGAAGAAGGTCATCATCGGATTGTCCCAGCCGATGACGACGGACGTCCCCGGCCGCTTGGCCGGGAGCTCATGACGGCTCATCGCGGGAATCCTCAGAATGGGATTTCGCTGTCGTCGAAGACCGCCCGCGGCGGCGGCACGTAGCCTGGCGTGTGCAGGCGGTAGCCGTCGTAGCCGTAGCGGTCGCACATCAGGGCGGCGAAGCCGCTCGCCGCCTTGCGCGACGCGAACGGGTAAGGGTGCGGCGCGCTCATGACGTGGCAGCGGCCATATCCGGTCTCGAAGCCCTCCTCGTGAACGGCCTCGAAAACGACCGTGGTGAGCGCAGGGGTGCGCGGCAGCACGTTGCGGGTGAGCATGGTGAACCTCGCGCGCAGGCGCAGCCGCGCATCGAGCGCGGCCGGCCGGGAAAGCTGCATGTGGTCGGGGAAGGCGGAGCGGCGCCCGTCAGGGCGCCGAAGCCGGGTGGCTCAGAACGGCACCTCGTCGTCCAGGTCGCCCGCGCCTGCACCCGCACCGGCCGGCTGCCGCGCGCGTCGCGCGCTTCCCTCGTTGCGGCCATTGCCGTTCGGCGCATCGAGCAGCACCAGGTTGCTCTGGAAGGGCCGCAGCGCGACTTCCGTGCTGTAGCGCTCCACGCCCTGCTGGTCGGTCCACTTCCGGTTCTCGAGCTTGCCCTGGAGCAGGACCTTGCTGCCCTTGCGCAGGTATTTCTCGCCGATGTCGATCAGACCGTCGACGAAGACGGAGATGCGGTGCCATTCGGTGCGCTCGCGCTGCTCACCGTTGCCGTCGCGCCAGAACTCGCTGGTCGCGAGATTGAAGGTCAGCACCCGGCCGCCGTTCTGGAAGTTCCGCACCTCCGGGTCGCCGCCGAGGTTGCCGAGCAGGGTCACCTGGTTCACGTAGCGGGCCATCGTCTCATCCTCTCTCTTCTCACCTCGAGAGGCGGTCCGGCCCGTGCCGGTCATCGTCCTCTCGGGTGCGGCCGAAAGGAACCGGGCGGCCGGACGGGACAACGGCGTGCGGGCGGGTCCCATCGCGCGAGCGCGATGGGTGCCCGGCACGGGACCGGAGCCACGCGCAGCGCAGCGAGCATGGCGAGGACCCACCCGTTGTCGCGGCCGGACGTTCGGTTCAGGCCGCAGCAAACCCGAGAGGGCGGTGACCGGCACGGGCAGCAGAACCGGCACAGCCCCTTTGCTCACCACTCATCTCGCCCCCTCACCTGATCTCCTCTCTCTTCTCTCAGGCTGCTCTCTTCTCTCAGGCTGCCAGGGACAGTGCCGACAGCCGCTCCAGCTGGACGATCTCCTGGTGCAGGCGACGCAGCTGCGGGCCGAGCTTCTGCTCCTGCGCGGCAGCCTCGCGCAGGTAGCGGCCCCAGGTGCTGCGATTCCATTCGCCACGGTTCTCCGGCGGGCGGCGGCCCGGCCGGCCGTGGCCGGCGGCGCGCTCGCAGGCCGAGACGAGCCGGTCCTCGATGAGGATGATCTGCTGACGGCGCAGCGCGATACGCGCCGCGATGATCTGGCGGTCCATGTGGTCCTCCGTGCCACTCAGGGAATGAAGGCCCGCCCGGCTGTGCCGGGCGGGCGCGGGTCAGGCAGCGGCCTGGACCGGCTCGCCGTCGTTGCTGGCGGGCGGGAGGTCAGGCGTGAGCCCGTCCTCGACCTCCTCTCCGGCCGCCTCGGCATCGAGGTCCTCAGGGAGCCCGTCGAGATCCTCCTCGTCGCTGTCCGGGTCGGCGGCATCGTCGGCCGCCCTGGCATCCAGCCTCGCCACTTCGGCGGCGGTCAGGGCGAAGCGAGCCGCCGGGAGGACGTAGGTGCCCTGCCCGACATGGGCGATCAGGGCCTCGCGGGTCGCCTTGCCAGTGTTGCGCGGCAGGACGTTCTCGGCCGAGGCGGCGCGTTCCATGGCGGCCTTGCTCAGGCACTTCAGGAACTCATCTGTCGCCATGTTCGGCAGGAACTGGTCGGCGCCGATCGCGTCGCCCGCCACCCGGGCCACCGGACCGCTGCTGGTCATGCCGTCCCGGCAGGACAGCACGTTCTGCAGCATCGCGCGGGCCGCCGCGCGCAGCGCCTCGGGGTCGCGGGTCAGCACGCCGCCCGCCATGACCGTGCCGGCGACCCGGCCGCGCTCACCGTAGCGGCTGGAGGTCTGGGGCGACTGCACCGAGACATTCTGTCCGGCGAGTGCCAGCACCAGCAGGCCGATGAGGGTCTGGTCGTCGATCGGGTTCTCGCGCAGCGCCTGATGCAGGGCATCAGTGCGGTAGTCGCCGATCATCGCCATGCCCTTCTGGGTCACATCCGCCCGCGCGCCGGGCGCCTTGGCCGCGCCGGAGCCAGCGCCCGCGCTGCCCCGCTCGCTGCGGGTGCGGACGGGCACCCGGAAAGGAATGCTCTCCACCCTGCCGGTCTGGCGATCGAGATAGAACGCCACCTCGTCCGTGTCCTGCGGCTTGCCATAGACCCGCTCGGCGCCTGGCGGCAGCTCGATGCTGCCGTACTTGCCCGCCTCGACGATGCAGGCGTTCGGGTGCAGGCTCGCCAGATTGGTCGCCAGCCATTCGGTCTGCGCGTCGAAGAACTCCTGGACCTTGGTGGTGTAGAGGTTGTCCTCGCCGCCGGGGCCGAAGAGATCGTCCTCCCACGAGATTCCGAACTTCCGGGCGAGATCGTCGTCGAAGCGTGCATCCTTGCGCAGCAGCCGGCGCTTGCGGAGCGGGTTGACGATGCTCCACCAGCTCGCCTCCTGGCCCTTCTTCGGCTTGTGCTGCTTCCAGACCGCCTCCTGCTCCTCGATCGGCGCGTTGGCGAGGATCTGCAGGTCGTCGGGATCGGGCTCATCCCCCTTGGCCATGTGGTCCAGGATGGCGGGATGGATGTTGGCCAGCAGCCGCAGGCGCTTCACCCCCCGCACGGACATATTGAGCGCATTGGCGACCCCCTGCTCGGTCCAGCCCTGGTCGCTGCCGAGCATGGCCTCGATGTGCCGCCACAGGTCGACCGAGCACATCTCGGCCCGGACCACGTTCTCGGCCAGGGACCGCATCGCGTCGGCGCCATCATCCGCGCCGCGGACCAGCACCGGGATCTCGGCCAGCCTGGCCTTGATCGAGCAGCGCACCCGGCGTTCGCCCGCGACAATGACCAGCTCCTCGCCGTCCTCGCGGACGACGGGTGGCTGGATCAGGCCGTGTGCCAGGATATTTGCCGTGAGCTGGGCATCCTGCTCCGGCATCGCCTTGGTGCGGCGGGGATTGTTCGGGTTGAACTTCAGCGTGCGCGGGTTGACGGTCCTGAGTTCCACGGTGGTCGCTCCTGGCGAAGGTTGCTCTCCGTCCTCTCCATCCCTGGCGAAGACCCCTCCCGCGCAGGCGGCGCGGCGGGCCCGACACCATTGCCGGCGAGCGGCCCTGCCCGGTGCGGGACGCGGCCCATAGGGCTGCGGCCTAGCCGGGCTGGGTTGCGACGGCGGCGATGGAGCGCAGCGGTGCCGGGACAGCGGCGATGCCAACCGCTCCGACCTTCGGTCTTCTCTTCCTCTCGGCTGGTTCCTCGGAGGGGTTTCCGGCACCTGGGCGCGTAAGGGACGATCAGAACAGCGATGGCTGGTCGGAGGCCCAATCCGCCGGACGCGGGCGCGGCAGCTCGGCGACAGGCACCTTGTCGGGCTGGTAGCGTGCCTGCAGGCGGTTCAGCAGGGTGCGCTCCGCGGCCTCGGTCTCGCGGGCAAGAGCGTCGCGGAGCCGGGCAACGAGGCCCGCGTTGCGGACGCGCGCCACCACGGCGCGCTCCAGGTCGGAGAAGGTGAAGGCGGGATCGCCCCGGCACGGGTGAGTGCTGATCTGCTCCAGGAAGCGCAGCTTGTCGGCGGCACTGGTGAAGAACTCGGCCCAGAACCCATGCTGATCGTAATGCGCGATCATGCCGAAATGCTGGCACAGCACACGGTAGAACTTCAGCGTGAAGCGCTTGCGCGGAAAGTCCTCCGCGATGAAGGCGAGCAGCTGGTTGCCGAAATCGGCCTTCGCTGCGGCACTGTCGAACTTCGTCGCGGTAAACTGTCCGGCGGTGAGCAGCGGCAGCTGGAAGGCAGCGAGGGCGGGGCTCACGACACGCGCTCCGCCCCTGTGTGCTTCCGGAACAGCTTCAGCGCTTCCTCTTCCGGTAGGCTGTTGAGCCAGGTCTCGACGCGCCATTTCGCCTTGATCTCGGCTGAGCCGAGGATCTGCGCGATTTTCTCGGGCGGCAGCACCTTGGTCTGCATGATCCCGTGTTGGCCCAGCTCGACGTAGAGCACGCGCTTCTTCAGCCGCTTGCGGAGGTCGCGCAACAGGATCCAGTCATCGAGCAACTGGCCGACGATCCACTCCGCGTCCTGGACGATCAGGTGGGGCTCGCCACCAAGGGATGCGCCAATGTCCACCTTCGGCAGCGTCTTGCCGTACTCGTCCAGGCGAGCGCGCAGCGTGTTCGGATGTACGTCGGTCGGGCCGCCCGTGCCGTGGTTCTGAGCATGGCCCTCCTTCTTGCCGTCGATCCACACCTCGGCGCTGAAGGCGTTGGTCTCCTCGCTCAGCGACGCGCTGTAATCGATCTTGCGCAGCTCGATCTTCATGCTGGGCTCCTGCCCCAGGGTCCGCGGGGCACCGGTCCGGCCGGGTGCCGAAAGGGGAGACGCCCCGGCCGCGCATCTCCCCTCGCCGTGCCCGGTTGGGTCAGGACAGAGCGGAGGCAGCGCATGGCGGAGGCGAAGGACGAGATCAGGGTGAACCGGGCGCCGGTGCTGACACTCTGGGCAGCCGTGGCCGCCGAGCGGCCCGGCTATGACCGGGATGCGGCGATCATCCTGGGGCACGCGGTCGCGGGACCGAGTGCGACGCTGACATCCTGCCGGCCCTCCACACCCGAAATGGCCGAAATGCTGCGTTGCACAATTTGACTAGCTCGTTCCGGGTGCGATGCGGCATAATTGCTTCGATGGCGATCCGGCCTTGCCGGTGCCGTCTTTCTTGGACGTTTCCTCCCTAAACTCAGGCGGCACCTTCGGGCGCCGCCTTTTCTTTTACCCGGGCTCAGGCCGCCGACTCGGCGGCAGGCTCCTGCGGGTCGCTGTCCCGGTTGTCGTTCGCGGCGAGATCGGCCTCGAGCGCCTTGAGCTCGGCGGCCTTGGCCTCCAGCTCCGCCTCCAGGGCGAAGGGCTCGCCCAGCCGACGCTCGTAGCCGGGCAGCCGCGCCTCGGCCTCCGCCAGGGCTCGCCGCTCCTCGGCCAGTTCCACCTCGAACCGGTCGAGGGCATATTCCAGCCGGGAGATCAGCCCCATCGGCGTCAGATCGCCGTCGAGCCGGACCGCCTGCTCGGTGCCGGTGCGCTCGATCCAGACCTCCAGGTCGTAGCTCTCGCCCCTGAACCGGCTCTTACCCTCCATCTTGATCTCGAAGCCGCCGAGGGTGCCCAGAGTCCATTGCCCCTCCTGCCGCGCCCGCTCGGTGAGCCGGATGCGGCTGAGCAGCGAGCCGCCGGCCACCTTGCGGTCATCGAACACCTTTTCGCCGGCCGTGAGCCGGAAGGCGTCGCCCCGGGTCGAGACCCGCGCCGCGATGTCGTGTTCGATCTGGCCGATACGGGTGCTGGCACGGGCGATGGTGCTCCGGGCGGCATGAATCTGCCGGCGGATCGCGTGCTGGTCGTCGAAATGGGCCGACTGCAGCCGCTCCAGCCGGGCCAGCTCGGCCTCCAGCCCCGCCTTCTGCATCAGACGCTGGTCGCCCGAGGCCAGCGCCTTGGCCAGAGCGAACTGGCTCGCGCTGTCCGCCACGTCCTCCAGCCGGCGGATCGAGCGGTCGCCGCCCAGCGCCGCCTCGATGAACCGGGCCTTGCGCTCCAGCAGCTGCCAGTTGGTCGCGTCCACGCTGCCGAGCGTGGCATAGGCGTAGATGTCGATCTCCTCGTTCTGGTTGCCCTGCCGCTCGATCCGGCCCTCGCGCTGCTCGATGTCGGACGGCAGCCAGGGCACGTCGAGGTGGTGGAGTGCGGCCAGGCGCTGCTGCGCGTTCACGCCCGTGCCCATGGTCTGGGTCGAGCCGAGCAGGATGCGCACCCGGCCACTGTTCACGTCGTTGAACAGCCCCTGCTTGGCCGCGGCCTTCTTGTAGTGCTGCATGAAGGCGATCTCGGACGCCGGCACGCCGAGGCGGATCAGCTCCGAGCGGATCCACTCATAGGCCGAGAAGCCCCGCGTCGCCGCGGCGTTCTCCGTGCCGAGGTCGGAGAAGATCATCTGCGCCGCCCCGGTGACAGGGTAGGTCTCGCCGGTCAGCGGGTTGCGGTAGGTGTTGTCGCGCGTCTCCCGCCAGATGCGGTGGACATTGCGGACCAGGTTGTTGAGCTTGTTCTCCGGCTCATTGTCGTTGCCCGGCAGCACGAAGCGCAGGTCGATCGCGGCATGTCGGCCATCGGTGATGACCGAGAGCAGGATGTCGTCGCCCTTGTTGGGCTTGCCCTTGCGCTCCTTGATCGCGTCGATCCGCTTGGCCAGGATCTTCTGGTAGGCCTTGAAGGTCGGGCTCGCGGGCGAGGTCAGGATTTGCCGCTTGCCGGTGCGGATCGCCGGCAGTTTGGCGTAACCGCGCAGGTCGGTCTTGCTCACCACGTCCGCGACCGAGCGGAACATGGCGATCAGGTCGGCCACGTTGACGAAGTTGGCGAAGCGCGTCACCGGCTGGTAGTTGCCCGAGGGCTGCAGCTCCAGCTCGGTCACGGTGTCGCCGAAGGTGCTCGCCCAGGCGTCGAACTCGTGCAGGCCCCGCTCGGCCAGGGCGTCGGGCTGCATGAAGCGCTGCAGGCTGAACATCTCGCCCATCGTGTTGGTGATCGGTGTGCCGGAGGCGAGGATCAGGTTCCGGAAGGGCTGGGTCTGCGCGATGTAGCGGGACTTGGCGTAGAGGTCCCAGGCGCGCTGCGAGCCATCCGGGCTGATGCCCTTGAGGCTCGCCATGTTGGTCGCGAAGCTGAGCTTCCTGAACTCCTGCGCCTCATCGACCACCAGCTGATCGACGCCGATCTCGCCGATGGTGAGCATGTCGTCCTTGCGGGTGGCGAGCGCCTCCAGCTTTGCCTCCATGCGCTCCTTCAGCCGCTCCAGCCGCTTGCGGGTGATGCGATCGTCGGCGTCCACCTTCTCCAGCAGGTCGACGTAGCTCTGGATCTGCGCGTCGATCAGCCCCTTCTCGAACTGCGCCGGCGCCGGGATGAACTTGAAGGCCGAGTGCGTGATGATGATGCAGTCCCAGTTGCCCGTCGCGGCGCGGGCCAGGAAGCGCTGGCGCTTCTCCTTCACGAAGTTGGTCTCGTCCGCGACCAGGATCCGGGCATTCGGGTAGAGCAGCAGGAACTCGCGGCTGGCCTGGGCCAGGCAGTGGCCCGGCACTACCATCATCGCCTTGGTGATGAGCCCGAGCCGGCGTTGCTCCATGATCGCCGCGGCCATGCTGAAGGTCTTCCCGGCGCCGACCGCGTGGGCGATGTAGGTCGAGCCCGTGCTGATGATGCGCCAGATCACCCGCTTCTGGTGTTCGCGCATCGAGATGATGCTGGACGCACCCGGCAGCTGCAGGTGGCGCCCGTCGAAGGCGCGCGGGACGAGGTTGTTGAAGCGGTCGTTGTAGATGCGCGCGAGCCGGTCGGCGCGGTCGGCATCCTGCCACACCCAGCGCTCGAAGGCCGACTTGATCCTGGCCAGCTTCTCCTTGGCTGCCTCGGTCTCGGCCGGGTTGATCTCCCGGCGCTCCTTCCCGTCCTCCATCCAGGTGTCGTAGATCTGCGGGATGGCGGCATTCAGCGCGTCGTCCAGCAGATAGCCCGCGTGCCGCCGCTCGGTGCCCCATTCGGAGGTGGCGGCAGCGTGCCCGTCGAAGGCATGGACGTTGAACGACCAGGAGGCGATCTCGACGGTGTGCCGGATCTGCACCGTGATGCCCATCTGCTCGGCGACGAAAGCCTCCACCACATCGGCCGGCATCCAGGGAGCGCCGAGCCGGGCGGTGATGTCGGAGGGCTTCAGGTCCTCCGGCTGCACGGCCCGCAGCGCCGGGACGTTGCGTCCGTAGCGCGGATCCACGGCCGCGGCGGCCTCGGCGACGACGAGCTTGGTGCGGACCGAGCCGGACAGGTAGGCGTCCGCCGTCTCCCAGACCTCGATCCCCTCCGTGGTGAGGGCCGGGTTCAGGAACACCGCGTCGCCCAGCTCGGCCAGGGTCTCCTCGCGCGAGCGGCCGATCAGCTCCGCGATGCGGTCGGGATCGACATGGCCAACCTCATGCAGGGTGACGGCGAGCGCGTCGGCGGCCGAGGTGATGACTGGCTCGACAGGCGGATGGATCACCCGCTGGGTGAAGATCGGGCCCTGCTTGGCCGTGTCGGCGTCCTCGTCGTAGTCCTCGATCGAGGCGACAAGCCAGCAATCGGGGTCGTCGAGGAAGGGCGCGAGGTTCGGCCGCCGCACCGTCTCGCTCACCTCGCCCGTTTCCTCATCCGTGCGGGTGGTGATCCGGGCCTGGTTGATGGGCCCGAACTGCCGGACGAAGCTCTGGTAGGCGGCCCGGAGGCGGATCTGCGCCTGACCCCAGGGCTCGTTGGCCTCCTGCGCCCGCAGCACCGCCCGCACCGCGTCGCGGATCGGGATCAGGCCGCGGATGATCCGGGCGTGCTTGGCAAAGATGCCCTCCTTGTTCGTGGCCGACTTGACGGCGACCGGCACAGGCTGGCCGTCGATGACCTGCATCAGCTCGCCGCCGAGCAGGACGTAGCTCCCCTCCTTGGTGGTCGCGCCCTCGGCGGCGGTGCCCACCACGATGCGGGGCGCCTTGGCCCTCGGCGCGGCAGCCGACTCACTGACAGGGATGCGGGCCGCCGTGCTGACCACCTCCAGCGCGCGGCCGAGCGCGGCCTCGGTATCCACGCCGCCGCGGGCACGGCAGGTATAGGTCGGGCCGAAGGGGCTGCTGGTCCGGGCGTGCTCGCCCAGCACCATCTCGGGGTGCTCGGCGAAGTACCGGTTCACGGCGAGCGCGTCCTCGCCGTCCTCGGCGGGGACCACCTCGCTCATACCCTCCCATGCGGCGCCTCCTGGCTCCTGGCCGGGGCGGCGCTTCTGCAGGAACAGGATGTCCACCACGACCTCGGTGCCGGCGGCGGCCAGCATCGCGCCCTGCGGCAGTCGCACCGCGCCGATCAGGTCCGCCATGGCGCCGATGTGCTCGCGCGCCACGGAGGACGTCTTGTCCATGGTCCAGCGCGAGGTTACGAACGCCGCCACGCCGCCCGGCTTCAGGCGCTCGACCGAGCGCGCGATGAAGTAGTCGTGGAGGCTGAGGCCCAGCTTGCCGCTCGGATCGTCGGCCCGCACGGTGCGGTCGGAGAACGGCGGGTTGCCGATCGCCAGGTCGAAGCTCTCGGCGAGCCGGGCCTTGGTGAAGTCCTCGGCCCGGATCCAGGCATCCGGAAACAGGCGCTGGGCGATGCGGGCGGTGACCGGGTCCGCCTCGATGCCGGTCAGGCTGGTCTTGCTCGCCAGGGCGTCCGGGAGGAGCGATAGGAACAGGCCCGTGCCGCAGCCGGGCTCGAGGACCGAGCCGCCGGCGAAACCCATGCGGGTCAGCGCCTGCCAGATCGCCCGCACCATGAACTCGGGCGTGTAGTGGGCGTACTGCGTCGCCCGGGCGAGGCCGGCGAGCTCGGCCGGTGTCACCAGCTGCTCCAGCTCGGTCCCCATCTCCTCCCAGCCGGCACGGAACGCCTCGCCCGCCCGGCGGAACAGCGTGTTGGCCAGTTCCGAGGCCCCGAAGCCGGTGAACCTTGCCAGCCGGGCCTGCTCTTCGGCCGTTGCCGGCCGGTCCTCGGCCTCGATCTCCTGCAGCAGCCGGATGGCGGCGAGATTGTCGGCGGCGCGGCCTTTCCAGGTCGGGGCGAGCGCTCGGTCGCCCGTCAGGCGGTAGTTGCGGGCGACCGGCTTGCTGGGCGCGGGCGCCAGGACGGGGGTGTCGTCCTCCGGCACCGGCACGCGGTCGCGCAGCGAGCTCGGGCTGCCGGGCGGAGCAGACAGTGCGGTGCTGTCGAAGAGCGAGAACTGCAACAGGCTGGAGCGGGCCTTGGCCATGGAAACCTCGTGCGCAGCGCGCAGCACCCGGCGCCCGACTGCCGGGGCAGACGGGGGACCGAGAGCGAATGGCGCGGATGGATGGAGGGCGTGCGGAGGCACGCCGGGTCTCACGGACCCGGCGCGCGCTCAGGCGGGGGTGTGGACTCTGGCGGGCGGCGCGGGGTGGCGACCCGGGGCCGCTACGGCCGGCCGGCGTGTCGCTCGATCAGCGCCCGCTCGATCGGATCGACCAGGGCCAGCGCCTGCCGGTGCAGGGGCGAACCCTGCCGGGCGCGCGCGGCGACGTGCCGCCAGGCGTCCAGGTCATCGGGGAAGGTGCCCTCACCAGGCTGGGGATCGTCGAGGCGCTGCAGCTCGATCCGGCGGCGTCCGCCGTCATCGACCCCGCAGCCTGAAATCACCCAGCCCTCCCGCCGGGCCGCGGCCTCATCGAACGGGGTGGACTCTGCTGACGGCCGCATCATCACTGCTGTGGTCATCGGGCTCTCCTCTGCTGTTCCCTGACCCCTCCTCCGCAGGCGGCGCGGGTGGCCCGGCACCATTGCCGGCGAGCGGCCCTGCCCGGTGCGGGACGCGGCCCGTCAGGGCTGCGGCCTAGCCGGGCTGGGTTGCGACGGCGGCGATGGAGCGCAGCGGTGCCGGGACAGCGGCGATGCCAAAACCTTTCTCCGTCCAGCTTCCTTCTTGATGCTGTCCAGATTCCATCAGGCTGGCCTCAGGAAGAGATCTGTCTGGATGAGACGTCGGCCCTCGCGGAGAATGCGGACCATGGCTCCATAAGCGGGGGTGGCGATGGCCTTGCGATAGCGCTTCTGCCCGGCCTTGCTGTCGTTGCCGCCCCAGAGGCTGAGCCACCGCATCCGGCCGTCCTCACCGAGCGCACCCTGGAGCAGGAAGTGAGCACGACCTTTGACCGGCATCTCCACCTGGATGTGACCGCGTTGGTAGGGGGGATCGCCGAGCCGGGTGATGCGGGCTTTGAGCCCCGCCCCGACCAGCGCGCCCAGCATGTTGGGCACCGAGAACGGGTCGGCCCGCACCTCGGGCGGCAGCGGCACCCGTCGGCGCCGTACCGCCGGGTCGGGGTCGAAGGCCTGCGGCCGGGGCCGGGCGAAACAGGAGGCAGAGGCGACCGGCTCGACCCACAGGTCGGCCATGGTGGGCGGTGCGTTGGAACGCCGCGCCCACCTGGCCTCGGCCAGCATCCAGGTGCGCTTGCCGGGCGCGAGGCTGATCCGCTCGGCGCAGGCGTCGAACTGCCGCTTGAGCCGGATCTGCATCTGCCACTCGGCCTCCGGCACTGCGGCCACGGCACGGGCGAGGGTCCGCAGGCGGTGCTCGAAGTCGTCGCGTGTCACCGGCTCGCGGCCGGGCACGCGCGGCCCCTGCAGCAGTTCGCGGGCGCGTTCCCGGATCTCGCCCCGGGTCATCACCACCTCGACGGTCGCGATCTCGTCCGCCCGAAGTGGTCCTTCCACTTGCCCTATCAGGGGCAGGCCCGGGCCAGTGCAGTGGAGGAAGTGCTGGCCCGCAATCGGGTTGTAGGCACCCTCGATCACCCGCCCGTCGCGCAGCGCGAGGCGCAGGCGCGAGCGCTCCTCTTGGCCGTCGAGAGGATGCGGCGCGGACTCCGGCAGCACGTCCGGCAGATCGTCCCAGTCCATAGCCGCGCTCATGCCGGCCCCGCCGCCTCGCCGAAGGCGCCAGCCGGCATCTGCCAGCGGGCCGTGCGGATCGGCCCGAGCCAGCGCGGCGCGACCGCCTTTGCCACGAGGCCGGGTTGAGCCAGGGCAGCCGGATAGGGAGTGCCGCGATCGGCGAGGTCGCGCACGGAGCGGGCGCGCTGGATGGTGCAGCCGAACTGCTGTTCGTAGCCGGCATTGCGCTCGAACCAGGCCCGCTCGATATGGCGGATCGTCGCGCAGAGCGAGGGCGTGCCGAAGATGCACGTCATGCAGCTCAGGCGGCCGAAGCCGAGCTGATAAGGAATGGCGGGCACCACGCCGTGCCGGGCCAGGATGTCCCAGACCATCCCCTCGGACCACGCATGCACAGGGCGCCAGTGATCGACGTAGCGCCGTCGCCGCGTGCCGTCACGGGTGTCGGTGCGGTGCCGCTCGGCGACGGCGTAGCGGGCCCGCGTCGGGCTTTCCTCCGCACGCTCGCCAGTCACGACCAGGGTGCGGGTGCCGAGGAAGCGCTCCTGCGCCCGGATCAGCGTGTCCATCACGCCGATCTTGAGCGCGGCCGAGCACCAACGGACGGACAGGTCGGTCGAGACCTGGGGAAAGCGCAGCCGGGTGTTGCGCGGGCCGTCGCCGCCCCGTGTCTCCAGACCGTGCGGCGTCTCGAACACGATCGGCGCCGTGGCCGCGTCCTGGCGCAGCATCTCACGCAGGAATCCGCCTTCGCGCCAGGAGAAGTAGATCGGCAGGCCGAAGCTGTCCGCGAGCGCCTGGCAGTAGGGCGCGCTGCTGGGCCAGTCCATGAAGGACGGACCACGCCCGTCCACCTCATGGTGGTGCAGCTCGATGCGGGCCGGATCGGCGCCTGCCTCCAGCAGGGTGAGCAGGCAGGCCACGCTGTCCTTGCCGCCCGATAGGGCGACAAGGATGTGGTCGTAGGCCGAGAGCGGCAGTGGCGGATCGGTGTCGCGCATCACGCGGCCTCCGCCACGTCGCTGGACGCGGCGCTCTCCTCGCCGTCGGCGGTATCCTCGGCCTCGGCGTAGTCGGGATGGAAGGCGAGCAGGTAATCGGCGATGCGCTGCGCGTCGGCGGCGGCGCGGAAGATCTCGCGCTTGTCCTCCTTCAGCTTCCTGGCCCAGCTCGCGACATAGCTCGCGTGGTTTGGGATGTCGCACGGCAGACCGAGCGTCCCGCCGATGAACACCGATGCGAGTTCCGCGCGCAGTTCTTCCTGCGCGTAAGCTGCCGAGCCGAAGCGTCCTGACAGGTCACGGTTCAAGCGATGGCTCGCACCTGACCAGTGCGCGGCCTCATGCAGCGCCGTGGCGGCGAAGTCCTCGGCGCTGTTGAAAGCCGCGGGATCCGGCAACTGGATGAAGTCGAGGCTTGGGCTGTAGAATGCGCGGTCACCGCCGAACCGCACCACGGCCTTGCTGTTGGCGAGGATGATGTCAGCCGCCTCGGGACGGCGCCATGGCGTCTCGGCCGTATCGGGCCGCACATAGGCCGGAATGCCCTCGATCTGCGATCCGTTGAATACCGTGTACGCGCGCAACATCGGGATCGCCTTGGTGCGATCCTCGGCGTCCGGAGCAGCGTTGCGGTCCTCCACCAGCATGCGCTTGAAGAAGAACACTGTCGTGCCGCGCTCGCCCTTGCGGACCTGCCACCCACGATCGGACGCCTGCTTGTAGGAGCAGAAGCGGGGATCGCCGCCGAGCGCGAAGCTGGTCATCGCGAGGATCAGTGTGTTGATCCCATGGTAGCGACGGCCGGTCGTGGCGTTGACCGGCATGCCTGGTGCGCCGTTCTTCCACGGCTGCTGCCAGGGACGGGTGCCAGCTTCCAGCGCGGCGACGATGCGATCCGTCACCTCCTGGTAGTGGTCGCGACGGTCGGTGAACGGCTTGCCGCTGCGGTGCCTCATCATCGGTGTTCCCTTTCCTCTTTCGGAACACCTCCTCGGCCACCGACGCCTGGCCTCGCGGGGCAAGGGCGCGCGCAGCGCGGGCCGCAGGCCTTACCTTGCCGCGCGAGGATGGCGGCGGTAGCCGATCCCCTCTCACCTCATCTCTGCCGCTTTCCCTCTCACCCTGCCGCGCTTTCGCCGCCCGACCAGTCGGGCGACTTCACCGAGAGCGCGACCGCAACGTTGCGCACCCAGATGGGCGTGTTGGACAGCATGAAGCTCTCGCCGCTCCAGGCGAGCAGGAGGGTGGTGCCCATCGTGCTCGCGATGGCAGCCGCGGCGTCGGGCGGCACGGCATTGCCGATCCGTTCGCGCCAGTCGGCATCGGACAGGCCGTCAAGCTCGAGGTACTCCTCGGGGTCGACCAGGCTCTGCAGGGCGGCGAGCTCAAGGGTCGAGAACGGCCGGTGCCAGGTGCCGTCCAGGCTGCGGATCCGGGCCACCACCCGGTCCGTAGTGTCCGGCAGCCGGGGATCAGCGACACTCCAACGGCCATTGTCATAGCCGGCCGCCGAGGATACGGCGCCGGTCGAGGCGCCCCAGGGCACCACGCCGTAGTGGCCGGCGCCGTAGTAGTTGTCGCCCGGTGCGCGCTCCATGCCGGGGCGTGGGTCGGCGACGGCGAACGCGCCATTGCTGGGCAGGCTCTCGCCGGCCACAGTGCCGGCCCGCTCCGTCCAGGGGATGACCCCGAGCGCGCCGGAGCGGCGCTCCTCCGGACGCGGGTCAGCCACCGCGAAGGCGCCGTTGCCGGTGCCTGAGGCACTGATGACCGTCCCGGACTGATCCTCCCAGCCGGTCACGCGGTACTTGCCATGGCCGCCATAGGCAGAGGTCGCACGCGGGTCGGCCACCACCATGGCACCGCCCGAGGGGTGGTGCGCCCCGGTCACCGTGCCGCTCCGCTCAGCCCAGGAGGTGACGCGCAGCACGGTGCTGTGGGTGTTCTCCCCATAGGCGGTGCGCGGATCGGCCACGGCGAGGCCGCCCGCGCTCGGGCCAGTGCCGCCCGTGACGGTCGGCGACACGTCGCGCCAGCGCACCACCCGATAGCAGTTGTTGAACTTGGCCTCGCCGCCATGGCGTGGGTCCGCCACGGCATAGGCGCCCTGCCCCGGCGCCTGCGAGCCAGCGATGCAGTGCGCGGTGTCGCCCCAGCCTTTCACCCCATACTGCTGCCCGTCCTTCCACTTCTCCGAGGAAAAGAACCGCGGGTCGGCAACCGAATAGGCGCCGTTGGTGGGCGAGCTGCGCCCGGCCACGGTGCCGCAGGGCTCGTCCCAGGGCCGCACGCCGAGCACACTGGCCCGCCAGTCGTCCGGCACGAGCGCGAAGTCGCGCAGGTGCCCGTCCTCGATCGCCAGCTTGGCGAGCGAGCGCCAGTCGCTGCCGGCCTCGACGAAGGCGAGCCGCACCCAGGTCTGCCAGCGCAGGCTGGGGATGCGGTGCATCGGCCCGCCCAGGCCGGAGCCTGGCAGCGGCATGCGGCCGAGCACGTCGCCGACCGAGCGCAGTGGCCGGTGCGGCGGCTCGTACAGAAAGGGCGGCACCTTCTCGCGGTGCCGCGCGACCAGCAGGAAGCGCTTGCGTGACTGCGCGAGTCCTCCCAACCGGCCGCAATCGTGCGTCGTCTCGGCCACCTCGTAACCGTAGCTGCGCAGCAGACCGCAGATGCGGTCGAGCAACTGCCGCCCGCGTGTCTGGATGCGGGGCACGTTCTCGAAGATGATGAGCTCGGGCAGGTCGGATGCAAATGCCTCCAGCGTCAGCCAGATGCCGCGCAGCGTCAGCCGGTTCAGCGCCTGGTACTTGGCGCTCTGCGACTTGCTCTCGGACAGCAGGCCGCTGAAGCCTTTGCAGGGCGCGGACAGGAAGACGATGTGCGGCCGCTCATGGCCAGCCGCGGCGTGGATGTCGGCCGTGGTCGCCTCGCGCCAGTCGCGCGGCGGCTCGCACCCGTGGAACGCGCGATACTGCTCGCGGTCGAACAGGTCGAGCACGGTGCCCTTGACGCCGGCCAGGCGCTCGAAATCGCGCATCGCGCCCGGGTCCACGTCGATCCCGCCGAGGCAGCGGAACTGCGCGACCATGTTGCCGACGCGTGCGCTGCCGGCGTTGAAGCCCCTGGCGCCGCCGCCCAACCCGGCGAACAGGTGGAAGTGCCGGATCTCGCGGCGGTCGGTGAGCGAGTGCGTCTGCATCGGGGTCTCTTTCGAGGGTTTCTGAACCCCTCCCCCGCGGACGCCCCGGGACTGCCGGGGCAAGGGCGCGCGCAGCGCGGGCGGAGCCCTCGCCCTTGCGGCGGCGGGCCTGGGGTGTCAGGCGTCTCCCCTCCTCACCCCTTCCCGCTTGCTTTCCCCGCTTCAGGCAGCCTGCAGCCACGCCGATGCCGAGCGATGGCGCATGGTCTTACGAAGCGGTGTCTGCGTCGCGGAGCTCCGCATTGGCTTCGGTTTGAGAAGCCGTGACCAGCGCAGCTTGGGCACGAAAGCGTTGTTGGTGTTGCGCCGCCGCGCGCCGCTGTTCCAGCTGCGGCCGCCCGCAGGGCCTTCGCATTGCCAACCCGCAGCTCTGAGGCTGGTGCCTTCCTCGTCCTCACGGATGTAGGTGATGATCTTGCTGAAGCCGCGCCGCTCGGCTTCGCGCGCCGCGTAGCCGTAGAGCTGCGAACACGCGCACCAGCGGAGCTGCGGCGCGGTGTCGCGCCGGATGCACAGGCGGTTCACCTCGACCCAGCCGCGATGCATGTAGGCGCGGGCGACGGGATTGCCGACCGAGACGACGCCGATCTGCGTCCGGCCGTTGAAGATCGCTGCGCCGAAGCGCCAGGTCACCGGCGGCGGGCAGTGTGCGTGGTGGTCGCGCACGAAGGCCTGCATCGTTGCGAACTGCACCGGCTCGACAGTGAGACGGAAGTCCAATACGGGCGGACTGCATTGGTTGTCGTAGAGCCGGCGCAGACGGAAGCCGGTCAGCTCCTCGGCGCCGAGGTGGCGCAGCAAGCCGGTTGCCCAATCGGGATCGTCGGCCATTTCGGCCACCAGCTGCTCATGGCGCGCGGAACAGCAGGTCTCCATCATGAATTCATGGCTGCTCCAGATTTCCGCGATCTCCAGCACCTCCGGCTGGCCGCACCAAAGGCAGGCCGGCCGGGTCACGGCTGCACCACGATGAAGTCGGTGTCATTGCTGAGCGACCGCAGAGCGTCGGCGACCTGCTCGTGCTCGGCCGCCTCGCCCTCCAGCTGCCGCGACAGGCTTGGCTCATGGCCCATCACCGCGCGGAGCGCCTGCGCCTTTTCGCGCAGGGTCTCCTCCGCGGTGTCCATCGCGCTCGCGGTGACGACTGCCATGCGGATGTTCGGCATCGGATTGCCCGGCACCTGCAGCCAGAGCAGCAGCTCCGCAAGCGTGATGTTGAACACCTCCCGGTCCTGGTCCTTCAGCGCCTGCAGCAGCAGGTGCATATGTTCGTTCGGGCAGATAGCCATGGATCGTCCTTTCAGCCGCACGCATGCGGCAGCGTCTGCTGCCAACGGCAGGTTGGGCATTCGGGAAGGAGGCGGAGGTCAGGCCGTTGTGGCGGGCTCGGCGAAGTCCGGATGCAGGATGGGCAGGTCCTCCATCGGGACCGCATCGCAGTCGAAGAGGACGTATTCGCAGCCACGCTGCCGCGCGAGGCGGAACACCGCGGCGAGATCGGCGGGGATCGCCTCCCCGGGCTCCTCGTCGGCGTAGATGAACCAGCCGTAGCGCATGCCGCCGGCCAGCACGACCTGGGCACTCGGGCCGAGGCTGCGCACCACCTCGTCCGTGGTCTGGGCGTCGAGCCAGGTCCAGGTCTCCGGTGAGAGATGACCGCTGGACAGGTCGAGGAAGGAGCGGATCACCGGCGCGCTCCCTCACGGTGCCCGGCGTGCGACACGGTCGGTAGCCGCTCCGGGGCTGCGGCGATCCGGCTCTGCAGCCAGTGCTCGGTGTCGAGCCAGCCGACCGTCTCACGGCGGCCGAGGTCGAGGAGGTGGGCGCCGCCCCCAAAGCCGTCGAGACGGCCCCGCGAGCAGGTCAGTGCCCAACGGAAGCCCCAGAGGCCCTGAAGATCGAAGGCCTCGGCGCAGCGGAGCACGAAGTCAATGACGTGCTCGGGGTCACCGGAGCCGTCTGCGCCCAGGAAGACCCCGTCGGGTGAGAGATCCGGATGATGGTCTGCGTCGAAGCCCAGGGTCTCGCCCTGCTGGTCCTTCTGATCCTGCATCACGCGGTAGATCGCGAGCGCAGGCTCGATGTTCTCGGCTTTGCCGAGCGGCAAGTGGCAGGAGAACAGGGTAAAATAGTTGGCCATGGTGGTTCTCCAGATGCACGAAAGCCCGCGCGAGGCGGGCTCCCGGTCAAGGCAGGTCGTGGGTCGGGTCAGCCGCGAACGGGCGTGATCGGGGCCGAAAGCTTGGCCTTGGCGCGCGCCCGCCAGATGGCGAAGCGCTCGACCAGATCGGCCCCAGGGACCTCCTCGTCCCCCTCGAACTCCTCCCCAAAGATGGACAGTGCCTCGCTCAGGAGGCGCAGCATGGTGGGGGACCGGGCCAGCAGGCGGGCGTGGCCCTCGGCCTCGCCGATCCCGTAGCCGGCGCCGTCCGGGACGACGGCGACCAGCACCGGCTCGCTCCAGTCGGTGCGGCTGAGGGCGAAGCCCTCGCCGTCGGCGCCGCTGCTCGGCGTGATGGTGAGGTCGCCCTCGATCTCGGGGTAAAGGTCGCGGAGGTTCACCGGTGCGCCTCCCGCACCGAATGGAGGGGGACGGTGCTGTCGCGGTCCGTCAGCAGACCGGGCAGCACCGCGGCGCTTGCCATGATCGCCAGGAAGGCCAGCAGCCCGGCGACCGCGCCCAGGTCTGCCTTGAGATCTCGCAGCGTGTAGCTGCCTCGCTTCTGCTTGCTCATCGTCGCCGTCCTTCTGTGAGGTCTCTCCTCGAGACCCCACCCGGCGGCCGATCCGGCCTGGCCGGCTCAAGGGCGCGCGGACGGGTCCCATCGCGTTTGCGCGATGGGTGTCCTGCGCGGGCGAAGCCCTTGCCCTTGAACCGGACCGGGCGAGAGCGGCACGGCTTCCCCGCCCGTCATCTCGCCTACACTTCCCGGCAATCCTGTCTGGAGACCTGCAGATCGTGCCGGGCCCTCTCCGGAACCCTCGCCGCTCTCCTTACCGATGCTCGGTCGCCGTAATCGATTGGCGAAGGTACGCCGATTACCCGGCCTCGCTCGGATAGACAGCGACGGGCGTCAGCCAGGCGACAGAACGCCCTTCCGTGAGGTCGGCCAGGATCTGCTCGTAGGGTTGCCGATAGGGACGAGAATACTCCTCCTTCAGCCAGCTCTCGCGCGTGCCGCGCCAAGTCTCGTAAACCACCACGTCATCAGACTGCTCGACATCGTCGTGGATCACCGCGTTGATGAAGTTTGTCTCGCGGCTCATCGTCCGAACCAGGTTTGTAAGATGTTCGACGAGTTCGGCCTTCCTGCCCGATTTCGTGCGAATCCGCACGACCAGAACGATCTTGTCCGCCATTTGTGCCTTCTTTCAGGGAGTTGCGCTCCAGGCACAAAAGCTAGATTGACCCTGGCGGGCTATCCAGAACCGACCCTCCCGTAAGTGCCCGGCATGACGCGTTCGCTGGCCAGGATGCAGGATTGATATGCCGTTCGACGGACGATTGCTCTCGGGCGTGAGCGTGCTGGCCGCGGTGGTGGAGAGCGGCAGTTTCGCCAGGGCGGCCGAAGCCCTGGGCCTTTCCCCGTCGGGGGTCAGCCGCGCCGTCGCGCGGCTCGAAGCCCGTATCGGGGTCCGCCTGCTGGACCGGACCACACGCACGCTTCGGCTGACCGACGAAGGCGCCCGGTTCTATGAACAGGTCGCTCCCCACCTGGATGGCATCGAGGAGGCGGCGGTGCTGGCCTCCGGCTCCTTGGCGACCGTGCGGGGCCGCCTGCGCGTCAACGTCGATCCGTTCTTCTCTCGCCTGGTCCTGGCGCCCTGCCTCAGCGAGTTCCTCCGCCGCTATCCCGACCTGGATGTGGAGGTGATGACACGGGAGATCATGGGCGACCTCGTCGCGGACGGCATCGACGTGGCCGTCCGGTTCGGGCCCCAGCCGGCCTCCTCGATGGTGGCCCGGCGACTGTTGGAGACCCGGATCCTGACGGTCGCCTCACCTGGGTACCTGGAGCGGAACGGGCGGCCCCAGGCGCCGCCCGACCTCGAGCGCCACGCCTGCATCCAGTTTCGCGACCCCCTCGCCGGGCGGCCGTTCGAATGGGAATTCCACCGCCGCGGCGACGTCGTTCCCGTCCGGACACGCGGTCCGCTGCTCGTGACCGATGTGGGGACCATGCTGGGCGCCTGCCTTTCCGACGCCGGCGTTGCCCAGGTCATGGCCCTCGGCGTGCGGGACCTGCTGGAGGAGGGCCGCCTGGTGGAGCTCTTTCCGGACTGGTCGGACGAGACCTTCCCCCTTTACGCCGTCCACCCGTCCCGGCAGCACACGCCGGCCAAGGTCAAGGCCTTCATCGACTTCTGCGTCGAGATCACCCGGCGCCCTTGAACGGTGTCACAGATGAAGTGACCAAAGCGCAATTCCGCCCGCGCCACCTCGGCCACATCCTTCCCGCCGGCGCTCAAGCCGGGCTTCGAGCGTGCAAGGTCAATCCAATCGAGGACGAGACGAGCGATGTCGAAGGTGTTCATCACGGGGTCTTCTACCGGGCTCGGCCTGATGGCGGGCCGCCTGCTCGCCGAGGAGGGCCACCAGGTCGTCCTGCATGCCCGCGATGCCGCGCGCGCGGACGGCACGCGCAGGGCCTTGCCCCAGGCCGAGGCGGTGGCCGTCGGCGACCTGTCGAGCCTCGCCGGAGCGCGTGCCGTGGCCGAGCAGGCGAACCGGCTCGGGCCCTTCGACGCCGTGATCCACAACGCCGGGGTCGGCTATCGCGAACGTCGGCGGATCGAGACCGAAGACGGCCTGCTCCATGTATTCGCGATCAACACGCTGGCCCCGTACGTGCTGACGGCCCTGATGCAGCGGCCGGCGCGGCTCGTCTATCTGAGCTCCGGCATGCATCGCAGCACCGAGGCCAATTTCGACGATCTGCTCTGGGAGACGCGGCACTGGGACGGCGCGGAAGCCTATGCGGAGAGCAAGCTCCATGACGTGCTTCTGGCGTTCGCCGTCGCCCGGCGCTGGCCCGGCGTGCTGTCCAATGCGCTGGAACCGGGTTGGGTGCCGACCCGGATGGGCGGCCCGGGTGCGCCCGACGACATGGACCAGGCCCATCGAACCCAGGCTTGGCTGGCGGTCGGCGACGATCCGGCCGCCAAGGTCTCAGGCCAGTATTTCTATCACATGCGGCCGCGCACGCCGAACCCGCAGGTCCATGATGCGGGTCTGCAGGACCGGCTGATCGAGGCCTGCGAGCGTCTGTCGGGCATCGCCTTGCCGTCCTAATGCGATATCGGGTCTGGCGGCGGAAGGGGAGCGCCGGCCTCACGGCCGCGCGCTCCTTCTCCCTGCGCCGGACTTCAGGCCGCCAGCAGCTTGTCCGGGGTGATCGGCAGGTCGCGCACCCGGATCCCGATGGCGTCATAGACGGCATTGGCCACAGCCGCCGCGACCCCGGTCGCGCCGAGTTCGCCGATCCCCTTGGCGCCGAGCGGGCCGGACCTGGCGTCGAACTCCTCGACGAATGCCACCTCGATCTCGGGCGGGATGTCGGCGTTCACGGGAATGGCCACGCCGGCAAGGTCCTTCGACAGCCAGCGGCCGAGCTTCGGCTCGTAGTGGCTCGCCTCCATGGCCGCCATGCCCCAGCCCCAGATGATGCCGCCGATCATCTGGGATCGGGCGGTGCGGGGGTTCAGGATCCGCCCGGCACTGTAGGCGCCCACGGCGCGGCGAAGCCGGAGAAGCCCCAGCTCCGGGTCCACCCCGACCTCCACGAAGATCGCGCCGAAGGTGCGGGCCGGCGCCCCGGCCTCTCCCATATCGACGGGTGCGCCGCCGGGCAGGTCGAAAGCGCCGTCCGAGCTCAGCTCGGGAAGGCCGGCCGCGCCCAGCACCTCCTGGATCGTCCGGCTCTCGTTCGCCCGCGTGATCCGCCCTTCGCGCATCGTCGTCTCCTCGGGCGCCCAGCCGGCGAGCGCGGCCAGCCGCCCCCGCACGCGCTCGGCCGCCCGCTGCACCGCGGCCCCGGTGCTGAGGGTCGTGCCCGAGCCATAGGTCGGCCCCGAATAGGGCAGGTCAGTGTCGCCCGAGCGCACCGTCACCTGCCGGGGATCGAGCCCCAGCGCCTCGGCGGCGACCTGCGCGAAGACCGTGGCGGGACCCGTCCCGATGTCGCAGAAGCTGGATTCCACGACCGCCGCCCCCTCCGCCGCCAGCCTCACCCGGGCGGTGGAATGGAAGCGCGCCTGTCCCTGGCTGCAATCCGCCATGCCGCAGCCGATCCGCCAGTGGCCGTCGCGGGTCCCGCCGCGCGGGCGCTCGCGCCATCCGAACCGGCGCGCACCCTCCTCATAGGCCTCGCGCAGCTTCTTGGACGACCAGGGCTGGCCGCTCTCCGGATCGGTGTCGGCATGGTTCGCCAGGCGCAGATCGAGCGGATCGACGCCGAGCCGCCGGGCCAGCTCGTCCATCGCCGAGCCCAGCGCCCAGGAGCCCGGCCCGTCCCAGGGCGAGCGCATGAAGGTCGGCAGGGTGACGTGACCGCGCCGCACGCGGTGGTCGGTCGTGATGTTGTCGCAGGCGTAGAAGGCGCGGCTCGGGATCGCGCCGAACTCCACATAGTCGTCGGTCACGCTGGTGATGTTGGCTGTCGCGTGGGTCAGCCCCGCCAGCCGGCCATCGGGCCGCGCGCCGAGCTCGAGGTCATGGGTCATCTGCGGCTGGGGCCCGACCATGGCGTGCATGTGCTGGCGGCTGAGCGCCAGCTTGACCGGACGACCCACCACCCTGGCCGCCATGGCCGTCAGGATCTCATGGGGCCAGATGAAGGCCTTGGCACCGAAGCCGCCGCCGGTGTGCGGAGAGACCACGCGCACCTTGTCCGCGCCCAGCCCAAAGACGGCGGCGAGGGCGCCCTGGACCGCCGGCAGGTGCTGGACGGCGTCGTAGACCGTCAGCCGGTCGCCTTCCCAGGCCGCCAGGATGGCGGAGGGCTCCATGGGGTTGGCATGGCGCGAGGGCTGGGTGTAGCGGGCAGCGAGCCTGACCGGCGCGGCCGCGATTGCCGCGGCCGCATCGCCCTTCTGGAACGTCACCGCGCTCGATTTGGAATAGTCCCCCTTGGCCGGGTCGGGCGGCTCGGCCGGCGCGGTCTCAGGTGGCGTGAACGCGTCGCGCTGGTAGCAGACCCGGATGGCCGCCGCGGCGGCCTCGGCCGGCTCCAGCCGCTCGGCCAGCACGATGGCCACGGGCTGGCCCTCATAGAGGACCTGATCGCCTTGCATGGGCAGGAAGCGGGTGGCGAGCGGCGGACAGGTGATCTTGTCCAGGTCCGGATGCACCCTGGTCATGTCCGAGGCGGTCAGCACCCTGACCACCCCTGGTGTCGCGAGCGCCGCACGGGCGTCGATCCCCGTGACGCGGCCGGCCGGAATGGTCGAGGGGACCAGCACGGCATGGAGCTGCCCTGGCAGAGCCTGGTCGCCGGCGTAGCGGGCGGCGCCCGTCGTCTTGGCCGGGCCATCGAGGCGGGTGATCGGGTCTCCTGAGGTCTTCATGACGCCCTCGTTGCGAGGTTCAGGGTACGGAGCACGGCATTGCGCGCGAGCCGGATCTTGTAGGCATTGGACGAGAGCGGCCGGGCCTCGGCGAAGCCGGCGTCCACCGCGGCCTCCACCTCCGGCCCGCCCAGGCGCTGGCCTTGGAGCCGCCGCTCCGCCTCGTCCAGCCGCCAGGGCCGCATGGCGACCGAGCCGAGCGCGATGCGGGCGCGGCGGATGACCTCCCCATCGAGGTCGAGCACCACCGCGGCGGACACCGTCGCATATTCGTAGCTCTCGCGCTCGCGCAGCTTCAGATAGGCGGATCGCGTCGCAGGCTCCGCGATTTCGATGGACACGATAAGCTCGCCCGGCTCCAGCACAGTGTGGGCGGTCGGGTCCTCGGACGGCAGGACATGGAAGCTGCGCGCCGGGATGCGCCGACCGTCCGCGTCACGGCGCTCGGTCACATAGACCGCGTCCAGCGCCGCCAGCGCCGCAGCCGGATCGGAGGGCTGCACGGCCACGCAGTCCTCGGTCCAGCCGAAGATCGCGTGCTTTTCGTTGAACCCGTGCAGGGCGGCGCAGCCGGACCCGGGTGCGCGCTTGTTGCAGGGCGTCGGCTCCTCGGCCCGGAAATAGGGGCAGCGCACCCGCTGAAGCGGATTGCCGCCGATGGTCGCCAGGTTCCGGAGCTGGGCGGAGGCCGATTTCAGGATGGCCTGCGACAGCACGGGGTAGGAGTGCTGGATCAACGGGTGCTGCGCGGCGTCGTTCAGCCTGGTCAGAGCTCCGATCCGCGCGCCGCCGCCGGGCAGCGCCTCGACACCATCCATGCCGGGCGTGCGGCTGATATCGACAACCCGTCCTGGCGCGGCGATGCCGATCCGCAGCCAGTTCAGAAGCTCGGTGCCGCCCGCCAGGATCGCCGTGTCGCCCTCGGCCGCGAGGGCCAGCGCCTCGGCGCGCGAGGTGGCGCGGGCGTAGCTGAAATCCTGCATCAGGCCGCCTCCGATGCCGACATGTCCCGGGCCGCGGCCGCCACGGCCTCGGCGATCTGCGGATAGGCGGCGCAGCGGCACAAATTGCCGCTCATCCACTCACGGATCTCCGCGTTCGAGCCCGTATGGCCTTCCGTGATGCAGGCGAGCGCCGACATAATCTGGCCCGAGGTGCAGAAACCGCACTGGAAGGCGTCGTGCTCGATGAAGGCCTGCTGGACCGGGTGCAGCCGCCCGTCCTGCGCCAGGCCCTCCACGGTCGTGACCGCACACCCCTCGGCGGAGGCGGCGAGGACGAGGCAGGCGTTCACCCGCCGGCCGTCCAGGAGGACTGTGCAGGCGCCGCATTCGCCCCGGTTGCAGCCCTTCTTGGCGCCGGTGAGTTGTAGACGCTCGCGCAGCAGATCGAGCAGGGTCACCCGCGGCTCGACCTCCAGCTCGTGCGACTGGCCGTTCACCGTCAGGCGCACGAGGCAGCGGGCCGAGAACCGCGTCTCTTCTGGACACATGATTGAGCCTCCCAAGGTTTGAAAACCATCATCGGATCAGCGGATCACCGCTCAGACCGCCCAGGCGCGGCCCTCATCCCACAGCGTCTGGCCCAAACTCCGGAGCTGTGCGGGATCGGCCCGGAACATCGCCCAGAGATCCTCGGCCGCCTTGTCGGCGCGGACGTCGTCCCAGCCGCGCCGAATGCCTTCCAAAGCGCGCTCGGCGACCTGTCGGGGTGCGGTCTTCTCGCCCTGGACACGCGCGGCCATATCCGTGTCGATGAAGCCGGCATAGACGCCCACGACCCGCGTGCCCTGCGCTTTCAGCTCGATGCGCAGCGCGTCGGTCGCAGCCAGAGCCGCGAACTTGGACGTGCAGTAAGTGGCGTTGAACGGATAGACGTACCAGCTCACGACCGAGAGCATGTTGACCAGCGCCCCGCCCCCGTTGCGCCGGAGCACGGGCGCGAAGGCGCGCGCCATGCCGAGGACGCCGAAGACGTTCACCTCCATCTCCTGGCGCAGCGCCGCCTCGGAGTCCTCGGCCAGGATGGAGCGCGCGAGCATCACCCCGGCATTGTTGACGAGCAGGTTCACGTCCGCGCAGGCCTCGGCCGCCGCGGCGATGTCGGCCGGGCGGGTGACGTCCAGCCCGATCGGCTGGATCCGCGGATCAGCCCACGCTCCCGGCTTGCGGCTACCGGCGTAGACCTTGGCGGCGCCCGCTTGCAGCAGCGCCTCGACGAAGGCCTTGCCGAGGCCCCTGTTGGCGCCCGTCACGAGCGCCGTGCAACCAGCGATCTCCATCGTCGCGAACTCCTGGCCCTTGTGTTGGGGCAGAATGTCGCTGAGAGCTGCCGTTGACAGAAGTGCGATGAAGTCAGGTCATTCGTGACTGGGAGTCGTGTATCGCCCCATCAGGCCTCGCCAGGCCCGGAGGGCGTCGTGCCGTTCAAGCTGTTGGGACGTGCCAGGAGGAGGATGGCAGGCCTTCCTGGTCGCGGATCAGGCCAATGAGCTGCCGCAGCCCCGGCGGTGTCTGTCTGCGGCTCGGATAATACATCGCGAAGGGTGGCCCCATGGAGGACCAATCGGGCATCACCACTTCAAGCTGGCCGCTTCGGAGCTCTGCCTCCACGCGGTTTTCAAGGCAGTAGGCCAGGCCCGCACCTCGGACCGCTGCGTCGACGGAGATGTCAGTCTCATTCGCACAGAAGGGGCCTGGCACATCAATGCGGACCATGGCCGCACCGTCGCCGAGTTCCCAGGGGAAGGCGGTGTTGTCGCCAACGCGCATCTGAATGCAGGAATGCTGCAGCAGATCTTCGGGCCGGCTGGGCCGGCCATGACGTGAGAGATACGCCGGCGCCCCGACCACCACCCACCGCAACGGCGCCGTCAATGCCACCGCGATCATGTCTTTCGGGATGGTGGACTCGTAGCGTATGCCGGCATCAAAGCCTTCCGCGATGATGTCGACAGGCCGGTCCTCCACTGTGACATCCAGGCGGATTTGCGGATACGCCCGCAGAAAGTCCACGAGCACAGGTGACACCAGCAGCCGCGAGGCATCCTTCGGGATGTTGAGACGCAGCCGCCCGACGGGAAAGCGGCGATAGAGGTCAAGCGCCGCGAGAGCTTCACTGATCGTCTGAAATCCGTCCGCCAGCCGGCGGGCGAGCTCGGCGCCGATGTCTGTCGGAACAACGGAACGGCTGGTCCTGTTGAGCAACCGGACTCCGAGCCGGCTTTCCAGCTTCTTGACTGAATGGCTGAGGGCCGATGTCGTGAGGTCCAGCTCGATCGCTGCCTGCCGAAAGCTTCCGCGCCGCACGATGGTCACGAACACGGTCAGGTCGGACAGATCGGAGCGTGTGAACGGGGCCATGCAGGATCCTTGAATATGGTTCATTAGAACGTTGAGCCATATTCAACGCAAGCCGGGTTCTCATTGTCAGCTCCCGTGACAAATATCCGACCGTTCCTCCTGAAGCTTCAACATCTTCCTTTGGCATCGAGGGCAGAACTCATGGACGGCGCGGCGGGAGGAACCGCGGCAACGAAGGTGCAGAGGTATGTCATCGGAGCATTGGGGCTCGCGGGCGCGTCAGTCCGGCGGAGCCGAGCCAGACGATAGCCTACAGCCGGTCCGGACCATCCAGACCGTGCGCGATGCCGACATTGTTCGCGCTAGATCAGGAAACCACCACCATGTCACTCGCCCTTTCCCCTGATTCCGTTGCTGTTGTCACGGGCGGCGCGTCGGGCATCGGCCTGGCCGCGGCGGCGCGCTTCGCCCGGCTTGGCCTGCGTGTCTGCATCGCCGATCTCGGCGAGGACCGGCTGGCCCGGGCCGCCAGCCTGCTGGCCGACGCAGCGCCGGGCGGATCGGCCGGCATCATGACTGTCGTGGCGGATGTTAGCCGCGTCGAGGATGTCCAGCGCCTCGAAGCCGCCGTCCGCGAGCGGTTCGGCGGCACGGACGTGCTGATGAACAATGCTGGCGTCCAGCCGGGGAGCGCCCTGTTCGGGCCAGGCGAGAACTGGGAGCGCATCATTGGCGTCAATCTCTGGGGCGTCGTCCATGGTACCCGGGTCTTTGCCCCCGGCATGATCGCGCGTGGGCGGCCGGGCCTCATCATCAACACCGGGTCCAAGCAGGGCATTACCACGCCGCCCGGCGACCCGGCCTACAACGTCTCCAAGGCCGGCGTGAAGGTCTTCACCGAGGCGCTGGAGCATGAGTTGCGGAACACGCCGGGTTGCCGGATCACGGCGCATTTGCTGATCCCCGGCTTCGTCTTCACGCCACTCACGGCCCAGGGCCGGACCGAGAAGCCGGAGGCTGCCTGGACGCCGGAGCAGACGGTGGACTTCATGATGGAGCGCCTGGAGGCCGGGGACTTCTACATTCTCTGCCCTGACAATGACGTCTCCAGCGCCCTTGATGAACGGCGCATCCTCTGGGCGGCCGGCGACATCGTCGAGAACCGTCCACCCCTTTCCCGGTGGCATCCGGATTACGCGGCAGCCTTCAAGGCCTTCGTGGAAGCCGGACGCGACATGCACCCGCAGCCTGCCGCTGCATCGTCCCGCCAGCCCTGAGAGGCTGTGCAGGGGCTTTGATCGAGCTTGCCGGCGCCGCCGTCAGCAGCGCCGCTTAACAAGGGCAGTGGTCATGAAAGTCGGTTTCATCGGGATTGGGCGCATGGGCTCCGCCATGGCGGCGAACTTGCTGAAGGCCGGTCATGCGGTGACGGTGTACAACCGCACCCGGCAAAAGGCCGATGCGCTCGTCGCACAGGGCGCGAGGGCTGCGGCAAGCATCGCCGATGCCTGCCAGGCGGATGCCGTCGTGACGATGCTCGCCGACGACGCTGCGGTCAGCAGCGCCGTGCATGGCGAGGGAGGTATCCTGTCCAGCCTGCCGAAAGGCGTGCTCCACATTTCCTCGAGCACCATCAGCGTGGCCTTCGCGGAGCAGCTGGCGGCAGCCCATGCGGAGGCCGGGCAGCATTTCGTCGCCGCGCCGGTTTTCGGGCGGCCCGACGCCGCAGCGAAAGGCGAGCTATTCGTGATCGCGGCCGGGTCCGCCAAGGCGCTCGCCGCCGCCGGGCCGCTGCTCGATGCGATCGGCAAGCAGACCTTCACCGTGGGGGAGGCGCCTCAGGCCGCGAACCTGGTGAAGCTGAGCGGCAACTTCCTGATCGCCTCGGTGATCGAGGCCCTCGGAGAGGCCATGGCCCTCGTTTCCAAGGGCGGAGTCGATCGCGAGCAGTATCTCGAGATCCTCACCTCCACGCTGTTCGGCGCGCCCGTCTATCGGACCTATGGCGGGCTGATCGCCAGGAGGCAGTTCGAGCCTGCCGGCTTCGCGGCACCGCTTGGACAGAAGGATATCCGCCTTGCCCTCGCGGCCGGCGAGATGCTGCGGGTGCCCATGCCGATCGCCAGCCTGCTGCGCGACCGCTTCCTGAGCTTGATCGCGCAGGGTGGTGACCATCTCGACTGGTCCGCCATTGGCCAGCTCGCGGCACGGGACGCCGGTGAGGCCGGCAACTGAACAGACATCATGCACCAAGCATTCCGCCGCTTCGAGGAGGATAGCGATGAATAGCCTCGACCGACGGCATTTCGCCGCCGCCATTGCCGGTCTCGGACTCACGGGGCCAGGGCATGCGCTGGGCCAGACAGGCCCCGCCGCGCCGGCACCGGAGGTGCTGCGGCTGGCGCGCAATGGCTGGGTGCCTAACAATGAGCGCCTTCCGGTGTTGCTCTACCGCGGCGTCGTGCCGGCGACAGGCGATGCGCCGGCCGCGGCCTTCGAGGCCTTGTTCCAGCGCACCGGCTGGCCCTCGCAGTGGCGGAACGGGGTCTACGCCTATCACCACTACCACTCGACCGCGCATGAGGTGCTGGGCTTTGCCCGGGGTACGGCGCGGCTGATGCTTGGTGGCCCGAATGGCCACGACGTCGAGGTCAGGGCAGGCGATGTGGCGGTCCTCCCAGCCGGCACCGGGCACTGCCGGCTGGAAGCGACGCCGGATTTCCTGGTGGTCGGCGCTTATCCACCCGGTCAGCGCTGGGACATCTGCCGTGAGGCACCCACCCCCGCGATGCAGGCGCGCATGACGGCCTTGCCATACCCCCGTTCGGACCCGGTTGCGGGAAGCGGCGGGCCCTTGCTCTCGCTATGGCCCGGCGCCTGACGCCCGGGAAACGGCTCCGGGCACAGCCTGCGGGCGCGCGACGTCAGGCGCCAGCCACTTTCCACGATCCATCGAACACCCAGTCCTGGCGCCTCGCCGGCGCCGGCCAGGAGACCGACAATGCCTGACCCTTCCTCTTCCGTTGACGTCAGTCCTCTTCCCACACGTCGGCTGGGTATGACCGACATGCACATCACCCGCGTCGGCTTCGGCGCCTGGGCCATCGGCGGGGGGGACTGGGCCGCCGGCTGGGGTACCCAGGATGACCGCGAGTCGATTGCTGCCATTCGTCATGCCGTTGCGCGTGGCATCAACTGGATCGACACCGCGGCCGTCTACGGCCTGGGCCATTCAGAGGAGGTCGTGCGTCAGGCCCTGGTTGGCATCCCGGCGAGCGAGCGTCCCTATGTCTTCACCAAATGCGGCCTTGTCTGGGACGAGAGCGACCGCAGGGCCCCACCGCGCCGGGTCGGCGCAGCGGCCAGCATCCGGCGCGAAGTCGATGCTTCTCTGAAGCGCCTCGGCGTCGAGCGGATCGACCTTTACCAGATGCACTGGCCTGCCGGGGACGGCACCCCGCTCGAAGAATACTGGCAAGTGCTGCTGGATCTGAAGAAGGCAGGCAAGGTGCGTGCGGTGGGCCTTTCCAACCACAACGTCGCGCAGCTGGAAGCGGCCGAGGCACTCGGCCACGTCGATACGCTGCAGCCGCCCTTTTCCGCCATCCGTCGGGAGGTGGCAGAGGCGGAACTGCCCTGGTGCCACGCCCACGGGACCGGCGTGATCGTCTACAGCCCCATGCAGTCGGGCCTGCTGACCGGCCGCTTCTCCGCCCAGCGTGCTGCCGCGCTTCCGCAGGATGACTGGCGTTCGCGCAACCCCGAGTTCACGGGCGAGAAGCTCGAGCGCAACCTCAAGCTCGCCGCGGCCCTCGCCCCGATCGCCGCGCGGCATGGCACCACCGTCCCGGCGGTCGCCGTCGCCTGGACACTCGCCTGGCCCGGGGTGACCGGCGCCATCGTCGGCGCCCGCGACCCGGCGCAGGTGGATGGCTGGCTCGGCGCGGCCCGGCTCGAACTGACCAGGGACGACCTTGCTGAAATCGCCGCCGCCATTGCGGCCACAGGTGCCGGCACCGGGCCTGCTTCGCCCCTCACCTCCCAGGAACAGGAATAAGCGTCATGTCGGTCAGCACCACCAGGCCCGTTCGCCTTCTCGGTCTCCCAGGCAGCCTGCGCCAGAACTCCTATTCGCTCGCCATCCTGCGCGGGTTGCAGGCAGGGCTCGGCGCCGAAGCCGTGCTGGAGATTCGTGATCTGCAGCTACCGCTTTACAACCAGGACGAGGACGGGCCGAACGGGCCGGAAGCCGTGCACGCCTTCCGGCGGGCGATTGCCGAGGCCGATGGCCTGGTGATCGCCACTCCGGAGTACAATCACGGTGCGCCGGGCGTGCTCAAGAACGCGCTCGATTGGGCGTCGCGCCCTTATGGCCAGTCTGTTCTGACCGGCAAGCCTGTTCTGATCATCTCGTCGTCCCCGGCCTTTACCGGCGGGGTTCGCGCCCAGGCCCAGCTCAACGAGACACTGTTATCCGTACAGGCCCTTCTCGTTCCTGGCCCGCAGGTCGTGATCGGCAACGTGGCGGCCAAGGTGCAGGACGGGCGGCTGGTGGACGAGGCCAGCCTGGAGTTCGCCCTCGCGGCGCTCCGGGGGCTGGCGGCTCTCTGCCGAAGCGCCAGCCGGCTGGAGGCCCCGGCAGCTGTGGGAAGCTGACCGGCACCCGCACAAGCAGATGGGCGGACCATGCCTGGCGGAAGCCTGCCAGGTGGACCGCCGGCCTATCCCCGGGCGAAGCAGGCGTCTCAGCAAAGGCTCAAACAAGGACGATCCGTCAAACATGGAGGCTCGCATGCCGCAGAAAGCAGATCTTTCTTCCCTGGACATTACGAGGCGCAGATTGATGGAAGCTGGAATTGGCACGGCGGTCGGAACCGCCGTCACGACCCTTGCGGGACCGGTCGCCGCCCAGGCGATTTCCCGAGAGTCAACCGGGCTCACAGTGCGACTGAAGGTGAATGGCACCGAACATGACCTCGCGCTTGACCCTCGCACGACACTGCTGGATGCGCTGCGGGAGCACCTGCATCTGACTGGCAGCAAGAAGGGCTGCGATCACGGCCAGTGCGGCGCCTGCACGGCTTTGGTCAACGGGCGCCGGATCAATTCCTGCCTGACGCTCGCGGTGATGCATGCGGGCGACGAGGTCACGACGATCGAGGGTCTGGGCACGCCGGAAAAGCTGCATCCGATGCAGGCAGCCTTCGTGAAGCATGACGGCTATCAGTGCGGCTACTGCACGCCGGGGCAGATCTGTTCCGCGGTTGCGGTGCTGCAGGAGATTGAGGCTGGCATTCCCAGCTATGTCACCGAAGATCTGACGGCGGCGCCGCAGCGCACCGAGGCGGAGCTGCGCGAGCGGATGAGCGGCAATATCTGCCGTTGCGGCGCCTATTCCAACATCGTGGAGGCCATCACCGAGGTGGCGGGGAGGCCGGCATGAGGCCCTTCACCTATGAGCGTGCCGCCTCGCCGGCCGAGGCCGCGGCGGCGGCCGCGCGCAATCCGGGCGCCCGGTTCATTGCCGGCGGCACCAACCTCCTCGACCTGATGAAGCTGCAGATCGAGACGCCGTCGCATCTGATCGACGTCAATGGCCTGGCGCTCGACCGGATCGAGCCAACGCCGGAGGGCGGGTTGCGCATTGGCGCGCTGGTGCGCAACACCGACCTCGCGGCGGATGCGCGGGTGCGGCGCGACTATGGCGTGCTGTCGCGGGCGCTGCTGGCCGGCGCCTCGGGCCAGCTGCGCAACAAGGCGACCACGGCGGGCAACATGCTGCAGCGGACGCGCTGCCCGTACTTCTATGACACCAGCCAGCCTTGTAACAAACGCCAGCCCGGCAGCGGCTGCGCGGCGATCGGTGGATTCAGCCGCCAGCTCGCAGTGATCGGCGGCAGCGAGGCCTGCATCGCGACGCATCCCTCCGACATGGCGGTGGCCATGCGGGCGCTGGACGCGGTGGTGGAGACGGTGCGGCCGGACGGCACGACGCGGTCCATTCCGATCGCCGAGTTCCACCGCCTACCCGGCGAGACGCCACATGTCGAGACGGTGCTGGAGCCGGGCGAGCTGATCACCGCGGTGACGCTGCCGCCGCCGGCAGGCGGTGTGCAGATCTATCGCAAGGTGCGGGACCGCGCCTCCTATGCCTTTGCGCTGGTCTCGGTGGCGGCGGTGGTGCAGCGCGACGGCACGGCGCGGGTGGCGCTGGGCGGCGTGGCGCATAAGCCCTGGCGGGTGGAGGCGGCAGAGGCCGAGATCCCGCGCGGGGCCAAGGCCGTGACGGCGGCGATGCTGGATGGCGCGAAGCCGACGCATGACAACGCATTCAAGCTGAGGCTGGTGGAGCGCACGCTGGGCGCCGTGCTGGCCGAGGCGAAGGGCTGATCCGATGAAGTTCGACACGCCAGCCGGCAGCAACCCGATCGACCAGCTCAAGGTCGTCGGGCATCCGATAGACCGCATCGACGGGCCGCTGAAGACCACCGGCCACGCCCCTTATGCCTATGAGCGGCATGATGTGGTGGCAAACCCGGCCTATGGTTATGTAATCGGCGCGGCGATCGCCAAGGGCCGCATCACCGCCATGGACGTCGGCGCCGCCAGGGCAGCACCCGGGGTACTCGCCGTCGTCACCCATGAGAATGCCGGGCCGCTAGGCAAGGGCAGCATGAACACCGCTAGGCTGCTCGGCGGGCCGGAGATCGAGCACTACCACCAGGCCATCGGTGTGGTGGTCGCCGAGACCTTTGAGCAGGCGCGCGACGCGGCCGCCCTGGTCAAGGTCACCTATGCGCGCGAGGAGGGCGCCTTCGACCTGGCGGCGGTTCGGGATTCCGCGAGGAAGGTGGAGCAGTCCGCGAGCGCGGTGGGCGATTTCGAGGGAGCCTTCGCCGCCGCGCCGGTGCAGCTCGACCAGACCTACACCACACCCGACCAGAGCCACGCGATGATGGAGCCGCACGCCTCCACCGCCGCCTGGGACGGGGACAGCGTCACTGTCTGGACCTCCAACCAGATGATCGACTGGGGCGTCACCGACCTGGCCAAGACGCTGAACCTGCCGAAGGAGAAGGTGCGGCTGGTCTCGCCCTTCATCGGCGGTGGCTTCGGCGGCAAGCTGTTCCTGCGCGCCGATGCACTGCTGGCGGCGCTCGGCGCACGCGCCGCGGGGCGGCCGGTGAAGGTGGCCTTGCCGCGGCCGCTGATGATGAACAACACCACGCACCGGCCGGCGACCATCCAGCGCATCCGCATCGGCTGCACGCGGGACGGCCGGATCACCGCCATCGGCCATGAAAGCTGGTCCGGCGACCTGCCAGGGGGCCAGCCCGAGACAGCGGTGGACCAGACCCGGCTGCTCTATGCCGGGGCGAACCGGCTGACAGCGCTGCGGCTCGCGGTGCTCGACCTGCCGGAAGGCAACGCCATGCGCGCGCCGGGCGAGGCGCCGGGCCTGATGGCGCTGGAGATCGCCATGGACGAGATGGCGGAAAAGCTCGGCATCGATCCGGTCGAGTTCCGCATCATCAACGACACCCAGGTCGATCCGGGCCAGCCGGACCGCTCCTTCTCGCGGCGGCAGCTGGTGGAGTGCCTGCGCCTCGGCGCCGAGCGCTTCGGCTGGCGCAACCGCGACCCCGTCCCCGGCCGGCGGCGCAACGGGCGCTGGCTGACCGGGTTGGGCATGGCGGCGGCCTTCCGCAACAACCTCGTCATGGCTTCCGGCGCCCGGGTGAGGCTGGACCGGCAGGGTCGCGTCACGGTCGAGACCGACATGACCGATATCGGCACCGGCAGCTACACCATCATCGCGCAGACGGCCGCCGAGATGATAGGCGTGCCGCTCGAGCACGTAACGGTGCGGCTCGGCGATTCGCGCTTCCCCGTCTCGGCCGGCTCCGGCGGGCAGTGGGGCGCCAACAGCGCCACGGCCGGCGTCTATGCCGCCTGCGTGAAGCTGCGCGAGGCGGTGGCGCAGAAGGCGGGCTTCAACACCGCGGATGCGGTCTTCGCCGAGGGCCAGGTCCGCGCCGGCAACCGCAGCGTGTCACTGGCAGAGGCGGCGGGCGAGGCCGGCCTCGTGGCGGAGGACGTCATGGAGTTCGGCGATCTCGCCAAGCGCTACCAGCAATCCACCTTCGGCTCGCATTTCGTCGAGGTGGCGGTGGATGCCCATACCGGCGAGGTGCGCATCCGCCGCATGCTGGCCGTCTGCGCCGCAGGCCGCATCCTCAACCCGAAATCGGCGCGCAGCCAGGTGATCGGCGCCATGACCATGGGCGTCGGCGCAGCGCTGATGGAGGAGCTGGCGGTGGACCGGCGTCACGGCTTCTTCGTCAACCACGACCTTGCGGGCTACGAGGTGCCTGTGCACGCCGACATCCCGCATCAGGAGGTTATCTTCCTCGACGAGGTCGATCCGATCTCCTCTCCGATGAAGGCCAAGGGCGTCGGTGAGCTGGGCTTGTGCGGCGTCGGCGCTGCCATCGCCAATGCCATCTACAACGCCACGGGGGCTCGGGTGCGCGACTACCCGATCACGCTCGACAAGTATCTGGACCGGCTGCCAGACGTCGCATGAGCTGGCGCGGGAGGAGTGCCCTGCTCCTCCCCCGGTTGCCTCGAAGCAGTAGGCCGTGCCGAGATTGCACGAAGGAGGGCAGACCCGCCGTCGAGGTACCCGGACTCTCAGACATCCTCGACGTAGTGACGGCCGATCCGGGACGGCCCGCCTCCGTCACCGCGTTGCGAGCGAAGCCACCCTTTGACGTGGCTCGTCGCCGGGATGTCGAGGAGAAAGGGCGATGGCCGGGTGTAGCCGCGCCGATACTCGACATGGCTGATGCTGACGCGCTCCATGCCGCGCGTCAGTGCGACGTAAGCAAGGCGGCGCTCCTCCTCCGGGTCACCGAAGGTGCTCGGAAAATTATTCTGGTCCCATCCGGGCAGGAACACATGGCGGAACTCCAGTCCCTTCCCTTTGTGCAGCGTCATCAGCTGCACTCGTCCACCACCCTCTTCGCCAGGTGCAGCACTGGCGAGAGCCGCATGGTCGAGCAGTTCTGGGATGCTGTGGAAGCTGCCGGCGAGCGACAGCAACTCCTGCAGGTTCTCCAGCTTGCCCTCGGTGGTCTCGGCGCGGCTGTCGCGCAACATCGCGCGATAGCCGGTGCGGTCGAGCACGAGCGAGAGCGTGTCGGCCACGCTGAGTGCCATGTCCAGGCTGACGCTCCGGATCGCACCGGCGAATGCCAGCGCGGCGCTTCGCGCTTTCGGCGGCAGTGTCGCTGTCTCGACCGCGCGGAGCAGCGACGTGTGGCGGAACGCAGCCTCGGCTTCCAGTGAGGCCATCGCCTTTGGTCCGAGCCCGCGCGGCGGCGTGTTGCACACGCGGCGGAATGCTTCGTCCGATTGCGGGGTGTCGGGATTGAGCGCCAGGCGCAACAGCGCCAGCGCATCCTTGATCTCGGCGCGCTGGTAGAATCCGACGTCTCCCACGATGACGTAAGGGACCTTCGCCCGTATCAGCGCTTCCTCGAAGCCGCGGCTCATGAAGTTGCTGCGGTAGAGAATCGCCATGTCCTCCCACGGCAGGCCTTCGCTGGCCCGGCGGCGGATCTCGGCGACGATGCCAGCCGCCTCGTCCTCGGCGTCCCGGAAGTCGACCACCTCGATCGGATCACCGATCTGCTTGGTCGTGCGCAGCGTCTTCTCCAGCCGGCTCTCATCCTTGGCGATGACGGCATTCGCCGCGGCGAGGATGTGCCCGGTCGAGCGGAAGTTGTCCTCAAGGTTGATCTGAACGGCGTGCGGGAAGTCGCGCGTGAAGCGGCGAATATAGATGATATCGGAACCGCGCCATGAATAAATGCTCTGCGAATCATCGCCGACCACGAACAGCTTGCCATGGGCCTGCGCGTAGGCCCGCAGCCAAACATACTGGACATAGTTGATGTCCTGGTATTCGTCTGCGAGCACGCAGTCGAAGCGGCCTGCCCAGCGCTCACGATAGACCTTGTCGCGGAGCATGGCCCGTGCCGGCCAGAGCAACAGGTCACCGAAATCGGCGCTGTTGGCCTCGCGCAGTCGGCGCTGGTACTCGAGGTAGACGCGCGCCGTGAGGCGCAGGGCATGCGCGTCGACCATCTGGCGCGTCTGGTTGGCGCGGGCGATCTGGCCCTCGACGTGAACGATGGCCTCTTCCGGTGCGATCAGACGGTCCTTCAGCTTGCCGATCAGGTTGCAGATGGTCTTCACCGGATCGCGCTCGTCGGGTCCGCCCTCCTCCGCTTCGCTCAGGTTCATCGCCTTCACAATACGCTTTACCAAGCGCTTGCTGTCGTCGGCGTCGAGGATGTCGAAGTTCTCGCGCAACCCGCCGACCTCGGGGTCGGCCCGGAGCTGGCGGGCGCCGAGGCCGTGGAAGGTGCCGACCCAGCTCGGGAGCTCATAGCCCACCAGCATCGTGGCGATACGCTCCTTCATCTCCGCTGCCGCCTTGTTGGTGAAGGTGACGCACAGGATCCGGTTGGGCCGGATGCCCTGCTCGGCGATGCGCAGCGCGACGCCCGCGGTGAGCGTGCGCGTCTTGCCGGTCCCTGCCCCGGCCAGGACCAGGATCGCGCCGTCATTCGCCGCGGCCGCCGCCTGCGCCGGTGTCAGCCCGGCCGTGATCTCGGCCCGGCTCGCCATGCGGGTCTCGGCGGCTGGCAGGTCGGCCCAGCTCTCGTCAGAGAAGCTCAACATGGCAGTTCCATCCCTGAACAGTGATGAGCTGACCCTCGGGCCGCTCGTCGTCGGTGAAGATCGTGAACTCGGAATCGAGCAGCCACGCGCCCGCCTCGTCGCGCTCACCGGCGACGATGACGCCCTCCCAGGCCTCGCCGGTCGGCGCTTCCGCTCGGACCAGCGTGTCGTGACGGGCGTCGCCCTGGACCTGCGCGGCGCAGCGATGGCGCAGGCGGTCGGGCGCTCGGGAGAAGGCGGCAGCCAGTTGCGCCAGGGCGCGGTCGCGCCACGACTGGTCGCTCAGATTCTGCAGGCGGGTCAGGAACAGCCGGGCGGAGAGCTTCGGCGGCCAGGGCTCCCAGGGTCTGAGGCCGGGGGGAAGGGCGAGACCGCCCTGGTGCAGCGGATCCTCCTCGAGGATCTCGGCTGTGCCGAATTCCTCCCGGATCTCGTCCAGCGACCAGCCGGCGACGTGGCGGGCCTCGCTGTTTGCGGCGAGGCGGTCCGCCCGCTTGTGCAGCAGGTATTCCTCGCTGCTCCAAGGAAGCAGCCGATACCGGTCAGCAATCGCGGCCTGCAGGTTCCGGGTCAGGCGGGCGTAGCCCTCCCCCATATGCGGCTTGAGCGGGGTGATGCAATCGAAACCGAGCAGGCCCTCGTCCGCATCGTGCAACAGCTCGCGGAAGGCGGCACTGGCCGCGAGCCCCCTCCCCTCCATCCGCTGCCGGATCGCCAGCACGGTCAGGCTGTGCTGGGCGACCGAGAGTGGCAGCTCCCAGCGGGAGTGCCCGCCCCAGCGGTAGGTGCGCGACAACCCGGTCGCGAGATCCTCGTCGGTCCAGGCATCCGGGCGAAGGTCAAGCAGGTTGAGGCGCCGATCGGGACCGAGGCGCACCCAGGCGCGGTCGGCCCTCATGCGTCCGCCCTCCGCGTGAGCACCTGATTCCAGTCGTTCCAACCGTCAGGGGGCGTCAGCCGCTCAGTTGGAATGCCAGCTCTGGCCGCCAGCTCGGCGAAAAAGCCAGCATAGCGTTCGCCCTGCGGGTCGGCATCGAAGGCCGCGACAGCCCGGGCGGCCGGGTTGCCGGCGAGCGCCTGCATCAGCTGCTCCAGGGCCTCCAGCGTGTGCGGACCCATGCCCCCGGCGGTGCCCAAATATAAGGTATCGCCCCGTAGCCGCTCGATTGCCGCGAGGCTCATGGCGTCGATCGGCGCCTCGGTCACCGCAAGCCGGGTCACCGGCAGCCGGCTGCCGGGAACCGCGCCGGGCAGCCGGAATAGGGTCTTGTCCCCACCCGACGAGAAGCCCCGGTATTCCGGGCCGCGGATCTCGATGCCGGTGAGCCGGCCGGCATGGTCGCGGTGAGCGAACCAGGCGCTCGCGTGCGGCCCCTCCCGGAGGACCTCATGCCGGATCGCGGCCGTGACCACGACGGAGGGTAGCCGCCGCGTGCCGGTCAGGTAGCCCCAGGTGGGTGAACCCCGCCAGACCGGCCGACGTCTGGCCCAGCGCTCGGCCACTGGCAGGGCTGGCGCCTGGCGTTCCCGGCTCCGCTCGTAGGCAGGGTAGCTGGGGGCTATGCCCACAAACTCGCGGAGCAGCTTGCGGACCTGGCCGAAGTTCAGCCCGGGCTGCAGGTGCTGCACGAGGTTGAACACGTCGCCCCGCGCCGTGGTGCTGCCCGGATCCCACCACCCTCGCCCGCCATGGGTGACCAGGATGATCTCCCCTTTGCCCCTGCGGTATTTCAGGCAGTTCCGGGTGCTCTCGGCCTTGTCGAGCTGCCAGGGCGGCGGCAGCCGCTCCAGCAGCGCCGCGCAGCTCACCTCCCTCAGCTCATCCAGTTCCGTGTCCAGCCCGCTCATCGCCCGGCACTCCTCTTCTCGGAATGCCTTCGGCGGACCGCGAGCCGGACGCGGGACAAGGGCGCGCGCAGCGCGGGAGCGTCAGCGACGCACCCTTGTCGCGCGTTCGGCGATAGCGGTAGCGGTAGCGGCATCCTCTCAGCTCCTCTCCGTTCTCACGAAGAGGGTCGTCGGCCGCCGTGCGAATGGAGACTGCTTCGATGCCGACGTGCCCTATGACGCACCCGAACTTGCCCAGCCCTTTCGCCAGGGGGGCGATACGGCTCGGCCATAGCTCGGTCGTCTGTCGCCTACGTCGTCAGCACACAAGCCCTGTGCCGGCTGCCCCTAGCGTGCGTACGAGGCGAGGTGTTGGCGCCCAGCGTAAGCTCGGTTCTCTCCCGGTTTCCCTCTTTCTTGGTTTCTGGATTTCTATCATCCCCATCTGAATGGGGGGGTCAACTCAGCCTGGTCTGCGACCAACCCTTTACGGACCATCATGCCCGGCTAACCGTGTTTCGCTTGAGGAGGTGCAGCGGCCTTCCATTCGCAGAGCATGGGACCGGCAGCTAAACGCCGAGGCTGTGATAGTGTGAACCTCCGACACGGGCGCCTCCTGCTGAGGGTGGTGGGCGCCACCACCCTGCGACAGGGGCCGTCGGGGAGGCGTCCACCCTGTACCAATGCTGGGTCCGGCCGTGAGCCGCAGCTACCCTGGTCGGACGAGCCGGCCCGCCGGGAGCACCAGCGTCCACCTGTGCTCCGAGCACCCTGATGGGACATGTGCCCCGGCGGGTTGGCTGCGACACGATGCCCAGTGGGAAGATGCGCCACCGAGCGCCTGTACAGGGACCGGCACGACGTCGCGGCGGCTCGCATGTGAGGAGGACGAGCGATGGACGACACGTGCCAGTGGTTCGCGGGGATCGACTGGGCCTCGACAGCACACCAGGTCGGGCTTCTCGATGCCCGGGGCAAGCCGATGGCGGAGCGCGCCTTCGAACACGGTGGTGAGGGGCTTGCGGCCCTTTGCGACTGGTTGGTCGAGCGGTCCGGCACCACGCCGGGAAGGATCGCCGTCGCCATTGAGACGCCGCATGGCCCGGTGGTCGAGACCTTGCTCGAGCGCGGCTTCAAGGTGCACGCGATCAACCCGAAGCAGCTCGATCGCTTCCGCGACCGCCACACCGTCGCCGGCGCCAAGGACGACAGACGTGACGCCAGGGTCCTGGCCGATGCCCTCAGGACGGACCCGCACTGCTTCCGGCAACTCGAGGTCTCCGCGCCCCTTCTCGTTGAACTCCGCGAGTGGTCCCGGGCCGCCGAGGAGTTGCAGCAGGAACGCACCCGGCTGTCCAACCGGATCCGGCAGCAGCTCTGGCGTTACTACCCGCAGGTCCTGGAGCTCGGCGACGACATCGCGGCCGATTGGCTCCTCGATCTCTGGGAGCTCGCGCCCAGGCCGGCCGATGCACAGCTCCTGCGCCCGGCGCGGGTTGCCCGGGTGCTGACCAAACACCGCATCCGGCGCATCGGCCCCAGCGAGGCGCTCGATATCCTCCGCAAGCCGGCGGTGACCGTCGCCCCAGGCACGGCCGAGGCAGCGGTCGCTCGCATCCGCCTCCTCGCAGCCCGCGTTCGCCTCGTGAACACTCAGCTGCGCGAGGCACAGGGCAGGCTGGACGTCCTATGTGACCAAGCAGCGGGCAGCGAGGCATCGCAGGGCGCGCCCACCGATGCGGCAATCCTCCGCTCCTTGCCGGGGGTGGGCAGGATCGTCCTCGCCGTCCTGCTCAGCGAGGCGGCCGAGCCTCTGGCGCGCCGCGATAACGACGCCCTGCGCAACCTCTGCGGCGTGGCCCCCGTGACCCGCCGGAGCGGCAAGCGCCTCGTCGTGTCGATGCGCCGCGCCCCCCATGTCCGCCTCCGCCTTGCCCTGTATCATTGGTCCAGGGTCGCGATCCAACGCGATCCGGCCAGTCGCTCCCGCTATGCCGCTCTGCGCGAGCGTGGACACTCCCACCCCCGTGCCTTGCGAAGCGTCGCCGATCGCCTCCTCTCGGTCGCCTGCGCCATGCTCAGAACCGGAACTCTCTTCCGCTCCGACCTACAGCAAAAAGCCGCCGCTACTGCGTAGACCGCGGCAGTCGAACCCAGGCCTCGAACACTTGCCAACGGGTGGGAAGTCCCATCACAGCCTCCGCCCGAAGCAGACGTTGGGAGAGATGACAGACGGAGCTGGAAGCGGAAATCAGACCTAGCGATCCAAGAGAGCGGATCGTCGGCTTCCGCGCCGCCATTACGCCAAGCTCGGGCCGGCTTCAGGCTTCATTGGCTTGGCCCCCTGAAAGTGGTGCTTCCCTCCACCTTCGACGCTGCTACCAACTGCACCGCCGCATCACTCCGCTTGCCTATGCTGCGATAGCTGTGTCGGGTCGCCAGATCAGAGGCTCAAAGTTGACGATTGTAGCTCCAGAGGGCGACCGACCAAGCTCGACTGTGATCAGCCGATCGTTAGGGAAAGCCGGGCTGAGCTCGAACGCGAGGTACTCAAACAATGGTCGCTCATGAACCGCAATGATCACTTGGCGGCCATGCTGCTTTGACAAAGTTCGGAGAAGCGCGGCGAGCTGCGCGATGTGGACCTCGTCCATGCTCTGTACTGGATCATCAATGATGAGCCAAGGCAGGGTTGGCTTGACCGACAGGTGGAGCGCCAAGAACAGCGTCAACGCTGCTGTGTTCAGGTTCCCGGCGCTCAGCATCGCGCGAGGGTCGCCGCCTCGTCCGCCCGAGCGGTAGTGTGTCTCGAGCAAGGCCTCAACGGGCCCGCTTTGGCCTTCTGGAAGTGCGAACGCAGGAACGAATGGCTCTTCTGGTGCAAGCCGGACGAACAGGTCACGCCAGACTGCGTTAAGCGAATCGTTGAAGACCCGCTGAACTACTTTCGTACGCGCCTCCCGAGCCCGCCGCGCCAGTTCACGGGATTGGGTAATGCGCGTCTCCGCCGCCTCTTTCGCCGTGCGGAAGCGCTCAAGTCGCCGCTCTTGGTCCACGATCTCCCGAGCGAGAACGTCAATTTTGCTGCTCACGGCGATGTATTGCGTCAGTGCCGCTTGCGCCGAGCGGCGAGCCTCCTGAACCCGAACGAGCCTCTCCTCGGCTATTACTACCTCGCGATCGATCCGGTCGAGCGCGTCCTCCAGCGCCTCCGCGACACCAATGGCTTCAACACCGACATGCTGAGCCAAACTGTGCGTGGCGTCGCGCAGGGTTACGGCCTGTTGATCGCGGGCGCGTAGCGTGTCAAGCGTGCGAGCAGCTTCCGCCGCGTCTTCCGCCAAGCGTCGACCGCGCATGGCTGTGGCAGTCAGCTCCTCCAATGATCGGTTTAGCTCCTCGAGCCGTGCGCGACGGCTCTTTAATTGGTCGCGGACCGATGGAGCGAGTTGCCGTCCGGCTACACCTCCTCTGTCGCGCTCGATGGCCGCAACCGAAGCAACCGCTTCCGCGCGCTCTCGAGACAACGCCTGGAGGCGGCCGGCACTTTCGGTTAGCGCCGCGATCCGTTCCGACACATGCGCCTGCAGTGGTTTGTCGGAAACCTGCTGAAAGTCGCGCCCGCACACCGGGCAATCTTCGGTGTGGATGTGCGACAAGATGCCCGAAAGCGCCTGGGCTAAATTACTGGACGTCACCGCCTGCGCCGCCAGCTGCTCCTCTAGTACAGAGAGGCGCCGTTGAGCCCTACCGAGATCCTGGTCCAGGGCCGCCAGCCGGCTAGCATCCTCGGCGTCTCGGGCGAGGAGAGCCTCGCAGCGGTTCAGTTCAGACGCGATCGCATCCAATGCGAAGGCATGAGCCCGCTCGGTGCCCGCAGTGGAAAGAGACGCAGAACTGGGCAGGAGCTCGGCGGCCGCCAGTAGGGTGTGTTCGAGCCGCTGTCCCTCGTCGCTTCGCCAGGATGCGATCGCGTTTGCGGTCTTCTTTGCGCTAGTTTCGACCTCTTCAAGTTCGGCAGCTTCAATCTCCGTCCGGGTAGATAGCCATTGCTGCCGTATAGCTACCGCCTCGCGCCTAAGCCTAGCTAGCCGCTGCAATTCGGATTCTTCTTTTCCATCGGCTAGTTCGCGCTCGAGTAGTGCAGCCGGAGGCAAGGCCTCGTTATCGATCCCGACACCGCGCAGTTCCGCCCGCAGTCGGTCGTGAACGGCGGTCCGCTCTGCCTCCAAACTCTTCCGCTCCGCCGCGCTCTGCCGGACCTTCTTCTCCAGATCCGGAATGGACTCACGAACGTTCCAAAAGGCCGGCACCGAATTTCGAAAGCGACGCACGTCTCCTGAGTCGTGAAGGCCATCAATCAGCGCGTCCAGGCTGTCGAGGCCAAGAAGGTCCTTCACAAACTTGGTGAGGGGGGAGTCGCTCTTCCGCGTATCTTTGACTTGGTAGAGTTCGAGCAGACGCCCCAACGTGGCTTGGGAAAGGTAGCAGCGCTCTGTGAAAAACCGAGACATCTCGGGCGAAAGCAGTCCCGCGCCAGTAACACCGCTGGATCGGACGAGCATCTCCCCGTCGGCGGTTGCCTCACCTATCCCCTCCGCGGTGACGACAATTCGGCCTTCGTCGGCCTGCTTATGCAGGAGATGAGACGCAAAGTCGTCCGTCAGGCCCCGAAGCGATGTGACCGAGCCGGTTAGCCCCAACTCAAGCGCAGAGAGAATGCTCGTCTTGCCCGCGCCGTTTTGCCCGTGGATCAAGACCACTGGCGCGTCGAGCGAGACGGTGATCTCGCCCCGGATACTACGAAAGTCGCGGACCGAGATTGATTTCAAACGCTTAGTCATGGCTCGGGATCCAACTCCATGTTGGACACTGGTTCGGCGACGACTTCGTACAAACGGCTCTGAACGGCCTCGACGCCACTCTCAGCGCGTTCTACCAGCTTCGCAACTTCGGGTTCGAGCCCATCCAAGTGCTTCCTGATCTCGCTGAGAGGGTCGGCAATTCCACCGCTGGGATCGGGCAGGTGAAGGGGCATCAAGACGGCCAACCAGTTCCTGATACCGGCCTCCGTGTCGCCACCGGGAGCCGAGCCAACTGGCAGGACACGACAGACCCGCGACATTGCGTCCAGGACAGGAGATGTTGGCCGGGGACCGGCCAGCACGGCAGTCAGAGGGCGCTTCGATTTGACCACGTCGAGCGCGCGCGCGACGCCCTCCACTTTCTGCAGGATACGCTGCTCAGGTTCGAAGGCGGTATCAGCAACGACGATCAGATCCGGAGACGTGTCACCGCCCACGAAGGCAAGTGGCAGATCGAAGATGAGCCCGGCGATGTTGAGCGGCGTGGGGACCGGCCGGTATCCGGCCTCAGTCAACATCAACGCGATGCGGTCCATCGGTGTTGCTGTCAAATTGCCACCTGTTCCCTGAACCGCTGCACAAGTTCATTGCTGTTCACAGCCTCATTCAGAAGCTCGGCCATACTGGCTTCCCGAACACCAACTCTACCCGTGCGACCAGGCGCTCCTCGCGGCGATCTGGCCATGGCGGGCGCGATCTCGGCGCTGTGGACCAAAACCGCTTCGGCATCGTCGGCTATGTGGCCGCCGATTCTGAGGCGGAGTGCAGCATGGCTGTTCGCCGCGAAGAAGATGTTCACGGTGCCAGAGCCCCCGCGAACGCGAGCCACGCCGCTTTGCGGCTCGTTCGGGTCGACATCCTCCAGCGACCAAATGCCTCGGCTCACGCCGGCGCCTATGATGCCGATGGCAGCGGCGGCCTCGCGGAGACCTGTTGCCGGCAGACTCGGATCTCCGGCGATTTGCTGCATGGGCGTGCCGGTGACCGGGCTGTACCGTCGAGGCGCTCCACTGTCACCACCGTCACGGAACAGCGCGATAGCCCGACCGGAGTGCTCGACGAGTTGCCTTACGAATGCCAGGCGGTCGACATCCGCCCGAGCGGCGAACGCGTCGCGGAGGGCGACAACCCCTTGTTTTAATTGCTCGCGATCGGCGCTCGACAACGTCCCAGGCGTGAGATCGATGAGCCGCCGAAGCTTAGAGCATAGCAAATGGAGCACCAGTGCGACGAGGAGCGGCTTGGCGTAGGCCCGGATGAGGGCGCTCTCAAGAATCTTCTGTTGCGTGGTAGGAGTGTAGGCTGTGCGGTACACATTCCGGAGCAAGCCCCTTTGATCCAAGCCAATGAGATTCTCTGAAAAGACGTAGCTCGGGCGATCCCCAGGCCAGGGCCAAGGCATGCGGGCTTCGGCATGGGCAAATATGGCTTGGATATTCGCATCCTGCGCCGACAAGCCCATCATGAGCGTTGGCTTGCTCACGATGATGTCGATCAGGCGGTTGACGATCGGCGCGTTCTCACTTCGGGCGACCCAGCCGTTGATCTGTGACTGGCGCGCGACGAGAAGCGGTCGGTGAGTGGCCTCAGCCGACGCTGCGAGTGCGGCGCATCCGTGGAATTTGTAGAGCCGTGCCTTGAGGGCTGGCTCGCGGAGGTCATACGGGCGAACGCACACCACAACCGCAGGCTGCCCTCCGCTGAGCAAGTCGACGGCGCGTTCGATCAATGGGTCCCAGTTTGCCGTCGCGATGTCGGAAGCCGCACCCTCGAGGATCAGGAGGGCAATGCAGAGATGCTCGACGTCTGGTTCGATTGCCGGATCGGCAAAGGTGGCCGGCACGTCGGCACCGTTCCAGAGCAGAAAGTCCTCGGCTTCCCCGTCGACCATGATATCGAGCAGCCGAGCATAGTTGTTCACGAGCCGGCCTGCGATGGTTGGCGAGTCGGGCCATTCGGAGAATGGTCGGGCGAAGTCCACACGCGACCATTCCTCATCGGACAGTTGAGCTAAGCCGAGAACCTCATTTAGAGCTTTGAGGAATCGGCAGTCGGGCGAACCCATGATCATTTGGAGCCGCAAGAACTCGATGACCCGGGCCACGACCTGCTTCAGTCCCATGACTCGGCCAAACGAGATCCCAGAACCTAGCCAAAAAGCGTAACGATCTTCCGCCACTCCGGCTGCGACGGCAGCGAACGGCCCATCCAGGAGGGCGAGGGTTTCGCGCACGTTGATCGTGGCAGCGGGAGGTGGACCGGAGGCCATCGAGTACCTTTTCGTGTTGGACAACGCAGGCCGTCCCAACGGGAACAATTATGGAAAATCGGGGGCGGCTGTTTCCCTCTTTAGGGCTTGCGGGCATTCCCGGTTTCCTGAAACCGGGAATGCGGGCGGCTACAGAGCCCCTCTATCTTCCTGGTTAAGCTAACGCCCCCGCTTCCTGGTTAAGCTAACGCCCCCGTGGGCGCTTCCGCTCATCCTGTATATCCTCATCACGCACCTCGAGCCCGTCGCGTCGGAGAGCGAAGAGGATCTGGTTCCGTATGGTGACTCCTGTATCAGCATAGCGGCGGCGAAGCTGCTGGAGCACATACTCCGGCACCTTAGTCGACAGAGATGTTTCAGGCCCGCGCCGTGGTGAGGGCACCTCAACTGGAGCCCTTTGGGCACTCGGCGCTGTTTTCGGGTTCACCACCGTCACGGATCCGGTGCGGAGACCGTGAGCAAGTGCCTCCGGGGTCTCAAGCGCAGCTGCTGCGTCGAACCGTGGATCGTTGGCCGAAGTGGGTTGTGGGGCAGGACGTCCGGCCACACTGAGGTCCGGGGCCTGCAGGGCGGGCCGTTGTTGTCTAGATGACATTGGCGCCCCTTTAAGCCGCAGTAGCCATGCCGGCCGGTGTACCAGCAAGCAGTTGCATCATTTCGTCAAAGACGGCCACGAAGTTAGCCGCCGCAGTGGAGGAGCGGTCGTGAAGGTGCGGAATATAAGCGGTGTAGGTCATCTCTTTCCAAGCGGCTCGATCACCGAAAGCGGTATTGAGAACGTGAGCGCCCGCCCGCCTATATTGCTCACGCAGAAAGCCTTCGACCCTCGGCTTGGCTGCACCAGCGCTCGTCCGGGTGAGGAGAACGCCTCGGGCGATGTTACGGCCGCTGACCTCCCTCGCCTCCTCCGCCTGACGCCAAGTCTCAACGCCGCAACGAAGGTCGGTTTCGCTCATCTGCGATGGCACAAGCACCAAGTCTGCCACTGCCATAGCGACCTGGGTGTCGTTTGTAGCCGCCCCCATCAGGTCAATAACAACGTGGTCGTGCTTCGACGCGAGTTCACGGACCAGCGTGCTGACCCGCTTCTCGCCGTCAGGGACGGCGACGCTCACCTCCGTCAGCTCGGGGACTTTAGAGAAGAAGGCGCGCAAAGGGCGGTTCGGATCGAGGTCAAGGGCTGCTACGGATGCACCGCGAGCGACCAACTCGGCGACCGTGCACATCGCGGCGGTTGTCTTTCCTGATCCGCCTTTGACCTGGGCGAAGGTGATAATTGCCATGCGTATCCCCCGAAATACCGAAATCCCGAAACACAGAAACTGGACCTGCTGCGCCCGGCCCGTCCCCGGCGGCCCTGTGATCGACCGCTATTATACCGATCACCGGAAAGCTGGCTAGCATGATATCGCGGTTTACGGTTTTCCTGATTTCGGGAAAATGGTGAACAACGAGGTACACCCAAGGAACGTCATGCCGGCGGGCAGCCTTTCTCCTGCCACGGCATGTTGATTTCCTCCCTTCGGGACTTCGGGTCTCTGAGTTCCCTAGTCTCCGTATCTCAAACCTACGTGCCTAATGGTTTCGTGCTTTCGTCATTTCGGGATTACTGGGTTTCACGCTTTCTGGGTTTCGAGATTTTATCCTTTCGGTCTTTCGGGGTTCCGTGCTTTCAAGATTACTGTGGTTCGTAGTTCGCCGATCCGCAGGTTTCGGGATTTGCTGTTTTCTTGCTCTCGGGGTTCCGGGATTTAAGCTTGCGTCTATATCCCTCCACTGGAGAGGCTGAGCACGAGACAGCACTGCCTGCGGAGACTGTACGAGGTCGAACCGCCTGTGATCGCGCCAGCGAGCAGGAACGGCTGAGCTGTTTCCCAGCACCGTCATCCAGCCGAGCATTCCGGTCTTGGAATACCTACTCTGTGTTCCAATGCCACGACATACCCGCGCGGAAAAAAGTCGACCCACTGGAGGACCTCGATCGCGATCCGCGGCATACCAGGTCACGCATCTCTGGACGCTTCCACCGCTTTGCGCCCGAACGTGGTACGGACCGCGTGGGTCCAGGTGCCGTCGGTGGTCTGCACCGCCAAGCCAATCTTCTCGAGGTCACGCAGGCAGGCCAGGGTCTGAGCAGGACAGAGCCCGCTCTTGCGCGCCAGGTTGCCTTGGGGGAGGGGCATCGGTAACAAGGCGGCCAGCATGCGGTATTCAGGCCGCTCTGGATCGGTCCGGCATTCATGACGGCGCAGCCGGGCATATTGCCGCGCCAGTTGCACCGTCTTCCGCAGCAGGCTTCGTAGCTCGGGATCCTCCCCGACATCGCGGCACCTCCTGATCGTTCCTTCCGGTATGGCCGCCGGCGGTGCGAACGGGAAACGATGAGATGAACGCGCTCGGCCCTGCCCCCAAAGGCAGGCCCATCGCGCTTTGGTGGCCGGAGAAGCGGTTCCTGCAGGGAAGCCGCACCACACATCAACGCCTTACGCCCCGCCCATGCCCGATAACTGTCTATTATCGGGCATCATGGTGAGAGAATGCCGGTTGCCCCATTTCGACTGCCTGCAGTAGACTGGGCGTGCACTGACCGCCGCCGCCCCGGCTGTGTTAAGGAGGCGGTCCGGACGGTGGTGGCCGGGGTGTCGGCCGGCAAGGAGGTGACCCGTGCAGCAGATTGTTCTCGACGCCCAAGCCAGCGACATTCCGGCCGAGCTCGCGCGACGCGGCATCTCGGGAAGCACCCGCGTCCACGTCGTGGTGGAACTCGCCGACACCGAGAGCCTGCCCATGGCCAGGATCGCCCAGGATGGCAGGGCGCTCGACTGGCTTGAGGATGAGCCCGACCTCTACACCGACAACGACCTGGCCAAGCTCGGGCGTTAGATGTTCGCCTTCGGCAGCATCGTCCTGACCCGCTTCCCGTTCACCGACCTGTCCGGCGACAAGCGGCGCCCGGCCCTGGTGGTGTCGCGCGACAACGACCGGCGCACCGACCTGGTGGTGTGCTTCATCACCTCGGTGCCGCGCAGCGGACCGGACATGGCGCCGCTCGCGGCCGGTGCGGGCACCGGCCTGAAGGTCCCGTCCGTGGTGCGCTTCGACAAGCTGGCGACGCTCGAACGCTCCGTCATTGCCGGCAGGCTGGGCGAGGCGCCGGCGGAGTGGCTGGCGGCACAGGCGCCGCTGTTCTTCGGCGTGTTCGGGTTCAGCCAGTTCGCCGTGACCGAGGCAAGCGGGTCTTGAACCAGGGCCATAAAGCCGCCCCGCCCGAGGGTTCGGCGGATCCGAGGATGTCGGCGTGCGAAGGCGAGATCCTGCCGCCCTCCGGCCAGCCCGCTCTGACTACCCCGTTACTCCGCGCCGCAGCGGGTCAGAGCCCGGCGGCCGTGCTGGCGCTGCTCTCAGGCCCAGTCGGCGAGGCGGTCGCCAAGGCGTCCGGCTATGCCGGCAAGGCGCTGTCCGAGAACACCCGCCGCGCTTACGCGGCCGACTGGGCCCTCTTCTCGGCTTGGTGCGAGGCGGGCGGCGTCCCGTCGCTGCCGGCCGAGCCCCTGGTGATCGCCGGGTACCTCGCGAGCCTCGCCGGCCAGCTCGGCCGTTCGGGGCTGCGCCGCCGGCTCGCCGCCATCGCGGAGATGCACCGGCGCACCGGTCACCCGATCGAGCCCGGGCATCCCGCCATCCGCATGACCCTGCGCGGCATCCTCGCCAGCCACGGCAAGCCGGCCCGGCCCGCCGCCGCGCTGACCTCGGTGGAGGTGAAGCGCCTGCTCGCCAGCTGCGGCACCGACATGGCGGGCCTGCGGGACAAGGCACTGCTGCTGACCGGCTTCGCGGGAGCGCTCAGACGCTCCGAGCTGGTGGCCATCGACCGCGAGGCGCTGCGCTTCACGCCCGAGGGCATGACCATCCGGATCCTGCGCTCCAAGCGCGACCAGGAAGGCGAGGGGGCCACGGTCGGCATCCCGCGCGGCCTCAATCCCCTGACCTGTCCGGTGCGGGCCATGGAGGAGTGGCTGCGGCGGGCGCGGATCGAGTACGGGGCGGTGTTCCGCGGCCTCAGCGGGCGCGGCGTGCTCGAGGGGCGGCTCGACACCAAGAGCGTGTGGCGGATCCTGCGCAAGCGGGCCGAACTGGCCGGGCTGACGGTGGATGAAAGCGAGCGCCTGTCCCCACACGGGCTGCGCGCTGGCTTCATCACCGAGGCCTACCTCAAGGGCGCGCTGGATGAGCAGGTGATGCACCACACCCGCCAGAAGAGCATCGCCACCACCCAGGGCTACCGCCGCCGGGCCAAGATCACCCAGGACAGCCCGGCGCGCCTGCTCGACCTGTAGAGCAGGGGAGTGGCCGCCCGTCTTTCTCCGGCTGCCGCGGATGCGCCGGCCCCGCCGGCGCTCCCGGCGCCGGCACACACCGACTGGCTGCGCAATGTGCTGGTGGTGACCGGACCGACGGAAGAGACGGGTCAGTTCCGGGCGGCGGCGGCCGGCGCGGGGGTGATCCCCTGGGTGCTGGACCTCGATGGGCTGGAGGAGGACTGGTTCCTGTCGCTCGCGGCGCCGGCCGAGGGTGAGCCGGCGATCAGCCTGCAGGGGGCGCGGGTCCTGGCCCGGCGGCTCCGGGACGCCGCGGCCGCCAACCATCAGCGGGCGATGGCCCGCATCGGCACAGACCGAAGCTGCCCCTTCGACCTGCACCGTCTGCTGCCGGTCCCGCCCGGCATCCTACGCCTGGGTCCCGACGATCCGGATAGCCGCACCTGGCTCTGGACACACTGGGGCACGACGCGACCGCTTCGGCATGTGCGGGAGCTGGAGCCCACTCTCGACGGCCGGAAGCGGCGGATGGCGGAGCTGCGCGTCGAGTTCTGGTCAGCGGACTGGTCGCCCTGGCAGGCACTGCGCCGACTCCGCCGAAATTGGCCGGCCCTGAGCTTCGGCCTGAAGCCGGACTACGCGGGCGGTGAGGGCGATGAGCCCACGCGCAGACCCATCGCACCCGCCCAGCACAAGCAGGGAGATCGGGACAAGAAGCACAATCGGGACAAACCACCCCGGTCGGCCAGGGCGCGTCGTGGCTGACGTCGGCGCCGCAGCCGCCGTTGAGGATCCCTGGCAGGAAGAGAAAGCCGCCGAAGGGCGACCCTGGCCGGCCGATATGCCTCACCTCAGTGTGGAGGGCTTCGAGGGTCCGCTCGACTTTCTGCTGGAGATGGTGCGCCGGCACCAGCTCGACCTCGGCCGACTGTCGATCATCCCTCTGACCGACCAGTTGGTGGCTGCGCTGGAGGGCAGTCTCGCCCGGTTGGAGCGCCGGGCCGACTGGCTGGTGATGGCGAGCGAACTCTTGCGGCTCCGGGCACAGCTGCTCGCCCCCGCCAGTCTGCAGGCCGCCGAAGAGGCCGCGGCAGAGGTGGACCGACGGCTCGGGCAGCTGGAAGAACTCGCTGCGATGAAGGCGGCAGCTTTCTGGCTCTCAGCACGACCGCAACTCGGCTGGGACGTGTTCGCGCGCGGCAATCAGGAGCGGGCGACGCCAAAACCACAGGCGGAACTCTTTGTCGCGTTCCTGGAGGCGACCCTCGTCATGCTGGAGGGGAGGGAAGGGCAGGGGGATGAAGTAGCGCCGCCCTACCGACCCGCAATTCCGAACCTCTGGCGAGTCCCGGATGCCCTGGAGCACATCCGCGCCGTGCTAGGGCACCATCCTCAGGGTGGCGACCTAGCTCTGTTCCTCCCACCACTGCCGGCTGAGGAGCCGGCCAGGCCGCTGAAGGCCCGCGCGGCGCTCGCTAGCACGTTGCTGGCTGGGCTGGAGCTGGCCAGGAACGGAGCGGTAGAGATGGTGCAGGAAGAGATCTTCGGGGCGATCCGCCTGTATACGCGTCCAGGGGCAAACTACGGAGCGTGAGCAGGGCGGCCACCGGCCGGAGCGAACTGGCCTCCTGTGGCTATTCGCGCGAGACGGTAGCCGGGCCCATGAACTCAGCCGCTGAGGACAGTCCGGCGGCTGGCGTGGATGTCAGCGGTCGCCCCAATATGTCTGCCGGACTTCTGCTCAAACCGACCGGACATCTGTGACCGGTAATCCCCGGATCCTACGTTCATCAGTTTCGCCGTTCATCCGATTAGCCGGTATGTCCTACTTACGTCTGGACGCCAGTGACGCGAGACTTCCGGTCATCTGCGACTGGTAGGAGGAGACGAAAACGTCCGGTCGGAGGTCATTGAGCTGCTTGCTCTCCATGGGCATTCTGGCACCCAAGGAGAGCGCGATGAGCACTGAATCTAACACGGAAGCCGAGGGTGTCACCCCACCCGCGGGCGGGAAAACGAAGCCGACGCGAGCATCGACAAAAAAGTGGGGGCAGGAGGTCCTGGACCTGGGCTTCTGCATTCTGCCATCCCTGATCTTCCGCGCCCAGCGCAAGCTCGGGCTCGATCCGACCCAGCTCGCGGTGCTGCTGCAGCTGGCCGACTTCTGGTGGGACGCAGGGCGGAAGCCCTTCCCGAAGAAGGCTGACCTGGCAGAGCGCTTGAGCCTCAGCGAGCGGCAGGTGCAGCGTCGAATTGCCGAGCTGGAGGCATCAGGCTTCGTGCGGCGGATTGAGCGGCGGGCCCTGAACCGCGGCAAGATCTCCAACGAGTACGACCTGTCGGGCCTGGTCGCGAAGCTGAAAGAGCTCGAGCCGGCATTCCGCGAGGTCGCGGAAGAGAATAAGGCACGCCGAAAAGCCGTGGCTCGCCCAGGCTTCCGACCCAAACGGACCCCTCCTCCGGCAGCGGCAGAGAATGATGCCGCGACTATGGGATAGGTCATGGCGTCCGGTCTCAACAAGAAGGTTCTCTGCTTTATCGATGAGTACGGCACGGCCGGCGCCGGGGACCTGTATCTCGGGGGCGTGCTCGTGCTGGCGCGTGAGGCCGGCCGCGTGGACAAATGCTTCAGCGATCTCCTGGAGCCTAGCGCGAACGAGATTCACGCGGCGGCGCTCGATGATAGCTACCTCCAAAGCCTGTTGCAGCGTTTCTGGGCAGCAGTGCCCCGAGGGCGGCTCGTGCTCGTCAACCAGAAGATCCCGGCCCGCGGTGGAGAGCCTCCGGTGCTCTATGCTCACGCGGTGATCGAAACCGTGAAGATCGGGCTTAAGCGCTTCCAACAGGACGTGCTCGGCCGCGACACCATCGGCAACGTCGACCTGATCACCGACGTGAACCACCATAACGACCATCCGGCGTTCGAAGCAGAGATCGGGAAGGCGCGGAGGAATGACGGGCGGTTCCGGGCCGTGAACCGGGTTTCGCGGCTGGATTCGTCTGCCTCGCGGCTGCTCCAGTTGGCTGACGTGGTGGCGTATTCTCGGAAGTGGATCGTCGGCGCTGAGCTCAACGCCACTGGCCTGCGGGAACGGTACGGGATCCAGATCCCATAGCAAAAGAGCCGCCCGAAGGCGGCTCTCGAAGCTTGGCAGAAGAAGGTGGCCGGCAACCGGGGCTCTTGGCCTCCGGGTGGCCACGACGCTTGCCAAACACGCGGCCGGACAAGTCGCCCGCAGGGCTTCCCCTGCAGGACATAAGATATCCTCGGTGGGCCTCATTTTCAAGGGGCTACCAGACATGCTCGTCTACTCGTCTAGGAAGAGCGGCGGGCTGCAAAAGCGCCTACACTCAGTGATCAGCCCTCGATCAAAAGTTGCACCTTGCTATTTTGGCGTAGGTGGGAGCCTTCCTGAGGGCGGAATCGCGAACGAACCCGCCGAGCCGATAGAATTGCACCATGCCAGATCGATTCGCTGCACGTCAGGAACCTGTGCTGGCATTGAACGGGTTCCGGCTCGCTCGCCCTGGACAGCCTATTCCTGCAGCGGTGGTCCCATTTAACCGGGAACAGCTCCATAACCTCCTCGACCGACCGGCACAGGACGTCTTCGCGACTCGCTACGGCGAGAACGACATGGTTGTCGTGCCGCTCAAACCTGGCGCCGAGTTGCCTGGCCATCGGATGGAGCTGCCCGCCGCCGACAACATGCGGCTGCTCGCCACACTCACCCGCGAGGCGGTGTTCCGCCGCCTCCTCACCCTTCCCAGCGCTTACCGGGTGGTCAGCCGACGTCCGCCTATCGTCGAAACGGCGAAGCAGGAGAACGTCATCCCGCCCTCCATCGGGCTGCCACCCTGGCTGAAGAAGCGTGTCGTCTTGCGCTTCGAGACCCGGATCATCAAGCATCCCGGCGAGGAGCCCTACGTGGTGCTGACCTGCGGGAACCGCCTCCGGACCGTGATCGAGGTCGACTGTGGTCAGTTGCACGAGATCGGCATGCCGCTCATCGGGAACTACGTTTCCACTTGGACGGACAACCCGGATCCGAAGGTAGCCAGGCGCTTGCGACTTGCTGGGCGCGTGGTTGCCAATGATGGTAAAGTCCTGAGACTTGCCGACCATGACGGCGGACCCGAGGAGATGGCCCTTGGATTCGCGTTCCTTGAACCCACGCGCGCCAACTTTAACGCGGTCGTGCAGGCGCTTATGCAGGGCCGGGCTGAGCGGGTGCTCAAGGAGGTGCAGGAGATCGAAGGGGAGCTGAGGGCAGGCAAGGCCAGCCTTGAGACGCTTCAACGCGCCCTGAGCTACTTCGGACGTGCGGGCCTTCAGATCGCCGATGGTGTGCCTCTCCAGTTTGAGAGTCCACTTGACCAAGCGGAGTCAGTGCCATTTCCGCCAGCTGAGGTGTTCCAACGGCCCACGTTCTCGTTCGACCCAAGCGGCTCTCGCAATGACAACTGGACTCAGAGGCAGCTCGATAAGACCGGGCCCTACGATAGAGCGACTTTTGAACGAAAGCGGCCGAGGATTGCTGTCATCTGCGAGACACGCCGGCGCGGTGCCATGGCAGAGACGGTCGCGCACTTCCTTGAGGGTCTCCCCGAAGTTCAATCTCACAAGGGCTTTGTACCCCATGCGACGGGGCTGCTGGGCCGCTTCCGGCTTCAGAAGCCGCAAGTTGAATTCTTCGAGGCCAAGGATGACAGCGCTGACGCCTACGCTGAAGCCGCCCGTAACGCTCTGTCTGCGGCCGCCACTCGGGACCAGCCATGGGATCTAGCCCTGGTGCAGGTCCAGCGATCCTGGAAGGATCGTCCTGCCACCAGTAGCCCTTACTGGTGGGCGAAGGCCGCGTTCCTGCGGCGCGACGTGCCAGTGCAGGCACTCTCCGCCGAGATGATGGCCATGGGCGACTTCGAGTACGCCTGCGCTTTGGCAAACGTCAGCTTGGCCACTTACGCCAAGCTCGGCGGTACCCCTTGGCTGCTGAAGGCCCGGCCCTCGACAGATCACGAGCTTGTCTTTGGCCTCGGATCTCATACCCACAAGGAGCGACGTCGAGGTGCAGGGGAACGGGTCGTCGGGATCACGACCGTGTTCTCTAGCCAGGGTAACTATCTACTAGATGCCCGAACGGCTGCAGTACCGTTCGACCGCTACCCGGAGGCACTGCGCGCCACGCTCATCGAGGCGGTCAAGCGCGTACGGCAAGAGGAGGCCTGGCGCGCGGGCGACACGGTGCGCTTGGTCTTCCATGCCTTCACCCAGATGCGGCAAGAGACTGCGGATGCCGTGGTTGCCGCTGTGGAAAGCATGGGCCTGAGTGGGGTGAAGTTCGCCTTCCTCCATGTGGCCGAGGACCACCCATTCACGCTGTTCGACCACGCCTCAGCGACTGGCAAGGGCGCCTATGCGCCCGAGCGTGGGCAGGCCGTAGAACTCAGCGACCACGAGTGGCTCCTCGCCCTCACCGGACGGGATCAGATCAGAGCCGCGTCGCAGGGCATCCCTGATCCGGTGCTACTCCGCCTGCACGAGAAATCGACCTTTCGCGACATGCGAACGCTGACGCGTCAGGTATCGGATTTCGCCTGCCACTCCTGGCGTACTTACGAACGAGCTAGGCTCCCGATCACACTCCTCTACGCCGACGAAATTGCGAAGCAACTCGCAGGCCTCGAGCGTACCCCGGGATGGGACCCCGATACCGCAGTAGTGGGCGCGGTGATGCGCAGGCCTTGGTTCTTGTGAGCGCCGGCCCCACCATCCCCCAGATCAGGGCCGGCCTAATTGCGGCCGCCGAGCCGACGCCATTCTCGGCCATTCATGTGCAGGCTTTCCGAGCTTGGCTCCTGGATGAGCAGAACCGATTGAGCGAACTGCCCGGGGCTGCTGCCGCGAGCCTCGGCGCGGGCGGAGGTCGGTCCGTCGGAGACGTGGCAGCCCTTGGCTACGCGGACGCGACCGGACATCTGGAGCATAGCTTCCAGCCCGCGTTGTCCGATGGTCTGGCGTGGTTGAGTGAGCGTGCATGGTTCCGTCCGCATCAGCCATACACGCTCGAAGCAGACGGCGTCGCCGCGCTCGGCATCGCGTTAGGCGTTAGCCGCCACGCCGGAACTTCTCAAGCACGCTGGCTCAAAGATCTGGTGGTGAGGAGCGCAGCGTCGCCGGATTTAGCAACTCTGGACCGATCGCTCTTCGTCGCGGCAGCACACCTGATTGATGCTCCTGGGCGCCAGGACAGTGCTGTGATGCTCCCCGAGGCGCGAGTAGCCCTTTCGCAGCTTTTACTCAGTCGTCCAGACGACCGCTGCTGCAGCGAAGCTTGGAACCGCATCCTGCACTTTGCCGCAGGCGAGGAAGTAGTACCTGAAGCAGCATTGCTGCTACGGGCGCTGAACGTGCTGACCGAACGCAACCTACCGGCGCGCATGGGGGTCCTTGACCCCCTCGATGTACTCCATGTGTTGGAGGGCGTGCAGCGCTCGTTTAAGCGCTGGACCTGGGAAGCTGCCCCCAGGACGCGGAGATCGGACATCACGCAATGGGATGTGGAGAATGAGTACCACGTTCAGAATCTGCTTTGGGCGGTGCTGGCGCCTTTGTTTCCTGATCTAAACGATGAGGAAACGCTGCCACCCGTAGGGCAGAAAAACCCTCGCGTCGATCTCTCCATACCCAGCCTCGGCACTGTGGTGGAGGTGAAGTTCATGCGCCCAGGAAAATCTTTCCAGGACATCATTGAGGAGATCGCTGCCGACGCGAGTCTGTACGCCACAGACCGGAGATGGACATCGCTGATCCCGTTCGTGTGGGACGAGGCTCGGCGGGTAGAAGAGCACCAGAAGCTTATCGCAGGGCTTAAGCAGCTCTCGATGGTCATAGGCGCGGTCGTGGTATCCAGGCCAGGGAAAATGGAGCGGTCCGGCTCTTGATGCCTCGCTGGGGCTGGCCGCTTGGGCACCGCCTGTAGATCGGCGTGGCTCCGGAACCGAAAGTCCCGGGGTACGCTGGTCCGGTTTCAGAACCGGCTCGTGAACTTCGGTTCGTCAGGCACGAGCCGAACGCGGCATCCGGGGGCCAGATGGCAGACCTCGAAATCGGGGAGTTCCTTATCCGAAGGGTGTACGGTCCAGAGCATCTCGAATTGCTGCGCCTGATCGGCACGCTCGTTGAGGACCGCTGAAAGCCCAAGGAATCACGCGGAGAGAAGTCTCCAACCAGCACTCGCCGTGTGCTTCGCGTGGCGGCGTAGAGTGCCTGGTGGGCCTGCGCGAAAAAACGTCGATAAGCTCGGCCTTGCCGGTCTCGGCAGTGGGTGAAATCTGGTGCATGTGGATGCCAGACGCTAACCTACTCTCTCATATCTATGATCAGGGTTGAGCGCGGGCGGCTTTGGGCGCGCCGTTCTTGTCGAGGCCCCAACAGCGCGGATGCGCCCTTCTGTGTGAGCACAAGTTCTGAATTGCTTCCCGCTTCGCGGCGCATGGCGCTCTCAAACCACGGCGGGGGCCATATATCTCGTGCCTTGTTTCTACCGTCCGCTGCGCGCCTGCCGTGGATCGCGTGGGCTGAAGCAATTGTTCAAGGTTGCCGAATAGCCGGAAAGTGGCATGTTTTGACCCTTAGCCATTCATTACCGGCGATTTCAGGAGTGCGATAGCGCTCGCTCCATGTAAGACCAAAGGAGAGCGCATGCCTAAGTTGATGGCCAGGAAGGCCAAGCTCCTCACCGTGACCGCCACTGCTCTGCTCGTGGGTGGCATCGGTGGGCTGACCTGGTTCGGCTTCGATAATGCTCGCGAGACACAGCTCTGGGTCCGCCATACCTATGAGGTCATCACGGCGGCTGACCAGCTCGGGATAGCAGTGCGCGATGCCGAGATCGGCCAGCGCGGTTACCTGCTGACTGACCGCGACGACTATCTCGATTCCCACCGGGATGCACTCGATCGCATCACCCGGCTTCAGGAGGAGCTTCGCCGCCTGACCGCGGACAACCCTGTCCAGCAGGACCAGCTTCGCGCCCTCGCGCCTCTTCTCCAGCAAAGAATGGACAGCTTGGCGCGTGCCATCCAGGTGCGCCGTGATGAGGGGCCTGAGGCAGCCCGAGCCATCGTGCAGGCCGGCCGCGGGCGGCAACTCACAGCCGCGATCGAGGCCGCCCTCGCAGCCGTCCATGCCGAGGAGGAGCGCCTCCTGGAGTTGCGAAAGGAGGCGGCCGACCGGAGCCAGGCCCTCACCCGCTGGCTCGCCCTGGGCGGGGCCGCCCTGGCGGTCGCGCTGCTTGCCCTGTCCGCCCGCTTCCTCGCACGCGCAGAGGCGCAACTGACCGAGTCCGAGGCCACACAGCGCGCTCTGGCGGAGCAACTGCGTACCGCGCTCGAGAGCATCAGCCAGGGGATTGGCGCCTTCGACGCTGAGGGCCGACTCGTGCGCTGGAACGAGTGCCTCGTGGTCCTGCTTGGCCTGTCCCGCTCCATGATGCGCGAGGGCACCGCCTATGAGGCCATTGCCGAGCAAGCCGGTGCGGCCACGAGCGGCCTCTTGCTGGAGACATGGGATCAAATCCGCCATGGGCGCGGGGGGCGGTCCTCCGACGAGCCGGTGGTCTATGAACGGACACGCGCGATCGATGGCCGCAGCTTCGAGCTGCGCCGCACGGCCATGCCGGGTGGGGGCTTTGTGTTGACTGTGACCGACATCACGGAGCGGGTCCGCGCTGAGGCGACGGCGCGGGGCGCCCAGCGCCTCCAGGCCATGGGTCAGCTCACCGGTGGCATTGCCCATGACTTCAACAACCTGCTCACGGTGGTCCTGGGCAACCTGGAGCTCGCCAAACCGAAACTCGAGGAGAACAGCCCCGTCCTGCCGCGGATTGAGCAGGCAATCTGGGGTGCCAGACGTGGTGCCACGCTGACCCAGCAACTCCTGGCCTTCGCTCGCAAGCAGCCGCTCGCGCCGGCGCCGATCAATCTCTCGGCCATGCTGCCGGATATGGCGGAGCTCCTCCGCAGGACACTCGGCGCACACATCGAGGTTCGGGTGGTGGATGCGGCCGGGCTGTGGCCTGCGATGGCGGACGCGGTCCAAGTCGAGAGCGCCTTGCTCAACCTGGCCCTCAATGCCCGGGACGCCATGCCCGAGGGTGGGCGACTTACCATCGAACTGGCGAACAAGGTGCTAGACGAAGGCTATGCGCGCCAGCACGCCGAGGTCACGCCGGGCGACTATGTGATGCTGGGTGTCTCGGATACCGGCACCGGCATGCCTCCGGAGGTGCTGGCCCGCGCCTTCGAGCCCTTCTTCACGACGAAGGAGGTCGGCAAGGGCACGGGGCTCGGCCTCGCCATGGTGTTCGGCTTTGCCAAGCAGTCGGGCGGGCATGTGAAAGTCTATTCCGAGCCGGGAGAGGGCACGACGGTGCGGCTCTACCTGCCGCGCGCCGTCGGGGTGAAGCTCGCCGGAGCGCAGCGCCCCGGAACCCCGGTGGAACTGCCACGCGGCTCGGGCACGGTGCTGGTCCTGGAGGACGAGCCTGCGGTGCGGGAAGTGGCCACCGCCATCCTGCGCGATCTCGGATACCGGGTGCTGGAGGCCAGCGATGGGGCCGAGGCCCTGCGGGTGTTCGAGCAGAATGGAGGCAAAGTCGATCTGCTCCTGTCCGATGTGGTCCTGCCCGGTGGCATGAAGGGCCATGAAGTGGCCCGCAGGCTCAAGGAGGTTCGCCCGGGGCTGTCGGTGCTGTTCATGTCCGGCTACACGGAGAATGCCATCGTGCATCATGGCCGCCTCGACGATGGGGTGCACTTCATCGCCAAGCCGTTTGCGCGAGAGCAGCTCGCGCGCAAGGTGACCCAGGTGCTGGACGCCCCTGCCAACCAACGGCGCTCGGAAGGGGGCCAAGTCGTGTCCCTCAACCCTCGCCAGCCCGGAAGTCGCTGAGGATGCCACGGCCGACCGTCACCAATATCGTCCTCGGTGCGCGCAACGAGGAACAGCTGACGCAGAATCTGGGCGCGGTCCGCTGGAACCTCTCCGCCGAGCAGGTCGCCTATCTGGAGAAGGCCAGTTCCGCCAGCCGGCCTATCCCTATTGGCACCGAACGGGCTTCGACGAGCGCAACCCTAAGCCCACCGCCTGGACCGCCGGCTGACCTCCGTCTCATCGGCCGGTCTGCCCTGCGCTTAGGGCTTGACGCGAAATAACCACTTCATGGTGGCTGTAGGCGGGGTGAGATAGTGTAGTTCCAGTCGCCGTGGAACGGGTCCCGCTCGATGGTGAGCGCGGCCATCTCGGCATCGGTGACCTTGATACCTTTGGGGTAGCTGTTCGCGTCGAGCTCGCAGCGCACCGTCAGGCCGGTCTGTGTGGTGGTGGCGCCGATCAGCTGGACGATGACCTGGTGGCTGACCAGCGGCTTGCCGCGCCAGTTCTGCGAGATGGCGGCGAACAGGCGGTGCTCGATGCGGTTCCACTTGCTGGTCCCGGGCGGCAGGTGCGCCACGGTCACGGCCAAGTGGCGCCCGGCGATTACGATGAGCGGTAATCGGCAATTATGATGAGCGCCCGGCGGTGCGGCGGAGGGTGGGCGTAGCCCGCCCGGAGCCGTTCCGCCGGGCGAGCGCGCCTGCGGATG
>NZ_JASIRT010000024.1 GCF_030063475.1 Roseomonas sp. E05
CTTCCGGCGTCTCACCATCCGCTATGAGCAACGGGTCGACATCCATCTGGCCTTCACCACACTCGCCTGCGCCCTCGTCTGCCTCAATCAAATCCGAAGGTTCTGTTAGACGTTCTAAGGCCGATCGAGTATCAGGCTCACTGGCTGTCCTGGGCCGCGCATTGCGCGTCGAAACGGCTGCTGGAGGCGCGATCGCCTTGGTTCACCCCTGTTGACGCGAGCGGATCACTGCGGTCAACAACTCGATCCCCCGCTCGATGCTGGCTGCATCGAGCGCACCGTAGCCGAGGATCAGACCGGCGCAGTCTCGATACGGGACAGACCCGGCGCGGTCGCATAGCGGGCTGATCGGATAAATGCCGAGACCGGCGCTGGCTGCCTGCGAGACGAACTCCTCTTCCGCTGCGCGGGGAATGTCGTTCAACCACGCCACGACGTGCAGCCCGGCATCGGCGCCGACCACCGTCACCGCGTCGCCGAGTTTGGCCGACAGCGCCGCCAGAAGGGCCGAACGCCGCTTGCCGTTCTGACGGCGAACGCGCCGGACATGCCGCTCGTAGGCGCCGCTTTCAATCAGGTCGGCCAGGGCTTCCTGTTCCAAGCTGGGCGCGTGCCTGTCCGCCAGTCGCTTCGCCTGCGCGAAGGCATTTGACAGCGCCACCGGAACCACGAGGTACCCGAGGCGCAGGGTTGGCGAGAGCGTCTTGGAGACCGTGCCGAGATAGATGACCCGGCCCGCGTCATCCATGGCCTGCACGGTTGGGATCGGGGCGATGTCGTAGCGGTACTCGCTGTCGTAGTCGTCCTCGATCACATGGGCACCCTCATGCCGCGCCCAGGCAAGGAGTTCTCGCCGACGGCCGACCGACATGACCCCGCCGAGCGGAAACTGGTGCGACGGCGTGGCATAGGCCAGCCGTGCCGGAGGCAGTCCCTGTGTCCGCATGCCTTCCTGGTCGACCGCGACAGGCACCACCTCCGCCCCGGCGGCCAGGAACACCTGGCGCGCGAGGTTGTAGCCCGGGTTCTCCATCAGAGCTCGATCGCCCGGGTTGAGCAGCAGCCGCGCGCAGAGGTCGAGGCCCTGCTGCGAGCCGTTGACCACGATGATCTGCTTCGGATCGCAGCGCACCCCACGCGCCCGCCACAGGTAGCCCTGCAAGGCAGCCCGGAGGCTGGGTGAGCCGCCGGGATCCTCATAGCGGAGGCGCGGCTTCCGGCGCAGGACCGCGCCGGTGACGGCCTTCCTCCAGGCGAGCATGGGGAAATCGTCGGCCGCCAAGTCACCGTAGCGGAAATCCACCACCAGCCGCGCCGGGCCGACAACGGATGGAAGCGGAAAGCTTGCCAGCCTCTGTCCGAACGCCGACAGCCGGTCGGGACCTGTGGGCATGGTAGGCTGTCCCGGGCAGGCGGAAAACTGGCCTAACCCTTTCGCGACCTGCGTCCGGGCGCCCTGCCGTGTCACCAGGTACCCTTCCGCGATGAGTTGCTCATAGGCTGCGGTCGCCGTTGTCCGCGAGACGCCCCATTCCGCGGCCAGCGACCGGGTGGAGGGCAGCCGGGCACTGGGGCCGAGCAGGCCGGAGGTGATCTGGGTCTTGATTGCCTCGCAGAGCCTCTGGGTAACCCGTTCGGGTGCAGGAGCTTCCGGCTTCATGGGAACGAACTGGCCCAATCCAATTGGAGAGAACTGGACATTCCTTGTGGGCCATTGCTCGGGCATGGTCTAGCCCGACCTGGGAGCCGCACCGATGTACGTCCCGCCTGCCTTACGTGAAGATGAAATCGCCGCCCCGCATGGTGCGATGCAGGCCGCGCGCTTGGCGAACCTCGTCACCGCCACGGGCGGGGGGCCGGTCGCGACACCGCTGCCGCTCTTCCTTGCGCCGGACGAGGGGCCTTGTGGCACGCTGTATGGCCATCTGGCGCGGGCGAACACCCAGTGGAAGCTGCCGCCGGGCAAGGCCATGGCACTGTTCACGGGGCCGGACGCCTATGTCAGCCAACCTAGTACCCGTCCAAGCTGGAGCACCAGAAGGTCGTGCCGACCTGGAACTACGTGGCCGTCCATGCCTACGGACCGGCCGAGTTCTTCGAGGATGCCGACCGCCTGCTCGACGTCGTCACCCGGCTGACGAACCTGCATGAACAATCCCGGGCCAAGCCCTGGGCCGTTACCGATGGGCCCGAAAGCTTCATCCGCGCAACTCCAGGGGATCGTCGGCCTGCGGCTGCCGATCACGCGGCTGGAGGGCAAGCGCAAGATGAGCCTGAACCGCAGCGCCGAGGACCGGGCGGGTGTGGCGCCGGGCTCGCGGCGAGCCCGCAGGCTTCCGACCGCACCGTGGCGCCATTGATTCTGGTTGAGTGAGCCCAGCCCCTAGATGAGCCAAGCAATGCCCGAGATGTTCCGCGGCCTTTCAGCCTTCCCCCTCACGCCTGCCGCCCCTGATGGCCGCATCGACACCGATGCTCTGGTGCGCCTAGTGCAGCGCTTGGCCGCAGCGGAGGTGGACTCCGTCGGCCTGCTGGGCAGCACCGGGACTTACGCCTATCTGACTCGCGCCGAGCGGCGCCGCGCCATCGAGGCCGCCTCAGGCTACTTGGGCGGGCGGGTTCCGCTAATCGTGGGCGTCGGTGCGCTCAGGACCGACGACGCGCAGGATCTGGCGCGGGATGCGGAAGCCGCTGGTGCCGATGGCCTCCTCCTGGCCCCGGTTTCCTACACCCCACTCACCGAGGAGGAGGTCTTCCAGCACTTCGTCGCCGTCGCGGAAGCCACGCGGCTGCCCCTCTGTATCTACAACAACCCGGCGACGACCCACTTCACCTTTTCTGACGCCCTGGTGGCACGGCTGGCGGAGCTTCCCATCGTGGCCGCCGTGAAGAACCCGGCGCCTCCGGCCGCGGAAGCGCAGGGGCGGCACGAGGGGCTCCGCGCCAGGATCCCTGGCACCTTCGCCATCGGCTACAGCGGGGACTGGAATGCCGCGGCCGCCGTCCTGGCGGGTGGCGACGCCTGGTACAGCGTCGTCGGCGGGCTGCTGCCGGAGCCCACCCTGAAGCTCCTCCGCGCGGCTCAGGCGGGAGACGAGGGGGAAGTGGCGCGCTGGGAGGCCCGTTTTCAGCCGCTCTGGGACCTCTTCAAGGAGCTCAGCAGCCTCCGGGTTGTCTACGCGGCGGCGAGCCTGCTGAATCTCACCCAGGCGCAACCACCGCGTCCCATCCTGCCTCTCGGAGACAGTGACCGGCAGCGCGTCGCCGCAGCGCTCCAGATGCTCGAGGGCTGAGCGTGCGATCCCAGCCCGCCGCCTCAATAACCTCGCTTCGGCGACGACCGGGAGTGCATGAAAATGCCTGACTTGTCCCAACTGGCCCTGTACTTGGCGGCGGCCCTGTTGCTCGCCATCACACCTGGCCCGGGCATCTTCTATGTCGCGGCGAGAACCTTAGCGGGCGGGCGGGCGGAAGGTGTCGCCTCCAGCTTCGGCACTGGGCTGGGCGGCATGGTCCACGTGATGGCAGGCAGCCTGGGCGTCTCCGCCATCGTGCTCGCGAGCGCGGAGCTCTTCACCGCGTTGAAGCTGGTCGGCTCCGCCTACCTCGTCTGGATCGGCCTCCGCACGATCCAGGCCGCCCGCCGCGAAGGACTGGCGGCCCTGAGCGGCGCCCCCGCCGCACCGCCGGTCGGGCCGCGTCGCGCCTTCCGGGAGGGTGTGCTGGTCGAGGCGCTGAACCCGAAGACGGCGGCCTTCTTCCTGGCCTTCGTGCCGCAGTTCGTCGACCCGCACCAGGGCAGCGTCGCCTTGCAGTTCGTGGTACTCGGCTTCGTGTCGGTCGCGCTCAACACCCTGGCCGACACTGTGGTGGCCTTCGCGGCGGGCGGCATTCGGCAAGGCGCCGCGGCACGCCCCACCCTGGTTCGCCGCCTGCGCGAGGGCTCGGGCGCTGGGATGATCGCCCTCGGCATCGGTTTGGCCTTGGCAAAGCGTCCCGCCACCTGACCATCGGATAAGGCTGCTTGCCGGTCTGTCTATGTCCGCTTGTCGGGATGCCACCAAGCCGTTTCGATGGCCGCAACGGGCGCCAAGCTGACCCCGCGTCTGCGGCCCGCAGGCGGACCATCCGGACGGCCGGGAAAACCGCTTCTTTCGACGGCCTGTTGCGATGTCTAGGCACGCTAAGTCTGGCTTAGCGTGCGTGCGACGGCGCGGCCGGCGGGTTGCCGCAATGAGCGGGCCTGGAGATGCCTGGGCTGTCAGCCCGCTGGCTAATGCACCGGCTCGGCAACGGTCGGCTTGTCGCCACAGCGCGAGCAGCGCAGCCGCTCAATCACCCGTCGGATCGGCGTCACGCTGGACACTCGGTGCCGGACGGTCAGTGCGCCAATCCGCGGCTTGGTGCTGCGCCCGCAGCTGCACACCACGTGCAGCCGCAGCCCGGCCAGCAGGAAGACCGGGTCCGCAGGGTTTGACCGGCTGTCGTTCATCGCTGCCGCTCAGGCCAGCTGCAGCCGTGCTGCCGCCAAGGCATCGCGCGCCGCCTGCAGCGCGGCCAGAGACCTCTGCGCTTGGCGCTGACCGGCCGCATCGTTGCGGTCCAGGTCGTCGATCTGCTCCTGGGCGGCATCCACGCCCTCGGTCAGCGCCGCGTGGAGGTCCGTGACACGCTCGTGGAGCAACGCGCGCTCGGCGGGCGGCGTGTCCGTCAGCCAGTCCGTGACCATGGCCTCCACAGCACGGCGGACACGGCTAGGATCGGCGGCACGCTGCGCCAGTTCGGCCAGGTGTTGCAGGGCGCAGGTCACGGGGGCAGGCGGGCGCGGGGGTCTCTTCGCCATCGGGGTCTCCAATGGCAGAGAGGTAAGTTCGGAACAGAAGAAGAACAAGTGTGGCTATTGCTGACTAGGTCGCCTCCCCTCCCCCAGCCAGTCCCCATTTCACCAGCAGGGCCTGCCGCTCAGCCTCCGTGATTGGCGGTGGTGCGGACCATTCGGCTTCCTCCTGAGCCTTGTTTTCAGAGTCGGATTCTAAGGCTTGCCGGTTTCCGGTATCGCTTGCCCAGGTGGTGGGCGGCCGAAACAGGTAGGCGTTGGTGGCCTGCACCCACCGCCGCCCCTGGGCGGCGCCCCGCTGGACGCGCAGCAAGCAGCCGAGCGCCTCCAGGCGGTCCAGGGCGCTCTGCACGGTGGAGCGCGCCAGCCGCGCCTCCTGGGCGATCTGCGCCAGCGCCGGATCGCAGGCCCCTGCCCTCCCCCAGCCGCGGTAGAGCAGCGTCCAGAGCACGCGCAGGCCCGTCTCGCGCAGCGCGCCGCCGTGCCGGCCGGAGCCGGGGCAATGGGTGGCACGCTCGTAGCGGCGAGCGGCATCCATGATCCGCAGGCGGTCGGCATGGCCGAGCCGCTGGCGCTGCCACGCGGCCACGGGGACGGAGCCGCGCCGTGGAGGGCGTGGGTGAAAGAGAGGCATGGCTCACCGCCAGCCGTCAGCAGGGCGCAGATTCCCCTCGTCGCAAGAAGCCTTGCGATTTCGCGGGCGCGTGCTTACCTTTGGAGTGCAACGTCGTTCGGGCGCCGCACGCGCTACGGACTATGAGGGGGTCGGTTCTGGTGGTTCGCTGCCTTGGCCGGCCCTTTCTGATTCTCGGCCGGCGGGATTGCGCGGCCGGGGGTAATGATTCCCGTCCCGCGCTTTCGTGACAAGTCCTTAGTTTTCAGTAGGCTAGATCTCTAGCTAGATAGCTAGTCGCTCGGTAGATCCAGCGCCTTTAGCTGCTGCCGGACCCAAGCGCGAAGGGCTTCCTCCACAATGTCCTGTTTTTCCCGGTTAAGCTGCCGATGCAGGTACTCGATCTGAATGGACAGGCGCTCTGGCAGCTTAGTGTTGAGCTGGACGCGCAGATCGTCCCGGACGCGCGGATCCTGCCAGGGCAGGGTAGGCTTTTGAGACTCCGGCGCCGCTGTGGCGCCGGCGATGAATTCCTCCGGGCTGACCGGCGGCTGCCGACGGCCAGGCATCTTGATCGCCACGGTTAGGCTCCAAACAGCTCGTTGTGAAGGAAAGCAATCTCCGAGCATGCCTTGGAGTCCCGGCGCGGCATCTCGTCCACTGTCAATCCCTCGCCCGCTGAATGATTGAAGGCAGCCCGGAACACGGTCATGCAGTTGAGCAGCCGGAAGCGGGGCATTTCGGCCAGGATCTCGGTCGCCTCTCGGCGGGCGCGATCCACGGCAGAAGGCGGCACCTGGGACAGCGCTACCACGGCCTGGAGGTTATCATTGAACCCTTCGGCCAGAGCCACGACTTCCTGCATCTTGAGCAGAGTCCAGAAGTCGAAGCTGCCGGGGCGCAGAGGCATCAAGAGTGTATCGGCCGCTAGCATGGCGGAGCGGAACTCCTGGCTGTCTGCGCCGCCTGTGTCTACCACTACGTCATCATAGTGGCGGGCCAGTTCCCGCAACTCGACGTGGACCTTGCCGCCGCGCAGGCTGACGCACGGAAGCTGCGGCACTTCCGGGTGCTCCTTACGTGCGTCGCTCCATGTCGAAGCGGTCCCCTGACTGTCGGCGTCCACCAACACCACCGTATGACCGGCGGTCTTCCTGGCAACAGCCATGTGCGTGGCGAGCGTGGTCTTGCCGACGCCGCCCTTTTCTCCCCCGACCATCACTATCAATGACTTACCCTCCCAGATAGCTAGCTAGTTAGAGCGTACGCGCAGTCTGAACGGCCGTCTAGCTATCTAGCTAGTTTGCTTAGCAAGTAGCTAAGTATCTAGCTAGATAGCTATCTAGGCGTGCGGGCAAACTGGTGCAGGAGGGCTTTCCTCCTGGACTGGAGCGTAATTCCACATTGATGCTGGGCGGGGAGAACAGCATTGGTTCGCGAGCACTTGCGGACAAGGCGTGGGCATCCTTTGAGCCTTTCGTGGCGCCGGCCAGCCCGCGACCACCGGCGCGTGCCGGACGCCATCTTCTGGATTGCCTAACCGGGCGCGCCGGGACGTGGCCTATCCGCCGAGCTGGGAAACTGGAGCTCGATGTTCCGTCAGTTCCGGCGCTGGGCTGCCTTGGCACTGTAGGACGTCATGCTGGAAGCCTTCCAATAGCGGCGGCGAGGCCGACCTATTGCAGATGATCGACAGGACCATCATCCGGGCGCACCACGGCGCCGCCAGTGGAAAGGGGAACCCACCGCCATGGTCTCGGCCGCTCGCACGGTGGCTTCATGAGCAAGCGCCAGATCCGCGGTAACGCGCGTGGCTGCCTGCTCCCTCCACCCAAGTGCCGGGCAGGAGGCTGACTGCTCGAGCTAGGAGGCGCTGATGGAGAACCGCGACAGCGATCCCGCCATTATGCTCGGCGGCGAGGGCTGCAACGGCGACCCGGTCCGGCAGGATCTGCGCAACTGAGCGCCCTGCCGGAGATCCCGACCAAGCGCAGCCGCCATACCCAGCATAGTCTCAACCGACCGCTCCAAGTGCTCCGTAACCGCATCGAGAGGTTCATCAACCGCCGGAATAACAACCGCCGCAGTGCGACCTGCTACGGCCAGACAGCCAACGGTTTCCTCGGCTTCGCCGTCCTGCCCTCAATCCAGTTATGAGCCAAGTTTATACATACTATCTAGCTAGTTAGCTATCTAGCTAGATAGCTAACTTTGTGAGTCCTCCCACCACCAGGGTACTACAATGCTCTCTCAGAAAAGGGTGAGCTGCACGGCAAGTGTCAACTACGAAGAGGGAGGGGTAGGGCAGCCACATGATGCAGCCGCTCTGCCTGCATGGCGTGCGGGAGCACTACTCGCTCGGCGTGGCGAGCAGGTCCTCGACCTCGATCCTCAGGACCTTGGCCAGCCGCACCAGCGCGGCCGCACTGCCGGGCTTCTTGCCGCCCTCGATTTCGGAGAGATAGGCAGCGTTGACCTCGGCCATGGCGGCCAGGGCACGCGCCGTCATGCCACGATGCTCGCGCCAAACGCGGACGGGGCTTTCCCCCTCGGCGAGGCGGGAGACCTCCTCCAGCGTCAGGCTATCGGCGCGGACGGCCGCGAGCCCCTCCGCCGCGATACGCCTGTCGAAGGCGGCCAGCGCCGCCCGGTCGGCGACATCCTCCGCGGCCTTCAACAGTGCTTCATAGTCCGCCCGGCGGAGGGTGACGGTATCCGCCGTTTCGGCGAGCGGTCCGATGTGGGTCATCAGTCGTAGACCTCCCTGCGGTGGGCGATGCGGATCACGAAAACATCGCCCTCGATGACGGTGAAGATGGCGCGCCAGTCGCCTTGCCGCACCCGAAACCGCCCGGGCGGCTCGCCCCGCATCGCCTGCACGTTCGGGTGCAGGGCCTCGGGATCCGCGGCAATTGCTTCCAGACGCGCCTTCAGCTGCTCCCGCTCCCGCTTCGGCACGGCCAGAAACTCTTTCACGGCACTGCGGGGGAGGATCAGCGTCACGGGCAGCATGTTAGCCAGCAGCTAACATACGCACAAGCGGAATCAGCTAATAGCTAATCTCAGCCTTGGATTTTGCTATCTTGCCTCGGGAGGCTGGCGAGCCGGCAAAAGGCTAAACGGTCGTTTAGCCTCTTGCTATCCAGCGCGAGCGGAGCCGAAAATGGCCCGGCATGCCGCCCGTCATCGCCTATTACCGTGTCTCCACCGAACGCCAGGGCCGCTCCGGCCTAGGACTGGATGCCCAAGCCGCGCGTTGCACCGCCTTTGCCGTCCAGAACCGTCTGGAGGTGGTCACCACCTTCACCGAGGTGGAGACGGGGAAGGGGAGTGACGCGCTGGACCGCCGGCCGCAACTCGCCGCCGCATTGGTCGCCGCGAAACGGCAGCGCTGTGCTGTGCTGGTCGCCAAGCTCGATCGGCTGAGCCGTGACGTGCACTTCATCGCCGGCCTGATGGTACAGCGTGTGCCGTTCCTCGTCGCTGAACTCGGCGCCGACGTTGATCCCTTCATGCTGCACATCTACGCCGCACTCGCCGAGAAAGAACGACGCATGATTTCCGAGCGGACCCGCGCAGCGCTCGCCGCACGCAAGCGGCAGGGTGCTGTGCTGGGCAACCGCACCAATCTCGCCACGGCACAAAAGCTGGGTGCCGCCCGCACGGCGGAGGAGGCGCGACGTTTTGCGGCGAATGTTGTCCCCGTCATCCACCAAGTTCAGGCTAACGGCATAACAAGTCTCCGCGGGGTTGCTGCGGCACTGAATGCACGCGGTGTACGGACCGCGCGCGGCGGCAGGTGGGCGGCGACGCAGGTGGGCATGGTGCTGGCACGCGCCGCACCGAAGCCCGCCCCGGCTATGAGCTTGAATGATTTGGGGAACGGGCGTGGTTAAGAACTCTGGGCAAGCCTCAGCCACTGCACCACGGTTGCTGTGGCGTCTGGATGAGAAGGGTCTCCCGTCTCACGCCCCAATCGCCTAGGCGTGGAGGTCTCAGCGCTCCTGCGCCATCATGTTTTCCCTACCCGGCCAAACACCAGCATCTTCATGCGAGCAGAGTGAGCCCACCCGATGAGCCAGTCGCAATCCCTCTCCGCCCTCATCTGGTCCGTGGCCGACCTGCTGCGGGGCGACTACAAGCCCTCTGAATACGGCCGCGTCATTCTTCCCTTCACCGTGCTGCGGCGCTTGGACTGCGTGCTGGCGCCCACCAAGGAGAAGGTTCTGGCCGAGGCGAAAGCCAAGGAGGCGATGGGCATCAACCCCGAACCCTTCCTGCTGCGCATCACCGGCGTGCCCTTCGCCAATACCTCGCCCTTCGATCTCAAAACCCTGATGGGCGACCAGGACAATCTCGGCGCCAACCTCGACGCCTATATCCGCGGCTTCTCCGCGCCCGTCCGAGACATTTTCGAGCGCTTCCGCTTTACCGAGCAAACCGACCGGCTGCGCAAGGCGGGCCTGCTTTACCAGGTGACGGAACGCTTCGCAGCCTTCCCGCTACACCCCGACCAGGTCAGCAACCATGACATGGGGTTGGCCTTCGAGGAGCTGATTCGGAAGTTCGCGGAGATTTCCAACGAGACGGCCGGTGAGCACTTCACCCCGCGTGACGTCATTCGCCTGATGGTGAACCTGCTGTTCATCGAGGACAGCGACATCCTGACACCCGGCACCCGCGCCGTGCGCACCATCTACGATCCCACGGCCGGCACCGGGGGCATGCTCTCCGTCGCCGCCGAGCACCTGCTGGAGCACAACCCGCAGGCCTCGCTGACCATGTTTGGGCAGGAACTGAACGACGAGAGCTACGCCATCTGCAAGGCGGACATGCTTATCAAGGGCCAGGACGTGCGCAACATCGTGCCCGGCAACACCCTCTCCGAAGACGGACACGCGGGCAAGAAGTTCGACTACATGCTCTCCAACCCGCCCTTCGGTGTGGAGTGGAAGAAGGTCGAGAAGGAGGTCAAGCGGGAGTACGAGCAGCAGGGCCACAATGGCCGCTTTGGGCCCGGCCTGCCGCGCATTTCGGACGGCTCCCTGCTCTTCCTGCTGCACCTCCTGAGCAAGATGCGCCCGGCGCAGGATGGCGGCAGCCGCATCGGCATCGTGCTCAACGGCTCGCCGCTCTTCACGGGCGGCGCCGGCTCGGGCGAGAGCGAGATCCGCCGGCACCTGCTGGAGAACGACCTGGTGGAGGCGATCATCGCCCTGCCGACTGACATGTTCTTCAACACCGGCATCGCGACCTATGTCTGGATCCTCTCCAACCGCAAGCCGGAAGGACGCCGCGGGTTGGTGCAGCTGATCGACGCCTCGGCCATGTGGAGCAAGATGCGCAAGAGCCTCGGCTCCAAGCGCAAGCAGATGGGCGACGACCTCATCGACGAGGTCACGCGCATCTTCGGCGAGGCGGCCGAAGCGCAATTGGCCACGTTGACCCCCGCCGATGGCCGCGTGAGCCGGGTGGTGGTGCGCGCCGGGCAGGCGCCGCCGCCGCCGGAGGGTTGCACGGTGAAGCTGGCCCCGATGGCGCGGCTCTTCCGCAACGAGGAGTTCGGCTACCGCACCATCACGGTGGAGCGCCCGCTGCGGGACGATACCGGGGCGGTGGTGCTGGGCCAGAAGGGTAAGGGGAAGGGCAAGCCGCAGCCCGACAGCGCCCTGCGCGATACGGAGAACGTGCCGCTCGCCGAGGACATTCAGGCCTACTTCGCCCGCGAGGTGCTGCCGCACGCGCCGGATGCCTGGATCGACGAGGACAAGACGAAGGTGGGCTATGAGATCCCCTTCAACCGACACTTCTATGTCTTCGAGCCGCCGCGGCCGCTGGCCGAGATTGATGCGGACTTGAAGCGGGTGACGGACCGGATCCGGACGATGATCGAGGGGCTGGCAGCGTGAGTGTCAAGACGTATCCTGCTTATCGGGAGAGTTGTGAACCTTCCATTGGACTGCTGCCGTCAACCTGGACCGCAAGAAGGCTGAAATTCCTCGCCACTGTCCAGACTGGTGTTACCAAAGGAAAGGATACAGCGGGCTTCGAAACGGTCACGGTATCATACCTGCGCGTCGCCAACGTTCAGGACGGCTACATTGACTTAGATGATGTAAGCACGATTGAGATCGCTGCCAGCGATGTTGAGCGGTATCTTCTTCGTTCAGGCGACGTCCTGATGAACGAGGGAGGCGATTTTGACAAGCTAGGTCGTGGTCACGTTTGGAGGGGGCAAATCTCCAACTGCGTTCATCAGAACCATGTCTTTGCTGTCCGAACGCATTCCATTGAGCCAGAATGGATCGCGATGGTGAGCAGCGCGGAGTGCGGACGGTTTTTCTTTATGTCTCGTGCAAAGCAAAGCACCAATCTTGCTTCCATTTCCTCGTCAAATTTGTTGGAACTTCCTGTGCCCTGCCCACCTACTTCGGTGGAGAGGCGGGCCATTCTGACCTTTCTCGACCACGAAACCAGAAAGATTGACGCGCTGGTGGCCGAGCAGGAGCGGCTGATCGCGCTGCTGAAGGAGAAGCGGCAGGCCGTCATCTCCCAGGCCGTTACCAAGGGCCTCGATCCCGACGCCCCGATGAAAGACTCTGGGGTGGAGTGGCTGGGGGAGGTGCCGAAACATTGGGAGGTTAAACCTCTCAAACGTTGTGCGGCATTTGTCAGCGGGGGCACTCCCAGCAAGGAGCGTGAGGACTACTGGCAAGGCGACATCCCTTGGGTTTCCCCTAAGGACATGAAGCAGTGGGTCGTGTCCGGTGATGCTGACGGCATTACGCCCGATGCCGTTGAAGCGAGCAGGCTTACTCTGCTTCCGGAGAACTCAGTTTTGGTTGTAGTCCGCGGGATGATTCTGGCGCATTCGTTCCCAGTTGCAGTGAGTGGCCGGCAAGTCACCATCAACCAGGATATGAAGGCGCTTCTGCCCAAGGCAGGCATTGCCGCGATCTTTCTTGGGCGCTTCCTGTCTGCCAACGCCAAGGCAGTTGCTGAGTGGATTGACGAAGCAGGACATGGAACCCGCGCATTGCGCATGGAGGGTTTCGTGTGCCTGCCCGTTGCTATTCCTCCGGAAGATGAGCAGAACAGGATAGTCTCTTACCTGACAGAGGCCCTCGCAAAGCTCGATGCTCTTGCGGATAACGCCGAACGCGCCATCACTCTCCTCCGCGAGCGCCGCGCCGCCCTGATCTCCGCCGCCGTCACCGGCAAGATCGACGTGCGCGACCTTGCGGCCGCCGAAAAGGCTGCTGCCGCATGACCGCCGCGATCGGCCGCTCCCTCGAACTCTACTACATCGACGGCCGCCCGGACGGCATGCTCACTGCTGAGCTGTTCAACTGGACCGGCCATGTGCTGATGGCCCCGCGCACCCAGATCGCGGCGGCCCTCAAGCGCCCAGAAGCCAGCTACGCGGGTATTTACCTGCTGATCGGCGAGCAGGCGGGCGAGCCGCGCGCCTATGTCGGTGAGGGCGAGGACATCAGCGCCCGCATCAAGGCACACGACACCGCGAAGGACTGGTGGACCAGCGCCGTGCTGGTCACCGCCGCGGCCAACAAGCTGAACAAGGCGCATGTGCGCTACCTGGAGGCGCGGCTGATCGCCGAGGCCCGTACCATCGGCCGTATGCCGCTCGACAATGCCACCAGCCCGCCTCTCCCCTCGCTGAGCGAGGCCGACGTGGCGAAAATGGAAGCCTTCCTGGAGAACCTGCTCATCGTCCTGCCGGCGGTGCGGGTGGACATGTTCATCCAGCGCGCACGGCCGGCTATTGGCGGCGGCGCGACCCTGACGACCTCACCGCGGCCGGCACAGGCTCCTGCCGCCGCGCCGGTGCGCTTCACGCTGGAGACACCAAAGCACGGCCTTAAGGCCACTGCCGTGCTGATCGATGGCGAGTTCGTGGTCGAGGCCGGTTCGCTCGCGCGCGACAGCTGGGTGGGCCAGAACGGGCAAAGCGCCTCCTACGCGCCGCTGCATGCCGAACTGGTTAATGCCGGCATCCTGGCGCCCCAGGGCGCTGTGCGTGTCTTCACCGAAAACTACGCCTTCAAGAGCCCCAGCGCCGCCGCGGCCGTGATTAACGGCCGCAACACCAGCGGCCCCGCCGCCTGGCGGCTAGAAGGCGAGGGTATCACTTACAAGGAATGGGAGGCCAAGCAGTTGGCCGCGCCTGCGACCTAAGCCAATGAGCCTGCCACAGGACGGCATCATCCGGGGTCGCAGGGACATGGGGCCCAGTGCGGGGATGGCCGTATGAGCATTCCCATGCGCGCAGTGTTCGAGCAGCTTGGCTTCGAGGAGGATTGGTCGGCGATCACCGACGAGGCGCCTGCCTATCAATATGACTTCGGCAACCTGCGGCTTAAAGCCGTTCAGGTCACCAACAGGCACTTCATGCCCGTTTTCCTCCTCAGCGGCGTCCATCGGGATGCGCGCAGTCTGCGTACGGTACGCTTTGAGACGCCTCTCGAAGTCGCATCCTTGGAGCAGGGCGTTGCCCTTCTTGCGCACGCCGTTGGCCACAGCTCCCAACTAACAGAACCGGCGCCTTGGCTTGAGCAAGGACGCTCCTGGCAGCACCACCTGCCCTGGGAGCGGGACCGCAGAGCCTATGAGGCTCGGCCTCATTGCGCAGTCGAGCGCGACTGGTTCCGCATGCCCGCGCAGCAGCTCCGGCCATTGGCCGAAACCGCGACGGACGAGAATGTCGCGACTTTTACGTTTAACGGCCGAACCCTGATCATCGATGCGGCTGGCACTTGCCTGCCCATGCCCGCTCAAGGAACCGCCTGGCCGGAGAGCTACCGTGTCCGACTCCTGGAACTGTCGGCGCTGCCAAAACGCCTGATTCGGCCCGTCATCCGCGTCGGGGTCTGGGAGGGGCGGCTCACCATCAACCGGCTCTCCTTGCGAATCCTCCAGACAGAGCCGGAAACACCATGAGCCTCCACAAGGAACTGGCCTTCGAGGACAGCATCTGTGGCTACCTGGCCGCCCATGGCTGGCTCTACGAGGCCGGCGCCGCCGCCCGCTACGACCGCGCCCGCGCCCTCTTCCCGGAGGATCTGGTCGCCTGGGTGCAGGAAACCCAGCCCGAAGCCTGGGCCAGCCTGGAGAAGACGCAGGGCCCCGCCGCCCCCACTGTCTTAGCCGACCGGCTGCGCGCCGCGCTCGACAAGCAGGGCACGCTGACCTTGCTGCGGGACGGGTTGGACATTGTCGGCCTGCGGCAGCGCCTCGCACTCTGCCAGTTCCGCCCCGCGCTGGCGATGAACGCCGATCTGCAGGCCCGCTACGCCGCCAACCGGCTGCGCGTCGTACGGCAGGTCCGCTATTCCCTGCACAGCGAGGCCTGCCTTGACCTGGTGCTATTCCTCAACGGCATCCCGGTTGCCACGGCGGAACTGAAGTCCGACTACACGCAGTCGGTAACGGACGCGATCAACCAGTACCAGTACGACCGCCTGCCACGTGTCGCCGGCCGCAACCTCCCGGAACCGCTGCTCGCCTTCCCCGGCGGAGCCCTGGTCCACTTCGCCGTCAGCAACAGCGAAGTGGCCATGTGCACCCAGCTGGCCGGCGCCGACAGCCGCTTCCTGCCCTTCAACCGGGGGAACCAGGGCGCTGCCGGCAACGAGCCCAACCCGCAGGGCGCCCCCACCGCTTATCTGTGGGAGGCGGTCTGGCAGCGCGACAGCTGGCTGGAGATCCTCGGCCGCTATCTGGTGCCGGTGAAGGACGACAAGAAGCGCCTGAAGGGCTGGATCTTCCCGCGCTACCATCAGCTGGACGCCACGCGGAAGCTGGTGGCGCAGGTGCTGGAGGACGGGCCGGGCGGCAAGTACCTGGTCCAGCACTCGGCCGGCTCGGGCAAGACCAACTCCATCGCCTGGACGGCCCACTTCCTGGCCGACCTGCACGACGCCGGGAGCCGCAAGCTGTTCGACACCGTGCTGGTGGTCTCCGATCGCACGGTGCTGGACAAGCAGCTGCGGGAAGCCATCGAGAGCTTCGAGCGCACCCTGGGCGTCGTCGCGGTGGTCACCGGCGACGGCGGCGCCAAGAGCGCCGAGCTGGCGGCGGCCCTCTCCGCCGGCAAGAAGATCGTGGTCTGCACCATCCAGACCTTCCCCTTCGCGCTGGAGGAGGTGCGGCGGCTCTCCGCCAGCAAGGGCAAGCGCTTTGCGGTGATTGCCGACGAGGCGCACTCCTCCCAGACCGGCCGCGCCGCCGCCGAGCTGAAATCGGTCCTCAGTCCGGAGGAGCAGGCGGCGCTGGAGGATGGCGGCGAGGTCGACGCCGAGGACATCCTGGCGGCCAAGATGGCGGCCCGCGCCGACCAGGATGCCGGCATCACCTACGTCGCCTTTACCGCCACGCCCAAGGCCAAGACGCTGGAGCTGTTCGGCCGCCGCCCGGATCCGACACGGCCCGCCGCCAAAGACAATCTGCCCGCCGCCTTCCACGTCTACGCCATGCGGCAGGCGATCGAGGAAGGCTTCATTCTCGACGTCCTGCAGAACTACACAGCCTACAAACTGGCCTTCAAGCTCACCCACAACGGCCAGGAGCTGACCGAGAAGGAGGTGGACGCCGCCGAGGCCAAGAAGGGCATCATGGGCTGGGTGCGGCTGCACCCGCACAACATCGCCGCCCGCGTCGAGATCGTGGTGGAGCACTTCCGCCAGAATGTGGCCCACCTGCTCGGCGGCACGGCCAAAGCCATGGTGGTCACCGCCAGCCGCAAGGAGGCGGTGCGCTGGAGCAAGGCCATGGCGGCCTACATCGCGCGCAAAGGCTACGGGATCGGCCTGCTGGTGGCCTTCTCGGGCGAGGTGAACGATCCAGAGACCGGGCCGGAGCCGCTCACCGAAGGCAACATGAACCCGGATCTGCGCGGGCGGGACCTGCGGGAGGCCTTCGCCACGCCGGAGTTCAGCCTCCTGCTGGTGGCCAACAAGTTCCAGACCGGCTTCGACCAACCCTTGCTCTGCGGCATGTACGTCGACCGGCGGCTCGGCGGCATCCAGGCAGTGCAGACCCTCTCCCGGCTGAACCGCGCCCATCCCGGCAAGGACACCACCTACGTGGTCGACTTCGTCAACGAGCCGGAGAAGATCCTGGAGGCCTTCCGGCTCTATCACACCACGGCCGAACTGGCCGGGGTCAGCGATCCGAACGTGGTGCTCGACCTGCGCAACAAGCTGGAGGCCACCGGCTACTACGACCGCTTTGAAGCCGAGCGCGTGGCCCGCGTGGCGGTCAACCCGAAGGCGGCGCAGGGCGACCTCGATGCGGCCATCGGCCCGGTCAGCAACCGGCTGCTCACCCGCTTCAAGCAGGCGCAGGCCAGCGCCCGGGCCGAGCCGGAGAAGTCCAGGACCTGGCAGGCGGCCAAGGACGAGATGGACGCGCTGCTGCTCTTCAAGCGCGACCTCGGCAGCTATATCCGCGTCTACGAGTTCCTCGGCCAGATGTTCGACTACGGGAACACGGACTACGAGAAGCTCTACCTCTTCGCCAAGATGCTGCTGCCGCTGTTGGACTACGGCCGCGAGCGCGAGGGGCTGGACCTCTCGGTTCTGAAGCTGACGCACCACCGCATGCGCGACCTCGGGCAGCAGAAGCTCAACCTCTCGGGCGGTGAGGCGGGCCCGGCCCTGACGCCGGTCACGCAGGTGGGCTCCGGCCAGGTGCAGGACAAGCACAAGCTGCGCCTGCAGGAGATCATCCTGGCGATGAACGACCTCTTCGAGGGCGAGATCACCGAGGGGGATGCCGTGGCCTATGTGGACACGGTGCTCAAGGAGAAGATGCTGGAATCGGAACTGCTCCGCAGCCAGGCAGCCGCCAACACCAAGGAGCAGTTCGGCAACTCGCCGAACCTCAGCGATGAGCTGATGAATGCGATCATGGACGCGATGGCCGCGCACCAGGCCATGAGCCGGCAGGCGCTCAACTCGGACAACATCCGCGGCCGCATCCTGGCAACCCTGCTCGGCCCGGGGCAGCTCTGGGAGGCGCTGCGAGCCAAGCAGGACCTTCCAGGTCGGGCGGCGCCCTGAACCAAGGGGCAGTCCTAACTGGACTAAGCTTAGTCGAATTCCTATCTTGGCGGCCGGAGGCTCTCATGCAGACCGTCAACATCCACGCCGCCAAGACCCACCTTTCGCGCCTGGTGGACGCCGCCGCCGCCGGCGAGGAAATCCTCATCGCCCGCGCCGGTCGCCCCGTCGCCCGCCTGGTGCCGTTGCAGGACGCCCCCGAGCGGCCGCACCGTCGCCTTGGCCGGTTGGCCGGCCAGCTCACCGTGCCGGTCGACTTCGACGCGCCGCTGCCGGACGCCGTGCTCGACGCCTTCGAAGGGCGCTGATGCGCCTGCTGCTCGACACCCACCTGCTGCTCTGGGCGCTGGCCACGCCTGAGCGGCTGGACGCCGCCACGCGCGCGGTGCTGGAGGAGCCTGACAACGAGGTGCTGTTCAGCGCCGCCAGTCTCTGGGAGATCGCCATCAAGGCGGGGCTCGGCCGGGCGGATTCTGACTTCGAGCCGCAGCAGATCTTCCAGGCGGCGCTGGACACCGGCTTCGTCGAGCTGCCCGCGCGCTCCGCCGCGGCGGTGCTGGTCGCGGGCTTACCGCCACACCACCGGGATCCCTTCGACCGCCTGCTGGTGGCCCAGGCCATGGCGGAGCCTGTCCGCCTCTACACCGCCGATCCGCTGCTGCCGCCCTATTCCGAACTCGTCACCCTTGTTCGCTAAGCTGTTCTCAGCTTGGCGAAGGCCGGCGCGCAGCAACCTGCCGGAGGCGGGCTCCGTGCTGGGCGTCGACGTCGGCTATTCGCCGACCCAGGCCAGCAGTGCGGTCTGCCGGCTCGATTGGGATCAGCAGGAGATCCGCTGGACGCTGCAGCGCTTCCGGGCGCGCCCCGAAGAGCAGCTCCACGTGCTGCGCAGCGTCGCCGGCCCGGGGCGCTTGGAGGCGGCGGCCCTGGATGGCCCGCTGCGGGCGGGCTTCGATGTCATCGGACGCTACCGCACGGCCGAACGGATGCTGACGCGTCGGCTGCCGCCACGGATCGGCAAGCCCGGACAGGCCAGTGCGCCGGTGGGGCAGGCCCTCAACGCCGCGGCCAACAGCTGCGCCCGGATTATCCTGGCGCATGGCGATCTGGCGCCGGCCCGTCATGCGGTCCCGATCGACGCCAAGGCGGTGGTGGAGGCCTTCCCCAGCAGCTTCCTGGGGGTGATGCTGGAGGATCCCACGGCTGTCCCGGCCCGCCGGCAGGACCGCTCGGACGTGTTCTTTCAGCACCTGGTCCGCACAAGTGGCCTGCAGCGCTTGCTGAACCATCTCCTGCCCGGACGCTCCCTTACCCAGCCCCTGACCGCCGTGACCAACCACGATGAACGGGCCGCGCTGGTCTGCGCCCTCACCGCGCTGGGCGTGGCCGCCCGGCAGTTCGTTGCCGTGGGCGATGCGGATGGCTGGATCATCCTACCGCCGGCGCCCTTCCTGCAGGGCTGGGCCCTGGCCGATCTCCAGGCGAACGCGGCGGCAGAAGCGCCCGGCGCCCTCCACGTGTCGGCGGGACCCGGGCCGGTATAGGTCTCTCTTCCAAGCAGGCGAATCCGCCAGCCAGCACGACGGCCTGCATTGCCACGCGGCGAGCCAGAGCGAGAGGCGGAAGCGGCCAGAACGAGCTGTGACTCTTTTGGCCCCCATCATTGAAGAAATCCATTTTCCGCCGGCGACTATCGCTCCGCCTGCAACCGGCGGGCCTGGAGCGCCCCGCGTCGGCGAACAGCTTTGAAAAGCCCGGAACCGCCGGATAAATGGGATCCGGGCGAGGGATTGTCCGAAGTGGATGGCGTGCCCACCGGCAGGGGCGGTCGCATTGCCCATGGGCCGCGCGGCGGAAGCACCGGGAAGAGGTCACCGCACTTCGCAGCTGCTGTAGTGGCCGACGCCGTGTCGCCGGGGCGCGCCCCGTTCCAACACCCCCGACGCGGCGCTGGGCGAAATGCCGATTATGCCGCGGGTGAGAAGTCCACTTTCCTGGCCCCGTAGCCCCGCCGTGGATGCGCCAGGATTTGCCGCTCCGGGCACCCGCTCAAGTCGTGACGGCAGGATGGCTCTGGCGGGCAGTACCGATTCGGTGCTGCGGCGCCATTCTGCAACGTGTGATGCAAGGATAAGCAACGGATGTTTCCACGAGAGTTCGACCATCGCCCCAGCTTGACGCAGGCGGTGCGTATGCTGGTCCAGGCTGCACAGGCCGAGGCGAAATCGCACCGCGCGGTTGAGGAGGCTAGACTCATCCGCAGGAGCCTGGTGGAGGAGCTGAGCGAAGCGACCGCGGCGTACGACGCTGCGGATCAGCCTCAGGAGCTCCTCCGCCTTTATATCGGGCTCGACGACAACCTGGTGGCGGCCGAGAAGCAAGCCGCGGTGCATGCGGCGCGGGTCGCAGCAGCCTGTGCGTATCTGCAGACGGTGGAGGACGAGCTCTTCGGGCGCGCCATGCCGCAACAGTTGGATTGATCCCGAGCGCGGCGTCCGCATCAGCGGGTGCCGCGCGCGTCTCTCCCTTCGGCCAGAAGCGAGCCGCCGCTGACCCTGCCAGGTAAGGCGACGGCGTTCTGTAGCGGGCTGCGGCCACCCTTCCTCCATCTTCCAAACCAACGCTAGGGAAGGGGGAGAAACTTCTCCCTATCGGCGCTGAACCCCTTCTGCGGCAGCGCAGACTCTCCTTGGCGCCGCCCGCGGTGCATCCGCGGTCCATACCTGGCTCCGCATCCAGGTCATCCTCCGGCGCCGGCGAGGCGCGACGCATTGCTATAATGGTGTGCCACAGCGCCACCATGCGCTGGCGCCGCTGCACGGCCCATGCCGCCTGAGCCAGCGCAGCCGACTGGCACGCTTGTGAGAGAAGCCGGATCCGCATTTCCAGGATCCAAGGCCAGGCGACCGCGTTCTCACGATACACCGCCCCCTTGGGTTACATCACCCTCGCCAAGGCCGGAGCGTCCAGATCTTCCGCAGAGGCTGCCAACGGATGGCGCAATTTGGCTTGCGCCGGGACCGGATCACATCACCGGCGCCGGGGCGACCAGCGTCTCTCTACCAGGTCCGTGCCGCCTGTCGGTACGCGCTGCCCGCGCTTATGGCGCTGGCAGGACACCGGGAACATATAGAAAACTGAAGCGCTGCCGCTCCAGCGGCGGCTGCCATTATCAGGAGGACTTTGTCCATGTCCGAAGCGTCGTGTGCCACCCGCGCGTGGAACCGGCTGTCCGAGGCTGCCGCTTTCGCGCTCACCCTGCATGCCGCGCAACTGCGCAAAGGCACCGAGATTCCCTACATCGCCCATCTGCTCTCCGTCGCCGCCCTGGTGCTGGAGCATGGGGGTGACGAGGATCTGGCAATCGCCGGCCTGCTGCACGACGCGGTGGAGGATTGCGGGGTGGAGCATGAGGCGGTCATCGAAGCACGCTTCGGGGCGCGGGTGGCGGCCGTGGTGCGCGACTGCACCGATGCTGACAGCTTCCCCAAGCCGCCCTGGCAGGCGCGCAAGCAGGCTTATCTCGATCATCTAGAAACGGCGAGCCCCGACGCGCTGCTGGTCTCGGCCTGCGACAAGCTGCACAACGCCCGCGCCATCGCAACCGATTTGCGGACGCATGGTCCGGCCGTGTTCACGCGGTTCAAGGCCGGGCAGGCGGGGACGCTGTGGTACTACCGGGCGCTCGCCGACGTCTTCACCCGCCGGCTACCCGGCCCGCTCGCCCGCGAACTGAACGATGTGGTGGCGGCGGTGGAGCGGCAGACCGCCGCCCTGTGATCGCTCGCCTTGTCCAAAGCTGAGCACCCCCTTCGCCTGCTGCCGAGGTGCCGCCCGCAGGGCGGTCACGGCGGTGCAGCAATCGGGCATGCTCCTCCAGGCGGATCTCTCTGAGAGGCTAAAAGCCCTGAAGAGGGCCGCGGACAAAGAGCAAGAAACAACGTCCGAGCTGACCGGAAACGTTAGGCCAAGCAGAGGGCAAAATCCGCCGCGACGGCTCGGGGCATGCCGGAGGAGGCAACAGCCGCCTCCGACCGCCGCACTCTCTGGGGTGGGTGAAATCGGCGTAGAATCCCAAATCCGTCTCAAATCGACAGAATCTCACGGTTTGTCTCAGCCATCTCAGGCAGCGGTGAGACACCGAAAGGCCTTTCCCGCCTGGCAGGGCTGGCGTGCTTCTACGGTGCCATGTCGCCCACGGAGCTCTGAAAGGGTCCGGCTGTTCTCCTGCGCATCCTCGGCGAGGCCCACAACTCTGGCCGACCGCGAGAGGCACGGAGGCGATTCCGCTAACGGGCTAATAGCCGAAAATACCTATCGATACGAATACGCAACCATCGGCCAGTTGTCGCCCACGATTCCGCGCAAAACACCCTACCGAACACGTTAGAAGAGAGGCATAACAGGAACCAAAAGTGGTGCCATTGAGCGTCGGCCGCTTGGACTATATTCCTGCCGCTCACGCGTCAGCGCGTCACGCCTCCCTGGCCGTTCCGGAGGAATTCCCTCATGTCCGCCGCCGTCATCGCCACGCCGCCTGCTCCGTGGTCGCCCGCATTCCTCGACAGCGCCACCTATCTCGCGCTCGATCTCCAGCCGCGGCACCCGGCCGCCGTCGCGCTGGTGGAGGCGCTGACGCAGCGGGCCCTCGCGGCCGACACCCGACGAAGGAATCAGCGGCGACAGGCTGGGCTTGCCAAGCTTCGCCATGCGGTCGGTGCCATTGTCGGCGGGCTGCTGCGCGCTTGGTGGTCCCAGGATCCGCCACGGCCGGTTTGGCACAGCAATCAGGCCGAGGCGTTTACTCCCCGGTTGTCCCAGTACGATCGCTTGCCGATCCTCTCGGCTGGGGGAATGGACCGCGCGCCGATCGTCGGGCGGCGGGTCTTCAAGACGGTGATCGACACCCTGAAGGCCGATCAGCTCATCGCGCACAAGCACGGCGTCCGTCTGCCGCCGCAGGCTGCCGTCCGGATGGGCCAGGGTCGCCAGGTCAAATCCGCCCGCTACTGGCCCACAGCAGCACTGCTGCATCTGGCGGAGGCGCAGGGCCTGACGCCGCAGACAATCGCCCGGGCCTTTCGCGCCCCGCCACCGCTGCGCGCTCCCGTGTCGCGTCCGCCCATCATGCTGCGGCCACTTCAGGGCACCCTCTGGCAGAGACGGCGCGCTGCTGGACGGCCGCCGGTGCAGCGGGTGGAGGCGGAGCACCGCCAGCCCTTATCTGCGGCGCCGCCTTGCCTCGCCGAGGAGGTGGCGGCGCACAATGCCTTGGCCGCCACGACCCCGATCACCTTCCCCACGGAGACGCCGTGCCACCAACCGCAATGGTATCGGCTGTTTCTGGGCTCCTGGCGCCTGCATGGACGATGGTATGCCACCGGAGCGGGGAGCGATCCCGCGGTGGGCCATGTCAGCAGCTATGCCAATCTCAAGTCTCCCCAGCGGGCGCAGCTGCGGATGGGCGGCGAGCCGGTGGTGGAGTTGGACGTGAGTGCATCCCACCTGACGCTCTTGCTGGGCCTGTTGGGGGGCACATTGCCAGCGCACGATCCCTATGAGGGGCTCTCCTACCCGCGTGCGGTGGTCAAACAATGGGTTCTTGAAGTCTGTGGCAAAGGGCGGCCGCCCGGGCGCTGGTCAAGCAAGCGTCTTGCGGAAGCCCTCCTGCCGACCGAGCCGATCAAGGTGGTTGGTGCGGCGGTGATGCAGCGCTTTCCGGAGCTCGAACAGCCTGCCACGGTTGTGCCGGACGCCGTCGTGGCGGAGGTTGGTCGCTCGGCCGAGAGCCTGGTCACCCATTACCTGACGGCGCGGGAAGCCGAGGCCATCAGCTTGGCCCTGCGCGCGCTGCGCGCGCAGGGTATCCTGGCACTCCCGGTGCATGACTCTTTGATTGTGCCGGTTCGGGCCGAGCAGGCGGCGCGCCAAGCGATCACTGCGGGGTATAGCGCGGTGTGCAACTTGCAGCCACGCATCAAAGCCAAGCCGCGGCCGAACAGCTGAGGTCCTCGAGCCCCGGTGCTGCGGGGGCTCCGAGGCAGCGGGGCGCGCTCCGTGGAGGTGGGTCGTGTCTCATCGCGTGGTGTAGGAGGCCGCTTCCGTAACGGAGGCGGCCATCGTGTTGATCCTGGCTAGGGTTGGGTTGCTGAGACCGACAACCCCTGGACCATGGACCAGCCACGATGACCGACAAGACGATGGCCCTTCGGGGCCTCCTGGAGAAGTCTGCCGACGCGTCCTTTCTGCGCAGGCATCCTGCCGGATGCGGGCGAGGTCGGCCGTGGCGCGGGGCGGCCACGTCGCGGCGGGCTGCACCAAGATCCAGGCCAGCTGCTTCGGAGAAGGGATCGGTGCTGCTCTGGCGAGCTCGGCGCCCCGGTCAGCGGCAGCCATCTGCGGGCCGTGCGCGGCGCCGGTTTCGTGCGTCGTTCAGCGACGAAGCGGTGCACCTGCCGGTGAGTCCCCGCGAAGCCGTGGCCGCGGATCTCGCGCCAGAGCGCCATGGCGTTCTCGCAGCCCTCGGCCATGCAATGCTCCAGATGAGCGAAGTAGGGGTCGAGACGAGACAGACTGGGTCGGCGAACGGCCCGCTCCGGGAAGCTCTCGGCTTTGGCGTACTTCCGCACGGTTGCGCGCGCCAGACCCGTGGCACGGGCAATCGCCAGGAGGGTCTCGCCTGCGAGATGGCGTCGGCGCACGTCCTCGTAGGACATCAGCTGGCGAGCGCGGCTGTCGAGGCTAGTGGCGATCTCGGCCGCGCTGCGGTGGCAGGCACGCAGGCGTTCTCCAGGCTGTCGTCCGTCCCCATCGGGCAGAGCGGGCAGCTGTCTCAGCCGGCCGTGAACGCGGCCGAGCCAGCGCTCGAGAGCTTGGCGCATGTTGAGGAGGAGATGCCATCGGTCGGCGACCTGGAGCGCGGCCGGCGCACCGGCGCTCGCCGCTCGGGCGTACTCGGTCGAGCGGTCGCGGGCGACGATCTGGATGCCGGGATGGCGACGTAGCCACGCGGCGACGGTTCCCCCCGACCGGTCAGGCAACAGGTCGATCGGGCGTCGTCGTTCGAGATCGACGAGGAGCGTGCCGTAGGTTCGGCCCTTGCGGATGGCCCAGTCGTCGATGCCCACGGCTCGCGGCGGATCCGGTCTCGGCAGCGGGAGGCGATGCACGAGGCGCAGGATCGTATCAGGGCTGGTTTGCATCCCCAGATGGCCGGTCAGGCGAGCGCCGGCCTCGCCGCCCACTGTAAGCCCGATCCGGGTCTGAGCCTGCGCGAGGCGGCGCGTCCGGCGCGCTCGCGGCGGCATCAGCCGCGGGAGAGGCTCGGCAAACGTGCGGCGGCGGCAGGCGGAATGATGGCAGTAGAAGCGTCGGATACGCAGGCGCAGCGTCATGGGCTGGCCGAGGCTCGGCAAGTCGGCTGGACGGCGATCGTAGCGGCTGTGAACGGCAGAGCTGGACGTGCCACAGGCCGGACACCGACCATGGACACGGCGCGCATGCGCGACGACGACGAGGCGACCGTTGGTCCGGATGACGCGTTCAATGGCGCAGTCAGGCAAGGATAAGGACAGGATCATCCGCCTCGTGAAGCAGCCTGCGCCAACCTCGTCATCGCGACCGTTCCACGCAAAGTGCGGGAGAACCACCAATTCGAAGGAGGATCAGTATCGGCCGGAGCATCATCGCCTTGAACCGCCGCAACACCGGGCGCCGCTGGCCGAAGACACCCTACAGACGGGCCCTCCGGCAACGCTTTCCGCGCAACCTCTACCATCAGCGCTGGCACATCGAGATGGTCTGATCGCAAATGACAAGTTTTGCCTGAGCCGCTTCGGACGGCTTCGGCTGGACTGGTGGCGTAAGCCGCTGTCTCGGCGCCTGGCTGATCCCTTCGTTTTCCCCTCGCTGCGGGAGGTGCCCGCGGCGGGAGGTAACGATGCGGGAGTGGCGGGTGCGCCGGGTGCTGCAATCCCACCCGGATGGCCAGCGGCTTTGGGATCGGGCGTATCAGCTCCTGGTCTGGGAACAGGAGACGGGCGAAAGCGCCGCGGCCCGGGCCGGCCCCGAGCCTCCTGCGGAGGAGGTCAGCGATGAGGGTGGCCCTTTATGCCCGGGTGTCGACGCAGCGCCAAGCGCAGGCCGACGGTGTTGTCCAACAGCTCGATCGCCTTCGGGCACACGCTCTCGCGCAGGGCTGGATGGTGGGCGGGGAGGACGTTTTCCGCGATGACGGCTACAGCGGCGCCCGTCTGAGGCGACCCGGCCTGGAACGGCTGTGCGGCCGTGCCGCCCTGCGCGTTCTCGACCGCGTGCTCATCACCACGCCAGACCGGCTGGCCCGCCACTATGACCATCAGGTGCTGCTGCTTGAGGAACTCGCAGCCACGGGCTGCGCGGTGGAGTTCCTCGATCGCCAGATGAGCAGTGATCCGCATGACCAGTTGCTGTTGCAGATCCGTGGTGCCGTGGCCGAGTACGAGCGCAGTCTAATCACCGAGCGCATGCGCCGGGGCCGGCTGCGCAAGCTGCAGGCCGGGCTGCTTCTGCCCTGGTCCAGCCCTCCCTACGGCTTTCGGGTCGACCCATCGCGGCCCCGCGACCCGGCCGGTGTCCGGCGCGATGAGGGCGAGGCCGCGATGGTGGCGGAGATGCGCCTGGTACGCGGATGAGGGGCGCAGCCTGTTCGGCCTGGCCAAGCGCCTCCGGCACGACGGTGTCGCTCCGCCACGGGCTGGAGGGCGTTGGAATGTGACGACCCTTCGCCAGATCCTGACGAACCCGGTCTACACGGGGCAAGTCTACGCTGGGCGAAGCCAGTCGGCGCCGCGCCGCCTGCGGCCGCGCGAGGACTGGATCCCGGTCGCGGCGGTGCCGCCAGGACACTGAGCGGCGATGCGAGGCCCTCGCCGCTCAGGGGCGGCAGCTCGAGGCCCAGGTGGACCACCAAGCTGAAATCACGCGCCTCGGGCTTAACATCGACGCGTTCTGCAGGCGGATTGGCACCGGGCTCGCCACTGCCACCTGGGAGCAGAAGCGGCAGCTGGACACCTCCAGAAACCCCCTCGTCATGATGATCGCTGGCTGATTCACTGACGCGCAGCGGTGCGGGGGATGGCGATGGTTCGGCAGCCAGGGTTCTTCGATGTGGAGGAGCGGCTGCGGGAGTTGTCGGCCAAGGGCGACGACCTGGAGCGGATCGCCGTGCTGGTCGATTTTTCCATGTTCCGCGCCGAGCTGGAACAGGCTGTGCCACGCGCCGACGGCACGAAGGGCGGGCGGCCTGCCTTCGATCATGTGCTGATGTTCAAGGTCCTGCTGCTGCAGGCGATGCACGGGCTGTCCGACGAGCGCTGCGAGTACCTCATCAAGGATCGCCTCTCGTTCATGCGCTTTCTCGGCCTAGGGCTAGCCGACCCGGTGCCGGACGCGAACACGATCTGGGCGTTCCGTGAAGCGCTGAAGCGTGCCGGCGCGGTGGAGCGGCTGTTCGCGCAGTTCGATGCCACGCTGCGCGCCGCTGGCTACCTGGCGATGGGCGGGCAGATCGTGGACGCGACCATCGTCGCCGCGCCGAAGCAGCGCAACACCGAGGCGGAGCGTGCAGCCCTCAAGGCAGGCGACATCCCTGAAGGCTGGGCGGATAAGCCCGCGAAGCTACGCCAGAAGGACCGCGATGCACGTTGGACAGTGAAGTTCTCCAAGGCCAAGCCGCGCGAGGATGGCGCGCCGCAGGTCGATCTCGCAGTGCCGGCATCCGGCTACAAGAACCACGTCGCGATCGATCGCCGGCACGGCCTGATCCGCGGCTGGACCGCCAGCCATGCAGCCGCCCATGACGGTGCGCGGCTAGCGGAGGTGGTCGACGCCGACAACGCCGCTGGCGATCTCTGGGCCGATACCGCCTGTCGCTCAGCGAAGAACGAGGCATGGCTGGCCGAGCATGGCTTAGTCTCGCGCATTCACCGCAAGAAGCCGCCGGGGCGGCTGATGGCGGCGCGGACGCGGCGGGCCAATGCTCGCAAATCGGCCGTGCGCTCGGCCGTCGAGCACGTCTTTGCACGGCAGAAGGGGCCGATGGCGCTGGTCGTGCGCACCATCGGCATTGCCAGGGCACGGGTGAAGATCGGCCTCGCCAATCTCGCCTACAACATGAAGCGGCTCGTCTGGCTCAGCAGCAAGGCCGTGCAGGCGTAGGGCCTTCAGCCGCAGCGCGCACCGCCATCAGCGCCGCGCCGGCCGTCCTCCAGCAGCGTGATCCCGGTCATCCGGTCGCCTCGCCGGCGACCACGCATCGCTCTACGACCACGCTCGCCGAAACTCGGGGTTTCTGGAGGTGTCCAGCTTATCGAGTGGATGGTCCTCCGGATCGTCGTCACCGACGGAGAGGTTGAGATCCGTTACGCCATCCCTGCCACGCCAGCCGCCAAAGCCGGCCCGATCTGTTATTTGCGTTCAGAATATCGAGAGCGGTTTTCGTCAGCATAAGCGCCGCCTTGGCGCCGCGCTGACCGCACGCGGCCAACAGGCTCAGCGGCGCGAACTCGTCCTGGGTGTCCTCACACACAATCTCATGATTCTCAGATCGCCGACCGAGAAGGTTTCAACGGAGCACCTGGGCCGCTTATTGCGCATCACTGCGGCCTCGTCGCAGCGGCATGTAGCCTCGCGGACCGAACCACGTTGGTGAGCAGGATGGTGGCGCAGCCCAGGAAAAGCGCCGTGCCCCAGGCCAGGGAGAGCGAGGGTGCGAGCGTCGCGGCCACACCGATGGCAGCGCACCAGACGGCCAGCGCAAGGGCCAGCGCGCCGTCGTCCACGAACAGGTGGACGATCTCGGCAAAGGTGGCGTGGAGGATACCCATCAGCGCACCTCCACCGGGACCGGTCGCGCCGCGAGCCGGACGCTCAGCAGGGCAAAGGCCAGCAGGCCACCGGCGATGACCGGCAGCGCGAGATCCTGGCCCGGCCACGCGATGCCCAGGCCCTCGCCGCTCCAGTAGATCCCGAAAGCGGAGATGACGACGCCGACGGCGAACTTCAGCGTGTTCTCCGGCACCCGTGCCAGCGGCCGGTGAACGGCGACGGCCATGGCCACGACGAGCAGGGCGGCGGCGAGCGCACCGGCGGCCGCGACGGGAAGCAGACCCCGGCCCCCCGCAGAGACGGCGAGCACGATGAACACCACCTCGACCCCTTCGAGCAGCACCGCCTTGAAGGCGGTCACTGTCGCGAGGGGATCAACGCCGTGACGCTCGGAGACGCGCGCCAGCCGCAGGTTGGCGGTCTCGCTGCGGAACACCGCCTCCTCGTCGTGGAGCGGAATGATCCCGGCGGCCCGCAGGATCGCCTTGCGCAGCCAGCGCATGCCGAATAGCAACAGCAGCAGGCCCACCACCGTCTGGAGCAGGTGCTCCGGTGCCCGCGCCAGGGCCGGGCCGAGCGCGACGACGAGGGCGGCGAGTACCACGAGGCCCAGGGCGGTCCCGGCAAGCCCGGAGCGCCAGCCGCGCACGGTGCCCACGGCCAGCACGATGGTGGCGGCTTCGACGCACTCCACGAGCGAGGCAAGGAAGGCCGCCCCAAGGGTTGGCCCCGCTTCAAGCCAGGTCATGACGGTTGCTCCGGATTCTGGGGATGGAGAGGCGTTGGAAGGTGGGTGCGGCGAAGGGCAGGCCCCGGGTGACGGCCTCGCGGTCAAGGCCCACATCGCGCAGGAGCCGCTCATCGAGCCAGGCAAGGTGCCGCCGGTCAGCCGCGAACCGGACGGCCCGCGCCATGGCGTCCTCGAGAGGCTGTCTCGGGGGAGGCCGCCAGGGACGACGGGCAATGGAATGCTGCGGCCCAAGGCCGAGCCATGCCCGCCACTCCGCCCATGCGCCGCGCGGCCTAGCCCACATCGTGGCGGCTCCCGGCGACGGCGGCGCGCAGGTCGTTCAGCCGCTCGAGCGTGGCGACCGCCCGATCGCCCTGGGCGGCCGCCAGGCCCAGGGCGATGGCCTCCAGCGCGACCAGGGTGGCGCCGTGCAGCGCCACCTGCCGCGCCCGTCCCCGCCGTGCCGGGACGACGACCTCCGCGTGGCGCGCCAGGCCACGCTCGAGGCTGTCGGTGACGAGGACCAGCGGCAGGTTCAGCCGCCGGGCCTCGCCGAAGACGGTGACGACCTCGCGGTAGGACCGTCCATAGGCCAGCACCAGCAGCGCATCACCCGGGGCGAGGTCGAGCAACTGGTCGGCCAGGGCAATGCCAGTCGCGTCCAGCGCGCGGGCCGTCCGCCCGGCGCGGCGGAGCAGCAGGGCGAGGTAGCCCGCCAGCGCGGCCGAGGGGCCGATGCCGAAGATCAGGATTCGCCGGGCAGGGTGCAGGGTTTCGACCGCAGCCCTCAGCGTGGCGCGGGCCTCCGGGGCGGCGAGCGCCTCGACCGCCTCACGTTGGACCTCGACGGCCAGGTCGACGGCCCGCCCGGCCTCGGCGCCGACGTCGGCGAGCGTCGCGCGCATTGCCTCGGCGGGCGAGCCCGGCGGAGGCGCGGCGCCCAGGCTCCCCGCCAGGGCGCGCCGGAGCTCGCCGAGCCCCTCGAAGCCGAGCGCCTGCACCGTCCGCACCACCGTCGCGTCCGAGGTTCCTGCCCTGGCGGCGAGCTCGGCCGCGGAGCTCGCCAAGGCCAGGGCGGGATCCTCCGCGATCAGGCGGGCGATGCGCCGCCCCGCGGGCGGCAGACCGGCCGCCGCCTGCCGGAGCCGCTCGGCCAGCGGGTGCCCCTCCACGCCGTTCTTGATTTCGCCTCTGGCTGCCAAGGCGGGCCTCCTGTTCCGCAGCAAATGCTACTCACAAAGATACTCCGTAGTAAACACTTCATCGCATCCGCATCCTTGGGCAGGGCACCGTCCTCTCTCGAGACGCTCCCGACCACGCTGGCCACCAGCCCCGAGCCCGAGACACCGAGCCGGTGGAGCGCTGCCCTGCGCCGCGTCGCTCGTTTCGCGCCGTTGACAGATCGACAGGGCCGTGGCTATGGGGCAACCGGCAATGGACTCTGCCTGACCGGCCACGGTCGAACCGTCTCCCCCCGGGAGGCTGATGATTCCTACTTCACACCACTTGTGAGGGGGAATCCGTCCAGTTGCCGTTCCAAGCTCCATCCCACTTCGCTGCCGCGGGGGCGCCTCGCCCGCGAGGTCTCATCCTCGGATTCCCTCCATGACACCCAGCGCCTTCCTGGGCGAACGGCTGCGCCATCTTGGCCTGGCCGCGAAATGGCTCGCCATCATCCTGCCGGTGGCCGCCGCTGTCGGTACCCTCTGCGCCGCCTTCCTCTGGGCGCTCGACCGGGTCACGGAGAGCCGCTTCGACAACCCGGCCCTCCTGTTCGCGCTGCCGCTGGCCGGGGTCGCCGTGGGCCTCGTCTACCATTGGGTCGGACGGCCCGCGGAAGGCGGCAACAACCTGATTGTCGAGCAGATCCACCAGCCTGGCGGCGGGGTGCCGCTGCGCATGGCGCCCCTGATCCTGATCTCCACGGTCGTCAGCCACCTCTTCGGCGCCTCCGTCGGCCGTGAGGGCACGGCCGTTCAGGTGGGCGGCAGCATCGCGGGTGGCGTGGCCCGGGCGCTCTCCCTGAAGCCCCATGAGGTCCGCGTCCTGCTGATGGTGGGCATCGCCGCGGGCTTCGGCGCCGTCTTCGGCACGCCCATCGCGGGCGCGGTCTTCGCCCTCGAGGTGCTGACCGTCGGGCGCGTCGAGTACACCGCACTCGTTCCGGCAGTGCTGGCGGCCATCGTGGCCGACTATACCTGCCGTGCCTGGGGCGTGACGCACGTCGCGTATCACCTCGGCTTCGCAGGCCACGTGGAAGCGGGCGGCGCGGCCTTTCACATCGACCTCCCCCTGCTGGCCAAGGTGGCCGTCGCGGGCGTCGCCTTCGGCCTGTGCAGCCTGCTCTTCTCCGAACTGGCGCACCGCGTCGGCGGTCTGGCCAAGCGGCTTTGCCCGGTCGCCTGGCTGCGGCCCGCGATCGGCGGGGTGCTGATCATCGCCCTGGTCTACGCGACCGGCAGCCGCGACTACCTCGGCCTTGGGGTCATTTCGCCCACGCCCGGCGGAGCCTCGATCGTGAACTTCTTCGGTCCGGCGCATTACGACTGGGCCTGGGCGTGGAAGATCGTCTTCACCGTCGTGGCGCTGGCGACGGGGTTCAAAGGGGGCGAGGTAACGCCGCTCTTCTTCATCGGGGCGGCGCTCGGCAACGCCTTGTCGGGCCCCTTGGGCGCGCCGGTGGACCTGATGGCGGGCCTCGGCTTCGTCGCCCTGTTCTCCGGGGCGGCCAACACGCCGCTGGCCTGCACCCTGATGGGGATCGAGCTCTTCGGCGCCGCGAACACCGCCTACATCGCCACGGCCTGCTTCGTCGCCTATCTCTGCTCCGGCCACTCCGGCATCTACCTATCGCAGCGCATCGGCGTCCCGAAGACACGCATCCCGCGCCTGCCGCCGGAGGCCTCCCTCCGACACGCCCGCGACCTCCACCCCGTGCTCTGGAAGCGACGGAGCGCGCCTCCCGGTGTCGCGGCCGACGGCACGACGCTCACGCCCACCTTCCGCAAGACAGCCCAGGACAATACCAGAATGCACACAGCGCACGGCCTGACCTCCAAAGAGATCGGGATGGTCCGGATCTACCTGAAGCCCCGCGAGAAGTTCCGGCAGCACGCCGGGATCAAGGGCGCGCTGTCGTCCAGGCCGCTGTTCCGGGAACTGGTGCTGCGAGCGAAGCAGGCGGGCCTGGTGAACGCCACGGCGCACCACACCCAGTTCGGCTTCAGCAACCACGGCGCGGTGCAGGAACCCATGGCCGAATTCGGCAACCCCGAGCTCACGATGTGCGTGGAGATGATCGGCCCGCGCGACACGCTGGAGCGGTTCTGCCGCGACCACGGCGCCCTGTTGGAGAGCAAGGTCATCGTCTACAAGCACCTCGAGCACTGGCACGTCAGCAGAGGGGACGGCGGAACGGTCCGGCTGGAGGAGGAGGTCGTCATGAACCCCAGCGAGCTCCTTGAACCCAGCTAGCCCCGGCGTGCGAGGAGGATGCGGCGGAGATTCCGACCCTCTCACCTTCCGGTGATCCGCGTTGGGATTGCCGCCGCTTCAACGCCAACCTAGCTCTGCACGGATGGGGGTGGAGTTCCCCGAAACTGCCCGCGAGGGCTGATGACTCCTACCGCACGAGTTCGTGGTGGGAGTCCGTCCGGATGCCGACGGCCCGCCGCAAGGCGGGCTTTTTCATGCCCGCGTCTCACGCCCAGGAGGCGAGGAGGACGGGATGCGTACGGAATGGGCGGCTCCGGTGCCGCTCGGGGCTCGCCGATGAGCCCGGTGACCTATCTCTGGATCGCCCTGCGCGGCACTGCCTATGGGCTGTTCAACCTGGTCAGCGGCGTCGCGCTCCTGCTGGCCAGCGCCCTGGCGGGTCTGCTCTGGGACCGCTTCGGCCCGGCGGTGACCTTCTGGACGGGCGCGGCGTTCACCGCCCTGGCGCTCATCGGTTGGCGGCACGCCAGGCGCGGGAGACGATGCCCAATGCCTGACAAGGATTCCGCGTGGCCTGGTCACGCCCTCCCAGCCCGCTGCGGCGCCCTGGAAGATCCAGCGGGAGAGCGCCTCCTTGCGGTCCCCTCGCCTGTTTTCCTTCCCCGCCCGGTCTTCCAAGGACACCACCGCCGTGGTGCAGCCGAGCACCCGGCAGGTCGGTCGCGCTCCCCCTCCGGCGAGACTGCCGCCCCTGCCCGGCGGCCTCGAACCGGCTTTTCGCTCTAAGATTTTCTTTCGCCGGTCGGAAGCAGGGGATGCGCCTGCCCGCTCACCGCGAGCCGGACAAGGCTGCCGACCGGCGGCGCCGTGAGACAGGAGCAGCGCAACTCAAGCCGCGGCGCGTGACCGTTCTCGTCCGCTTCCTGCAACCGCACGGTCACGCCGCAGGAGGCGCCGCCGAACTCCACTGTTTCAACGCGCGCCCGCACCTCGGGCGCCTGCGTCCCGGCGGGCAACAGGGCGATCTGCTCCGGACGCAGCATGATCTCCGCGCGCCCGCGTGGATCGGAGCGGGTCAGCGGCACCCGGCCCAGCGCGCATTCGGCCCAGCTCCCCGAAAGCCGCGCCGGCAGGATCACCGCCTCGCCGAAGAAGGTGGCGACCGTGGCGTCCCGCGGTTGCAGGTAAAGGTCGCGTGGCTTGCCCGCCTGGAGCAGCCTGCCCTCGCGCAGCAGCACCACCTGGTCGGCGAAGGACAGCGCCTCCGCCTGGTCGTGGGTCACCAGGATGGTGGTGACGCCTTCCGCCGCGAGTAGGTCGCCGACCGCCTTGCGGGTGCTGGCGCGCAATCCGGTATCCAGGGCCGAGAAGGGCTCGTCGAGCAGCATCAGGCGTGGCTTGCGTGCCAGGGCCCGGGCCAGCGCGACCCGCTGCTGCTGGCCTCCGGAGAGCTGGTCCGGCCGCCGCAGCAGCATGGACGGGTCCAGCTCCACCATCGCCAGCAGCGCGGCGATCCGCGCCTCACGGCCAGGGGTGGCTCGGGGCAGGCCGAAGCCGATGTTGTCGGCCACGTTGAGATGGGGGAACAGGACGCCTTCCTGCGCCACCAGCCCGATGCCGCGCAGATGGGCCGGAACCGTGCGCGGCCCCTCGGCCAGCAGGTCGCCGCCCAGAGTGATGCGGCCGCTGTCGGGCGCCTCGAAGCCGCCGATGATCCGCAGCAGCGTTGACTTGCCGCTGCCGGACGGGCCCAGGATGGCCGTGCGGCTGCCTTCCGGCACGGCGAGATCGACCGCGTCGAGCGCGGTGACCCGGCCGAAGCGCCGGCTGACCGCCTGGAGGCGCAGAAAACTCATCGGCTCCGGCCGCCCTGCGACTGGCGGTGCAGGAACCAGGCCATGGGCAGCGACAACAGGATCATTCCCAGGGCATAGGGCGCGGCCGCCGCGTAGTCGATCTCCCCGCTGTAGGACCAGAAGTTGGTGGCCAGCGTGTGGGTGCCGTTCGGCGCCAGCATCTGCGTCGCCGTCAGTTCGTTGGTGATGCCGAGCGCCACGAGCGCCATGGCCGCCGCCGCGCCCGGCGCCGCCAGCCGCAGCGTGACGGCTGCCAGTGCCCGCAGCGGCGAGCGGCCGAGCATGCCCGCCGCCTCTTCCAACTCCTTCGGCGCCTGCGCGATGCTGGCGCGGAGCGCGACGATGGCCCGCGGCAGGAACAGCAGCGCGTAGGCCAACAGGATGGTGGCGACGGACTGGTAGAGGGGTCTCGCCACCCGCACGGTGACGGTCACCAGGGCCAGGGCCACCACGACGCCGGGCAGCGCGCCGGTGATGAAGTTGCTGCCCTCCAGGGTCCTTTGCAGCCGTCCCGGCGCACGCACGGACAGCCAGGCGATGGGGATGGCGGCCAGGGTCGCCAGCGCTGCCCCGAGCGCCGACAGCAGCAAGGTCTGCCCCAGCGCCCCGCCGATCTCGTCCCAGCGCCACACCGCGCTGCCGCCCGCGGCGAGCCAGCGGGCCAGCGTCGCGACCGGGACGCCCAGTGCCAGCGTGGCGGTCAGCGCGGGCAGCAGCAGGCAGGGCAGGGCGAGCCACCCCAGGCGCACCCGCCGGGGCGGCCGTGCAGCCCCTGGCCCGAGCCGGGCATAGCGCGCCGTTCCGCGCAGCCAGGTCTCCAGAGCGAGCAGCCCCAGGCAGCAGGCGACCAGCACCACCGCCAGCATGTTCGCCGCCGGCCCGTTGAAGCTGGACTGGAACTGGTCGACGATGGCGGTGGTGAAGGTGTCGAAGCGGATCATCGCGTAGAGGCCGTATTCGGCGAGCAGGTGCAGCCCGACCAGCAGCCCGCCGCCGCAAAGCGCCAGTCGCAGCTGGGGCACGACGACCCGGAGGAACACGCCAGCGGGTGGCACGCCCAGGGAGGCCGCGCTCTCCTGCAGGGCCGGGTCCATGCGGCGGAGAGCGGCCACCACGGGCAGGTACAGGAAGGGGGTATAGGCCAGGACGGAAACCAGGACGGCCCCAGCCAGCCCGTGCAGCCCCGGCAGCAGGCTGACCCATGCATAGCTGTGCACGAAGGCGGGAATCGCCAGCGGCGCCACGGCCAGCCAGGACCACAGGCGCCGACCAGGCAGGTCGCTGCACTCGGTCAGCCAGGCCAGCGCCACTGCCAGCAGGACGCAGAGCGGCAAGGTGCAGGCGACGAGCAGCGCAGTGTTGACGAGCAGCTCACCGACCCGCGGCCGGAAGATCAGGGTCGAGGCCGTGGTCCAGCCGGCCTGCACCGTCGCCCACAGCACGAACGCAAGCGGCAGCAATGCCAGCAAGGAGACCAGCAGTGCCGCGCCGCCAAGGGCCGCGCCCGGCTTCCGGTGCGCGCCCCGGCTGAGCGGCGGGCCTGCTACGTGGCGCGAAGGCACGGCGCCGACCCGGTGCGCGGCTCGCGGCCCCATGGATCAGAGCAGCCCGGCTTGGGTCATCAGCGCCACCACGGCCTTGCTGTTGAGGGTGGAGGGGTCGATGGCCGGCGCCTGCAGCTCTTCCATCGGCTTCAGGGCGGGGTTGGCGGGGGTGCCAGCCGCGACCGGATACTCGAAGGAGTTGTCGCGCAGCACCTGCTGCCCGGCAGGACCGGCGATCCACCGCAGGAAGGCTTCCGCCTGTGTCCGCCGCTTGCTCGGCGCCAGAACGCCGCCGCCCGAGATGCTGAGGAAGGCGCCAGGATCCTGATGGCGGAAGTAGTGCAGCGCGAGGTTGTTGCTGTTCTCGCCCGTGCGCGCGCGGTCGCCCGCGAAGTAGTAGTGGTAGATGACGGCGCTTTCGACCTGACCGGCGTTGACCGCCTTCATGGCGACGCTGTTGCCGCGGAAGGTCACGACGTTCTGCTTCATGCCCCGCAGCCAGGCCAGGGTCGCCGCCTCGCCCTTCAACTGGAGCATGGCGCTGACGATCGCCTGGAAGTCCGCCCCGGCGGGCGCCGCGCCCCAGCGGCCCTTCCAGGCGGGGTCGGCGAGATCCATCAGCGAGGAGGGAAGCTGCGCCGGGGTCAGGCGCCGCGTGTCGTAGGCCAGAACGGTGCTGCGGGCGGCGATGCCGATCCAGCGTCCGGTGGAAGGGCGGAAGCGCTGCGGCACCAGGGCCAGCGTGGCGGGATCAAGCGGCGCGAAGAGGCCCGCCCCTTCTACCAACGCCATCGCCGGGGAGTTCTCGGTCAGGAAGACGTCGGCGGGAGAGGCGCTGCCTTCCTGCACGATCTGGTTGGCCAGCTCGACGTCGCCGCCGTCGCGCTGCGTCACCGCGATGCCCGTCTCCCGGGTGAAGGCCGCGACCCAGGCCTTGGTCAGGCTGGCGTGCTGGGCGTTGTAGACCACGATGCTTTCGCCCCCCTGCGCTCGGAGCCCCCGCAGGGGCAGCGACGACAGGCCAAGACCGGCAAGGGTGGCAAACCCACGGCGTGAAATCGTCATCGGAGACCCTTCAGGCGTTCGAATGGCGGAGCAGGGCGATTAGGGCCGCAGCGAAGTAGAGGATCGCAAGGAGAGGATCAAGATTCTGATTATTATAATCATTCGCAATCAGCTTGGCGCGGCGCGTGGCTGAGTGCCAGGAATGGTGCTCGGGCGCTAAGAAGGATCGACAGGGCGGAGCACTTGGATTGGAAGGCGATGCGCTGTTCGTGGCTGAGGCGCGCAAGCCGATTCTGGCGGAAAATGGACCCCGTGCCCCGGCGACGTTGCGGCGGCTCGTCCTCCAACCTGGTTGCCACTCGTCCCGGAGCGGCCCGCCTCGCCGTGGACGTCACGGTGGCTTTCCCGTCGCGCGCGGGCGCTTCCCCCGCCACACCCGGTGCACACCCCACAGCAGCGCACCGAGGCCCGCGGCGGCGGGCAGCGCCAGGTCGTCCCAGTCGGGCGGCAGGTGCAGCCTTGCGAGCACTCCCACCAGGGCGCCCGGCAGGATGTGGACCGGCGCCCAGACCAGCGCCGAAAGGATGTTCGCCAGGTAGAAGGTTGCCGGACCCATTCCGAGCATGCCCGCGATGACCGGCACTACCGCCCGCACCCCCGGCAGGAAGCGGGCCGCCGCCACGCCGAGGGCACCCCACCGCCGAAAGAAGCCCTCGCCGCGGGCGAGCAGCGCGGGGCGCGTCGCGAAGGGCCAGCCGCGCAGCAGGCGGTTGCGGTGCCGATGGCCGAGCCAGTAGGACAGGCCGTCGCCGACGACCGCGCCCGCGACAGCCGCGGCGACTACGCCCCAAAGAGAGGTGTGCCCCAGACTGGCCGCGGCGCCGATCGCCATCAGGATCGGCGTGCCAGGGACCAGGGCGCCCACAACCACCACCGCCTCGGAGGCAGCCACCAGGAAGGCGACCATCCAGGTCCAGCCGGGATGGGCGGCAATCCAGGCGGAGACAGTGGTCGCGAAGGCACTCACGGTCGGCTTTCCCTGCTTCGGGACCGCTCGGCCGGACCAGAATCGCTGGCCGCCTTCAGGAGGCGTAGCCGTCTTCGCGGAGCCCGCCGAGACTGGTTCATCGCACGCGTCCCGGAACTATCGGAACGCAAGCCAAGCCAGGACCACGGTGCCGAGCGCGATCCGGTACCAGCCAAAGGGCGCGAAGCCCATGCGGCCGATCGCGGCCAGCACCCAGCGGACCACCACCAGCGCCGTGGCGAAGGCCGCGGCGAAGCCCACCGCGATCAGCCCCGCGTTGGAGAAATCGAGCTCCGCCCGGGCCTTCCACAGGCTGAACACGGTGGCCGCCAGCATGGTGGGGATGGCGAGGACGAAGCTGAACTCGGCGGCGGTGCGGCGCTCCACCCCGAGCAGCAGGGCGGCGATGATCGTCGCGGCCGAGCGCGAGGTGCCCGGCACCATCGCCAGCACCTGGCCAAAGCCCACCAGCAGCGCCGTGGTGGGCGGGATGGCGGACACCTCGTGCAGGCGCGGCGCATGGCGCAGGCGTTCGATCACGATGATGGCCACGCCGCCGACCACGAGCGCCAGGGCGACCACGAGAGGGCTGAACAGCAGGGTGGTGATCGGCTTGTAGAGCGTGGCGCCCAGCACCAGCGCGGGCAGGAAGGCGAGCAGCAGGTTGGTGGCGTAGCGCCGCTCCGCCGTCGCGGGCCGCCACATGCCGAAGGCGAGGCGCCAGAGGGTGAGGCGGTAGATCCACATCACCGCCAGGATGGCGCCGAGCTGGATGGAGATCTCGAAGACCTTGCCCGGGGGCCCGTGGAAGCCGATCGCTTCACCCAGCAGGATCAGGTGCCCCGTCGAGGAGACGGGCAGGAATTCGGTCAGCCCTTCCACCACGCCCAGCAGCAGGGCGGAGAGCAGCGCGGTCAGATCCATTGGTCAGGTCCTTGGCAAGGCGTTTGGTGGCCGGGCGTGAGGCGGCGCCCTGCGGTGGGCGGGCGTCTTCGCGCCGCCTGGGGGAGCGAGGAGCGGTCAGGGTTGCCCGAGGGTAGGCGGCAGGACGACGGCTGGCCGGTCAGGGCGGCGGGCGCGGGGCGGCCCTCTCCAGCCAGAGCGCGGTGGCCCAGCAGACCGCCGCCCAGGCGGCGCCCAACGTCCACCCCGCGAGCACATCGGTCGGCCAGTGGACGCCGAGATAGACGCGGCTGACGCCCACGATCAGTGCGAGCAGCGCGGCGACGGAGGAGACGTAGACCTTGAGGCGCCGGTCCGGCTGCACGCGGGCCAGCAGCGCCCCGACGGTCAGGAACACGGCCGCCGACAGGGTGGCGTGCCCGCTCGGAAAGCTCGCCGTGAAGACCTGCACGGCATGCGGCACCAGTTCCGGCCGGGGCCGTCCGTACCAGTCCTTCAGCCCAGACTCGAGCGCCAGCGCGCCAAGCGCGGTCGCGGAGAGCGTCAGCGCCTCCGCCCGCTTCCGGGCCAGCGCCAGGTACAACACCACCGTGATAACCAGGAGGCTCAGGACGCTGGTTCCGCCGAGCGCGGTGAAGTCGCGTCCCACCACCTCCAGCCAAGGCGGCCCGATCGGGTTGGCGGCGTCGCCCGGCTCGCGCAGGGCGAGGAGCAGCCTGCGGTCGAAGGCCCGCGTATCGCCCTCGGTCATTTCGCCCGCCAGGGCGAGGAAGAGCCAGACCGCGCCCGCCGCGCCGCCAAGCAGCCCGATCGGCAGGTACTCCCGGCTGAGAAGCCGCTTCGCGACGGCGATGCCTGACATCCTCATCCCCGGCTCTCCGGTTGTTTGGGCACGGCCTGGGCCGAACCCGCGTTTGACGGGAAAGGAAACCGCAGCGTGACGCGCAGGCCTCGCCCCTCCTGCCCGGTGGCGCCCAGCTCCAGCGCGGCGTCATGCAGCTTCGCCACCGCCGCGACCAGCGCGAGGCCCAGGCCGCTGCCGCCGTCCGAGCGGCTCGGGTCCAGGCGATGGAAGGGCCGCAGTACCTGTGCGCGCGCCTCAGGAGGAATGCCCGGTCCATCGTCCTCGACGACAAGCGCCGGTCCGGCAGGCAGCCGGGCGCCGGGCACCCGGACCCGGATGACGGTCCCCGGCGGCGTATGGCGCAGCGCGTTCTCCAGCAGATTGGCCAGCGCCTGCATCAGCAGCTCGCGGTCGCCGCGCACCGTCACGCCCGGTGCGATGGCGGTGGTCAGGGTGCGTCCGCCATCCTCGGCCGAGGGGCCATAGGCCTCCGCCAGATCGGTGGCGATGGCGGAGAGGTCCACCGGCGCGAAGGCGGCGCGGCGCGCGCCCGCCTCGACCTGGGCGATGCGCAGCAGGGCGGCGAAGCTGCGCAGGATCGCATCCGTCTCGGCGAGCGCCGCGTCCATGGCCGCCCGGTACGCCTCGGGCGTCGCGGCCCCGTCGCGGGCCGCCTCCAGGCCCTGGCGCAACCGCGCCAGCGGCGTCCGGAGGTCGTGCGCGATCGCCGCGCTGGCGTGCCGCAGTTCCTCCATGAGGTCGCGGATGCGGTCGAGCATCGCGTTGATGGCGCCACCCAGGCGGTCCATCTCGTCGGCCGGACCGGTGGCGCGGACGGGAACCCGGCGCTCCAGCGCGCCATGCGCGATCGCCTCGGCGGTCGCGGCGATCGCATCCACCCGGCGCAGGAAGCCATGCGCCACCAGCACGCCGCCGCCGAGGCCGAGCAGCAGCATGACGCCGCCCGCCCAGAAGAAGGCGCCTTCGATCAGGTCGGCGGTCTCGTCGAGGCTTGTCGCGTCGCGCGCCACCGCCAGCAGGCCGCCATCCGGCAGCGGCACCGCCCGGCCGAGGAGGGCCGACTGGTCCTCGTCCTGGCCCTCGTCCTGGCTCTCGAACCAGCCGTCGGCGGCGCGGCGCGGCAGGGCGGGCAGGTCGCCCGCCAGGCGCCGCCCCGCGGCGTCCTCGACCGCGAAGCGCAGGCCCGAACGCAGCCTCTCGGCGCCTTCCTGGCCTGCCAGGATCCGGGCGAGGCCTTCGGCGGTGGTGCCGCCATGGCTCTCGCCGCCTTGCAGCAGGTCGGCGATGTCGGCCGCCACGGCGTTGCTGATCTGCTGCCGGAGCGCTCCCACCGTGACCCAGTGGACCAGGACGAACAGCACCACCGAGGACAGCACGAACACCGCCGCGTAGAGCAGCGCGAGCCGCACGCCCGACGAGTTGCGCAGCCGGGCCAGGCTGACCAGATCCTGGCGCCAGGATCTCCACGCACGGGGGCCGGGATGGTCGGCGCGCATCCTTCAGGGCCGCCGCGGCCGGAGATGGCGCCACACGAACCAGCCGAGACCGAGCACGAGGAGGGCGAGCACAACGGCATCGAAGCGGTGCATGACGGCGCGCAGCCGCGGGTCGGTGTTCCAGCGTTCGCCGAGCAGGTACCCGGCATAGGCGAGCGCGTAGCACCAGGGCCAGGAGCCCAGGAAGGTGTAGAGCTGGAAGGGGAGCTGCCGCATCCGGGTGATCCCGGCGGGCAGCGCGATGAAGGTGCGGATCACCGGCAGCAGCCGGGCGACGAAGACCGCCGGGGCGCCGAACCGATGGAAGAAGCGTTCGGCGCGCTCCAGGTCCTCCGGCCTGAGCAGGATGAACCGGCCCCAGCGCTCGATGAGCCTGCGGCCGCCGCGGGCGCCGACGGCGTAGGCGGCCGAGGAGCCGATGTTGCATCCGACCGCCCCCGCCGTCGCCGCGAGGGCGAGGCTGAAGCGGCCGGTCGAGGCGAGGTATCCCGCGAAGGGCATGATGACCTCGGAGGGCAGCGGGATGCAGGCCGACTCGGCGGCCATGAGCGCGGCGACGCCGCCGTAGCCGGTGGCTGCGATGAAGGCGACGATCCAGGCCGCCATCGAGCCCAGAATGCTGTCCAGCAGGATCATTCTCCTTGGTCTCGGGTTCGGTCTGCGCCTGGCGGCGGCGCTCCGGTGGTCGCGCAGCCTCGGGGCGGGGCGCCGCCCGCCCCGGTCGGCTTAGATGGCTTCTTCGCCCTCAACGCGGCGGCTTCCCGCCAGGCGGGGCAGCAGCAGGATGCAGGCCAGCATGAAGACGGCGAGGACCGCCGAGGCCGTGTACCGGCTCAAAGCCATTCCGCCGTCCGCCACCGGCTTGTCGAGGAAGTCGCCCACCGTCGCCCCAAGCGGGCGGGTCAGGATGAAGGCGGCCCAGAACAGCAGCGTGCGGGACACGTCCGTCCAGAAATAGGCCCCGGCGACCACCGCCAGGCCCGCGCCGAAGACCAGGGCCCCGCCGCCATAGCCGAGGCTGGTGTCGGCGAGGAAGTCGCCCAACGCCGTACCCAGCGTCTGCGAGAACATGATGGTCGCCCAGTAGAACACCTCGGCCTTGCGGGACCGGATGCCCTCCACCGCGACGGAGCCGAGCGACCAGTGCCAGAGGCCGAGCGTCGCCATCAGCAGCGCGAAGAGGAGCAGCGACCCGCCGGTGTAGCCGATGCCGAGGGAGCGGTCGGCGAAGTCGGCCAGGGTGGTCCCGGCCGTCGTGGTGGCGACGATCGCGGTCCAGTAGACGAGCGGATGGAACCGGTGCGCGCTGACCTGGGCGCTGACGGCGGCGGCGACGGCCACCGCGAAGATGGCGGTTCCCGCCAGGTAGCCGAGGCCCAGGGACATGGTCACCGCGTCGCCGCCGGTCTCGCCGAGCGTGGTGGCGGCGATCTTGATGATCCAGAAGCCGAGGGTGACCTCGGGGACCTTGCTCAGGCCGTTTTCGGGGCTGCCTCGCATGCTCATCCTTTCCTGCCGTTGGCGCGGGACGGCACGCCAGGCTGGCTGTCCGGTCGGCGCGCGCGGCCGCACCCTGGCCGCGGTCGCCTTGGAGGGGCCTTCCCGGGAGATTGGGATTTCGCAATGCGGCAAGGCCGAGCCCGCCTGGCGGCGCTTCATGGCGCGCGCACCCCGGCAGGCGTCAGCATGAGGCCTGCGGCGAGGCCTGCTCCGGTGCGCGGAGGCAATACCCCGCGCCCCGCACCGTCTGGATCAGCTCCCCGCCGAAGCCGCGGTCCACCTTGCCGCGCAGGCGGCTGACATGCGTCTCGACGATGTTCGTCTGCGGGTCGAAGTGGAAATCCCACACCTTCTCCAGCAGCATGCTGCGCGTCACCACCTGGCCCACGTGGCGCATCAGGCACTCCAGCAGGCGGAACTCGCGCGGCTGGAGCTCCACCCGCTGTCCGCCGCGGGTGACGGTGCGCTTGAGCAGGTCCATCTCAAGGTCGGCCACGCGCAGCCGCGTCGGCTCGGCGCCGAGCGGCGGGCGGCGGGCGAGGGCGTTGAGGCGGGCGAGCAGCTCGGCCAAGGCGAAAGGCTTCACCAGGTAGTCGTCGGCGCCCGCGTTGAGTCCATCCACGCGGTCGTCGATCCCGCCCATGGTGGTCAGCAGCAGGATCGGCGCGCGGACCCCCGCGGCGCGCACGGTGCGGACGATTCCCGCGCCGTCCAGCCCCGGCAGCATCCGGTCGATCACCATGAGGTCGTAGGGCTCCGCCGCCGCCAGGAACAGCCCGTCGCGGCCGTTCGCCGCGGTGTCGACCACGTAGCCCGCCTCGGTCAGCCCCTTGGCCAGGTACTCCCGTGTCGACGCGTCGTCCTCGACCACCAGGATCTTCATCGGCCGCCCTCCTGCCTGGCGCGTGCCCGCGCCAGGAACATATAGCCCAGCCGCCCCTCGCCGGAGATCTCGTGCAGCAGGGCGACGCCGACATGGCCGCCAAGATAGGCCCAGAGCACGCTCACCAGCGCGGAGTGCAGCGCCAGCAGGGTTCCGAGGCCGCCGAACCAGCCGAGCGCGCCCGTCGCCGCCACGGCCGCCACGGTGAGCAGGCCAAGCCCATGCACTGCGGGCGCCAGGGCCGCGCGGGTGTCGGCGGCCTGCGGCAGGCGCGCGGCGCCGAGCTTCCGGGCCACCCACAGCGCGTCCGCCCGGAGCGCGGCGCGGCGGTGCGCCGAGAACCACGGAAAGAGTGCGCCCGCTGGCGCCACCCGGCGCCCGGGGCCGACGAGGGCTGCCCACCAGAGCAGCGCCACGGCGCCTGCAGCACCGAGGCCGAGGAGCCTGTGCGCGAGGAACCAAACGCCACCGCCACCATCACCGTCCACTGGCGACGACATGATCGATCCGGTCGTGAGTTGCGCGGCCACGAGCGCCGCGACCGCCAGATGCGCGCGGCGCGTCGCGGCCGAGGGTGAGGGCTCCCCCATGGGCGGCGGGTTGGATTCAGGCATCGTCGTCTCCCTTGGCCATGGTCAGGCGCAGCGCCAGAAGGCCGCCGAGAGCAAGAGGGAGCCCCAGCGCGACCGGCAGTACGCGGCGGGATTCGACCACCGGCTTCGGTGCCACCGCGAAGGTCTCACTCGCGCCGACCGCGGGAACCGGCGCGGCGCGGGTGGCGGCGCTGACCAGCACACGGTAGGTGCCGGGCGAGATCAGCCGCAGCGTCCAGTCGCTGCGGGCCTCGCCGCCCGGCGCCATGGCGGGGATGGTCAGCGCCTTGTTGGCGCTCCAGTCCTCGAGATCGATCGCCTCCTCGTGGCCCGCGTCGACCCGCAGGATGGTCAGCCAGGCCATCACGCCGCCGACGGGTGCCGAGGCGGGGTTCCGCAGCGTGGTGTGGAAGCTCATCCGGTCGCCCATCCGAGGCGCGGCGGGGTTGGCCGGGTCGGGTGCGAGGCCGACCTTCAGTGGCGCGGACGCGGGCGGGGCAGCCGAGGGGGCCGCCCAGGCAAGCCGCGGGACGGCGGGGCCCAGGGTGGCGAGCAGCGCCAGGACGGCCAGGGGCACGGATGCCTTCATGCCACGATCTCCTCTCCGGGGCGGCGCGGCGGGCGGAGGGCCCGCAGCGCGGCGGCATAGGCCAGTCCCCACCAGGCGAGCACCAGGGCCAGATGCCAGCCCTGCGCCGCGAGGCCCTGGCCGTCGATCACCATGGCGTCCAGCGCGTTCGTGGCGCCCGAGAACGGGTTCACGGCGTCGAATCCCTGCCCGATGGCGGACTGGCGCAGGCTCGGTCCGAGCAGCAGGGGGCTCGCCACCAGCAGCAGCGCGATGAGCGAGGCGAGGAGCGCGGCCCGCGCCGAACGCAGCCGCGCCCCGAGGGCCATCGCCGCCGCCCCTGCGGCCAGGGCCACGGGGGTGCCGAACAGCAGCAGGCCGAGCAGCGCGGCGCCGAGGTTCTGGCCCGTGCTGCCCACCGCCCAGAGATAGGGCGCGGAGATCGCCAGCATGGCCGACCAGGCCAGCGCCTGGCCGCCGAGCCTGCCGAGCACGATCGAACGGCGGGGCGAGGCGGTGGCCAGCAGGGGCAGCAGCGCGCCGCGCTCCCGCTCTCCCGCCACCGCGTCCACCCCCGAGACCAGCGCGAGGAGCGCGCCGAGGGCGATCGTCAGGCCCGCCATGTCATAGACGACCTGCGCGTTGTCCAGCAGGCCCAGCTCGGTGCTGCCGACCAGCAGCAGGGCGAAGCCGGAGAGCACCCCCGCGGCGGCCAGCAGCCAGGCCAAGCCCCGCGGGCTGCACAGCAGCTCGCCTCCCTCGCGGCGGGCGATCGCCAGGGCGGGGCTCATGACACGGGTCCCGCGTCATTCGCCGCCTGGGAGGCCGCCTCCGCCGGTTGGGGGGGATGCACCGGGCCGGGCTCGGTCAGGGCCAGGTAGAACGCCTCCAGGCCGCCGCCCTCCGCCCGCGCTTCGCAGATCGGCCAGCCGGAGAAGAGCAGCGTGCGCCAGACCGTGGCGGGCGTGGCGCCGGGCTCCAGTTCGACCGCGATTTCGTCGGCGGCCTGGTGCACCACCCGCATCGGCAGCGGGCTGCCTCTGGCGAGCGCCTCCGCCGGAAGGGGTCCGTCGAGGCGCAGCCGGAAGCGCTGGCTCCCGGCACGGCCGACCAGTTCGCCGAGCGCACCCTCCGCCACGGTGCGGCCCTCGACCAGGACGGCGATAGTGTCGCAGATCCGCGCGACGTCCTCCAGCAGGTGCGTGCAGAGGAGCACACCGACGCCGCGCCGCCGGGCCAGGCCGCGCAGCAGCTCGAGAAGCTGCCGCCGCCCGCGCGGGTCGAGGCCATTGGTCGGCTCGTCGAGGATGAGCAGCTCGGGCGATGCGACCAGCGCGCGGGCCACCGCCAGTCGGCGGCGCATCCCCTGGGAGAAGCGCGCCGCGGGGAGCCTGGGCGGGGGCGCAAGCCCGACCTCATCGAGCAGCGCCGCCGCCTCCTCCGGCCCGAGCGGGCGGCCCTGAAGGAGGGCCCAGTGCTGCAAGTAATCCCCTGCGGTCATCCACTCCGTCAGGCCATCCCCCTCCGGCACGAGGCCGAGGCGCGCGCGCAACGCGTCCGGTGCGGTGAGCGGATCCTCGCCGAACAGCCGCACCCGGCCTGTCTCCGGCACGAGCAGGCCGAGCGCGGCGAGGATCGTGGTGGTCTTGCCCGCGCCGTTGGGGCCGAGCAGGCCGCATACTTCCCCGCGCGCTACGTGCAGCCGCACGTCGCGCAGCACGGGTCGCGCCGCGCGCCTAACTCGAAGTCCCTCGATGGCGAGCAGCAGGGGTGGCAGGATGCCCGTCCCGGCGGCCTGCTTTCCCGGACCTGCGGAAGAGGGTGGTCGCGGGTCCTTCGTGGCTGCTGGCCCTGTTCGCGCCACCGCGTCCGGCGCAAACGCCGCGGCAGCCGGTATGCGGTCCTGCATCATGATCGGTCTCCTTCCCGCGGCGGCCCTAATTCGAGCCGACGGGAGCGAAGACTGCCGCCGTCGCGCAGACGGCGCTTTGGCGGCAACTATACGCTTTGCCAATGTTGCGCCGCGCTCCTCGCCGCCGCCTTTGCAGCGGGCGAGGTGGTCTACGTACTAAATGTTGGTCGAGCGCCTCCAGGGCAAGGGTGGCAGCGAGCGCACCGACATGTGGATGATCTACGTCGCGGTCGCGGTCGACCTCGCGGCGGGGCAGGTGGTGGCTGATCTGCCGGAGGGCTACGCGACGGTGGCGAACTTCCGCGACAAGGAAGTACCACGAAGGAAGCGCATGCTGCTCTCGACCTCCTTCTTCCTCTACGTCGTAGGCGCGGCGCTGCTTGCTTACTTCCTCGTCCGGGCCACCCCGAAGGCCTGAAGATGGCCGCCCTCGTCTTCGTGGCCGGTCTACTCACCGTCGCCGCCGTGGAGGACATGCTGGAGGAGGCGCATGAGGCCCGTGAGGACAACCGTCTGTCGGTTCTCGCCTTTATCGCGGGTTTCGCGTTCTTCACGCTGGTCTCGACGAGAGTGGAGACGGTGCTGGGCGCAAGCGATGGCGCAGGAGCCATCGGGGGTACCGTCCCGGGCGTGAATGCGGGAGGAGACTGATGCCTGACCATAGCTGTCCGGTGCACCTTCCGCTTCAACGGGAATCGCCGCAGTCCCGGCCGGTCAGCTGCGCAACGCCTTTAAAGCCCGCATGGCTCTCGCCCAGGCGCTCGATCTCGTGCGCAAGGCGCTCCTAGTCGAGCTCGAGCGCGTCAATGCCGCCGCGTCCATTCCACGAAGTCCTGCGCGTAGAGCGCGGCCGCATGGGCCGCCGGGGTTGAACCCACCATTCCTGATTTCCTTTCGGGAAGAAGACTTCGCACTTCACCGCCTCGCGCCGTGGTCGGGAGCGCCATCGCGAGGAGGGGCGGTTGTCGCGCCCGCAAGCAGGAATCAGCCGCCAACGAAGTCGACGCTGCATCCCGCGCTATCGATGAGGAAGCTGACGACCTGCGGATCGTTCGACTGGTCCAGGCGGACCTCGCCTGACTTCACGTCCGTCTCCACCATGACGAGGTCACCGAAGTGTGCCTTGAGCTTCTGGCGGACACGCTCTGCCGCATGCTCGTCACCCGGTAAGTCTACATTCTGTCCTCCTTCCAGGCGCCCGGCCCGCGCGGAGCTAAGAGCTACGGTGGCGTGGCGAGCACACGAGCTCGTTTTCGGGCCTTGTCACCAACTCGCGCCGCGGCATCGGGTTGACGGCACCACGGCGGCTGGGACGGCGTGACAGGCAAGTCGCGATGCGGTGAGCCTGCAAGCCGCTGAGCTGACTGCGTGCGGGGATGCTCCCCGTTACGGTGAGGCCCCATATCCCTGGTTCCCTCAAGCCTAGGAGGAGGCCACCCCATGGCGCTTCGCCGCCCGTCGCTGGAAAGGCGCATCCTTGCCGCTTTCCAGCATGCTCTCGCCGAGGGCCGTTTTGATGTCGCGGAACACCTCCTGTGTGCCCTGGAAACTCTGGTCCCGGATGGCGCGCCGGGAACGGCACTCTCGGCGGCTTACCTGTCGGCTGCGGAGCCTGACCCACAAAGCTGAGGCGATTGCTCGCTCGACCAGCCGCTTGCGACGTAGACTCGCCGCCGAAGGTTGGATGGGGCGGCATCTTCATGGACCGCCATCACTGGAGCCGGAGTGATGCGGAGGGCCACGCGACGCGGACACCGTCTGCCGGACATGTTTTTAATGTGACGGCGAACCGCTTCCTCGCAGCGTTTGTTGGGAACACGCCAGTACGTCGCTTGCGGTCGTCTCGCGTTCTGCGACCGGGCCTCTGCCGTTCCTCAGAATTCGAAAGGCATCCCATGCACGCACAAGAGATGATCCGCCCACACCCGCAGGTGAAGGGCAACGTCAACGGCGCGCTGATCCGGTGCATCGAGGAGTGCTACGCCTGCGCCCAGACTTGCACCGCCTGCGCCGACGCCTGCCCCCGCTGCGAGACGGCCTGCCAGGAGGCGGCGGCCAGCATCACCGTCTGACGCCTGCCGCCGTGCCGGGGGCGGTTATGGCCCCCGGCGCGTCCAGTTGCCTCAGCCGCTCGCCCCGGCTGCCTGCCGTCCAGCCGTGTGCTGGCGGGCCACGGCGCCGAACCTTGCGAAGCCCGTCAGCGGCTGACTTGCCCTCTCCTCACAACGGGAATCTCCACCTCTGCCCGCGAACGCACTGCGAAGAAGGTATCCATGCCGCGCACCAAGATCAGCGCTGCGCCGGCGGGGCCGCCTCGGGCGTAACATCCATGTTGGTGACACGACTCAGCGGTTGAGGCGGCCCGCAAGAGGAGATGCTCCCTGACCTGCTGCTGGCATGCCCCTGCCAGCGTCGGGCTCCGTGCCGTTGAACAGAAAGGTCAGGAGCGGGCTGGCGCGGACGATGCGGCAGAAGCCGTAGGATCCTGCTGTCGAAAGCAGGATGATCAGCACGATCTCCACTTCGGCAGGCAGCGGCACCGCCAGGAAGGCCACCGACAGCCAAAGCACGAAAGCCACGTGGACGAGGTACATAGTCATGGCGACGTCCACCATGGCGCGCGAGAAGCGCGTCCGGCGGTCGAGCCATCGGCGTGCGGCTGAGAGCAGCACGTGCGAGAACAGCACGCCGACGACCGGCATCAGGAAGTAGGTCACCGCGCGGCTGAGATCGTCCGCGTTGTCCTGGAGCGCCGCCATGGTGCCTGCCAACGCGAAGGCCAGCGCCCAGGCGCTCCAGCTCGGGCGTCGGAAGCCCTCCAGCCAGACCGGGCGTGCTGCAAGCAAGGCGCCCGCGAGGAACATCAGGCCATAGGCGACGAACTGCGCCGGGATGAAGATGCCGCCCAAGAGGTAGGCGGCGTCCAACAGCTTCGCTGCAGCAGCCGCCCCCAGGGTGATGAGGCCCATGGCGAGGAGGGCAACCCATCCCAGCAACGGGTGGCGGGCTAGGGCGTCTTGGGTTGCGGCCGTCGCCCGCTCAATCCGTGCGGGTCCGGTGAGCGCATAAAGACCCGCGAACAGGCCGCAGTAGGGCAGCAGGTAGATCAGGAACCAGAGGTGAACGGTCCAATTGTCTGAGGGGTGCCTGAGCTCCGCCAGAAGGGCAGGCAGGGCGTTTGCGAAGCCGCCCTGGGAGACGGCGCTCGCCATCACCATGAGTGGACTGACCAGCACCAGGGATGTGGCCAGGGGGATGCCGATACGCCTGATGCGGCCTTCGAGCCATGCGCCTGGGCCACGGCGGCAGACGAGCAGCATGGCGAAGACGCCCGCCAGCAGGAAGAAGGCGGGCATCCGGAAGGTGTGGCTGAACTGGATGAGCCAGGTCATCAGGACCGACTTGTCCGGCGAAGCGACGATCCAGGTGGCATGCGAGGCGTAGACGAGGCCGGCATGGTACGGGATGCCTGCCAGCATCAGGATGGCCCGAAGCTGGTCCAGGTCGTCCCACCTCCGGCTGGCCGCCTGCTGGGCCGCAAGCGCACCGGTGCCGGAAGATGTTCCTGGCGCGATGGTCAATCCATCCATCTCAGCGTTTCCTCACAACCGTTCCCATGCGCCCGGTGCAGTGGTGCCGGGACGGAGAATAGTGGACTCTGGCCGTCACATTTTTACGTTTGGTGTCGGGTGGGCGGCTGGGCGAGGCGTCCCGGTTCCGCCACTTTCCGGCTTCCAGGCCTGCATCACCGGCGGGGGCGACGGCACGCTGCCGATGAGGCACCCGTTCCCGGTGGCGCATGGCCAGCACCCGCCGGTGCGGAAGGACAAGGCGATCGTGAAAGCTCATCCTGGCCTCAGCCGCGAAACAGGTATTTCAGGAGGGCGGCGACGGCGAGCACAACGAGGATGACGAGGAGCAGCCAGAACGCACGCATTCCCCACATCATCCCTTCCATACCGCCGTCCATCATGCCGTTCATCATGGTTTGGCGGCCTGTTGCTGCGTCCCAATGGAAAGGATCACGACGCCCTCCTCAGACCGTCATGTAGACGCTGGAAGTACCGTCCTTGCCGATGGCGTAGACGGTGAACGGAGCTTGCTTGCTCCCCAGCATCCCCGGCGAGCCCGACGGCATGCCGGGCAGCGTGATCGCCTTCAGCGGCGGGTGCTCGACCAGCAATTTACGAACCGCCTCGATGGGAACATGGCCCGCGACCGCGTAGTCCCCGATTGTCGAGATGTGGCAGCCCTCGAGTTCCTCGGGCACGCCCGCCCACCGGCTCATCGTGTCCAGCCCGTTTGTCGGCTTCACCGTCACCGCGAACCCATGCTGGCGCAGGTAGTCGGCGTAGGCGTCGCAGCATGTGCACTGCGGGCTCTTGTAGAGCATGACCTGCCTCGGCTTCGGCACGGCTGCGAGCGCGGGCAGGGGGATGCAGGCGGCCATCAGCAGGGCGGCCCGGCGGGAGATTGGCTTCACGGATTGTCTCCGCTTGAATGGCGTAAGCTGGTTCAGGCGACCCGGATGACGGTCATCAGGCCGCTGACCTGATGGTCGATGACATGGCAATGCAGCATCCAATCGCCGGGATTGTCGGCGACGAAGGCGACCTCCACCGTCTCGCGTGGCGCGAGCAGGACGGTGTCGCCCCAGATGCTTCCAGGAACCTGGGCGCCGTCCCTGGTCAGCACCTGAACACTGTGGCCGTGCAGGTGCATCGGGTGCCACCAGGCGGTCTCGTTCTTCAGGAGGAGCGTACAGGTCCGCCCGAGCACCACGGTCAGCAGCGGCGGCATGCCCGCGTGGCCGTCTCCCATCATGGGGATGCCGTTGATGGCCCAGGCCGCGCCGTTCATCCGCATCATCATGCCCATCCCGCCCATCATCCCCCCCTGGAGCACGAGCTCGTGCCGCTCGGCGGCGGCGAGGTCCGGTTGAGGCAAAGGATTGGCGGGCAGGCGGACCGAGGCATCCAGAACGTTGTCACGCAACGGACGCCCGCTCTCGTAGGCGAGAGAGACGAGAGTGTAGGCGAGTTCGTCCTCGTAGAAGTCGTCGGTCACCGCGTAACGTCGGCCCGGCTGGCCTTCCATGTCGAGGATGAGGTCGGCGCGCATTGCGGGACCGAGCAGGAGCCGCCCTCGCATGGGCTCGTGCGGCTCGCAGGGCTGCCCGTCCAGCGCGACCACGGTCGCCCGGTGGCCTTCGAAGCGCAGGGCCATGATGCGTGCGGTGGCCGCGTTGACGATGCGCAGGCGGATGCGCTCGCCTGCACGCACCGGCACGGGCTGCGCAACCTTGCCGTTGATGGTGACGGCATTGCCGATGCGCCCCGCCATGGCCTGTTGCATGCGGCTGGCAAAGTGCGGATCGACCTGGCCATCCGGCGTCAGGCGCCAGTCCTGCACCAGCCAGACGAGTTCGCGGTCCACCTGGGGCGGCTCGGCTTCCTCCACGATGAGGGCGCCCGCCAGGCCGCGGCCCATCTGCACCAGGCTGTTGGCGTGCGGGTGGTACCAGAAGGTCCCGGCATCCGGCGGGGTGAAGGCGTATTCGAAGCTCCCACCAGGGCGGATCGGCGGCTGCGTCAAGCCAGGGACGCCGTCCATGGCGTTCGGCAGGCGGATGCCGTGGAAGTGCACCGTCGTGTCCTCGTCCAGGCCGTTTCGCACAGCAGCCTGGAAGGGCGTGTCTTGGCGGACGCGGAGCACGGGGGCGAGGCCCGCCCCGCCGTAGGCCCAGACCGCGGTCTCGGAGGCGCCGTCGCCGAGGATGGCGGCAGAAGCCGGAGCGGGCGTCAGTTGGACGGCGCCGCGCGGTGCTGCTGCCGTCGTGCGCGGGAGGGCCGCCGCCGCGGCGAACGCGCCGCCAGCTCGCAGGAACTCCCGGCGGCGCAGCGCCGGGAAGGGAAGTGTGGGCATGACTTGTCCTCGTCGTGCCCGCGCGGCAGGCCAGGGACGGCCGCCTGCGGACATGGAAATCCTGCCGCATCCGCCCCAGCGGGCGCGGTTAGACGAGGGTGGTTATTCTGGGTGGGAAGGGATCCGGCGGAAGGATCATGCCCGCTCGGCGAGGCGTTGCCTGCGGCGGGTACTCGAGTCCGACAGGGGACGGGCTCTCATAAACCGGCGGAAGCGCGGCATTGACGATGGCGCCTCCGCAGATCGCACTGCCGCAGGACATCATCTTGGTCCCAACCGGACTGGAGGGGGCTTTCTCCGGGCAGGGGTCGCAGAGCTGATCGGAGCTTCCGGCCATCGTCATGCCGCTCGTCGCGGCATCGCTGGTCACCGCCAGCGCAACGTCGGGCGGCACCGTCCCCAGCATGAAAGCCAGGGCGGTGAGCACGAGCAGCAGACGCCGGAAAAGGGTCATCCCCATGGCTAGACTATAGGCGCTGCCGGTTCTCCGCAGCAAGTTCGGCTCGCCTACTTCGCCGAGATCTTGGCCGTGCCGCTGGCGCGATGCAGCGCGCCGAGCACGGCGTCCTGGGTCAGGATTTCGGGGAGGACGATTCCGCGCGGCGCCCCTGGGCCGTAGACCGCATTGAAGGGGATTCCGAAGCGATCGTTTCGGGCCAGGTAGTCGGAGATGCGCGGGTCCGGCCGCGTCCAATCCGCCCGCATGGCGACGACGTCCGGGGCCCGGAGGGCCGCCCCCACATCAGGCTGACCGAGCACAAGGGCCTCGTTGACCTTGCAGTTGACGCACCACTCGGCCGTGACGTCCACGAACACGGTCTTTCCCTGGGCCACGAGCCGCCGGGCGGCCGCCTCGTCGAACACCGCCCAGTGCCCGGCCGCGGCCGGGGCAGCGCCCCGGAAAGGCAGGATGTCCAAGGTCCAGTTCCCACCGACGAGAGCCGTGCCCGCCGCGATCCTGCCGTGGGTCTCGGAGGCAAGCAAACCGTCCAACAGGGTCACCGTTACCGGGCTGTCCGGCAGGCCCACCGTGTCGGGCCCAGAGGTGACCGGCAGCACCGCTGTCGCGGTCCTGCCGTCCGGACCGAAGGAGAAGGCAGGCTTGCCGAAACTCCACTTACCGCTTTCCACGATCACGTCGGGCTTCGCGAGCGGCTGGCGCGAGGCGATGCGCACCTCCAGCGCCGCGGGTGTCCCAAGCCGCGCGGCGATGTCCTGGACGGCCAGTCCGGAGCCGGAGCCGTCGTCCGGCACCTGCGCTTCGTAGCGGGCAATCAGGTTGCTGGCTTCCGCGTCCGACGTGGCGGCACCCGTGGGCAGGTCGAGGGAGACGGTCAGATGCTTGGGCACGCAGACGTCGCTGCACACCAGGAGATCGGCCTGGCCGCGCAGGGCGACGCGCTCGCCCGGGCGCTTGGGGTGCACCGTCAGGGGAAAGACGACCTCGTGCAGGTAGCCGAAGGTTTCCAGGCCGAAGAGGGTGAAGCGGGTCGGTGCGGGCCAGCGCCACTCCACGGAGGCGAGGTTGGTGGACCCCGACCAGTCCACCGTGGGCGGCGCGCCAGCGTCCCCCGGCGAACGCCAGTAGGTGTCCCAGCCATCATTCAGGGACACCTGGAGCCCGGCGCGCACCTCCCCGCCGGTTCCAGCGGCGTCCGTCGCAGAGAGCAGGCGGACGCGGACGGTCTCGCCCGACGTCCACGGCCCTGTGACCGCGTGCGCCGTTGTGACCAGTGACGGGAGAAGGAGTGCAAGAAACGCGAGGGAAAGCCGGGCCAGTGGCCTCGCAGCATCCGTACTCGACTTGCTCGCTTCGAATCTCATCACGGACGTTGTCATTGTCGCCCTACATGGTGCTGATTGGCCGTAAGCGGCAGACGGCGGTCATCCTAAAGGGATGGCGGTCATTTGGCTGGCGACGTGGCAGCACTGGCCGGGTGTTCTTCTCTTCGTGCCGGACAAGGCGCAGCCCGCCTTCGCGCCCACTATCATGCATTGATGGCCCTCCGCCATCCAGCCTGTTCCGCTTGAGGCGCCGCCTTGGTTGCAGGCACGTCGTTCCGGCCCGCAATCTCCAAGGTTGTTTACCTTATCCCTGCTCGTAAGCAGGGCAGGACCGATGGAGGGGGCGATGAACTGCGGAACGAAACCGAGGTCGTCCGGGTAGGGGACGCGGCCAGTCCGACGCACCCGAGCGATCGCGCCTTCTTCCTGCGACGGCGAGTCGCCGGAGACCGTGCTGTCATCGATGGCGAAAGCGCAGGACTTGACTTTCCCATGATGGGAATCCCCACCTTCGTGGTACGTCTGCAACGCAAGGAAGGCATCCATGCCACGCTTCAAGATCCCGAACATGGCCTGCGGCGGCTGCGCCAAGGGTGTGACCGCCACGCTGCGCGAGGTGGACCCGAACGCCATGGTTCAGGTCAGCCTGGAGCAGCGCGAGGTCATCGTGGACAGCAAGGCGGTCGACGCCGACACGTTGGAGCGCGCTCTCCGCAATGCAGGCTGGAAGAGCGAGCGCCTGGTGGCCTGACCTTCACGAATGCTGGGCCTGCGGCGTACAGCAGGCCCAGCCTCCATTCGGTGCTGCCGTCCCTGGGCCAGCAAAGCAGCCCTCCAGCCGGGAAGCGTCGAGGTTCCCGGCCGGAGAGGTGGCGTTCACCCGCCACCCGCGGCCTTGGCGGGAGCCGCCAGCGCCAAGGCGTAGTCCCGGCCTAGCAGAACCTGGTCGGCGCGCAGCCGGACCGTGTCGGCGCCGATGCCCAGGAGACCGCCTCTCGAAACGAGGATCTCGTCCGTTTCCGGCGCGTAGCCCTGCAAGGTTCCGGCCTCCTCGCCCCGGGCGTCGAGCACGGTGCGGCCTTCTGCCTCGGCCACCGCCTGCGCGTCCAGCCTGCGCGGTTCGGCCTCGCCGAGCGGCGCCTGGGCCAGGGCTTGGGAGGCGGATTGCAGGCTGTCCGCCGCCTTCTCGGGCTCGCCGTTCTGCAGCGCTTTGCGTCCCTCCTCGACGCCGTGGCGGGCCTCCCGGAAAGCCTTGCGCCCGGTCTCGTCCAGCATCCAGGCGGTGTCGCCGAAGCGCGCCAAGCGGCGCGCCCGGTCCAAAGCGCGCGTCGCCGCGTGCCGCTGCCCTGCGCGAAGCGCTTCGGCGCTCTGCGACATGGCGGCGGTGAGGGCCTGCCGGACGGCGTCAAACCGCGCGGTCGCTTCGCTCGCAGCCGCCGCGGTCGCTCCCGTTGCCTGCGCCATCGCGGCAGGGGCCAGCGGCGGGGCGGTGGCGATGCAGGCTGCGCCCAGCAGGGCACGCAGAGTGCAATGCGGCCTCATCATCGGGCTCCCTGCGCTGCCGCTTGGCCATGCCGGGGCTTCCGGCCCTCGTTGTGGCTGCCCTGCATCTGCTTCAGCATGTGCTCCATTCCCTGCCCGTGCTTCCAGCCCATCGCGACCAGCCACCAGTTCATCGGGTAGGTGAAGAGGAAGCCGACCATCAGGCCGAGCGCGCCGAAGGTCCAGAAGGCGTAGGTCGTCGGCATCGGCTGCATGCCGACCACCGCCGGGGTGACGAAGCGCATGACCAAGCCCATGCCGAGCATGACGGTGATCATCGAGAAGAACTCGGCGCGGCCGCCCTTCCAAATCGCGGCCAGCCAGCCGTTGCCGTGCAGGCGCATCGCCCAGGCCTGGAAGATGAACCAGCCGAAGGCGTAGCCGACCGCATACTCGAACCAGAACTCCTCCCAGAAGAAGAAGCCCATCAGCCGTGCGCCCACCATGGCCGTCATGATGCCGAGCCCGTCACCGGCGACGCAGTGCGTGGCCGAGGCCATGACCTTGCGCCAGCGCGGCTGCGAGAATTCGGTGAAGCGGCGCATCTTCTCCATGCGGCCCTGCACCTTGCCGATGCCGGGCGGCCGCGAGGTGACGAAGTAGAGCGCAAGGCCGATGATCGAGAAGAAGAAGACGATGATCGGCCAGCAGGCCTTCAGCGGCGGGTTCAGCGCTGCATTGGCAGTGAAGGCGTCGTAGATCACCCAGGCGGCGCCCAGCGCGCCGAGCGCATACCAGGTGAGGGCGAACCAGGGCTCCGCCATGAAGGGGAGCGCGTTCGCGATGACATCAAGGATGCTCATGCCTGGATCCGGCGATTGCCGCCGCCTCGGTTGTGCTGTAATTGCGCCGGGCTGGCCGCCGACCGCACCTCCTCCAGCCTGGTGGTCCGGAAAGCCTGACCCTCATCCGCCTCCCGCACTACGCGCAGGCGAATGCCGCTATTGCAGGGGCTGCGGCCGGCCGCTTCGAGGGCGAGCGGCGTGGCGGAGGGATCGAGCAGGATGCCGCCGTCATCCTCCACCAGGCCGAAGCCGCTTTCTGCGCCGTGCCCATCCAGCGAGCAGCCGCGGATATGCCGCCGCACCCGCGCCGCGGCCTCCACACGCGGCCACTTCCGCAGGCAGGCGAGGCCGACCACGGAACCTTCAAGTCGTTCTCGTTGATTGTTCATGCTGCCACCTCGTTGCGGAGCCTGCCGCGCTTCCCTGCTAGGCGTCTCGGCACCTCGCTGATCGGTGCCATCGGACTCAGGCTGGAAGCCGCGGGACAGGCCATGCGCTTACGCCCTCAAGCGTGCGCCTGACGCGCTCTTGGGTTTGGTGGGATGGCGTGCCGCCCCGCAGGTGAAGCCAGAGCAGGATGCCCGCGACGACGAGAAAGGTCAGGTTCAGGAAGAAGGTGTGGTCAATGGCGAATCGAACCATCTCCTCGAGCGCCGGTCGCTGCTCGGGTGTCAGGCCTGCCGCGGCGAAAAGGTAGTGCACGGAGATGCCCGCCGCAGCCATGCAGACGTAAAGCAGGCCGGAGAGGAAAAGGGCGTAACGCCAGCCGTAATACTTGACGTGGACCCAGACCACGGTTGCCGCCACCAGGTCGGCGCCGAGGAAGGACATGACGCCGCCGAGGGACGCTTCACGCGACCACAGCATGGCGGCGAGGGGGACGTTGCCCATGGAGCCGATGAAGGTGAAGAAGGCGACCACCGGTGCCACCAGGGCATTCTCCAGCACCACCAGGAAGGTGGGCGAAGCATCGCCCCCACTCTCACCAATCAGGAACAGCATGTTCCAGAAGGATTGCGGCACGAACACCGAAATGAATCCGGCGACCGTGAAGCCAAACAGGATCTCCTTCCAGACCATCTTCCATTCCACGAAGAAGGCATGGGCGATGTTGCTCCAGCCTTCGCGGGAGAGCAGCTTGTCGCGCCAGTTGCCCTTCATGCCGTGCTCCATTGCCATTCCCTCGGCCTCCTGGGCGCGCTCCGCATGCTCGCGCGCCTTCTCTGCCAAGTTTCCGGGAAGCCAGATTCGCGTGAGCAGATAGGCGTAGAGCACCATCAGCAATCCAAGGAGGATGTTGCCCAGCGTGAAGCGCCAGCCAACCAGCACCCAGAGCACGGCCCCAAGCTCGATCACGAGGTTGGTCGAGGCGATCAGGAAGGCGATGGCATTGGCCGGGTGCGCTCCCTTCACCAGCACGGAGCGCGAGGCGGCAAGGGCGGCGAAGGAACAGGAGGACGAGATGAACCCGAAAACCGAGGCAAGCGCTGCCTGCCGGACGCCTCTGTCGCCCAAGGCCCGAGCCATCTGCTCGCGGGTCACCGTGACCTGGATTCCCGCAGAGATGACGTAGCCGAAGATCAGCGCCCAAAGGGCCTTCCACAGCATCCCAGCTCCGGTCAGGAGCGCGTCGACAACCTGTTCCATAGGCTCGCTCCCTGAACGCCCGATCCCGCGACGATCGCCTCCCTTTCCGCCGCGGCGTACCGCCAGCGCACTGCGGCCAAGGCGGGAAGGCGACCTTTGACTGCGGCTCAACCCCTGTGGGCAGGCAGGTTTGCAGCCGCAATTACGACAAATCATGTCAGCGCGCTTGCAGGCGGAAACCCAGCTTGACCTTCCCCTGTTGGCCTTTGCCATTCTGTCGGCGACCGGACCGGAGCCGGTTCGCCGGAGGCGCAGCACGGGGAAGACCATGGCATGAGCGGCCAGCACCAAGCTCACGGACACGGCCACGACCGTCCTAGCGGTGCCAACGGGCACCAAGGCCATGGTCCTAGCGGCACGACGGTCGCCCAGGCCACCGCCGTCACCGACCCGGTCTGCGGGATGAAGGTGGACCCGGCCACCGCGAAGCACCGCATCGAGCATGGCGGGACGATCTTCCATTTCTGCTCGGCAGGCTGCCGGTCGAAGTTCGAGACGGACCCCGAGAAGTACCTGCGGCCGGAGCAGGCGGCGGCGCCCGCCCCGGTGCGGCAGGGCGCCATCTACACCTGCCCCATGCACCCCGAGGTCCGGCAGCAGGGGCCGGGCAACTGCCCGATCTGCGGCATGGCGCTCGAGCCGCTGGAGATGACCGCCGAAGCCGTTCCGAACCAGGAACTGGCCGACATGACGCGGCGGTTCTGGATCGGGCTGGCACTGACTCTGCCTGTTTTCCTGCTGGAGATGGGCGGCCACATCCCGGGGCTCGGCCTGCGCCATCTCCTCTCGCCGCGGGTCTCGGCCTGGGTGCAGTTCGCCTTCGGCACGCCGGTGGTGCTCTGGGCGGGCTGGCCGTTCTTCGTGCGCGGCTGGCGCTCGCTGGTGAACCGCAGCCTGAACATGTTCACCCTGATCGCGATCGGCACCGGCGCCGCCTATCTCTACAGCCTGGCCGCCACCTTCGCGCCCGGCATCTTCCCGGCCGGCTTCCGTGGCGCCGACGGCGCCGTCGCCGTCTATTTCGAGGCGGCCGCCGTCATCACCGTGCTGGTGCTGCTCGGACAGGTGCTGGAGCTCCGGGCGCGCGAGCGCACCGGCGGCGCCATCCGCGCCCTGCTGAACATGGCACCCAAGACGGCGCGGCGCCTGCGGCCGGACGGCTCGGACGAGGAGATCCCGCTGGCGGAGGTGCAGGTCGGCGACCGGCTGCGGGTGCGGCCCGGCGAGAGCGTGCCGGTGGACGGCGAGTTGCTGGAGGGCGGTGGCGCCGTGGACGAGTCCATGGTCACCGGCGAATCCATGCCGGTGGAGAAGGCGCCCGGCGCCCGGCTGATCGGGGCCACCGTCAACGGCACCGGCGCCTTGGTGATGCGGGCGGAGAAGGTGGGCTCGGACACCATGCTGTCGCGCATCGTCGCCATGGTGGCGGAGGCGCAGCGCAGCCGGGCGCCGATCCAGCGCATGGCCGACACCGTGGCGGGCTGGTTCGTGCCCGCCGTCATCCTGGCCGCGGTGCTGGCCTTCATCGCCTGGGCTGTCTGGGGGCCGAGCCCGGCCCTGGCCTATGCGCTGATCGCGGCCGTCTCGGTGCTCATCATCGCCTGCCCCTGCGCGCTGGGGCTGGCCACGCCCATGAGCATCATGGTGGGCGTCGGCAAGGGCGCCGCGGCGGGGGTGCTCATCAAGTCGGCCGAAGCGCTGGAGCACCTGGAGAAGGTGGACACGCTGGTGGTGGACAAGACCGGCACGCTGACCGAGGGCAAGCCCAAGGTCGTGGCCGTGCTCCCCGCGCCGGGCCTGACCGAGGCGGAGGTGCTGCCGCTCGCCGCCAGCCTGGAGCGCTCGAGCGAGCACCCGCTGGCGGCCGCCATCCTGGCCGCGGCCAGGGAGCAGGGCGTGGCGCTGAAGGAGCCGGCGGATTTCGCCTCCGTCACTGGCAAGGGCGTCACCGGCCGGGTGGATGGTCGTCCGGTGGCGCTTGGCAACGCCCGGCTGATGGGGGATCTCGGCGTGGAGCTGGGCGGGCTTGCCAGCCGGGCAGACGAGCTTCGGCGCGAGGGCGGCACGGCACTGTTCCTGGCGGTGGACGGCCAGCCGGGCGGCGTCATCGCGGTGGCCGACCCGGTGAAGGCGACCACGCCCGCTGCCCTGGAAAGTCTGCGGGCGGACGGCATCCGCATCGTCATGCTCACCGGCGACAACCGCACCACGGCCGAGGCGGTGGCGCGGCAGCTCGGCATCCAGGAGGTGGAGGCCGACGTGCTGCCTGAGGACAAGAACCGCGTCGTCCGGCGCCTGCGCAAGGAAGGCAAGGTGGTGGCCATGGCAGGCGACGGCGTCAACGACGCCCCGGCACTGGCCGAGGCCGATGTGGGCATCGCCATGGGTACGGGCACGGATGTCGCGATGCAGAGCGCGGGCGTGACGCTGGTGAAGGGCGATCTGGCGGGCATCGCGCGGGCGCGGCACCTGTCGCGCGCGGTGATGCGCAACATCCGGCAGAACCTGTTCTTCGCCTTCGCCTACAACACGCTCGGCATCCCGCTCGCCGCGGGCGTGCTCTACCCGTTCCTGGGCATCCTGCTCAGCCCGGTGGTCGCGGCGCTGGCCATGGCGCTGAGCTCGGTCTCGGTGATCGGCAATGCCCTGCGCCTGCGGACGGTGCGGCTGTGAGCCCAGGGCGCAGCGGTGGCAGGCTTGGGGGCGGCGGGCGGTGGAGAGCCGCGTCAGCGGCGCGGATTAATCCTCCGCACCGATTCCGGGGCCTTCCCGGAAGCAGATTGCGTGGACTTGCCGGCCAAGGCGGCGCCCGTGGCGCGGCGTTCGCCTCACATGGCCTTGAGCACTGCCATCCCGGCCGGAGAGCCGGACCGTCGCCGTTGACCTTCCCACAGGGGAATGCCGCAGAGGGCGAACGCCTTCCCCAGCGCCCCACACATCATCAGGAGACCAGGGATGACGGATCAGCCCATCGAACCGCAACTGGGACGGCGCCGCTTCGTGCAAGGCGCCGCCGCCTTGGGCGCCGGGCTGGCCTCGGGGGCGCTCAGCCGCCCCGCCTTCGCGCTGACCGGCGCGGCCGATCCCTCCGTGCTCAGCGGAACCCGCTTCGACCTGACGCTGGACCGTGCTGCGGTCAACAAGACCGGCACCGAGGACTGGGGCAACACCATCAACGGCGGCATCCCTGGGCCGGTGCTGCGCTGGCGCCAGGGCGACGTGGTCACGCTCAACGTGACCAACAACCTGCCGGAGCTCACCGGCATCCACTGGCACGGCATCATCCTGCCGAACCCGATGGATGGCGTACCCGGCTTGGCCTTCCCTGGCATCCAGCCCGGCGAAACCTTCACCTACCGCTTCCCGGTCGTGCAGAGCGGCACCTACTGGTACCACAGCCACATGAGTTACCAGGAGCAGAAGGGAGCCTATGGCGCGCTCATCATCGAGCCGGAGGGCCAGCCGCACATCCAGGTGGACCGCGACTACGTCGTCGTGCTGAGCGACTGGATGGATGGCTCGCCGCTGGTCGTGCAGAACAACCTCAAGCAGATGAGCGACTACTACAACTTCAACCGTCGCACGCTCGGCAGCTTCGTCTCCGACGTGAACCGGAGCGGCCTCGGGATGACGGTGGCCGAGCGCGCGCGCTGGGCCAACATGCGGATGGACCCGAGCGGCATCACGCAGCCGACCGCCGCGCTCTACACCTACCTGATGAACGGCCAGCCGCCCTCCGCCAACTGGACCGCGCTGTTCCGGCCCGGCGAGAGCGTGCGGCTGCGCTTCATCAACGCCTCGGCCATCACCTACTACGACGTCAGCATCCCGGGCCTGGAGATGGACGTCGTCCACGTGCACGGCAACGACGTCGTGCCCGTCACCGTGGACCAGCTCCGCATTCCCGTCGCGGAGACTTACGACGTCGTCGTCCGGCCGCGGCAGGACCGGGCCTTCACCATCTTCGCGCAGGACATGGAGCGCAGCGGCTTCGCGCGCGGCACGCTGGCGCCGCGCATGGGCATGGCGGCGCCGGTGCCGCCGATGGACCCGGCGCCGATGCGCACCATGGCCGACATGGGCAAGCCCGGCATGGCGCCCGACCAGGTGGCCGCCTCGCATCCCGACCGCACGCGCATCGGCGGCATCATGCCGTCCAGGATGGGGGAGGTGCCGCCGGAGGAGCGGGCGCACCGCCCCGGCCGTGCGCGGCGCACCGAGGCGCCCCCGGAGACAAAGGCGCTCAAGCCCGGCGTCGAGCTCCAGTTCGTCGCCAAGACGCCGACCGACCGCCTGGACCTGCCCGGCGACGGGCTCGACCACCTGATGGGGCAGCGCCGCATCCTGACGCTGGCCGATCTCAGATCGGTCAATCCCGGCCTCGACAAGCGGCCGCCGACGCGGGAGATCGTGCTGAACCTCACCGGCAACATGCACCGCTTCATCTGGGGCTTCGACGGCAAGAAGTTCACCGAGGTCGGCCCGATCGACGTGACGCTCGGCGAACGCTTCCGTCTGCGCTTCGTCAACAACACCATGATGAGCCACCCCATCCACCTGCACGGCATGTGGATGGAGCTGGAGAACGAGCACGGCGAGCACCGGCCTTACCTGCACACCATCAACGTCAAGCCCAGCCAGCAGCTGAGCCTGCTCGTCACCCCGCTGGCGACCGGCCAATGGCCCTTGCACTGCCACCTGCTCTACCACTTCGAGGCGGGCATGTTCCGAACGCTGCGGGTACTGCCGAGGAGTGCATGAGCGATGCCGAGAAACTTCCTCCCCGTCCTCCCCGCCCTTGGCCTGCTCGCCGCGATGCCCGCCCAGGCGCAGGTCTTCGGCGACAGCGGCGCCTTCTTCGGCTCCGGCCTCGGCGCCGACACGCTCCAGGGCGCCTCGCCCTACGGCAACCTGATTGCGGACGACCGCGTCTACATGCACGGCATCCTGAACCAGAACGAGGGGCGCTTCGGTGATGGGTCCTACTACCGCTGGAGTAGCCAGGCCTGGATCGGCAACGACTACAACCGCCTACGGCTCCGCACCGAGGGTCGCTACAACTCCAACAACAAGGGCAAGGTCGACGACGGGCAGCACGAGTTGCTCTACGAGCGGCCGATCTCGACGTATTTCGACCTCCAGGCCGGCGTGCGCGCCGACATCGACGACGGAACCGGCCGCACCTGGGCGGCGCTGGGGGTGCAGGGCCTGGCCATCGGCTTCTGGAACGTGGCGGTCACCACTTATGCCAGCGACCGCGGCCACTTCGCGCTCCGCACCGACGCCGCCTACGACCTCTACGTGACGCAGCGCCTCGTGCTGCAGCCGCAGTTCGAGACGAACTGGTACACCAAGGATGACGAGGGGCGCGGCGTCGGCGCGGGGCTGGCGGACATCGATATGGGCCTGCGCCTGCGCTACGACATCTCACGCAAGTTCTCGCCCTATATCGGGGTGGCCTACCAGCGCTTCTTCGGCGGCACGGCACGCATGCGGCGCGAGGAGGGCGGGCAGGCCGACGACCTGCGGTTCCTGGTCGGCCTGCGCGCCTGGTTCTGAGGCGCCGCGTTCCGGCGGTCAGCCGCCGGAGGGCACAGTTCCTCCGGCGGAGACGGAGTTGCCAGGCTGGTTGTGCAGGGTGCGGCGCAGCTCGTCGCAGGCCGCCGCGAAGCTCTGCGGCCGGGGCGGCGTGCCTGAGGCCGACGGTGCCGGGCTGCAGCGCTCCAGCAGCGCCTGCACACTGGTCGGCTCCTCACCGGGCATGTGGGACGTGACGCCGGGCGTGCCGACGCCGGGCAGGCCGGAGCGCGGCGCGGGCTGCCGCTCCGCGCAGGCGGCCAGCGCCGCCGCGGCGAGGAGCGCAAGGCCGAGCCTGGACAAGCGGCAGGCACGGTCGGGTCGTGTGGCGGGCATCGGCGATTCTCCGCGTGAAGCTGCTCGCGCATGGCGTAGCACGTGGCTCCACGCGCAGAAACATCGGAGACAATGCTTGAGGCGAAGCGAAGACCGGCCCAAAAGCCGCCGCGTGCGGCGGATCCGCTTGACGGCTCTCCGGGCCGGGCGGTGTGTCCCGCCTTCAGCAGGCGGTCACGCGGGTTCCCATCGCCAGGCAGCGTTCCGCTTACGTCCCCCTCTGCATAGGAACGGAAACGACATGAAGCGCTTTGTGGGCGGCGTGCTCGCCGCCATCCTGGTCGCGGCAGGCGCGGGCCTCGCGGTCGTGCTGACCGGCGCCTATGACGTCGCCGCATCGACATCCCACACCGCGCTCGGGCGCTGGGTGCTCGAGACGACGTCACGGAACTCCGTCGTGCGGCAGGCGGCTGGCATCCGCCCCCCGAGCGGCTTCACCGACGAACAGGTCGGCCAGGGCGCACGCCACTACAAGGAAAGCTGCGTCTACTGCCATGGCGCCCCTGGAGAGGATTCCACCGACTGGGCCAGCGGCATGCGGCCCGAGCCGCCGTACCTGCCGGACGCCGTGGGCGAATGGAGCGACGCGCAACTGTTCTGGATCGTGAAGCACGGCATCAAGATGTCGGCCATGCCCGCCTTCGGCTCGCACCACGGCGACGAGGACATCTGGGCGATTGTCGCCTTTCTGAAGACCCTGCCGGGTATGTCGCCCGAGCAGTACCGGACAGTCGGCGAGCAATCCGAACAAGGTGTGGCAGGCGGCAAGGCAGGTTGAAACCGGCACGCCGGGAGCCTGGAGAGTCGGCTTGCCGGAGGCGATCGCGTTACCCTTCCCTGTGGGGGAGTTGCATGAGGCTTCGGTTCAACCGGACTTTGCCACAGGGAACGCTGCGGGGACCGGCGGGTCCGGCATGCGCGTGGCCCCGCCCGGCGCCGCCACCTGCCGGTTCCGCCTGAACAACGGGAGCTTGCGCAGCGGCAGCCGGAACCGCTTCACGCAGGGAAGACGACAGTATAGCAGGCGCCCCGACCGGCTGGCCCGCTCTCGACCGTAACACTTCCGTCGAGTTGCGTGGCGAGGCTCATGACGATCCGCATTCCCAGGCCCTTGCTCACGCCGGGATCGAAGCCTGCAGGCACGCCCGGGCCTTCATCACAGACACGGAGCTCGCGAAGGCGGCAGCGCCTCCTGTAGCTGACTTCAATTCGCCCGGCGCCGTGCTTGGCGGCATTTGTCACGAGCTCGTTGACGATGAGGCCGATGGATTGGATTCGGGAGGAGTTCTCGTCTCCCTCGTCTCCCTGGACCTCGACGGTTCGGCCGAGAATGTCGGACAGATCCGCGCAGAGCCTCCGGACGAAGCCGATGCAGGACATCTCGGATGCGGCCTCCGAATAGAAGTGCCGGTGCACCTGCGCGACGGCCGCGACGCGGGTGGCGGCTGCCTGGAGATGGCCGGCCGCGACTTCATCCGCTGCCAGCGAGTGGCTCTGCATGTTGAGCAGGGAGCAGACGAATTGGAGGCTGTTCGCCACCCGGTGGTCAATTTCGCGAACCATGAGTTGCGCCTGCGACAGGGCGTTCATCGCTGACAGGCGCAGTTCCAACTGGTCCATGACCAACGAGGCCAAGTCCTCGAGGTCAGCGACCTCGGCCTGATGGATGGTCCGCGGCTCCTTGGCGATGACGCACAGCGTGCCGAGGTTGTGACCATCACTCGTTCGCAGCGGCACGCCCGCGTAGAAGCGGAGGCCGAACTCGCCCGCGACCAGCGGGTTCGCAAGGGAGCGGGGGTCCAGCTTCGCATCTGTGAGGATGTAGGGTTTGGCGACGAGGATGGCGGAGGCGCAGAGGCCTGGATCCCGCCCGATCTGCTTGACGTCCGGCAGGCCCTGGCACGACTTGAACCAGATGCGATCATGGTCGACGATGCTGATGATGGAGATGGGAACGCGGAACCGGCGCGCCGCAAGGGCGGTGACGCGGTTGAAAGCTCCGTCAGGCAGCGTGTCCAGAATGTTGTAGCGCCGCACCGCAGCCATGCGCTGAGCTTCCGCCTCGGGGATAAGGACCTGCATCTGCGCACTGTTTCTCCGAGGGCGGCCGGATACTTATGCTGCAATGTGCTGGAATTTGCTAGGTCCGCAGCTTGCCGTTGTGGCCTGTGACGGTTCGGCGCGAGTTGTGCGCCCACGAAGTTCGTTCGCGTCATGGCCGATCCGCTGCCTGCCGGTGCGGCAGCGGCATCCAAGCTGCCAAGGTGACGAGCCCCCGTAGGTTGCTCCGAGAAAAATCTTAGTGGAGCAGGGCCGCCAGAGCTTCGGGACTGCATCAACGATCCATACGGTAGACTGCCACCGGAGCAGGGTTGCTCCGGCGGCACCGATTCCGTTATGAATGCCGGTGTCTTCGGCGACTACAGGTGGTGCCGGACATGCGGATTTCTCATCACCTCAGCCGTTCTCTCGCCGTAGTGGTGGTTGGGCTGAAGGTAGGCGACACCGTCCGACTCTCCGCCGGTCGGAACCGGAACACCGGAAACCGGATGCGCGGCGGCGTGATCCAGGTAGCGGATTCCTAGGTTCTCGCCGTTGCCTGCGACCTCGGCACGGCCGCCGCCCACAATGTTCTCGTCATGGCCTGGCGGGTAGACGACCGCGAAGTTCTCGCCCTGCCCAACAACCTCGATGGGTCCGTTGGCCTGCGCCGCTACGACAGAAGCGCCGAGTGCCGCAAACAGGGAGAGGGCGAAAATCGCGGGTTGAAAGCGGGGTTGCATAGCAAGATCCTCAATCAGGTTTGCCGTTTCTCGTCCGGCACCTGGAGAGGATGAGCCGCCACTGTGTCCGCCCGCTTGCGCCATCTTATCAATTGATGTCAGCGGAACTGCATCCCTGCTGCTGCACGGCGGGAGGCAGGACATCTGATGACGCCCCGCCTCCATCTGGTCAGTGGTTCATCATCTGGCAGTGCTGCATCATCTGCTGCATCTGCGGCGACAGCGTACCCTGCCGGGCCTGCACGCGCAGCTGCTGACAGTGCTGCATCATCTGCTGCATGTTCATGCCGGCCATGTTGTGGCCCTGCATGCCCGACATATCGTGGCCGGGCATGGAGCCCATGCCGCCTTGGACGGCAGACGAGCTCGGCGGGATGCTCGGCGCTGGCGTCAGGGACATCTGCGAGGAGGCCGAGATCGTCGCCGGAGGACCTCCCGGCTGCGCGCAGGCGGCGACGCCCAACAGCAGTGTCGCGGTGAGAGCGACTTTGCCGATCGCCTTCAATGTGATCTGGACCATGTGTCCTCCTTAGGGTGGCAGGGGTTCCACGTGCGCCCCGACCCGCAGCGGCGAGCCAGGGTGACGACGCTGCATGGCAGGTCAGGGGCCATGGGCCGTGACCGGCGCGCCATGCACCGCGTGGGGTAAGAAGGCCTTCGGAGCGGCCTGCCGCAGGCGGGGATTTGGCGGCCGTCCTCACACGGCCTCCAAGCCACGGAAGCGCATCCACGGCCACCACGTGCCGTCGTGGCCGAAGGCCACGACCTCGTAGGCCGAGGGCTCCGCTCCAGACATCTCCATGCCCGGTACGCCAACCGGCATGGCGGGCACAGACAATCCAACGACCTTCGCGGGCTCCTCCCGGAGCAGCCGCCGGATGGCGGCGGCCGGGACATGGCCCTCCAGGGCGTAGCGGCCGACCTTCCCGGCGTGGCAGGACATCAAGTCGGAGGGCGTCCCGAGCGCCTGCCGGTGCGGGCCGACGGCGTCCACCACCTTGTCGTCCACCTCGAAGCCCTCGGCCCGCAGGTGTCTGACCCAGCCGCCGCAGCAGCCGCAGGTGCGGTCCCGCCAGGCTGCCACCTTGGGCGGGCCGCCGCAGGCCGTGGGCAGCACGGCCAGGCCGAGCAGGCCAACGGTGAAGTTCCGGCGCGTGCTCCAGGCGGGCATCGTCATTCTCCTACGTTGGCCTGGGCAGGCAAATGCTGGCCCGCAGGCCGCCGCCCGCGAGGTTCTGTAGCGTCACCGAGCCGCCGTGGTGGCCGATCGCCTGGCGCGCGATGGCCAGCCCAAGACCCGAGCCGCCGGTGCCGCGGTTGCGGGACTCCTCGAGACGGTAGAAGGGCTGGAAGACGCTCTCCAGCTGCTCCTCAGGGACCCCCGGCCCAGCGTCGTCGACATGGACCACGAGCTCGCGGCCCCGGTCGGCCAACACCACCCGGGCCGAGGTGCCGTACTTCACCGCGTTGTCGATGACGTTGGCGAAGGCGCGCTTCAGGGCGATGGCCCGGCAGGGCAGCCGCGCCTGCGACGGGCCCTCGTAGGTCACCGACTTGCCCATGTCTTCGGCGTCGCCGCAGAGTGTTTGCAGCATCGCCGCGACGTCGGCGGACCGAACCTCCTCCTGCTCCTCATCGCCCCGCAGATAGGCCAGGGTGGAGCCGATCATCGCCTCCATCTCGTCGAGGTCGGCGTCGACCTGCCGTTGCACCTCAGCATCCTCCAGGAAGCCCGCCCGCAGGCGGAGGCGCGCCAGGGGCGTGCGAAGGTCGTGGCTGACCGCCGCCAGCGCCTGGGTCCGGTCGGCGATGAGGCGGTCAATGCGGGCCTGCATGCGGTTGAAGGCCTGGGCCGCCTGCCGCACCTCGCGGGGGCCTTCTTCGGGCACGGTGACCGTCTGCCCCGGCCTTCCGATGCGGTCAGCGGCGCCGGAAAGCTCGCGCAGCGGCCGCGCGATGAGGCGCACCACCAGCAGCCCCAGCACCAGGATGCCGAAGGCCATCGCCGTGGTGGAGAGCAACGTGGCGTGCTCCGGCTGCGCCTGCAGCGGGTCGGTGTGGTACCAGAGGTGGCTACCGTCCGGCAGATTGACCACGCCTTCGGCCTCCAGGTGCCCCGTGGTGGCGAGATCCTGGGCCGCAATGGCGCCCGTTGCGGCGCCGGATTGCCAACGCACCTGGAAACCCGGCGAAGACAAGGCCTGCGCTACGGACTCGCGGACCTCCTGCGGCACCATGCCAATGGCGCGCGCGGCGGCGGCAACCCGCTCGCTGGTGACTTTCTGCTGGGTGTTTCCCAGGAGGATGTCGCTGCCGGTCTGGTGCAGCCAGAGGCTGCCGACGTGGAAGGCCATCAGGCCGACCAGCAGCACCAGGATGATGCGGCCCGCCAGGCTGCTGGGCAGGAGGCGCCTCATTCCCGGCGCACTGTGGGAATGAACATGTAGCCCGCGCCGCGAATGGTCTTGATCATGGAAGGGCTATCGGCCAGCGGCTCCAGCTTGCGCCGCAAGCGGCTGACCATGACGTCGACCGAGCGGTCGATGCTGTCGGAGATCCGGTTGCGCGCTAGGTCGAGCAATTGGTCCCGCGTGAGCACACGCTGCGGGTGCTCGCAGAAGGCCAGCAACAGGTCGTATTCGCCGCTGGACAGGTCCACGGCCGAGCCATCGGATGCCTTGAGTTCGCGGCGGCGGGTGTCGAGGCGCCAATCGGCGAACACCATCTTGTCGCCCGCGACCAGCCCGGTGCGGGCCGCACCCGCCCCTGACCGCCGCAGCACGGCGCGGATGCGCGCCAGCAGTTCCGGCCGGCTGAAGGGTTTCGCGATGTAGTCGTCGGCACCAAACTCAAGGCCGAGCACCCGGTCGCTCTCCTCGCCGCGCGCCGTCACCATGATGATGGGAACCTCCGACCTGGCTCGGACGCCGCGGCAGAGGTCGAGGCCGGACTGGCCGGGCAGCATGACGTCGAGCAACACCAGATCGACGGGAGCGCCGCCGAGCGTCTCCCACATCTCAGCGCCGTTCCGGGCACCGGTCACGCGGAAGCCGTTCTGCCGCAGGAACCGGCTGATCAGGAGGCGCATCTCCCCATCGTCCTCGACCACGAGGATATGGGCCTCGGGTGGCAGCGGGCCGCTCCGCCCGTCGCGCCCGCCATCAGGCTCGGTCGGCGGCACCGGCCAGCACGCCCAGCTTTGCCCGCGCCTTCGGTGCCAGGCCGGGAGCGGAGGCGGCCTTTGCCGCGAACTCGGCCATGTCGGCCTTTCCCACCACGATCAGGGCCACCATGCCCAGTCCGTTGTGAGGCGTGCACTGAACCGCGTAGACGCCCGCCTTGTCGAAAACGAGGGTCGCCGCCGAGTTGAAGGGAACGTTGACCGGCGGCACTCCTGCGGGCCACAGCGAGCGGATAGGAACCACGTTGTGGCCCTTGTCGGTCGGCTCGAAGCGCACCGAGCCCCCTACTGGAATGCGCACGAGCGCCGGGTCGTAGGCAAACGTCTCCCCCGCCGCGGGACGGCGGTTCAGTTCATGGATCGTGGCTGTGGGCTCCGCGGCGGCGGCCACCCCGGCCGTCAGGAGCAACGCGGACAGAGCGATGCGGATCATCATGGTCTATCTCGCCTCAGAAAAAGATTCGAACGCCGGTCAGGAACTGCCAGCCGCCGACATCCTCGCCCTCGTTGCGGGCGAAGCGCGCCGTGTCGCCGAGCTTCCGTTCGTAGCTGACCCCAATATAGGGCGCCACCTCGCGGGTGAACTCGTAGCGCAGGCGGAGCCCGGCCTCGATGTCGTTGAAGCCTGCGCCGGTGCCGAGCTCCTCCACCTTCTGGAGCGCCAAGTTCACTTCAAGGTTTGGCTGCAGCACCAGGCGCTGCGTGACATAGAGGTCGTAGGAGACCTCGGCGCGCGCGGAAAGGTCACCGCGCTCGCTGACGAAGCCCTGCAGGTCCACTTCGAACATGCCGGGCGCGAGGCCCTGCAGGCCGATGACGCCGTAGGCGCGGTTCGGCAACGGGCGGATGTCGTACCGCAGGCCCGCCTGGAGGTCCCAGTAGTAGCTGAGCAGGCGGGAGTAGAGCAGCTGAACCTCGGCGCTCTCGGCGCGACCGCTGCGGGTCGTCTCGCCCTCTGTCTTGAACCAGGCCTTGTCGGTGTCGCTGCCGTACCAGGCCTGGGCGTTCCAGCGGCCGAGATTGGGGCCGTCGAGCCCGAAGCCGTACTCCAGCTGCTCGACCAGCACGCCGTGGCTGAAGACCTCGTGGCCGGTCTGCGTCACGCCTTCGGGGCGCAGCGCCTCCTGGGCCTGCGCTCTGCCGGCGGCGAGAGCGAGGCCCAGCGTGGCGATGATGGCCAGCCCGGCCTGCCGGACGATCGGCGCCTGCATGCCGCTCATCCCGCCTCCGCGACGCGCGGCCGCGCGACAACGGAGACCTTGCGCATCATGCCGGTCTCCATGTGGTAGAGCATGTGGCAGTGGAAGGCCCAGCCGCCCGGCGCATCCGCCTCGATGTCGACGTCAAGCTTGGCGCCCGGCTTGATGTTCACCACGTGCAGCATCGGGTTCTCCGCGCCATGGCCGACCTGCGGCATCATCCATAGGCCGTGCAGGTGCATGGGATGGTTCATCATGGTCTCGTTGACAAAGCGGAAGCGCGCCCGCTCGCCATGGTGCAGCACGATCGGCTGCGCGTGGCTGAAGGGGTTGCCGTTGATGGACCAGAAGTAGCGCTCCATGTTACCGGTCAGCCGGATCTCGATGACGCGGTCTGGCGCGCGCGGGCGGTAGCGCGGCGCCAGGGCGCGCAGGTCGCGGTAGGACAGCACGCGCGCTCCGGGCGGCGCGCCGGTGTCGTTCACCAGCGGGTCCGGCATCGCCATGCCGCCCTGGTCCATGGCCGCGTGGTTCATCCCACCAGCCGGACCGTGGTTTGTGCCTGCCATGCTGTCCATGACGGCGCGGTTCGTCCCTGCCATGGCAGAATGGTCCATGCCCCCCATGCTGGCGTGGTCCATCCCAGGCATGCTCCCGTGGCTCATGGTGGCCATGGAGCTGCCCTGCATGCCCTGCCCCCCCCCGCCGGGCACCTGAGTAGCGGAATGGTCCATGCCGGGCATGCTGCCATGGCTCATGCCGCCCATGGAGCCGCCCTGCATGCCCTGGGACCCTCCGCCGGGCGCCTGCATGGCGGAGTGGTCCATGCCGTCCATGTCCATCGGCGCGACGTGGCCCGGGGCGTCCACCTCCGGGCGAGGAGTTCCGCGGTCGAGCCCGCTCGGCCCGTAGTTCATGCCCATGTCCGCCATGGTCAGGACCGGGCGCGGCCGGTGCGGGGGCAGGGGCAGCGCGGGCAGGCCGTCGCGGGTCGCCAGGCTGGCCTGCGCGAAGCCCTGGCGGCCCATGGATTCCGCCAGGATCTGGTACTGGCGGCCATCCCGCGGGCGGACAAGGACGTCGTAGGTCTCGGCCGGAGCGATGCGGAACTCGTCCACCGCGACCGGGCGGACGTTGTTGCCATGCGCCTGCACCACCGTCATCTCCAGGCCGGGGATGCGCACGTCGAAGTGCGACATGGCGCCGCTGTTGATGAAGCGCAGGCGCACCGTCTGCCCGGGCTGATACACCGCCGTGAAGTTCTGCGCGGGCGTGCGGCCGTTCACCAGATAGGTGTAGCCGCTGACATCCTCGATGTCGGTCGGGTCCATCCGCATGCCCGCCCACATCATGCGGTCGGCGAGGATCGCGGAACGCGCCTCGGCATCGGGCGCGCCGCCGAGCGTGCGCAGCAGGTCGGCCAGGGTACGCTTGTCGTAGTTGTAGTAGCCGGGATCGCGCTTGAGGTTGGCGAGCACGCGGCCCGGCGCCTCGTCCGTCCAGTCCGAAAACTGGATGATGTAGTCCTGGTCGTGCTCGAAAGGATCGGGCGTCGCCGGGTCGATGATGAGCGGCCCATAGATGCCGGCCTGCTCCTGCAGGCCGGAATGGCTGTGGTACCAATATGTGCCGGACTGCACGAGCGGGAAGCGGTACTGGTGCGTCTCGCCCGCCGCGATGCCCTGGAAGCCGTCGCTGATGCCGGGCACGCCGTCCTGGTCGCTCGGCAGGATCAGGCCATGCCAGTGGATGGAGGTATGCTCGCGCAGCCGGTTGCTGACGTTGACGATCACCTCCTCGCCCTCGCGGAAGCGCAGGACGGGCGCCGGAATCTGGCCGTTTACCGCCATCGCGGGGCGCGGCCGCCCGGTGAAGTTCGCGGTGACGTGCGACAGCGCGAGGTTGAACTCCCGCGGCAGGCCGCGGCCGATGCGCGGCTGCGCCAGCGCGCCGGGGGCGGCTGGCAGCGCCAGCGCCGCTATGCCCAGGCCCAGTGCCTGCCGCCTGCTGAGTCTTCTGTCGCTCATGGTGTCCTTTCTTCCTGGCGGTCAGCTACTTCCGAGGTCACTTCGAGAAGGCGACCTCGCCCACCATCCCGGACTGGTAGTGGCCCGGGATGTTGCAGGCGAACTCCAGCTCGGCGGGCTTGGTGAACTTGAACACCAGCTCCGCAGTCTTGCCCGGCTCCACCAGCACGGCGTTGGGATCGTCATGCGCCATCGCCATGCCGCCCTGGCCCATGTTGCCATGCGCGCCGCCGCCGTGCCCCATGCCTGAATGGTCCATGTGGCCTAGCCCGGTCGGCGTCATCATCCCGCTGTCGAACATTGCCTGCATCTCGCGCTGGTGCTGCTGGTGCATCGCTGCGGTGCCGATATTGAATTCGTGCAGCAGCTCACCCTCGTTCCGGATGCGGAAGCGGACCGTCTCGCCGGCGCGGACCTGGATGCGGCGGGGCTGGTAGGCGTTGTCCCGCATCGTGATGTCGATGGTGCGTCGCACGTCCTGGGGGCGCCCTTTGGCGCCAAACGCCTGGTAGGCCGAATTCGCCCAGGCGGGCGTCCCACCAACTGCCGCTACCATGATTGCTGCGGCCACGAGGCCGATCCGCAGGCGCATGCATCACATCCCTTGTTCTGGACACCCGTCTCGCCGGGAATGGCGAGACGGGTCAGCCGCCGAGGTCCAGCGAGCCAGGAGACGCGGTTACCGACTGATTGCGAATGCCCGATTGCTTAAATATGACAAAAGATTTCAGGCGCTACACGGCAGAGAAGCTTGGCTGCCGAACTGCGCGGCCTGATGGTCGGCGCGCATGACGGCGACACCCTCACCCTGCTGACGCCCGAGAAGCGTCCAATGAAGGCGTGATTGGCCAAGACCGACACGCTCAAGCACCGCCAGCCTTACGGCACCCGCGCCTGGCAGGCGCTGGCCGACATGACCTTCCGCCAGGAGGCGCGCTTGGTGGTGGTGGACACCGACCGCTATGGCCGCACCGTGGGCCGAGTCTTTGTCGGTCGAACCGACGTCAACGCCGCGCTGGTGCGGCGGGGTGCTGCCTGGGTGTACCGGCAATACGCCCACGACCCGGCGCTGCTGGTGCTGGAGCAGGCGGCGCGGGACGACCAGCGAGGGCTCTGGGCACTGCCCGAGGCCGAGCAGATGCCGCCCTGGGAGTGGCGCCGGCAGCGGCGGCACCGGTGAGTGGGGACAAACACCCCGTCCGTCGATTGTTTGTCCCCGTTCATCGGGCGTTGACCCGCCATGACCGACCGGTCGACGGCAACTGGCTCGATTTGACAGGGCGCCCGCGCACGCTAACCCCTCAGTCTTGTGCCAGATGAGTGATTGAACGCCGGATGCCACAATGCGGTCTGACCGGGTTTGGCCGATAGCGGCCTAGCCGCTTCAGGATGGCTGACCGCGAAAGCAGCCGGTCTATCCGCTCAAGCGGAGCATCCAACAGCAAGCCTGAGCTTCACCTGGACCCGGAGCACGGCGTCCACCCTGTCACCCATCACGACCGCGCCTGCGACGAAGCTGGCCGCCAGGAAGGTCGGGAGGGCAATAAAAGCGTCTAACGAAACCTGGTGAGGCGCGTTACCAGGGGCATGGCGAAGCCCCTTGTTCCTGATGATCTTTGGGCGGCGATCAAGCCGCTGCTGCCGCCCGAACGGCCCAAGCCGC
>NZ_JASIRT010000025.1 GCF_030063475.1 Roseomonas sp. E05
CTGGCCGGCCGCGCCGCGCAGTTGCGCGGCGCGGCCGGATTTCAGCCTCTGGCGCCGGGGCTGGCTGAGGGCGGGGCGCCTGGAGCCGGCCCTGCTCGCCGCCGCCGAGGGCGCGGCAAGCTGGATGCGCCAGGCCGGGGAAGGGGACACGGCCGCGCCCCAGCTCCAGCAGGCTCTTTTCCTGGCTGCAGTGCTGCTCAGGCGGCGCGGCCGGTTGCGCCATGTGCCGCTGGTCTTCTGGTCAGCGGGGCGCAGGGGCATGCGGCACCCGGCCGAGGATCCGGCGGGTTGGCCGCGGATCTTCCTGCAGCGGGTGCATGCGGCGGCGCTGCGCAGCCTCGACGAAATCGACCGGTTGCAGGGCGTGGCGGCGAAGGGGGCCACCCTGGTGTCGCGCAGCCGGCGCTCCTCCGCACTGGGGGCGGCCTGCGAACTGGCGCTTCGGCACCCGGTGCTGACCGCTGGAACACTGGCGACCAGGCTCGGCCTCACCCATCAGGGCGCACTGCTGGTGCTCAACCGGCTTGTCGCGGAAGGGGTGGTGCGGGAGGTCACGGGCCGCGCGAGCTTCCGCGCCTATGCTGCGTGAAAAGCTTGCGCAGGTCCGTGGGAGACGGACTTCAGACTTCCGGCTCCTGGGTGGCGCTGTGGCCGTAGATGCGGCCCGGCACATCCGCCGCATGGAACTCCGGATCGCCGCCACCCGCCCGTTCGAGATGCGACTTCAGGCTTTGCAGTGCCGCCTCGGCGCTGAGCCGCGCGGCCTCTTGCGGCGTTTCCGGCTCGGTGGGGTCGGCCGCCGGTGCGGTATCGCGTGCCAGATGCAGGATCAGCCGTGTCACGCCTTCCACCGCCTGCACCCGCCATTCGCCGGCAGGCTTGAAGGACCATCGGATGGTGCCAGCGGCCGGATCGCTGTGCAGCCCACCGGCCGGCAGTTCGGTTTCCTCGCGCCGCAATTGCGGCAGCCAGTCGCGCAGATGGACGGGATCCGCCAGATAAGCGAAGACCTCGCCGGCCGGGCGAGCGATGGTGATCTGCTGCTCCATGCCCGTGGCAACGCCTCGGGCAGGGCGGGGTTGCGCCGGAGCATATCCTCGGCCCCGCGCAGCGTTGGGCGCCTGCTGCGAAACCGTCGGGCGCGTCCGGCGTCACTGCAACAGCAGCGGGAGTGACGCGCGACGATGATACCGCCGGCTTGGCCCCAACCCAGCGTGGTTCTGCCTTGCCTCGCCCGTCAGGCGGAGGGGCTGGCGGCCGATCTGCGGGCGGTGCCGGAGGAAACCGCCGTGGCGCTGACCTATGGCAGCGCCACCCATGCCGTGATGATGGCGACCCCCGCTGACCTGCCCGATCTCGGTCTCGGCTTCAGCCTGACGGAAGGACTGATTGCCCATCCCGACGAGTTGGCAGGGCTGGAAGTCCTGCCGCGCCCGGGGGGCATTGAGATCCGCATGGATCTCGTCGCGCCGCGCAAGGCGGCCTTGTCGCGCCGCCGCCGCCGCCTGGCGGGCCCGCTGGGCTGCGGCCTCTGCGGCATCGAGAGCCTCAGCGAGGCGACGCGCGAACTGCCCACCCTCACCGCCCCCGCCAGCCTGCCCGCCGGCGAGGTGGGCGCGGCCATGACGGCGCTTTCCGGCGGGCAGGCGCTGCATCGCGAAACCCATGCGGTGCATGCCGCCGGCTTCTGGCGCCCCGGTCAGGGACTGCTGGCGCTGCGCGAGGATGTCGGCCGGCACAATGCGCTGGACAAGCTGGCGGGCGCCCTGCTGCGGCAGGGCGTGCCGCCCGCCGAGGGCGCGGTGGTGCTGACCAGCCGCGTCTCCGTCGAGATGGTGCAGAAGACGGCGCTGCTCGGTGCGCCCCTGCTGCTTGCCGTTTCCGCGCCGACCGCCCTCGCCATCCGGGTGGCCGAGGGCTGCGGCATCACCCTGGTGGCGCTGGTGCGCGGCAGCGGATTCGAGGTCTTCACCCACCCCTACCGCATCGTCTGATGGCGCCGGGCCTGGAGCGGCGCGAGGGCAGCGCCTATCCTGACGCCTCTCAGCCGCTGGAATTCTTCGCCTGATGCACACCCGCCCTCACTATCGTTCCCATTTGGCTTGACGCATGGCGCAGCAGGATCAGGGCGGCTTCGCGCAGCAGGAGAAAGGCGGCGGCGTGGTGCTGTTCGTCGTGCGGCCCGCCCGTGCTTCATCCGCCTTTCTGGCGGCGACAGTGCTGCTGGGCGCGCTGTTCGGCCTGCCGGCGCTGGCCGTGCTGCTCAACCCCAGGCGGCATGATGTCATCTCCCTGGCTGCGGCCTTCTGCGCCCTGCTGGTTCTTGCTGGGGCGGCCCTCGCCTTCCGCCGAGCACGGCGTGGCCGGGGGGAGCGCCGCATTCGCGTCGAGCCTGGAGGAATCACACTGCCGGAGCGACATGTACCCTGGCCTGCGGTGCGGGACCTTCGCGTCGAGCAGCCGGCGGCGGAGCGCCAGCCTGCCATCGGCATCTATGGGCTGGCCGCGAATGTCGCGGCCCAGCAGCGTGCGGCCGAGGCGCGCCTGCTGATCGACTGCGCCGAGAGTGCCGAGCCATTGCTGGTCGCGGGAGGCGTGGGCGCCGCTGTGGCCGAACGGCTGCGTGAAGCCATCCTGCGGCTGCGGCCGTGAGAAAGCTGGGGGAAGGAATTCCCCCAGACCCCCATCTTTTTTCTTCGAGCTGCCTGCCCGGGCGGAAAGCGCGGCACCAGACTGACAGAAAGAAGAAGCGGGCTCGGGGGAATTCCTTCCCCCGAACTTCTGACGTCAGAAGTCCGCGTCAGTAGGGCAGCACCCGATCCATCAGTTGCTGGCCCCAGCGCGGCCGCTGCAGGTCGCTCGACACGCCGCGTCCGCCATAGGCGATGCGCGCCTCGGCGATCTTCTCCGAGGCGATGCGGTTGTTGGGCCGGATGTCCTCCGGCCGCACCAGCCCCCGCAACTGCAGCTCGCGCAGCTCATTGTTCACGCGGATCTCCTGCGAGCCGGCGATCTCCAGATTGCCGCTCGGCAGCACCCGCACCACGGTCGCGGCCACCTGCAGGCGGATTTTCTCCGTGCGGCGGATCTTGCCGGTGCCGTTGGCGGTGCTGGCGCCGCCCAACTCCGCCGCCGGGTCCAGCTCGCCGCCGAAGGCCTTGCCCAGGACCCCCTGCAGGCCGAACAGGAAAGGCACCTTGAAGTCCTGGCTGGCCTTGTGCTCCAGCTCGGTCTTGTTGTCGAACTGCGCGCTGTCGTCGATCTCGATCTCGACGGTCAGCAGATCGCCGACCGCACGGGCGCGCTGGTCGCGGAAGAAGGTGCGGCTGCCCGGCCGCCACAGCGAGCCCACCATGGTCGGGCCGGTATTGCCCGGCCGCGGCCGTGTCGCCACGTCCATCGGGCTGTCCACCATCTCCTCGGCCGGGATGCTGCTGATCGCGCCTGGCGCCGAGATCGGCGGCGGCTGCTGGAAGTGGCCCCAGGTGTCGCAGCCGGCGAGGCCGAGCAGCAACGCCGCGCCGGCAAGGCTGCGGCTGGTCGGGATCCGGCCTGGACGCATCGGCTTGTCTCCGTTCATGGCGCGCCGCGCACCTCGGCCGTGCCCTCGGCCACCACCACGGCGCGGATGGTGCGGTTGCTGCCCGGGTTGTGCACCCGGATCTCCTCGCCCACCGCGCCGCTCTCCATGGCCCGGCCCTCCATCTCGAGCGTCACGCCGCCGCTCTTCCAGAACACCCGCACCGTGTCGGTGGAGTGCACCGCCAGCACCTCGCCGACATCGCGGTCGCGCAGCGGCCTGCCGTCGCGGACACGGCGCCGCATCTCCTGGCCGACGAGGTCGCGCTCCGCCTCGATGAAGGCGGTGTTGTCGCGGCGCGGCGCCATCGCCTCCAGATCCTGCGGCCGCAGGATGTCGCCGCGCTCCAGCGTGCGGGCGGCATGCCAGACCTCGCGCGCCGTGACCGGTGCGGAAGCCGCCCCGGCCAGCAGCAGCGCCGCCGCGGCGAAAGGGAAAAGAAGCCGCATCGCCGCCGCCCTCAGCGCACGTTGTTGGCGGTCTGCAGCATCTGGTCGGTCGCCTCGATGACCTTCGAATTCATCTCGTAGGCCCGCTGCGCCGCGATCAGCTGGGTGATCTCCTGCACCACGTTGACGTTGGAGGCCTCCAGATATCCCTGACGTATTTTCGCAAAGCCGGGATCGGAGGGCAGGCCGGTTGTCGGCTGGCCGGAGGCGTCGGTCTCCAGGAACTTGTTGCCGCCGACCGCTTCCAACCCGGCCTCGTTCGGGAACATGTACAGTTCGAGGCGGCCGACATTCTGCTGCTGGCCATTGGCATCGGTGACCAGCACCTCACCGGCCTGGTTCACCGTCACGTCCTTGGCATCGGCCGGGACGGTGATGGCCGGGTTGACCGGATAGCCTTCGGTGGTGACGAGCTGACCCTCGGGGGAAAGCTTGAAACTGCCATCTCGCGTATAGGCCACGGTGCTGTCCGGCAGGGTGATGCCGAAATAGCCGCGGCCCTCGAGCGCGAGGTCGTAGCGGTTGCCGGTATCGGTCAGCGAGCCCTGCAGGGTGATGCGGTTGACCGCCGAGTTGCGCACGCCGAGCCCGACCTGCGTGCCCACCGGCAGCACCGTGCCCGCCTCGGAGGAGGAGGAGCCGACGCGCTCGGTGGACTGGTAGATCAGGTCCTGGAACTCCGCCTTGCGCCGGGTGAAGGCGGTGGTGGAGACGTTGGCGATGTTGTTGGCGATGACCTCGACATTGGTCTGCTGGGCCTGCATGCCGGTGGCCGCGATGCTCATGGCGCGCATGGTGTTGTGTCCTTCTGAAGCCGCGCGTGGGTCAGGGGAGGCGGGTCAGTTCGAGCGCCCCAGGGTTTCTATCATTTTTCGCATGCGATCGTCGTCGTCGGCAACGATCCGCTGCATGCTCTCATAGGCCCGCTGGATCAGGGTCAGGTTGGACAGTTCCTGCACCGGCTGCACGGTGGAGGCCTCCAGCGCGCCCTGATGCAGGCGCACCCCCGGCGCGTTGGCCGGCACCGGCTGCACGTCGGCGGGCGGGATCTCCAGCAGCCCGTCGCCTCCCTTGCGGATGCCGCGCGGATCACCGCCGCGGAACAGGCCGAGGCGCCCGGCCTGCTCGATCCGCCCCTCCACCGTGGCCAGGATGGTGCCATCGGTGCGGATCTCGACCTTGCTGACCTGCTCGGGCATCAGGATGGGCGCGCCGCCCTCGTCGAGCACCGGGCGGCCGCTGCTGTTCACTAGCGTGTTGTCCGGCGCGACGTGCATGCGGCCATCGCGGGTATAGCCGCGGCCGCCGCCCGGACGCTCCACGGCCAGGTAGGCCTCGCCCTCGATCGCCACGTCGAGCGGGTTGCCGGTGGCCGCGATCGTGCCGGCACGGGTGTCGAGATAGGTGGCGCGATCCTGCACGAAGGCGACCTCGCGCCCCGGCACCTCGAGCCGGCTGACATGGGTCTGGAACAGCGTGCGGTCGCCGCGGAATCCGGTGGTGTTCGCGTTGGCCAGGTTGTTGGCGGTGATGTCGAGCTGCTGGCGCAGCGCCATCTGGCCGGAGAGGCTGACGATGCTGGGGCTGTCCATCTCAGTTCTTCCGTGTCTCCGGCAGGAGCTTCTCGATCTGCCGGCTGCGCGCGATGGCCGCCCGCATGGCCGCCACGCCGCTTGCCGGTGCCGGTGCGCTGCCTGCGCTGAGCTGCAGCATGGCCGCCGAGCCGTTCTGCGGCGCCAGCAGTTCGGCCGGCACGGCGGGGCGCTGGCGCGCCAGGGCGGCGGCGCTGGCCAGCCGGGTGGTGGCCTCGGTGCGCGCCGCCGGCTCCAGCGCCGGGTCGCGTAGCAGCTCGGCATAGGCCGTGGCGGCCTCCGGCCAGGCCTTGGCCTGGAACAGCAGCACAGCGCGCGCCTGACGGTCGGCCAGGCCGGCGAGGCCCGCCAGCTCGGCGGCCGCCTCCTGCATCTTGCCCATCCGCGCGAGGGCGGCGCTGGCGGCGCGCTGGACCTCCTCCGAGGGCGGCAGGGCACGCAGCAGCGCCATCGCCCGCCGCACGTCGCCCTGCGAGGCGCCCGCCTCGGCCCGCGCCACCAGCAGCATCACGTCGGGCTGCTGCTGCGTGGCGGGGGTCAGCTGCCGGGCGGTATCCAGCGCGGCATCGGCCAGCCCTTCATTCAGCATCAGGCGCAGCGCGCCCTTGCGGATGTCGTCGCCACGCTCGCCGGGCGTGGCATAGCCCTCATATTGCCAGTACAGCGCCAGCCGTTCGCTGGGCGGCGGCAGCGCCGTGCCCTTGGCATCCACCAGCAGCAGGCGCAGCGCCTGCGCGGCCAGCCGGGCGCCGCGGCTCTCCATGCTCGGCCGCAGCGAGGCCTGGCTGGCGCCGTCGGCCACCGCCAGGGCGCCGCCCAGGTCGCCGCGCTCCAGCAGCCGCTGGGCATAGAGGATGGCGGCCTCCTCGCCGAGGGAGTCGAAGCGATAGGTGCGGCTGAAGTCGAGCAGCTGCTGCTCCGCCCGCTGCCCTTCGAGGCCGGGGCGGTCGAAGTTCATCGCCGCCAGCCGGGCGCGGGCCTGTAGCGCGGGCACCCAGTGCCCGGCCTGCGCGGCCTTCTGCAGGTACAGGACTTCGTCGGCGCGGTTGCCCTCCAGCCGGGCCAGCCGCGCCAGCAGCCAGTTGCGCAGTGCCGCCTGGTCCGGCCGCAGGTCGCCCGCGCTGCGGATGGCGCCGAGCAGGATGCGCAGCGTTTCGGCATCCTCCTCCACCGCATCCGCCATGATGCCGACGAAGGCAATGCGCAGATCCTGCGGCACATCGCGCAGGGCGGTGCGGATGGCCGGTGCCAGCCGTGCCAGCGCCGTGGCCTCGCCCCGCAGCGCGGCGGTCAGGCCACGCCACAGCGGCAGGTCGGGGCGGGCGCAGTCCGCCGCCTCGGCCAGCAGGGGCGAGGCCGGGTCGACCGGTTGCCGCGCCAGCAGCCGCGCCACGTCGCGCACCCGCTGCAGCCGCTCCAGCATCTCACCGCCAGGCTGCTCGTCCAGTGGTGCGGAGAGAACCTCCAGCGCTTCGGCGGCCAGCTCGTGGCTGGCATAGAATTCGGCGAGGGCCGCCGTCTCTGCGGCACCCTGGTCGGACTTGGCCAGCGTGGCGCGCAAGGCCGCCAGCCGGTCCGGGAAATCCTCCGCGCCAGCCCAGCCCTGCAGGCCAAAGGACGGGGCGAGGCAGGCCGGCTTTGCGGCTTCCTCGGCCGGCGGCGCGAAGCGCGGATTGGGGGCAGGGCTGGCGGCGCTGGCCGGGGCGGGCGGGGAAGCCGGCGCCGCCGGTGCCTGCGCGCCGTTCAGCAGCGCCAGCCGGCGCATCATCTCCTCGCGGAGTGCCGTCAGGTCGCCGCCCGTGGCGGGCGCCTTCCGTCCGTCGGCTTGGCCGGGGGTCGCGGCGGGCGCCGGGGCGGCTGTCGGTGCCGGTGCCTGCGCTGGGGCTGGTTCTGAGGCTGGTGATGCCGCGATGCCGGGCGCGGCTGCCGGGGCCGGAACCGCGGCCGGGATGCGCGATTCGGGGGCCGCCGCGGGGGCTTCCGGAGCGGCCGGCGCGGCCGCGCGCGCGGTGCCGCGCAGCAGGGCAATGGCCTGCTGTTGGCTCATCAGGCCGAGCTTGACCGCGTCGTCCAGCAGGCGCCGCCGCGCCGCGGCGAGCTGCGCCGGGCTTTGCGCCTCGCGGGGCGGCTCGCTGGCGGCCGGGCGTAGATCGACATAGAGCATGCCGTCGAAGGCGCCCGTCTCGGCCACGCAGTCGCAGGCCGGGCGTAGCCGCAGCACGGTCTCGCCATTCTCCTGCCGCGTCTCGGTGCCGGCCAGTTCGTTGATCTGGCGGAGCTCGGAAGCGTCCAGCTGGTACAGGCCGCGCAGCCGCAGCTCCCAGTCATTGCCGGCACGCCGCAGGGCATGGGGCGGGATCCGGCCGAGATGCAGCACCACGCGGCCACGATCGGCATGCTGGCCGCTGCGCATGCGCACCGATGGCGCAGCTTCGGCGGAGGCCGCAGCGGCGGGCCGCGTCGTCTCCTGGGCATGGCCGGGCAGGGCGACAAGCAGCGGCGGCAGCGCCAGGCTGGCCAGCAGCAGTGCAGGGCGCATCGGCACTATTCTCCGCCACCCTCGCCCGCGCCGTCCGCCTTGGCGCGCCCGGCCTCGCGCAGCTGCTCCTCCATCTGGTCGAAGCTCGGCTGCAGCTTGGTGGGCACCACCTGCCGGCCGACCTCGACACAGATCTGCGGCGAAAGGTTCTCGAGGTAGCTGGTGATCACCGAGCGGGTGACATCCAGCATCCGCCGCTCCTCCTCGAAGATCGCCTTCAACCGGCTGGCCATCGGTCCGACCAGTCCGTAGGAGAGAAAGACGCCGAGGAAGGTGCCGACCAGCGCCGAGCCGATCATGTGGCCGAGGATCTCCGGGCTCTCGCTGATCGCGCCCATCGCCTTGATGACGCCGAGCACGGCAGCGACGATGCCGAGCGCCGGGAAGGCGTCGGCCATGGTCTGGATTGCCTTGGCCGGTTTCAGATTCTCCGCGTGGCGCTTGTCGATGGTGGCTTCCATCATCTCGCCGATGCGGTGCGGATCCTTGTTGTTCAGCGTGACGGTGCGCAGCGTGTCGCAGATCATCGCACGCAGCGCCGGGTCCTGCATCAGGCGCGGGTAGCGGCTGAAGATCGCCGAGCTTTCCGGCTGCTCGATGTGCTTTTCGAGCTTTGCCGCGCCCTCCTTCTGATGGGTGCGCAGCAGCAGATAGAGCAGACAGAGCAGGTCGGAGAAGTCCTTGCGCTGCCAGCTCGAGCCCTTGAACACCTTGCCGAAGGCCTTCAGCGTCTTGGCGAGCAGCGCGCCGTCACCACCGATCAGCAGCGTCATGGCGCCGCTGCCGCCGATGATCAGCAGCTCTGGCCCGACGGCGCCGAGAATGACTCCCATCTTGCCGCCTGCAATCAGGTAGCCGCCGAAGACGGCAAGGAAAACTCCGAAGATTCCGGCGATCTGGATCATCGATTGGGACGGCCCCGCAGGTTGCGACGGTCGGCGCTGAAGCTCACCGATGCGTTGCTCTTATCATTTCGCATCTTGCTATGCTATGAGCATTTTTCGCAAAAGCGCAGAAAGGCCCGACCATGCCAACGCCCGTTGCTTTGCAGGCCGCCCTGGAGAAGAGCAGCCTGAACGCCGCCAGCACCGCCCACCCGCGCACCGAGACGCTCGGCCGCTACAAGGTGGACAGCGCCGTCACCGGTGCGCTGCGCAATGCCGCACAGGCGACCGGGGTGGATTTCGAGGTGCTGGCCGCCAAGGCCGCGATGGAGAGCGGCTTCCGCGCCGATGCGCAGGCCGGCACCTCCTCCGCCCGCGGCCTGTTCCAGTTCATCGACCAGACCTGGCTCGGCGTGGTGCAGGAGCACGGCGCCCAGCATGGCTTGGCCGAGGCGGCGGCGGCGATCACCCGCCAGGGCAGCCGGCTCACCGTCTCCGACCCGGCGCTGCGCGCCCGTATCCTGGCGTTGCGCGACGACCCGCAGATCGCCGCCCGGCTCGGTGCCGAGCATCTGAAGGACCTGACCGAGGCGCTGTCCTCCAATATCGGCCACCGGCCGGACGCGACCGAGCTGTATCTCGGTCACTTCCTCGGCCTGCGCGGCGCGAGCGAACTGCTGCAGAAGGCGGCTTCCGACCCGCAGATGGCGGCCAGCCAGGTGCTGCCCGACGCGGCGCGCGCCAATCCGGCGATCTTCCGTGGCAGCGACGGGGCGCCGCTCTCGGTGAAGCAGGTGATCGACAAGCTGCGCGACCGGGTGAACCAGACCTATGCGCAGCTCGGCCTGGAGGCGCCGAGCGGCCCGGTGACGATCGACCCCTCCGCCCTGGCGCAGGCGCCGAAATCGGGCGCGGCGATGGCCAGCAACGAGCCGTTCTGGTGGGGCAGCGGCGCGCCGGCACGGGTGGCGCATGCGCCCGAGCAGGCCATGCTCTCGACCCTCATGGAAGTGTTCACGCGCATGAACAAGGCCGGCGCGCAGCGCAGCGCCGGCGAGGACGCACGCGCCCTGCCGGCCGATGTGGTGGCGGCCATGCGCCAGAGCGGCGATGCGGCGGCCGAGGCGCGCAAGGCCTACGGCGCCGGTTGAAGCATCCTGTCCACCGCGCGCCCGCTTCTCCAGCGGGCGCGCAGGCCCGCCGGTGTCAGGCCCGGAGTGCCGTGACCATGACAGGCGCCGGCTGCTCCGCCCGGCGCCGGCGGCCCTCGCGCCGCACATCGGCGCCATGCACGTGCCCCGCCGCATAGCAATGGCGCATCGCCGCCAGCAGGACATCGGGCAACGGCATCTCCTGCATTCCCGGCAGGCTGGCCGCGCCGGTGATGTCGCGATGCTGCCCCTGCAGGCCATCCCGCCGGCCCAGCGTTACGGCGCGCTGCAGCAGCGCTTCGGCGAGGCCCTCCCAGTCCAGGGCGGGGGAGAAGAGCGCGAATCCGTTATCGGGCATGGGGGAGTTCCGGGAGGGTGGGGCGACGGCGCAGGAACCGGCGGTTCAGCGACATACTGTCTTTTTCGCAGCCATGTATCAAGAATTTTTCGCACAGCCTTGTAATGCCACGCGCGGCGCAGCCCTGGGGCCGCTCCAGTCCCGCACCAGAAGGTCGAAACGATGTAGCGGGATGTCCAGCACAGCGCCCTCCACCGTCACCCGAAGTGTATCCTCCGTCCGCTCATGCTCGCTGCTCACCCATCCGTGGCGGCCGTCCGCCAAAGTGAGCTGCGCGCCACGGAAGCCGAAGCGGACCGCGCCCGCATCCAGCCGCGGCAGGTGCCGCAGGCGCTCGCTGCAGCCTGGCGCGGGCACGGCCCGAGCGCACAGAGGCAAGGTGGCACGTCCTCCTGCGATGCGGCCAAGGCTGCTGGCCGGAACATAGGCCCGGCGCAGGCTCATGCGTGCGGCTGGATCGGCCGCGGCCGCCAACTGCTCTGCCAGCCCGATGAAGGCCACCGCCCCATCCCGGCGAAGGGCCGGCAGGCGGCGCAGCAGCATCAAAGGCACGGCTATCCAGGCGCCGGCGCCGGGTGCAGCGGGGTCGAACAGCAAGGGGAGGGCTGCAACCGTCAGGCTGGAGCGAAGAGGCTTCATCCGGCAAAAATCGCATGGGATCGGCCTGAGTGGAACAAGGGTCCGTGCCGCTGCGGGGAAGGTTTGCGAAAAATTTTCGAATTTATGCGATGCCTGCACCCTGGTCCGGTTCCCGCGGAGAAGTCGCCATGCCGCAGCCCCTTTCTCTCATCAGGCCGCTCCCGGCGGCCGCTCTCCTCGGAATGGCAGGACTGGGCGTCAGCCTGGACGCCGTGCCCGGGCTCCCAGCGCCGGGCTGGCACAGCTTCGCGGCGCTGGCGGCGGGTGCCGCCGCCGCTGCCTGGCTTGGCTGGCGCGACCGCGCGATGCGGCGCCGCTTCGCCGCGCTGCGGCTGCGGGTTGAGCCGCAGCCGATGGGCCCCCAGACCCTGGAAGGTGTGGTGCGCTTTGCCAGCACGGCTCCGCTGGCCTGGTGCGCCCGGCATGGCGAATGGTGCCTGGATCTGGCCCGCACGGACGCTGCCGACTTGCCCTGGCAGCTGGACCTGCGCCGTTCCAGCCCGTCGGACACGCCCATGCGGCTGGCCCAGGCTGCCACGCTGGATGCCGTGCTCACCCTGTCGCGGCGGCTGTTCGTGGGACAGACCGTCTCCCGCAGCGGCGATCCTGCCCTGCAGGAAGTGGCCGGGCTGCTGGACTGTGATCTGGAATTCGTGCTGCCCGCGCCGCAGGGGCGGATCACCGCTCTGGCCGAAGGGGGCTATGCCCTGCACGACGCCAGCGGCAGCCGCGCCCTCTGTGCCATGGCGGCGGATGCGCTGCTGGGCGAGGCAAGCCGGATCCGCTCCGGCGAGGCCTGAGCCGCGGGAAAGCCTGGCGGAGTTCCCCCGAAGTCTTCCTGTCCTCTTCTGCTGGCAGGCGTGCTGTCGTTCGAGGCGCCTCGCCCAGCTGACAAAAAGAAGATGGAAAATTCGGGAGGAATTCCTTCCTCCCGATCATCGGCTGGCCAGCCTTCAGGGCGTCGGGCCGCGGAAGGCTTCCCGGCGTCCGGCGATCTCCTGTGTCACCGCGAGTGCGGCCGGCGGCTCCATCTGCGCCAGGATCGGGCCGGCCTGCCGGTCGGGGATCTTCAGCAGGATCACCGCGGCGCGCGGCGCCTCCAGCCGCTCCAGCACCTTGGCGGCCTGCTGCGGCCGCATGTTCACGTAGAGCGCGACCAGCGCATCGATGTCGCCCTCGGCGGCCGTGCTCTCGCGCGCCACCATCTGCTCGATCTCCTGGCGCAAGCGCGTCAGCTCGGTGATCTGCGCGCGCGCCATCTCCTCTGCCGCCTGGAGGCGGGCCTCGCGCGCCTCCAGGTCGCGCTGGCGCTGATCGATCTCGGACTGCCGGCGGGAGACTTCCATCAGCAGCCGGCTGTCACCCGGACGTTCCTCGCCCAGCGGGTTGGGGCGCACCGCGCCGGCCAGGACCGGCGAGATGGTGGGCCGGGCGACCACGCCCTCGCGCAGCGCCACGGGCGGTGGGGCGGAAGGAGCTTCCCGTGCCTGCAGCAGCGTGGCGCCGAAGCGCGGCAGCGTGAAGCCGCTCTCCGTCAGGCTGGCGATGCGGCCAGGCAGCAGGGCGGCCAGGCTGAGCGCCATCAGCGGCAGCCCGGCGAGCGATCGCAGGGTCCTGCGCGGGAGGGAGGGGCTGAAAGCGGGCGCGCGGGTCATGAGGCTCAATCCAGCTTCACGCGAATGGTGCGCGGCCCGGGCGCCGGGGCTGCCGGGCCGGCGAACAGCAACTCCGCTGCCAGCATGCTGCGCAGGGAGGGCTCCTCCGCCATCACGGGCGCCTGTTCCTCCGGCTCGGCCGGAAGGGTCAGCAGCGGCGGCGAGAGCGCAAGGGAGGGTTCGGGCAGGGCGGGTGCGGGCCGGCCGGCCAGGCGCTCGGCCAGGCCCAGCGGCTCCACCAGCTCGCGTGGCGGCGCGGCGGCGCGAGCGCTCTGCAGCTTGCGGTTCTGCCGCAGCGCCTGGTCCAGCCGGGTGGCCACCTCCTCGGCCTGGCGCGAGGCGGTGGAGAGCTCCTGCACCAGCCGGCGGCAGGCGCCGAGCTTGCTGTCCACCTCGCCGATGCCGTCGCGCACCTTCTGCACGATGCCGCCGGCCGAGTTGTCGAGCCGGCGCGAGGCCTCGTCCAGTTGCCCGACCACGTCGCCGGCGCTCTCCAGCGCCGCGCGCAGCCGGCCCATCCGGCGGTAGAGCAGCCCGATCCATCCGGCCTGGGCAACCAGGGCCGCCAGGGCGGAAGCGTCGAGGATCTGTGTCAGCGTCATGGGATTTTCCTCAGGCGTCCTGGCTGGGCGCGTTGCCCGGCCAGCTTCTGTCGATCACGCACTCCTCCACGCGCAGCACCACGCGCTCGTCCTTGCTGGCGATCGCCGCGCGGCAGACCATCAGCCCCTGGCAGAACACCTCGATCGGATCCCCCTGCCGCCGGTCGAGCACGAAGATCGAGCCGGGCTGCCAGGCGGCGACCTCCGAGAAGGGCAGGACGCGCCGCTCGATGACCGCGGTCAGCTCGACGCCCGCGCGTGGCAGTTCCTCGGCGAGATGGTTGCGCCAGATGGTGTCGCCGCCCTGCTTCTTGCCGAGCACCTCCTGGCTCAGCAGGTCGCGCACCGGCTCGATCGAGGCATAGGGCAGCAGGAAATCGACGTAGCCGCCACGGCCCTCCATGGTGATCTCGGCGCGGAAGGTCAGCGCGGCGGCGGTCGGTTTGGTGATCATCGCGTAGCCCGGCGTGATCTCGAAGCGCTCCAGCCGGAACTCGGCAGGTGAGACGGATTCGAACGCCTTGCTCAGATCCTGCGTGATGATCGAGACGAACTTCTCGACGAAGGTTCGCTCGATCGGCGTATAGGGCCGGCCCTCGATGGGCTGCAGCGCGTTGCGCCGGCCGCCGAGCAGGATGTCAACGATCGAGCCGATCAGCCGCGAATCGAGCGCGGCAAGGCAATAGCCATCCCATTCCTCGATGCGGATGACGCCGATCATCGCCGGCAGGGTGATGGTGTCGAGGAAGGCGCCGACGCGCACCGGCCTGATGCGGTCGATGACGACATCGGCATTGTCGGCGGTGAACTTGCGGCTGGAGGTGGTCATCAGCCGCGCCAGGCGGTCCACCACGATCTCCAGCATCGGCAGCCGCTCGTAGCGCACCGCGCCGCCGACCAGCGCCTCCAGCCCGCGCCGCGGCCCTTCGTCGGCCGCAGGCTCCGGCCCGCCGAACAGGTCGTCGATGTCGCCCTGGCCCATGGCGACGCCGGCGGTGCCCCAATCGGCCATGGCATCGGCCATGGCGTCGGCCGCCGGGTCCTGTTCGCCGCCGCTCTCGTTCGTCTCGCTCATGATTCAGGCCACCACGAAGCCGGTGATCAGCACGTCGCGCACGCGGCCCGGCCCGAGCACCAGATCGAGCCGCCGGTGCAGGTCGCCGCGCAGCCGGTCCATGGCCAGCGCGCCTTCCATCTCGCTGTCGCGCAGGGTGCGCAGGTACAGCACCAGGCTGTCGTAGATGCGGGGGCTGAGCAGGTCGGCCTGCACCAGGGCGGGGTCGCCGTTGACCTCGACGGCGAGCTTCAGCCGCAGTTGCCGCGGGCGGCCGCCATTCGGCAGGGAGAGGGTCATCTCCGGGAACTCGACGAAGCTGGGCTTGCCTGACGGCGGCAGGGCGACGGCCGTGGCGCTCTCCTCCGGCGCGGCATCCAGGCCGGCCAGATGGCGCACGGCGTCCGCCGCGCCAGGGACGAGGAGCCAGACGCCCACCGCACCGCCGCCGAGCAGCAGGGGCAGCAGCAGCAGGATCAGCAGCAGGCGGCGTTTGCCGCCTTTGCGTCCCGGCTTTTCAGGATTTTTCGCGGACTTCTCCGCGGGGGGTGAGGCCATGGCAGCGGTTCTCCCGGCGATAGCGATTTTTCGCGCGACAAGCGGAGTGGGCGAAGGTATAAACCGACGCGTCTTCGCATGCCATGCTAAAAACATCCATTCGAGGATGTTCGCATAGGATGGCGGGCGAGTGGGAACGGGGGTCTGGGTGCCACGCCCGGCTGTTCCTGCGCATCAGCCAAGGATGCGCCGGAAGGCCGGTTGGGGCACGCGCCAGCATGAGGCGATAGAAGGTCGATGCAGCAAGTTCGGACCCTGGGGCCTGGTTTCGATTTGGGGGGGCTGGGCGCCACGCTCAGGCGGCTCGGCCCTGCGAAAATCGGCGCCCTGGTGGCAGTGGGCCTGGCGGCGCTGATCGCCGTGATGCTGGTGGCACGCTCCGCCAATGCGCCTGATGGCCTGCTCTATGCCGGGCTGGAGCCCGCCGATGCCGGGCGGATCGCCGCCCGGCTGGAGGAGCTGAAGGTGCCGGTCCAGGCGCGTGGCGACGGCGCCATCTTCGTGCCCGCGGACCAGGTGGCGCGGCTGCGCATGCAGCTTGCCGCCGAGGGCCTGCCACGCCAGGGCGGCGCCGGCTACGAGCTGCTCGACCAGGCGAGCCCGATGCAGATGACCTCCTTCATGCAGCGCGTGCAGCGGCTGCGGGCATTGGAGGGGGAACTGGCGCGCACCATCATCACCATGCAGGGGGTGCGCTCCGCGCGCGTGCATATCGTGCTGCCCGAGCGCGAGAGCTTCTCGCGCGAGGCGCCGCCGCCCACCGCCTCGATCACCGTGACCACCAAGGCCGGGCAGCGGCTCGGCGCCGCCCAGGCGTCGGCGATCCGGCTGCTGGTGGCCGGCGCCGTGCCGCGGCTGCGGCAGGAGGATGTCTCGGTGGTCGATCCCAACGGCATCGTCCTGGCGGCCGATGGAGGCCCGGGCGCCGCCGCCGGCCGAATCGGGGAAATTCGCATTGCGCAGGAGCAGGCGCTCCAGAAGGCGGTGCTCGACCTGCTGGAGCCGATCCTCGGCCGCGGCAAGGTGCGCGCCGTCGCCTCGATCGATATCGAGGGTGCCCGCACCGTGGCGCGCGAGGAGACCTATGACCCGCTGGGCCAGGTCGAGCGCGGTCGGCAGACCCAGACCGAGCAGGAGAACAGCGAGGACGGCCGCGGCCAGGCGCCGGTGACGGTGGGGCAGAACCTGCCGAACCAGCAGGTGAACAACAATGCCACCCGCAGCACCTCCTCCAGCCAGCGCCGCAACGAGACGGTGAACTTCGAGATCTCCTCGAAGGTCGAGGAGACGGTGCGCGAGCCCGGCGCGGTGAAGCGCGTCAGCGTCGCCGTGGTGGTGGCCGGGGCCACCGATGCCGAGGGCAAGCCGGTGCCGCGCGCGAAGGAGGAGCTGGACCGCCTGGCGGCGCTGGTGCGTTCCGCGGTCGGCTTCAACGAGAAGCGCGGCGACATGGTGACGGTCGAGACGCTGCACTTCCTGCCGGAGGAGGGGCTCGGCACGCTGGCCTCGTCCGATGCGGACGGGATGAGGCTGAGCGGCATGCAACTGGCGACGATCGGCGGCGGCCTGCTGCTGACCGCCGGCGCCGCCGCCCTGCTGTTCCGGCGCCGGCAGCGCCGCCTGGTGGCCGAGGCCGCCGCCGCCGCGACCGCCGCCGCGGCCGCCGCCGCCGCCGCGGCTCAGGCGGACAGCATGGACGACGCCATCGCCACGGTCGGGCAGGACATCCAGATCCGGCTGTCCTCCCTCTCCGCCCTGCAGGAGATCATTGACCAGCGGCCGGATGAGGCGCTGGCGGTGGTCCGCTCCTGGATCGAGGAAGGGACGCCGGCATGATGCTGCGCCCCTTCCAGCCACCTTCGCTGCTGGCGCTGGTCGCCGAGGAGGATGGCAGTGCCGCCGCGCGCCTGCGGGCCGAGGAGCGGATCCGCGCCACGGCGCTGGAGGCCGGGCGGCAGCGCGGCCTGGAGGAAGGCCTGGAGCGCGGTCGCGCCGAAGGGCAGGCCGCAGGCCGTGCCGAGGCGGAGCGGGCGCTGCAGGCGGAAATGACGCAGCGCAGCCGGCAGGGCGCGGCTGCCGCCGCCGCTGCGCTGGAGGCGCTGCTGGCGCGCCGTGCGGAGGATCGGCGGCTGCTTGATACCGACCAGCGCGCCGCAGTGGTGGCAGTGCTGGAGGCGCTCTTCCCCGTCCTGTTGGCGCGCGCCGCCGGCGGCGAGGTGGTTGCGCTGCTGGCCGCGGCACTGACCGAGCGCGCCGCCGACACCATCACCCTGCGCGCCCATCCCGATACTCTGGCCGCCGCGCAGGCGGAGGGCTTCCCGGGCGAGCCGCATGCCGAACGCATACGGCTGCTGCCCGATGACACCATGCCGCCGGGCCAGGCCGAGGCCGCCTGGACCGATGGCGGCCTTGTCTACGATCCGGCCGCGCTGCGGGCGCAGGTGCTGGCCATTCTTGGCGCCTCCGCCTCCATCCAGACAGATGCGGCCGCGACCGCACAGGAGAACCAGTCGTGAGTGAGAGCGCCACGCCCGAAAACCCGTTCCTGACCGAGCGCAAGCCGCGCATCATGGACATTCCGGTGAATGTGCAGGTGGTGCTGGGCAGCAAGCGCCTGCCGATGGCGGCGCTGTTCAACCTCAGCCGCGGCTCGGTCATCGAGTTCGACAAGAAGGTCGGCGAGCCGGTGGACCTGATGGCCAATGAGCGGCTGATCGCCCGCGGCGAGATCCAGATCACCGATGACGGGCGGCTGTCGATCTCGATCACCGAGATCGTCTCCTCCGCCGGCTGAGAACACCCCGCCCGATGGCGCGCAGAATGCCGCTCGAAATGATTTCCGCAGCCAGGGGAGGCGCGGCCTCCCCTGGACCCCTCCGCCAGGGTGACGGTGTCATCCCGGACCCCGCCATTCGTTTGGAAGGTCCAGGAAACCCAGTTTCCTGGTGGGGGGAGTTTGAAGGGGGCAAAGCCCTCCTCAAGGCCATGCTCCTGGCCCTTTTTCTCATGCTCCTGGCCTTGCCCGCCTGGGCGCAGAGTGTCTCGCTGAGCCTTGGCCCTCAGGGTGCGCAGGCGGTGGCCAGCGGCGGGCAGAGCCTGACCACCAACGTGGTCGGCCTGATCGTCGCCACCACGCTGCTCGCCATCGCTCCCGGCATCCTGGTGGTGGCGACCTCCTTCACCCGCATCGTCGTTGTGCTCTCGATGCTGCGCACCGCGCTCGGCCTGCAGCAGTCGCCGCCGAACACGGTGATCGTCAGCCTCTCGCTGTTCCTCTCCGCCTTCGTGATGGCGCCGGTGCTGGAGCATGTCTGGAATGATGCCGGGCGGCCGCTGCTCGACGGCGCCATCACCGAGGAAATGGCGGCGGAGCGGGCCATCCAGCCCTTCCGGGGCTTCATGGAGGCCAATGTGCGCCCGCACGACTTGGCGCTGTTCATCGACATCGCCAAGTGGCAGCCGCCCGAGAGCGCGGGGGACGCGCCGGCGGCGGCGCCGGAGGAGGCCGCGAAGGACGCCCGGATGCGCGCTGCGGTGCCGCTGCACATCCTCTCCGCCGCCTTCATCATCTCGGAGCTGAACAAGGCGTTCCAGATCGGCTTCCTGCTGTTCCTGCCCTTCCTGGCAATCGACATCGCCATCAGCTCGGTGCTGATGGGCATGGGCATGATGATGCTGCCGCCCGTGGTGGTGAGCATGCCCTTCAAGCTGATCTTCTTCGTGCTGGTGGATGGCTGGTCGCTGGTGGCCGGCGCCCTGACGCGGAGCTTCACCACATGAGCGGCACGGCGGGCCCGGCTGCCGTGCCGCCCCGTCCGCGCCGCCGCCGCGCGCTGGCCTCGGCGCTGCGTGTCTCGCGGGCGCAGGATGCCATCGCCGGTGACGGCGCGCTGGAGGAACGGCTGTGCGGCATCGCCACCAGCCAGGGCGTGCTGCTGCCACCTGAGGCCGACCTGCCCGAGATGCTGGCGCGGCTGGAGCCCGGCGGCGGCCTGCCGCCCGAACTGTCGGCGGTACTCGCCATCCTGCTGTTGCCCCTGTTCCGTCTTGACCCCGCCCCGCGGAGTGCCGCCCGATGAAAGCTCCTGAATCGCGCCGTGCGGTGCGCCCTGTCGAGAAGGCCGACCCGCTGGCCGATGTCGCCGTGCTGTTCATGGCGCTCGACGAGGAGCGCATCCAGAACCTGTTCGACCGGTTGGAAGAGCCCGAGATCCGCATCGTCAGCCGTGCCATGGCCAATCTCGGCAAGGTGGATATCGAGCAGGTGGAGCGCGTCATCAACCGCTTCCGCAGCGAGGTCGGCCGCACCGGTGCGGTGATCGGCACCGCGGAGAGCACCGAGCGCCTGCTGCGCCGCCTGCTGCCGAACGAGAAGGTCAGCGAGATCATGGACGAGATCCGTGGTCCCGAGGGCAAGACGATGTGGGAGAAGCTGGCCAATATCTCGCCCGAGGTGCTGGCCACCTATCTGCGCACCGAACTGGCGCAGACCGCCGCCGTCATCCTTGCCAAGCTGCCGGCGCAGCATGCGGCGCGGGTGCTGGCGCTGCTGCCCAAGGCCTCGGTGGACGAGATCATCCTGCGCATGGTGCGGATGGACAGCATCCAGAAGGGCGTCCTGCAGGATATCGAGCAGACGCTGCAGAAGGAGTTCATCACCAATCTCAGCCGCAGCTACGAGCGCGACAGCTCGCAGATCGTGGCGGAGATCATGAACCGTGCCGACAAGGATCTGGTCGACCAGCTGATGAAGCAGATCGAGTCCCGCGAGCCGCACGCCGCCTCGCGCATCAAGCGCATCATGTTCACCTTCGATGACCTGATCCGCGTCGACCGCTCGACCTTCGCCACGCTGGTCGCCGAATGTCCGGTGGACAAGCTGCAGATCGCCCTCACCGCTGCCTCGCCGGAGTTGCGGGAGCTGTTCCTCGGCAGCATGTCGGCGCGCGCGGCGACGCTGATGCGCGAGGAGATCGAGAACATGCCGAACCAGCGCCGCAAGACGGTGGAGGATGCACAGGCCGACATCATCACCATCGCCAAGCGCCTCTCGGACGAAGGCCGCATCTTCATCCTTGAGGAGGATGAGATCGGCGGGGAGTGAGGGAGGGCGGTGCCATGAGTTCGGAGAAGGCCCTCGCGCCCGTCTCGCCCATCGCCGCGCCGGCGGAGCGCGAGGCCGGGGCCGGCTACGCCGCCGCCGCCCGCGCGCTGAGCGCCCTGCCGCCGCTCGGCGAGGCGGAGGCGCCGCTGCAGCCGGCCGCGCATCCGCGGCTCGATGCAGGGGCACTGCGGCGGGCCGGGCTGGAGGCGCTGCTGCCGGGTGGTCCCGCCGGCCTCGTGCTGCCGCTGGCGCTGGCGATGCTGCGGCCGGATGTGCGCCGCTGGCTCGGGGCCGAGCGGCTGCAGGCCCTGGCCGGAGTGCTGGAACTGCCGCAGCGGGAGGTGGTGGCGCTGCTCGATGCGCCGCCTTCGCCGCCCGCCGCGCTGGGCGACCCTTCGCGCTGGAGCGGGCGGCAGGTGCCGCTGCAGATGCCCGATGGCGGTCTGGCTTGGCTTGACCTGTTCTGGCGGCCGGACCAGACGCGGCGGCAGCGGCTGCGGGACCGGCATGTGCTGGCCGCCCGCCTGAGCCTGCCGGCCACCGGCCGCATCGAGGTCCGGGCGCGGCTGGAGGATGCGCGGCTGGACGCGGTGATGGAGACCGCACGTGCCCTGCCGCGGGCGGTGGTGGCCGACCTGTCGGATGCCTTCGCAGCGCTGCTGCAGCGGTTGCGGCTGCAAGGCAGCCTGACGGTGCGGCACACACAGCAGGATCGTGGCACTTGAAATGCGAAAAACGGTGATAGTAAAGATGGGCCTCGCCCCGCAGAGAGGCCAGGCCGCCGCATGAGCGCTGACGACCACCCGAAACGCCCGATCATCATCAAGCGCCATCACGGCGACCATGACGATGACCATGGCGGCCAGTGGAAGATCGCCTACGCCGACTTCGTCACGGCGATGATGGCGTTCTTCCTGGTGATGTGGCTGCTCTCCTCCACCACGGAATCACAGCGCGAGGGTATTGCGCAGTTCTTCACCTCCTCCAGCATCCTCGACCTGCCCTCCGGAAACGGCGTGCTGGAGGGCGGGCGCTCGGTGCTGGTGGCAGGCGAATCCCGCCAGGATTCGCTGACGCCGGTGAGCGATGGCGGGCTGCGCCAGGACCGCGAGGGCGGCGAGGCGGCAGCCGAGGGCGAGGCAGCGCAGGCTGCGCCTCCCGAGGCGGCCGCGCTGCGCGACCCGATCGAGCGCCAGCGCTTTGACGCCCTGAAGGCCGAGATGGAGCGCCAGATGCAGTCCGAAGGACTGCGCGAATTCGCCCAGAACATCCAGCTCGAGATGACGCCCGAGGGGCTGCGGCTGCAGATCTTCGACCGCGACGGCGCAGCGATGTTCCAGCCCGGCAGCGCCGAACCGACGCCGCGCCTGGCGCGCATCCTCGAGGTGGTCGGCAGCGTGCTGACCACCGTGCCGAACGAGGTGGTGGTGGCCGGCCATACCGATGCCCAGGGCTTCTCGCGCGGCAACTACGGCAATTGGGAACTCTCCTCCGACCGCGCCAACAGCGCCCGCCGCACCCTGGAGCGGGGCGGCGTGCCGGCACAGCGGATGTTCCGCGTCGAGGGCAAGGCGGCGGTGGAGCCGCTGCTGCCCGAGGCGCCCGACGATCCCCGCAACCGGCGGATCGCCATCACCGTGCTCCGGTCCGACGTGGTGGCCGAGGCACGCGCGGCAGCACGCCGCAGTTCTGGTGAGTCGCGGCGGTGAAACCCCGCGCAGCCTCCGGTCCGTCGGCAGAAGCCGGCGCCGGTCCCCGATCGAACCCGGCCGGCCCCAGGCCGGCCGCTCCCGCACCCTATCGTTTGCTGAGGGACCGCCGATGACGGCCATCAACGCACTCCGCACCAGCACCTCCGGCCTGAACGCCCAGGCGCAGAAGCTGGCCGGCATTTCCAACAACATCGCGAACAGCTCGACCGTCGGCTACAAGCGGGTCGACACGCAGTTCGAGAGCCTGGTGCTGGAAGGCACCAGCAGCGGTGCCACGGCCCTGGCCGGCACCGCCGCGCACAACCGTGTCGAGATCAGCAAGGTCGGCCAGGTGCAGAGCACCGGCATCGACACCGACATCGCGGTGAATGGCAACGGCTTCCTGGTGGTGAACGAGGAGAGCGCCAGCGGCGGCAAGTACCTGGCCACCCGCGCCGGCTCCTTCCGCCCCGACGCCAACGGCAACCTGGTGAACGCCGCCGGCTACTACCTGCAGGGTGTGCAGCTCGGCGCCGACGGCCTGCCGGTCGGCAACATGGGCGACAACAACCTGGAAAGCCTGACGACCGTCAACATCAGCAACACCTCCGTCGCTTCCTCGCCGACCACGCAGATGACCTTCTGGGCCAACCTGCCTTCGGCCGAGACGGCCTATGCCTCGCCGCCGCCGGACGAGAACAGCTTCGTCAGCAGCGTTGACTACTATGACGCGCTCGGCACCAGCCAGACCCTGACCTACCGCTTCACCCCCGTCGTTCCGGCCACCACCGGCACCGACAACACCAACCAGTGGATCCTGCAGGTCTTCGACAGCGCCACGGGCAGCAGCACGGAGGCGACGGGCACGGACCACCTGGTCGGCTCGGTGCAGCTCGAGTTCTGGCCGGCCAGCGCCGGCGCCAACCTGGCCGGCACGCTGAAGTCGGTCTCCGACGACACCACCACCTACACGAGCGACGGCACCGGCGCCTCCACGACCGCAGCCAGCACCACGGTGCTCGACCCCGCCACCTGGGGTCAGAGCGGCACCACGGATGCCAAGGGCCTCTACGACCCGAAGACCGGCAAGCTGACCCTCAAGGTCGGCGCCGGCACGACCGGCCTCGGGACCACGACGGACCTGCCGATCAGCATCGGCCCGCTCGACAGCATCTCGGGCGTCACCCAGCTCGCCGGCAGCTACACGCCGGTGAAGGTGGAGAAGGACGGTTCCGCCTTCGGCCTGCTCGAGCGCGTCTCGGTGCAGGATGACGGCAAGGTCATCGCCACCTTCTCGAACGGCCAGTCGCGGGCGATCTACCAGCTCAAGCTCGCCGTCTTCCCGAACGCGGACGGGCTGAACCCGGTGCGCGGCGACGCCTACGAGATGTCGCGCGAGGCCGGGGCGGTGCGCCTGCTGACGGCGGGCGAGGGCGCGGCCGGCACCACCTCGGGCGGTGCGCTGGAATCCTCCAACGTCGACATCGGCACCGAGCTGACCAACCTCATCGAGACGCAGCGGGCCTACAGCTCCAACGCCTCGGTGGTCCGCACGGCCGACCAGATGCTTGAGGAAGCCACCAACCTGAAGCGCTGAGCCCGGCGCGACGCGGGGGCGGCCCGGCCGCTCCCGCGCTGTGCGAAAAATAGCAACAGGCCTGCGACCAGCCCCCGGAATCCGCGAGATGAGCATCCAAGCCGCCCTTTCCAGCGCCCTGTCCTCCCTGGCGGCCGAGCAGCGCCAGTCGGCGGTGCTGGCGAACAATATCGCCAATGCCAATACGGCGGGCTATGTGCGGCGCGAGCTGCCGCGCAGCGAGCGGCTGGTCGCCGGGGTCGGCTCCGGCGTCAGCACCGGTGCCACCATGCGCGCTGCGGATGCCGCGCTGGCCGCCACCTCCCGCGCCGCCGATGCCAGCGAGGCCTATGCGCTGCGCATGCAGACCACGCTCGAGGCCTACAACAGCGCCATCGGCCAGCCCTCCGACGAACGCTCGCTCTCCTCGCGGCTTGGTGCCTTCCGTGAGGCGATGACCACCCTCTCCTCCGCCGCCGACAACACCGTGGCGCAGTCGCAGGCGCTCTCCGCGGCGCAGGACCTGGTGGACACGCTGCACGCCATGGACGGCGCCGTCTCCGACGCGCGGACCCAGGCGGACCTCGACATCGCCAGGGATGTGGAGGCGGTGAACACCGCCCTCGACCGTCTGGCCGAGGTGGACCGCAACATGGCCCAAGCCAGCGCCCGCGGTGCTTCCACCGCCGAGTACGAGGACCAGCGCGACACGCTGCTGGCCGAGATCAGTGCCAAGCTGCCGGTGCGCGTCTATGACAACGGGCCGGGCCGCCTGGTGCTGATGACCGAGGGCGGCACCACGATCTACGACAGCACCACGGTCCATCATCTCGACTTCACCCACACGCCCTCGATCCCGGCTGAATCGCGCTATCCCGCGCAGCTCTCCGGCGTCACCGTCGAGGGGCAGAAGCTGCGCCTCTCGGAGAGCGGTTCCATCGCCGCCTCCCTGAAGCTGCGCGACGAGACCCTGCCGCAGTTCTCCGACATGCTGGACCAGGTGGCCGGCCGGCTGGTGGACGCCTTCCAGGAGGCGGACCCGACGCTCGGCAGCACCACACCGCAGCCCTTCGGCCTGTTCACCCGCCCGACCGAGGCGAGCTGGGACCCCACGAGTAGCGCGGTGCTCGGCCTGGCGCGCGACATCGCCATCAATCCCGCGGCCGATCCGGAGCAGGGCGGCGCGCTCTGGCGCCTGCGCACCGGCATGGGCGCCGGCAGCGAAGGGCTGGCCAGCGACAACAGCTTCATCCTGGGCGCGCTCGACGCGATGGATGCCGACCGCAGCTACGCCGCCGCGAGCGGCCTGCCCGGCACCATGACGCTGTCGGAGGCGGCCTCGCAGAGCGTCGGGCTCATGCAGGGCACGCGCGCCATCTGGACCGATCGGGCGGAGACCCGCGCCAGCCTGGCGCTGGAGGCGCGGCAGGATCTGACCAACGAGACCGCCGTGAACATCGATGAGGAGCTGCAGCGCCTGCTGCTGGTGCAGCAGACCTATTCGGCCTCGGTGCAGGTCATCCAGGCCGCCAGCAGCATGCTGGACGAGCTGACGCAGATCCGCTGACGGCGCGGCAAGGAGCAAGGTGATGGTTGATCGTGTCGCCCCCATGGGGGTTTCGCTCGGGCGCCAGGCCCAGCTGCGCGACCTGCAGAACAACCTGGCGGTGCTGACCGCCGAGATGTCTTCCGGCCGCAAGGCCGATCCGGCGCGCGAGCTCGGGGTTGGCGCCTCGCTGCTCTACAAGCTCTATGACGACGTCCAGCAGGGCGAGGCCATCAAGAACGGGACGAGCCTTGCCGGGCAGCGGCTGACGGCGATGCAGGCGGCGCTCACCTCGGTGGGCGAGCTGATGGACCAGATGTCGCCCGAGATCCTCAAGGTGGATGCGCTGAAGGGCAATGGCTACGACATCATCGCGAGCAACGCGCGCGAGATGCTCGCCAGCATGACCAATCTGCTGAACACGAGCTGGGATGGCCAGAACCTGTTCGCCGGCAATGACAGCGCCACCCTGCCACTGAAGGATTCCACGAACCTGACCGCCTGGGCACAGGACAGGTTGAGCGCCGCGGTGAGCGCGGCCGGCGGCGCGCTGGATGCGGCCGAGGCGGCCTCGCTGATCGGCGATTTCGACAGCATGTTCGCCAATCCCAACCGGGATGCCAGCGGCGGAACCTCCTTCTACGGACTGGTCTACCAGTCCACCAGCCGCACCAGCATGGCCGGCAGCAGCGACGCGGAATCCGAGGCGCCGTCGCTGGTCCGCATCGGCGCTGGCGAGACGCTGAGCTACAACGTGCGCGCCGACAACCCGGCCTTCAAGGATGCCTTCAAGGCGCTTTCCTTGCTGTCCACGCTGGATGCGCCGGACAGCCAGCTCTCGGGAGAGGCGAAGGCGGCGCTGCTCGACCAGGCGGGCGAGCTGATGCGCGGCGCCCGCTCGCAGCTCACCGTTGTCGCCGGCGTCCTCGGCAGCAAGCAGCAGCGGCTCGACCACGTGGCGGAAATCCAGGACCGCGCCGTCACCGCCGCGACCGCGCAGATCAATGATCTGGAAGGCGTCGACTACTACACCGTCTCCGACCGGATCAGCACGCTGCAGATCCAGCTGCAGGCGACCTACTCGATCACCGCCCAGCTCTCGAAGCTGAGCCTGGTGAACTATCTCTGATTTCCTCGACGCGAACGGAGAAGCCGGACATGAACATGCTCCCCGCCAAGGCCAATGCGCAGCCCTTCGTCCCCCTGGCGCTCGAAGAGGAGGACATCGCCGTCTATGCGAGCATTGGCGCTGCGCTGGAGTGCGGCACCGAGGCCTGCGCCGAGGCCTTCATGCTGGCCACGCCGACGGCGCGCGACACCGCGGTGCGGCTCTGGCAGGCGGTGCAGTTGCTGAACACGCCGCACGAGGGCGCCCCGGGCCTGCGGGTGCAGTGGCAGCTGCAGGCGCAGCAGGCCCTGGAAGCGATGCGCGCCCTGCTCGGCCTCGACCCCGAGCGGATGCCGACCGCCGCGCTCGCCGCCGCCGGCCTGCGTTACAGCGCCTGAAGGGGATGGCCATGCCTCGCCCCTCTCGCGCCGCGCTGCTGCTGGCGGCGGCGCTGTCCTTCGGGGTTCTGCTCCCGGCGGGGGCGGCGCAGGCCCAGGTCCGGCTCAAGGATGTCGTCACCATCGAAGGGGTGCGCGGCAACCAGCTGATCGGCTACGGGCTGGTGATCGGCCTGCAGGGCACCGGCGACCAGCTGCGCAACACCCCCTTCACCCAGCAGAGCCTCGCCGCGATGCTGGAGCGGATGGGCATCAACGTGGCGGATGCGCGGGTGCAGACCCGCAACACCGCGGCCGTCATCGTCACCGCGACGCTGCCGGCTTTCGCGCGGCAGGGCACGCCGATCGACGTGCAGGTCTCCTCGCTCGGTGATTCCAAGAGCCTCAACGGCGGCACGCTGATCGTCACGCCGCTGATGGGCGCCGATGGCGAGGTCTATGCCGTGGCGCAGGGGCCCGTCGTGGTCGGCGGCTTCCAGGCGGCGGGGCAGGCGCAGAGCATCTCCAGCGGCGTCACCACCCAGGGCAAGGTTCCCGGCGGCGGCCTGGTGGAGCGCGAGGTGCCGGTCAACCTGCGGGATTTCGAGACCATCCGCCTGGCGCTGCGCGCGCCCGACTTCACCACTGCGGTGCGCATCGAGGAGGCGATCAACACCCGCTTCGGCGCCGGCGCCGCCACGGCGCTCGACCTCGGCACGGTGGAGATGCGGGTGCCGCCCGGCTACCGCGACCGGCTGCCGAACCTGGTGGCGCAGATGGAATCCCTCTCCATTCGGCCCGAAACGCCGGCCCGGGTGGTGGTGGACGAGCGCACCGGCACCATCGTCGTCGGCGCCCAGGTGCGCATCGACCCGGTGGCCATCACCCATGGCAATCTGGTGATCCGCGTCACCGAAAGCCCGATCGTCAGCCAACCCGCGCCCTTCTCCAACGGCGAGACCACCGTGGTGCCGCGCACCCAGGTGGAGGTGGACGATCAGCGCGGCCGGCGCCTCGCCACCCTGCCGCGCGCCTCGACGCTGAAGGACGTGGTGGATGGGCTGAACGCGCTCGGCCTTGCCCCGCGCGACCTGATTTCCGTGCTCACCGCGCTGAAGGCCGCGGGGGCGCTGCACGCGGAGTTGCAGTTCATCTGAGCCGCGAAGACGCCCGGCGGGTCAGCAATGGCCGGCCGGGTGCTGCCAGCCCGGATGCGCCAGCTCGCCCAGATGCTCCTCCAGCCCGGCGGCGCGCAGGGCGGCGATGCTGGCCCAGCCGCCGGGGCGGTCGATGGTGACGGGGTGCAGGATCAACTCCGCCTGGGCGGCATCCTCCGGCCACCCCCCTTCCCACAGCTCGACATGCCAACGGGCCAGCGCTTCCGAGGGGAAGGTGGCGACCGCATCGCGTCCTCCCGCATCCAGCTTGGACCAGTAGGACAGGCTGGGTGTGCGACCGACATACAGCCCCAGGGCCGCATGCACGACCACGAATCCCTTTCCATAGACCTGCGGCATCCTGTCTTTCCCGGCACATGATAGGCTTGGCCGACCCCTGTCGGCCCGGCGGAGCCGAGCCATACTGGCCGGAGCCGGGAGGATGGAAAACAGAGACGGTGTCTCAAAAATTATATTAGGAAGCCGCCTGGAGAAAACGCTCTCAGGCAACGGATGGCGCTTCGCGCCAGCCGCGGCTCAACGCAGGCTGCCGAAGCCGTTGCGGCTCCATCCGTCGCTGAACAGCCTGCTTCCCTGACCGCGTACGGCGCTGGCTTCTCCGGCTGATGCATCCGGCAAGGCCACCAGGCTGGCTTCCTGGTGACTGCCCTTCCCGGCAACGGGCGGCGCCACGGCGACCGCAGGAGATCTGGAGGCCGGCATGCCCAGCGGATCGAAGGCGCGCACGTCGAAGCTGTCGGGGCGGAGTGGAATGGAGGCGACGGGCGGCAGCTGGTGCGGCACCTCCGGCCCCTGTGCCCATGCACCCGTTGCCCCGGCCAGCGACAGGGCGACCACTGCGGCCTGGAGGCCATGGGTCAGGAGGGCAGGGGGCGTTCCGCGGGGCATGATCGGTAACTGCTCACTGGGTTGATCGGCGGCAAGAGGGCTGCAGCGACGCCGCATGGGTCTTGAAGGGCAACGCCGATAGCGCTTCCGCCGTTCCCGCGCTTCACACGGCTTTGTGCCATCCTTGCGATGCCCGCAATGGTGATCAGCCTTTGTTAAGGCTTGTTGGTCATACTTCCACCATTCGCTGAATGCGGAGAGCAAGCCAGAATGGCGGCACGCCTCGCCCCCCCTGCGCCCCGCTTCGCTTCAGGCATGGAGGTGCTGATGTCGCTTGGTCTGAACCTGTTGCTGAACGCTGCCGGCAGCGCGCTTGACCGGCTCTGGCTGCTTCGGCTCGGGCGCGACATCGGCGTGCTGCTGCCGGATTATCTCGATCCGGGCCGGGTCTGCCCGGTGGAGGGCGCGGCCTCCGCCGAGGAAGCCGCCCTGCGCGAGACCCTGCTGCAGATCGGCCGGCAGATGCGGACCATCGGTGCGGTCGCCGTGGCGAAGGCCGTGCTGCAGGCGCCTCTGGCGGAGCGGCGCCGCGCCGCGCTGCTGGCACTGGCCGGCAGCGCGGCCTGGCAGGATGTCGAAGGTCAGCCGGGGGTGCAGCAGCGCCGCGCGGCGGGTGGGCGCCGCTATCTTCTGTCCAGCCAGGCGGCGGGCGGGGCGGCGCATGCGCCGCACGCCATTCGCGCCTATCGCCAGCAGCTCTGGGTGCTGCACGACACGGCCGAGCCCGCCCGCCTGCCGGGTATCGCGCCCTGCCTGTCGCGGGAGGATGCGCCGGACTGCCTGTCGCTCGACCTGGCGCTGGAGGAGGTGGCCCTGGCGCTGCGCACCGCCGGTGAGGAAGGCCTGGCGGCGCAGGTGGCGGCGCTGCGCGGCTGCTCCGGGACATTCGCCCTGCCGGCGCCGCTGCCTGCGGCGGCGTTCCACCGGGAATCCGCCGCCGCCTGAGCGGCCTTCCGGGCCGGGTCCCATCAACAGGAAATCCGGTGCGTCGCCCGCGCGGCGCGGGCCTGGACGGCGCGCCAATCCGGTGCGGCCGCCGCCGCCGCAGTGCGGAACATCGGCGCCACGCCGGCACGCGCCAGGAACTCGCGCAGATCCTCAAGGGGCACGGCCGAGGTGAAACCGCGCGCGCCGGCGTAAACCACGCCGATCACATTGCCTGCCGCATCCAGCACCGGCCCGCCGGAACTGCCGCCGCTGGACGGGGCGTCGATCTCCAGCCGCCAGCGCAGCCGGTCCGCCTTATCGGCGCCGAAGTAGCGCAGCCCGTCCTCCCAGCGCGCGGGGATCTCGTGGCCGCTGCGGTCGGTCATGACGAAGCTGACGGCGCGGCCGGCCTCGGGGTCGTGCACCGTCAGGGCGGCGCGGCGGATCTGGCCGGGCATGGCCTGCAACGCCCCGGAACCCCAGTCACGGACTGGGTAGCCCAGGACCAGCACGGGCATGCCGGATGGCAGGCGCTGCGCGGCGGAGAGGGAGAGCGGCGCCTCATCCAGGCCAGGACCGGAGAGCAGGGCGAGATCGGTGCTGGGATCCTCGGTCAGCACCTGCCAGACGCCCGGCTGGCCCCCCACCTCCAGGGGACGGCCCTGCGCCCGGCAGCGCAGCGCCACATGGGCGTTGGTCACCAGCAGACCGGGCGCCACCAGGAAGGCCGAGCCACCGACCCGTTCCTGGGCTTCCGGGGGCAGCAGGGGCACCGGCCGGGCTGCGCGGCCCGGCCCCGCCAGGCCGACCGCCATGGCGGCCATGACCGTCACCCCCAAGCCCGGCACCAGCCAGCGCAGCCAAGCTCCCATTCGGCCTCGACCTCTTTGCGAAAAACGCATATTTCCTATCATGGTGTTTCGTCCATGGCCAGCGCTGCCTGCGGCTTCGCGATCCGGAAAAGGGTTTTCGCATGCGTAGCCTTCCGCTTCTGATTCGCCTTGCCCGGCAACGCGCCGATGAGCGCCGCTTGGTCTTGGCGGCAGCCGAGCAGGCACGGCTGGCGGTGGAGGCGGCACTGGCGGAGCAGGATGCGCAGATGGCTGCGGAGCGGGCGCAGGCGGCGGGCGATGTCGCAGCCATGGCCGGCTGGGCGGACTGGTCGCGCGCCGCGGCCCGGCAGCGGCGGCGCCTATTGGAAGAGCTGGGCGTGCGGCAGGAGCGCGAAGAGGCCATTCGCGCCGCGTTGGCGGAGGACTTCGCCGCTCTCAAGCGGCTGGAGCTGGCGCAGCAGGCGCAGCAAAGGAACGCGGCGCAGGCAGCGACGCGCAAGGCGGAAAAGGCTGCGGAGGATCAGGAGCTGCGGCGGATTCGCTGAGGCCGGGCGGCGTGGCCGGAAAGCGCCGCAAGGGGGCCCGGGGGTTGCCTCCCGGGCCTCGGCGGGGCTCAGGCCGGCGTGTTCAGCCGCTCCAGGTCCGGCTTCTCCTTGAAGCGCGCCCAGGCGCTCAGCAGCTCGCGCAGCTGCTCTTCCTGGCTGGTGCGCTCGCGCCGCAGGACCTGCATGCGGCGGCGCAGCTCCAGGAGCAGGTGGCCACGCGGCAGGTCGGCGCCGCTCTCGAAGCGCTCCAGGAAAATGCGGCCGAGTTCGGGGTCTTCGCGCTCGATGCAGTAGGCGGCATAGGTCAGCACCGAACCGCGGCCGAACTCGATCATCTTGCGGCCGAAGGTGCGCAGCTCCAGCAGACGCGGATGCTGCTCGACGATGCGCATCACCTCGGCCGGGGTGGGCTTGGCGTTGCGCGTGCCGGCCGGCTTCAGCTCGTGCTTCCACAGCAGCACGGCGGCGGCGGCGATCAGCGGCTTGTCACCGAAGCTGTCGAAGGCGGCACCGAGCTGCGGCCCCTTCTTGGCGTGGATGTCGTAGGTGTCGTAGGCCTCCTCGGGGAGGTTGCGCATCACCGGCACCTCGATCGCCTCGCCCGCCTGGATCACGGCGGAGAGCCGGTGCTGGCCGTTCAGCAGCCGGCCGGAGCGGCTGAAGCAGATCGGCTGCGCGTTCATCATCCAGTTGCCGGCGCGGATGTCGCGGGCGATGGCGTCGACATGCGCGGCGACGATCTTGCGGTTGCGCGTGTTGTGGCCGAGATAGGCTTCCGCCAGTTGCGGCGAGATGCTCTCGAGCACCAGCGGATAGACGTTCTCCTCCTGCGCCAACCGCTCCACCGCCTCGCGCAGCTTGCGTGCGGTCTCTTCGGTGTCATCGGCATGACCGGGATCGTTCAGCCCGGAGTAACCCAGAAGGGCCGGGAACTCCTCGCCCTTGGTCGGGTTGGCCGTCTTGTCGATCCAGGTGTAGGAGCGCTGGTGCTCACCGGTGAAAGTGGCGTTCAGCGCCTTGATGCAGAGGGCGAAGAGCATCACCGGCTTGAGCCGCGTCGCCGGATCGCCGCGGGTGATGTCGATCAGGTCGCGGATGCGGGCGCCTGGCTCCATCGGCGAGTACCGCTCCGGCCAGGCGATGGCATCGAGGAAGCGGCGCGTCGCCGCTCTGTCCACCCGGAAACCCATGAACAGCAGCGGCGTGCGCACCGCTTCGGAGAGGGCGGTCGCCTCGCTCTCCAGCGACATCTTCACCGCCTGCTCGAGGTCGGGGTTGGCGCGCAGCACGCGGTCCATGCGCGACCAGGAAGCGGTGCCGGCGCCGCGCAGCATCTTGCCGTCGTCGTAGCGGATCAGCTTCACCAGGGCGGACTGCAGGGCATGCGCGTGCGGCACGCCGCGCGCCTCCAGCACGCCGGCGAAGGAGCGGCGGCGCTGCTGGTCGATGGTGTGCAGCACGTCGTCGGGGATGTTCTGCGCCAGCACGGTCAGGAAGGGCACGCCGGCCTTGATGCAGGCGCGCAGCCGCTGCACGCCGTCCAGCAGCACGCCGGTGCGGGAGAGGATGATGGGCATGCCGTTGAGAATCCAACGACCCTCGCGCATCGCCTCGGCATAGGCGTTGATGGCGTTGGGGTTTTCGGCGGCGCTCGGGCGCTTGCGCTGCAGCAGCTCGGTCGCGCCTTCCGGCGTGACCAGCTCGATCGAGAAGGCGGGTCCATCGGGGTTCTGGCCCTGGACCTGCACGATCCTGCCGCTCTGCATATGTGCCGCGGCCTTCGTCCTGCGTGCCGCCCCGTTCGCCCGTGCCATGGGTTTTTCTCTCCGTCCCGCTACGCTTCGCCGATCAGGGACCGGCTAGGCCGGCCGGTGGATAACCGCCGGCGCCTTGCTGCTCGTTTAGAATTTTTTCGCTCTTTAAGCTAGATGCAAAAATTGCCGCCAGCGGAAGATTTTTTTCCAACCCGTTTTCGCAGGAGAGAAGCTCCGGCCGGGGAAGGACGAGGAAGATCAAAGGGTAATCCGTTCGGATAGGCCGATAGTTCAAGATCTCGTTCACCATGTTCTCAAACCCCGGAATAGCCGTGCGGATCCCGCGATGCTAAACATCATGAGCTTTCTGGTGAAAAACGCATTTCGCGCAGCGAGGCAGGTCGCGCGAACTCCCATCCACGGGCACTGGCAGCCGGAATGCGCCAGACGCCCGATCCCCCGTCCCTGCAGGAAGGAGAATCCCTCCCCATGACCGGATCCGCCCCCTTCTTCGTCAACCACACCATCCGGCTGAGCCGGGCCGAGGTGCTTGAAGCCCTGCGCGGCGCCGCGCTGGCGCGGGCGCGCGAGGCGCTGCGCCTGGTAGAGCCCGCCCCGCGCGGCGTGGAGATGGAAACCCGCCTGCTCTCCGGCTCGGTGGTGGAGATCGACGGCGCCACCATCGTGATCGAGGGTCGACTGCCGGACGACCTCGTGGCCCTGCTGCGCGCTGCACCGACCGCCACTGTTCCGGCCGCTGCCCCCCCTGCCGCGGCGATGGCCGAGCCGGTGGGCGAGCCGTTGGTCGCCGCCTGACGGCGCGGCCGGGTCGCGCCCCCGCAGAGGGGCGCGGCGCTTTTCCGGCCTGCTTCCATGGCGCCGGCTATCCTGTGCGATGGCGTTCATGGTTTTGCGAAATACTACAAATCTGCCGGTTTGCGCGCCTCCTGCTGGGGCTCGGCCGCATTTTGCGGCGCCGATCGCATAAGCCTCTTGCCTTGGCCCGCCCGGATCGGTCTTTTGCTCGCGGGAATGTGAGGTTGGCAAAAATGCTGACGCGCGTGCGGCCAGGACAGGATGGAAACTGGCAGGTGCTGGTGGGCCAAGGCGCCCTGGGCTTCAGCCGTGACGCCTTTCCCGACCGCGCCGCGGCCGAGGACTGGGCAGCGCGGGCCTGTCTGGCCGCCCGCCAGTGTACCATCCGCATCGGCAGCAAGCGCTTTCTCGGCACTGCTGCCGAGGCGCTCCGCCGCTGGGCGATCGACCAGGGCACCCTGCCGCGCGCCGAGGGAGGCACCCAGGTTGCGCCGCTGCAGCGCCTGGCGCCGCTGCTGGAAGATCCCGACTGCGCTCTGCCTCTGGCGGTGCTGCTGCCTGATGATCTGGCGGCCCTGCGCCGCCGCCGCCTGACCGCGCTGCAAAGCCCTGCCGCCATGCTGGCCGAGCAGGCCGCCTTGGCCGCGGCGCTGGAGCAGTTCCGCGATTTCCATTTGCCGGCCCTGGACGACCCCTTCACCGAGATTGCGCCCGACGGGCTGTGCGTGCTGGACGAGCCGAGCTGCGCGCAGGCCATTGGCTGGGCCGGGCAGAAGAGCGAGGCCTGGGGGCGCCTCGTTGCGCTGGTGCTGACCACGGGCGCTCCGATTCCGGCGCTGTGCGCCACCTGCTGCGGGCACGCGGATGCCCGAAGCGGCCGCCTGCACCTGCCGGGCGGCCTCGTGCTGACGCCGCCGCCCGACCTGTTCCCTGACCCCGGCAATCCGCCGGAAGCGCCGCTGCTGCCCGGTCTGCAGGAGGCCGGAACGGTGGAGGAGGGGATGCGGGAGATCGGTAACCGCTTGCAGCGCCCGGGATTGCGTCCGGAAGCGCTGCAGCTGACGGCCCTGGTGGGCGCCCTGAACCAGGGGCAGCATCTGGATGAGATCCTTCTCCTCGCCGGCGTCACGGAGGCGGCGCAGTAGGGTGGTTTGTCGCCATAGATTGTGCGAAAAATATTGCGTGTGATGCGCGAAAAAAGTAGAAGGGCTTGGCGGTGCGGCCCACCTGCACCGGGCCTCCTAGAACGGGATTGCACATGAGCTTCTTTGGAAAGCCCAGCGGTGGAGAGCCGCGTATCACCTACGAACGCATCGACCTCGGAGCCGAGCCGCTCGGAGATCTGGCGGAGCCGCTGCCCGTCACCGCTGCAGCGCGGAGCCCGGCGGAGCGCCTGGAGCCGCGCATCGAGCGAGCGAAAAACAGCCATGAAGCCCGGGCCGAGGCCGGCATGATGCTGGTGGCCGCCGACAGTGAGGTGGAAGGCCGGCTGCGCAGCCGCGGCGCGGTGCGCGTCGAGGGCGTGCTGCGCGGCACCCTGCATGCCCCCCTGCTGCTGCTGGAGCCGGGCGGGCTGGTCGAAGGCACGGTGCATGTCGAGCGCGCGCGCCTCTGCGGCACGCTGCGCGGCACTGTGATCGCCCGGGAAGTGGAAGTGACCCGCACCGCTGCGCTGGATGCCGAGCTGGTCTATGACGAGATCAGCATCGAGCGCGGTGCACGGGTGCGCGGCCTGCACCGCCAGCGTGACCCCGAGCCGCCGGCCGAGCCGGCGCCGGCTGCCGAGGCTGCACTGACGCCGGCCGAGCCGGAGGAGACCGGGGCGGATATGCCGGACCCGGCGCTTCTGTCAGCCGCAGCTGCCAGCACGGCGGCTCTGGTGGCGGAGGCCGAGGCGGCCCTGCAGGAGCTGGCGCAGGCCACCCAGGCTGCTGCGGGCGCGGTAACCGAACTGGCGCAGGACGGCATCAAGGACCTGGTCGAGCTGGAAGCTGAGCTGCGCGACACGCCGGAGAAGATCCTGCGCGACACGCTGGCCGCCTGACGGCCAGCTCTCTCCGAAGATCGAAGCGTCCGCGGCATTGCCGCGGACGCTCCGGCCTTTCCCCTCCCGGCCGGACGCCTAGCGGTACAGCGGCGTCAGCCCGGGATAGGGGATCTCCGCCAGTCCGCGCTCCCGCAGCAGCCGGTTGGCGGCGCGGGCCACCTCCTTCGGCCCGGCCTGGAAGCCGTCCAGCACATAATAGCCATTGCGCAGTGGCCGCACGCGGCTGCCCAGCAGTCCGCAGGCATACTGCAGCGGCGTCATGTCCTCATCCGCCTCCTTGAAGCCGCCGATGAACGGCGACTGCTCATCGCTCTTGCTGGCGCGGCTCAGCACGCGCTTGGCACGGCGCTGGGCGTACCAGGGCTCGATCCCGAAGGCGCGCGCCAGGGTGTTCACATCCTCTCCGGCCAGCAGGCGGCGATCGAACTCGCCCCGCAGCTCGACCGCCAGGGCACGCCGACGAACCTGCTGCCGCCGCTTCGGTCTGAATTCCATCGACCGGCTTTCATCCTCGCCCACGGCGTCGGTTCCTCATTCCCGCATCTCGCGGTTTGGGTTCTGCTCCTTCTGGAGGCGCAAGGAGCCGTCGCTTCTCGAGGCCGGGTTGATGCCGGATGTTATGCGAAAATTTGCTGATGGCTCGCTAATATCGGGGCTGACGCGCAGCAAAATCATGCTGCTCCGAGCAGGAGGCCGGACCCGATGGAGCCTGTAACCCTTTCACACGCGCCGCAGACGCGGCAGTTGGCGCGGCAGCTGGAGACGAGTTTCGCGGCCGAGCTGCTGCGCGCGGCGCGTCCGCAGCAGAAGGCAGGTGGCCTCGCCGGGCGCGGTGCGGGCGGCGATGCCTTCGACAGCTTCATGGATGAGGCGCTGGGTGCGGCCATGGCCGCCCGTGGCGGGCTGGGCCTGGCGCCGGCGCTGGAGAAGGCGATCGCCGGCCGCAGCCAGGGGGTGCCGCGATGAGCGCGCTGCTGGAAGCCGCCAGCCGGCTGCGAATGGTGCTGCTGCAGGAAGCGGCGGCGGCGCGGCAGGCGATGCTGCCCGAGCTGGTGCAGCTGATCGGCGAGAAGCGGCTGGCGCTCTCGGACCTTGCCGCGGCTGGCGTGCCGCAGAGCGAGGTCGAGCGGCAGGCCATCGCCGCCATGATGCGCGCGGCGGAGGAGAACGCGCTGGCGCTGGGTGCCGTGGCCGGCGCGCTGGAAGGCGTGCGCGAGCGGCTGCGGCGCGATGTCTCGGAAGCCGCCGATCCCGGCCTCTACGGCCCCGCCGCCGCCGGCGCGCGGCGGCGGCCGCTGCGCCATACCCTGGCCGCCAGCCTGGACCAGCAGGCGTGAGCTTCCCGCGCGGCCTGCGGTGGCCCGGACGTCGTTCGAGGCACCGATTGGCTTGCGAAAAATTTTGCCTGGACGCTAGAAATGCCTGCCGCAGTCGGACCGACTCTGGGCCGTGCGCAGCGAGATCCGCGTCAGAAGGCGCTCCCCAGAACCGGAACCCTTGAAGGGCGCAATTATGGTCAGCTCGATTCTCACCAATAACGGCGCGATGACGGCGCTGCAGTCGCTGAAGGCGACCCAGAAGAACCTGCTCGACACGCAGAACCGCATCTCCACCGGCCTGAAGGTGGGCACGGCGAAGGACAACGCGGCGACCTGGGCCGTGGCGACCTCGATGCGCAGCGACATCGCCAACTTCAAGCAGGTCAGCGAGAACCTCTCGGTCTCTTCCGGCGTGGTGAAGACCGCCTCGACCGGCACCGAGCAGATCGCCGACCTGATCTCCAAGATCCGCGAGCAGGTCACCTCTGTTCAGGACGGCGTGAAGGACGCCGCGACGGTTCAGGCCACGATCGACGAGTATGTCGGCCAGATCCGGGGCATCGTCGACAGCGCCTCCTACAAGGGCGTGAACCTGATCAACAACAGCCAGAGCGGCAACACGCAGATCCTGGCGTCCGTCAATGCAGACGGCGATGCCCTCACTCCGGCCTACATTTCGGTTTCGGCCCAGAACCTGACGATGGATGATTCCGGCTTGCTTGCTGGTCTCGCCTCGCTGACGGTTGAGGACCGCGTGGCCAAATACTCCTATGGCGCGCCGTCGGTGACCGGCACCTTCGACAACGGCGACAAGCTGAGCTTTACCTTCAGCGTGAATGGTACGGAGCGCACCGCGGAGTGGACGGCCGCCGGCACTGAGAGTGGCGCGCAGGCGCTCGCCAGCCTCGCCGCCGAGATCAACGAGACGGCAGGCACAGGTAACGGCTCCATTGCCTCCATCGTCAACGGCAAGTTGGTGGTCGATGCCGGCGCTGCCACGGACGTGGTGACCTTCGATGGCGATACTGCCCTCGCAGTCGCTTACGACGCCAACAATGACATCACCCTTGCCACGCCGGTGGATGAAAACCCGCCGAAGCCGAAGTACTCCTTCGCACTGCCTGCTACGGCCCCGACGGCGAGCGATGTTTACAGCTTCACCTTTAAGGTGGCGGGCGAGGATGTCGAGGCTACCTACACGGTCAAGAACAACGACAGCGCAGCGGATGTCATCACCGGCCTGAAGAACGCCATCAACCAGGCGGCCGGCACCGGCAACAAGATCGCCTCCGTCAACGCCGACGGTAAGCTCGTGGTCGATGCAGCCGTGGCGACGAATGAGGTGGAGTTCGACGGTGACTACGCGCTGTCGCGCATCACGGCCACCGGCACTGCCGTGACGCCGACCACCAGCGGCAGCTTCACCTATGCCGTTCCGACCGCCGGCACCGCGGCTGCGGGCGAGACGCTCAGCTTTGCCTTCACCGTCAACGGCGCTTCCGTGACGGCGACGACCGCGGCCGCTGCCGGCGGCGAGACGCCGCTGGCCATGATGACGGCCCTGGCCAACGAGATCAACGACCGGGCGGATGGCGTGGACGACGGCAACAATGCCGCGGGCATCGTTGCGACTGTCGACGGCTCAGGCAACCTGACCATCAACGCGGCCGATGCGACCGGCGGCTACAACGTCGTGCTTGGCGGTGCGCTCGGCGATCTGACCCAGGCAGGCGGCGCTGGCCTGACGCTTTCGGCGGTGGCGCCTACTGACAACACGGCCACGGACAACCTTTACCGCCAGAAGTTCGGCTTCCCGATCAGCAACGCGACCAACGATGTCTATGAATTCGCCTTCAGCGTGGCCGGCGTGGCCAAGACGGCGAAGGTGACGGTGGAGGCCGGTCAGACGCGCGCCGAGGTGATGGGCGCCCTGGCCAATGCGATCAACGAGGAGGCCGGCAGCACCATTGCCTCCGTCCTCGATGAGAGCGGCACCGCCTTCCTGTTCGTGGATGCCGAGGACTCCACCACCGGTACCGTCCAGTACACCGCGGCGTCTGCTCTGACCTACAGCACCCATGCCGAGAACGTTTCTACCCCGACTGAGCTGACGCCCGCCTCCAGCACTGACTACTCGGACCTGCTGGCGACGCTGAAGACGGCGGAGAACGCGGTGCTCTCCGCCGGCGCGGCCTTCGGTGCGGCGCAGACCCGCATCGACCTGCAGAAGGACTTCATGGACAAGCTGGTCGACACCCTGACCAGCGGCGTCGGCGCCCTGGTGGATGCCGACATGTCCGAGGAGGCCGCCCGCCTGCAGGCCCTGCAGGTGCAGGAGCAGCTCGGCACCCAGGCGCTCTCGATCGCCAACCAGGCGCCGCAGAGCATCCTGTCGCTGTTCCGCGGCTGATCCCGACGGGGGCGCGGCCGGTGCCGCGCCCCATCCCCAGGAGGGAGGCCCCGGCCGCGCGGCCGGGGTCATTTCCCGAAGCATTGCCCAAGGCACCCGCGCCTCGCCCTGTTCCGGCCCAGGCGTGACTGAGGAAGAATCCGATGCTGAGCGTCATCCAGGAAGCCCCCTCGCCCGCGCCCGTCATGCGGCCGCGCGGCATCGCCGCCGCCTACAGCTCCGTCATCCGCGGCACCGAAGACCCGCGCGAGATCGAGTACCGCGTGCTGGCCCGGGCCACCGCCCTGCTGGAAAGCGCCAGCCTCCCCACCGCCGGCCCTGCCGACCTGCCCACCGCCATCCATGAGAACCGCATGGTCTGGACCGCCTTCGTGGCCGACCTGGCGGCACCGGAGAATGGCTGGGAGGTGGCGGTGAAGGCCCGCCTGCTCTCCCTGGCGCGCTGGATCTTCGCGGAGAGCGACCGCGTGGTCCGCGAGAACAAGCCGTTGCATGCACTGATCGACGTCAACCGCGCCGTCATGGCCGGCCTGAAGCCCGGCACCACGGTCCAGCCGGAAGCCAGCTGATGTCCCTGATCCTGAAGCTCGCTCCCGGCGAGCGCCTGTTCATCAACGGTGCCGTGGTCACCAATGGCGACCGCCGGGCCTACCTGATGGTGGAAACCCGGGCGCAGATCGTCCGCGAGAAGGACGTGATGCTGCCGGAGGACGCCGTCACCCCGGTGCGCCGCGCCTATTTCGCCGCGCAGAACGTGCTGCTGAACGCGCAGCCGGCGCTCGGCTCGATGGAGGCCTTCCACGAGCACATGGCGCGGCTGCGCACCGTCTTCATCAAGCGCGAGCACGTGCAGCAGCTTGACGAGGCGGAGCAGCACATGCGCGAGGGCAACACCTATCGCGCCCTCTCGGCCCTGCGCGATCTGGTGCTGTACGAATCCGCGCTGCTCGACATGGAGCCGCCCCCGCGCTTCCGCCGCAGCGGCCCCGCGCAGCGCGCGGAGGCGGTGGAAGGGGTACCGGTGCAGAGCAGTACGCTGCGTCTGCCGGCCGGCGGGAGTGAGGCACACTCGGGCTGACGCGGAGTCTTCAATCTGCGGTAGAAACGGATCGAATCAGAAGCCTCCTCCCTCGGCTATGCGAAAGGCAAGGAACATCCGCCGATGATCGATCCCACTCCGGCGCTGAAGCCGCGCAATGGCAGCGCCGAGGCGCCCGCCACGCCCGCCGCGCGTCCCGAGGCGGAGGACCCCAAGGCTCCTGCCAGCTCCGGCGAGGTGCAGACCGCAGAACGGCAGAAGCAGGTCGTCCCCGCCGGTCCGACCTTTGACGTGCGCCTGGATGGCGAGACCATGCGGCTCTATTCCGAGCTGCGCGATCCGGTGACCGACCGTGTGCTGATGCGCCTGCCTGCCGGCTACGAGCCGGGCGAGGACGAGCCGCCGGGCGCGCCCGGCGTCTCGACCGAAGCATGACCGTCAGCCTCGTCGGCGTCGGGCTGCCGACCGGCATGGCCGGCTGGAAGCTGCTGCAGAACAAGACCCCGGCCGACTTCAAGGCCTTCAGCAAGGACCCGATCCTGCAGCGCGACATCGCCTATCTGCGCGAGAAGCTGCCGTCCAAGCTGACCTCGAAGGACCTGCTCAGCGACCGGCGCCTGCAGGAGATGGTGCTGAAGGCCTATGGGCTGGACGCGCAGGTCGGCATGAACGCGCTGATGGGCAAGGTGCTCGACAGCGATGCCACCGATACCAGCTCGGTCGCCTACCGCATGACGGACAGCCGCTACCGGCAGATCGCCAGCGACTTCAACTATGGCGGCCTGTCGGTGGCCGAGATTCCGGCGGTGCCGAGCACCGCCCGGGTGATGGTCGAGGGGCTGCGCATCGGCTCGGGCTTCACCACCTTCAGCGGCAGCTTCGCCGGCGTCACCGTGAAGGATCTCTCGCTGCGCGACGTGCAGAGCTATTCCCAACTCGCCGAGCGCCTGCAGGCCGCCTTCCGCGCCGCAGACGGCGGCAACAGCGGCATCCGCGTCGTGGCCGCCGGGCCGGAGCTGGTCTTCACGGACGCCAAGGCGCGCGCGCAGTCCCCTGCGCTGAACTTCACACCGGTCACGGGCAGCAAGATCACCGCCGAGGTGTCCGGCAGCACCGTGACGGTCAACGGGCCCGTTGCCGCGGGCTCGGCCTTCGCCAGCTTCAGCGGCAGCTTTGCCGGCGTCACCGTGCAGGATCTGGCGCTGGACGGCGCGGCGAACCTCGCGGCGATGGCCAGCAAGCTGCAATCGGCCTTCCGCGCCGCCGATGGCAACCGGAGCGACATCAGTGTCACCGTCGACGGCTCGAAGCTGGTCTTCACGGATGCGAAGGACCGCAACAATGCGGTGCTGAGCTTCACGCCGGCCTCCGGCAGCCGGGTCACCGCGACCGTGACCGAGAATACCAGCGGCACCCCGGGGACCGCTGCCCAGGGCGGCCCCAACGTCACCAAGTCGGACTTCGTCGAGCAGATCGTCCAGCGCTACACCCAGGCGCGCTTCGAGGAGTCCCTCGGCGACACCTCCGAGGCGCTGCGCAAGGCGATCTACGCCAAGCGCAGCCTGCCGCAGATCACCAGCTGGTACAGCATCATCGCCGACCGCAACCTGGCCGAGGTGGTACAGTCCACCCTCGGGCTGCCAGACAGCTTCGGCCAGCTCGACGTGGACCGGCAGAAGGAGATCCTGGAGAGCCGCATGTCGCTCTCCGACTTCAAGGATCCGGCAAAGCTCTCCAAGCTGCTCGACCGCTACGTGGCGCAGACCAGCGTGGCGGAGGCGCAGGCGCTGAGCAGCAGCGCCGGCATCGTGTCGCTGGTGCAGCCGGTGAGCTGGGGGCAGGACAGCTTCTCCGGCGCCAGCAGTGCGGCCCTGTTCTCCATCCTGAGCGGCATCTGACAGGACCATCCCCGGGGCGCGCGGCCAGCCGCGCGCCCGGGAAGCGCCCGCATCAGCCGTTCTGCAGGATCTGCCGGAGCTGCGCGAAGGACTCCGTGGCCGCGCTGCGCTCCTCCAACCCTTGCCCCAGGAAAGCCTCCAGCGCCGGCTGCAGCCGGATCGCCGCGTCCACCTGCGGGTCGCTGCCGTTGCGATAGGCGCCGAGCCGGATCATCTCCGCCATGTCGGCGTAGCTGGCGAGATGCCGGCGCGCCTCGGCCAGCAGCGCGTTCTCCTCGGCCGAATGGCAGCGCGGCAGGGCCCGGCTGACCGAGCGCAGGATGTCGATTGCCGGCCAGCGGCCACGTTCGCCGATGCGGCGGTCGAGCACGATATGGCCGTCCAGGATGCCGCGCACCGCGTCGGCGATCGGCTCGTCGTGGTCGTCGCCGTCCACCAGCACGGTGAAGATGGCGGTGATGTCGCCCTCTCCCTCCGGCCCCGGGCCGGCGCGCTCCAGCAGCGCAGGCAACTCGGTGAAGACGGAGGGCGTGTAGGAACGTGCGGTGGCCGGCTCGCCGGCGGCCAGGCCGACCTCGCGCTGGGCGTGCGCCAGGCGCGTGACGGAATCCAGCAGCAGGAAGACCTGCTTGCCCTCCGCGCGGAAATGCTCGGCCACCGCCAGCGTCGCCTGCGCCGCGCGGCGGCGGGCCAGCGCCGGCTGGTCGGAGGTGGAGACCACCACCACTGTGCGTCGCCGCCCCGCCTCGCCCAACGTATGGTCGAGGAACTCGCGCACCTCGCGGCCGCGTTCGCCGACCAGCCCGACGACGATGACATCGGCCTCGGCGCCACGCGCCAGCATCCCCATCAGCGTGGACTTGCCGACGCCGGAAGCGGCGAAGATGCCAAGGCGCTGACCGCGGCAGATCGGGGTGAAGACGTCGAGCGCGCGCAGGCCGGTCTCCAGCTTGGCGCCGACCAGGCGGCGGCGCATCGCGTCCGGTGCCGGCTGCCGCAGCGCCACGCCGTGCTGGCCCTGCGGCAGCGGCCCCAGCCCGTCCAGCGGCTGGCCCAGACTGTCGATCACCCGCCCCATCCAGGCGTCGCTCGGGTAGAGCATCAGCGGCGCCTCCAGCCAGACGCGCGCTCCCGGGTTCAGCCCTTCGGTGCCGCCCTCCGGCATGCCCAGCGCAGCCTCGGCGGTGAAGGCGACGAACTCCCCGGAGGCCGGGCTCGCCTGGCCGGGACGCTGCACCCGCATGCGGTCGCCGATCGACACGCCCTCGCCCAGCCCGGTGACCGACAGCGCCGCGCCGCGCACGCTGGAGAGGGTGCCGAAGCGCCGCCAGCGCGGCAGGCGGCCCAGTTGTGCGGCGAGGTCGCGCGGCGGCGCGGCATCGTGGGAAAGGCGGGTTGCGGTCATGCGAAAAATTACCTTTTTTGCAGCGGCGGGGCTAGTTGGCGGTCCGGGATGGCTTTCTGCAAAGGGCATTCTCCCGCAGCCTGCCTGAAAAGACTATGCGAAAAATATCGACATGAAGCGCCGGCGAGGCTATTGCTGCGGGAGCACAGCCAGAGGGGCACCGGAATCTCATGCTCGACGGCATCGACGTCTTCCGCATCACCGGCGCGCGCATGCACCAGTTGGCGGCGCGGCAGAATGTGCTCGCCCAGAACATCGCCAATGCGGACACGCCGCATTACCGCGCCCGTGACGTGAAGCCGTTCAGCTTCGACAGCACCTTGCTGCGACAGCAGGCCGGTCTTCCGGCGCTGCGCCTGGCGGCGACCCGCCCGGGCCATCTCGGCATTTCGTCCGGCGGCGCCGATGTCACGGCCGACCGCGCCCGCGCCTACAGCGAGGACCCGGACGGCAACACCGTCAACCTGGAGGAGCAGATGGTGAAGCAGGCGGATGTGGCGAAGGCCTATGACCTCGCCACGCTGGTCTACAAGCGCGGCACGGCACTGCTGCGCACTGCCGCGGGAGGCCGCTGATGCTGCGCATCTCGCCGGTCACCGGCTCGGGTCCGCTGACCCAGGCCATGGCCACCGCCGCCTCCGGCATGAGCACGCAGGCGACGCGCATGCGCGTGGCGGCGGAGAACATCGCCAACGCGCAGTCCACCGCCGCCGTCCCGGGCGGCGATCCTTACCGCCGCAAGCTCGTCACCTTCGGCCAGATGGTCGATCGCGGCACCGGCGCCGAACTGGTCCGGCTCGACAACATCCGCAGCGACCCGCGCGACTTCCGCACGGTCTTCGACCCCGCCCATCCGGCGTCGGACGAGCGCGGCTACGTCAAGCTCCCGAATGTCGATCCGCTGATCGAGCAGGCCGACATGCGGACCGCCGCCCGCAGCTACGAGGCCTCCATCACGGTGATGCAGCAGGCCCGCACGCTCTACAGCAAGACACTCGACATCCTGAGGTCCTGACCGCATGTCCGAGCCCATCGCCGCCATTCCCCCGCTCTCCGCTGCGGTCCGTGCCTATGGCACGAGCGGTGCCTCCTCCGTCGGTGACTTCGGCACCATGGTGGGCGATGCCGCCCGCGCCTCGCTGGCCACGCTGCGCAACGCCGAGGTGACCGCCGCGCGCGGCGTCGCCGGCATGGCGGACGTGCAGGAGGTGGTGCAGGCCGCCGCCAATGCCGAGCTGACCGTGCAGACCATGACGCAACTGCGCGACAAGGTCGTCGGTGCCTACATGGACGTGCTGCGCATGGCCGTCTGAGCCGCACGCCGCGCCGGAGAATCCGCGATGAATGAAGGCGACGTGATTGAGGTGCTGCGGAGTGGCTTCACCACCACCATGATGGTGGCCGGGCCGCCGCTGCTGGCGGCGCTGCTGACGGGCGTCACCGTCTCGGTGGTGCAGACGCTGACGCAGATCCAGGAAGTGACCCTGTCCTACGTGCCGAAGATCGTGGTGACGCTGATTGTCACCATGTTCTCCCTGCCCTTTGGCTTTGCCGCGCTGCGCTCCTACATGGAGGAGATCGCGCAGCTGATCGTCGGGCTGTAGCCGATGGATTTCCTCCGCAAGCTGCGCACCACCCTGGGCCACCAGGACCTGCTCTTCGCCGCCGCGCTGGTGGTGCTGCTGTCGGTGCTGGTGCTGCCGATGCCACGCTGGCTGGTCGATCTGGGCCTGGCCACCTCGATCACCCTTTCCGTGCTGATCCTGATGGTCGCCATCTGGATCGAGCGGCCGCTCGACTTCTCCGCCTTCCCGACGGTGCTGCTGGTCGCCACCATGCTGCGGCTGGCGCTGAACCTCGCCACCACGCGGCTGATCCTGGCCGACGGGCACCGCGGCCTCGACGCCGCAGGCAGCGTCATCCACGGCTTCGCCTCCTTCGTCGTCGGCGGCGATTTCGTCATCGGCGTGATCGTCTTCGCCATCCTGATCATCGTCAACTTCATCGTCGTCACCAAGGGCGCCGGGCGCATCGCCGAGGTCGCCGCGCGCTTCAGCCTGGATGCCATGCCGGGCAAGCAGATGGCGATCGACGCCGACCTCGCCGCCGGTTCGATCGACGATGCCGAGGCGAAGCGACGCCGGCGCGAACTGGAGGACGAGAACGGCTTCTTCGGCGCCATGGACGGCGCCTCGAAATTCGTCCGCGGTGATGCCGTCGCCTCGATCATCGTCACCATCGTCAACGTGCTGGGCGGCATCGTCGTCGGCACGCTGCGGCACGACATGTCGCTGGCCAATGCCGCCGGCAACTACGTCACCCTGGCCGTCGGTGACGGTATCGTCTCGCAGATCCCTGGCCTGATCGTCTCGATCGGCGCCGGTATGCTGGTCTCCAAGGGCAATGTCCGCGGCTCGACCGACAAGGCGCTGATCGGCCAGCTCGGCGCGCAGCCGAAGCCGCTCTACCTGGCCGCCGGGCTGGCGGGCCTGTTCGCGGTACTGCCGGGCCTGCCCTTTCTGCCCTTCATGGCGTTGGGTGCCGCTGCCGCCGGCGGCGGTTGGCTGGCCAGCCGCAGCGCGCAGCGCGCCGCCACGGAAGCCGCCGCCGCACCAGCCGAGGCGGCTCCACGCGAGGAGACCATGGCCGAGCTGATCCGGGTGGATGACGTCCGCCTGGAGCTCGGCATGGGCCTGGTCTCGCTCACCGCCGGGCGACAGGGCGGCCTGTCGGAGAAGATCAAGAAGCTGCGCCGCGCCTTCGGGCTGGAGTTCGGCTTCGTGCTGCCGGCGGTGCGCATCAAGGACAACATGGACCTGGCCTCGGGCGAGTACTCGGTCCAGGTGCAGGGCGTGGAGGTGGCGCGCGAGACGCTGATGCTCGGCCGCCTGCTGGCCTTCGCGCCCGGCGGGCAGGAGATCACCGTGCCCGGCATCGACACGCAGGAGCCCTCCTTCCACATCAAGGCGCGCTGGATCGAGCCGGCGCTGCGCGAGATGGCGATGGCGCAGGGCCTCACGGTGGTGGACACCGAGACGGTGCTGACCACCCACCTCTCCGAGGTGCTGAAGGGCTACATGGCCCAGCTGCAGACCTATGCGGCCACGCAGAAGCTGCTGGACGGGCTGGAGAAGGAGCACCAGCGCCTGATCGGCGACCTGATCCCGTCGGTGCTGCCGCTGGCAACGGTGCAGAAGGTGCTGGCGGCGCTGCTGGCCGAGCGCATCTCGATCCGCAACCTGCCGCTGATCCTGGAGGCGCTGCACGAGGCGGCAAGCTTCACCCGCAACGTCTCCCTGCTGGCCGAGCATGTGCGGCAGCGCCTCTCCCTGCAGATCTGCCGGGGTTTGACGCAGGAGGATGGCTACATCACCGCCCTGCTGCTCTCGCCGGAATGGGAACAGGAGGTGGGCGGCGCAATCGTCGAGGAGGGCGACCAGCGCTCCTTCGCCATGGCGCCCTCCAAGGTGCAGGAGCTGGTCAGCGTGACCCGCGCCCGCATTGCCGAGGCCGCTGCCAAGGGCGACTGGCCGGCAGTGCTGACCTCGGCCGTGGCGCGCCCCTTCGTGCGCCACCTGGTGGAGCGCATCAACCCGACCATCGCGGTGATCAGCCACGCCGAGGTGCACCAGCGCGCCAAGTTGCGCACCGTCGGCCAGATCTGAGGCGGCGGTGCACGCGGCGCTCGACCTGCAGGGCTGGTTTTCCGCCGAACTCTACCGGCTGTTCCTGGTGTTCTGCCGGGTCTCCGCGGCGCTGCTGCTGCTGCCGGGCGTGGGCGAGACCCAGGTGCCAGCCCGCATCCGCATCCTGGCCGGGCTGCTGGTGGCCTTCTGCATCGCCCCGCTGGCGGGGCCGGCGCTGCCGGCACCGCCGGTCTGGGTGGTGGCTGTCGCGGTCGGCACCGAGGTGGCGGCCGGGGCGCTGCTCGGCACCCTGGCGCGGCTGCTGCTCTCCGCGGTGCAGACGGCGGGCCAGCTGATCGGCCAGAGCATGGGCATCAGCAACGCCTTCATCTTCGGCATCGGCATGGACAATTCGGCGGTGATCGGCACCGCCATCTACGCCGCCTGCCTGGCGGCGCTCTTTGCCGTGGACGGCCACCATCCCGGCCTGCGCGCCCTGGTGGACAGCTATACGCTGATCCCGCTCGGCGGCCCGCTGCCCACCGCCGCGGCGGCCCGGGTGACCGCCGAGGGCACGACCACCGCCTTCCGCCTGGCCATGCAGCTCGCCATGCCCTTCCTGTTCCTGGCCATGCTGTTCAACGTGGTGCTGGCCGGGATCAACCGGGCGATGCCGGCCCTGCCGGTCTTCATGATCGGCGCGCCCGCTTTGCTGATGGCCGGGCTTTCCCTGCTCGGCGCCACGGCGCCGGGGCTGGTGAACGAGGTGCTGGGCGCCTACGGCGCCGTCTTCGTGCTGCCGCGCTGAGGCCGCGCCGTGACGGAGGAGAGCGGCCAGGAAAAAACCCTCGACGCCTCGCCGCGCAAGCTGCAGCAGGCGCGCGCGCGGGGCGACCTGCCGATCTCGCGCGAGGGCTCGAGCTTCGGCGTCTATGCCGCGCTGCTGCTGGCGCTCGGCTTGGCCGGCGGGCTGGTCGCCCGGCGCTTCAGCGAAGTCCTGCTGCCGCTGGTGGAACAGCCCGACGCCTTCCTGGAGCTGACGCAGGAGGGCTACCGCCAGGCGGGGATCGCGTTCATCGAGGCGCTGGCCCTGGCGCTGCTGCCGGTCTTCGGGCTGCTGCTGGCCGGCAGCCTGCTGCCGCATCTGCTGCAGAACACCGTGGTGGTGGCGAACGAGCGGCTGGAGCCCAAGCTCTCGCATCTTTCACCGCTGGCGGGGCTGAAGCGCGTGTTCGGCCTCAAGGCGCTGTTCGAGTTCGGCAAGGGCCTGCTGAAGGCGCTGGCCGTGGCGCTGGCCTGCTGGGTGGTGGGCAAGCCGCTCTACGAGAGCAGTGGCCAGCTGGTGGCGCTGGACCCCGTGGTCTTCCCGGCCCTGGCGCATGCGCTGCTGATCAAGGTCCTCTTCGCGGTCACGCTGGTCGCGGCGGTGGTGGCGGTGATCGACATCAGCTTCCAGCGCTTCGAGTACAACCGGCGCCAGCGCATGACCCTGCAGGAGATGCGGGAGGAGATGCGCAGCACGGACGGCGACCCGCATATGAAAGCGGCGCTGCGCAAGAAACGCCGGCAGATGTCGCAGCGGCGGATGATGGCGGACATCCCGACAGCCACCGTGGTGATCACCAACCCAACCCATTTCGCCGTCGCCCTGCGTTACGAGCGCGGCCAGGACGAGGCACCGGTCTGCGTGGCCAAGGGGGTGGACAAGATGGCGCTGCGCATCCGCGAAATCGCCTGGGGGGCTGGCGTGGTGGTGATGGAGGACCGCCCCCTCGCCCGCGCCCTGCACGCCTCGGTGGAGGTGGGCGAGGTCATTCCGCCGGCGCATTTCGAGGCGGTGGCCAAGATCATCGGCATCGTCTGGGCGCAGAAGCGGCAGCGGACAGGGGCGCGGGCCTGACAGCGCGTGCGTCGCAAAAATTATACGATTTGCTTGACGCGCACCACCGCAGTTGCGAAATAAGGCCCCCTGAAACTTCGAGGCTCGCCCGATGACGTTTCCCTCTTTTCGCCGCGCCATGCTGGGTGCCGCTGCCGCCGTGATGATGGTGCCGGCGGTGCTGTCCTCCGCCCTGCCCGCCCGGGCGGAGGAGGCGCCCAAGAAGGAGTTCGAATACGTCACCCTGGGCGACTTCACGGTCAACCTGCCCTCCAGCAGCCGCCGCATGTCCTATGTGGTGGTATCGGTGACGCTGGAGACCAAGTCGGCGCAGACGCAGCAGTTCCGCGACCTTTCGCCGCGCCTGAAGCAGGCGGTGCTGCAGCGGCTGATGGCGATGTCGGTGCGGCAGGAGCTGCGCCCCGGCCGCACGGATCCGGGCGTGCTGCGCGACAACCTCTTCGACAGCCTGGCACAGCTGCAGGAGGAAGGCCTCAAGGACGTCGTCATAACCCGCCTGCTCTACAGCTGAGCCGGCGGGGCAGGAAGCCGGGGGCGGGACTGGCACCCGCCGGCCGGATCAGCCGGTGCCGAGACGCGTGACGTCGGTCGCACTCACTTCGGCGCCGTTTTCCAGCACCAGCGAAACGGCGCCATCGCTGCCGCGCCGGACCTCGGTGATCTTGCCGGAATTGCTCACCGTGCCGGCGCTCTGCCGGGCGCCGCTGGCATCGTCGCCCACCACCCGCACCTTGTAGGTGCCGGCGGCCAGGGCCATGCCGTTGCTGTCCTTGCCGTCGAAGGTCAGCTCGGTGGTGCCGCTGTTGAGGCTGACCTTGCGCACCACAGTGCCCGAGGCGTCCAGCACCTCAAGCCGTGTGCCGGTGAGCGTGCCGACATTCACCTGTGCGGTGAGCGGCACCGTCGCGCCGGCGCTGGAGAGGGTGACCTGCGAGAGCTGCGTCTGCACCGTGCGGCCGAGCAGCGCAGCGTTTTCCGACAGGCTGGTGCTGCCGCTCACCGCGTCCAGGATCGACTTCAGGTAAGTGTTGCTCTTGGTCTGCTGCTCGACCTGCGAGAACTGCGCGAGCTGCGCCACGAACTGCGTGGGATCCGTGGGCTGCATCGGGTCCTGGTACTTCATCTGGGCGGTCAGCAGCTTGAGGAAGCGGTCGTAGTCCTCGCTGCTGTTACCGGACAGCTGCGTCGTGGCGGCGGTGTTCGTGCTGGCCAGGGCGCTGGCCGTGCTGATGCCGCTGATGCTGGAAGTGGTGGCCATCGGGATTCTCCGGTCGGGCGGGGCGTCTCAGGTGATGATGTCGATCAGGCTGTCGGAGGCGGCGCGGCGCAGGGTGGCGGTAGCGCCGGCCTGCGCCCCGTCCTCCTGCTCTGGGTCCGCGGGCCGGGCGCTGGCGAAAGCCTGCTCCGGCTGCGGTTTCGGCTGCGGCAGGGGACCGTGCTGCAAGTCCAGCCCACTGCCGCCGAGCTGCAATCCGGCCTGCTCCATCTGCTGCATGAGGTTGTGCCGCTCATGCCGCAGCGCCTCGAAGGTGTCGGCCTGCTCCGCCCGCATCACCACCTGCACCGTGCCATCGCGGAAGGTCAGCTGCAGCTCGACGCGGCCAAGCTCCGGCGGACGCAGATCGACCGAGATCGTCTCCACCCCCTCCTTCTTGGCGGCCTGCGCCATGCGCAGCACGAGCTGCGGTGCGGCCTCGGCAGCGAGGCGGTTTTGCGGCAGCGGCGTCTGCGCCGGCAGGACGGTGGGCGCGGCCGGGGCGGTGCTCGATGCCTGGCCATGGCCCAGCGGCAGCAGTGTCGGCTGCGGCTCCGGCAGCGCCTCTGCCAGGGCCGGCGCCGGCCCTGGCAGCGCGGCGGTGCTGTTCGGCTCCGCCGTGGCCTTCTCGCGCATGGGCGCCACCTCGCCGGGAGGGGTGGGGGGATTCAAGGCCACCTCCCCGGGGGGCGCGGGGGCGGTGACGGCAGTGGGCAGCAAGGTGGGCACGGCCCTGGGCGACGCGGAGGCCGCGGTATCCGCGCCAGGCAGCGCCTCCTCCGGGATCGGGCGGGTGGCGGCCGGGACGCCGGGGCGGAGTTGTGGCTGCGGGGCCGCGGCGGCGGCCTGTGCCGCCTGCGGGAGTGCCGGGAAAGCCGATGCCGCCGTCCCTGGCTGGAGTGCGGCTGCGGCAGGTTCCCCCGCCAGCGGGGCCGAGGCAAGAGGCGCGGCGATCGGCAGGGGCGCCGCCGCCTGCTGCCTGGCCTGGATCGGCAGACCGGCAGGCGGGGCGGGGGGCGGAATGTGCTCCACAGCGGGTGTCACGATACCTGTCTCCGGCGTGACCTCCGCCAGCCCGCCCGGAAGAGGCGCCGGCGAGGCCGCCGGGGCGGTAGCCGGCATTGTGGGCGCCATTTCCGGGAGGATCTCGCGGCGGCCGCCCGTTGGGGATGCTTCCGGCAGGATAGCGTCCGCCGGCAGGATGGCAGGCGGGGAAGCTGTGGCCACGGGCATGGGTGGAGGCACCGGCGGCTGCGCCATGGCGGGCGCCGCAAGCGCCGGCGAAGCCGCCTCAGATGCGCCTTGCGGCAGTGCCGGGGCGGCCTCGGGCAGCGCCAGGCCAGGAGTGGCCGGCACAGCCGCTTCTGAACCGTCCGCCACGGCCGCCGTCGGGGCCGCCTGCGGCATCTGGAAGGCCGCAGCCAACCGGCTGGTCTCCTCGGCGGCTGCGGCCAGCACGTCCCAGGGCAGGGCGCTTGCCTGCCTGGCGGGCGTGGGCGAAGGGGCGGGCGCTGCCATCGGCGCAGGCGCCGGTGCAGCTGTCTGAGGGCCGGCAAGCAGGCCGGCCAGCATCAGGGCGAAGCCCTCGGCCGGCATGACGCCGGAATCGGCGCCGCGCCGAACCTCGGTGCCGAGCAGCACGCTTGGCTGCAGCAGGACAGCCTCGCCGCCCACTGGTTTGGTCATGGGTTTCTCCCGCTCTCCTGCGCCTGCGGGTGCACGCCGCCGCCACAGGAACGAATATGTCTCGCGCTGCGTGCGTCAGCCGAACAGGTCGTCCACCGCGCTCTGCCCCAGCCCGCCTTCGGCAGCGGAACTCGGACCGTTCAGCAGGCTGGCCTCGCCGCCCGGGGCGGTCGCCGCCTGCCGCGCCCGTGTCTCTTCCGGCTTGATGCCCATCAGATCGACCAGCGCGGTCACCCGCGCCTCGATCTGCCGCATGGTGGACAGCACCTTGCGCACCCGCTGCCCGGTGATGTCCTGGAAGCCGCAGGCCAGCACGATGGCGGTCGCGGCATCATTGACTTCGTCCAGGTCGTGCTGCGGGTCGGCCGAGGTGCCGGCATGCAGCCGCCCCGCGGCGGTCTGCGCCCGCTCGGCCTGGCGCAGGATCTCGAAGGCCGCCTTCTCCGTCTCGACGACCACCGCGTCCAGCACATCGCCGAGGTCGCTCGAGGGTGGCGCCAGCCCGACCACCTCCGCGCGCGTCTCGGCCAGCAGCTGCGACATGGCCCACATTTCGTCGAGAGCCCGGCCCAGCCGGTCCGCCGCCTTGCGCTCGGGAACCAGGCCGAGGCCCAGCAGCCGCTCGATCTCGCTGTTGATGGCGGCGAGATGTCCGGCGATCCGGACCAGTTCGGACTGCCCGGCCACTGAAGCGATCGCGGTCACGGCACCCCTCCCCGCCGCTCAGTTGATGACGGACGCGATTTTCGCCTTCAGCGTCTCGGCCGTGAAGGGCTTCACGATGTACTGCGAAGCGCCCGCCTGCTTGGCGGCCACGACGTTCTCGGCCTTGCTCTCGGCGGTCACCATGATGAACGGCGTCTTCGCCAGGGCCGCGTCGCCACGTACGCTCTTCAGCAGCTCGAGGCCCGTCATCGGCTCCATGTTCCAGTCGGAGATCACCAGGTCGTAGCGGTGCCCCTTGATCTTCTCCAGGGCCTCCACGCCATTGCCGGCTTCCTCGACATCCTTGTAGCCGATCTGGTCCAGGAGATTTCGCACGATGCGGCGCATCGTCGGATAGTCATCGACAACCAGGATCTTCACGCGCTGGTCCCCCTTTTGCGTCTTCTTCCATTCTGCGCTGTTTCAATGTTTTTTCGCAAGGGCGATCAGTGCCTCGGAATGCGGCCATATCGGCCACGCGCCTACAGCGTTTCCTCCAGTTCCTCGAGGCCGCCGCCGGGGCTGTACCAGCCGCCATTGCCAGCCTCCGCCCTGCCTTGCGGGTCACAGCGATGCCACAGTCCCCAGGCCGGCGCAGCCAGCTGAACCGGCCCGCCGCAACCCTGTGCCACGCGCTGGCCGAGTAGCAGCAGATCCAGCGGTGTGGCGGGCAGCGGCAGCAGCACCGCGAGGGCCGTCTCGGCCCGCCGTGCCGCGCGGTCAGCGCCGATCTGCGTCAGCGGCAGGGGCGCCGCCATCCCTTCAGCGAGCAGCGCGGCCGCTTCGGCCGGGACGGCCTGCCGGATCAGGCGCAGGAAAGCCTGCCGCGCCTCCAGTCGCCATCCGGAGGGCCAGTCCTGCGGAGCGAGGCCGAGCAGCGCCATCGGCGCCCCGGCAGTGGCGATGGCTGCTGCTGCACGAGGCCAGTCCTGCAGGGCCGCCAGCCCTGCCGGCTGGCTGGCAGGAATCGCGAAGCAGGAGGGTAGCAGACCGAGCCCATCGGCCAGCAAACTGGCCAGACTCTCCTCGCCATCAGTCCAGTGATCCGCCAGCTCGAAGCGCAGCAGATCACTCACCTCATTGCTCAGCAGTTCGTCGAGATAGGCCGAGAGGCCGGTGGAAAGCAGCTGATAGCGATCGTCCCCGGTCGGAGCGTCCCAGAGGTCGCGCGGCAGCGCCTCGCCTTCCGTCAGCGGCTCGCCCACCACGCTGGCTCCCAGTGCGAGCGGCGCCGGCGCCGGCACCATCTCCCAGGCCACGGCCCCCTCCTGCCCCCAGCGCAGCAGCGCCGGGCCACGCCAGTCGGCCGTTTGCGGCCACAGGGCCGAGAGGAGGGCGGCGGGCTCCACCAGAGTAACGGCCTGCACCATCTCTGCGGATGGCAGGCCGGCGCACATCAGCAGCCCTGGATCCGCATGCACCACGCTGTGCAGCGGCGCGGCGGCCAATTGCTTGCGCAGGGCCGCCACGGCTGGCCCGGCCGCCGCGCAGGCAGAAGCCGGGTCGCAGACCAGCACCGTCTCCTCCCGTCGCAGGGCCAGGGCGCCCCCGGGCAGCACCAGCAGCCCCGTGGCCCGGCTGGAGAGCGGTGCCCGGCAGGAAAGGCTGCGCACCGCCGCACGCTGCGCCTCGGCATCACCGATCCGCCGCAACTGGGCGTCGAAGCGGCGCAGCAGCGCCATGCCGGTGGCCGTGGAGAGGTCGAAGCTGGTCATCGCCCCAAGGGGCGTGTCCGGCAGCGGGCGGGGCGTTTCGGCGGGGAGAGGCATCAGGCTTTCTCGCGCCTGGGTTGAGCAACCAGCTATCCCCGCTCCCGGGCGCGGCGTCAATTGTCTTGCGCAATGGCCTCACCCGGGCGATTTGCGAAAAATCTTGAAAGGAGCGCGATGGCATGGCACCACCCCGGGGTTGATCGATTCAGGAGAAGCCGAATGCAGATCATCCGCCGTGGCGCTGGCGAGGCCAGCCTCGTCCAGGACGGCCGCGATCTTCTCGACCTGGTGGTGGGGAACGCCACGGAAGCCGAGTTCGACCAGATCATCGACCGCCTCGCGGCGCTGCTGGCGCCCTCCGGCGCCGCCCCGCGCGTCGTGCTGACCTATCGCGAGGGCCTGCTCGGCGCGGTGCAGGCGGAGGCGCCGGTCGAGCTGACCGTCATCGAGGACGATCCGCACGACACGCCGCCGCTGCGGCTGGTGCGCCGGACGGTGGAGGCTGATCCGGCGGCGCTGGCCGTGATGCTCGACCAGGCGGAGCGCCGACTTGCCCGGAGGCCGGCATGAGCGCCGCGCCGCGTCAGTCCCGGCTGGAGCTGGACGCCGCCCTGCGCTGCCCCCTGCCCCGCCCGGAGGCAGATGCGCTGGTCGCGCTGCTGATGGGGCGTTTTCCCGCCGCGCCGCCTGCGCATGCCCTGTTCCACCACCCCGATGCCGCCATGGTGTTGACCGGCGAGAGCCTGGACCATGCCACCACCGGCTCGCGCATCCTGCAGGAGGAGACGGTGCCACGGCTGACTGTCTCTGCCAGCCTGCCGCCGCAGCGGGGGCTGCTCGAAGCCACGCTGGACTGGCTGGGCGGCCTGCTGCAGGCCGCGCCCGGCGAGGTACTGGGCTTCATCGTGCCGCCCGGCAGCCACCGGCACGACCTGCGGCTGCTGGTCTGGGACGGGGCGCGGCCGCAGCCGCTCGGCTCCCTGCCGGAGGCGGCGACGATGGCGGGCGGCTGCAGCATGGCGGCCTTCCAGCGCGCCGCAGGGTTGCCGGAGCCGGGCGCGCCCGAGGCGGAGCGGATGCCGACGATGCGGCGCGTGGCGCTGGCGCAGCTCCGGCGGCAGGCGCTGCCAGTCTCGCAGGCGCTGCTGGACGGCCCCTTCGACGGGCAGATCCTGTTCCGGGTGTGGCTGGCGGCGGCCGCAGCGCAGCGGCAAGGCTTCAGCACGCGCGTCTCGCCCCTGGTGCTGGACGCGGTCTGAAGGCCATGGCCGTGACGATGTCGCGCTGCACGGCGGCGAATGCGAAATGTCTTGCGAAAAATTCCATTCGAAGCTAAACCCATGAAGCCCGCAGGATGCGGGCGCGGCCGCCGGGTGGCAGAGCGAAAAATCCTGGCGGCGCCGGCAGAAGGCAGGCGTGATGAGGCATGAAACCACCTGGGAGGCGGCTTCGCAGAGCCCTATTCGGCTGCGGGGTCGCTCCCATCCTTTCCTGACGCTGGAAATCACCGAGCACGACCCGGCGGCGCTGGAGCAGGCCCTGGCGGCCCGGCTGGCGGGCACCGCCAGTTTCTTCCGCCATGCGCCGGTGCTGCTGGATCTCTCCGCCTTCCCGCCCGCCGCCGAGGCCCAGGTTGCTCCGCTGGTGGAGGCCGTGCGGCGCTTCGGCCTGGTACCGGCCGCTTTCCGCGCCCGCTGGCCCGAGATCGAGCGCGCCGCGCTCGCCTGCGGCCTGGGCCGGATGCTGGAGGCGGAGATGCGCGAGGACGGTGCCGCTCCCTGCACCCGCCGCCCCTCGGTGATCGTCAGCCAGCCCGTGCGCTCCGGCCAGCGGATCTATGCCGCCGAGGCCGACCTGATCGTGCTGCACTCGGTCTCGCCCGGGGCGCAGCTGCTGGCGGATGGCTGCATCCATGTCTATGGCGCGCTGCGCGGCTCGGCCAGCGCCGGTATCAGCGACGATCCGCATGCCCGCATCTTTGCGAAAATCATGGACGCGGAACTGCTCTCCATCGCCGGGCTCTGGCTCACTGCGGAGGAGATCCCGCCCGAATGGGCGAAGCGCCCGGCGCAGCTCAGAATGAGCGACGGCTGGCTGCGCTTCGCCCCCCTGCCCTGAACTCCCCCTTCCGACCGCACGCTCCGACAACAGGGAGAACCCGATGTCCGCGACCGTCATCACCATCACCTCCGGCAAAGGCGGGGTCGGCAAGACGACCACCACCGCCGCCTTCGGCGCCGCCCTCGCCCTGCGCGGCAAGCGCGTCTGCCTGGTCGACTTCGATGTCGGCCTGCGCAACCTCGACCTGGTGCTCGGGGTCGAGAAGCGGGTCGTCTACGACTTCCTGCACGTCGCCAACGGTCAGGCCAAGCTGCAGCAGGCGCTGATCAAGGACAAGCGGGTGGACAACCTGTTCATCCTCGCCACCTCGCAGACGCATGAGAAGGATGCGCTGACGCTCGAGGGCGTCGGGCGGGTGATGGCGCAGCTGAAGCAGGAATTCGACTTCATTCTCTGCGACAGCCCCGCCGGCATCGAGCACGGCGCGATGATGGCGCTCTACCACGCCGACCACGCGATCGTGGTGTGCAACCCCGAGGTCAGCTCGATCCGCGATGCCGACCGTATCCTCGGCTTCATCGCTTCGAAGTCGAAGCGCGCCGAGGAAGGGCTGGAGCCGGTGCAGGAGCACCTGCTGGTGACCCGCTTCGACCCCGAGCGCGCGGCGGGCGGCGAGATGATTTCGCTGCGCGAGATCCAGGACATCCTCTCGGCCGAGCTGCTCGGCGTGGTGCCGGAGAGCAAGGCGGTGCTGAAGGCCTCCAATGCCGGCGTGCCCGCCAGCCTGGATGCCGAGACCGATGCCGGCCGCGCTTATCGCGACGCCGTCTCCCGCTTCCTGGGCGAGGCGCGCAACCCGATCCGGGTGCCGAGCGCGGCGGTGATCAATGCGACCCTGGCGGCCGGAGCGGAGCAGCGGGGGTTTCTGCGCCGCCTGTTCCGCCTCAGCTTCGCTTGAACCGACGGAACCCAGACCAATGCCCCTGATTGCCCTGATCCAACGCCGCCGCAACACGGCTGGCCTTGCCGCGGCGCGGCTGCGCCAGCAGGTCAGCGCCGACCGCCTGGCGGTGCTCGGGGAGGACATCGCCCAGCGCATCCAGGACGCCTGCCTGCGGGAAATCCGCAAGCTGGCCCGCGGCGGCCTCGTGCGGGTGAGGATCGGCACCTCCCCTGCCCTGGAGGTCCGGGAGATCGATATCGACCTGACCCCGGGCCGCTAGGAGGCGCGATGCTGATCTCCGCGGCCCAGTGCCGCATGGCGCGCGCGGCGCTGGGCCTCAGCCTGCGCGAGCTGTCCCAGGTCGCCGGCGTGTCGGTGAACACGCTGAGCCGGGTCGAGAGCGACGGCAACGTCACCAGCCGGACCCTCGCCAAGGTGCAGCGCATCCTGGCCGAGCAAGGGGTGGTGTTCCGGCGGGACGGTTCGGTCGGCGTGGCGACGCCACGCGCCGGGCCGCGGCCCTGAAGGCCGGGGGAATTTCTTCCCCCGGCCTTCAGGCCGCGCGCCGCCGGCCTTTCGGCGGCTCAAGGGCCAGTTCGGGCGCCGGTTCCGCGTCATCTTCCTCCAGCAGCGGCATACACTCCACCGGCATCAGGCTGGTGACGTTGCTGGTGGGGTAAAAGGCCACCAGCCAAGCCTTCAGCGGCGTATGGCCGACCGGCTTGGGAAAGCCCTTGTCGAGCGAGCGCCGCAGCCGCGGATCGACCAGCGCAATCCCGTAGTCGGGCAAGCTGCGCCTGTGGCTCGCATAGGCCATCAGCTCAGCCTTGAAGCGGCGCAGGTCCTGCGTGGTGCCGACGCGGCTGCGCAGCTTCTCCAGATTCATGCGGAAGCCGCCCGGCGGGCCGCTGCGGGCGATCTCGTAGAGCCGCTTGGCGACCGGCGGCAGCTCGAAATACTTCGGCGTGTAGGTCAGGAAATGCTTGTCCTGCACGATGGCACGGAACAGCCAGGCGCAGAGGGTGAGTTCCACCGCGCGCATCTGCTTCGCGCCGTCGGGGCTGCGGCGATAGAGGATGCGGTATTCATCCAGCCAGCCGAAGCCACGGTCCTCGCCTTCCCCGCCGGTCTCGATGTTGGTGCGCACGAAGGTGGACTTCAGCCGCGCAAGGGATTCCTCCAACCGCTCATAGGCCGAGCCGCCTGTTGCGCTGCCGGTGGTGACGAAGAAGTCGTGCGCGGTGAAGGTGATGCGCGCCGAAGGGGTCTCGCCACGGTTGATCTTGTCGGCGATCAGCGAGGCCGAATAGACCAGCAGCTCCTTGTCCCAGATCGAGGCGACGCCGTGCTTGGTGCCGACCACCTCGATCCAGGCCTTGCCATCGTCGTAGCGGGGCAGCTCGGTCTCCTTCTCCCGCCGCAGCGAAAAGAAGTTGTAGACCATGGTGTTACGGTCGCCCTTGACCTTGCCCACCAACGGGCTGTCGGTCGTATCGAAATTGAAAGCGTTCTGCTCGTCCATCGGCACTGGCGCATCCTGCTGCGGAAGTTGTGGCTGAGGCGGCGCGCAGATGCCAGCGCGCAGAGCGGCATGTCGGCGTCACGACGAGTCTTTTTCCGCCCCGCCTCGTCGTGACGCCGACATGCCGCGAAAGGCCATGCCGGGCAGGGCCGGAAAAGTTATCCACAGGCCTGACTCGTCGTGACGCCGACACCTGTTGGAGCACTCGTCGTGACGCCGACATATCCTCGTCGTGACGCCGACATATCCTCGTCGTGACGCCGACGCAGACTCGTCGTGACGCCGACGCAGACTCGTCGTGACGCCGACGCAAACCATGCATATCCTACTGGAAAGAAAGAGCTTTTCAGGGGCTATAACTCTATAACTTTATAACTTGTTTGACTCTTTGACTTAAAAAAAAGAGCAAAGCGCCTCAGGCATTGGAACACTGGCCAAAGTCAGTCAGGAAGCCGGCAGAACTGTCGGCGAAAAGACGAGTTAAAATGGAAAATCAGAGCTTGGGAATTACTACCGTAGGTTGTTTTAGCCTTCCGAGGAAGAACTGTCGTTAGAAGCGAGGAAAGCGGTTTTTAGCTCGCCCTTTGGCCGACATCTTCTTGAAAAACCGTAATCACTATTTTGTGATAATAAAAAATCCCTGCTTTCAACTTGGTTCCAGGCAGGAGCGATCTCCTCATGCCGATTATCCAGCCGATGAGATGATCCATCCAATATATGCGAAAAATCTTGATGATCTGCCGGAAGACGCCTATGATCTCCTCAACGGCACGGCAGAGCCGGCCATAGCCATGAGGAAGAATCCCCTATGCGCAACGGAAGGCTGCTCGGCCCCCTCCTCCTTCTGGCCGGCGCCGCAGCGCTGACCCTGTCAGGAATCCCGGAACTGCAAACCAGCCTGCCTCTGAGCAGCGAGGAAGCCGGCTTTGGAAGCTTGGCGCTGGCCGTGCTGGGCATGGCAGTGACCGCACAGAGCTGGCGTGCAGGCTTGGCCAGGGCCTCCTTCCGGGGCTGGGCAGCATTGCGGCAGGCGACGAGCCGATCCGCCGGGATCGGGCCTGCCAAACGGATAAAAATCCGCATACGGTGCGCGCGCTGACAGGGCAGGGCAGGAGGGATTGCCGGAACGTCTTGCGATCGCTGCCCATGTCCCCAGAATGGAAGGACAAGAAATGAACGATCCCCTGAACGGCCGCGAGATCTGGGTGGTCTGGGGCGGGATCTTCCGCGACACGAGCTTCGCTGAGTTGGAACCCGGCACCGAAGAACTGCACGGGCCCTTCCATAGCGTGGAAGCTGCCGAAAAGGCCTGGCTGGAGCGGATGCGCCGCATGGTGGACATCGCCTCCCACCGCCTTTTCGTGCTGCGCGCCGTTCCCTCGCCAGGCAAGCCATGAGCCCAGGCAGCGCCCTGGCATCCCTGGTGCCGCGCCTCCAGAGGGGGAAACGCCTCTCTGCGCAAAGTCAGGCGCGCCCGGGGAGCGCTTGGCAAGGCTTGGGCTGGCGGTATCGCTGCCTCGCCCTGGAGCGAACCCTGGACGAGCTTTCGAACCGGCTGGCGCATGCCGAGATCGCCCTGCTCCGCGAGGAGCGGGCCAGCCAACAGGCCAGGCACCGGCTGGCCGAGGCGGAAAGTGCCCTGATCAGGGTGCAGTCCACTCTGGACGCGCTGCGTCAGTCGGAAGCCGAGGCTCCGAAGGCTGGCCTGACCTGAAGCCGCGGCCTGCGGCCGCTATTCGCGGAAGACGCGGGCGAAGCGCTCAGCCCGTTCCCCTGGCAGGAGCGAAGCGGAACGCCCTTCCGCACATCCCGGAGCACAGGCAGCAGGATGTACGGGCGCACCGAGAGAGGTGTAGCCGGCCAGCAGCAGAACGCCGCTGACGCTTCCGAGGACCAGCAGGAGAGACAGGGCAAGAAGGCGGAGGGGCATGGCAGAAGGCCTTGCGTTCGGGCCTTCTGGCCGATGGATAAAAAATGAACTATCGTATCTTTAATTAACAATCAAGAAGTAATTAATGCCTGAATTCGAAGAATGAGGCACGCGAAAGGGCGCTAGGGCTGCCCAGGGCGGCTAACGTCCGGGCCAGCAGCGCGGACACCTTCCTCATGCCGGAATCGCCCCTTCTCCTGTTCCGCTTCCTCGCCGCTTCCACCCTGCCGGGAGGAGCCGCGCGATGAGCGAACCCCAGACACCCCGCTTCATTGCGCCGCACTTCATCGAGATCGAAGGCAGCACCGACGTTCCCGGGCCGGTGCGGCGGGCCTGTGCCTTCACCACCGCTGCGCCGGGCTGGGCTCGCGACGCGACCGGGGCAACCCACCACCATCTCTGCATGCTGCTTTCCGAAACCGGGCGCTGGCACGAAGCGGGGCCGGTCCAGTGGCGTACCGAAAGCCGTGCCCTGTCCGCCGGAGGCACGCCCAGCATCGCCGCCGGCCGTGCTCCGGACCTGATGCGGGGCATCGTGGCGGCGCTGGCGGCTGCGCATGCGCCGGTACACCCCCAGGGCGACGCGACATTGCCCGCCGAGGCGGTGCTCTGCGTCGCCCCCGCCTTCGTCCCCGTGGTGCGTGAAGCCGGCCTGCCCGGCGTCTGGGCCTGCAGCCATCTGAGCGCGGCCGGGCCGGTTTCGGCGGAGCAGCCCTGGACGCATCTGCAGACCGCCTTCATCCGCGCTTGGCCAGGCGGTAGCGGCCCCGCCTTCCGCTGTGAGCTGGAGACGCTGCCCTTTTCCGCCGTCATGTCGGGCACGGCGGGCGCAACTGCGGCAGGCCGCGAGATGGCCTTCTGGTCCGCGGAGAGCCTTGAGCAGGCCATGCGGAGCTGCCTCGCGCGTATCTTCGCGCCTCGCACGGCAGCCGCGGAGGGCAAGCGCTAGGACCCCAGCCGCGAAGGTGCAGCACCGGAAGCTGCTTACTTTTGCGAAATTTCCTGGGTCTATGGGTGCAGCGATAACTGCACCTGTTGGTGCTCAGGAGGTGTTTTGTCCTTTGCCGCCTATGCGGGGCTTCTGGCCCGCGGACTGGTTTCCGTCCTGCTGCTCTGGTCTGGCGATAGCCAGGCACGCGCGGCACCTCCGGCTCCCGCTCCCGCGGAGAATGGCTGCCTCCGGGCCACTCTGCTGACCGAGCGGCAGGCAGGCCTGCCGCGGGGCCTGCTGCTGGGCATTGCCCTGGTCGAAAGCGGGCGTGGCGGTCAGCCCAATGCCGTCGTGCTCCGCGGCCGGGATGGCCGCAGCCACTGGGGCGACGCGGCGTGGCGTCAGGTGCGCCAGGGCGGCCTGAAGCACGCGCATCTCGGCTGCATGCAACTCTCCGTCTTCTGGCACGGGGACCAGTTCCCGAACCATGGAGCTATGCTCGACCCGGCGCGCAACGTGGCCTATGCGGGAGCCTATCTGCAGCAGCTACGCGCGCGCGCCGGGTCGTGGCGCAAGGCTGTGCTGCACTATTACGGCGGCCAACCGGCGGCTTCGGCGGCCTATCTGTGCCGTGTCCATGCGGCGCTGGTGGCGCTCGGCGCCCCCGCTGCCGCATTGCTCCAACGCCGCCGCTGTGCCGAGTTGCCGACAATCGAAGATACGCTGCGCCAGCAGTTCCGGATGAGCCTCTCCGGTGCCGGGCAGGATGGCCGTCGTCCCGGCAAGTCCCGCCTGGGGAGTCAGGCGCCCCACGAAGAACTTCCGTAAGCGCGCCGCCCTGTCGGGGAAAGCTCAGCCGCATCAGGTCAACTGTCAACATGAAAAGTTGACGTTGACTGAATTCCGCAAAAGCGGCAGCCTGCCCCGCGTGTTCTGACGTCAGAACGCGCGGGGCCACAGGGGAATGAGCCGCATGGACGGGGAAGCGCTGCGCCTGCTGCGGCAGCAACTCAGGCAGAGCCAGTCGGAGCTGAAGGACGCCCTGAACCGGGCGCTGGGACGCTCCTACGACAAGCCGCGCATCTCCCGTTGGGAGAACGGGCGCGAGCCGATCCCCGAGGAGGTGGCGCGCGCCGTGCAGGCTCTCGCCAACGATCAACCGCGCCATGCCCGCATCCTGGTGCTGGCCAACCAGAAGGGCGGCGTGGGCAAGACCACCTCTGCGCTCAACCTCGCCTGCGGCCTGGCACGGCAGGGCAAACGAGTGCTGCTGGCCGACCTCGATCCGCAGGCCACCGCCTCGGTCGCGCTGATGGCGGGCAACACCGTCGAGGCCTATCGCCAAAGCCGCACCATGGCGCAGGTGATCCTGCGCGACCTGCCGCTTGAGCAGGCCATCTTCGACCGGGCTGATCCGCTGCTGGTCGGCCGCGGCGGCTTCGACCTGGTACCGAGCCATATCGACCTCGCCGAGACCGACGGCCGGCGCGAGCCGGGCTTCGACGTGGCGCTGCGCGAGGCGCTGGAGGCGGTGCGCGACCGCTACGACATCATCGTGCTGGATGCGCCGCCCAATCTCGGCATGCTGACGGTGATGGGACTCGCCGCGGCGGACGAGGTGATCATTCCCGTCCGCACCGAACCCTATGACAGCATGGGCGTCGGGCTGATCCTGACCACCATCGGCAAGGTGCAGCGGCGGCTCAACCCGGCGCTGCGCCTGGGCGGTATCCTGCCTACCCAGTTCGGCCCCCGGAAGTCGGTGGACCGCGAGGTGCTGGAGCAACTGGTCGGCGTAATGGCGGGCAAGGCGCCGGTGCTGGAGCCGGTACCGGCCAGCGCCATCTTCGGCCATGCCGCGCGCAACGGGCGCATCGCACTGGAAGCCTCGCCCAGCACGCCGGCCGTGGCGGTCTATGGACGCCTGGCGGCGGCGCTGGCGGCGGGGGATCCCCTGCCGCAGGCCGAACTGCTTGCTCCGGCTGAGGGGGCCTGAGCCATGCGGCCCTCCCGCAAGCCCGCCTCACCCGTGCTGGGCGCCGCGATCTCGGCGATCGGTGCCGCCAGCGACGGGCTGGTCCCTGGCGACAGCCGCTTCCGCCATTCCTTCGAGGCGCCGCTGGCGCGCATTCGCCCTGATCCCGACCAGCCCCGCAAACACTTTGACCCGGCCGAGATCGCCGCCCTGGCCGCGACCATGGCGGCGGAGGGACAGTTGCAGCCGGTCCTGCTGCGGCGTGACCCGGAGCAGCGCGGCGGCTGGATCCTGGTCGCCGGTGAGCGCCGCTGGCGTGCCGCGCAGCACAATGGCTGGACCAGCCTGCTGGCCATCGAGCATACGGGCGATGCGGCGCTCGCCGCCCTGCTGGAAAACCTGCAGCGCGTGGATCTGACCCCCGCCGAGGAAGCGCGCGGTCTGCAGCGTCTGCTGGCGGAGCGGGGCATGAGTCAGGCCGCCGCCGCCAGCCTGCTGGGTCGTAGCCCGGCCGAGATCAGTGCCACGTTACGGCTGCTGACCCTGCCGGAGGATTTTCTGGAGCGGGCGGCCAGCTTGCCCCGCAACCTGCTGGTGGAGTTGGCGCGGCTGGAGCCAGGATCCCTTCGCGACCGGCTGCTGCGCCAGGCTGAGGCGGGCAGCCTGACGGTGCGCGCCTTGCGCGCCGCGCGGGCCACCCCACCGGTGCCGCAGCAACCGAAAGCCTTGCGTGCCACGCTGCTGAAGGCCCTGACCGCGAAGCTGGCACGGCGGCGCGCCGAGGGCTCACCTCTGACGCCCGAGGAGCGCGACCATCTGGCCGCGCTGCGGCAGAGGATCGACGCTCTGCTCGACTTCTGACGTCAGAAGTCGGCAGCGTGCCGACAGCCCGCTCCCATTCTCTTCTGAAGCGAGCCCAGGGACCGCCTGATGGGCGGCAAGGGTGGAGGCCCGAAAGGGCCGAGTGGGCGCTGCGCTGATCTTGGCGAGGCGGGGCGCTTTGCCGATCGCGCCGCTGCGGCCTGCCTCGCCAGCCGTCCGGGCGCAGGCCTGTCGCCCAGGACGTGCGCGCCCCACTCCCGGAAGCTCACGCCCGGCTGGCAACGACCGCCCTGGACCCCGCGGCAACTTGCAGAGAAAAGATGGGGGTCCGGGGGAATTCCTTCCCCCGGCCTTTGGCCTTTGTTCCGCAGCCCTGCGAGTTCTGACGTCAGAACTCTTCACGCCAGGGGGGCAGGATCAGGCCGCCGCCTGGGCAGGACCGTCATCGGCCCGGGTGATCGTCGCGGCTGTCGCGTGCAGGCGGCGGATGTTCTCCTGCACCGCCTGCAGCAACTCCGTCGCGCGGCTGGCGAGCGCGGGAGGGAGGGCCTGGTGCGACAGCGCCTCGACATCCTGCAGCAGCTGCGCCGCGTCGGCTTCCGCCGCGCCCAGCCGCTCCAGGACGGCGCGCGGCGCCGGAGAGAGAGGCTGGGCGCGGCCCCACACCATCGCAGCGGCGAGTTGCTGTTTCAGCGCCGCCAGTTCCTCGCGCAGAGGCTCGGTCTCTTCCTCGCGTTGGCCGATGATGCTGATCATCGCCTGCAGCCGTACCGCATGCGTCTCCAGCGCCGCAGTGCCTGCGGCGAAACGGTCGGTCGTCTCGCTCAGGTAGCGCGCGGCATCCCCGAGATTCGCTTCATTGCGCAGGATGCGGTCGGCATGGCTGGAAAGGCGGTGCACCACCTCCTCCAGCCGCGCGAACTGCGCTGCATCGCTCTGGGCAGGAGCCTCGGCCAGACGCTGCAACGCCTCGGTGAGCAGGCCTTCCATCCGCTGGCTCATCCGCGTCATCCGCCCCGACTGCAGCTGCGCCGTGTTGATCTGCTCGGCCATGCCCTGGGCCGCCGCGGACAGGGAGAGGGCGCTCTCCGGAAGCTGGCCAAGCGCCTGGGTGGCCGTTTCCAGCCGCTCCGCCGCCCAGCCGACGCGCTCCATGCCGGCGGCGAGCTGCGCCGTGGCCTGCGGCAGGCCGTCCAGCGTGGCGCCGAACCCGGACAGCCGGGCCATGGCACCATCGGCCTGTTCTGCCCCGGCCAGCAGCCGCGCCGAGATGTCCGGGAGGGCCGCCAGGGCGCCGCCGGCAACCTCCATCTGCTGCGCACAGGCCTCGATGCGCGACAATGTTGCTTCCGGCAGAGCGGCGGGAGGTGCTTCGGCCGCGGCTGCGCCGGCGTGCTCCAGCGTCTGCCGGAACTGCTTCTCGACACTGTTTGCCAGCCCTGAAAGCTGGGCCGCAGTGGCCACGGCACGGCTCACAGCGCCGGTGGCCTCATGCACCTGCAGCCGCTGCTCCTCCAGCAACCGGTGCAGCCCACCAATCAGGTCCTGCGCCTCCACCGCGCTGTTCGGTACCGGTTCCTCGGCGGCACTGCGCAGCAGGGCGCGCAGTGTGTACAGGCCGCTGCCCAATGCGAGCAGGGCCGCGCCGGTGATGCAGGCCAGCGCAGCCTCGTCGCCCCACGCCAGTACCGCGGGCCCCGCGAAGCCGGTCTGGGGCAGCAGCAGCAGGGCCGCGCCGGAAACCATCAGCGCCAAGGCCAGCTTCCATGGCCAGCCCATGAGGGTGACCAGCTCTCCCCACCGGGGGTCTTCCTGTCTCATTGCTTCTGCGCTCATCGTTCCGGCCTCCTGCCGGGGGTGGTCATGGAGCCGCAGCCGCGGCTCGGATCGGGGTTCCCCGGGCTTCTCCAGGGGAGCATGGGCAGAGATCGCGGGCCTGCCGTAAGCGCGGTCCTCATGCCAGCGGCACGAAAACGAGGCGCCTCCGTCAGGAGGGGCGCGGGGAGATACAGTATGGCCATGCATGGCCCAGCCTTCTGCCAGGTAATGCGAAATTCCATGCATGTGATGCGAAAAACATCCAAAAGGCAAGCGGAATGCCGCTGGCCCGGCAAGCTGCTCCTGTCCGTGGGCGGATGTGCGGGGGGAAGACCTGGCACCGCGCCTAGCGGGGCCTGCCAAAAACCTGCAGGCCGAACCACGGGACCGAGCCTGCGGCATGCTGTGGGCTGCCCATTGGCCGGAGGCGACGTGGCGGCGTAGAAGCGGGCCGCGGGACGGGCTTGGACGCTTTCGCGCGGAAGACGGCCTTTGCGCCGGCGGCATCGGGAACAGGCAGGAGAGGACGGAATGGAGCGCATTCTCGTCACCGGCGCAGCGGGCTTTGTCGGCCATGCGGTCTGCGCGCAGTTGCTACGGGACGGGTTCACCGTCCTCGGCCTGGACAACCTCACGCCTTACTATGACGTCCGCCTGAAGCAGGCGCGGCTACAGCAGCTTGAGGGTCGCCCCGGCTTTTCCTTCCACCGGCTCGATCTTGCCGAGGCGGCAGAGACCCGGGGTGCCTTCGCAGCCTTTCAGCCGGAGGCGGTGGTGCATCTCGCGGCGCAGGCGGGGGTGCGCTACTCGCTCGAGAACCCGGCGGCCTATACCGCCGCCAATGTGGATGGCTTTCTGGCCGTGCTGGAGGCCTGCCGTGCCCATCCGGTGCGGCATCTGGTCTATGCATCCTCCTCCTCGGTCTATGGCGCCAACATCAAGGTTCCCTTCTCGGAGAAGGATGCGGTGGACCGGCCGGTCTCGCTCTATGCCGCGACCAAGCGCGCCAATGAGCTGATGGCGCAGACCTACAGCCACCTTTTCCGCATTCCTGCCTCGGGACTGCGCTTCTTCACGGTCTATGGACCCTGGGGCCGGCCGGACATGGCCTATTACAAGTTCACCGACGCGATCTTCGCCGGCCGGCCCATCGATCTCTACAATCATGGCCGCATGGCGCGCGACTTCACCTATGTCGACGAGGTGGTGGAGGCGATCCGGCGGCTCACGCTGCAGCCGCCCGCCGACCGGGTTGCGGGCGAGGAGCCGGGCCGCATCGATCCCGGCGTGCCGCACCGTGTCTTCAACATCGGCAACCACACGCCGGTGGAGCTGGAGCGCTTCGTCGCCGTGCTGGAGGCGGCGATCGGTCGCAAGGCGGAGCGGCGCCTGCTGCCGATGCAGCCCGGCGATGTCGAGCGGACCTATGCCGATGTGGAGGCGCTGCGCCAGGCCGTGGACTTCGCGCCGCGCACCTCGATCGAGGAAGGGCTGGCGCGGTTCGTCGCCTGGTACCGGGCCTACCACAGGCCTGCCTGAGGAATGGCGGGGTCCGGGGTGACACGGTCACCCCGGCGGGGTTCCAGGGGCGGAGCCCCTGGCGGCTTCCCAGATGGCACGGGTCGGATTGTTGCGCCAGAGATCGGCCGGGCGCAGATAGCCCAGCGCCACTTCGGCCGAGCGGTGCCGGGTCTGCCGCATGATCTGGGCGAGGTCGGCGCCGGCCTCGCCGGCGGCGGTGGCCAGCCCCGCCCGCAGCGAGTGGCCGGAGAAGCGCTCCGGATCCGGCAGACCGGCAGCCCGCGCGGCTTCCTTCACCAGCCGCCAGACGGCCTTGTCGGAGAGCTGGGCGGCGTTGAGCCGGCCGGCCTTGCTCATCCCGACGAAGAGCGGCCGCTCAGCATCCGAGGCCGCCCCGGCGAGATCGCCAGCCTGCCGCCGGAAGCGCAGCCATGCCTCCAGTGCCGCCAGCGGGCAAACTGCCGGCTCGGCCGGATTGGCCCAGACCGCGATTTCCTGCCCGTTGCCGCGCGGGTCGCTCTTGGAGCGGCGGATGAGCAGCCGCAGGCCGCGGCCCGGGACCATCTCCACATCGCCGAGCGCCAGGGCGACCAACTCACTCCGCCGCAGCGCCGCACCGAAGCCGAGCAGCAGCAGCGCGCGGTCGCGCGCGCCGAGTGGGGTGTCGGCGGCACGGCGGGTGGCCAGCATCAGGCGAAGCGTGTCGGGTCCGGCTGCGGCGGCGCGGCGGCGCGGACGGGTTCCCTTGCTGCGGGCGATGCCCTCCAGGACCATCATCAGCCGTGGGTCGCGCAGGTCGAGCGCGATTCCGGCCAGCCGGTGGGCGGCCTGAATTGCGGCCAGGTGGACGCGCAGGGTGGCGACGCTGAGGCCGCGATCGGCGCAGTGCACGGCGTAGAGGGCAAGGCTGTCGGGGTCACCCGCCAGGGGCTGGCGGCCGAGCGTCTGGCACCAGGCGTCGTAGGCTTTCCAGGCCGAGCGGTAGGCGCGGCGGGTGCCCTCGCCACGGGCGCGGGTGGCGTAGACGGCGGCACGGGCGGAGAGCGTGCGGAGTTCCTCAGCGCGGGCGGCGGCGCCGGGCAGAACCAGGGGGCCGAACAGGCCGGTCTCCAGGGTCAGGTCGTCGGCGGCGGCAGAAGAAGGTTCGGGCATATCCATCCTGCCTTGGTCGCGGCTTTCATTCTATCCGCAAATGCGGATTAGCGGACGGAATGTTTGGAGCCTTTCATCTCTTTGCCCCGGCTCCTGGCACGGCCTCCGAAAACCTGCCGGAGTTGTTCAAGTGAAGCCTGGATTGATTTGAATTACGCCAATTAATGGTTTGATGTTTTTGGTAAAAAATAGACTCGCCTGATCGAGGCGTACCGGGGCTGGAGGGCGAGGGAAAGGGGCCGATGTCTTCTGACATGTTGGATGACCTGGGACCCTGGCCGGGCGATGACCCCTGGGAAGAGGCAAGGGCGGAGCCGGAAGCGTCCTGGCGCAGCAGGCTGCCCCCTGCCGCAGGGCCGGACCCTGCGGCACTCCTGCTCCCCCTCTCAGAAGCCGAGGACGTGCTCTCCCGGCTTGATGCTCTGGCAGGCGCGGTGCCTTCCGTCCTGCGCGACGGGCTGGTCGCGCGCCTGGGCTTTGCCGAGGCCAGCGGCTGGCTGGCGGAGGAGGGCATCCTGGTGCATCCGCGCGACCTGGCCTTGCGGGCAAGCCATCTCACCGGCTCCTACACGGCTGCCGCCGGCCTCGGCCGCCTTCAGCGGGAACTGCCCGAGACCTGGCGCGCGGCGCAGGGTCTGATTGGCGAGATCGGTGCTGAGCACCCGGTCGAGCAGGCCCTCGCCCTGTCCCGGCTCCTGCAGCGGCTGGCCAGCTTGCGGAGCGTCGATCCGCTGGATGACCTGCAGGGCTTCACCGAGGCCATGCGGAGCCTGGGGGAAAGCCTCTGGCCGGCCGCGCCGCGCAGTTGCGCGGCGCTGCCGGATTTCAGCCTCTGGC
>NZ_JASIRT010000026.1 GCF_030063475.1 Roseomonas sp. E05
CTCAAGCAGTTCCGTCGCGTCGCAACCCGCTACGACAAGCTCCTCGCCAACTTCCGCGGCTTCGTTCTGCTCGCCTCAATCGCCATCCTACTCCGCTGAAATCGTCACCACCGCCTAGCCCGCCCCGGCGCTCGGGTCGAACAGGGGCGGGTTGAAGGGCTGCACGGCCCCGGAGCCGATGCGGTCCCGCAGGGCCGCGACAAAGGTTGCCGGGTTCTTCACGTCGAGGCCTTCAAGGTCGGTGAAGGCGTATCGCCACCACTGAAGATCAAGAAGCTCGGCGATCAGGCCGTCCCTGAAGCGCTGCTTGATCGCCCTGGCCGGGACACCCCCGACGATGGTGTAGGGCTCAACATCCTTGCTGACGATGGAACCTGCCGCGATGACAGCTCCATCGCCGATCCTGATCCCGCGCGCCAAGCGAACGTCCTGCCCGATCCAGACGTCATTCCCGATGACCGGGCCAGGGCCCCACATGTTGTAGCTCTCGAAGCCGTCCAGCGGCTTTCCCGTGTCTTCCAGAAGAGAGCGGAAGGCGCGGATATTCGCCGCGCTTGGAAGGCGGTAGGGCGATGTGGTGGCCCATTCAACCGGGTGGCGCCCGCCCATCACCGAGACATTCCACGCCAGCGAGCAGTAGCGGCCGATCCGCATCTCGCCGCCGGCAGAGTGGGTGTAGGAGAAAGACCCTATTTCCTGGGGGAAACTCGGATGCAGAATCGAGACATACCGCTCGATCCTCGCGCTATCGGGGATGAGGATCCGCGCACCCAGGGGAACGGCGCGTGGCGTGTGCGCATTGTTGACATAGACACGATTGTCAGCAAGCCACGCCTCTTTCTCGGCGGTGAGAATAAAACTTGCCTGCGCCATCCTGCCAACCCGCCGCCATCATCCTGTGAACGCACCAGGGTGACTTCTTAGATTGCTATCTGTGGTTGCACAATGCCGCGCCGCCTGTTGAGGTGACAATTCGGGGATGGCGCGCGGCCGCCCAGGTGTGTCCAAGGGAGCAGGCAGCAGGCTGTGAGAGCTTCCGGTGCCCGTGGGCGTGCGGCGCGACAGGGCCTGCCGGATCGGGCAGCGCACAGGATCCGTCGTCAGCACGCCCCTTCCCACGAGCGGCCCACTTCAACTAAGGATTGTCTCGGACGGGGTTCGCATAGCAGGCGAGATGGGAATGTCACAAGCGTCAGTGCCGGAGCCCGAGATCATTGCCGAATCTCCAATGCTCAGGGCTTACTTTCTCCAGGGGCGGGGCGACACCCTGCTGCTGACATTCACCGGCTTGGGCTTCGACACCACCCAGTTGCAAAGGCGGCAGTTCGCAGCCCGGTCCGTCGCCGAGAAGCTCGGCCTCCCGGCGATCGGCGTGGTCGCCAAGGAGCCGAACTGGTTCCCGCAGCACGAGATGGCCCTCCTGACTCCCGCCATCCTCCGGACGTCGCAAAACTTCCGCAGGGTGGTCGCCTATGGGTTCAGCATGGGCGGTTACGCGGCACTCAAGTACAGCAGGGCATTTGCGGCCGATTACGTCATCGCCTTCTCCCCGCAATGGTCCATCGATCCGGCCATCGCCCCCTGGGAGACGTCCTATGTCCGGTATCTGCGGCCGTTCCACAAGGGAATGGAAATCGGTCCGGGCGATGTCTCCGGCAGCATCTACATCGTCTACGACGATCTCCATGCCGATACGAAGAACGCGAACAAGATCGCGGAAGTGGCGCCGGTCAACAGGATCGTCGCGCGGCATCTCGGCCATGCGACCTGGGATGCGATGCTGTCCTCGGCAGCGATGGGCCGGCTCATTCAGCATGTCATCGACGGCGATGTGGCGGCCGTGCGGCACTTCATACGCCGCCGGCGCCGCTCGGTCGCCCGCTTCGAGAGCACTGTCTGGCTGGCGCGGGCGAGGCACTGCCTGGGGAAGCGGCGCTTCCAGGAGGCCGAGCGGGCCGCCCGCAGGGCCCTTGATTGCCCGAGCCCGGCCTCCGGCGGAAAATGGGTGCTCGGAAAGATCCTCGCGGGGCAGGGCAGGCTGGGCGAGGCGGAGGATATGATCCGGCAGAACATGGCGCTGGATCCGAAGGCGATCTGGCTGCACTACCACCTGGCAGGGGTGCTGGAGCAGCAGGGACGGATGCGGGAGGCATTGCAGTCCCTTGATGCCGTGCTGGCGGCAAATCCGGCGGACCGTGCCAGCCTCGTGGCGCGGGAAAGGATCATGAAGCGGCTCGCAGCCGGACTGCCGCCGCCGCATGGGGCCTGACCTTCAGCGCCTCCCGTTCCAAGGGGGCGCAAGCATCGGTGCTCAGGGAATGGGCTCTTCGAACTGCACGCAGTAGAGATCGATCTGCGCAGGGATCGGGGCGCCGGCCGCATGGAAGGGAGACTTCCGCCCTGTCGGGCTGATCAGCTGCCCCCGCGTACCGGTCCAGCCATCCTTCTCGGTCGAGGCTGGCTCGCAACGCGCATAGCCGATGCGCCGGTCCGTTGCCATTGGCGTGCCCGAAAGCATGATCGTGACCTCGCATTCGGCGGTGATGGCGACCGAGGTGATCGAGATCCTGCTGCTGTCGGCACCGAAATAGGCGAAGCCGTAGTTCTCGACAGGCTTGACCCATCCGCCGTTGCCAAGGCCCGGGTCGAAGGCCACGGGCCGCGAGAAGCGCACCGTTACCTGATTGCCGCTGCGGCTGACCGGGCGGTCGAGGAGGGGCCAGAGCGGCTGATATTCCTCGCCCGCCCGCAGCGCGTCATCCGCATAGGCGATGGCCTGGCCGAGCATGGCCTTGCCGATGCCGTCCTGGTGGATGATGTCATTCGCAGCGAAGGGTGCCGCATACATCGGCCCCACCATCGTCACGCCCCGCCCGTACCGTTCCCGGCAGAACCTGTACTGTTCGAGCTGAATGTAGCTGGGCGACAGGAAGACATCAGGCCCGTTCGTCTGCACCAGCAGCATCTGCGGCGCCGCCTGGCCGGTGATGGCCTGCAGATCCGCCCGTGCAGCATCCGCAAGGATGGCGAGGTCGGTGCCGTACCCCGACGAGAAGGTTTCGCCCTGAATGAAGACGAAGCGGGAGATTTCCAGGGCGCGCCCGTACTGCTCCGCGATCGCCTTTGCGCGGGATGCCGCGGTCAGCATGTTCGTGTAGACGACGGAGCCTGGCATCATGCTGGTGATCGGGTGGCCGGCATAGTTGGTCGTGAAGGTCACCCGCCCCGGCGATGCGGTTCCGGTCCGCTCACGGAAGAACGCCTCAGCGGCAAAGGGCGCTGTCCAGGCGGGCTGCCCGAGGGCGCTGCTGGGGGAAATCGGGGCGAAATCGACGAGCCTCGCGCCATCCAGCAAGGTCTTGCCGTCCGCTGCGCTGCAGCCGGCGAACTGCAGGGCATGATGCGGCCACCAGGCGCCGGTGATCACATTGGTGCCGGCGCTGCCTGACATGCCGGCATTGCTCTGGCCGTAGAACACCCAGTAGTCCAGCGGGTGGGTGCTGGCGGGCACCGTCACCGCGCTCTCCATGTCGGTACGCCGCCGCAGATCTCGCACTTCCAAGGTCTCGCTCCATGCCGCCGCACGCCTCTCCGAGACGGCGCGGAAGTTAAGCGCAGGCGAGCTGCGCCGGCTAGGCTCGGGAGCCGGGCCGAGCGCGGCGTGAAGTGCAGAGGGAGGCATGGACGCCTGACGAACCGGCTGCGCGTCGGCTTCGTCCTGTGGGGCTGCGGGGCTTCGGGCAGGAGGTGCATCCTGGAATCGGCCGCCATGCTGCACGCGCTCCAGCGGGTCCAGGTGGCGGACGAGGATGTCGCGCGCCTTCTCGGCGGGGGTGGGATCGGGCGCGGAGCTGAAGCTCTCCGCCCGGTGCGGCCGCAGGCCCGCCGGATGCGGCCGCCCGCAGCCCGGCTCATTCCTGCGCAACGCGCCCTCGCGCGTGCTTCGGCGCGTGGCGTTCGGCGGTGCCGCTTCCGGCGCCAGGGCTGCCGAACGCCCGGCGGAACATTCCTACAGCGGGATCGGCTTCACGCCGCCAGCTGGGCCTTGGCCAGCTTGTCGAGCGCCAGCAGGTCGCGCACCAGCGGCTCGAACTGCCGGAGCGGCACCATGTTGGGACCGTCGGAGGGCGCCTGGTCCGGGTCCTCGTGGGTCTCGATGAACAGGCCAGCGACGCCGACCGCGACTGCCGCGCGCGCCAGCACGGGAACGAACTCGCGCTGCCCGCCCGAGCTGCCGCCCAGGCCGCCCGGCTGCTGCACCGAATGGGTGGCGTCGAACACCACGGGCGCGCCGGTGCGGGCCATGATCGGCAGGCCCCGGAAGTCGGAGACCAGGGTGTTGTAGCCGAAACTGGTGCCGCGCTCGGTCAGCAGCACATGCGGATTGCCGGCGCCGGTGAGCTTGTCCGCGACGTTCGCCATGTCCCAGGGCGCCAGGAACTGGCCCTTCTTGACATTGACCACCCGGCCGGTGGCGGCGGCGGCCAGCAGCAGGTCGGTCTGGCGGCAGAGGAAGGCCGGGATCTGCAGGATGTCCACCGCCTCGGCCACCAGCGCGCACTGCTCTGGCAGATGCACGTCGGTCAGCACCGGCAGCCCGAGGCGCTCGCGGATCTCGGCGAAGATCGGCAGCGAGGCCTCCAGGCCGAGCCCGCGCGCCGCCTTGCCGCTGGTGCGGTTGGCCTTGTCGAAGCTGGTCTTGTAGACGAGGCCGACCCCGAGACGCGCCGCCATCTCCTTCAGCGCCGAGGCCATCTCCAGCGCATGCTGGCGGCTCTCCAGCTGGCAGGGGCCAGCGATCAGCGCGAGGGGCAGAGCGTTTCCGAAGCGGACGGTGCCGGCTTCAACGATCGAGTCAGGCTTCATCATTGCTGTCGCGCTACCTTGAGGCGTTCGGAACGCCATGATGCTAACGTAGAAGATGCAGGCAGTACAATCATTGAAGACAGTTGCACGCCTGCTTGCCGAAACCGTGGATGGCTGCCTGGTGCCTCAGGCAGCCGCTGCCCTCCGCTCCTCCATCATCCGGCGGACGACATCCCAGATATACGCCCAGCCGGCATCGTTGAGGTAGCTGTAACGGTCGATGCGGAGTTGCTTGAGCGCATCGACCTTCTGCCAGTCCAGCAGCAGGTCGGCGAGCAGGTCGGCGGAGGCGAGGGTGCCGGCTTCGCGCCGGCGCACCTCGTCCTCCTCCTCCGACATCGCCGCGTGGCCGGAGACGAAAAGCTGGATAAGGGGGACGCAGCCGCGATGCATCATCTCGCGCAGGCAGGTGAAGGCGCTGCTCTCGCCCAGCTCCGCCACCAGATAGGCTCCGCTGCGCCGCTTCTCCACCGTGCGGACATAGTCCTGCAGGGGGGTGAAGATGACGCTGCGATGAGCCTCCTGCGCCGCCAGCAACTGGGCGGGGGTGCAAGCCCGCTGGTCGTACACGACCTCGACCTGCCGGTCCGTCGTCAGGCCGCAGATCTCCAGAACGAGTTCCAGCGCATCGCTTCCGGGCGTGGGAGAAAGCAGCGTGACCATGCGCCGGTCCTGCCCCGAGACGATGCGCATCGCCTCGCTGGTATGGCCGCGCCAGAGGAAGGGAATGACGTAGCGGGCCAGCGGCAGGTTCCCCGTCGCGGCGAGCAGGGCGGACGCCTCGGTGTCCGACACCGCGACCTGGTCGAAGGTCTCGCTCAGACGCTTCGCGAACTGGACGACCTCGGCTTCCGAGGCGCGCTGCGCCAGGACGCCAAGCGGCGCGATGGCGTGCATCGGAAGGCGCTTGCGGCGTGTGGGAAGCCCCTCGGGGATGCAGGCGAACCAGACGCCGTAGTGTCCCGCATCCAGAAGCTTGCGGAAGCTCATGACGGGCACGCCCTGCGAGCCCATCGTGGCGCCGAGCCTGGCGCCCAGCCCCTGCGCGGTGGCTGGCGAGCAGATGGCCGGGCCCCATCGCCGCAGCAGCCGGACCGCCTTGGCGTCCATCTTCTCGGGCTGGCCCTCGATGTAGAAGGCGACCTTTGACTGGTGGGCGATGTACTCGGCGGCTTCCAGCGCGTGGTAGAGGAGTGGCGAGCGCAGGTTCACGTCCCGCGCATGGATGGCGACGATCATCGCCGGGTCCACCTGCACCTTCTGCCCGAGGCTTTCCTCCAGCGTCTCGGAGACCTGCTGGCCAGCCCGGTGCATGGATTGCCGCGAGGCCTCCTCCAGCACCTGGATCAGCGACGGGTCGCGCACCACCGCGGCGCAGGCCCGCATCATGTCCCAGAAGGAGGGCAGCGTCTGGAACGGGTGGGTCGGGACATAGCCCTCGAAGCAATGGGCGTGTGCGATGACGCCCTTGCCGTAGCTCAGTGCCTCGCCGATCTTGATCTTCAGCCCTGTCGAGAAGGACATCGGCCCGAGGATGACGTCCACCGAGTCATAGAACTCGTCCATCGTCTCCACCCGGCCGAGCAGGCGCACGAAGGGCAGGTGGTCGATCTGGAGGAGGTCGCAGCAGGTCCCCGCGATGACGATCTCGCAGGGCAGGAGTGTCTTGCGCAGGAACTTGTGCGCTTCCTCGAGGAAGGCGGTGAAGTTCCGCACGTTGATGTTGTTGCGCGCGCCCACCATGCCGAAGGCAATGACCTGGCCGGGCTTGCGCGTGTGGCGCGGCACGACCGGCTCGGCATGCAGAAGGGTCAGGACCTTCCGGCTGGTGATGGTCTTGAAGAAGTCCTCTTCTTCCTTCTTGATCGCCCAGACCACGTCGGCGCGGTCGAGCGCGATCTTCTCCTGCTCGGGCGTGGTGTAGAAGAACTCCGGCGCGATGCCGTTGCTCTCCAGCACTTCCCTCCGGCCGGAGAAGCGGTCATGCGTATCGAGGATCTTCACCGGCCCTTCCGGCACGAAGTCGAGCGCCTTGGAAAGCCAGGTGTAGTTGACGATGACGACGTCGAAGCTGTGCGTGCTGAAGATCCATCGCAGCATGTCGCCGATGCCGGGGTCCCACCACTCGTCGATGGTGTGGTAGTCGCCCTGCTGCGGCGGCATATGCAGCGGCTGCGTCACCGGCGCGATGTAGTAGTTGTCCCACTGCGCCATCATGGCGCGCTGTGCCTCGAGGGAGACGCTCTCACGCCAGTCCGATTCGCCGGGATAGTGCAGGTAGGTAATTGAGGCGCCGAGATTCTTCAGGCGCTGGCAGACCTGGAAGATGCGCCGGCGGTTGCCGAAATCGATCGGATAGGTGGGCGTCGGCGCCACCACCAGAACGCTTTTCCCCGCCCATGTGCTCTTGGCTGCCAGGCTGAGCTTACTCATCGTCCACCTCGTGCATGCCGCTCAGCATCACGGAGGTGAAGTTGTAGATGGTGGCGAGCTGCCAGCGGAACTTGCCGGGGTCGTTCTGCTGCAGGGCCAGGGCGCGGACGGTGCGCTCCGAAGGCGGGCAGTGCAGGAAGAAGTCCTTGATGTCGTTCCACGCCCGCTCGACATCGACCGCCTCGCTGGAGACCGCCCCGCGGACCCGGTCGGAGACCGCCTGCCAGGCGACACGCCGCCGGAACCAGGACTGCCGCAGGCGGCCGGCCTCCACCAGGTGATCCACCGCGGCGACCGGGTCGTAGACCACCCGCCCGCCATGCGCCTTGATCTGGTCGGTGAGCGCGACTTCCTCGTTGGACATCAGGCTGCTGCCGGAGCCGACGCGGCCAAGCGAGACGTCGAACCCGCCGAAGCGGCGGAGCACCTCGGTTCGGTAGGTGATGTTGGCGCCTGCCACCCATTCCTGGTCCGTCAGGAAGCGCGCCTCGTCCCCGTGGTCCACCACCGAGACATAGCCGAGCATCTCGTCCGCGAGCCAGGCGGGGCGCGGTTCGCTCCAGATGGGGCGCACCCTACCGCCGACGACATGGCAGGTCTCGCCGAACTCGTCGAAGGTGCGGCAGAGGCTCTCTGCCCAGACCGGGTCCGCAATGGCGTCGTCGTCGAGATAGGCGACCAGGGGAGCGTTGGCGAGGCGCATGGCCACATTGCGGGCATTCGAAAGGCCCGGAATGGCCTCATGCACCCATCGCAGATTGCCGATGTGCTCATACGGCTGCTGTTCCCGCCACGAAGCGTCACGGTCCGGCGAATTGTCAACCACCAGAACCTCGAACTGATCCTGGGGAAGGGTCTGCCGCGTGAGGGATTCGATCGCGAGTCGAAGCAGGTCGTACCGCTTATAGGTGCATAATGCAACAGTCAGCTTCATCTGGCCGCCCTTTCCGAAATCACCTGGACCTGGATCACTTGCCCGCAGGCGAAATCTTCAATCCGGCGAAGGCCACACCCAGGAGGCGCTGATCCTCCTGTCCCCGATCCGCAGGCCGGAAGATGTGCGGGATGTTGAACATGATCTCGGTCGCGCCCGTCTCATCATTCACCGGAAAGGCCTCGGAGCGGATCACCTTGTCGCCGAAGCGGACGGGCACCTCGACGCCATCGACCTTGAGAGTGATATCGGAGCGGTTCCGCTCATCGCCGAAGGAGTACATCACGGCGTCCAGTTGCATCGGCACGGAGCGATCCACCCAGACGCGGAAGCGGACGGTGGAGCCGGGGCCGGTCCAGCGGTAGGGACCGTCATTGCCGTATTCCAGGGCATAGAAGCCATCCAGCGCATCCAGGGCGTCGCGCATGTCAACTTCGGCGAACTGGGGCAGGTCGCTGGCCGCGGGGGAGGCACCACCACGTGTCACCGAACCCTGGCGACGCAGCGCGGCGGCATAGACCTTCTGCTTCTGCTTCAGCTTGGCCAGTTCGAAGTTGAGCATGGCGATCTGCTCGCAGAGCTTGCCGCGGGCTTCTTCTTCGGGCTTGTGCGCCAGCTCTTCCTGGACACCCTTCAGGATGTCGCTGTAGGACAGATTGATCAGGTTCGCCATTCTAACATCCTGCTTCCACTGCATTATCCATCTTCAGACACTCCACGCCCCGGACCTCGCATCGCGGCCGGAGGGGGGCCGGCGCAAACCAGATGCCAACGCGGCGGGCAGGACGACCGATGGACAGGCCGGAGCGGTCGGGCCTTGCTGCGCTGCAAGGTAGGCGCCGCGAGGCCCATCACTCAAGAGTGTGTGAGAAAAAGAAGCCTGCGGGGTGAAGGTCCGCCTCTGCCCCACGGGCAGCCCACCGCTCTCCAGGCGCCACGGGCGGCCGCAAGCGGCTTCCCCGGACCGCGAAACGCGTCGGGCAGGGCAGGAGCACCGGCACGCGCCCCTCCCGCTCAGCTCGGCAGGGGCGTCAGGGCGGACAGGCGTTCCAGGGTCCTCTGTTGCCCGGTCATTTCCAGGAGGCTCAAGGGCAGGCCGGGGCGGCTCTGGACTTCGCTCGTCACTTCGAGCTTGGCCTGTGTGCCGATCAGGAAGCCCTCGATCTCCACCTCGCCATAGCGGCCAGGCAGGAAAGGCTTCTGGTGCAGGGTGGCTTCCGTCGGCTGCGCATCCGGTCCGAGCGCGGTGATCTCGATGCCGTTGTGGCCGCCCGGCAGCTGCCGCTTGAAGTCCACGCAGATGGCCGTGAACCAATCGGGCTTGTTCTCGTCCCAGTAGACGATGAGTGGCTTGACGACCTCCTCCCGCCCGTTCCGGAACGCCACATTGGCGCCGAGCGCGCCGGTGTTCATGACGAGGGCGAGCAGGCATTCGTCCTCGCGGACCGGCAGGCGAATCGTCTCGCCCTGGCGGAGGCGGCCGTAATGCGAACTGTAGATCGAGGAGCGGCGTTCGATGAGGGCCTGGGGGGCGAAGACGGCCGCCGCAGGAATGCTGCGCATCTTTCGCACGGCGGTGCGGTGGTTCTTCGGCTCCGCTGCGGTGGCCAGGATGTTCTGCAGGCCTTTTGCCAAGACTTCGCCAATCAGAGGGGTGACACGTGCGGACATATGCGCAGAGTCGCGCATCAGCGCGTCGCGCGTGGTGAGGCCTTGCTTCAGCGCCTCGCGGAAGAGATCCGCGACATTGAGGAAATGGACGCCCTCCTGGCGGCAGACATCGAGATGGGCACGCTCCACCTCGGAGACGTTCTGCAGCGTCCCGTAGCTCGGGATGATGGTCAGGATGGGCGTGCAGCCCATGGAGCGCGTGATCGCGACGATGGAGCGGATGTTCTCGCGGATGTCGTCAGCGGTCTTCAGGCCGCGCCCAAGGACGCCAGTGTCGTTGATCTCGTAGTCCAGGATCGCGAAGTCGAACTTCCGGTCCTTCAGGGTTTCCAGGATATAGAGTCCAACAGAGTTGGACGAGGCTCCGATCGAGCGATTCTCGATCCTGTAACCGGCGAATTTTTCAAAGTATTTAATGAACGAGTCTGAAATGATGCAGTTCGATGTCCCGAGGACCAAAACATCCATGGAGTAACTCTCCTACCGAAAAAATCCGAGGGTAGAAAATAGGCCGATTGTGCCGATGGAAGCTTTCCTCGCGAGGACACCTGCCGGGAGGCTTGCCGGAAGCAATGTACCAAGCAGGGCATGGGCCAGTAAATGCAGAGTTGCACCCCACTTCGCTTCGTAGCTTTTGAGGCGAAGGTCGGGAATGGCTGCCTTTCCGGCGTCCCGGGTGGAGCGCGGGAGATCCCGCCGGCCTGCCCGCCGGCCTGCCCGCGCCGCGAGCGGGAGCTTCGCGGGAAAGGCTTGTCGCGGAGCCGAGGCGGCACGGACGCCTTGCGAGATCCGCGCTCGAAACCCCTCGCTGAGGAGGCGCCAACCCGGTCTCGCGCACAACTTTCAGGTGTTTTTCGACGGATGCGCCGCTATGCTCTGCTGCGCCGCAATGCCTGGGAGATCTACAGCTTGAGCTCCACCGTCACCCGCCTGCGCGTCCAGGACGAGGATTTTCTCGTCACAGCGATGATCGAACGCTGCCCGAAGACGATGATGATCCGGGAATTGTTCAAGAACGCGCTGGAAGCGGCGTCGACGGCCCCTGCGGGGCAGCGGCGGGTCGAGTTCTCCGCCCTGCCGGTGGATGGGGTGCCGAAGCTGGCGCTCTGGAACTCCGGCCAGGGGCTGACCGGCCCGGAACTCTACCGGATGTGCGACATCGCCGCCTCCATCCGCAAGGAGAACGCGCTCGACCGCAATTTCGGCATGGGCGCCAAGGTGGCCTCGCTGCCCTCCAACCAGAATGGCATGCGCTACCGCTCGGCGCATGAGGGCGTGGTGCAGGAGGTGGTGATCGGCAAGTCCGGCGGCGTCTATGGCCGACTGCTGCGCCCTGGCCCGGGCGGGATCCCCACCGAGGTCGTCGAGGTGACGGAGGCCGCGAGGGCGGAAGGCCGCGATCCGGCCTCCGACTGGACCGAACTGGTGCTGTTCGGCAACCAGCCGGAGCAGAACACCGTCGCCGATCCGTATGGCGGCAACCCGCGCAGCCCCCGGCACTGGCTGGTGGATGCGGTGCGCAGCCGTTTCTTCCGCTTCCCTGAGGATGTCGAGATTGTCTTCCGCAAGGGTGTCGCGAACCTGAAGGAGGACCGGGCGCTGGTCAGCCTCGCCAGCCGGCTGGAGGCCCTGCCGCAGCACGAGGCGGTGCGCACGCCGGAAGGCATCACCATCCACTATGCCTACAACCCGGCCCTGCTGCAGCCGGGCGCGGGGGGCGCCGACGCCTGGGACACCGGCGAGAGCATGGGTGCGCTGATCTACCAGGACGAGATCTACAGCATCCTGCGCGGCCCGGCCTGGCTGAAGGAGGCGCCGAGCTTCGGCATTCCCTTCCTGGCGCGGGCCATCACCGTGCTGGTGGAGCTGCCGGGCGACTATCCCGTGCTGCCGGAGGCCTACCGCGAGTTCCTCCGCTACCGCAGCGAGCGGCAGGAGCAGGTGCGGGTGCACGACTACGCCGCCCTCGCGGTGCGCCACCAGCCGCTCTGGCTGACGCGCCTGCTGGCCGAGGCGGTGCCGCGCGCCGACTATGTCGACGACATCCTCGCCGAGATGCGGGAGATGCTGGAGAGGCTCGGCGTCGCGCTGCGCCGCCCCAACCAGGCGCCGAACTTCCGGCCGAAGGCGCTGGCCCGCAATGCGCCGGTGCCTCCCGGCGAGAAGCAGCCCGGCGAGCCGCCGCCCTTCCATGCCGAGAAGCCGCCGGCCATCATCCTGCTGCGTGACCCGCTGGACATCGCCGATCGTGGCCTGACGCACCGGGCCGCGGCCTACTACCCCGAGACGCACCAGCTCCATGTGAACCTGCAATACGCGGCAGTTCCCGAGGTCGCGCAGACCCTGGCGGCCACGGCACCGCCGGAGTTGGACATCGAGGGGGTGCAGGCGGCGGCCCAGCTCACCGCCGAGCGGGCGATGGTCAGCCGCGTGGCCCGCGCGCTGACCCATTCCCTCTCCAAGCGCGGCCGTCCGCGCGAATGGAATGACGGCCATCTGCGCCATGCCTTCTCGTCGGAGGCCCTGACCCTGGCGGCGGACGACCTTCAGACCGGCTGGCATGACACCGAGCTCAGCTTTGCGGAGGCCCTCAAAGGGGTGCCCCAGGCGGCTGTGCCGGCGGTGGACTGACGCTCGCCCCCCGCGCCCCCTGCGGGGCGGAATGCCGGGCCGGGCCTTGCGCCCGGCCGGGACTGCGCCGGCGGCTTCCTGCCTCGCGGACGGCGGGAAGGGGGCTGTCTCGCATTCGCCGGGCACGCCCCATGGCCGGAGCTGGCGGCCTGCCGGGCATGCTCTGAACAAGAGGCTATCCCATCGGCCATGGACACACGCCCCCTGCAGGCAGCCATTCGCTTCGGACTGGGGCCGCGGCCGGATCAGCCGCTTCCCGCCGACCCTCTGGCCTGGCTCGACGCGCAGATCGAGGCGGAGGACACGCCGCCGCCGCCGCCCCAAGACTTCGAGATTCCCCCCGGCACCGTCGAGGGCTATCGCATCTGGCGCGAGAAGATCGACGCCCAGCGCGCCATGAGGGACACGCGCGATACGGTCTGGTTTCTGGTCCGCGACGAGGCCGCTGCCATGTTCGGCTGGTGCATCGACACGCCGGCGCCCTACCGGGAGCGCCTCGTGGACTTCTGGACCAACCACTTCACGGTCAGCCGCCGCGGAGGCGACGCGGTGTCCTGCGTCCTGGGCGCCTATATCCGCGAGGCCATCCGCCCGCATGTGACCGGCCGCTTCGCCGACATGCTGGTGGCGGTGATCAAGCATCCGGCGATGCTGGGTTATCTCGATCAGGCCAGCTCGGTCGGGCCTGGCAGCCCCTATGGCCGCAAGCGCGGTCGTGGCCTGAACGAGAACCTGGCGCGCGAGCTGTTGGAGCTGCACACGCTTTCCCCGGCCGCCGGCTACACCCAGGAAGATGTGGTGCAATGTGCGCGACTGCTGACCGGCTGGGGCACAGAGCTCCGCAATGAGCCGGTCGGCACTGTCTTCCGCGCCTCCAGCCATGAGCCCGGCCCGAAGACCGTACTGGGCCGGCGCTTCGAGGAAGGGCCCGAGGCCACCGAGGCCCTGCTCCGCTTCCTGGCCGATCACCCGGCCACTCAGCGGCACCTGGCGGCCAAGCTGGTGCGTCACTTCGTGGCCGATGATCCGCCACCTCAGGCAGTGTCCCGCATCGCCGGCCTGCTGCGCGATACTGGGGGCGACCTGCGCGCGGTGGCGGCGGCATTGCCGCGCCTCCCGGCCGCCTGGGACCCGCCCTTCAGCAAGCTGCGCAGCCCGGCCGACCTGATCACCGCCGTGTTCCGTGCCGGCGGTGCCGCGGGTGCCAGCACCGGGCAGGCCGCCCTCAGTGCCTGCGCCTTGCTGAACCAGCCCTTCTGGTCCGCGCCGCAGCCGAACGGCTGGCCCGACCAGGCCGCCGACTGGCTCGGCCCGGAGGCCGCGATGCAGCGGCTCGACTGGCTCTATGACGCGGCCGGCCGCTTCGGCCGGCTGGACCCCATGCAGGTGCTGGAAACCAGCCTGGGGCCGCTGGCGCCGCGCGACACCTTGCAGGCCGTGCGCGGCGCGGGCTCCACGCGCGAGGCGCTCGCCCTGCTTTTCGCCAGCCCGGAGTTCCAGCGCCGATGAGCCATCTCCCAAAGATCGGCCGGCGCGGCCTGCTGCTCGGCCTTACCGCGATGGCCGCCACCGCGCGGGCGCGGCTCGCCTTCGCCGAGACGACCCCCGCCACCGCCACCGCCGGGGAAAGCCGGCTGGTCGTGATCATCCTGCGCGGTGCCATGGACGGGATGGCCGCTCTGGCTCCCTATGGCGATCCTGCCTACCGCGAGCTGCGGGGAGGCATCGCCCTGCCCGAGCCGGGGCAGGAGCAGGGATTGCTGGACTGTGGCGGCTTCTTCGGGCTGAACCCGCAGCTGGCCACCCTGCACCGCTTCTTCCGCGAGGGAACGCTGCTGCCGGTGCATGCCGTCGCCGGCCCCTACCGGAACCGCAGCCATTTCGAGGCGCAGGACCTGCTGGAGAGCGGTGCTTCGGAGCGCCTCAGCTCCGGCTGGCTGAATCGGGCGCTCGTCGGCCTGCCGGAGGCGCCGCCCGGCAAGCCGGAGACCGGCCTCGCGCTGGGGCTCGACCTGCCGCTGCTGATGCGTGGCCCGCAGCGTGTGGGCATGTGGGCGCCGCCACGCCCGGTTCGTCCCCCGCCCGATCTCTACGCCCGGATGGCCGAGCTGCTGCACGCCGACCCGGCGCTGGGCCCCGCCGTGGCCGACGGCATGCGGGCGCGCGGCTACGCCACTGCGGTACTGGGCCAGAAGCGTGATCTGCGCGGCGGCTTCGTGGCGCTGGCAGGGATAGCCGGCAAGCTGCTCGCAACGCCTGAGGGCCCCCGCGTGGCGGCAATGGAACTCGGCGGCTGGGACACCCATGCCGACCAGTCCCGCCGCCTTGGTCCGGTGCTCGGGCAGCTCGATGCCGGCATGAGTGCCCTGCAGGCCCAGCTCCGCGGTGCCTGGAGCAAGACCGCCGTGCTGGTGATGACCGAGTTCGGCCGCACCGTGCGGGTGAATGGCGCGGGCGGGACGGATCACGGTACCGGTGGGGTTGCCTTCCTGCTCGGGGGTGCCGTCGCGGGGGGGCGGGTGCTGGCCGACTGGCCCGGCCTGGCCGAGGGTCAGCTCTTCGAGAAGCGCGACCTGCAGCCAACGCGCGACCTGCGCGCCGTCGCCAAGGCATTGCTGCGCGACCATCTGCGGCTGCCTGCCGGCGCCGTCGCGGCCGCCTTCCCGGGCAGCGGCGCAGTCGCGCCCGAGGCGGGGCTGTTCCGCGCCTGACGTGCCGGGCTTCCGCGAGGCGCTGCCTCCAGGGTCCCCGCCAGGGAGCCGAGGTTCTGGGCTTCCCTTGCGTGCAACGAGGCGCGGGGCTGCCGCGGATAAAAATCCGGGGCGCCAGCCTGGGCCAGCCCCCCGGCGACTCAGGGCGGAACCGGGCATCCCGCCCGCGAGGTCTCAGGCGGTCGGGTCGATCCAGCCGACATGCCCGTCCGGGCGGCGATAGACGACGTTGAGCTGGCCGCTCGCCTGGTTGCGGAACATCATCACCGGCGCCTGGCTGAGATCCAGCCGCATCACCGCCTCGCTCACCGTCAGCCGGGCGATCTCGGTCGGCGTCTCGGCGACGATGGCGCCGTGATGCTCCCCGTCATGCCCGTCGGGCATGACCTCCTCCGCCCCCAGGGCCTCGTCGGTCAGCCCGTCCAGCAGGATCTCGCGGTCGATCGGCTCGTCCGGCTCCTCGACCGGCCGCGCCAGCACCACCTCGCGCGCCGTCTCGGCGGTGCTCGGCAGCCGCGTCTCGGCCTGGTTGCGGGAATGCTCGTTCATCCGCCGGCGGTAGCGGCGCAGCCGCTTGGCGATGTGGGAGGCGGCCTCGTCGAAGGCGCGCTGCGCCTCCGGGCCTTCACCCTCGCCCCGCAGGCTGAGTCCGCGCCCCGCATGAATGTCGATCGTGCAGGCAAAGAAAGCGCGGTTCCGGAAGAACGTGACATACGCTTCCAGGGCGTGGTCGAAGTACTTCTTGGTGACGGCGTTCAGCCCCTCGGCCACATGGACCTTGAGGGCCTCGCCGGTTTCGACCTGCTTCCCTGAGACGACGATGTGCATGGCGGGCTAACCCCTCCTTTGTGCTGGGAGGGGCCGTCCCGGGGGGACGGCGGGGCGGGCGGGTCGTGCCCGCTCCGGGTCAGGCCGGGACGGCCTTCTCCCGTTTGCGCTGCACGGATGATGGAATGCGCAGCGCTTCCCTGTATTTGGCCACCGTCCGCCGGGCGATGTCCACCCCTTCGTGCCTCAAGGCTGCAACAATCGCGTCGTCGCTCAGGATGTTCTCGGGGGTCTCGGCGGCCACCATGCTGCGGATCCGGTGGCGGATGGCCTCGGCGCTGAACGTCTCGCCGGAGGTACCCCCAATGGCGGTGGTGAAGAAGTACTTCAATTCGAAGTTACCGCGGGGCGTGGCGATCGACTTGTTGGCGGTGACGCGGCTGACCGTCGATTCGTGCATCTCCACCGCCTCGGCCACGTCGCGCAGAATCAGCGGTCGCAGATGGGTGACGCCGTGGCGGAAGAAGCCTTCCTGCCGCCGCACGATCTCCCCGGCCACCCGCAGGATGGTGTTGGCCCGCTGCTCCAGGCTCTTCACCAGCCAGTTGGCCGCCTGGTACTTCTCGGAAAGGAAGGCGCGCTCCTCCCGCGTGGCGCGGCGCTGGACACGGGCATGGAAGCCGCGGTTCACCAGCACGCGCGGCAGGGTGTCCGGGTTCAGCTCCAGGAGCCACTCGCCCTCCGGCGCCCCGGCGGGGGCGCGGCGCATCAGCACGTCCGGCACCAGCCAGGGGGCGGGGCCGCTGTCCTGGCCGGCGCCCGGCTTGGGGTCGAGCCGCCGCAGCTCGGCGGCCATGTCCGCGAGATCCTCCGCATCCACCCCGCAGATCCGCATCAGCCCGCGCAGGTCGCGCCGCGCCAGCAGATCGAGATGGTCCAGCAGCGCCGCCATGGCCGGGTCCAGCCGGTTGCGCTCGGCAAGCTGCACGGCCAGGCATTCGCGCAGCGAGCGGCAGAACATGCCGGCCGGTTCGAAGCGCTGCATGCGGAGGCGAATGGCCAGGACCCGGGCCTCGGCGCAGCCCAGCGCGGCAGCGATCGCCGCATCCTCCACCAGCAGCCGCCCGGAAGGATCGAGCAAGGCGATGAGCTGCGCCGCGATCAGCCGGTCGGAAGGGTCGGGAAAGGTGAGGCGGACCTGCTCGGCCAGCTCCTCGCGCAGGCTGCGCGGCCGCCCGGCCACCGTCTCCTCGATGCCGCGCAGCTCGTCGAAATCGGCCCGGCCGCCGCGTCCGGCGGTGTCGCCGTCATAGACGTTCGACCAGTCGCCGATGTCGAGCGGCGCATCGGCCTCGGCCGGCAGGCTGGCGGCATTGGCGCCCTCGAAGCTGTCGGGCATGGCGGCGGGCGGCGGCTCGCTGGTGGCCTGCGGCTCGGCCTCCATCCCCTCCGGCCGCTCGTCGCGTTCCAGCAGCGGATTGCGCTCCAGCTCCTCCTCGACGAAGGCGCTGACCTCCAGGTTGGAGGACTGCAGGAGCTTGATGGCCTGTCGCAGCTGCGGCGTCATCACCAGGGACTGGGTGAAACGCAGGTCGAGCCGGGGGCCGATGGCCATGGCTAGCCTGCTCCCGCCAACTGCTGCCGCCCTGGCGCGCGCATGCTACAGGCTGAAGCTCTCACCGAGATAGACCCGCCGCACGCCCTCATGCGCCACGATGTCGGCCGGCGTGCCCTCCATCAGGACCTGGCCGTCATGCAGGATATAGGCGCGGTCGATGATCTCCAGCGTCTCGCGGACATTGTGGTCGGTGATCAGCACGCCGATGCCGCGGTTCTTCAGGTGCCGCACCAGCTCGCGGATCTCGCCCACCGCAATGGGGTCGATGCCGGCCAGCGGCTCGTCGAGCAGGATATAGGCGGGGTGGGTGGCGAGCGCCCGGGCGATCTCGCAGCGTCGCCGCTCGCCGCCGGAGAGCGCGAGGGAGGGGGAGCGGCGCAGATGCGTCAGGCCGAACTCGGCCAGCAGCCCGTCCAGCATCTGCTCCCGCCGGCTGCGGTCCGGCTCGACCACCTCCAGCGCGGCGCGGATGTTGTCCTCCAGGCTGAGGCCACGGAAGATCGAAGCCTCCTGTGGCAGGTAGCCCAGGCCCATGCGGGCGCGGCGGTACATCGGCAGGGTGGTGACATCCTGCCCGTCCATGAAGACCCGCCCCTGGTCCGGGCGGACCAGGCCGGTCATCATGTAGAAGGTGGTGGTCTTGCCGGCACCGTTCGGCCCGAACAGCCCGACCGCCTCGCCGCGCTGCACCCGGAGCGAGACGTTGCGCACCACGGGGCGCTTCTTGTAGCGCTTGCCGAGCCCCTGCGCGATCAGCCCGCCCTCGCCGGCGATAACCTTCAGCGGCGCACTCACCGCGGGCGACCCTGCCCGGACTTCTGTTCGGGCTTCTGTTCGGACTGGGGCTGCAGCGCCTGCTGCCCCTGCTGCGGGATGATCAGGCCCTGCACCCGCTGGCCCGGCGTCGAGACCAGCCGGGCCACGCCGCTGCGCATGTTCACGATGGCCTCCTGGCCGTTCAACTGGTTGTCGCCCCGGGTGATGCGGACGCCACCGAGCAGCCGGGCCATGCCGGTCAGTTCCGAATAGACGCCACGGTCGCCGCGGACCACTTCGGTGGGCGTGCGGATCTCGACATTGCCGAAAGCTTCCACCCGCTCGAGCTGGCTGCCCTCCTTGCTGTCGGCGCGGGCGGCCTGCGGTGCCGCGTCGCGGTCCTGGAAGTAGCCGACCAGCGTGTCGGCGAAGATCTGGCGCTGGTCCTCGGTCACCACATGGGCGGCGCCGCGCGCCACGGCCATGTGCTTCTGCGGCCAGTATTCCAGGCTGTCGCGTGCCGTCAGCACATCCTGCGGCGTGGTCAGCTTCAGCGCCCGGCCGGTCATCACCAGCACCGCCTGGTCCATGTCATAGATGGCGCGGTCGCCCTCGGCATGCTCGGTGGCGCTGTCGATCTTCACGTTGCCCTCGGCCTCCAGCCGCCAGATCTCGCCGCCGGACATGGGCGCCTCGGCGGGGGCGGGGGTGGCGGCGGGCTGGCCGGCGCGCGGACGGTAGCGGGCGATCAGCCGGTCGGCGGTCAGGGTCACGCCCTCGCGCACGGCGCGGGCATTGCCGCGGGCGATCACCACCTGCTCCTGCTGGCGCCACTCGATGCCGTTGCTGGCGGTCACCTCGATCGGGCCGCCCTCGGTCAGGTCCAGGGCCTGGGCGGCGGCTGTGGCCGGCAGGGCGAGCACGGCCAGCAGCACCAGGGTGGCGTGGCGGGCGCTCACCGGCCGCCCTCCAGCACGGCCTTGGCATGGCCGGTGAACACCACCACCTGGCCGCGATTCTCCAGCTTGAAACCCTCGCTGACGATGGTGCCGAAAGGACCCTGCGCCGCCACCGGCCGGTCACCCGTGGCGCCGCCGGCGACAAGGTCGATCTTCGCCGCCTCGGTGCGCAGCGTGCTGCCGTTGTCGTGCCAGAGGGTCACGTCGCCGCTGAGGTCGAGCATGCTCTGGTCGCGCGCATACTGTCCCTGGTCGGCCTCCAGCAGCACCCAGGCGCCGTTGCTCATCACCATGTCGGCGCGCGGATGGTCGAGGTCCACGAGGTTGCGCTGCTCCTGCTGCACGGCTGAGTTGGCGGTGATGGTGAAGGGACGGTTCTGCTCGTCCACGCCCTGGTAGCGGGCGCTGGAGATCCGCATCGCCTCGGTGCTGGCCTGGGTGATGCGGCGGAAGGCAAGGCGGCCACGGTCCTCGGCGCGGTCGAATTCCGGCCAGAGCGCGATCAAAGCCAGCAGGGCGAGCGCTCCCACCGGCAGCAGCCACTTGGCCACTTGCACCAGCAGGCGCCGCCGGGCCAGCGCGCCGGCGCTGACCGTCATCCGCGCACGCGAGGGCAGCAGAACGCGGCTGCGGCCAGGGGCGGAGGAACGGTCGGCACGCGGGGCGGCCGGGATGTCGCGCGGCGGCAGGGGCAAGGTCATGCGGTGGCTTTGTTGGCCCGCGCCATTCCCCCGCGGCCTCCCCCAGGCAGGGGCGGAAGCGGCGGAGAGGAAGCGGAGCAGGGCTGGAACAGGAATGGCCTCACCCGGCTTGTATGGGGCTGGCGCCCGGCGGGGTCAACGCGGGAGCGCGCGCTTGCCTACCAAAAATCGTGCCAAAGTTTTGCCGAATTCTCTCTGCGCGGGACGTCAATGCGCGAAAATATCGGGATCGTCATAGCCCAGCAGGTCGAGCGCGCCACGGGTGGGAAGAAAGCGGAAGCAGGCCTCGGCCAGCTCAAGCCGCCCTTCGCGCCGCAGCATGGCTTCCAGCCTGGCCCAGAGGGCGTGCAGGTGCAGCACGTCGGACGCGGCATAGGCGAGTTGCTCCGGCGTCAGCTCGGCCGCGCCCCAGTCGGAGGACTGCTGCTGCTTGGAGATGTCCACCCCGAGCACCTCGCGGCAGAGCTCCTTCAGCCCATGCCGGTCGGTGAAGGTGCGGACCAGCTTGGAGGCCACCTTGGTGCAGCGCACGGGAGCGCATTCCACACCCAGCGCCGCGCGCAGGATGGCGACATCGAAGCGCGCGAAGTGGAACAGCTTGACCACGTCGGGGTCGGTCAGCAGGGCTTTGAGGTTGGGGCAGTCGGCGCCACGCCCGCCGAGATGGGGCGGGATGATCTGCACGCAATGGGCATTGCCGTCGCCGGCGGAGAGCTGCACCAGGCAAAGCCGGTCGCGCCGCGGGTCGAGGCCCATGGTCTCGGTATCGATGGCGACAACCGGGCCGAGGTCCAGCCCTGCGGGCAAGTCATGCTTGTGGAGCTTGATCATCACGTTCGGCGCGAACAGGGTGCTTCCCATCTTCGCCAACCCCTGCCTTCTCGTCACCGCTTCCGCTGGCCGGTGTCACCGGCGAGGGAGAGGGGAAATGCCCAGGAAAGGACTCGAACCTTCACGACCTTGCGGTCACTGGCACCTGAAGCCAGCGCGTCTACCAATTCCACCACCTGGGCAAGGGGGCGAACCGCCGAACGGCGTGGGCGGCTTTTATGGGGTCCGCAAAGCCCCGTCAACAGGGGTTTTGCAGAATTTGCAGCGCTCGCGCCGGCCGTTCTTCATCACCGCTGCCAATAACGGCGATGCTCCTGGCCGCATCGCGCCGGCCCGTCCGGTGCCCCGCCTGGGAGGCCGGGCAAGCAGCAGGAGGGCTTTGCCATGACCGAGATCCGCCCTTTCGAGAGTCTCGGCGGTGCCGCGTTCGGCTGGCTGAAGGCCAGGCATCACTTCGCTTTCGGCCATTACCGCGACCGGCCTGGAGAGGCTGGGGCCGCCTGCGCGTCTGGAACGACGACGAGATCGCCCCCGGCACCGGCTTCGGCCCGAACCCGCGCCGGGAGATGGAGATCATCGCCTTCGTACGGCAGGACGCCATCACGCATCGGGATGATCTGGGCAACGAGGGCCGCACCGAGGCGGGCGACGTGCAGGTGATGTCGGCAGGCACCGGCATCACCCCTGCCGAGGCCAATCTGGAGCCCGCCACCACGGCGCTGTTCCAGATCTGCATCCACCCGGACCGCCCCGGCGCCACCCCCGCCTGGGGCACCCGGCGCTTCCTGCGGGCAGGTGGTGAGGACTTCACCGTACTGGCCCGCGGATGAGGGCAGCGGCGCCCTGCCGCTTAATGCCGATGCCGCGGTGCTGGTGAAGACGGCAGCGGAGTAAGGAAAAGGTCTGGGGGAAGGAATTCCCCCAGACCCCCATCTTCTTTCTTCGAGTTTCCTGCGCGGACGGAAGCGCCACGCCAACTGACAGAAGAAAGAAGGGGGTTCGGAGGAATTCATTCCCCCGATCTTCTTCCCGGCGGGGCAACCCGGGGCGAGGCCGCCGGTTCCGCCCGCAATGACCTGACTTGGGAGTTCCGCCGCATGCGCCTCAGCTTCAACCTGGCCGGACTGGTCCTGGCCGGCCTGCTCGCCGCCCCCGCCCTGGCGCAGCAGCCGGCGGCGGATACGCTGGCGGCCGTGAAGGGCCGCGGCACCCTGGCCTGCGGCGTCTCCACCGGTGTCGCCGGCCTTTCGCAGGCGGATTCGCGTGGCGAGTGGCGCGGCATCGATGCGGATTTCTGCCGCGCCGTCGCCGCCGCCGTGTTCGGCGATGCCAGCAAGCTGCGCTTCGTGCCCACCACGCCGCAGAACCGCTTCACCGCCCTGCAGTCGGGCGAGATCGACCTGCTCTCGCGCGGCACCACCTACAGCTTCACCCGCGACACCGGCATCGGCCTCAGCTTCACCGACGTGCTGGTGCATGACGGCCAGGGCTTCCTGGTAAAACGCGATCTCGGGGTGAAGTCGGGCAAGGAACTGGATGGGGCCAGCGTCTGCCTTCAGCCAGGCACCACCACCGAGCTGAACCTCACGGACTGGGCGCGCACCAACGCGGTGAGCTTCCAGCCCGTGCTGATCGAGAGCTTCCAGGAGGCCACCAGCGCCTTCCTCGCCGGCCGCTGCGACGTCTACACCACCGACCGCACCGGCCTCGCCGCCATCCGCGCGACGCAGGGGGGCAATGCCGACCAGTTCGTCATCCTGCCCGAGACGATCAGCAGCGAGCCGCTTGGCCCCTTCGTCCGCAAGGACGACGCCCGCTGGGCGGACATCGTGAAATGGGTGCGAAACGCGCTGATTGCCGCGGAGGAGTATGGCGTCACCGCCGCCAATGCGGAAAGCCGCCGGCAGGATGCCAACCCCGAGGTACAGCGCCTGCTCGGCACCACGGGCGACTTCGGCCAGCGCCTCGGGCTCGACAACGCCTGGGCGCTGCGCGCCATCACCGCCGCCGGCAATTACGGCGAAATGTGGGAACGCAACATGATCCCGGTCGGCGTCGATCGCGGCCGCAACGCGCTGGTGCGCGATGGCGGCCTGATGTGGTCGCCGCCCTTCCGCTGAGCGCAGCGCGGCGGTTCACGGCGCCTCGCGCGCGCGGTATGGAGGGCTGCGGGGGAGGGACCCCCGCAGCCCTTTGCCTTTCTCGCCCGGCCGGCGGGGAGGCGCCGCGACAGGAGCCCACCATGTCCGAGGCGATGCCGATCCGGCCCGAAACCGACCTGCTGCTGGCGGTCGATGTCCAGCCCGACTTCATGCCCGGCGGCGCCCTGCCGGTGCCGGAGGGGGATGCGGTGGTGCCGGTGATCAACCGCCTGCTCGGCCGCTTCGCCCATGCCGTGGCGACGCAGGACTGGCACCCGGCGGACCACGCCTCCTTCGCCAGCCAGCATCCCGGCCAGCAGCCCTTCGGGAGCGTCACCCTGGCCTATGGCGAGCAGATCCTTTGGCCGGACCACTGTGTCCAGGGCACGCGGGGTGCCGAGCTGCACCCCGACCTGGACGCGCGGCAATTCGAACTGGTGCTGCGCAAGGGTTTCCGGGCAGCCATCGACAGCTACTCCGCCTTCCGCGAGAACGACCGCCGGACGTCCACCGGCCTGCATGGCTACCTGCGCGCGCGCGGTTTCCGGCGGCTCTTCATCGCCGGCCTCGCGCGCGGCTACTGCACCGACTACACCGCCGAGGACGCCGCCGAGCTGGGCTACGAGGTGGTGCTGGTCGAGGATGCCTGCCGCGGCATCACGCCGGAGGCCACGGAGGCCGGCACGCGCCGCCTGCTTGAGCGTGGGGTGCGGTTCCTGCCGAGCGAGGCTTTGCTGGCCGGGTGAGCGGGCGGCGCTTTCGCGGCCGCCCCGCCTGCGCCCCGGTGAAGCGCTTCAGCTCGCCAGCCGAATCGGTCCCTGCATGCCCGGCCAGTCGGAATAGCCGGTGCTGTCACCGCCGTACCAGTACTGCTTAGGCGCCTCGGCCAGGGGTGCGCCCGTCCGCAGCCGCTCGACGAGGTCGGGATTGGCGATGAAGGGCCGGCCGAAGCTGATCAGGTCGGCATTGCCCTCCTGCAGCGTCTTCTCCGCCAGTTCGGCCGTGTAGTTGTTGTTGGCGATATAGGCGCCGGAGAAGCGCCGGCGCAGCGCCGGGTAGTCGATGCCGTTGGCGTCGCGGCTCATCTGCGTGACGCCCTCGATGTCGTGCACGTACATCAGCCCGAAGCCGGAGAGGGCGTCGAGATAGGTGCCGTAGGTCGCCATCGGGTCGCTGTCGAGCGGCGTTTCGCCGGGCTGCGTCGTGCCGGGCGAGATGCGGATGCCGACGCGTTCGCCGCCGCCCCAGACCTCCGTCACCGCGCGCACCACCTCCAGCGGGAAGCGCAGCCGGTTCTCCAGCGAGCCGCCATAGCGGTCGGTGCGCCGATTGGTGCTGTCGCGGATGAACTGCTCCAGCAGGTAGTTGTTGGCCGAGTGGATCTCGACACCGTCGAAGCCCGCCTCCTTCGCGCAGCGCGCGGCGTGGCGGTAGTCCTCGACGATGGCCGGGATCTCGTCCGTCTCCAGCGCGCGCGGGGTGACATGGTCCTGCAGGCCCGCCTGGGTGAAGGCCTGACCGGCCGGCTTGATGGCCGAGGGCGCCACCGGCAGGGCGCCGCCATGCAGGTCGGGGTGGGAGATGCGGCCGGTGTGCCAGAGCTGCAGCACCATCCTGCCGCCCTGCGCGTGCACCGCGCGCGTGACGCGCTGCCAGGCCTCGACCTGCGCCGGCGTCCATATGCCCGGCGTCATCGCGTAGCCGCGCGCCTGGGCGGAGATGTTGGTGGCCTCGGAGATGACGAGCCCGGCGCCCGCGCGCTGCGCGTAGTAGTCGGCGGCGTAGTCGGGCACGACGCCGTCCTCGCTGGAGCGGCTGCGGGTGAGCGGCGCCATCACGATGCGGTTGCGCAGCGGGAGGGCGCCCAGCGTGAAGGGCTGGAACAGGAGCTTCGGCGTGTCGGGCATGATATTTTCCAGGAAAAGTCAGGAAGGCGCCAGGGCCCTCCGCTCGCCCGGATAAAGGGCGGAAGGGCGCGCGGGGTTGCAGCCCGCCGCCCGGCGCCCTCAGCCGCGCCTGACGAAATCGGCGAAGGCGTCGGCGTAATCGGGATGCCAGCGCGAAAGGGGCGGGCGGTTCTCGACGATGTCGCCCGCCGCCCAGAGGATGCGCCGCTCGTCGAGCGCGCGCGGCACATCGTTGTCGGGGCAGAGGATGTAGAAGTCGCCAGCCTCCAGCCGCTCCAGCATGAAGTCGGCGGTCTGCTCCGGCGTCCAGGCACCGGCCGGCTTCTCGGTGCGGCCATTGGCGGTGAGGCCGGTGAAGACGAAGCCGGGGATCAGCAGATGCGCGCTCAGCCGGCAGCCCGGCGTGTTGCGCAGCTCGTGCTGCAGTGCCTCGGTGAAGGCCTTCACCCCCGCCTTGGAGAGGTTGTAGGCGGGGTCTCCGGGCGGGGTGGTGATGCCCTGCTTGGAGCCGGTGTTGATCACCAGCCCCGGTCGCCCGCGCGCGATCATGCCGGGCACGAAGGCCTGGGCGCCATGGATGATGCCCCAGAGATTGACGCCCAGGATGCGCTCCCATTGGCCAGGCGGGCCGAAGATGGTGCTGCCCGGCTGCACGCCGGCATTGTTCATCAACACGTCGGTGCCGCCGAAGCGCTCGCGCACTGCGGCCTCGAGTTGCGCGACCTCGCCGGCGCGGCTGACATCGACCCGCATCGTCATGACGTCCGAGGCTCCGCCGCGCGCTGCCGCGGCGAGCGTCTCCGCCGCCCGGGCAAGGCTTTCCTCCGCGATATCGGCGATGCAGACCCGCAGGCCGCGCTGCGCGAAGCGCGTCGCCGCGGCAAGGCCAATGCCGGCGGCGCCGCCAGTAACGACGGCCACGGAGCCAGGGATCAGGGCAGGGTGGGGCATGGCGACTTCTCCAGCAGAGGGCGGCGGCCCTGCAAGAATGCCCCCTCGCGTCCAGCGTTGCACCGGCGGGGCCGAGACGGCGCCCCGCCGGTGGCCGCCCCGGCGCCCTAGAGCATTTTCCGTTCGCTCTGGCTCACGGAAAATGCTCTAGCCGCTTGTTTTGACGAGCATCTTCACCCGTCCCGATGATGCCATCGGAACGGGATCTGCTCTAGGAGGGCGTCCCGGCCTTCTCCAGCTCGTGGAGGAGGGTCACCGGCTCGGGCTTGGGCATCGGCTTCTGCTCGGGCGGGGGCGTGCGCTCCTCGGCGATGCGCTCCATCCGCCGCGCCAGCGCCGGCGCCTCGGTCAGCAGGCGGCGGAAATCCGCCGCATCCAGTTCCAGCAGGTGGCAGAAGCTGGTGGCCCGTGCCCGGCTGAGGCGGCGGGAGGGGGTCATCAGCTCCGCCTCGCCGAAGAAATCGCCATGCGTCAGCAGCACCTCGCCAGTGGCGGCCTGCAGCGAGACGTCGCCGCGGCTGATGAAGAACACCGAGCGGGCGCGCTGGCGGCGGCGGTAGATCCACTCGCCCGGCACGGCGAAGCGGATGGTGACGCTCATCGCCAGGTCGTGCAGCAGCGCGTCCTGCAGCCCGGAGAAGATGGGGAACTCCTCGATCCGCTTGTCCAGCCCGGACTGGATGTTGAACTGCAGCGGCCGCGCCACCTGCCGGCGCAGCGCCTCCAGCCCGCGCATCAGCTCCTCGTAGAGTTCCTCGCCGACCAGCGACTCCTGCTTCAGCAGAGCATATTCCTCCAGCTCCAGCCGGAGGCCGATCTGGCGCAGCATCCGCGTCTCCAGTGCCTCGGCATAGCCGGGATACTGCAGCCGCAATGTCTCCATCGCGTCCGACAGCAGGTCCTCGCGGCGCCCGACGATGTCGGAAACCACTTCCGTGACGCGGGTGCCGAGCACCGGCTCCATGCGGCGGCGCATGAAGCGCTGCATGGAGAGGGCGACGAGATGCGCCAGCAGCAGCATCTCGAAGCGCTCGGCCATGCAGTGCATCAGCGGCTTGTCGATGCGGAACTTGCGGTGCAGCCACTGGGCGAGATGGAAGCGCAGCCCTGGCTGCAGCCGCCGCCGCGCCGCCCGGATGTAGCCGAGCCGCCCCTCGCTGCGGGCACCGTCGATCATGCTCTCGGCCGTCCAGAGCAGGTTCTCCATCACCCGCCGCGAGAGGCCCTGGTCCTGGAACATCTCCAGCAGCAGGGAGCGCTCCTGCGAGGCGAAGGTGATCAGGCCGAGGGTGACGCGCTCGCGGTCGCTGATCGCGGTGTCGAAGGTGTTGGCGGCGGTCTCCACCTTCACCCGGCGCTCATACATGTCCACCACATGGGCGGCGGCGGGGGCGGAGAAGCCGAACTCGGCGGCGGTGCGGCGCAGCTTGTCCCGCACCTCGCCGAGGCCGATGGCCACGATCTGGGTGCGCAGCGCCTGGTCGGCGGGGGAGAGGTGGTCGAGCTTCAGGGCGCGGACCAGGAAGCGCAGCGTGGTGCCGTTCACCAGCAGGGTGGAGAGCACGTAGCCGGTGGCGACGATGGCGACGAACTGCTGCACCTGCTGCGGCACCGCGTGGTTCTCGGTGACGGCCAGCGCCAGCGCCAGGGTGATGGCGCCGCGCATGCCACCCCAGAGCATCGTCACCTTGAAGGGGATCGGCACCCGCTGCGACAGCCGCGCCACCCGCAGCAGCGGCATCACGCCGAACAGCACCGCGGCGCGCGCCGCCATGGCCGCCGCGATCACCACGCCGATCAGGATGAGGTCCTGCTGCTCCATGCCGAGCAGCAGCCGCGGCACCAGCATCGAGGCCATCACGAAGACCATCGAGCTGGCCCAGAAGGAGAGCTGATCCCAGATGTCCTGCAGGAACTGCCAGGAGCGGGGGCGGAAGGTGGAGGGGCCGACGGCGCTGACCGTCAGCCCGGCCGCCGCCGCGGCCACCACGCCGGAGAAGCCCAGCACCTCGTCACAGAGGATGTAGCTGAGATAGGGCAGGGCGAGGGTCAGCGTGACCTCGGCGGTGCGGTTGCCGCCGAGCCAGGGCAGCACCAGCACCATCAGCCGCGCCAGGACGAAGCCCACCGCCAGCCCGCCGACGAAGGCGGTGACGAAGGTCAGCACGATGGTCGGCAGCGAGGCGGTGTGCTGCCCGGTGAGCTGGCCGAGGAAGATGGTGAAGATCGAAATGGCGGCGGCGTCGTTCAACAGGCTCTCGCCCTCGACGAGCCGGGTCAGGCGGCTGTTGGCGCCGATCTCGCGGAAGATGCTGACCACCGCCGAGGGATCGGTGGTGGCCACGATGGCCCCCAGCATCAGGCAGGCGGTGAGCGAGACCCCGGCCAGGGGGGCGAGCGCGAAGCCGATCGCCGCCGTGGTCACCACGACAGCCACCACGGCCATCACCAGCACGGGCGCCCAGTCCCGCGCCAGGCGGCGCACGTCGATCGAGAGCGAGCCGTGGAACACCAGCAGCGGCAGGAAGATGAACAGGAAGGCCTCGGCGTTCACCGGGAAGCGCAACAGGGTGCTGGCGGCCTCGTCGAGCGGGGTGGGCCGTGGTGTGCTCAGCAGCAGCGTGGCGCCGCCGCCGAGCAGCACGCCCACCACCGCGAGCAGCACCGTGCTGGAAAGCATCAACCGTCGCGCGAGAGGTTGAATGGTGCTGACGACGATCAGCAGGAGGGCAATGACGAGGAGGGTGTTGGGCAGGGTCGTCAGCATCGGTCCACTCGTCTCGCGCCGTGCCGAAGCTGGCGGCGGCTGGGCAATGAGGCCGTTCTGGCCCGGCTCTGCGGCGGATATAGGGCGGAGGGCTCCGATCGCATTGTGACATATCGCGTCGGCGCCGCCGCCGGGGCATGATCGCCGGGATGGAACAGAACAGGCACGTCTCCCCCCGGCATGCGCTGCGCGGCGCGGCGATCAGCTTCCGGGCGGACCCTTTCCTCACCGCGCCTGAAGCGGCCCTGGAGCACTGGCCGGATGCGCTGGTGGTAATCGAGGCGGGGCGCATCGCCGCAATCGGCCCCTGGTCCGCCGAGGCGGCGGCCGGCCTGCCGGTGACGCACTACCCCGACGCGCTGCTCTGCCCCGGCTTCATCGACACCCATGTGCATTACCCGCAGACGCCGATGATCGGCGCCTATGGCGAGCACCTGCTGGAATGGCTGGAGCGCTACACCTTCCCTGCCGAACTGGCCTTCGCCGACCCGGAGCACGCCGCCCGGGTGGCGCGGGTCTTCCTGCGCGAGCTGCTGGCGGCGGGCACCACCACGGCGGCGGTCTACTGCACCAGCCATGCCGCCTCGGTGGAGGCCTTCTTCACCGAATCGGCCCGGCTGAACACCCGCATGATCGCCGGCAAGGTGCTGATGGACCGCCACGCGCCTGAGGGCCTGCTCGACCCGCCGGGCGGCGGCATCGCCGAATCCCGCGCCCTGATCGAGCGCTGGCACGGGAAGGGGCGGCAGCTCTACGCCATCACGCCGCGCTTCGCCCCCACTTCCAGCCCGGCGCAGCTGGAGGCCGCCGGGCAGCTCTGGCGCGAGCATCCCGGCACCTATCTGCAGACCCACCTCTCGGAGAGCCCGGCCGAGATCGCCTGGGTGCGCGCGCTCTTCCCTGCGGCCGAGAATTACCTGGACGTCTATCGCCGCGCCGGGCTGACCGGGCCGCGCGCCGTGTTCGGCCACGGCATCCACCTCTCGGAGGGGGAATTCTGCCAGTGCCACCGCACCGGCTCGGCGCTGGCGCATTGCCCGACCTCCAACCTGTTTCTCGGCAGTGGCCTGTTCCGCGCCTTCGAGGCCAAGCGGGCGGACCGTCCCGTCCGCCTCGGGCTGGGAAGCGATCTCGGCGCCGGCACCAGCTTCTCGCCCCTGCGGACCATGGGCGAGGCCTACAAGGTGGCGCAACTCAACGACACGCGCCTCTCCGCCCTGCACGCCTTCTACCTGGCAACGCTGGGCGGCGCCGAGGCGCTCTACCTCGACGACCGCATCGGCCGCATCGCGCCGGGCTACGAGGCCGACCTCGTGGTGCTGGACCTCAAGGCCACCCCGCTGCTCGACTTCCGCCTGGGCTTTTGCCGCGACCTCGCCGAGCGGCTCTTCGTGCTGATGACGCTGGGCGACGAGCGTGTCATTCGCGCCACATATGTGGCCGGCGTGCCGGTCGCCGGGCGTGGGGGCTGATTTCCGCCGTTACACGCCGAAACCTGCCTGAGGAATGCACGTTGCTCCGAAGCCGGCCGGAAGGGCGGCCTTGGCTGCGGCGGCGGGCGCTCGCCCGTCCCGCGTCCCTCTAACCGGAACCAGGCAGCCGCCATCCTGCGGTCGCTCCTGGCGGAGACTCTCGCATGTCGATCATCTGGACCATCATTATCGGCCTCGTCGCCGGTCTCATCGCCAAGATGCTGATGCCGGGCCGTGACCCGGGGGGCTTCATCATCACCATCCTGCTCGGCATCGTGGGCGCGATCGTGGCGACCTATCTGGGCCAGGCCATTGGCTGGTACCGCGCCGATGAAGGAGCAGGATTCATCGGGGCAATCGTCGGAGCCGTCATCCTGCTGGCGATCTACCGCCTGGTCCGCGGACGCTCGGCGCACAGCTGACGCCGGCAGCAAGGCTGGGGGAAGGAATTCCCCCAGGCCCCCTTCTGTTTTCCGCATGTTTCCCGCAGGGGTGGCAAGCGCAGCTCTTAACCGACAAAAAGAAGATGGGGGTTCGGGGGAATTCCTTTCCCCGATCTTCTCTTCTCCACTTCTTAGAGCGCCACCACCAGCTTGCCGAAGTTGCGCCCCTCCAGCAGTCCGATGAAGGCCTCCGGCGCCTTCTCCAGCCCCTGCACCACGTCTTCCTTCCACTTCAGCCTGCCCTCGCGGATCCAGGCGGCGCCGCGCTGGCGCCAGACCGGCCAGGCGCGCGGGTGGTCGGAGATGATGAAGCCTTCCAGCCGCAGCCGCTTGCGGTTGATGCTGGAGAGGTTCGGGCCGGGCGGCAGCGGGCGGACGTTGTAGGTGGCCACCGTGCCGCAGAAGGCCATGCGGCCGAACTCGCGCATGCGCGGGAAGACCGCCGCCTGCACCGCGCCGCCGACATTCTCGAAATAGACGTCGATGCCTTCGGGGCAGGCCGCGTCCAGCGCCGCCTCCAGGTCGTCGCGATGGTCCAGGCAGGCGTCGAAGCCCAACGTCTCCGTGACGTAGCGGCACTTCTCGGGGCCGCCGGCGATGCCGATGACGCGCGCCCCCATCTGCTTCGCCACCTGCCCGGCGACGCTCCCCACCGCCCCCGAGGCGGCGGAGACGACGAAGGTCTCCCCTGGCCGCGGCTGGCCGATCTCGGTGACGCCGACCCAGGCGGTGACGCCCGGCATGCCCAGCACGCCCAGCCAGGCGGTGGGCGGCACGCCCCCCTCCTTCGGCAGCTTCAGCAGCGATCCGCCAGAAGCCACCGAGTAGCGCTGCCAGCCGCGCGCGCCGCCGACCCAGTCGCCGGGCGCGAAGGCGGGGTGCTGGCTCTCCACCACCTCGCCGACGCACTCGCCTTCCATCACCCCGCCCAGCGGGACCGGCTTCGCATAGGAGGCCGCATCATCCATCCGCCCGCGCATATAAGGGTCGAGCGAGAGATAGCGGTGGCGCACCAGCACCTCGCCCTTCACCGGGCTGGGGCGGGGACCCTCCGAGAGTTCGAAGTGCTCCGGGCCCGGCCGGCCCTTTGGCCGCGCCCGCAGAAGGACGCGCAGATTGTTTTCAGCCATGTGATGGAACTCCTCCCGCAATCGATCGATTGGCCTGCCGGTAAGGCGGCGACAGGAGAGACAGCAGCGGAATGAAGCGGATGGCAAGCATGGGCTTCGCGGCGGTGCTGGCGGTGGCCCTGAATGCCGCCCCGACGCGGGCGGAGCATGGCGATGTGGGCCGCTACTACGATGCCGGCCGGGAAGATGACACGGCGCCGATCACCACCACCTGGTGGGACGTGCTGCCGCGCGAGGAGGCGGATGCCGCCATTGCCGCTGACCGGCACTATATCGAGGGCATGCGCCCGCATCATGCCGGGGCCCTGACGCTGGCGAAGGGCTATCTGGCCGACCCCGAGGCGCGGAACCCGGTGCTGCGCCGCCTGGCCGGCTCCATCCTGCGGAACCAGGCCTTCGAGATCCTGCTGCTGGATACGGTCGGCGAGCAGGTGCGGCAGCCGCCGGTGCCGCTGTTCGGGGGCCTTGTGCTGCGCCCGGTGGCGGTGGAGGGGCTGGGCCAGAGCCGGCGCATTCTGCACACCCCGGGTCCCGGCCCGCTGGCCCTGCTGAACGGCGGCGCGCCGACCACCGAGACCGATCTGCGCTTCGCCAAGGAGATGCGCGTCCACCATGCCGCCGCAGTGCGCATGGCACGGAACTACAATGCCGGGGCGGAGGCGCGGAACAACTTTCTCCGGCTGATGAATGTGAACATCGTCACCGACCAGACGCAGGAGATCGCCATCATGGACCGCGTGCTGGCGGCGCATCCCAGGCGGGCCGCGGCGATCACGGTGGATCCGGCCAGCATTCCCGGCATGGAGCACATGATGGGCGGAAAGTGAGCGCCTGGACCTTCCCGGCCGGCGACAGACTCGCAAAAGAAAGATGGGGGTCCGGGGGAATTCCTTCCCCCGGCCTTTTTCTTCACTCCCGCTCGCGCAGGTAGTCCTCGCTGGTCTTCGGCCGGGGCCGGGCCGGGCCGGCATAGGGGTCGAGCTGCCCGCTGGTGGCGACGCCGACGCGGCAGTCCTCGCAGAGGTCGAGCAGTCCCAGGCGGGCCGGGTCCTGGAACATCCAGTGCCCCTTGGCGCGCAGCCGGGCCTTCACCCGGTCGATCGAGGCGCGGGTGCCGAAGGCCTTGGCGCAGCCCGGGCAGATCGCCGGTTCCTCCTGCTTCACCACCTGGCGGATCGCGGCCTCGGGCGCCAGGTTGAGGCGCGGCGACAGGGTGATGACCTTCTCCGGGCAGGTGCTGGCGCAGAGGCCGCACTGCACGCAGGCATCCTCCAGGAAGGAGAGCTCCGGCCGCTCGGGATTGGCGGCGAAGGCGCCGGTCGGGCAGACCATGGTGCAGGCCAGGCAGAGGGTGCAGCCCTCCACCGCCACACGGGCCTCGCCGAAGGGCGCGGCGGCGGGCAGCGGAATGGCGATGGCCGGGCTTTCGGCGGCCTCGCGCAGCGCGCCGAGCGCCGCCTTCAGGATTTCGCGCGGCGCGCCCATCGGCAGGAACTCGGCGCCGGCGGCGGGGGCGGGGCGGGGCGCCGCCTCCAGCGCCTCGCGCAGGGTGAAGGGGTCGTCCGTCTCGATGGCGCCCGGCGCATGCGGCAGGCCGAGCCCGGCGAGCAGGGCCGCGGCGTAGTCCAGGTTGCGCAGCACGCCCTCGGCGCCATGCGGGCGATGCGCCGGCAGCAGCACCCGCAGGTCGCTGGCGCCCCAGGCGAAGGGCGCCACCAGCAAGGCGAGGTCGGCGGCGGTCGGCTCGTTCACCCGCACCGGCAGCACATGCGCCGGCAGGCCGGGGCCGTGGCGGGAGAGCGCGTCGAGCATGGCCTCGCCGCCGCCGCCATGCAGCAGCAGGGTGGGGGCTTGCCCGCCGGCCGCGCGATAGGCCAGCAGCAGGGTGCGGATGCGGCGCAGCAGGGCGTCGGTGGGCGGAAGGGCGTATTGCGCGGCACCCGTCGGGCAGACGGCGGCGCAGGCACCGCAGCCGGCGCAGATTTCCGCGCTGATCGCCACGCTTTCCCAATGGCCCTCGGCGCCGGGGGTGATGGCGCCGGTCGGGCAGAGGTCGAGGCAGCGGGTGCAGCCGGTGCGCTTGTTGCGGGCATGGGCGCAAAGCCCGGCCTCGAAGCGGATGAAGCGCGGCTTTTCGAAGCCGCCGACCAGCTCCGCCGCCTGGGCGGCGAGGCGGGCGATCGCCGCCGCATCCTCCGGCGCCGCGCGCAGATAGCCTTGCCGCACCTCATGGGCGGGGAAGAGCGGCGACCCGCCGGTGAGGTCGAGGATCAGGTCGCACTGGCTGGTGGCACCGTCACGCGCCGAGCCCCAGCGATAGGCGGCGCGGGAGGAGGGCGAGGCGGCGGCGAAGCCGTCGATGGTAACGGCGAAGCTGCCGAGCCAGCCGGTGGCGTTGCGCGCCCGGCCGCGCAGCACGGGGTACTCGGCCTGCGGGCGCGGGGCGACCTCCGCCTCGCCGGTGAGCAGCACGGTGAGGTCGAGTTTCTCCTTCAGCTGCTCGGCGAGGTCGAGCGCCGCCGCGTCCCGGCCGAGGATCAGGGCGATGCCCTGGCTTTCCAGCGGCACCAGCGGAGTAGGCGGCATCGGCACGGCGGTGGCGGCCAGCAGGGCGGCCATCTTCGGGCCCGCCTGCGCGCCCTCCTCGGACCAGCCGGCCTGCTCGCGGATATTGACGAAGTCCAGGGCGCCGGCATGGCCGGCGGCCTCCGCTTCCTGGCGGAACAGCGGCGCCTCCTGCGTGCAGCCGACAGTGATGTCGCCTTGGCCCAGCGCCGCCAGGAAGCGGTCGAGCTGGCTGCGGCAAAGCTGCTCGGCGCTGCGCAGGCGGCCGCCGCAGCCGCGTGCCAGCGCCTTGCCGTCCAGCACCATGCTGTCCTCGCAACTGCAGGCGAAGACGGTACGCGCGGGCTGGTTCGCGGAATCGGTCATGCATTCTCCTGCCCGCTGTGCTGGCGCGGGCCGAAGCGCATATATCGTCACGCCAGCTCCATTTCCAAAGGAATGCCGCCCGGATGCGCGGAGGATTGCCCCCCTTGCCCAGCCTGTTCGACCCGGTGCCGCTCGGGGCGGGCGAGGATGCGCGCGCGCGCGCCATGGCGCTGGCGTCGGAGCGGGGCGGCGGTACGCTCACCTGGCTCGCCGCGCCCGAACGCGTGGAGGCCGCGCTGGTGCTGGAACCCGAGGAACCGCTGGCCGCCGCCCGCGCCGCCGTGCTGGCCGCCGCCAACGCCTTCGCCGATGCGCTGGTGGTGCTCGGCCCGCCCGAGATCCCGGTGACGCTGCGCTGGCCCGCAGGCATCGTGCTGAACAGCGCCGTGGTGGGCGATGCCACGCTCGGCGAGCCGCCTGGCTTCGCTGAGGAAGCGGTGCCGGACTGGCTGGTGGTCGGCTTCCGCGCGCGCTGGCGCCATCCGCCCGGCTATCAGCCCGGCCTCGACCCCGGGCGTACCGCGCTGGCCGAAGAAGGTTTTCTGGAGGTGCCGCCGGAGGAACTGGTCGCCGGCTGGGCACGGCACCTGATGGTGAGCTTCGCCGAGTGGCAGGCGCGCGGCTTTCCCGCAATGGCCGAGCGGGTGCTGGCGCGGCTGGAGGTGGAGGACTGGATGCGGGGTGCCCGGCGCGGCCTCGACCCGGCCAGCGGCGACCTGATCCTGCGCCGGGACGGTGGGGAGACCCGGCATTCCCTCGCGCAGGCGCTGGCGGAGGCGGGCGCATGATCCACCGCCTGCCGCGCACCCTGCGCCTCGATCCTTCCGACACCGTGATCTTCGTGCGCGCCGCAGAGCCGGGTGAGTGGGCCGTGCCCGGCGGCTTTGCCTTCTGGGACGAGGACCCGGCGGCGCTCACCGGCCAGCGGCGGCAGGAGTTCCGCGCCGGCTTCCTCGGCCTTGGCAGCTTCGGCTTCGCCACGCTGGTGGAGGTGACGGAGGCGAGCGCCGAGGAGCGCGCGGCGGCGGTGGCGGCGCTGGCGGCGCATATCCGCGCCCGCTACGGCGCACCCGACGAAGCCGCCGCCCGCGCCGCCGCGGAGGAGGAGATCGGCTTCGCGGAATCGCTTTGCGACCATCCGCCGGGCACGGTGCTGGCGCTGGCCCGCAGCGTCGAGGCAGGGGCGGTGCGCGAGCGCTTCCGCACCCTGCACCGGCGGGAGAGCGCGCCGGTCTTCGGCTGGGTGGTGGAGGACGAGGAGGAGCCGGACGGCTGACCGGCTCCTCCCGCGGTCAGGCGAAGGTCAGCGCCGAGCTGTAGAAGTTCTCGGTGGCGACCGAAAGGGTGACGTCAATGGCGGCGGCACCGGAGGCCAGGTCGGCCAGCAGGATCCGCTCGCCGATGAGTTCCAGCGTGGAAGTGCTGGGTGCCGAGGCTTTCCTGCAGGGTCAGGTAGTGGGTATAGGGCGGCATCCCGGGCAGTCCGTTCGGCTCCTGACCGATCTGCAGGATCAGCCGTTCATGCCCGGCCCGGATGGGCGTCAACTTCACGGCAAGACTCTGGCTCAGGAGGCGGAGGGTGCGGTGGCCGGCCGGCGTCGCGCCGCCGGCCTTGCATCCGCGCCAGGCAACCCCCAAACATCGAGCCGATGAAAGATCCGGCCCGGCCGGACAGGGGCAGGATGGAGCGGCAAGATCACGCGCAGCCTGCGGCGACACAGCAGGACTTCTGGGTGGCCTCCGGCCACCAGCTCTGCGAACGAAATGCCGAGGGTCGCCTGCTGGCCACGCCCGACCTCTGGCGCGCCTTCCTCGCGCGCCCCGAGCTGGTGCCGCCCGAGGAGGCCTGCGACGCCGAGCGCGCGCTGCACCGCCGCCTGCTGGATGAGCCTCTGCAGCCGGTGGCGCCGGAGGCGTTGGCGGCGCTCGCGGACCCGGATGCGGGGGAGAACTGGCAGGTTTTCCTGGCCTTCCGCGACCGCGTGACGGCGCAGCCGACGCTGGAGGCCGCCTGGCTTGCGCTCTATCGCGGCGGCGTCGGCGGGGTGCCGCCGCTGTTCCTGCAGATGTTGACCCAGCTCGTCGCCCGTGCCGCGCTGGAGGGGGTGGAGGACGCCTTCACCCTGCGCGCCGCGGAATGCCTGTTCCGCCCGCAGCGCGCCGCCATCCACCAGGGCGCGCTGCTGCTGGCGGATGAGGAGGTGGTCGCCGCCCGCGCCGAGGCGGCCGATCTGGGTCCGCTGGGCCGGCTGCTCTCCGAGGCCGGCGCGCCGGCGCGCGAGGTGGAGCTGGACGTGCTGGGCGCGGCGGATCCCGCGCCCTATGCGGAGCGCTCGGACGCGCATGACTTCGCGCTGGACATCGCCGAGGGGCGCCCCGGCCAGCACGGCCTTGCCCGTGCGCTGGAGCATTTCATCGGCCATGTGCTGGGCGAGGCGGTGACGATCCGGCCGGTGCCGGTGATCGAGGATGCCGCCTGGAGCTGGCATGTCGGGCTGGACAGCGAGGCGACGGCGATCGCCAACGAGCTCTGGCACGGCACCGCGGTGGAGCAGGCGCGGCTGGCGCGCATTCTCTGGCTTGGCGTGCTGGAGTTCGCGGACATGACGCGGGTGCTGCCGCGCGTGGCGGGGCGCCCGGTCTATCTGGCCCTGGCGATGGACGCCGCCCAGCGGGTGCGGATGAAGCCGCAGAACCTTGCGACGGGCCTGCCGCTGATCGCCGCCGAGGCGGCCCTGTGAGGGCCCCGGGGAATCCCGGAATCCGGGGAAGCGGTTGCCTCCCCGGCGGGGGTGCGGGGGCGGCGCCCCCGCGGCGGGCGCCATGAAGCCGGCCGACACGCCGCAGACGGAGCGCATTCCGGTTGCCGTCATCGCCGAGCGCCGGCCTTCGTCGAGCCCCTGGGCGGAGTGGTCCTGGCGGGTGGTCGAGGTGCTGGCCGAGGCGCCCGAGGCGCCGCCCTGGACGCTGCTGCGGCAGGAGGCTGGCCGCGCGCTCTACCTGGCCGGCCATGCCGAGATCGCGCTGCACCCGACGGATACCGACAACCATCGCCAGAACCTGGCCGCCGCCGAGCCGCGCCTCTGGGTTGTGCTGCGTGCCGCGCCGGGGGAGCCGGGCATGGCGCTGCATCTGGTGACGCTGGACCCGGGGGAGGCGCATCTCTATGCCGATGTCGGCAACGACGTGCTGGAGAGCCTGCCGATGCCGGACTTCCTGCGCGCCCCGCTGGAGAGCTTCGTGGCCCGGCACCACCGGGAGCGCGGCTTCTACAAGCGGCGCCGCGACCGCGCCGACCCGGAGGCGATGGCGCGCCGCCGGCCGGAGGAGGAGCGATGAGCGGCGAGGGATTCCTGTCGCGCTGGTCGCGCCGCAAGCGCGGGCTGGAGGCGGAGGGGCCGGAAGCGGCTGCGCCGGCTCCGGAGGCCCAGGCGGTGCCCCCCGAGCCGGAATTCGATCCGGCCAGCCTGCCGTCGCTGGAGAGCCTCGGGCTGGAGAGCGACTTCTCCGCCTTCCTGCGCCCGCAGGTGCCGGCTTTCCTGCGGCAGGCGGCGCTGCGGCGGATGTGGTCGCTCGACCCCGCCATCCGCGACTTCACCGGGCCGGCGGACTATGCCTGGGACTTCAACGCCCCGGACGGGGTGCCCGGATTTGCGGCGGAGTTGAGCGAGGAACTCGGGCGGAAGCTGGCGCAGGCACTTGGCGGTCTGCCCGCCCCCGAGGAGGAAGCGGTCGGCGAGCCGGGTGAGGCGCCCGAAGCCGCCCCGCTGCTGGCCGAGCAGGCGGAGCCGGAAGGGCCGGCGGCGCCGCTTCTGCCGGATTCGCCGCTACGGCTCAGCGCGGCCGAACCGGCGCCCTTGCCGGAGGCTGAAGCCGAAGCGCCACCCGCGCCGCCCACGCACCGGCGGCATGGCGGCGCGATGCCGGTCTGAAATTGAGAATACTTCGCAATTCCTTGCGTCGGTGGGGCTCGACTTGCCGGGAAGGGGGCAAGTACGGCATCATAAAGTATTGGTCATCCTTGCCTGCGAGAGTGACCGGATCCCGAGAACGCCAGAGACAGGCATAACCGCGCATGAGCTCCCCGGTCCCGCCGGCCGCATCCGACGACCCGCAGGCCCTCGACCTGCTGGAGCTCGAATGCGCCCGGCTGTTCGCGCTGTTGGGACGGCTGCTGGTGGCACCGCCGGATGGCGCGCTGCTGGCCAGCCTGCGCACGCTGCGCGGCGAGGCCGGCACTGTGCTTGGCGCCGCCTATGAGCGCCTCGCCGAGGCGGCGCGGCAGACCTCGCCCGAGCAGGTGGAGCGGGAGTTTCACGCGCTGTTCATCGGCATCGGGCGTGGCGAACTGCTGCCCTTCGCCTCCTACTATCTTACCGGCTTCCTCAACGAGCGGCCGCTGGCCGAGCTGCGGGAGAGCCTGGGCCGCCTCGGCGTTGAGCGCGCGCCGGGGGTGAGCGAGCCGGAGGATCATCTCGGCTTCCTCTGCGAGACCATGGCCGGACTGGTCGCCGGGGTCTTTCCGGCAACGCCCGAGGCGGCTGCCGAGTTCTTTGCCCGGCACCTGCAGCCCTGGGCGATGCGCTGCTTCGCCGACCTGGAAGCGGCGGAATCCGCCCGGTTCTACCGGGCCGTCGGCGCGTTGGGCCGCGCCGCGCTGGAGATCGAGATCGCCGCCGCGGACCTGCCGCGGCGGGCATGACGGAACAGAGGGACGCAGCGATGAGCGACCGTAAGGATGCGAAGGTGGCGGAGCGGCGCGGCTTCCTGAAGACACTGGGCCTGGCCGGTGGCGCCGCGGTGGCAGCCAAGCCGGCGCTGGCCATCCAGGAGCGCGCGCCCGAGCAGCGCAAGGAATCCGAGGTGGAGAAGGTCGCCGCGCGCTATCGCGAGACCGAGCACGTCAAGGCCTACTACCGCACCAACCGCTACTGAGCACGCGACAGGGAAGGGACGCCCATGCTGATCAAGCGCAGCGAGGGGAAAGCCGCCCGGCAGCGGCTCGCCTCCGCCTACCAGGGGCTTTCCGGCGGGGGGCTGGACCGGCGCGGCTTCCTGCGCCAGGCCGGGCTCGGCAGCGCGGGGCTGGCGGCTCTCGGCGGGCTCGGCCTGACCACGGCGCGCAAGGCCGAGGCCGGCCCGACCGATTTCGGAAAGCCGATCCAGCGCATCAAGAATGTCTGCACCCATTGTTCGGTCGGCTGCACCGTCATCGCCGAGGTGCAGAACGGCGTCTGGGTCGGGCAGGAGCCGGCCTGGGAAAGCCCGATCAACCGCGGCACGCATTGCGCCAAGGGCGCCTCGGTGCGCGAGCTGGTGCATGGCGACCGCCGCCTGAAATACCCGCTGAAGCTGGTGGACGGCGAATGGAAGCGCCTCTCCTGGGAGCAGGCGATCGACGAGATCGGCGACAAGCTGATGGAGGTGCGCCAGAAGTCCGGGCCCGATGCGGTGTTCTGGCTGGGCAGCGCCAAGTTCAGCAATGAGGGCGCCTACCTGATGCGCAAGTTCGCGGCCTTCTGGGGCACGAACACGGTGGACCACCAGGCGCGCATCTGCCACTCCACCACCGTCGCCGGCGTCGCCAATACCTGGGGGTATGGGGCGATGACCAACAGCTACAACGACATCCGCAACGCGCGGACCATGATCATCATGGGCGGCAACCCGACGGAGGCGCACCCGATCTCGGTGCAGCACATCCTCTCGGGCAAGGAGCTGAACCGCGCCAACCTGATCGTCATCGACCCGCGCTTCACCCGCACCGCCGCCCATGCCACCGAATACGTGCGGCTGCGCCCGGGCACCGACATCCCGGTGATCTACGGGATGCTCTGGCACATCTTCGAGAATGGCTGGGAGGACAGGGAGTTCATCGCCCAGCGCGTCTATGGCATGGAGGACATCCGCAAGGAGGTCGCCAAGTGGAACCCGCAGGAGGTGGAGCGGGTCTCCGGCGTGCCGGGCGAGCAGCTGAAGAAGGTGGCGCAGATCTTCGCCACCCAGAAGCCCTCCACGCTGATCTGGTGCATGGGCGCGACGCAGAAGACGGTCGGCACCGCCAATGTGCGCGCCTACTCGATCCTGCTGCTGGCCACGGGCAATGTCGGCAAGCCCGGCACCGGCGCCAACATCTTCCGCGGCCACTGCAACGTGCAGGGCGCGACCGATTTCGGCCTCGATGTCACCACGCTGCCCTCCTATTACGGGCTGGACGAGACCGCCTGGCGCCACTGGTGCCGCGTCTGGGACGTGCCCTACGAGGACATGCAGGCGCGCTTCGCCAGCAAGGACATGATGCAGACGCCGGGCATCCCGACCACGCGCTGGTTCGATGCCGTGCTGCTGCCGAAGGAGCAGGTGGCGCAGCAGGACAACATCAAGGCCATGGTGGTGGTCGGGCATGGCGGCAACACCGTCACCCGCATGCCCGAGGCGGTGAAGGGAATGGAGGCGCTCGACCTGCTGGTCGTGGCCGATCCGCACCCCACCACCTTCGCCTCGCTGTCCAACCGCAAGAATGGCACCTACCTGCTGCCGATCTGCACGCAGTTCGAGGTGGATGGCAGCCGCACCGTCTCCAACCGCTCGATGCAGTGGGGCGCCAAGGTCGTCGAGCCGATCTTCGAGAGCAAGAGCGACTTCGAGCTGCTCTACCTGCTGGCGCGCAAGCTCGGCTTCGCCGAGCCGATGTTCAAGACGCTGGAGGTGAAGGGCACCCAGCCCACCGCCGAGGGCATCCTGCGCGAGATCAACCGCGGCTCCCTGGCCACCGGCTATTCCGGCCAGTCGCCGGAGCGGCTGAAGCTGCACATGGAGCGTCAGGCCGATTTCGACCTCGTCACCCTGCGCGGCCGCGAGGGCACGCCGGTGGCCGGCGAGTTCTACGGCCTGCCCTGGCCCTGCTGGGGCACGCCGGAGATGAAGCACCCCGGCACGCACATCCTCTACAACACCAACCTGCACGTGAAGCAGGGCGGCGGCACCTTCCGCGCCCGCTGGGGCGTGGAGCGCAACGGGCAGACGTTGCTGGCCGAGGGCTCCTATTCCCAGGGCTCCGAGCTGACCGACGGCTACCCGGAATTCACCGTCGCGGTGCTGAAGCGGCTCGGCTGGTATGACGAGCTGACCGAGGCGGAGAAGGCGACCATCGCGCGCATCGGCGGGGAGAACGTGGACAAGGTCTCCTGGTCCATCGACCTCTCCTGCGGCATCATCCGCGTGGCGATGGAGCATGGCTGCCTGCCCTACGGCAACGGCAAGGCGCGTGCCAATGCCTGGAACCTGCCGGACGCCATCCCGCAGCACCGCGAGCCGATCTACACCCCGCGCACCGACCTGATCGCCGAGTACCCGACGCTCGATGACCGCCGCACCTTCCGGCTGCCGCATCTCGGCAAATCCGTGCAGGCGCGCTCCTATACCGTGGCGCGCGACTTCCCGATCATCCTGACCTCCGGCCGCCTGGTCGAGTACGAGGGTGGCGGCGAGGAGACGCGCTCCAACCCCTGGCTGGCCGAGCTGCAGCAGGACATGTTCGTCGAGGTCAACACGCAGGACGCCGCCGACCGCGGCATCCGTGACGCGCAGTGGGTCTGGGTCTCCGGGCCGGAGAACAATGCCCGCGTGCGGGTGAAGGCGCTGGTGACCGACCGCGTCGGCCGCGGCGTCGCCTTCATGCCCTTCCACTTCAGCGGCTGGTACATGGGCGAGGACCGGCGGAAGTACTACCCGCCGGGCACCGACCCGATCGTGCTCGGCGAGAGCGCCAACACCGTGACGACCTATGGCTACGACCCGGTGACGGCGATGCAGGAAACCAAGGTCACGCTCTGCCAGATCCAGGCGGCCTGAGGGGAGGGACACGTACATGGCCCGGATGAAGTTCCTCTGTGACAGCGACCGTTGCATCGAGTGCAATGCCTGCGTCACCGCCTGCAAGAACGAGCACGAGGTGCCCTGGGGCATCAATCGCCGTCGCGTCGTCACGCTGAACGACGGCAAGCCCGGCGAGCGCTCGATCTCGATGGCCTGCATGCACTGCACCGACGCGCCCTGCGCCGCGGTCTGCCCGACCTCCTGCTTCTACACGACGGCGGACGCCATCGTGCTGCACGACAAGGACCTGTGCATCGGCTGCGGCTACTGCTTCTACGCCTGCCCCTTCGGCGCGCCGCAATATCCGCGCGTCGGCAATTTCGGCGGGCGCGGCAAGATGGACAAGTGCACCTACTGCGCCGGCGGCCCGCAGGCCGACAACACGATGGCGGAATACGCGCAGTACGGCGCCAACCGGATCGCCGAGGGCAAGCTGCCGCTCTGCGCCGAGATGTGCTCGACCAAGGCGCTGCTCGCCGGCGATGGCGAGATCATCGCCTCCATCTACAAGGAGCGGGTGCAGCGGCGCGGCTACGGCTCCGGTGCCTGGGGCTGGCGCACCGCCTATCGCGAGACGGTGGAGGTCTGATGTCGGCCCTTCGCAACAGCCTCATGGCGCTGGCGGCGGCGGCGCCGCTGTTCGGCGCCCCCGGCCTTGCCGCCGCCCAGGCGCCCGCGACCGGCGGGCAGGCGCAGCCGCCCTCGGCGCAGGCCCCCTCGGCCGAGCCGCAGGCGGGCGCCGCCGAGCGCGCCACCACCGATCCGCAGGTCAAGCAGGCGCTGCCGCCGGCCTCCGTCACGCAGCAGGAGCAGAAGCGTGACGACAATGCCGGCCCGCCGCCCGGCGCGCCGGAGGTTCAGGGCCGCGTGCCCGAAGGCACCGCTGCCGGCACCAACGAGCAGAAGCAGGCGCCGACCACCACGGCGCCGGCCCAGCCCACCGGCACGCCCGCGCCGGCGATCACCGAGCGGCCGCCGCAGCCCGTGCAGCCCGTCCCGGCGCCGCTGCCGATGGGAGACCGGGGCACGCTGCCCGCCGCTGAACTGGAACTGCAGAATGCGCTGAAGGGCGGCCGCATCACCGGCCGCGTCTCCATTCCGGACGAGAAGGCGGCCACCCTGGTGCAGCCCGAGGGGCGGGACTGGCGCGCCTTCCGCAACGGCACGCTGATCTGGACGGGAGCCATCGCCGTGCTGGGCATGCTGGCCCTGCTGGCGCTGTTCTACCTGATCCGTGGCCGCATCCGGATTCGCAGCGGCTGGTCCGGCCGCACGATGGTGCGCTTCAACTTCTTCGAGCGCATGAATCACTGGATGACCGCCGGCAGCTTCATTGTGCTGGCGCTCTCCGGCCTCAACCTGACCTTCGGGCGCACGCTGATCCGGCCGCTGATCGGTCCCGAGGCGTTCACCGCCCTCGCGGACTGGGGCAAGATCGCGCACAACTTCCTGGCCTTCCCCTTCACTGCCGGCGTGCTGGTGATGCTGCTGATGTGGGCGGGGGACAACCTGCCTAACAGGCTGGACTGGGTCTGGCTGAAGAACGGCGGCGGCTTCATCGGCAACGCGCACCCGCAGGCCGGGCGGTTCAATGCCGGGCAGAAGGGCATCTACTGGATCACCGTGCTCGGCGGGGGGGTGGTGGCGATCTCCGGCTTCCTGCTGATGTTCCCCTTCTTCCTGCTCGACATCGCCGGGCAGCAATGGGGGCATATGGTGCATGGCATCCTTTCCATGCTGCTGATCGCCGTCATGCTGGCGCATATCTATATCGGCACCTTGGGCATGGAAGGCGGCTTCAGCGCCATGGGGAGCGGCCGCGTGGACTACAACTGGGCGCGCGAGCACCACGGGATGTGGGTGGATGACGAGCTGAAGCGCGCGCATGAGGCGGTACAGCCCCAGGCCACTGCCCGCCCGGCCGGGGCGGACTGAGCGCGGAGGCCGGGGGAGGCGGCGGCCGCCTCCCAGGGCGGCCCCCCCTGCGGGCGGAACGACAACCGGCGCGCACGAGGATTGTCCTTGCCGGCGAGGCGTGTGCCGCCCTAAGCCCTCCGCATGCGCCTGATCGGATTGGCCGGCTGGAGTGGCGCCGGCAAGACCACTCTCCTCGCCAAGCTGATTCCCTGCCTCACGGGGCGCGGCATCCGTGTCTCCACCATCAAGCACGCCCATCACCGCTTCGATGTGGATCAGCCGGGCAAGGACAGCCACGTCCACCGCGAGGCGGGGGCGGAGCAGGTGCTGGTCGCCTCCTCCCTGCGCTGGGCCCTGATCACCGAGCTGCGCAGCGCGCCCGAGCCTCCGCTGGAGGAGCTGCTGACCCATCTCTCGCCGGTGGACCTGGTGCTGGTGGAAGGCTTCAAGCGCGACACCCATCCAAAGATCGAGGTGTTCCGCGCGGCCAACGACAAGCCCTGGCTGCACCCGGAGGACCCCGCCATCCGCGCCATCGCCAGCGATGTGCCGCCCCCGCGCGACCTGCCGCAGGCGGCGCTCGACGATATCGAGGCCGTGGCTGACCTCGCGCTGCGCTATGCCGTGCCATGGCACAGCTGAGCGACGACTGCTTCGCCTTCGGCGGCGCGCTGCTCTCGGTCGAGGCGGCGGCGGCGCTGATCGCCGAGCGCGTGCCGCCGCTGGCCGGGTGGGAGCTGGTGCCACTCGCCGCAGCGCGGGGCCGCGTGCTGGCCGAGGACCTGCGCGCGCCGCACCCGCTGCCGCCTTTTTTCAACAGCGCGGTGGACGGCTATGCCTTCCGCCATGCCGACCTTCCGGCCGAAGGGGAGATACGGCTCAGGCTGGCCGGCCGGCTGGCGGCGGGGCAGGCCGCGGGGGCGCCGCTCGTCGCGGGCACCGCCTGCCGCATCCTGACCGGCGCGCCCATGCCGCCCGGCGCAGACACAGTGATGATGCAGGAGGATGTCCGGCTGGAAGGCGGTGTGCTGCACCTGCCCAGCGGGCTGAAGCGCGGCGCCAACTGCCGCCCCGCGGGCGAGGATGTGCCGCAGGGTGCCCTGGCCCTGGCCGCCGGCACGCGGCTGAACCCCGCGCATGTCGGGCTGGCGGCGGCGCTCGGGCAGCCGGCGCTGGCGGTGCACCGCCGCCCGCGCATCGGGGTGTTCAGCACCGGCGATGAACTGGCAACGCCCGGCGGCAGGCTCGGCCCGGCGCAGACCTTCGACAGCAACCGCTTCTCGCTGCTCGCCCTGCTGGCAGGGCTGCCGGTGGAGCCGGTGGATCTCGGCATCCTGCCCGACCGTGCCGAGGCCACCGCGGCGGCACTGCACCAGGCGGCCGCCACGCATGACATGCTGCTCACCTCCGGCGGCGTCAGTGCCGGCGAGGAGGACCATGTGCGGGGCGCCATCGAGGGGCAGGGGCGGCTGGTGTTCTGGCGGCTGGCGCTGAAGCCCGGGCGGCCGGCGGCAATGGGCATCGTCCGGGGCACGCCGGTGCTGGGGCTGCCGGGCAATCCGGTGGCTGCCATTGTCACCTTCCTGCATCTGGCGCGGCCGCTGGCGCTGCGGCTCTGCGGCGCCATGCCGGAGCCGCTGCCGCGCTTCGTGGCGGAAGCGGCCTTCAGCCATCGCAAAAAACCCGGGCGGCGGGAATATGTGCGCGTGACGCTGGCGCCCGGGCCCGGCCTGCCCGTGGCGCGGAAGGACCCGCGGGAAGGGGCGGGGCTGCTCTCCTCGCTGACGGGCAGCAATGCCTTTGCCGAGTTGCCGGAGGCCTGCACCGTTGTCGTGCCCGGCGAAAGGGTGACCGTGCTGCCTTTCGCCGCCATTTTCTGAAAAGGTCGGGGAATGAATTCCCCCGAACCCCCATCTTTTTTCTGCGGCTTCCTGTGCTGCCGCGCAGCGCGGCGCCGGACTGGCAGAAAGAGGATGGGGGTCTGGGGGAAGTCCTTCCCCCAGGCTGTTTGCTTCATCCGCAGGAGGAATGCCCGATGTTCATCGCCATGAACCGCTTCCAGGTGGCCCTGGGCGCGGAAGCCGATTTCGAGGCCGTCTGGACCAGCCGCGAATCGCATCTCCACAAGGTGCCGGGCTTCGTCGAGTTCCACCTGCTGCGCGGCCCGGTGCGGGAGGACCATGTCCTCTACGCCTCGCACACGATTTGGCGCGACAAGGCGGATTTCGAGGCCTGGACACGCTCCGACGCCTTCCGCCAGGCGCATCGCGGCGCGGGGCAGAGCAAGCCGCTCTACCTTGGCCCCCCGCAGTTCGAGGGCTTCGAGGTCATCCAGACGGTGGGGCACCCGGAGGCGGGCGGCTGAAGCCGCTCGGCCCTCCAGCAGGCGCTCGGCCGCGTCGGTGACGAAGCCGGCCAGCAGGACCGCCGCCGCTTTGCTCCGCGAAGCCCTGGGCCAGGGCGGGCATCCCAGGGCGAAATGTTGAGAGCGAAAGGGGCAGCCCGCCCGGGGCGCACTCAGCCCTGCGGCAGGGCCGCCAGGGGAAGCCGGCCGGATTCCTTCAGCCGCTCCAACACGATGGAGGAACGGACGCGGGCCACGCTGTCATGTGCCAGCAGCGTCTCGTTCACCAGCCGGGAGAGGCCCTTCAGGTCGGGCACGACGGCCTTCAGCAGGTAATCCGTATCCCCGGTCGTGGCATAGGCTTCCTGGATGGCTTCGGCGCGTGCCAGCAGGTCGCGGAAGCGACGGGAATTGTCGCCGCTGTGGGCGGTGAGCGTGACCTGGATGAAGGCGAGCACGCGCAGGCCGAGCGCCTCCGCCGCCAGCTCGGCATGATAGCCGCAGATCAGCCCGGCCGCCTCCAGCGCCGAGCGCCGCCGTGAGCATTGCGAGGCGGAAAGGCCGATGCGCTCGCCGAGCTGCTGATTGGTCAGGCGGCCGTCCTCCTGCAGGGCCGCCAGCAGGCGGAGGTCGAGCGCGTCCAGCGTGGTTGGGTTGTGCATGATGGAGCGGTTTCGCGCATGTTCCGTGCGCCATCCTAGCTGTTGCTGCCCGCTTTGCACACCTGTTGCGCCCCGCCCCTCCTATCCTTGGGGGACCAAGCAGGAGGAGCGAATCCCATGGGCCCGTTTCCGCATGACGCGCCGCGGCCGGTCATCGACGGCCATAACCCGATGGGGACCGACGGCTTCGCCTTCGTCGAATTCGCTCATCCCGAGCCGGAGCGGCTGCACGCGCTGTTCCGGCAGATGGGCTTCGCCGCCGTGGCGAAGCACCGCGACCGCGCCATCACCCTCTATCGCCAGGGCGATATCAACTACCTGCTGAACGAGGCACCCGGCAGCCACGCCATGCGCTTCGCCGAGGCGCATGGCCCGAGCGTGCCCTCCATGGGCTTCCGCGTGGTGGATGCACGGCACGCCTACCGCCGTGCGCTCGAACTGGGCGCCGAGCCGGCCGATCCGGCGGATGGCGAGCTCACCCTCGGCGTGCCGGCCATCAAGGGCATCGGCGGCAGTCTGATCTATTTCGTGGACCAGTACGGCGAGACCGGCTCCGTCTATGACGCCGACTTCGCGTGGCTGGGCGAGCGCGAGCCTTCGCCGACGGGCGCCGGCCTGTTCTACATCGACCATCTGACGCACAACGTCCATCGCGGCCGGATGGACGTCTGGTACGAGTTCTACGCCAAGCTCTTCAACTTCCGGCAGATCCGCTACTTCGACATCAAGGGCGAGTATACCGGCCTCTTCTCCCGCGCGCTGACCAGCCCGGATGGCCGCATCCGCATCCCGCTGAACGAGAGCGCCGACGACGAAAGCCAGATCGAGGAATACCTGCGCGAATACAAGGGCGAGGGCATCCAGCACATCGCCTGCGGCTGCAACGACATCTACGGCACCATCGAGGGGCTGCGTGCCGCCGGCCTGGCCTTCATGCCCGCGCCGCCCGATACCTATTACGAGCGCGTCGACGCGCGCCTGCCCGGCCATGGCGAGGACATCGCGCGGCTGAAGCAGAATGGCATCCTGGTGGATGGCGAGGGCGTGGTGGAGCACAGGAAGGCGCGGCTGCTGCTGCAGATCTTCTCCGCCAACGTCATCGGCCCGGTTTTCTTCGAGTTCATCGAGCGCAAGGGCGATGACGGCTTCGGCGAGGGCAACTTCCGCGCACTCTTCGAGAGCATCGAGGAGGACCAGATCCGCCGCGGCGTGCTCGGCGCGGCGGCGAAGCGCGCCGAGCCGGCGCCGGTGAAGTAGGGAAGGGCAGGCGCGGCGGCGTCATGTCCCCGCGCCCGCCAGATCCCGCGTGCGTGTGGCGATCTTGTCGAGGATGGCGAGGAGCTGCTGCTGTTCCGCCTCGGTCAGCGCGCTGGCCAGCGAAGCCTGCAGCGCTCGCGCCAGCGGCACGATCCCGGCATAGACCGCGCGGCCCTTGCGGCCGAGCCGCAGGATCTGCGCCCGCTGGTCACGCGGGTGCGGCTGGCGCTGCAGCAGGCCCTTGTCGGCCAGGCGGATGACGGCGCGGCTGACCCGCACGCGGTCCATGCCGGTGCGCTCGATCACCTCCTGCGTCGAGGCCGTGCCGTGCTGCCCGACCACGGCGACCACCCGCCATTCCGGAATGCTGAGGCCGAAGCGTTCCTGGTAGTGCGTGGCGAAAAGCCCGCTCACCGCCTCGGTGACGATGGAGAGGCGGTAGGGCAGGAAGTCCTGCAGGATCAGCGGCGCGTCCTGCTCCGCTGCGGCGGCATCACGCTTCTGTTCGGCCATGCTTCCGGGTTTTCATCTCATATGAGAGGATATAGAGAGGATGCCCGCTCCGGTCGATGGCTGCAGGCTGCGGCCCGGCTGCGGCACAGAAGGGAGGAGGGTGCATGAACCAGTCCGTCAGGCCCGGCACGGCCGCCGCGCAGGCCACGGCGCCGGGCAACTCCGCCTATCTCTCCGGCTTCGGCAACGGTTTCGAGACGGAGGCACTGCCGGGCGCGCTGCCCATCGGCCGCAACTCGCCGCAGAAATGCGCCTATGGCCTCTATGCCGAGCAGCTCAGCGGCTCGCCCTTCACCGCGCCGCGCGCGAGCAACGAGCGGAGCTGGCTCTACCGCATCCGTCCCACCGTGGCGCATTGGGGGAAGTTCGAGAAGGTCGTGGCCGGGCTCTGGCGCACCGCGCCCTGCGCCGAGGTGGACATGCCGCTGGCGCCGCTGCGCTGGGACCCGCTGCCGATGCCCGAAGGGCAGGCGCTCTCTTTCATCGAGGGCATCCGCACCGTCACCACCGCGGGCGACGCCGCCGCGCAATCCGGCATGGGCTCGCACATCTATCTCGCCACCCGCTCCATGCGGGACGAATACTTCTACAATGCCGATGCCGAGATGCTCTTCGTGCCGCAGCAGGGCAGTCTCCGCCTTTGGACCGAGTTCGGCATCATCGACATCGCGCCGGGCGAGATCGCCGTCATTCCGCGCGGCGTGAAGCTGCGCGTGGAGCTGCAGGGCGAGGCGCCGGCGCGCGGCTATCTCTGCGAGAACTACGGCGGTGCCTTCACCCTGCCGGAGCGCGGCCCGATCGGGGCCAACTGCCTGGCCAATCCGCGCGACTTCCTGACGCCCGTCGCCGCCTATGAGGATCGCGAGGCGCCCTCCAGCCTGACCGTGAAATGGGGCGGCAATCTCTGGCGCGCGCAGCTCGCGCATTCGCCGCTGGACGTGGTGGCCTGGCACGGCAACTACGCGCCCTACAAATACGACCTGCGCCGCTATTCCCCGGTGGGGCCGATCCTCTTCGACCACGCCGATCCCTCGATCTTCACCGTGCTGACCTCGCCTTCCGAGACGCCGGGCACCGCGAATATCGACTTCGTCATCTTTCCCGAGCGCTGGCTGGTGGCGGAGGACACCTTCCGTCCGCCCTGGTACCACATGAACATCATGAGCGAGTTCATGGGCCTGATCTACGGCGTCTATGATGCCAAGACGGGCGGCGGCTTCGTCCCTGGCGGCTTCAGCCTGCACAACTGCATGCTGCCGCACGGGCCGGACATGGCCTCCTTCGAGGGTGCCAGCAAGGCCGAGCTGAAGCCACAGAAGCTGGAGGGCACGCTGGCCTTCATGCTGGAGACCCGCTTCCCGCAGCGCGTCACCCGCTTCGCCGCCGAGGCCCCGCAGCTTCAGCGGGACTATCCCGGTTATGGCCAAGCCCTGCGCAAGCATTTCGACCCGTCGCGCCCATGAGCGAGGCCATCGCCCTGGACGCCACCCATGACCCCGCGCGTCGCTCCTGGGTTCCCGGGGCGGACGGCCATGCCGACTTCCCCGTCCAGAACCTGCCCTTCGGCATCTTCACCCCGCCCGGCGGCGACGGCCCGCGCGGCGGCGTGGCGATCGGCGACAGCATCCTCGACCTGCGCGCCGCGCTGGCGGCGGGGCTCTTCACCGGCGCAGCCGGTGAAGCCGCCGAGGCCGCGGCGGCGGAGACGCTGAACGGCTTCATGGGGCTTGGCGCCGCACCGCGCCGGGCGCTGCGCCAGCGGCTTTCGGCCCTTCTCACAGCCGGCAGCGCGGAGCAGCGCAGGGCGGCCGCCTGCCTGCACCCCGCCGACCGTTGCATCCTGCATCTGCCGGCCCGCATCGGCGACTACACCGACTTCTATGTCGGCATCCATCACGCCACCAATGTCGGCAAGGTGTTCCGCCCCGACAATCCGCTGCTGCCGAACTACAAATACGTCCCCATCGGGTATCACGGCCGCGCCTCCTCGGTGCGCGTCTCGGGCGCGGACGTGCGGCGTCCCAAGGGGCAGCTCAAAGCGCCTGAAGCGGAGGCGCCGCGCTTCGCGCCTTGCGAGCGGCTGGACTATGAGCTGGAGCTCGGCATCTGGGTCGGCCCCGGCAATGCGCTGGGCGAACCCATCCCGGTGGGCGAGGCGGCGGCGCATGTCGCCGGCTATTGCCTGCTGAACGACTGGTCCGCGCGTGACATTCAGGCCTGGGAATACCAGCCGCTTGGCCCCTTCCTGGCGAAGAATTTCGGCAGCACCATCTCCCCCTGGGTGGTGACGCCGGAGGCGCTGGCACCCTTCCGCATTCCGCAGCCGCCCCGCCCGCAGGGCGACCCGGCGCCGCTGCCCCATCTGCTCGACGCTGCCGACCAGCGGCACGGCGCCTTCGACCTCGCGCTGGAAGTTCTGCTGCTGACGCCGGCGATGCGGGAGAAGGGCATCCCGCCGCATCGCCTCGCCCTTTCCAACGCGCGGCACATGTACTGGACGGTGGCGCAGATGCTGGCCCATCACACCAGCAATGGCTGCGACCTGCATCCGGGCGACCTGCTGGGCTCCGGCACGCTCTCGGCCCCCGAGCCAAGCGGCCTCGGCAGCCTGCTGGAACTGACCCGCGGCGGCCGTGAGCCGGTTATTCTGCCCTCCGGCGAGAGCCGCCGCTTCATCGAGGACGGTGACGAGGTCATCCTGCGCGCCCGCGCCGCAGGTGAGGGTGTGGCTGGCATCGGCTTCGGGGAGTGCCGCGCCCGCATCCTGCCCGCTGCCTGAGTTCATCGTCCAGGAAAGGGCCTGCCCGCACCCCGAGGCGGGCAGGCCAGCCACCAGAAAGAACAACGTCCATGACACGCAGCGTCACCCTGTCCCGCCGCCGGATCGCCTTGGGCAGCCTGGCCGCCGGCCTGCTCCCCTTCGCTGCCCGCGCCGCCTATCCCGAGGCGCCGATCAAGTGGATCGTCGCCTATGCGGCGGGCGGCGGCACCGACACGCTGGCGCGGCTGCTCGCCGTGCCGATGGCGGAGGCGCTGGGCAGGCCGGTGGTGATCGACAACCGCCCGGGCGCGGCCACCAATATCGGCGCCGAGGCAGCAGCCCGCGCCGCGCCGGACGGCTATACGGTGATGAGCGCCGACAACGGCACCATGGTCTTCAACCCCGCGCTGTTCAGACATCTGCCCTATGATCCGGAGCAGGATTTCCGCCCGCTCGGGGGAATCGCCCGCTTCCATCTGGTTCTGGCGGTGAAGAAAGGCTCTTCCTTCGCCGATGTCCGCGCCTTCATGGCCGCCGCGAAGGAAAAGCCCGGCAGCATCGATTACGGCTCGCCCGGCATCGGCTCGCCGCACCATCTGGCCATGGAGCGGCTGGCGCGCAGCACCGGCACTCGCTTCAATCATGTCCCCTATCGCGGCGCTGCGCCGGCGCTGAACGACCTGCTGGCCGGGGTGGTGGAGGCCGCCGTCCTCGATACGGCGGCCGGGGGCGAGGCGCTGCGCAGTGGCATGGCGCGGCCCCTCGCCGTCTTCTCCGGCAGCCGCCAGCCGGGCTTTCCCGACCTGCCGACGCTCGCCGAGGCGCTCAGCCTGCAGTCCTTCGAGGCCTATGCCTGGCAGAGCCTTGTCACGGCCAAGGCAACGCCGGATGCGGTGGCCGCGCGCCTGACAAACGAGCTGCGGAACGCCCTCGGGCAGGAGAGCGTGCAGCGCAAGTTCCGCGAGATCGGGGTGGAACCGCTGCCGGCCTCGCCGGGGCAGGTGCAGGCCATGCTGGCGGCCGATCGCGCCGTCTGGGTGCCGCTGATCCGCGACCTCGGTATCAAGCTGGACTGAAGAAGCAGGAAGGCCGGCGGCAAGGCCGTCCCGGCGAACCGCTTTCCTGTTCCGGTCCGTCCTGGGAGGCCTTGCCTCCCAGAACTCCGCGATCCATTTGGCTGGATCAGCCGATGCGGCGCAGGCCGCCAGCGAAGCGGCGCCAGTTCCTGACATAGTTCGCGGCGGAGGCACGCAGCTTCTCGGCGGTGGCCGGTTCCAGTGTGCGCGCCACCTTGGCCGGCGCGCCGATGATCAGCGAGAAGTCCGGGAACTCCTTGCCCTCCGTCACCAGCGCATTGGCGCCGACGATGCAATGCCGGCCGATCCGGGCATTGTTCAGCACCGTGGCGCCCATGCCGATCAGCGAGCCGTCGCCCACTGTGCAGCCATGCAGGATGGCGTGATGGCCGACCGTGACGTCGGCGCCGATGGTCAATGGCGCGCCCGGGTCGGCGTGCAGCATGGCGCCTTCCTGTACATTGGTGCGGGCGCCGATGCGGATCGGCGTGTTGTCGCCGCGCGCCACGGCACCGAACCAGAAGCCGACATCCTCGGCCAGGGTGACGTCGCCGATGACATGCGCATCCGGCGCCACCCAGTAGCGGCCCTCCTCCGGCAGGGTGGGCAGGATGTCGTCCAGGGCGTAGATCGGCATGCGGGACCTTCCTCGTCTTGGGGAGGGACGCCCCGTTCGGCGCCAACCTCCGGTTCAGCCGGCAGGATACTACCCTTTCGCGCGATCTCTGCCCAACTCGCGCGGCGGAGGCGAAAGGAGAGGGGGAAGCATGCGGGCGCCGGTACCTGCGCCGGATCCTGGCCGCATGATCGCGCCCGCAACTCCACCGGCAGGTTCGGTGGGGAGCACCCGATCTTCGGCGCCGGAGAACCGTACCGCGGAGAATGCACGTGCTTCAACAATTCGAATCCCTTCAGGAAAAAGCAGGGTGATCTTGGCTGTTGCTGCGCCCTGCTCGCCTTCGTCGCGTCCTTGTCCGATGACCTCTGCTCCACTGATGGCATGCGTCTGTCATGCCGCCCGGCCAGTGCGGCCGTTTGGTCCCTTGCCCGTGCTGAGCGGTGCGGCCATGATCCACGCTCTCCGTGCCGACCATCGAGACCGGCGGATGCATGATCCGCAGAAATGGTTTTGAAAGGGGATCTGCCTATGCAGAGCCGCGCCTTGCCGCGCATTCACATGCTCATCGGTCCCGCGACGCTGACCAGCCAGGGTAGGGACCGCATGGATCTGACGCACTACTCGGAGAAGCTCAGCGGAAAGCCGAGGCTCACGGGCCAGGAGATGCTGGCGGCGCTGCCGGAAGTCAGAGAACTGGCTGAGGTGGTGGTGGACAATCAGAATCCGCATGAGATGAACCGGCTTGAGGATCTCCGCAGGCTAGGCCTGTATGTTGACGCCCTTATGCGGCGCCCGGACGTGGACGGCGTGACCTGGGTCCAGGGCACGAACAGCCTTGAGGAGACCGCCTTCTTCCTCAACCTCGTGGTGCGGTCGGACAAGCCATTGACCGCCGTCGGGGCGCAGCGCCCCTTCACCGCGATCAGCACCGATGCGCATCTCAACCTGATCAACGCCATTCGTGTCGCCGCCAGCCCGCAGGCGCGCGGGAAGGGCGTCCTGGCCGTCACCAACAGCGAAATCAACGCGGCGCGCGACGTGACGAAGTCCTTCACTTACCAGGTGCAGACTTTCAGGAGCCGCGACCTTGGCGTGCTCGGCTATGTGGACGCCGACCGCATCGTCTTTTACCGTGCGCCGCTCCGGCGCCATACGCTGCACAGCGAGTTCGACCTGACGCAGGTCGAGCAGATGCCCCCGGTGGAAATTCTCTATGTCCACGCAGGAGCCAACGCAGGCATGGCTCGCGCGGCAGTGCAGCTGGGCGCCAAGGGCCTTGTGGTGGCAGGCTCGGGCGCCGGCTCGCCAGGGCCATTCCGGGACGAACTGGTAGCACTCTCCGCCGAGGGGATCAGGATCGTGCGCAGCGCACGTGTCGGCGAGGGGCGCGTGCTGGGGACGGGGAACGGCCACGAGGAGGGATTCATCGCCGCCGACAACCTCATCCCGCAGAAGGCGGCCCTGCTGCTGTCCCTCGCGCTGACGCGAAGCAGCGATCCGCAGGAGATCCAGAGGATCTTCGACGAGTACTGAATGCGCCGCAAGGGTGGCGACCCGGGTCCGCCTTCCCTGCGGGGGGGTGCCGGCGGTCATCCGCCGGCACCGGCTCGCCTCAGGCGATGGTGATCTGTGTGAAGTCCTGATACCAGCTCTGCGCCGGTCGGAAGTCCTTCACCTTCTTCGACATCGCCCGGGGATTCTGATCGTGGACGATGAACAGCCAGGGCGCCTCGTCGACCACGATGGCATGCGCCTGCGCCAGCAAGGCCGTCTGCTCGTCGGCGTCGAAGACCGACTGTGCCTTCCGCAGCAGTGCGTCGAGCTTGTCGTTCTTGAAATGGCCCCAGTTGTAGTTGACCGGCGAGGCGCTTTCCGAGGCGTAGTAGCGGAACATGCTGGAGGGATCGGTGTAGCTGAGGCTGATGTTGATCGCATCCACCCCATGCGACGGCGCCGTGCCCGGCGGATTCCGGACGGCGACCAGCATGGTGCCCCATTCGACGACGTCGAAGTCAATTTCCATGCCGACCGCAGCGAAGTTCTGCTGCATGAGCTCGTTCATCGGGATCGGCATCATCTGCCCGGAGCCCGAGGTGGAGATCATGATCTTCGCCTTCAGCGGCTTGCCCGGCCCGTAGCCCGCCTCCTTGAGCAGCGCCTTGGCCTTCTCGGGATCGTAGCGGTAGTGGTTTTCCGGCGTGCCGAAGACCGGATGCCCCGGCGGATAGAGACCGACCGCCGGCTTGCCGGTTTCGTTCAGCATGGTGCACATGCCTTCACGGTCGATGGCGTAGTTCGCTGCCTGCCGCACGCGAACATCGGCGAAGGGAGAGCCGGGCATGCAGTTGAAGGCGTAGGGGTAGGTGTGCGGGTAGGGCCAGAGGCTGATCTGGAAGCCGGCCTGGCGCAGGGAGGGAATGGCGTCGGGCGGCGGCACTTCGATCCAGTCCACCTGGCCCGAGCGGAGGGCTGCGAGGCGCGTGGTCGCCTCCGGCATCGGGTAGACCGTCATCTTCTCGAGCTTGGGAACGCGTGCCTTGTCCCAGTAATCCTCGTTGCGCACCATCTCGACATACTGGCCGGGCACGATGCGGCTGATCTTGAAGGGGCCCGTGCCGGAGGGCTGCTTGGCGAATCCCTGCCAGCTCCGCCCCGCCTTCTCCCACTGCGCCGGGCTGACGATGAGGATGCGCGGGATCAGGTAGGGGAAGAAGCCGAAGGGGTATTTGGTGGCGATGGCGATCGTGCCCTCATCCACCTTCTCCCAGGTATCCAGCATGGAGACCGTCGCCTTGACGATCGGCGAGGCCGGGGCATCGTATTGCGGGCTCTTCTCGTCGTAGATGCGCGCCAGGTTCCACAGGATTGCGTCGGCGTTGAGGTCGCTTCCGTCGTGGAACTTCACGCCTTGCCGCACCGTGAACAGCCAGCGCAGCGGGTTGGCCGGGTCCACCTTCCAGTCGGTGCAGAGGCCTGGCGCCAGGCCCGCGGTTTCCTCGGTGCGCGTGAAATCCCAGTTCACCAGGCTGTCGTAGGCGGGATAGCCCAGGAAGCGAAAGCCCTCGCCGCCATTGTTGGGGATGCCGGTCACGGTGGGCAGGTCGGCCGCCGTCATGGCCACGCGCAAGGTCTGCGCCGAGGCCGCGGCGGCAGGACGGGGCACGCCGGCTGCGGCGGCTGCCGCGCTGGCGATGAGGAAGGTTCGCCGGTCGAGCATGATCACCTCGTATGATGGTGGAGTGGTGCCGCTGCGCGTGCCAGGCATGGGCGCCGCGCCGCGGCGTGCGATGGCTGCTATTCCGCTGCCTGTGCAATGGCGCCCCGGCCTTCGATCAGCGCCACCACCTCGTCGGTGCTGCTGACGTCGGCGAAGATATTGGCCATCGCCGTCAGCGTCGCATTGTGCTCGGCGTCGGTGTGGGTGGCGTTGCCATCAGACACGAAGAAGACCCTGTAGTTCAGCATCATCGCGTCACGTGCCGTGGACTCGCAGCACACGTTCGTGGCGGTGCCGGTGACGATCAGCGTATCGATGCCGCGTGCCTGCAGGATCGCATGGAGGTCTGAGGAGCCTTCCACGAAGGCGCCGAACCGGCGCTTGCGGACCAGGAGATCCTCGGCCTCGACTTCCAGCCCTGGCCAGATCGCGTGCTGTGGATCGCCGGGCGTGAAGGCCTCGATCATTCTTGCGCGCCGCTCGGGAGAGCAGAAATGCTCGAAGAAGGTGGACCATCCGGCCACGGCGGTCTGGTCGAAGGTGTTCTGGATATAGACCACCAGCCCGCCGTTGGCGCGCAGCGCGCGGCTGATCCGGTTGACGTTGGGCACGATCTCGCGCGCTGCGGCGATCTCGGAAACCGCGCCGGGCGCCATGAACCCGTTCTGCAGATCGACGACAACATGCGCTGTCCGCTTCGCCTCAAGTGTGCCGAAGGGATGCAGGCTGAGGCGCCGCTGCAGGATCCGCTCGCGCACTGCGGCCCCGATCTCAACCTTATGCATTAAAAGCCTCCAAATTGTGCAAAATACACATAACAGCTTCAAATTTTTGCATAATAAACAGGAGTCTTCGTATATGCACACTAGTTAGGCTCTAAAGCCCCTGGACGCGCAATAGGAATTGTGCCGGAATGATTCCGGTTTGGCTTCAAACCTCAGCCGCAGGAGTGCGCATGCTCGTTTTCACGGGTCGCCGATTGCTGCAAGCCGTTCCCATTCTGCTGGGCGTCAGCCTGGTGATTTTCGGGCTGGTTCACATCGCACCCGGCAATCCCATCGACATGCTGATGCCGCCCGAGGCCTCGCCGGAGGTCATCGCACAGATGAAGGCGGCCTATGGGTTCGACCGGCCGCTTCACATGCAGTACCTGCTCTGGCTCGGCCGTGCGCTGACCGGCGATTTCGGTGTCTCGGTGTTCAACTCGGCGCCTGTGCTGGGGCAGTTGCTCACGGCACTCGGCAATACGCTGGTGCTGGCGCTCCTCGCCGCCCTGCTGGGCTTCTCGCTCGGCATCGCACTGGGTCTGGTCGCCGCGCTCAACCATGGCCGCTGGCCCGACAAGGTGCTGAGCGCCGTCGCCACCACCGGCGTCAGCCTGCCGCACTATTGGTTCGCCATCGTGCTCGTGCTGACCTTCGCGGTGTTCCGCGACTGGCTTCCGGCGCAGGGCATGGGTGATGACAGCCTGCCGTTGTGGCAGCGCCTCGACCATGTCGTGCTGCCCGTCGTCACGCTCTCGCTGATCCCGATGGGCGTCATCGGCCGCCTGGTGCGCGCCACGGTGCTGGAGATCCTCGGGCAGGAGTTCGTCGGCGCGCTGACGGCCAAGGGGCTCACCCGCGGGCCGGTGCTGCGGCACATCATCAAGAATGCGGCGCCACCGGTGCTGGCGCTGATGGGGCTGCAGTTCGGCTATCTGCTCGGCGGCTCGATCCTGATCGAGACGGTGTTCAACTGGCCCGGCACCGGCAACCTGCTGAACCTCGCCATCTTCCGCCGGGACATTCCCGTGCTGCAGGCGACCATCCTCGTGCTGGCCAGTTTCTTCGTCCTGTTGAACCTGCTCGTGGACATCGCCCAGGCGGCGATCGACCCACGCATCCGGCGATAGGGAGTTCCCCCCGCCATGTCCGATATCGCCAACCCCGATGCGCTGGCTGCCCTGGTGTCCGGCCAGGCTGCCATGCCCGCGCAGCCTGCGACCGGCTACTGGAGCGCCGTGTGGCGCCGCCTGCGGCGCGATCCGGTGACCATCCTGGTGACGCTGGTCATGCTTGCCATCGTTCTCATGGCCGTCTTCGCGCCCTGGCTGACCAGCTACGATCCTTATGCCGGCAGCGTGCTGCGGCGGCTGAAGCCGATCGGCACGCCTGGTCACTGGCTCGGCACCGATGAGACTGGCCGCGACCTCTGGACGCGCCTCGCCTATGGCGCCCGCCTGTCGCTATTGGCTGGTATCGCACCGGTGCTGGCCGCGCTGATGGTGGGCGGCTTGCTCGGCGTCGTCGCCGGCTTCATGGGTGGGCTGGTCGGCACGCTGATCATGCGCACGATGGACGTGTTCTACGCCTTTCCCTCCATCCTGCTTGCCATTGCCATCTGCGGCCTGCTCGGCAACGGTCTGACCAACTCCATGATCGCGCTCTCGGTGGTGTTCATCCCGCCGATGGTGCGCATCGCCGAGACAGTGACAACGCAGACCCGTCATCTCGATTTCGTCGAGGCCGCACGGGCGAGCGGCACCACGACGCTGCAGATCATCCGCCACCATGTGCTCAGCAACGTGCTTGGCCCGATCCTGGTCTATGCCACCAGCCTGATCAGTCTCTCCATCATCCTCTCCGCCGGGCTCAGCTTTCTCGGCCTCGGTGTCACGCCTCCCGAGCCGGAATGGGGACTGATGCTGAACTCGCTGCGCCAGGCGATCTACGTGCAGCCCTATGTGGCGGCGCTTCCGGGGCTGATGATCTTTATCACTTCGATGTGCTTCAACCTGATGAGCGACGGCTTCCGCAGCGCCATGGATGTGAGGCTGAGCAAGTGAGCGCCGCCCTGCAACAGCACGCCGCGCTCGACCCGCGCGACCGCGGCGGCCCGGCGCAGCCGCTCCTCGCCGTCTCCGGCCTGCGCAAGCATTTCCCCATCCGCGGCGGCCTGCTCAACCGGCAGGTGGCCACCGTGCAGGCAGTGGACGATGTCAGCTTCTCCGTCGCCAAGGGCGAGACGCTGGGCGTGGTCGGCGAGAGCGGCTGCGGCAAATCCACCACCGCGCGGCTGCTGATGCAGCTCATGCGTCCCGATGCCGGCAGCATCGTCTTCGATGGCGATGAGGTCGGCGCGCAGGACGGCATCGGCGTGCAGGATCTGCGCCGGCAGATGCAGATGGTGTTCCAGGACAGCTATTCCTCGCTGAACCCGCGCCTCGCCATGGTGGACTCCATCGCCTATGCGCCGCGCATGCACGGGCTGCCGGCCCGTCAGGCGACGCAGCGTGCCGAGGAGTTGCTGATGCAGGTCGGGCTCAATCCCGCCCTCTTCGCGCGCCGCTACCCGCACGAGCTCTCCGGCGGGCAGCGCCAGCGCGTCAACATCGCCCGCGCCCTGGCGCTGGAGCCGCGGCTGGTCATCCTGGACGAGGCGGTCTCGGCGCTGGACAAGTCGGTCGAGGCGCAGGTGTTGAACCTGCTGGCCGAACTGAAGGCGCGGCTCAACCTCACCTACCTGTTCATCAGCCACGACCTCAACGTGGTCGAGTATATCTCCGACCGTGTGCTGGTGATGTATCTCGGGCGGGTCGTCGAGGCCGGGCCGGTGGAGCAGATCTACGGCCGCCCGCGCCACCCCTATACACGCGCGCTGCTGGCCTCCAAGCCGACACTGGACCCGGACCGCCGCACCACGGTGCTCCCGCTGGCCGGCGATCCCCCCAACCCGATCAACCCACCCTCCGGCTGCCGCTTCCGCACCCGCTGTCCCTATGCCCAGCCGCGCTGCGCCGAGGTGGTGCCGCCGCTGGGGCCGCCGATGGACGCGCTTTCGGGCGCGGGCGGCGGGCATATCGTCGCCTGCATCGTGCCGGAAGCGCAGGCCGGGACGGAGATCCGCCATGTCGCCTGACGCCACGCCGGCGACGCCGGCCATCGAGGCCACCGGCCTGACCGTCCGCTTCCGCCGCCGCGGCGAGCCGGAGATCTGCGCCGTCAACGGCGTCGGCTTCGCGCTGGCCCGTGGGCAGGTGATGACCATCCTGGGCGAGTCCGGCTCGGGCAAGAGCGTCAGCCTGAAGGCGGTGATGGGGCTGCTGCCGCCCTTCGCGAAGGTGGAGGGGCAGGTGCGGATCGGCGGGCGGGACGTCCTGTCGCTGCCACCGGCCGAGCTGGCAAAGCTGCGCGGCGGCCAGGTCTCGATGATCTTCCAGGAGCCGATGGCGGCGATGGACCCGGTCTACACGATCGGCGATCAGATCGCCGAGACCATCGTGCAGCACGAGGGCACCGACCGCGCCACCGCCATGGCGCGTGCCAAGCGGCTGCTCGACCGCGTGGCCATTCCCTCGGCGGCGCGCCGGCTGAAGAACTATCCGCACGAAATGTCGGGGGGGATGCGCCAGCGCGCCATGATCGCGCTCGCCCTGGCCTGCAGCCCCTCCGTGCTGCTGGCCGACGAGCCGACCACCGCGCTCGACGTCACCGTGCAGATCCAGATCCTGATGCTGCTGCGCGAGCTGCAGTCGGAGCTGGGCATGGCCGTCGTCTTCGTCACGCACGATGTCGGCGTGGCGGCGGAGATCTCGGACCGCATCGCCGTGATGTATGCCGGCCGCTTCGTCGAGGCGGGCACGGTGCGCGAGGTGATGCGCACGCCGCAGCATCCCTATACCCGCGGGCTGCTGGCCTCCACCGTGCATGGCGGGATGCGCCGGCAGGAACTGCGCACCATCCCCGGCAACCCCCCGAGCCTTGCCGCCCTGCCTGCCGGCTGCCACTTCCGGCCGCGCTGCCCGGAGGCGGTGTCGCGCTGCATGGAGGAGCCGCCCGTGGTGTCGCCACGCCCCGGCGCCATGGTGCGCTGCGTCCACGCCGAGCGCGCCGCGCGGGCGGCGGACGCCGTGCCCGCCTGACCGCCTTTCCCGCAGCACCCTGCAAGGGAGTTCCCCGCCATGAAGCCCCGCATCAGCGAAGCGGATTTTGCCGTGCTCGTGGAGCAGTCGGGCCTGCCGCTCAGCCTGGAGCAGCGGCGCGACCTCTTCGCGGTTTATGGCCATCTGGAGCAGCAGGTCGCGCTCGTGCATGCGCCGCTGCCGCGCGAGGCCGAGCCGGCCCTCGTCTTCCGCTGCGGAGCGAAGTGAGATGAGCGCCATCCCGACCATCGCCGAGGCAGCGGCGCTGATCGCCGCCCGGAAGCTCTCGCCGGTGGAACTGACCAAGGCCTGCCTGGAGCGCGTCCGCGCGCTCGACGGCCGGCTCCAGACCTTCCTGCTGCTGACCGAGGAGCGCGCCCTGGCCGATGCGTGCGCCGCCGAGGCGCGGCTGATGCAGGGCGAGTCGAAGGGCCCGCTCGACGGCATCCCGATCGGCCACAAGGACATCTACAACACCGCCGGCATCCGCACGACGGGCCATTCCCGCCTGCTGGAGCACAATGTGCCCGCGGAGGACGCCACCTCGGTGCGCAAGCTGGCCGAGGCGGGCACCGTGCTGATGGGCAAACTGGCGACGCATGAGTTCGCCATGGGCGGGCCGTCCTTCGACCTGCCCTGGCCGCCGCCGCGCAATCCCTGGAACCTGGAGCACTTCACCGGCGGCTCCTCCTCCGGTACCGGCGCCGCCGTGCCGGCGGGGCTGGTGCTGGGCGGCACCGGGTCGGACACCGGCGGCTCGATCCGTGGGCCCTCCACCCTCTGTGGCCTCTCCGGCATCAAGCCGACCTACGGGCTGGTCAGCCGCGCCGGCGTGCTGCCGCTCTCCTTCACGCTCGACCATGCCGGGCCGATGGCCTGGACCGCCGAGGACGTCGCGCTGCTGCTGCAGGCCATGGCCGGCCATGACCCGACCGATCCGGCCAGTGCAGACCGCCCCGTGGCCGACTTCTCGGCGGAGATTGGTCAGGACGTGAAGGGGCTGCGTATCGGCGTGATCCGCCACTTCCACGAGACCGACAATCCGGCCAGCGCGCCGACCTGCCAGGCGATCGACGCCGCGCTTGGCGTGCTGCGGGACATGGGTGCCGAACTGCGCGAGGTGACGCTCTCGCCGCTGCAGGACTATGCCGCCTGCGGCTGGGTGATCCTGCTGGCGGAAGCCTTCTCGGTGCACGAGCCCTGGCTGAAGTCGGACTACAACCGCTATGGCGCGCTGCTGCGCGAGCGACTGGCGCTGGGCGGGCTGCTGCGCGGCACGGACTACGTCCAGGCTATCCGCAAGCGTCGCATCCTCTGCGCCGAGATGGCCGCTGCCATGGAGGATCTCGACATCCTCGTCACGGCCGTGCAGCCGGCCGAGGCGGCGCGCATCACCGAGGTGCCGCGCTGGGCGCTGTTCGAGAAACCGAGCTACACCATTCCCTTCAACGTCACCGGTCTGCCCGCCATTTCCGTCTGCACCGGCTTTGGCCCCGGCGGGCTGCCGCTGGGGATGCAGATGGTCGGCAAGCCCTTCGCCGAGCCGACGCTGTTCCGTGCCGCGCATGCCTATGAGAAGGCGACGCCCTGGCGCGACCGGCGTCCCAGCCCGCAGCCCGCCCTGCTGGCGGCGCAGTAGGGGAGCGCGGGGCGATGCCCGGCGCCGCACCGCCGCCCCGGCCGGGTTCCGGCCTGGCCGCGGGCGGGGCTTCAGCGCTCGCCGCGCAGCACCAGCATGGTGGCCGCGACCACCACGGCCGAGCCGAGCAGCACGGCCGGGCCGGGCACGTCGGCGAACCACAGGTAGCCGATCAGGATCGACCAGAGCAGGTTGGTGTACTGCACCGGCGCCAGTGCCGCCGCACCGGCATAGGCCAGCGGCCGCATGATGACGTACTGACACACGCCCGAGGCCAGGCCCATGCCGATCAGCCCCGCCAGCTCCGCGCCGCTCGGCGGCACCCAGGAGACGAACAGCGTCGGCAGCAGCAGCAGCGAGGAGAGCCCCATGTACCACACGACGATGCCGAGCGTGTGGTCGGTCAGCGAGAGAGCCCGCTGCTGAAGCATGTTGAGCGCGCCGATGAAGGCGGCAGCGAGGGAGTAGAGGGCGCCGACCGCCAGCAATCCGTCCGCGCCCGGCTGCGCCACGATCAGCACGCCAGCGAAGCCGAGACTGACCGCGGCCCAGGAGCGCAGCGTCACGCGCTCGCCCAGCAGCGGCGCAGCCAGCGCGATGACGATCAGCGGCCGGATGAAGGAGATCGCCGTCGCTTCCGCGAGCGGCAGCAGGCGGAAGCCGATGAAGGCCAGCATCAGCGATGCCGTCATCGTCGCCGCATGGGTGATATGCCGGCGCAGGTGCCGGGTACGCAGGCGGTGGATGCTGCCGGTCGCCAGCAGGATGACGATCAGCGGCGGCAGGGCCAGCGCATTGCGGAAGAAGACGATCTGGTTGACCGGAAAGCGTGTCGCCTGGTCTTTCACAACGCCGTTCAGCACCGAGAAGAGCGCGACGCCAAGCGTCATGATGAGCACGGCCTTGCGGAGGTTCTGCTCCGCGATGGGCGTATGCGCCACGGCCGCGGGCGGCGCTGCCAGTATCCTTCCCAGCGTGCGGCGCATCGTGTTGGCAGGTTCTGTCACCGTCGCATCCTGAATGCCCACATCCTGCACGGGCTCGGACGAGCCAGGGGGGGCGGAGAAACCGGGATCGTAACGAGCATGCCTCGCGGGGTCATGCGGGAATTGCTGTCCTCTCGCGCATTTCTCCGCATTCTGCCGCCTGCGCCGCACTGCGCGCCCGCGCCCGATACTGCCACGCCGCCTTCCGCGCGGCCCTTTTCCGGAGGAGATGAGTCTTGAATGACGACCTGCATGCTCTGACCATCGCCGAACTGTCGCGCCGCATCCGCGTGCGCGACCTCTCGCCGGTGGAACTGACGCAAGCCTGCATTGCGCGCGTCAAGGCGCTCGATGGTCAGCTCAACAGCTTCATCCTGCTGCTGGAGGAGCAGGCGCTCGCCGAGGCGCGCAAGGCGGAGGCCGAGATCGCCGCCGGCGACTGGAAAGGTCCGCTGCACGGCATCCCGATCGGCCTCAAGGACATCTACAACACCGCCGGCGTCGCCACGACCGGCCATTCCGGGCTGTTCCGCGACCATGTGCCGGCGGAGGATGCCACCACCGTCCGCCTGCTGCGCGAAGCGGGTGCGGTGATCCTGGGCAAGACGGCCACCTGGGAGTTCGCCATCGGCGGCTCCTCCTTCGATCTGCCCTGGCCGCCGGCGCGCAACCCGTGGAACACCGCACTCGACACCTCCGGGTCCTCCTCCGGCTCGGCGGCGGCAGTGGCGGCGGGGCTGGTGCCCGGCTCCACCGGTTCGGACACCGGCGGCTCCATCCGCGGCCCGGCGGCCTGGTGCGGCATCGCCGGCCACAAGCCGACCTACGGGCTGGTCAGCCGGCGTGGCATCCTGCCGCTCTCCTTCTCGCTCGACCATGGCGGCCCGATGTGCTGGACCGCCGAGGATTGCGCGCTGATGATGCAGGCCCTCGCCGCGCACGACCCACTGGACGCCGCCAGCGCCGATCCCGGCCCGATCGACTTCGCCGGCGGCATCGGGCAGGGCATCGCCGGGCTGCGCATCGGCGTGGTGCGGCACTTCTTCGAGACCGACGTGCCCTGTGAGCCCGAGGTGCTCGCCACCTTCGAAGCGACCCTGCGCGCGTTGCAGGCGGAGGGCGCGACGGTGCGGGACGTGATCCTCTCGCCCTTCGGCGTCTACGGTGCGGTGGGCAGCCTGATCTCGCGCTCCGAGGCCTTTGCCATCCATGAGCCGCATCTGCGCGCGACGCCGGAACTGTATGGCGAGTATGGCCGCCGCCGCCTGATGGCGGGCGCCTTCGTGCGCGCCGGCGACTACGTCAACGCCATGCGCCATCGCAGCCGCCTCGTCGCCGAGGTTGCGGAGGCGATGAAGGCGGTGGACGTGCTGGTCTTCCCGACCTCGCGCCAGACCGCAGGGCCGCTCGGCGAGGACTCCATGAGCGGCCGTCTGCAACCCTTCTTCAACCGGGCCTTCAACGTCACCGGTGGCCCGGCGCTCTCGGTCTGCAATGGCTTCTCCGCGGCGGGTCTGCCGATTGCCCTGCATGTCGGCGGCCGGCCCTTCGAGGACGACCTCGTGTTGCGGGTCGGCGACGCGGTGGAGCGCATCATGGGCACGCGGACGCGCCGCCCGGCCCTGGCGGAATCCCTTCAGGCGGCGGCGGAATAGGAGGGGGGGATGAGCATGTCCTTCGAGGAAAAGCTGGCGGCGATGGGGCTGAAGGTGCCGCCGGCGGAACTGCCGAAGCTGGAGGCGCTGGTGGCCGAGCTGGCGCAGGCGGCCGAGGTTGTGCGCATCGCGCGGCCCTATCTGGAGGAGCCGCAGAGCGCTTTCCGCCTGCAGCGCGCCTGACGCGGGCGGGGCTCTGCCCCGCCCGAACTCCCCTCATGGCCGGAGACCGAGCATGACCGATCCCTCCTTCGCGGCGCGCCTGCGTGCGCGCAACCTCCAGCGCATCCCCGAGGCGGACCAGGCCGACCTCGCGCGCCTCGTGCAGGCGCTCGATGAAGCGGCGGCGCGTATCCGCGGGCCGATCGGCTATCTGGAGGAGCCCAGCAACGTGTTCCGCCTGGCGCCGGCGGCGAAGGAGGCCGCGCGATGAGCGAACTGTGCTTCCTGACCATTGCCGAGGCCTCGCGCCGCATCCGCGCGGGCGATCTCTCGCCCGTGGAACTGGCCGAAGCCTATCTCGACCGCATCGCGGCGCTCGACGGGCAGCTGAACGCCTATGTGCTGGTGCTGCGGGAGGCGGCACTCGCCGAGGCGCGCAAGGCGGAGGCCGAGATCGCCGCCGGCGACTGGAAAGGCCCGCTGCATGGCATCCCCATCGCGCTGAAGGACATCTACAACACCGCCGGCATCGCCACGACCGGCCACTCGGCACTGTTCCGCGACCACGTGCCGGCAGAGGACGCCACCACCGTGCGCCTGCTGCGCGAGGCCGGCGCGGTGATCCTGGGCAAGACGGCCACCTGGGAGTTCGCCATCGGCGGCGTCTCCTTCGACCTGCCCTGGCCGCCGGCGCGCAATCCCTGGGACACGACGCTGGACCCGGCCGGCTCATCCTCCGGTTCCGGCGCCGCCATGGCCGCCGGGCTGTGCATGGGGGCGATGGGCACCGATACCGGCGGTTCCATCCGCTCCCCCGCCGCCTGGAACGGCATTGCCGGGCTGAAGCCGACCTATGGCCTGGTCAGCCGGCGCGGCGTGCTGCCGCTCTCCTTCACCCTCGACCATGCCGGCCCGATGTGCTGGACCGCCGAGGACTGCGCGCTGATGATGCAGGTGCTCGCCGCGCATGACCCGCTGGACCCCGGCAGCGCCGATCCCGGCCCGATCGACTTCGCCGGGGCGCTTGGCGGCGGCCTGGGCGGGCTGCGCGTCGGCGTGGTGCGCCATTTCTTCGAACAGGACGCCCCGGCCGACACGGTCGTCGTGGATGCCATGGAAAGTGCGCTCGGCGTCCTGGCGAAGGCGGGCGCCACCATCCGCGACGTCTCCCTGGCGCCGCTGGAGCTCTATTATGATCTCTGCAACCTGATCATGGGCCCCGAGGCCTTCGCCATCCACGAGCAGGGCCTGACGCAGACCCCCGAGCTGTACGGCGCGGTGGCCCGCAAGCGCATCAGCGCGGGCGCTTTCGTTGCCGGCAGCGACTACGTCAATGCGCTGCGCCTGCGCGCCCGGCTGGTGGCGCAGGCTGCGGCAGTGATGCGCGAGGTGGACGTGCTGATCACGCCGACCCGCCACACCCCGCCCGAGCCGCTGGGTCAGTTCGACACCATGATGGGTCACCGCTTCTACACCCGGCCCTTCAACGTGCTGGGCCTCCCGGCGCTCTCGGTGTGCAGTGGCTTCACCGGCAACGGCCTGCCGCTGTCGATGCAGATCGCCGGGCGGCCCTTCGAAGATGCCCTGGTCCTGAAGGTCGGCGACGCCTTCGAGAAGGCAACGGGCTTCCGGGAGATCCGGCCGCAGCTTGCGAACGCGGCGGTGGCGGCATGACGGCACGCGTGCCGGCGCGCTGAGGCGGCGGGCGGAGCGCACCGGCTTCCCGCGTTCCCGGAGGGGCGCGCGGGAAAGGTCGCGGCCAGTGGCGCCGCGGCAGCATGGCATTACCCGCCACGCCTTACTCGTGCAGGCGGACGGCAACGGCTTCCTGCGGCAGGTCCGGCCGCCAGCCGGACCTGCCATCCCCGGACGTGATCGCGCCTCATCATCGGCGCCAGTTCGGGCGACGCGACCCGGAAGACGATGCTGTGCCTGTCCCTCCCGCCCGATGCGACCGGATGGTGCGCTAGAGCAGATCCCGTTCCGATGGCATCATCGGAACGGGTGAAGATGCTCGTCAAAACAAACGGCTGGAGCATTTTCCGTGAGCCAGGGCGCACGGAAAATGCTCTAGGCGGTGGTGACGATTTCAGCGGAGTAGGATGGCGATTGAGGCGAGCAGAACGAAGCCGCGGAAGTTGGCGAGGAGCTTGTCGTAGCGGGTTGCGACGCGACGG
>NZ_JASIRT010000027.1 GCF_030063475.1 Roseomonas sp. E05
GCTATGACTTGCGGGTCGCCATCGAGCGCCTGTGGGAGCGGCAGGCGGCGGCCGAATGAAGTAGCGGGGGCGGCATTACTGCCGCCCCCGCCATCAACACGTTAAGCTAGTGGCTGGGGCAAGCCCCCCGGCCCTGTTCTTCAGTCCCTCGGCCGCTCAGTGCGGCAGGCTGGCCGGTTGGGCCGCCTTGCCGTCGGCCGGCGCCGGCGTGGCCTCCTCCGGCTCGATCCAGTCGATCGCCTCCGGAGCGCGGACCAGCGCCTGGCTGATCACCTCGTCCACATGCGCGACGGGGATGATGGTCAGCCCCTTCTTCACGTTGTCCGGGATCTCAGCGAGATCCTTTTCATTGTCCTTGGGGATGAACACCGTGGTGATGCCGGCCCGCAGCGCCGCGAGCAGCTTCTCCTTCAGCCCGCCGATCGGCAGCACCCGCCCGCGCAACGTGATCTCGCCGGTCATGGCGACATCCTTGCGCACCGGAATACCGGTCAGCACCGAGACGATCGAGGTCGCCATGGCGATGCCGGCGGAAGGCCCGTCCTTCGGGGTCGCCCCCTCCGGCACGTGCACGTGGATGTCCCGCCGGTCATAGACGTTCGGCTTGATGCCGAAGCTGGTCGAGCGGCTGCGGACATAGGAGATGGCCGCGGAGACGCTCTCCTGCATCACATCGCCCAGCTTGCCGGTGGTCTGCACCTTGCCCTTGCCCGGCACCATGACCGACTCGATGGTCAGGATCTCGCCACCCACCTCGGTCCAGGCCAGGCCGGTGACCACGCCCACCATGTCCTCGGCCTCGGCCTCGCCATAGCGGAACTTCCGCACCCCGGCATACTTGTCGAGGTTCTTGCGGTTGATCGCGACCTTCTTCGCCTTCTTGGAGACGATCTCCTTCACCGCCTTGCGGGCCAGCCCGCCGATCTCACGCTCAAGGTTCCGGACACCGGCCTCGCGCGTGTAGTAGCGGATGAGGTCCAGCAGGGCCTCGTCGGAGACGCTCCACTCGCCTTCCTTGAGCCCGTTGGCCTCGGTGACCTTGGGCAGCAGGTGGCGCTTGGCGATCTGGACCTTCTCATCCTCGGTGTAGCCGGGGATGCGGATGATCTCCATGCGGTCCAGCAGCGGCTGCGGCATGCGCAGGCTGTTGGCCGTGGTGACGAACATCACGTCGGAAAGGTCGTAATCCACCTCCAGGTAGTGGTCGGCGAAGGTGGCGTTCTGCTCCGGGTCCAGCACCTCCAGCAGGGCCGAGGACGGGTCCCCGCGCCAGTCGGCGCCGAGCTTGTCGATCTCGTCCAGCAGGAAGAGCGGGTTGGAGGTCTTCGCCTTCTTCATGCCCTGGATGACCTTGCCAGGCATGGAGCCGATATAGGTCCGCCGGTGGCCGCGAACCTCCGCCTCGTCCCGCACGCCACCCAGCGACATGCGCACGAAGTTGCGGTTGGTGGCCCTGGCGATCGACTTGCCGAGCGAGGTCTTGCCAACACCCGGAGGGCCGACCAGACAGAGGATGGGACCCCGGATCTTCGGCGAGCGCGACTGCACCGCCAGATACTCCAGGATGCGCTCCTTGATCTTGTCCAGCCCGTAGTGGTCGGCGTCCAGCACCGCCTCGGCCTTGGCCAGGTCGTTGCGGACCTTCGACTTCTTCTTCCAGGGAATGGAGAGGATCCAGTCGAGGTAGTTGCGCACCACCGTCGCCTCGGCGCTCATGGGGGACATGGTGCGGAGCTTCTTCAGCTCGCCCAGAGCCTTGTCGCGCGCCTCGGGGGAGAGCTTGGTGGCCTTGATCTTGGCCTCCAGCTCGGCGGCCTCGTCCTTGCCGTCCTCGCCCTCGCCCAGTTCCTTCTGGATCGCCTTCAGCTGCTCGTTCAGGTAGTACTCGCGCTGGGTCTTCTCCATCTGCCGCTTGACGCGGTTCCGGATGCGCTTCTCCACCTGAAGGACGCCGATCTCGCTCTCCATGTGAGCAAAGACCCGCTCCAGCCGCTGCGCCACGCTGGCGATCTCGAGCAGCTCCTGCTTCTCGCTGATCTTCAGGTTCAGGTGGCTGGCGACCGTGTCCGCGAGCTTGGCCGCATCGTCGATCTGGTTGATCGAGACCAGCACCTCGGGCGCGATCTTCTTGTTGAGCTTGATGTACTGCTCGAACTGGGAGACCACGGTGCGGGCGAGCGCCTCCACCTCGGACGACTCGGCCTCGGCCTCATCGATCGCGGCGGTATAGGCCTCGAAATACTGCTCCGTCTCCTTGAAGCCGAGCACGCGGGCGCGCTTGCCGCCTTCAACCAGCACCTTGACGGTACCGTCCGGCAGCTTCAGCAGCTGCAGCACAGTCGAGACGGTGCCGACCTCGTACAGATCATCCGCGCCAGGATCGTCCTGGGATGCGTTGCGCTGGGCGACGAGCAGGATCTGCTTGTCCTCCCGCATCACCGCTTCCAGCGCACGGACGCTCTTCTCTCGCCCCACAAAAAGCGGAACGATCATATGTGGGAACACCACGATGTCCCGCAGCGGGAGCACGGGAAGCAGCTCGCCGCTCTTCAATTCGGGTTTTTTATCCGCCATTGGGGACCTCACTCAGGACAGCCGGCACGGCTCCGCCCAGTCTCGGCACGGAGCCACGCCACGGGGATCTCCCATGAAATGGGAACGGCACGGGCGCAGGGCAAGCCGCGTAGGCCAGCCCTGCTTTCCCGGCCGGGCTTGACCTCACGCGGAAGTCTGCTCCGCTGCCCGTTCACCATAGATGAACAGCGGGGCGGCACGGCCTTCGGCCACCTCCTTGTTCACCACAACCTCTTCGACATCCTCCAGCCCCGGCAGGTCGAACATGGTGCCGAGCAGGATGCCCTCCATGATCGAGCGCAGGCCACGGGCGCCGGTCTTGCGCTGGATGGCGCGGGTGGCGACCGAGCGCAGCGCGTCCTCGGTGAAGGTCAGCTTGGTGGCTTCCATCTCGAACAGGCGCTGGTACTGCTTGACCAGGGCGTTCTTCGGCTTGGTCAGGATTTCGACCAGCGTCTTCTCGTCCAGGTCGTCCAGCGTGGCCACGACCGGCAGGCGGCCGATGAACTCCGGGATCAGCCCGAACTTCAGCAGGTCCTCCGGCTCCACCTCGCGCAGGATCTGCCCGGTGCGGCGCTCGTCCGGCCCCCGGACCTCGGCGCCGTAGCCGATTCCCGAGCCCTTGCCGCGGCCGGCGATGATCTTCTCCAGCCCGGCGAAAGCGCCGCCGCAGATGAAGAGGATGTTCGAGGTGTCGACCTGCAGGAATTCCTGCTGCGGGTGCTTGCGCCCGCCCTGCGGCGGCACGGAGGCCACGGTGCCTTCCATGATCTTCAGCAGGGCCTGCTGGACACCCTCCCCGCTCACGTCGCGGGTGATCGAGGGGTTGTCCGACTTGCGGCTGATCTTGTCGACCTCGTCGATATAGACGATGCCGCGCTGCGCCCGCTCGACATTGTAGTCGGCCGCCTGCAGCAGCTTGAGGATGATGTTCTCCACATCCTCGCCGACATAGCCCGCCTCGGTCAGCGTGGTCGCATCCGCCATGGTGAAGGGAACGTCGAGGATGCGGGCCAGGGTCTGGGCCAGCAGCGTCTTGCCCGAGCCGGTGGGCCCGACCAGCATGATGTTCGACTTGGCGATCTCGACGTCGCCGGTCTTCCCGCCATGCGCCAGGCGCTTGTAATGATTGTGAACCGCGACCGAAAGCACACGCTTGGCGTGCTCCTGCCCGATCACGTAATCATCCAGCACCTTGCAGATCTCGCGCGGGGTCGGCACCCCGTCGCGGGACTTCACCAAGTGCGTCTTGTGCTCCTCACGGATGATGTCCATGCAGAGTTCGACACACTCGTCGCAGATGAAGACCGTCGGGCCGGCGATGAGTTTGCGGACCTCGTGCTGCGACTTGCCGCAGAACGAGCAATACAGGGTGTTCTTCGAGTCGCCGGACTTGCTCATGCGCGCTCCTGGACCCTCCGGGGATGGACCGTCGGATCTTGCGGGACTGTAGCCCCCCTGTCATCCAGGGGGAAGCGGAACGGGAGGCGGGCGGCCCGCGCCGGCCCTGCCATCCCTCTCAAGAGGTGCCTCCGGGAAGCGCCAGCTGCGGATTCCCGGTGGTCCATCACCCCTTCGACGCCTCGGCAGCCGTCAGCGGCCGCTCCTCGACCACCTGGTCGATCAGGCCGAACTCCTTGGCTTCCTCGGCGGACATGTAGCTGTCGCGCTCCAGCTTGCGCTCGATCTCCTCGATCGGCTGGCCGGTGTGCTTGACATAGATTTGGTTCAGGCGCTTGCGCAACGCCAGGATCTCGCGCGCCTGGATTTCGATGTCCGTCGCCTGGCCCTGGGCGCCGCCCGAGGGCTGGTGCACCATGATGCGGCTGTTCGGCAGGGCGAAGCGCTTGCCCTTGGCTCCGGCCGTCAGCAGCAGGCTACCCATGGAGGCCGCCATGCCAAGGCAGACGGTACTCACCGGGCTGCGGATGTACTGCATGGTATCGTACATCGCCAGGCCCGCCGAGACCACGCCACCCGGGCTGTTGATGTAGAAGGCGATATCCTTGTTCGGATTCTCGCTCTCCAGGAACAGCAGCTGAGCGCAGATCAGCGACGACATCTGGTCATAGACCGGACCCGTCAGGAAGATGATCCGCTCCTTCAGCAGGCGCGAATAGATATCGAAAGCCCGCTCGCCCCGCGCGGTCTGCTCAACCACCATGGGGACGAGGTTGTTATAGATCTCGACCGGATCGCGGTCCCGCATCTTGCATCCTCTCGCGGCGGCGGGGCCCGGGTGCCTCCGCGAGCCCCTGCCCGCTTCAGCCCGGCGCCAACCTGCCGCCGTCACCTTAGACTTCGAAGGTTAACATGGGGCAGACGCCACGCTGGCGAAAGAGGGGGGAACCCTTCACGCTTGCGGGCCGGGGCGGTATTTCCGCGCCCGGCCCGCCGCAACCCGCGAGGCGAGGTGCCCTCAGACCGAGGGTTCAGCCGAGAGCTCGGCCGCGGGGACCTCCTTCTCGGTCACCTTGGCCAGTTCCAGCATGAAATCCACAACCTTCTCCTCGAAGAGCGGCGCCCGAAGGTTTTCAATGGCCTGCGGATTCTTCTGGAAGAACTCCAGCACCTGCCGCTCCTGCCCGGGGTAGCGCTGCGCCTCGGTGCGCATCGCCCGGGAGAGCTCCTCGTTGCTCACCTGGATGTTGTTGCTGCGGCCGATCTCGGAGAGCAGCAGGCCCAGGCGGATTCGGCGCTCGGCGATGGCGCGGTAGTCGGCCTTCAGCGTCTCCTCGTCCTTGCCCTTGTCCTCCTCGTCCAGCCGGCCGGCCTTCATATCGGCCTCGACGCGCTGCCAGATCTGGGCGAACTCCATGTCCACCATGCTCTGCGGCACCTCGAAGGAGGCCTGCGCCGAAAGGGCGTCCAGCAGCTTGCGCTTCACGTTGAGGCGGGAGAGCTGGTCGTACTCGCCCTGCAGGGACTCGCCGATCCGCTTCTTCAGCTCGTCCAGGCTCTCCAGGCCGAGCTTCTTGGCGAAGTCGTCGTCCAGCGTCGCCTGGGCAGGCTTCTTCAGCGCCTTGGCGGTCAGCTCGAAGCGGGCGGGCTTGCCGGCCAGTTCGGCGGCGCCGTACTCGGCCGGGAAGGTCACGTCCACATGGCGGGTCTCGCCGATCTGGACGCCCTCCAGCCCCTCGGCAAAGCCGGGGATGAAGCCGCTGCCGCCGATCTCCACCGGCATATCCGTGCCGGAGCCGCCCGGGAAGGGCTCGGAAAGGCCGCCCGCCTCGCCCCCGCGGGTCAGGCTCACACCCTCCAGCCGCAGAACCAGGTCGAACTCGGTCGGGCCAGTGACCATAATGCGCAGCACCGGGAAGACCGATGCCGTGCTCTCGTGGCTCAGCGTGGCCGTGAACGCGATCGGGCGCGTCTCGCCATCCGGCGTGGCCAGGTTGGCCTGGTTATGCTTCAGCCAGGCCTTTTCCGCGTTGCGCTCGGAGAGATCGACGATCGCCGTGACATTGGCCGGCCACTCCCCGGAGACCAGGCGATACCCGCCCTTCAGCGTCAGGGTATCGCCCGCCTTGGTCGCCAGGACGCCCGGCTGCACGAAACCGAGCGTGACCTGCCCGGCGCCCTTGAAGCTGCCCGTCACCGAGACGTCGTACCAGGCTTGGTCACCCTCACCGCCCTTGGCGACGACCTTCACCGCCGGCTGTGCCTCGATCTCGCCAAAGGCGCCGCCGAAGAAGCCGTTCTCCGGCAGGAGGTTCGCTCCCCCCTCCACCAGCCGCCCGACGAAATCCGTGACCACCACGTCGCCCTTCGCGGCGGGGCGCGCCTCGGCGACGTCCTCCAGCTCGCGGTTGCGGGCGGCGATGCCCTCAAGCGCCTTGGTGACTTCCTCGTCGCCCACCTTCGCCACCGGCTTCTCCAGCTCGATGGTGGAGAAGTCGGGCAGCGGGATCTCGGGGAGCTGCTCCAGCTCGATCTTGAACTCGAGGTCGGCGCCCTCGGCGAAGTTCACCAGCTCCACCTTGGGCTGCATCGCCGGACGCAGGCCGCGCTCGTCCACCACGTTCTTGGTGGCGGACTGCACCTGCTCCTCCAGCACCTCGCCCATGATGGCGGAACCGTAGCGCTGCTTCACCACGCCCATCGGCACCTTGCCGGGGCGGAAACCAGGCAGGCGGACCTCCTTGGCGAGCGACGTCAGGCGCTGATCGCGCGCCGCGGCGATATCCGCCGCCGGAACCACCACGGTAAAGGCCCGCTTCAGCCCCTCGGCTGCCAGCTCGGTCACCTGCATCGCCACACAATGCTCCTGAAGAAGATCGATATTCCGCCGGCAGTCCCGATGGTGCGGGCGGAGGGACTTGAACCCCCACGGCTTGCGCCACTGGAACCTAAATCCAGCGTGTCTGCCAATTCCACCACGCCCGCATGCGAGGCACGGCGCTCCTTAAGCCGGCGCGTTTAGCGCAGCGGGCGCCGCTTTGAAAGGGTGGCTGCGCGGGCACCCGGCTTGCGCGCCTCCTGCAGCGGCGGCACACAGGCCCCTCGCCCCGGAGACCCGCATGAACGCCACCCTCGGCACCTTGCCTGCAACCACCCCCTTCGAGGACCTGCCCGAGCGGATCCGCAGTCTGCCGCAGAACCAGATCGCCGAGATCGCCTATCTCGGCCTGGAGGACCCGGAGGTCATCAAGCTCTGGGTCGGCGAGGGCGACCTGCCCACCCCTGCCTTCGTCACCGAGGCGGCGGCCGAGGCCATGCGGGCCGGCCACACCCGCTACACCTACTCGCTCGGTCTGCCCCGGCTGCGCCAGGCCCTCTCCGACTACCATCGCCGCCACTGGGGCGTGGACGTGCCGCCGGAGCGCTTCACCATCACCGTCGGCGGCATGAACGCCATCATGCAGGCGATGCAGGCGGTGCTCAGCCCCGGCGACGAGGTGATCTTCCCCACCCCGCACTGGCCGAACCTGGCCGAGGCCGCCAAGGTGCTGGGCGGCGCCCCGGTCCCGGTCGCGCTGCGCCAGGATGCCGCCGGCGCCTTTCGGCTGGAGCTGGCCGACATCGAGGCCGCGATCACCCCGCGCACCCGGATGATCGCCATCAACTCGCCCGCCAACCCGACGGGCTGGGTGATGCCGAAGGCGGAGATGCTGGCGCTGCGCGACCTCGCCCGCGCGCGCGGCCTCTGGATTCTCTCCGACGAGGTCTACAACCACTTCACCTACGGCAATGCCATCGCCCCTTCCTTCCTGGAGATCTGTGGCGCCACGGATAAGCTGCTGGTCACCAACACTTTCTCCAAGAACTGGGCGATGACCGGCTGGCGGGCCGGCTGGCTGGTCTTTCCGGAGGGGCTGGCGCCGGTCTTCGACAACCTGAGCCAGTACAACACCACCAGCATCCCGACCTTCCTGCAGCACGCCTGCATCGCGGCGCTGGAGCAGGGCGACGATTTCATCCGCACCATGGTGGCGCGCTGCCGGGAGAGCCGGCGGATCTTCACGGAGGGCTTCGCGGCGCTCCCCGGCATCACCGTGCAGCCGCCGGAGGGCAGCTTCTATCTGATGCTCTCGGTGGCCGGCGAGACCGATTCCCGCGCGCTCGCCATCCGCCTGCTGCGCGAGGCGAAGGTCGGGCTGGCCCCCGGCACCGCCTTCGGCCCCGCCGGCCAGGGCAAGATGCGGCTCTGCTTCGCCGTCAACCCGGCTCTGGCCGAGGAGGCGATGCGCCGCCTCACCGTCTTCTTCCGCAAGGGATAAGGACGCCAGGCCGGCACGCGAGCCTCAAGGCCAAGGCCATGCTGGCGCGCGACAGCCATGCGCATCTCCGCCTGTTGCTGCTGCGCCGCCCGCGCAAGGCAGCCGGCGCGCTTCGCGCCCTGCTGCGGGAGCACACCGGAGCTATGGGTTGAACGGCTGGGCTAGAGCATTTTCCGTTCGCTCTGGCTCACGGAAAACGCTCCAGCCGTCTGTTTTGACGAGCATCTTCACCCGTTCCGATGATGCCATTGGAACGGGATCTGCTCTAGCCTTTTAGCAACGCCTGGGCGCAGGCATCGAGAATGGCGTCCGTGTCCAGCCCGTACTCACGGTACAGGGACGGGATATCACCGGACTGCCCGAAGCGGTCCACCCCGAGCGGCACCACCCGCTGCCCGCGCACGGCGCCGAGCCAGCTATGCGCCGCCGGGTGCCCGTCCAGCACGGAGACGATCGCCGCGCCGGTCGCCAGGGGCGCCAGCAGCCGCTCCACGGGCGAGAGCGCCGCGCCCGGCCCCTGCCGCGCCGCGTGGCGCGCCTTCAGCCAGCCGTCATGCAGCCGGTCGGGCGAGGTGATGGCCAGCAGCCCGGCGCCCGGTTCCTCCTCGCGCAGCGCCTCGAAGGCGGCCCAGGCCTCCGGCGCCACCGGCCCCTGATAGGCGATGGCGATCCGGGCGCCCTCGTCGGGAGGCACCGCCCAGTAGCCGCCCTCGATCACCGCCGCCGGATCGAGGCTGCGCGCCGGCTGCGGCACGCCGCGGGTGGAGAGCCGCAGCCAGACCGCCGAGCCATCGGGCTGCTGCATGTGGTGAAAGGCGTGGCGCAGCAGGATGGCCAGTTCGTCGGCATGGGCGGGCTCGTAGGCGACGAGCCGGTCCTGCGCCATGCCGATCAGCGGCGTGTTGACGCTCTGGTGCTGGCCGCCCTCCGGCGCCAGGCTCAGCCCCGAGGGGGTGGAGACCAGCAGGAAGCGCGCATCCTGGTAGCAGGCATAGATCAGCGCATCGAGGCCGCGGTTGACGAAGGGATCATAGACCGTGCCGACCGGCAGCAGCCGCGCGCCGTGCATCCGGTCGGCCAGGCCCAGCGCGCCGAGCACGAGGAACAGGTTCTGCTCGGCGATACCCAGCTCGATATGCTGCCCCTTGGGCGACATGCCCCAGCGTTGCGCCGAGGCGACCTTGGCATCGCGGAACACGTCGTTCTTCAGGTGCCGGTCGAAGATGCCGCGCCGGTTCACCCAGGGGCCGAGATTGGTGGAGACCGTCACATCCGGGCTGGTGGTGACGACGCGCTCGGCCAGCGGCGCCATCTCCCGCCCACCGCGCCCGATCTCGGCCATCAGCTCGCCGAAGGCGGCCTGGGTGGAGAGCGTCCGGTTCGGCGGCAGGCGCACCGCCGGCAACCGCTCCGGCACCGGCACATAGGGCGCCGCCAGACTGCGGCCTTCCGGCGTCAGCGGCTTGGCGAAGGGCACCTGCGCCAGGAAGGCGCGCAGCTCGGCCTCGGGAACCTCCAGCCCTTCGAAGAGGTCCCACTCATGGCCGGGGCGGATGCGCATCTCCTCGCGGAAGGCCTGCATCTGCTCCTTGGTCATCAGCCCGGCATGGTTGTCCTTGTGCCCGGCGAAGGGCAGGCCCATGCCCTTCACGGTATAGGCGATGAAGCAGGTCGGCTGGTCCCCCGCCGCCTCCTGGGCGCGGAAGGCCTCGGTCAGCGTCTCGACGTCGTGCCCGCCGAGATTGGTCATCAGCGCGCCGAGTTCCTCGTCGGTCAGCGGGTCGATGATGGCGCGGATGCCGGGAATGCGGCCCAATTCCGCCAGCAGCGCGCTGCGCCAGGCGGCGCCACCCTGGAAGGTCAGCGCGGCGTAGAGGCTGTTCGGGCAGTCGTCGATCCAGCGCCGCAGGTGCTCGCCCTCCGGCCGGGCGAAGGCGGCCTCCAGCTTGCGGCCGTATTTCAGGGTGACGACGTTCCAGCCCATGTCGCGGAACAGCCCCTCGATACGGCCGAAGAGCCGGTCCGGCACCACGGAATCGAGGCTCTGGCGGTTGTAGTCCACCACCCACCAGACGTCGCGGATGTCGTGCTTCCAGCCCTCCAGCAGGGCCTCGTAGATGTTCCCCTCGTCCAGTTCGGCATCGCCGACGATGGCGACGTGGCGGCCATGCGGCAGCTCCGGGCGCCCGAGCTCGTGCAGCCGCACATAGTCCTGCACCAGCGCGGCGAAGCTGGTCATCGCCACGCCGAGCCCGACCGAGCCGGTGGAGAAGTCCACTTCCGGCCCGTCCTTCACGCGGCTCGGATAGGGCTGGATGCCTCCGAAGGCGCGCAGGGTGGAGAGCTTCTCGCGCTCCTGCCGCCCCAGCAGGTAGTTCACCGCGTGGAAGACCGGCCCGGCATGCGGCTTCACCGCCACCCTGTCCTGCGGCCGCAGGATGTCGAAATAGAGTGCCGTCATGATGGCCGCGACCGAGGCGGAAGAGGCCTGATGCCCGCCCACCTTCAGCCCGTCCCGGTTCGGGCGGATGTGGTTGGCGTGATGGATGGTCCAGGCGGAGAGCCAGAGAAGCTTTCGCTCCAGCGCCCGCAGCATCCGCAGCCGGTGGACCGGGTCGTCGGCGGCGCGCAGGGCGCGCGGATCGGGCGTGGCGTTCATCGGCTTTCCCTCGTTATCCGCCAGTCTTGGACGGTCTTAGCCTATGGGCGATGGGCTGGTGGACCAAGGCTCCCGTCGTTTACCTGTCATTATCGTGTGTCGCGCAGACTGCGACCGCCGCTAACCGGAGAGTTGCCGCCGTGGGACGCCTGGACGCCGAGCCGACCGACCATCGCCGGGCCTGTGCCGGCTGCCGCGAAGGCTCCGCCACCCTTCCGCCACTCTCGATGGCCTTCCAGCCGATCCTGCGCTGCGCGCCGGAGGGCGGCACCACGCTCTACGCCTACGAGGCGCTGGTGCGCGGCCCGAACGGCGAGGGCGCCGGCAGCGTGCTTGCCCAGGTGAACGAGCAGAACCGGTACCTCTTCGATCAGACCTGCCGCGTCCGCGCCATCGAGATGGCCACCGCGCTGGGTCTGGGCGCGACGGCGGCGGCGCTCTCCATCAACTTCATGCCCAACGCGGTCTACGAGCCACGCGCCTGCATCCGCGCCAGCCTGGCGGCGGCGCAGAAGGCCGGCCTGCCGCGCGAGCGGCTGGTCTTCGAGTTCACCGAGAACGAGGCGATACAGGACCCTGGGCACCTGCTCCGCATCCTGGCCTGCTACCGCGAGATCGGCTTCCGCACCGCCATCGACGACTTCGGCGCCGGCCATTCCGGCCTGAACCTGCTGGCCGATTTCCAGCCGGACACGGTGAAGCTCGATATGGCCCTTGTCCGCGGCCTGGACCGGGACCGGGTCCGGCGGATCATCCTGCGCCATGCCGTCGCGCTCTGCACGGAACTGGGCATCGCCGTGGTGGCGGAGGGCGTGGAGACGCGGGACGAGTTCCAGGCGCTGCGTGACCTCGGCATCACGCTGTTCCAGGGCTACCTGATCGGCCGGCCGGGCTTCGAGCAGCTTCCGGCCGCCCGGCTTCAGGTCTGACGAGTCCCGCTCCGGCGCCCCGCCTCAGAGCACGCTGCGCGCCAGCTTGCGCAGCGCCGGCGCGGCGGGACGGTTGCCCTCGCCGACATAGGTCTCGTGGTAGCTCTCGATCCGCGCGGGGTCGTAGAGGTAGTTCACCATGAAGCCGAGGCTCTCGCGGATGCCCTTGTCCGAGATGTCGCCGCGCCAGCAGATCCGCTCCACCCGCGCGCCGTTGGACAGGTGGAAGTTCCCGACCGGGTCCAGCGCCCGGCGGCCGCGCTTGCCGGTCTCGACCAGCAGGTAGCGGGCACAGAGCCGCGTCAGCACCGGCTCGGCCTTGCCGCACCACGGTTCCGAGAGCGGCCGGCGGCTGGCCAGCAAGGCGCGCAGCGCGGCATGGCCGTCGGACAGGCCGGAGGCCTCAGTGAGCAGCTTGCCCTCTTCCTCCGACAGCAGGTTGGGCTGCGGCTCGATAAGCTGCTCCTCCAGCCAGCGGCGGAAGCCGGGAATCGGCGAGAGGGTGGAGAAGGCCTTGAGGTTGGAGAATTCCTCTGACAGCAGCGTCACCACGCGCTTGATCAGGAAGTTGCCGAAGGAGATGCCATCCAGCCCGCGCTGGCAGTTGTTGATGGAATAGAAGATGGCCGTGTCGGCCTCGCGCGGGTCCTGCACCGGCGCCTTCTCGTCCAGCAGCTTCTGCACCGAGGCGGAAAGGCCCTTCACCAGCGCCACCTCGACGAAGATCAGCGGCTCCTCCGGCATGCGCGGATGGAAGAAAGCGTAGCAGCGGCGATCGGAATCGAGGCGGTTCTTCAGATCGCGCCAGGTGCGGATGCGGTGCACCGCCTCATAGCCCACCAGCTTCTCCAGCAGCGCGGCCGGCGATTGCCAGTCGATCCGCCGCAGCTCCAGGAAGCCAAGGTCGAACCAGTTGGCCAGCAGGCCGCGCAGATCGGCCTCCAGCGCCAGCAGCATGGGATCGCGCCCCATGGTACGCATGAGGTCGGCGCGCAGGTTGACCAGGAACTTCACCCCGTCGGGGATGGTGGAGAACTGCGTCAGCAGCCGCAGCCGGGGCGGCTCCAGCATGCGGCGCAACCGTGCCTTCGCGGCGGCGCGCGCGGCGACGTCAGGCGCGCTGCTGACTTCGCGCATGGCCGCCTCAACCGCCGCCGGGTCCGAGTCGAAGCTGGCCAGGGCCTTGAAGAAGGCCATGCGCCCGGCGTCGTCGAGCTGGGTATAGGATTGCGCCAGGCTGGCCGCGCGATTGCGGACCGAGATCTCGCCGCCCCGCGACTCCAGGCAGGCCCGCATCCGTGCTTCCCAGGACGCATCCTCGGCCGGGCCTGTCACCGAGGAGGCCATGTCGCGCCACAGCAGCGCGACGCGCTTCAGCGCCCGGTCGAACAATCCGGCTTCCGCTACGGCGACGTCTGACATGGTGCCTCCTTCAGCCTGCCCGGCGCGGACCGGGACTGAAACTCCGCGAAACATATGGTGAGAAGATTGCCCCAGCCCAGGGTCACGAGGGAAGCGCCGAGGCGAGACTTGCGCCGATTTCTGCCATGAACTCTTCGGGCAGCAGCGGCGCGCCGGCGGGGCGTCCGCCGAGCGCCCGGCGCGCCGCCGCGCCATGCAGCCAGACACCGGCGCATGCCGCCTCGAAGGGCGCCATGCCCTGTGCCAATAGCCCGGCCACCACCCCGGCCAGCACATCGCCGCTGCCCGCCGTTGCCATGGCCGGCGGCGCATTGTCGTTGATCGCGACACGGCCATCCGGCGCTGCGATGATGGTGTCGGAACCTTTCAGAACGGTGACAGCCGAGAGGCGCGCCGCCGCCTCGCGCACCGCCGCCAGACGGTCCTCGCCGGGCGCCCCGAAGACGCGGGCGAACTCGCCGGCATGGGGCGTAAGCACGCTGACGCCGCGCAGTGCCTCGGGCGTTCCACTGACCGCCGTCAGCGCGCCGCCATCCGCCACCACCTGACGCCCGGCTTCCACCACGCGGCGCAGCAGGTCTCGCGTCGCCGGCGCCGCCGGCAGGCCGGGGCCGAGTACCCAGACGTTGCGCCGCGCGTCGCCAAGCAGCGCGATGGGCGACTCCTCCGCCACCATCAGGCCGGGCTCGCCGGCGCGCAGAAGCATGGCGGTTGCGCGATCCGGCGCGGCGAGGCTGACCAGCCCCGCCCCCGCGCGCCGCGCCGCGCCGGCGGCGAGCCGCGCCGCCCCGGTCAGCGCCGCGCCGGCGGGCACGGTGACGTGGCCGAGGCTGAACTTGTGGCTCTCCGGCTTCCGCTCCGGCAGGCGCCACAGGCCGGGCCCGTTGTGGAAGGCGCGCGGTGCGATCTCGGGCAGCACCGAGTCGGGCAGGCCGATCTGCGCCAGTTCCAGCGTCCCGCAAAGGTCGCGCCCCGGCAGCAGCAGGTGCCCGGGCTTGCGGCGGAAGAAGGTGACGGTCAAGGCGGCCTGCGGCGCGAAGCCGAGCGGCTGGCCGGTGGCGCCGTCCAGGCCGGAGGGCACGTCCACGGCCACCAGTGGCGCGCGCACCGCCTGCAGCACCTGAACCACCGGCGGCTCCAGCGGCCGCGCCAGCCCGGCGCCGAACAGCGCGTCGATCACCAGCCCGGCGCGTGCCGCCTCCTGCGCATTGAAGGGCACCATCGGGCCGCGCCAGCGCGCCGCGGCTCCGGCGGCATCGCTCCCCGCACGTGGCGGAGCGAGCGCGGCGACCGCCACCGGCCAGCCGGCCTGCTCCAGCAGCCGCGCGGCGACATAGCCATCGCCGCCATTGTTGCCAGGCCCCGCCAGCACCAGCGTGCGGCAGGGACGGAAGCGCGCGCGGATGGCGCGCGCCACGGCCGCGCCCGCCGCCTGCATCAGCGTGGGGCCGGCGATGCCGGCGGCCATGGCCGCGCGGTCGGCGCGGCCCATTTCGTCCGGCGTGAGGAGTTCGAGAGATGTCATGAAGGGAGGCTAGAGCGGCTCGGGCACCCCCGGAAACATGCCAGAGGGCCAGCCGTTGCACACCATTCCTCTGGCAGCACGGGCTGTCTCCCTGCCTGTCCCCTGGGCGCCCTGCACATCCTGCGGGCAGCGGAGACGGCCCGGCGCCCGTGGAGCGCGGTCGCGCCGCGTGGTTGCGCTTGCTTTCTCCCCTGCCCGCTTGGCACTTGAAGCCGACGGGCGCGGCAGGCGTGAGGGGGTTCAGGACATGGCGGCGATGGAGCGGCCTTTCGTCGAGATCGACGGCGTCTCGATGCGCTATGGTGGCGCCGAGGGCACGCTGGCCTTGCGGGACACCACCCTCGCGGTGCGGCGGGGCGAGTTCGTCGCCGTGGTCGGCCCCTCCGGCTGCGGCAAGTCCACGCTGATGAAGCTGGTCAGCGGCCTGTGGCCGAGCAGCGCCGGCAGCGTGGTGGTCGCCGGGCAGGAGGTGGATCGGCCGCTCTCCGTGGTCGGCATGGCCTTCCAGAACCCGACGCTGCTGCCCTGGCGCACCATCCTCGGCAATGTGATGCTGCCGCTGGAGGTGGTCGAGCCGCACCGCCGCCGCCTGCGCGCCGAACGCGCCGCCTATGAGGCGAAGGCGCGCGCGCTGCTCGCCATGGTCGGGCTGGCGGGCTTCGAGAAGCAATTCCCCCACCAGCTCTCCGGCGGAATGCAGCAGCGCGCCAGCCTCTGCCGCGCGCTGATCCACGACCCGCAGCTCCTGATGCTGGACGAACCCTTCGGCGCGCTCGACATCTTCACCCGCGAGGACCTCTGGGCGCAGCTGCAGGAGGTCTGCCTGACGCTGAAGCCGACCGTCATCCTGGTGACGCACGACCTGAAGGAGGCCGTCTTCCTGGCCGACCGCGTGCTGGTGATGTCCTCCCGCCCCGGCCGCATCCTGGCCGAGCGCCAAATCCCCTTCCCGCGCCCACGCAGCCTCGACGACACCTACCGGCAGGACTTCCAGAACCTCGTGCATGAGCTGCGCGACCACATCAACGCCGCCCGCAAAGGCGAGGAGCTCGCCAATGCCGCGTGATGCCGCTTCCCCTCCGGGGCCGCGCCGGGGCGACGCCAATGCCCGCCGCGTGGAGGCCATGGCCGCCGCCGCGCGCCGCCGCCGCCGGCTGCAGAAGCTGCTGCCCTGGCTGCTCATCGCCGCCACCTTCCTGTTCTGGGAGGTGCTGGTGCGCGGGCTGCGGATCGACGCCTTCATCCTGCCCGCTCCCTCAGCCATCGCCGCCAGCATGGTGCAATGGTGGCAGCCGCTGCTGGTGAATGCCTGGCAGACGCTGATGACGACGCTGGTCGGCTTCGGCCTCGCCATCGTCTTCGGGCTGGCTCTGGGCGTGGCGATCGGCAGCTCCAGCCTGCTCTACCACGGGCTCTACCCGCTGCTGATCGGCTTCAATTCGGTGCCGAAGGTGGCGGTGGTGCCGATCCTGGTGATCTGGTTCGGCATCGGCACCGTGCCGGCCATCATCACCGCCTTCCTGATCAGCTTCTTCCCGATCGTGGTGAACGTCGCCACCGGCATCGCCACGGTGGAGCCGGAGCTGCGCGACGTGCTGCGCGCCCTCGGCGCCCGCCCGACCGACATCATCCGCAAGGTCGGCCTGCCGCGCGCGATGCCTTATTTCTTCGCCTCGCTGAAGATCGCCATCACCGTTGCCTTCGTTGGCTCCATCCTGGCCGAGACGGTCGGCTCCAATGCCGGGATCGGCCAGCTCATGCTGGTGGCGAGCAGCCGCTTCGACGTGCCGCTGGTCTTCGCCGGGCTGATGGTGACGGCGGTGATGGGGGTTGCGATGTACGCCGTGGCCGCCGCCATCGAGGTGCGCACCACGGGCTGGGCGATGCGCGGCCAGGCGGAGCAGCAGGTCTCCGGCGTGACGGGCGGCTGAACCCGGCCGGCCCAGTCCGCTCCGCTTCGGAACGGAAGGCTTGACCGCGGCCTTTCCTGAGGCGACGGTCGCCCCCTTCAGCCCAGCAGGACCGCCAGGCATGTTCCTCCGGATCGCGGATCATCTCGCGCATTGCGTCACCGAAGGACCAGCGGACGCGCCGTCGCTCCTCCTTCTGCACTCCATCGGCACCACCCACAATGTCTGGGACCCCCAGGTTCCGGCGCTGGCCCGCCGCTTCCGGGTCATCCGGCCGGACCTGCGCGGCCATGGCCTGAGCGGCGTCACTCCCGGCGAGTACTCGATGCAGGGGCTGGCGCGGGATGCCCAGGCGCTGCTCGACACGCTGGGTGTCGCGCAGGCGCATGTCGCCGGCTTGTCGATCGGCGGGCGGATCGCCCAACAGCTCGCCGCCGATGCGCCGGAGCGCGTGACCTCCCTGATGCTCATCGACACCGCCCTCGAATTCCCCGACCCCGCCACCTGGCAGGCGCGCATCGAGGCGGTGCGGGCCGAGGGCACCCAGGTGCTGGCCGATGCGGTGATGCCGCGCTGGGTGCGGTACCCGGAAGCGCCGGCTGGCGAGGGGCTGCGCTGGATGCTGCTGCGCACCGACCGGTTCGGCTATGCCGCCGCCGCCGCCGCGTTGCGGGACGCGCGGGCAGAGGAGGTATGCGGCCGCATTCAGGCCCCCACCACCGTGATCGTGGGCGAGCTTGACCCGGTGGTGCCGCCCGCCGTGACGGCGGCGCTGCGTGCGGCGATTCCCGGCGCCCGCCTCGCCACCATTCCCGGCACGCACCACATCCCGAACTACGAGGCCCCCGAGGCGCTGACCGCGGCGATGCTGGCGCATCTCGGGAACTGGACGTGACGGCGCCCTGAAGCCAGGCACATCGGCAGGCAACCCAAGGGCTTGCGCCGGGGTTGCAGGGGGAGCGAGGCTGGGTTCCAGGGAGGGCTGACCCCGATGCTTTCCGTCAATCCGGCCGATGGGGCGGTGCTCTCCGTCCTCTACGGCACCGACGCGATGCGCATGGTGGTGGGCGAGCGTGCCTTCCTCGGGCAGATGCTGGCGGTGGAGGCCGCGCTGGCCCGCGCCGAGGCACGGCTCGGCATCGTCCCCGAGGAGGCCGCCGCCGCCATCACGGAGGCGGCCGCGTTCGAGAAGCTGGACCTCCCCGCTCTCGCCCGCGCCACCCGCACCGCCGGCTATCCGGTGGCCGGGCTGGTGCGGCAGCTCGCCGCGCTGGCGGGCACCGAGGCGGGCCGCTGGGTGCACTGGGGCGCCGCCACGCAGGACATCATCGACACCGCCGTCGTGCTGCAGCTGCGCGAGGCCTTTGTGCTCCTCGCCACCGATCTCGACCGGCTGAATGTCGCCCTGGCCGAGCGGGCGCGGCAGCACAGGGAGACGGTGATGCCCGGCCGCACCCATCTGCAGCAGGCGCTGCCGGTCACCTTCGGCTACAAATGCGCCGTCTGGCTCTCGCCGCTGATCACCATGCGGCAGCGGCTGGACCAGCTTCTGCCGCGCGTCCTCAAGCTGCAGTTCGGCGGCGCGGCGGGCACCCTCGCCTCGCTGGGCGGACGTGGCATCGCGGTCGCCGAGGCGTTGGCGCGCGAGCTGGATCTCGCTGCCCCGGACGTGCCCTGGCATGCGGCGCGCGATTCGATGGCGGAGGCGGCCTGCTTCCTCGGCCTGCTGTCCGGCGCCCTGGCGAAGTTCGCCAGCGACGTCATGCTGCTGATGCAGACCGAGGTGGCGGAAGTGGCCGAGCCTTACAGCCCTGGCCATGGCAGCTCCTCCAGCATGCCGCAGAAGCGGAACCCGATCGCCTGCGAGTATGTCGTCGCCCAGGCACATGGCGTGCAGGCGCTGGTGCCGCAGATGCTGGGCGCCATGGGCGTGGACCAGGAACGCGGCGCTGGTCCCTGGCAGACCGAGCCGCTTGCTCTGCCGCAGGCCTTCACTCTGGCGCATGGCGCCCTGGTCCAGGCGGTCACCATCGCCGAGGGCATGACGGTGGACGCGAACCGCATGCGGCGCAACCTGGAGGCCAGCGGCGGCCTGATCATGGCCGAGGCGGTGATGATGGGCCTGACGCCGATGCTCGGCCGCGGCGGTGCGCATGAGGCCGTCTCCCGTGCCTGCGACATCGCCCTGGCCGAACGCCTCACCCTGGCGGAGGCGCTGAGCCGCGACAGCTGCGTGACCGGGGTCCTCGACGCCGAGTCCCTCGCCCGGCTGACCGACCCGAGCAGCTATCTGGGCAGCGCCGCCGCCTTCACCGACCAAGTTCTGGCGCGCCTGTAGCGGCGCCCCGGATGCTTTCAGGGTTTGCCCCTCAGCGCCCCTGTGCCAGACAGGGCAGGTTTGATGAAAGGGAGGATCGCCTTGGCATGAAGCCTGTCCTGCTGCTGGGCGCCTTGCTGGCGCTGCCTGGCTGCAACGCCTTCCTCAGCGAAGGCACGGCCGACGTTGCGGGCCTCGCCGGCGCCGCCCTCTCCACCGCGGTGACCGACAACGGCGCGGTGGCCGCCGGCATCGGCCTTGGCGTCCAGTCCGTGGCGCGGGCCGGGTTGCAGTACACCCAGCGCCGCCTGCAGCGTGCCGAGCAGGACAGCATCGCCGCCGCCGCCGGCCCGCTGACTGTCGGCCAGGTGGCGGGCTGGTCCATCGCCCATACCGTACCGATCGCTGACGACCACCAGGGACAGGTTACCGTCAGCCGGGACATCGGCGGGCTTGGCCTGGCCTGCCGCGAGATCGTGTTCTCCGTCGAGACGCTGGAGCGCCCGAAGCCCGGACAGCCGGCGCCGACGCCGGCCGAAGTGCCGGAGCGCGGCTTCTACACTGCCGTGATCTGCCGCAATGGCACGCAGTGGAAATGGGCCAGCGCCGAGCCGGCCACCGAGCGCTGGGGCGCCCTGCAGTGAGCCGCCGCTGCGCGCTGGCGCTGCTGGCCCTGCTGGTGACGGGCTGCGAGAAGAACAGCGAGGTCGCCACCGGGGCCGGCAGCGTGGCAGGCGGCGTCGGCGGCGTCGCCATCGGCGGCCTCACCAGCAATCCGGCGGTCGGCTATGCCATCGGCCTCGCCCTGCGCTCCGCGGTGAGCGCGACGCTGGGAAGCTGGTTCCGCAGCCTGCGGCATGACGAGCAGGAGGCCATCGCCACCGCCGCCGGGGAGATGCAGCCGGGCGAGAGCCGCCTCTGGAAGATCGAGCACGGCCTGCCCTTCGGCTGGCAGAACGCCAAGGGCCGGATGGAGGTCACGCGGGTGATCGAGAACCCGCTCGCCGACTGCCGCGAGGTGATGTTCTCGCTCGCCGGCGGCAAGCCAGCCGACCCGCCGGAGGGCATCTTCATCGCCACCACCTGCCGGCAGGCGGAGGGCTGGAAGTGGGCCACCGCCGAGCCGGCGGTCGAGCGCTGGGGCGCCCTGCAGTAGCCCGAGGCTTGGCAGGCGGCGGCGGGGGCGCCATATCCGCCCCTCCATGGGAACATTGCCGGAACCCTTTGCCCGCTGGTTCGCCGCACGCGGCTGGCGGCCCCGCCCGCACCAGCTCGCCATGCTGGAGGCGGCGGAAGCGGGCCGCTCCGCCCTGCTCATCGCCCCCACCGGCGGCGGCAAGACGCTGGCCGGATTCCTGCCGAGCCTGATCGACCTGCACCGCGATCCGCGCCTCGGCCTGCACACGCTTTATGTGTCGCCACTCAAAGCGCTGGCGGTGGACATCGCCCGCAACCTGCTGGCGCCGATCGAGGAGATGGGCCTCGGCGCCACGGTGGAGACGCGCACCGGCGACACCCCCGCCAACCGCCGTGCCCGCCAGCGCGTGCAGCCGCCGCAGATCCTGCTGACCACGCCGGAGAGCCTGACCCTGCTGCTTTCCCTGCCCGATGCGGGGGAGATGTTCGGCAGCCTCGCCCGCGTGGTGGTGGACGAGGTGCATGCCCTGGCCGGCACCAAGCGTGGTGACCAGCTCGCGCTGTGCATGGCGCGGCTGTCGAAGCTGGCGCCGGGGATGCGCCGCGTTGGCCTTTCCGCCACCGTCGCCCATCCTGAGGCCATCGCTGCCTGGGTGGCGGAGGACGCACGGGCGGAGTCGGTGCGGCTGGTGCGGGCGGAGGGCGGCGCGGCCCCGGCGCTGGACATCGTGTTGCCGGCGGGGCGGCTGCCCTGGGGCGGCCATATGGGCCTCGCCTCCATGCCGGAGGTCTATGCGGCGCTGAAGACGGCGGGTGTCACCATTGTCTTCGTCAATACCCGCGCCCAGGCCGAGTTGTGCTTCCAGGCCCTCTGGCGGCTCAACGACGACAACCTGCCGATTGCCCTCCACCATGGCTCACTGACCGTCGAACAGCGGCGCAAGGTCGAGGCGGCGATGGCGGCGGGGAAGCTGCGCGCCGTGGTGGCCACCGCCTCGCTCGATCTCGGCATCGACTGGGGCGCGGTGGACCAGGTGATCCAGGTCGGCGCGCCGAAGGGCGTGGCGCGCCTCCTCCAGCGGGTCGGCCGCGCCAACCACCGGATGGACGAGCCTTCCCGCGCGCTGCTGGTGCCGGCCAACCGCTTCGAGGTGGTGGAATGCCGCGCCGCCATCGAGGCCGTGGTGGAGGGCCAGGTCGATGGCGAGCCGCCCCGCCCCGGCGGGCTGGACGTGCTGGCGCAGCACATCCTGGCCATGGCCTGCCATGCCCCCTTTCACCCGGACGACCTCTATGCCGAGGTGACGCGCGCCGCGCCCTTTGCCGCCCTCACCCGCCGCGACTTCGACGACACGCTGCGCTTCGTCGAGGATGGCGGCTATGCCCTCACCGCCTATGAGCGCTTCCGCAAGCTGTTCCGCGACAGCGAGGGGATGATCCATGTCCGCACCGCCCAGGTGGCGCGGCAGTTGCGGATGAACCTCGGCACCATCGTCGAGACGCCGCTGCTGAAGGTGCGCCTGCGGGGCGGTCCCATGCTGGGCGAGGTGGAGGAGTGGTTCGTCTCCACCCTGCAGCCGGGCGACAACTTCATGTTCGCCGGCCAGCTCCTGCGCTACGAGCGGCTGGACCCGACGGCCGTCATCGTCTCGCCAGGCGGCGAGGGCGAGCCGCGCGTGCCGGCCTATGGCGGCTCGAAGCTGCCGCTGACCACCGATCTGGCGCGGCGGGTGCGCGCCATCCTCTCGGAGCCGCGCCGCTGGCGCGAGCTGCCGCCGCCCGTGCAGGAATGGTTGCGCCTGCAACGGCACGCCTCGGAACTGCCGCCGCGCGAGGGGCTGCTGGTCGAGACCTTCCCGCATCGCGGCCGCTGGTTCCTGGTGGCCTACTGCTTCGAGGGGCGGCTGGCGCATCAGACGCTTGGCATGCTGCTGACCCGGCGGATGGAACGGATGGGTCACGGACCGCTCGGCTTCCTCGCCACGGACTATGTGCTGGCCGCCTGGTCCGCCTTCCCGCCGGAGGATGTCGACCATCTCTTCGCCGAGGACCTGCTGGGCGAGGAGCTGGAGGAGTGGATGGCCGAAAGCTCCATGCTGCGGCGCTCCTTCCGCAACATCGCCACCATCGCCGGGCTGCTGGAGAAGCACCATCCCGGCCAGGAGAAGTCCGGACGGCAGATGACCATGTCGGCGGACCTGATCTACGACGTGCTGCGCAAGCACGATCCGCAGCACATCCTGCTGCGCGCCACCCGCGCCGAGGCGGCGGCAGGGCTGACCGATATCGGCCGCATCGGCAGCCTGCTGGCCCGCATCAAGGGCCGCATCCGGCACCGTGCGCTGGACCGCGCCTCCCCGCTCGCCGTGCCGGCGCTGATCGAGGAAGGGCGCGAATGGGTCGCCGGCAGTGCCGAGGACGCCCTCTTGGCCGAAGCCGAGGCGCTGGTGGAAGAGGCCACCGGCGGGGCCGAGCACTTTACCGGCACGCTCGGGCTGGGCGCCCTGCCGTCCACGCCCCCGCGCCCAGCGGAACCCGGCCGCCGCCGGGCACCGCACCGCCGCGCACGGCTCGGTGCGGGCTGAGGCAGCCGGGATGTGACTTTCCCCTTCCCGGCCGGCTTCCCGTCCGGTAACGCAGTCGAAGCAATGATTTCCGCGCCCCTGCACCTGGCCGGCGAACGCCTGGCCCTCGATCCGGCGGGCGTGCTGTTCTGGCCCGCCCGGAAGCTGCTCGCCGTCTCCGACCTGCATTTGGAGAAGGGCAGTCACTTCGCCGCCCGCGGCCGCTTCGTCCCGCCCTATGACACGCGCGAGACGCTGGCGCGCCTCACTCCCCTGCTGCGCCGCTACGCGCCCCGCCACCTCGTCTTCCTCGGCGACAGCTTCCACGACGCCGCCGGCGCAGCGCGGCTGCCCCCCACCGAGCGCGCCACCCTGCGGCAGCTTCTGGAGGGGCGCGAGGTGACCTGGGTGCTCGGCAACCACGACCCGCTGCCGCCCGAGGCGCTGCCCGGCGAGGCCGTGGAGGAGCTGCGCCTCGGCCCGCTGGTGTTCCGCCACCAGGGCATCCCCGGCAATGGCGCGGGCTTCGAGCTGAGCGGCCATTTCCACCCCAAGGCCAGCATGGCCACCCGCTGCGGCGCGGTGACGCGGCCCTGCTTCATGACCGACGCGCGCCGCATCCTGCTGCCGGCCTTCGGCGCCTATACCGGTGGATTGGCGATCACCGAGGCGCCGGTGGCCGCCCTGTTCCCGCGCGGCGGGCGGGCCTTCCTGCTCGGCAAGGAACGGCTCTTCAGCCTGGCGGTTGGGCCGATGAAGCATCTGGCCGCGGCCCTGAGCAGGACCCCGGTGGAACCCACATCTCCGGCATGACCGAAGCCCCGACCCTGCTCTGGCTGCGCCAGGACCTGCGCCTCGCCGACAATCCCGCCCTGCACGCGGCGGCCGAGGGACCGGTGCTGCCGGTCTTCGTGCTCGACGAGGCCGCCGCCGGCCGCTGGGCCACGGGCGGCGCGGGGCGCTGGTGGCTGCATCACAGCCTGGCGGCGCTGGGCGCGGCACTGGCCGAGCGGGGCGCGCCCCTGCTGCTGCTGCATGGCGATGCCGGCCGGCTCATCCCCGAACTGGCGGCGCGGACCGGCGCGGCCGCGGTCCATGCGGGCCGGCTGCACACTCCCTGGGCCCGCCAGCGCGATGCGCGGGTGGCCGAGGCGCTGCGGCGCGAAGGTCGGGCGCTGCACCTGCATGACGGCGCACTGCTGATGGAGCCGGAGCGGCTGCGCAACGGCCAGGGGCGGCCCTATGCGATCTACAGCCCCTTCGCCCGTGCGGTGATGGCGTTGGGCGACCCGCCGCCCGCGGTCCCGGCGCCGCCTCGGCTGCAGGGGGTCCGGCCCCCGCCGGGTGGCCTCGCTCTCGCTGACCTGGCGCTGCTGCCGCGCCCCGACTGGGCCGCCGAGTTCGCCGCCTACTGGACGCCCGGCGAGGCCCCCGCCCAGGCGCGGCTGCACGCCTTCCTGCAGGACACGGCGGGGGATTACGACACCGGGCGCGACATTCCGGGCGAGGATGGCACCGCACGCCTCTCGCCGCATCTGCACTGGGGTGAGCTGTCCCCCCGGCAGGTCTGGCACGCCGTGATGCAGCATGGCGGGCAACAGGGCGGGCGCGGCACCTTTCTGCGCGAGATCCTGTGGCGCGAGTTCAGCCATCACCTGCTCTGGCACCGCCCGGAACTGCCGGAGCAGCCGCTGCGCCGGGAATATGCCGGCTTCCCCTACCAGCCCGACCGGGCGCTGCTGCGCGCCTGGCAGCAGGGCCGCACCGGCTACCCGATCGTGGATGCCGGGATGCGCCAGCTCTGGCGCCACGGCTGGATGCACAACCGGGTGCGGATGGTGGCCGCCAGCCTGCTGGTGAAGCACCTTCTGCAGCCCTGGTGGGAGGGCGCGGCCTGGTTCTGGGACACGTTGGTGGACGCCGACCTCGCCAACAACAGCGCCAACTGGCAATGGGTGGCGGGCTGCGGCACCGATGCCACGCCCTATTTCCGGATTTTCAACCCGGTGCTGCAAGGCAGGAAGTTCGATTCCACCGGCGCCTATGTGCGCGCCTTCGTGCCGGAGCTGGCGGGCCTGCCGGATCGCTGGCTGCACGAGCCCTGGTCGGCACCCCCGGAGGTGCTGCGCGGCGCCGGCGTCGTGCTCGGCCGGACCTATCCCGCGCCGGTGATGGACCCGCAGGCCGGCCGCGCCCGCGCCCTCGCCGCCCTGCAGGGCATGAAAGCCGCCGAATGAGCTACGCCCCCGCCGAGCTGCTGCACCGGATCCGCCAAGACTTCGCCGGGCTGCGGGTGGTCGGCGACGTGCATGGTGACGCCGCGAGCTTCGCCGCCGCCATCGCGGGCGCAGAGGAGAAGAGGCTGTTCGTGCTGCAGCTCGGCGACCTCACCGACCGCGGCCCGGACAGCCCGGAGGCGCTGCGCCTCGCCTTCGCCATGCGCGAGGCCGGGCGCGGCCTGTTCCTGCTCGGCAACCATGACCACAAGCTGCGCCGCGCCCTGGCCGGCACCGTGGTGCGGCCGGACCCGGAGGGGCTGGGCGTCACGCTGGCGCAGCTCGACGCCGCGCCCGACGGGCCGGCGCTGAAGGCCCGCGCGCTGGAGGAGATCGGCCACGCGCCGGCCTGGCTGCGGCTTGGCCCCTGGCTCTTCGTGCATGGCGGCTTCCATCCGCGCATGCTGCGCGAGCCCTCCCCGCCCGATGCCGGGCTGCGCAAGCCGGAAGGCCTGGTGCCGCGCGCATTGTTCGGCCAGGTGACCAGCCGCACCCGGCTCGATGGCTATCCGGAGCGGCTGCACAGCTGGGTGCACCGCATTCCCTCCGGCATCACCGTCTATTGCGGGCACGAGATGCGCAGCCTGAACGGGCGGCCCTTCGTCGCCGTCTCCGCCGCCGGCGGCCGCGCCGTGTTCCTCGACACCGGTGCCGGCAAGGGCGGTCACCTCTCCTGGATCGACCTGCCCTGGTGATCGCGCGCCCGTGACGGGCAGGGCGCAGGCAGGTACAGCCAGGAAAATCCGGAACCTTCGCTTTCAGGTGCTGTTTCTTCCCCAGACCCCGGGAGAGGATCAATGCCGGCTGAAACAGAGCCCACTGTTGTGCCGGTCGTCGAAGAAGTCCTCCGGGCCAGCAAAACCAAGCGCGAAACTGGCCGTGTCCGCGTCTCGATCCGCACCGAAACAGTCGAGGACATGGTGGAGGCGCGGCTGCGCAGCCGTGCCGCCTCGGTTGAGCGCGTCGCGGTCGGCCGGGAAGTGACAGAGGTTCCGCAGATCCGGGAGGAGGACGGTGTTCTCATCGTCCCCGTCGTCGAGGAAGTCCTCGTGGTCGAGCGGCGGCTGGTCCTCAAGGAGGAAATTCGCCTGCGCCAGACGGAATCCGAGGAAACGGTGCAGCAGCCGGTCGCACGCCGGGTGCAGCACGCGACCATCGAGCGTCTGCCCGCCGCGCAGGAGGAACCCACCTCCCCGCCATCGACCAACGCGCCGTAAAGCGCAGTAAAATTCAGGAGGTTTCATGACTTGTACCATCACCGGCCTTTTCGACACGCGCCAGGCCGCGGAGGAGACGGTTCGTCATCTGGTCGAGCGCGACGGGATTGACCGCAGTTCCGTCCGGCAGCACGGGCGCGATGAGGTCTCCTCCAACACCGCCGCGGCCGGCGAGGACCAGGGTATCTGGGCCTCGCTGAAGAGCCTGTTCATGCCGGATGAGGACCGCTACTCGTATTCCGAGGGCATCCGGCGCGGCGGTGTCGTCGTCTCCGTCGAGGTCGAGGACAGCCAGGTCGAGCACACCATGGACCTGTTCGAGCAGAACGGCGCCGTTGACCTGAACTCGCGCGAGGCGGAATGGCGCCAGAGCGGCTGGGCCGGTTATACCGGCACCACGCAGGAGACGCCCCGGAGTACCGGTACTGACACGCCGGGCTATGACACGACGGCGGGCATTCCCTCTTCCGCCGGTATCGCAGGTGGCATGGGCCTGGCCGCGAGCGGTGCACCGGGGCTCGGAACACCGGAAAGCCAGCCCGGCTCGATGGAGACCCGCAGCGGCATGACCGGCACGGGGACCGATCGTCCAACCGCCAGCCCTGCGGCGATGACAGGCAGCGACCTGGCCGGCAGTGGCACGGCGGCCACCCCCATGGCGGAAGGCCGAGGCGGCGAGGAGGTCATCCCGGTCGTCGAGGAGCAGTTGCGCGTGGGCAAGCGCGACGCGGAACGCGGCCGCGTGCGCGTGCGCTCCTATGTGCAGGAGCGGCCGGTGACGGAGAGCGTCACGTTGCGGCAGGAGCATGTGAACGTCGAGCGCCGCAACGTCGACCGCCCGATGACCGATGCGGATGATGCCTTCCGTGAACGCACCATCGAGGCGACGGAGCATGGCGAGGAGGCGGTCGTCTCGAAGGAGGCACGCGTCGTCGAGGAAGTGACGATCAACAAGGACAGCACGCAACACGAGGAGACGGTGCGCGACACGGTGCGGCGTCAGGACGTCGAGGTGGAGGACAGCCGCTCAGGCACCACTCCCCCGATGCCGCGCAACCCGGCCTGAGGCCGGGCCGGGACTTCTATCACCTCACCTTCTGACTTGGCTGAAGACGGGGCCGGTTCGCCGGCCCCGTTCGCCTGTGCAGCGCCCGGAACGCTCCCCTCCCGCCCCGCCGGGCGGGAGGGGAGCGGATCAGTGCACCTGTCCGGCGGGGCAGCCCGCGCCGCCGGAACCGCGCCGGCCACGGGTGGTGGTTGGCCGAGGGCCTGGGGGAGACTTCGGCAACAGCGCCAGCCCACTGGCGATGAGCGCCCCAGCCGAGATCGCCATGATGGAAGATGCGCGCATCAGTGTTCTCTTTCTGCCATTGCGGCCTCGCGGTGCCTTGCAAGCTGGGGCGCTCCCGTGCGCAGCCAGCCCCCGCAGGGTCCCGCCGCTCATCGGCTTGGTTGGAAAGTTGACAAAGCCGCGCGCGGCCGGGCGGCAGGGGCCATGCTCGGCGTTGCTGCCGCCTGCCTCCGCATCACGGTGCGAAACCGAAGGCGGCGACGTTGCGGTCAAGCATGAAGAGCGCGACGATGAAGACGGGGCCGGCGAAGATCCGATTCAGTGCGGACTTGCGCCCGGCAAGATGGCAGGCGAACTGCATGCCGATGCCGATGCCGAGGCTCATCCTGCACGCGTTGCAGGTGAACATCGCCGATGGCCGTCTGCCGCCACCGGAAAGCAACGGCCGGCGCTATCTGCGGATTCCGCTCGATGCCTTGGGTGCGGGTGCCCCGGGACTGAGCGCCCCCTCCCCGCCGGCCTATCGCCCCCCGGCCGCGCCCGGGGGGCTGACGAGCGCGCGGACATCGCGCTTGCGCAGCGTCTCGGACAGGCGCGTCGCCTCCTGCTGAAGCTCGTGGAAGGCGGCCTCGGTGAAGGCGATATGCGCATGCATCGCCTTGCCGGCCGCTTCCGCCTCGCCGCGCAGGATAGCCTCACCGAGCGCCTGGTGCTGCTCCAGGATGGCACCTCGCAGGGTGTCGCGCTGCCAATACTGCTCGTGGCTCAGCAGGATGCCCCGACGCAGCAGGCCGGAGAAGACCCGCAGCACATGCAGCATCACCAGGTTATGGCTCGCCTCGTGCACGAGCTGGTGCAACCGCAGGTCCTCGGCCGCTTCCTCCGCGGGCACGGCGCGGGCATGGGCCGCCTTCATGGCGGCCAGGCACTCCTCCAGCGCCGCCCGCTCAGGCGGTGTGATGCGCGTGGCGGCGAGCGCGGCGGCCTCCGGCTCGATCAGCCGGCGATACTCGAAATAGTCGCCGGCGACGCGCGGGTTGTGGCCGAACAGCCCTTCCAGCGGAGCGCTGAGCGGCGCCAGGAAATCCGCCACCAGCGTGCCACTGCGCGAGCCGGTCAGCAGGCCCTTCTCCTCCAACAGAGCCAGTGCCTCGCGCAGTGAAGGGCGGGAGACGCCCAGCACCTCCGCCAGCTCGCGCTCCGGCGCCAGCCGCTCGCCCGGGCGCAACGCCCCTTCCAGGATCAGCCCCTCCAGATGGCTGGCGACGGCATTCGCCAAAGGCGGGGTACGGATCGGCTCGGGCATGGCAGCTCCGTGATCTGGTCAAAGAACTTTACCAAGAGCCCCGACGGCATGACAATGGCGGCACCGGACCGAAGGGATCGCCATGCCGCCTGTCACCAACATCGAGGACCTGCGCCGGATCGCCCGCCGGCGCATTCCCCGCGCCATCTTCGACTATGCCGACCGCGGCTCCTATGACGAGGCCACCTACCGCGCCAACCGCGAGGATCTCGCGGCGCTGAAGCTGCGCCAGCGCGTGATGATCGACGTCTCCGACCGCAGCACTGCCAGCACCATGCTGGGCGAGCCGGTCAGCATGCCGGTCGCCATCGCGCCGACCGGCCTCACCGGCCTGTTCCACGCCGATGGCGAGATCCACGGCTGCCGCGCCGCCCATGCCTTCGGCATTCCCTTCACCCTCAGCACCATGTCCATCTGCTCGATCGAGGACGTGGCGGCGGCGGTGGACAAGCCCTTCTGGTTCCAGCTCTACGTCATGCGCGACCGCGGCTTTGCGGAATCCCTCGTGCAGCGCGCGATCGCCGCGAAATGCTCGGCGCTGGTGCTGACGCTCGACCTGCAGATCCAGGGCCAGCGCCACCAGGACATCAAGAACGGCCTCGCCGTGCCGCCAAAGCTGACGCTCAGGAACGCGCTCGACGTCGCCACCAAGCCGCGCTGGGCGCTGGAGGTGCTGCGGGGCAAGCGCAAGACCTTCGGCAACCTGACCGAGGCACCGGGGGCGAAGGAGGGTCTCAGCACCCTCTCGCACTGGATCGCCGGGCAGTTCGACCCTTCCCTCTCCTGGAAGGACGTCGCCTGGATCCGCAAGATCTGGCCGGGCAAGCTGATCCTGAAGGGGGTGCTGGACGTGGAGGACGCCCGCATCGCCGCCGATTGCGGCGCCGATGCCATGGTCGTCTCCAACCACGGCGGGCGGCAGCTCGACGGCGCCCCCTCCTCCATCTCCGTGCTGCCCGCCATCGCCGAGGCGGTGGGCGACAAGACCGAGGTGCTGTTCGACGGCGGCGTGCGCTCGGGGCAGGACGTGCTGAAGGCGCTGGCCCTCGGCGCCAGAGGCTGCATGATCGGCAAGGCCTGGCTCTACGGGCTGGCGGCCGGCGGCGGCCCGGGCGTGACGCAGGCGCTGGAGATCATCCGCAAGGAGCTGGACGTCTCCATGGCGCTGACCGGCACCAAGGACGTGCGCAATGTCACCGCCGAGGTGCTGCATGCCCCCCGCCGGGATGACGTGGTCCGGCCAGCCGGCTCGCGGCTGGAACTGGCCTGAGGCGGACGGACGGCAGGCGCCGCTTCAGTCGATCGCCTGGGCGTTGAGGAACAGCGCCTGCTCGAGCGCCGAGAAAAAGTGGCGGAACGGCTCCGGGTCCGCCACCTCCTCCATGTTGTACTGGCCGCTGATCCGGACGGCGGTCTGCCCCTTGCCGCGCGGGCGGACCGTGGCCGTAACGCGCAGCACATAGCCGTCCAGCTTGGTGGCAGTGACAGTCCCCAGGCTCTCGTCGGCCCGGTCGATGACGGAGCCGAGGTCCTGCAGCGCCACGAGCGTGGCGCGCAGCACCCGCATCTGGTTCGGCGTATCGAAGGCGCGCGTGGAGCAGGACCGCTGCGGCAGCGCAGGCCCGGCGCAAAGAAGTCGTCGTCACAGTCACCTGCCTTCAGTCCCAATCGAAAGCCTTCATCACGCAACTGTGAAGACAAGGAGATTCATATCGAAAGCTTACATTCCCGACAGAGAATCTCGTTCTAGTTGGGCTGCCTCCACTTTTCTCCACATGCCGGAGGGTGCCCGTGGCCTTCGCCCTGCTCAGACGGCCTCGTAGCGCACCGTGCTGCCGTCATCCCCGCGCATGGAGAAGGCGACCCAGGTTCCCGCCGCGTCGTAGAGCGCCACCATGCCGCGCTCCCGCCATTCCCAGCGGGTCAGAGCGCCGTGGGGACTAGGCTGGGGTGCGCTGGTCAGCGGCAGGCCGGTCGCCGTGTCGAAGAGCGGGCGGTCCAGGCGCCCGGGCGCCCACCAGGAAAGCGGCGCCGCCTCGGCGGGCAGCCGCACCGTGCCCCTGGGCCCTTCTCCGCGCAGCCCCCCGGGTGTGGCGACCAGTTGCAGCCGCCCTTCGTTGCCGTTGCGCAGCGTGCGCGCGGCGAAGCCCACCAGCCGGTCGTCCTGCCAACGCTCGGCATAGTCGTGCGTCATGCGGAATACGGTGAAGGAGAGCAGCTTCACCTCCAGGGTCACCACCGTCCGGGTCACGCCCCCCGGCTCGGCCCGGACCGTATGGGTGCCGATCTCGCGTCCCTCGCGCATCAGGCGGAAGCGGTAGCCGCCGGTTGGCATGGCGCGGGTGGCGACAGGCAGCGCCAGCAGCGGCGCCGCGAGCAATGCGCGGCGCCGCATCAGCCCTTCGCCCGCAGGCTGGCGCGCCCGCCATCCACGCCGATGACCTGGCCGGTGATCCGGGCCGCCTGCGGTGAGCACCACGATCCGCTCCGCCATCCGCCCTGCTCCCCGCCTGTTGCGTCCCGGTCGGCAGATGGGGGCGGTCACGGGAAGCGTAACCCCGCGCCGCCCCCCCCGCGACAGCGGCAGCGCGGCGTGCCAGATTGGGGCCATGCGGCAATTGCTCCTGCTGCGGCACGCCAAGTCGTCATGGGACGACCCAAGCCTGCCCGACCATGCCCGCCCGCTGAACGCGCGCGGAAAACGCGCGGCCGCCGCCATGGCGGGGGTGATGCACGATCTCGGGCTGGCGCCCGACATCGTGCTCGTCTCCTCGGCGCGCCGCACCCTGCAGACGCTGGAAGCCCTGGCGCCGCTGCCGGACAGCCCGATCGTGGAGCCAATGGACGATCTCTACCTGGCGCCCTGGCCGCGCCTGCTGGAGGCACTGCACAGCGCGCCGGAGACGGCGCGCAGCGTGCTGCTGATCGCGCACAATCCCGGCCTGCACGACCTGGCCCTGGCCCTGGCGGGCCCGGCCGGCATGGCTGGCCGCGCGCCCGGCACGCAGCGGCTCGCGGCAGGCTACCCCACCGGCTCGCTGGCGGAATTCGCCGTCGCGGCACCCTGGCGCCTGCTGGAGCCCGGCAGTGGCCGGCTGGTGCGCTTCATCGCCCCGAACGATCTGCCGGAAATGGCGGGATAGGCATGCTCCTGCACCTCCGACTCGCATTGCCGGCCGACGCCGCCATGGCCATCTGGCGCCACGCGGCGCTCACCGGGAGGCGGCGCCCGCGCGCCACCGCCGAGCAGTGGGCCTGGCTGGACAGCGCCGAAGACATCCTGGCCAAGGCCGGGTTGGCATTGCGCAGCCCGCCACAGGGCGGCCGGCGCCTGTGCCGGCTGGAGCCGCCCGCCGGCTTCCGTCTGCCCGGCACGCCTGCCGGTGAGCCGGAGCTGCTGCCGGCAGGCACCGCCCCACCTGAGGCCGGGGGGGCGGCCCTGGCACCGGTGGCCCGCTATGCCGGCCGACTGCAGCAGAGCGTGCCGGATGCGGCCGGCGTCACGCTGCGGCTGCGCATCGGCACCCTCGCGGCAGGAGACATGACGCGGGCGGTGGCGCTGCTGGAACTGGAGGGGCCGGATTTGCCCGTCCTGGATCTGGCCGCCGCCCTCGCCGAGGACCTGCCGCTGCTGCCCGCCGTATCCGGGCTCGACGCGATGGCGCTGGCGCTGCGGCGCGGCGCGGCCGCACCCCAGCACGGCCGGCGCGGACCGCCCGATCTCGGTGCGGCGGAGGCGGCGGAGGATGCGCTGGCCCTGGCCATCGCCCACCTCACCGATGTGCTGCTGGCCCATGCGCCCGCCGCCCGCCCCGAAAGCGGCCCGGAGGCCGTGCACCAGTTGCGCGTCGCCGCCCGGCGGCTGCGCTCCTGCCTGCGGCTGTTCCGGCCGGCGCTCGACGGCCCCGCCCTTCGCGTGCTGGACGCGCTGCTGCGCGATTTCGCCCGGGCCCTGGGCGAGGCGCGCGAATGGGACGTGTTCCTGGGCGAGCTGGGCGCCGAACTCGCGGCCGCGCTGGGACCGGACCGGCGCTGGGAGCAGCTGCTGCGGGCGGCGGAAGCGCGCCGCCAGGCGGCCTATGCCCAGTTGCGCGCAATGCTCGACGGCCCCGCCTTCCGCGCGCTGGTCTGGCAGGCGGTGCGAACCGCCGCGCTTCGCACATGGGATCTGCCCGAGGGGACGGAGGCCGCCCCGCCCCTGCGCGGCCTGGCGGCGGAACTGCTGACCCGGCGCCACCGCAAGCTGCTGAAGGAGGGCCGGAACCTCGAGTCCCTCTCCGACGAGGCGCGGCATGAATTGCGGCTGAAGGCCAAGCGCCTGCGCTATGCGGCGGAACTGTTCGCGCCGCTCTGGCCCGGCAAGCCCGCGCGCCGTTTCCTGAAGCGCATTGCTGCCCTGCAGCAGGCGCTGGGGCTGGCGAACGACACCGTCACCGCGCGGGCGCTTGTCGCCAGCCTCGGCCGCGCCGCACCGGCCTGGGCGGTGGGACTCGCGGAAGGCTGGGCGCTGGCGGCCACCCGCGGCGTTCGGCAGGAAAGCCTGCCGGCCTGGCGGCGGTTCGCCCGGCTGGACCCGTTCTGGAAGCCGGAATGAACCACCGCACCGCGCGGATCGGCGCTTGAAGGCCCCCCTCTCTTTGGTCTAACGCTTCACGACGTGTTGTCCCGCCGTCGTATTTTTCGTCCCGCCCGGTCTTCCCGCCGCTGGGGCGGCGCCGCCCTAGGAGGCGGTGCCGCGTTCCTGGCGCTCGGGCTGATCGGGCTCGGCCTTCCGGCCAACCTGTTCGGCTCCGCGCCTCGCGAGCAGGACTGGATGGCGGAGGCGGCATTGGTGCGCGTGGTGGATGGCGACACGCTGCGCCTCGGCGACCGGACGCTGCGGCTGGCCGGCCTGCTCTCCCCCCAGCGCGGACAAACCTGCACGACGGCCAGCGGGGTGGGCTTCGACTGCGGCGCCGCGGCGGCCGAGGCGCTGGCGCGGCTGGTCGAGGGGCGCGACGTCGTCTGCCGGGTGCAGGGGCGCGATCACTTCGGGCGGGCCCTCGGCACCTGCAAGGCCGGCGCGCTGAATGCGAACGCCGCCCTGGTGGAGGCCGGCTGGGCCCTCGCCGATGAGGACGCACCCGACTTGGCCAAGGCCGAGGCGGCGGCGCACGACGCAAAGCGCGGGCTGTGGTCGCACCTTGCCGGTGCCCCCGCAAGCTGGCGCGCACGCTTCTGAACGGGCCTGCGGCACCGCGGAGCACCCCCCGTGGATGGACAAGCCGCCGGCCCGACGCCTAATCTTGCGCCGCATCATTGACGGCGTCACGCAATGCGGGCGCCGCCCTCCGGAAAAGAGGAAGACGTTATGAGCAGCACGGCCAAAGGGACCGTCACCGTCACGCTCGACGGGAGCAATCGCTCCGCTACCCTGCCCCTTATCCAGGGTTCGATCGGCCCCGACGTTTTCGACATTCGCAAACTCTATGGCGAACTCGGCGTCTTCACCTTCGATCCCGGTTATGGTGCCACGGCTGCCTGTGACAGCGCCATCACCTATATCGATGGCGACCAGGGCATCCTGCTCTACCGTGGCTATCCGATCGAGCAGCTGGCCGAGCAGAGCAATTTCCTGGAGGTGTCCTACCTCCTGCTGAACGGCGAGCTGCCGAACAAGGAGCAGCTGGCGAAGTTCGAGCGCGGCGTGATCCTGCACACCATGGTGCACGAGCAGCTGCGGCGCTTCTTCGACGGCTTCCGCCGCGACGCGCACCCGATGGCGATCCTCTGCGGGGTGGTCGGCGCGCTGTCCGCCTTCTACCACGACAGCCTCGACATCAACGATCCGGCGCAGCGCGAGATCAGCGCCTTCCGCCTGATCGCGAAGGTGCCGACGATCGCGGCCTGGGCCTACAAGTACTCGATCGGCCAGCCCTTCATGTATCCGCGGAACGACCTCGGCTACGCTGAGAACTTCCTCTACATGATGACCGCCGTGCCGGCCGAGGAGTGGAAGCCGAACCCGATCCTCTCCCGCGCGATGGACCGCATCCTGGTCCTGCACGCGGATCACGAGCAGAACGCCTCCACCTCCACGGTGCGCCTGGCGGGCTCGACGGGCGCCAACCCCTTCGCCTGCATCGCCGCCGGCATCGCCGCGCTGTGGGGCCCCGCGCATGGCGGCGCCAACGAGGCCGTGCTGAAAATGCTCGGCGAGATCGGCCATCCCGAGAACATCCCGGACTTCATCAGCAAGGTGAAGGACAAGAACAGCGGCGTGAAGCTGATGGGCTTCGGCCACCGGGTCTACAAGAACTTCGACCCGCGCGCGAAGATCATGCGCGAGACCTGCCACGAGGTTCTGGCCGAGCTGGGCATCAAGGACGAGCCGCTGCTCGACCTGGCAATGGAGCTGGAGCGGATCGCGCTGGAGGACGACTACTTCGTCTCCCGCAAGCTCTACCCGAACGTGGATTTCTACTCGGGCATCATCCTGAAGGCGATGGGCATCCCGACCCACATGTTCACCGTGCTCTTCGCCGTGGCCCGCACGGTGGGCTGGGTGAGCCAGTGGAAGGAGATGATCGAGGACCCCGGCCAGCGCATCGGCCGCCCTCGGCAGATCTACACCGGCGCCACGGAGCGCTCCTTCAAGCCGGTCGAGCAGCGCGGTTAACCGCCGCATTCCGCGCCGCCAGCCAGGAGAAGCCCGTCACAGTTCGCTGTGGCGGGCTTTCTTGTTTGGATGGCGCTGCAAGAACGACTTCCAAGTTATTGCAGGCCATTAAGTTAAGTTAAAACTCCTGCCAGAAGAATGCAGCTAAAAGGGTACCCAAAGTTAGCGCAGCCATCCGCTTGCGCAGAAAAAATCTCGGAAATTTTATATCTTCCTCTTGATCACAAATTCGAGATCGCATTCATTGTTCCCCGTAGCTGCAAAATGCGGACGGAAACACCTCTGATGTGCGACTCAGGCCGACCGGAACTTATCTATCGCTCGCTGGACGACTTGGTCCGCCGCCGCCTGCGCACCTGGCCGCAGCGGCCGCCCGGTGCCATGGACTCGCCAAAGCAGCGCGGCATCTGGATGCGGGCCCGCCCCGGGGATGCCGATACCAGCATCCATCCCTTCCTGCGGCTGCCAGGCTCCAACCGGCTCCGGACCTTGCCGGACGGACTTTGGCTGCATTTCAGCCCTGACCCCGCGGACGCCTATTGCGACATCCTCTGCATCGAAGCCTGCTCGACCCTGCAGAACCTGCTGGACAAGCGCTCCCGCTTCGCCCCCTCCACCACCTCGCTGCTGGCGGTCTGCCCTGTGCCCTGGCTGACGGCCCCGCTCGAACCGGAGAATGACAAGCCGCGTTGGCAGCACATCAAGCTGCTGCGCCAGCAACCGGTCGAGCCGCTGGTGCTGCCGGTGCGCGATGTTCGGGTGCTCTACGGGCTGAAAAGCCGGCAGTATGACGGTTTCGCGCGCACCCAGATGCCCCAGGCGCACGAGTATTTCTGCCCGATGGACGCGCTGACGGACGAGCAGGGCGCCAGCAATCCCGCCATGCAGGCGCTGATCGCCCGGGCCTCGGGAGCGGCCAATTTCATGCTGCTGCCCTGAGAGAGGGGCGGAACGGTGGCGCAGGGAAGGTTATCCACCGCTTTCGCTGCCCAGCTGTCAGGGCGGGGCGCCCTGACAGCGGGCCCGGCCGGCCGGGCCGGCGGGCCACGGTTAGTGGCTGAGCAGACAGCAGCAGGCGGGATGCACCATCAGCTCCCGCGTGACTCCGCCGAAGATCCACTCGCGCAGCCGGGCATGGCCATAGCCGCCCGCCACGATCAGGTCGGCGCCGAGCGCGGTGGCCGCGGCGGCGATCTGCCGGGCGGCGGTCGGCTCCCGGCGTGCGCAGGCCGCGCTCTCGGCCCGCGCACCGTGACCGCGCAGATAGGCAGCCACATCGGCGGTGCGGCGCTCAGCGTCGGCGACCGATTCCTCCGGCTCGCAGACTTCCAGCACCTGAACGCGCTCCGCCCGCGCCAGAAGCGGCAGAGCGTCCTGCACGGCCCGTCGGGCCTCCCGCCGGTCCTTCCAGGCCACCAGAACCCGTGCGGCAGGCAGATGGCCGATTCCCGGCGGCACCAGAAGGACGGGCCGCCCCGCCTGCATCAGCACGTCGCCCGGCTCGGCCGCGCTGATGAAATTGCTGCCGAACGCGCCCCTGCGCGGGCTCATCACCAGGAGATCCGCCGCGCGGGCCTCCCGCGACACGGCGGTGGCAGGGAACTCCGTGAAGCTGCGCCATTCGGTGTGCTCGCCGGCCGCGCCGGCGGCGCCGCGGAATCGCGCCTCGGCGGCCCGCAACATCTCCTCCAGCTCGGCCATCTGCAGCGTGATGACCTGTGCCGAGGCCGAGCCGTAGGAGGCCACGCTCATGGTCAGGGCGACGTCGCCCGCCGCGATGCCGATCAGCCGTGCGCCAAAGCGCTGGGCCAGGTCCGCCGCCAGGCCGACCGGCAAACCCGCCGCATCATCTGCCGGCACATGGACCATAATGCTCCTGTAGCCCTGCATAAGATCTGGCTCCTCCGCACGGAATGGCGATCGTCCGGCTAGCGCAGCACGCCCCGTGCCCACCGTCCCTGACCTATGTCAGCCCCGCGCGGCGACGGCGCGGGAGCCGCCGGCCAGCTCGACCACCTCGGCGGTGATGCTTTCCTGCCGCACCTGCCGCTCCTGCATGCCCAGCTCCTCCAGCATGCGGCCGATATTGCCGCGCGCGGCGGTCAGCATCGTCATGCGCGCCTCGTTCTCGGCGGCGAAGGCGATGGTCACGGCCTCGCGGAGCTGCGCATGGACGTATTCCTCGGCCAGCCCTTCGACAAGCTGCGCCGGCGGCAGGTTGACCAGCGGCGGATTGCGGGAGTGCGGAGTCGCGAAGCGGCCCGGGTCCAGCGGCAGCAAGGGGCGGCGCGCCACCTGCAGGCCCTGCTGCGGATTCCAGTCCGGCAGCAGCATCTCGATCCGGGTCAGCGCCCTGGTGTGAATCGCCGTGTAGAGCGCGTCGCCCAGCCGGTTGGCAAGCCCTGCCAGGCCGTCCACATGCGGTGGCATGGCGGCGGTCCAGCCGGGGTGCAGGCCATGCTCCGCCGCACGGGCCGCGCCGCGCGAGCCGATCAGGAATAGCTCGCTGTCACCGCCCTCGCGCAACAGCATGTCCAGCACCCGCTCGGTGAAGGCACCGGCGAAGCCCTGCTCGGCGCAGAAGACGATCAGGCCGCGCTGCCCCGGCGCCACAGGAGCGGCGGCCAGCCCGGCCGGCAGGAGTTGCAGCGCCTGCGCCAGGGCCTGCGCAACCACCCCGGCATAGGTGCGGATCGCCGGCAGCAGGTTCCGCCCCTGCTGCGCGCGCGCCGCGGCCATGCCGCGCATCGCGCCGACCACCGCATCGAGCTGCTTCACGGTGCCGAGGCGCGCGGAGATCTCGGCGAGCTGGCCGGTCATTCCCCGGCGCCCTTCCCGCGCTCCGCCAGCCGCCGCAGCGCAGCCAGCAACTCGGCACGCGGGGCCTCCTCCAGCGCGTGCGTGCGCTGCACCACCTCGACAATGCCGGGCGCCTGCTGGTCCAGCCAGCCGGGCACCGCGGCACGGAAGGCGGCGACCGCATCGAGCCCCAGGGCGTCCAGCAGGCCCTCCTGCAGCGCCAGGGCGAGCGCCACCTCGTCCACCAGCCGCAGCGGCGTGAAGCGGGGCTGCGACAGGAGCGCCCGCATCCGCGCGCCATGCGCGAGCTGCGCCTTCACGCGGCTGTCGGACATGCCGCCGAAGCGGGTGAAGCTCTCCAGCTCCAGGAACTGCGCGTAGTCCAGCCGCAGCGTGCCCGTGACGTGCCGCAGCGCCGAGGCCTGCGTCTTGCCGCCGACACGGCTGACGCTGGTGCCGACATCCACCGCCGGCTTCTGGCCCTCGTGGAAGAGCATGGCGTTCAGCACGATCTGGCCGTCGGTGATGGAGATCAGGTTGGTCGGCACGTAGGCGCTGAGGTTGCCGGCCTCGGTCTCGGCGATCGGCAGCGCCGTCAGCGAGCCGCCGCCGCGCGCCGCGGAGAGCTTGCCGGCGCGCTCCAGCAGGCGGGAGTGCAGGTAGAAGATGTCGCCCGGGAAGGCCTCGCGCCCCGGTGACTGGCCGGTGAGCAGCGCGATCTCGCGATGCGTCGCGGCATGCTTGGTGAGGTCGTCCACCACCACCAGCGCGTGCTGGCCACGGTCGCGGAAGTATTCCGCCATGGTGAAGCCGGCGAAGGGCGCGATCCATTGCAGCCCCGGCGCCTCGGCGGCGCCGGCGACGACGAAGATGCAGCGCTCCGGCGCGCCGTGCCGGCGGATGGCGTCGATGATCCGCGCCACCGTCGAGGATTTCTGCCCGACCGCGACATAGACGCAGATCATGTCGCTGCCGCGCTGGCTGATGACGGTATCCACCGCCACGGAGGTCTTGCCCGTCGTGCGGTCGCCGACGATCAGCTCGCGCTGGCCGCGGCCGAGGGCGAAGAGCGCATCCACCACCAGGAGGCCGGTCTGCACGGGCTCGCTGACGAGATCGCGCTCGATGATGCTGGGCGCCGGCTGTTCGATCGGCGCGTGGCCTTCCGCCGTGACGGGGCCGCCTTCGTCCAGCGGCCGTCCCAGCGGGTCCACCACGCGGCCGAGCAACCCCGGCCCGACCGGGACGCGCAGCACCGCGCCGGTGCCGCGCACCACGTCGCCCGCCTCGATGCCGGTTTCCTCATCGAGCAGCACGCAGCCGATATGGTCCTGCTCCAGCACCTGGGCAAAGCCGAGCTGGCCCTTGTCGAAGCGCAGCACCTCGGAAAGGCGCGCGCCCGGCAGGCCGGAGATCAGCGCGATGCCGTCGCCGACGCGCGCGACGCGGCCGATCTCCTCCTGCTCCGCCCGGAGGTCCACGGCCTCGACCCGCCGGCGCGCGCGCTCAAGCCAGCTGGTGGACATCGCCGGCCTGCGGGGCAAGGGTGAGCGCATGGGCAAGGCGGTCGAGGTCGGCGCGCCAGCTCCGGCGCACCAGCGTGTGCGGCCCCTGCAACTCGCCGCCGGCGATCAGCGCCGGTTCGTGCCGGAAGGCGAAGTCCGCGCCGCCGCCGACCGCCTGCCGCAGCCGTGCGCGCCAGGCCTCCTGCTCGGCGGGGGAAAGCGGCGTGGCGGTCGCCACCACCACCGGTTCCGGCGCCGCGGCCAGGTCGCGCCGTGCCTCAGGCGGCAGCCGCGTCGTTTCCTGCACCAGGGCCTCCAGCAGCGCCGCCGTCACCTGCGCGGGCGGTAGCAGCGCAAGCAGGCGGCGGGCGATGGTGACGGCCAATTCGCCCGCCTGCGCCTCAAGCGCCTGCCGCATCGCCTCGCGCTCGCGGCCGAGCGTGGCGCGCGCCTCCGCCTCCAGCCGGGCCGCCTCCTGGCGCGCCTCGGCCAGCAGCGCGTCGCGCTCGGCCGTGGCGGCGGCACGCGCCTCTGCCAGGATCTTCTCGCCCTCGGCCGCGAAGTCGCGGCGCCGGGCCTCCAGGGTTGCGGCCTCGGCCTGCGCCCGGGCGCGGTCGGCCTCGGCCTCCTCCAGCACCCTGCCGGCGGCCACGCGCCGCGCCTCGATGACGGCCTTCACCGGCTTGAACAGGAAATGCTGCAGCAGCCAGATCAGGACGAGGACGTTGACGGTCTGCAGACCGAGCGTCCACCAGTCGATCCGCATTGGCCTAGCCCCGGAAGGGGTTCGCGAAGAGCAGCAGCAATGCCACGACCAGGCAGTAGATCGCCATCGTCTCGATCATGGCGAGGCCGACGAACAGCGTGCGGGAGATGGTGTTGGCGGCTTCCGGCTGGCGGGCGATGGCATCCATCGCCGCCGCCACCGCGCGCCCTTCCGCCAGCGCCGGGCCGATCGCGCCGAAGGACACGGCAAGCGCGGCGCCAAGGATGCTGACGATCTCGATGAGGTTCATGAGTTGCTCTCCTCCTGCGCCACGTGCGGCGCCTCGTCCTCGATGCCGCCGCCGATGAAGACCATGGCCAGGACCGTGAAGATGTAGGCCTGCACGGCGCCGGTCAGCAGTTCCAGCGCCATCAGCGGCACCGGCACCAGAAGCCCGACCAGCGACAGCACGATGCCGATGACAAAGATGCCGCTCATCACGTTGCCGAACAGCCGGACCACCAGCGAGAAGGTGCGGGTGATGTTCTCCAACAGGTTCAGCGGGACCATGATGATGCTGGGACGCGCGAAGCTGCGCAGATAGCCGCCGAGGCCGCGCACCCGGATGCCGAAGGCGATGGCGGCGGCGAAGACGATCAGCGCCAGCGCCGCGTCCGTCTCGATGGCACCGGTGGGCGGCTCCACCCCCGGCACCAGCGAGGACCAGTTGGCGACGAAGATGTACAGGAACAGCGTGCCGACCAGCGGCAGATAGGGTGTGGGCTCGGTCCGCATGGTGTCGCGGATCTGTCGCTCCAGCGTGTCCACCACGAGTTCCAGCGCGGCCTGCGTGTTGCCCGGGCGCAGCACCAGGCGGCGCGTCAGCAGCCAGCCGCCGCCGGCAAGCAGCAGCATGATGGCCCAGCTTGTCAGCACCGGTGTGGTGATGGGCACCGGGCCAAGATGGAAGGCGACATGGGTGGCGAGGGGCGATTCCATTCTCTCAGCCCTCCTCCGCCCTCGCCGGCTGCACCGTCAGCAGCCGTGCGAGCAGAAGCCCCGCCGTGGCGAGGAGCAGCGGCCAGGCGCCCGCGCGCGCGGCCAGCAGCAGCCCACCCGCCGTCATCGCCATGCGCCCGAGATGCAGCGCCACCGCCTTCGGCGCGCTGCCGCCGAGGTAGAGCGCGGCATTGCGGCGCAGCGTGCGGAAGTGCAGCAGGCCCAGCAGGAAGCCCGGAAGAAACCAGACAGTGTCGGTCAGCATCATCATTCCCGGTGCATCCATCGCCAGCCCGACCAGCAGCCCAGCGCCACACCGAGCATCAGCAGCGGCGCGCTCCAGAAGATGCCGGTGCCAAAGCTGCGGTCGAGCCAGCGGCCGAGGAACAGGCCGATCAGCGCCGGCGTGACGACCATCCAGCCCAGCGTGCCGACCTGCGCGAGATAGCGTGCAACGCCCGGCTCGCCCTCGCGCCGCGCGCGTCGCCGCCGCGCCGCATACAGGCGTACGGAGTGCAGCAGCCCGTTGCCCTGCGGCCGGTCCGGCACGGTCATGGCATGAGACCCGGCCCGGCCGCGCCGGAGCGCAGAATGCGGACGATCTCCCGCACTGCCTGCAGGTGCATCCGCGTGGCCTCCACGCGCTCGTTGCGATCCGCCTCGGCGGCGGCAAGGAAGTTCGCCAGCACAGTGTGCTCAAGCTGCTCGGGATCTTCGCCGAGCTGCCCCTCGCGCGTGGCGATGGCGATCTCCTGGCCGCCGCGCACCGTCAGCACGCCGCCGCGCACGGCACAGCAGCCGGTGCGATTATCCTGATGGCGCCAGACAACGACGGAGACGCTCAGCACCGTCAGCAGGTCGGCATGGCCGGGCAGGATACCGAAGCCGCCGCTGGGATCCGCCGCGCGCAGGGCGATGACATCCGCATGGTCCGCGAGCACCTGCACGGGATCGGTGATCAGCAACCTCATGCCGCCTCCTTCCGGCGGCGGGCATCCTCCTTCTGCCGTGCCTCCGCCAGGTCGCCGACCATGTAGAGCGAACTCTCCGCCCAGTCGTCCGTCTCGCCCGCCAGAATGGCGCGGCAGCCCGCCAGCGTCTCGGTCAGCGGCACCGAGCGGCCCGGCGTGCCGGTGAAGGCCTCGGTCACGCCGAAGGGCTGCGTCAGGAAGCGCTGCAGCCGCCGCGCCCGCGCCACGGCCTGTCGGTCCTGCGTGCCAAGCTCCTCGACGCCGAGCAGTGCGATGACGTCCTGCAGTTCGCGGTAGCGCGCCAGCACTTGCCGGGCGCGCGCTGCCAGCGCCGCGTGCTCATCGCCGATCACCGAAGGGTCGAGCAGCACGGAGGAGGAGGCAAGCGGATCGATGGCGGGATACATGCCCTCGGCCGCCATGCCGCGGGAGAGCGCGAGCATGCTGTCCACATGCGCCGAGATGGCGGTGACGGCGGGATCGGTGAAGTCGTCGGCGGGGACATAGACCGCCTCGATGGCGGTGATGGCGGCGCCCGCCACCGAGGCGATGCGCTCCTGCAGCGCCGCCACCTCGGTGGCCAGCGTCGGCTGGTAGCCGACGCGCGAAGGCGGGCGGCCGAGCAGGCCGGAAACCTCGCTGCCCGCCTGCACGAAGCGGAACACGTTGTCCATCAGCAGAAGCACGTTGCGGTGCTGCGCGTCACGGAAATACTCGGCGATGGTGAGCGCCGTCAGGCCGACGCGCCAGCGCGCGCCCGGCGGTTCGTTCATCTGGCCATAGACCAGCACGGTGCGCGCCAGCACGCCGGAATGCGTCATGTCGTCCAGCAGCTCGTGCCCCTCGCGGGAGCGCTCGCCGATTCCGGCGAAAACCGAAATGCCCTGGTAGTGCTCGGCCATGGCGCGGATCAGCTCCATCACCAGCACCGTCTTGCCGACACCGGCGCCGCCGAACATCGCCGCCTTTCCGCCGCGCGCCAGGGGCACCAGCAGATCGATCACCTTGATGCCGGTCTCGAACATCTCCGTGGCGGCGCTTTGCCGCGCCAGCGCTGGCGGCGGGCGGTGGATCGGCCAGCGTGGCGTGCCTTCCGGGAGGGCGGGGCCGAGGTCACGCACCCGCCCCATCACATCCAGCAGGCGTCCGAGCACGGCATCGCCGACCGGCACGGTCAGCGCCGCGCCGGTGGCCTCCACCGAGGCACCGCGCCGCAGCCCCTCGGTGGCGTTGAGCGCCACGGCCCGCACACTGTCATCATTGAGATGGCTCTGCACCTCGAGCAGTACGTCCTCCGCATCGTCCCGCGCGATGCGCAGCGCCTCGTCGATCCGCGGCAGCGCCCCGGCGGAGAAGCGGATGTCGAGCGCTGCGCCACGGACAGCCAGGACGGAACCGGACCTGCGCGCCGGCGCGGCTTCGCCCGGCGCATCGCCTCGTTCACTGTCCTGTCGCATCGTGGCAGTGTTTCCCTTCGGCCGGCGGGGCGCGCTGCGCCGCGAAGGGCGCGCGGCGGCCTGCGCGGGCGGCGGCAGCGGCCGGGCCGCCGCAGCGCGGACTTCAGAGGATGTCGCGGCTCGCCTCGGCCTCAAGCCGGGCGCGATCGAGGATCCGCACCTTGCGGCAGTCACGGTTGGCGATGATGCCGCCCCGCTTGAAGCCGCTGAAGATGCGGCTCACCGTCTCGGCCGTCAGACCGAGATGGTCGGCGATGTCGTAGCGCGACATCGGCAGGTCCACGAGCGCGCCGGAATTGCCGCGCTCGGCCAGGTCGAGCAGGAAGGAGGCCACGCGCTCCGCCGCCGTCTTGCGGCCCAGCAGCACGAAATGGCTCTGCGCGCCGCTCAGCTTGGCGATCATGAAGTTGCGCCAGGCGCGGGCGGCAGGCAGTTCGTGGTCCACCCACTCGTTCAGCTGCCGGCGCGGAAAGGAGATGACGACCGCCTCGGTGACCGCCTCGGCCGAAAAGTGGTGGTGGTCCACGCCATCCAGGCCGAAGGCCTCGCCGGCGAGCACGAACTCCGCCACGACGCGCCGGCCATCCTGCAGGTAGCGGCAGGTGCGGATGGTGCCGGAGACGACCTTGTACACATCGCCGACCGGCGCGCCCTCGGCATAGATCTCGGCGCCGCGCTCAAGCCGCAGCGGATGGCCGAAAGCCGGCTGCAGGCCGTGCCCTTCGCCGGTGCTCAGCATGTCCAGAGCCGGGAAGGGAAGCGCGGGAGCGGAGCCGCCGCGGGCGAGGGAAGCAATGTGCATGTTCGCGCTCCATCATGCAGTCGGTGTCGGCGAACGAGTAAAGGAAGAGCGACCACCCCGTAATTCGGAATTGCCCCATTGGGAGAAGTACGTATGCCGCCCCGCAGGAGCCTCGCGGCCCGTGCCGTCAGGCCGGCGGGGCAGCGGGCAGCGTGATGCGGAACACTGTTCCGCCCCCCGGATTCGGTTCGGCCCAGATCCGTCCGCCATGCCCCTCCACAATGGTCCGGCAGACGGAAAGGCCGACCCCGAGGCCGCTGCGCTTCGTCGTCACGAAAGGCAGGAACAGGTCATCCGCCACCTCCGGCGCAATGCCCGTGCCGGTGTCGATGACCGCGATCTCGGCCATATCCCCGGCATGCGGGCCGATGCGGACGACGAGACTCCGGCACGGGCTGCCCTCCATCGCCTCGATCGCGTTGTGCATCAGGCTGACCAGCACCTGCCGGATCTGCATCCGGTCCACCATAACCCACGGCGTTGCCGCATCGAGAGCGAGGCGCACTGCGACGTTCTTCTGCCGCGCCGGAAAGGTGACCAGTTCCGCCGCGCCGCCGACCAGCGCAGCCAGATCCTCCGGGCAGCGCTCGGCTTCCTCCTGCGCGACGAAGCGCCGCATCCGGCGGACGATCTGCCCGGCATGAACCACCTGCTGCGCCGCCCGCGCCAGGGCGTCCCGCAGCGCCGGGATGCGCGCGGGCACCTGCGCGTCCTCCGCCTCGAGCATCCGGCGAGCTCCACCGAGATAGCTGGCGGCGGCGGTCAACGGCTGGTTCAGCTCATGCGCGAGGGTGGATGACATCAGCCCGATCTCTGTCAGGCGAGCGACATGCAGGAACTCCACCTGCAGCTGGCGCAGCCTGCGGTCGCTCTCCTGCAGGGCGCGTTCGGCGCGCCGCCGTTCCGAGATGTCGCGCATCAGGCCGGTGAACCGCCAGCCACCATCGCCGGCGCGCCAGCGCGCCAGGGAGAGTTCCACCGGGAACTCGCTGCCGTCCTTGTGCCGCGCGGTGACCTCGCGGCCGCTCCAGGCGACGTGCGGCGTCCCGGTGGCGTTGTAGCGGGCGATCACGCCATCATGCACGCTGCCGATCCGCTCCGGCATCAGGATGGCGACGTTGCGGCCGACCACCTCCGCCGCCCCATGGCCGAAAAGCCGCGTCACCGCCGGGTTGGCGGAGTGCACCACGCCGCGTTCGTCGATGGTGACAATGGCATCCGCCGCCGTCTCGACGATCGCCCGATACTGCGCCTCGGCCTCCAGCCGCCGGTCCTGCTCATGCTGCTGCTCGCTGACGTCCTGCACGATCGCCACCGCGCCGAGCAGCCGCCCGCCACCATCCCGCACCGGCGCGGCGGATTTCACGATCACGCGCTCGCCGCCGTCCAGGCCGCGCAGGCGGATCATCTCACTGACGGAGGTCTCCCCCGTGCGCAGCGCGCGCGAGATGGCCCAGTCCCCCGGCGCCAGCGGCACGCCGGAGTCGAGCCACCAGGCCTCGGCCGGCATGCCACCCTCGGCGCCCGAGACCGCAGGCGCGGGCCCGCCCCAGATGCGCGCCGCCTCGGCATTGCTGCGGACGATCCGGCCTGCGGCGTCGGAGAGCAGGACACCCACCGGCAAGGCATCGAGCAGCACGGCGGAGGACATCCGCTCGAACTCGGTGCGGGCGCGCTCCTGAAGAAGCGCCTCGATCGAATGCTCCCGGTGGGCCAGGCGGCGGCGCAGCAGGAGGATCAGCAGGCCGAGCAGCAGTGCAGCCAGCACGCCCGCGCCGAAGAGCAGGCCGGCGCTGGCCATGGCCCGCCAGCCCTGCCCCCGCTGCTCGGCATCGGCCTCGCGGTGGATGAGGGCCTGCAAGGCGAGGGTTTCCGCGCGGAGCTGGCGCATGATGCGGCGCCCCTCCCCCGCGAGCACCGCAGGCAGGGCCGCGTTCAGCCCGCCGGATTGGCGGAGCGCCACCGCCCGCCGCGCCTCCTCCAGCCAGGCATGGCTGAGTTCGGTGATCGCCCGCACGTGCTGCCGGCGCGCGTCGTTGCTGGCGATGCCCTCGACCGCCGCGAGCCTCTCCTCGATGCGCGCCGCCATCATCTGAGGCGGCGCGAGATAGGTCTCGTCCCCCGTCAGCAGATAGCCGCGCTGGCCGCTTTCGGCGTCCTTGAGGGCGGAGAACAGCGCTTCGACCCGCAGGAGCGCGTCCATGGCCCGCTCTCCGCTCACCCGCACCTCGGCGACGGCGCCGAGGCTGACCGCCAGCGCAAGAAGGGCTGCCAGCAGGAGGGCAAGGGCGCCACCCGCCAGCAGGATCGCAGAGCCGTACCTGATCATAGCCTCGCGCGCATATGCTCCATAGGGCTCGCCCTGATGGCGTAGCCCACCTTCGCCGGCTCATGCCGTCCTCTGCCGCTTCGACTTCTCCTCCAGGCTCAGCCGTCACCCTGAGGCCGTGCCGGGTATTCTCGCCATGTTCGCGATGACTCGGCCGGCTTTCGCAACCGCCGCAGGCATTCCTTGGCGGCGCTTTCCCGGCAGAGGCAGGGTCCGGGGAACTTGCCCGCAGCAGGCGCATTCGCGCCCGTTTCCCCGCGCCGGACCCCGCCTCCCGCCTACGCCGATTCACGCGGCGCGACCGCGCAGCTATGCCGCATTATCGTAACGCGACAAATTGGGGATTATCCGTACGGGGATCTACGTATGGCAGGCCGCGCCTCGGTATCCCGGCAGGCCTGGACCTCGGCGGGGCAGCCGCGTATTCGGAACCGGGCGAGCCGCCGGGGATGGGCCGACACGGCCGTTTCGGAAGCCGCGGCCGCCCTACAGGATCCGTCGCAACTTGGCGGGAGGATTGTTTCCGTGACGACTCCAGATGCGTCTCCGACAGCGGCCGGCATCGCGGTCCATGTCATTGATGATGATGAAGCGGTTCGCCACTCCCTGGCCTTTCTGTTCCAGTGCGCCGGGCTCCCCGCGCAAACCTATGAATCCGCCGCGGCCTTCCTGACCGTGGCACCCTGCCTCCGCTCCGGCTGCATCCTCACGGATGTGCGGATGCCGGACATGGACGGGCTGGCGCTGCAACGCCGCCTGCTGGAACTCGGTTTCCGGCTGCCGCTGATCTTCATGACCGGGCATGGCGACGTACCGATCGCGGTGCAGGCCCTGAAGTCGGGCGCCTTCGACTTCATCGAGAAGCCCTTCGACGACGAGGCCTTGCTCACCGCCATCCGCGCCGCCCTGGAAACCGACCGGAAGGCCCGCGAGCGCGAGGCGGAGACCGAGCGCGTCGTGGCGCGCCTGGCCAGCCTCACCCCGCGCGAGCACCAGGTGCTCGAGCGGCTGGTGGCCGGCCATCCCAACAAGACCATCGCCTATGATCTCGGCGCCAGCCCGCGGACGGTGGAGGTCCACCGCGCCCGGGTGATGGAGAAGATGGGCGCGCGCAACCTCTCCGAACTCGTCCGCATGGCGCTCAGCGCCGGAGTTGCGGTCGAGCCAGGAGCGGAGGAAGGGTCCGCCGCCTCCAAGTGATGCAGATCAGCGCGTGGAGGCCCTCCCCGGCTTAGAAAGGCTCATCCAGACGCCCACCACTCCCCGGCACGCGCCTGAAGCTCGGAAGTTCCGATGGACAGCCAGCCTCCCCGCATCATTGCTCTGGTCGACGACGACGCGGGCGTCCGCGATTCGCTCCGCTTCCTGCTCGAAACGGCGGGCTACAAGGTGGAATCCTACGCCTCCGGCACGCAGTTCCTGGCGGAGGCGCGGCCGGCTTCCATCTCCTGCCTCGTGCTGGACCACAAGATGCCGCAGCTCACCGGCCTTGAGCTGCTCGCCCAGTTGCGCGCCGCCGGCCTGGCGCCGCCGACGCTGCTCGTCACCAGCATGCCAAGCCCCTCCATCACGCGTCGGGCGGCCGAACTCGGCGCCCTCGGGGTGCTGGAGAAGCCCTTCACCCAGGACGACCTGCTTGCCTGCCTCGAAGCCGCGACCGGATCGGGCCAGAAGCCGGGCCTCAGCGTGGCTCCGCATCATCCTCCGGCGCGACGGGAATGGTGAAGCGGAAGATGGTGCCACCGGCGGGATTGGGCTCGGCGCGAATGCGGCCGCCATGCGCCTCGACGATGGTACGGCAGATCGACAGGCCGACCCCCATGCCGCTGCGCTTGGTGGTCAGGAAGGGGGAGAACAGATGGGCGGCGATTTCCGGCGCCAGGCCGCCGCCGGTATCGGCGACGCTGAACTCCACCCCCTCCGCATGCGCCTCCGCCGCCACCGTCAGCTCACGCCGCGGCATGTCGTCCATCGCCTCGATGGCGTTGCGGATCAGGTTCAGCAGCACCTGTTGCACCTGCACGCGGTCCGCCAGGATGCGCGGCAGCCGCGGGTCGAGCCGCAGCCGCACCGCCACCCCACGCTCCTTGACGCCCACCAGCGCCAGCGCGCTCGCCTCCTCCACCAGCTTGACCGTGCTCTCCGGCTGCTTCTCGGTTTCCCCACGGGTGACGAAGTCGCGCAGGCGGCGGATGATCTGTCCGCTGCGCAAGGTCTGCTCGGCCGCCAGCGTCACCGCCTCGCGCACCCGCGCCAGGTCCAGCCCGCCCGCGTCGAACAGCCGCTGGCAGGCGCGCAGGTAGTTGGCCGTGGCGGTCAGCGGCTGGTTCAGCTCGTGCGCCAGCGTCGCCGCCATCTGCCCCATCGCGCTCAGCCGCGAGACCTGCAGCAGCTCGGTCTGCAGTTCCTGCAGCCGGGCCTCCGTCTCCTGCCGCTCCGTCACATCGCGCACGAAGCCGGTGAACAGGCGCCGGCCGTCGCGGTTGACCTCGCCGACCGACAACTCCATCGGGAAGGTGCTGCCGTCCTTGCGCTGGCCGACCACAAGCCGGCCGATGCCGATGATCCGCCGTTCGCCGGTGCGCAGGTAGCGGTGCAGATAACCGTCATGCGCCTCGCGGTAGGGCGAGGGCATCAGCAGGCTGACATTGCGCCCGCAGGCTTCGGCGGCGGTGAAGCCGAACAGGCGCTCGGCGGCGGCGCTGAAGGAGAGGACGGTGCCATGCTCGTCGATCACGATCATCGCGTCGGGCACGGTGTCCAGGATTGAGCGCAGATGCGCCTCCCGCTCCAGCATGCGGGCCTGCACCAGCCTCGCCTCGGTCACGTCCTCCTGCAGGACGACGACGCCCCTGACGCCCTTGCCGCCCCGCTCCGGCGGCCGCGCCACGGCGGCCAGACGCAGCCAGCGCGGCTCGGCGCCGCACGGGCAGGGATACTCCACCTCGAAACGCTCCCGCTCTCCCGCGAGAAGCGCACGCAGGCCCTCAGCCACCTTCTGCGCCGAATCGCGGTCGCACGCCTCCCTCCCGGTGCTGACCTCGGCGTAGTTCTCGCCGGGGACGGCACTGGCGCCGGGAAATCGGAGAGCCCCGCCCAGGCTGCGCCAGGCCGCGTTCACCACCTGCACCGTGCCGTCGGAGCCGAGCAGCATGGCGGCCATCGGCAGGGCTTCGAGGAGGTCAGCCTCCTGGTCAGCCGCGTGCTGCGGCGGGACGGCCGGGCGATGGGCGTCCTCCAGCAGGGCGATCGTCAGCATCTCCCCGCCCGGCATAAGGAGGGCCTGCCAGCGCCGGGCGCCCCCCCGCGCCGTCAGGGAACCCTGGCGGAGCTCGCCGGTCCGCAGCGCATCCGCCACGGCGTCCTGCAGCCCGTGGAGCCCTGCGCGCGCGAGGAAGGCCGCGAAAGGCTGCCCGATATCCTCCGCGCCGAGGCCGAGGATCGCCGCCGCCTCCGGCGTGAAGCCCTGGACCGCCTGCTGGCAATCAAGAAGAAGGGTCGGGACGGCTCCACGGGCAGGCATGTGCGGTTGTTTGCGTCCTCTGGTGGAATTTGGCCCGGCTCGCGCGCTCGCGGCCTTCCCGGCGCTCCGTTTTCCGGCGTGGCGGTCATGCCACACCGCCCGCGCGCATGCATCCAGGCGCTGCGCACCGGTGCACGGCATCAGATGCATGGCAGCACCAGTACTATGATCGTAGCAGAGCCGGCGCATGGTGGAAGGCCAGATACGACCCTGATGGTGCCGCGCGGACCCGTCGGCTGCCTATTCCCCGCGAAGGCTGAGGATGAAAGCCGCCACGGCGTCGCGTTCGGCGCGGCTGAGCTGAAAGTCCGGCATCGCGCCATGCGGGCCGCTCAGGAAGGCGTGCAGCGAGGCGGCGTCGGTCGAGGGCCGGGCAGCGATGCTGCGGAAGGATGGCGCGGCGTCGGCGGCCGATCGCGGCGGCCTTTCCCCGGTGATGTGGCAGTTGCTGCACCAGGTGGCGGCGATGCGCCGCCCTTCCTCCGCATCTCCTTCCCGCATCTGCGCGACTGCCGGCAGGAGCGCCGACACGCCCAGGGCGAGCACCACAAGCGCGGCAAGCCTTCGAAGCATTGTCCGTTCTCCCTCCGGGGCCGCGGCCCGCGTGGCGCGGCCGGCCATGGTGCTGATCATGCGGCCGCGGTGTCGTGCGCCCGTTGATCTGCGTCATGGTTTCCTCGCCTCAAATCCGTCTAGCTCTCCGCACCCGCCTTGAAGGCGCAGAGATAGAGAAGGGAAGCAGGACGATGCAGGGTCATCCGGTGTGGGTTCTCGTGGCGGATGCGGGGCGGGCGCGCATCCTGGAGCGGGCGGCCCTGAACGCGGCCTGGCAGGAGCGGACCGAGCAGGAGTGCAGGAATGCGGTTCCGCCCTCCCGGGAACTCACCTCCGACCGGCCGGGCCGCGTGGTCGAGAGCGTCGGCGGGGCGCGCCACGCCGTTGAGCCACGGCATGATCCGCACGACGCGGCCGAAGCCGATTTCGCCCGCGAGCTGGCCAAGAAGCTGGAGGCCGATGCGGCGCAGGGCCGCTACGCGCGCCTCATGCTGGTCGCGCCGCCGCGCTTCCTGGGGCAGCTGACGAGGAATCTCGGCGATGCCGCCCGCCACCGCCTGCGTGGCACGCTGGACAAGGATCTCGTCCGCGCCCCGCTGCCCGACATCGTGGCGCATCTGCCCGAACACCGGCCGGCCTGAGGGGGCGCGCAGCGCCGGTCCGCCCCGCCGCCGCGCCCCGCACCCGTGCAACAACTGCGCGTCCTGTCCCGAGGCGAAAGCCAAAAACTATCGCTTCAAGAAACGACGGATACCAGGGGATACAATGCGCGAGTACCTGAGCAGGGTGATCGACAGGAACGCCATGATCGCAATCTACATGCGCCTTCTCGGCAATACCCTCCTGCCGCATGAGGAGGTGGTCACCCTGGCCGACCATGACCGGGCGCAGCTGATCGCGGAGATCGTGGCGGGCAGCGAGGCCTTTGCCTGCGCTGGCGCATCCTCCCCTGGCGTGCCCTCCCCTGGCACTATGCCAGCCTGCCCTGACTGGCCCGGCGGATGACGGATGAAAGCCCTGCCGCGGGGTAGCGCTGTGCCGCCGGCATGGGCCGGAACATGCGTCCGCGCGCACTCGGCATGGAAAAGGAAAGACACGTCCATGAGGTCCGCAGGCCGCCTGCGCATCCCCCGGGAGGAGGCCCGATGAACCCGCAGGCACGCTTCCACATCGGCTATTGGGTGGCCGCCTTCCTCGCGCTGATGCTGGTCCAGTACATGCTGGCCAACAACCAGGAGGTCGCCGCCATCCCCTACAGCCAGTTCGAGCAGCTGCTGCACGACGGCAAGGTGGCGGAGATCGGCGTTTCCGACCGCTTCATCCAGGGCAGGCTGAAGACGCCGCTGCCGGGCGGCGAGACGCGCTTCACCACGGTCCGCGTCGATCCTGCCTTCGCGCAGGACCTGCAGCGCTACGATGTCCGCTACAGCGGGCAGGTCGAGAGTACCTGGCTGCGCGATCTGCTCTCCTGGATCGTGCCGACCCTGCTGTTCATCGGCATCTGGATGTATGCCCTGCGGCGCATGGGCGGCCAGGGGATCGGCGGGCTGATGCAGGTCGGCAAGAGCAAGGCGCGGGTCTATGTCGAGCACGACACCGGCGTCACCTTCGCCGATGTCGCCGGCGTGGACGAGGCGAAGGATGAGTTGCGCGAGATCGTCGAGTTCCTGAAGGCGCCGGAGCGCTATGGCCGGCTCGGCGGACGGATGCCGAAGGGCGTGCTGCTGGTCGGCCCGCCCGGCACCGGCAAGACATTGCTCGCCAAGGCGGTGGCCGGCGAGGCCAAGGTGCCGTTCTTCTCCATCTCCGGCTCCGAGTTCGTCGAGATGTTTGTCGGCGTCGGTGCCGCCCGCGTGCGCGACCTCTTCGCCCAGGCGCGCGAGAAGGCGCCGGCCATCATCTTCATCGACGAGCTGGACGCGCTTGGCCGCGCCCGCGGCGTGGGCGGCTTCGGCGGGCATGATGAGAAGGAGCAGACGCTGAACCAGCTCCTGGCAGAGCTGGACGGCTTCGATACCAGTGGCGGGCTTGTGCTGCTGGCCGCCACCAACCGGCCGGAGATCCTCGATCCCGCCCTGCTGCGCGCCGGCCGCTTCGACCGCCAGGTGCTGGTGGACCGGCCGGACCGCAAGGGCCGCATCGACATCCTGATGGTGCATCTGCGCAAGGTGCAGCTGGCGCCGGAAGTGGACCCGGAGAAGGTGGCGGCACTGACCCCCGGCTTCACCGGTGCCGACCTGGCGAACCTGGTGAACGAGGCCGCCCTGCTCGCCACCCGGCGCGGCGCCGAGCTGGTGGCGATGCGCGACTTCGACAACGCGGTGGAGCGGATCGTGGCGGGGCTGGAGAAGCGCAACCGGCTGCTCAACCCGCGCGAGCGGGAGATCGTCGCCTATCACGAGATGGGCCATGCGCTGGTGGCGCTGGCCACCCCGGGCGCCGACCCCGTGCACAAGGTCTCCATCATCCCGCGCGGCGTCGGCGCGCTCGGCTACACCATCCAGCGCCCGACCGAGGACCGCTTCCTGATGACCGCGCAGGAGCTGGAGAACAAGATGGCCGTGCTGCTCGGCGGCCGCGCCGCGGAGTGGATCGTCTTCGGCCATCTCTCCACCGGCGCCGCCGACGACCTCGCCAAGGTGACCGACATCGCCCGCTCCATGGTCACCCGCTACGGAATGTCCGCCCGGCTCGGTCAGGTGGCCCTGGAGAAGGACAGCCGCAGCTTCCTCGCGCCCGACCCGCTGGCCGGTGCCATGCAGGAGCGCATGTATTCCAACGAAACCGCCGCAGCCATCGACAGCGAGGTGCGCGGCATCGTGCAGCAGGCCTTCGAGCGCGCCATCGGCCTGCTGAAGGAGCGGCGTGGCACGCTCGACGAGGCGGCGCACCGCCTGCTGGAGAAGGAGACGCTGGAGGCCGCGGAACTCCAGGCCCTGACGGGTGGGCGGCTGCGCGACACCGCCGCCGAATAGCGGCGGCGTGCGATGCGGCCGCTCCACCGGCGCCCCTCTTGCCGTGGTTCAGGCGGCCGCCGCGATGGGCAGGCGGCGGTTCCAGGGCATCAGCCGCAGCACGCGGGCCAGCCCGCAGCTGCCGGTGATTCCGGCGAAGACCAGCCCCGCGCCGACGAAGGCGGAAAGCAGATAGAACCAGGGCCAGACCAGCGCGCCCAGCATCACTCCGAGCAGCACCATGGAGCCCGCCGCGATCTGCACCTGGCGCATCAGCTCCAGCGGCTGGCGTCGGTCCTCCGCGACCGGCAAGCCGGCCCGCTTCCAGGCGTCCAGGCCACCCTCCAGGACATAGGCCTCGCAGGAGGATACCCTGTCGGCCAGGCGCGCGGCATTGGCCTGCGTGCGGGCGCCGCTGCGGCAGTGGAACACCACCGGGCGGCCCTGCTGCACGGCAAGCTCCACCTCCTCCAGCCGCGAGAGCGGCAGGTTGCGGGCGCCAGGGATGCGCTCGCGCGCATGCTCGTCCGGCTCCCGCACATCGACCAGGGCGGCACCCTCCTCGCGCAGCAGGCGCGCCGCTTCCGCGGGGGTGATCGTCTTCAGCATCGTCCTCATTCCCTTCAGAGGTTCGTTTCCTGGCTCCCGGCCGACGAGGTGCCGTGGAGAAGGCGGGCAAGGCATCCATGCCGCCGTTGCCGCCCTTTTCTCCATCGTTGCTGCAAGCGCAGGAGAAGCGCCTGCCTCGCACTGGCGAGCCCGTATATAGCGTTGAACTTAATAAGAATGATCTTATGTTGTTTTCAAGCCCCTTTCCGGGGCGAAGGAGGAACCCGTGAGCAAGCCCGTCATCCGCGCCTTCTTCGACGAGCCGACCAATACCGTCAGCTATCTGATCTGGGACCCGACCACCCGGGAGGGTGCCGTGATCGACCCCGTGCTGGACTGGGACAACCGCTCCGGCGAGGCCGATATCCGCTCGGCCGACGCCATCCTGGGCGCCGCCGCCGAGGCGGGCGTGACGGTTCGCTGGGTGCTGGAGACCCATGCCCATGCCGACCACCTGACCGCCGCGCCCTACATCAAGGCGCGCACCGGCGCGCCGATCGGCATCGGCGAGCATATCAAGGACGTGCAGCGCATCTTCCGCCCGGTCTTTCATGCCGAGGACCTGCGCCCCGGGGGCGGCGACTTCGACCGGCTGTTCCGTGACGGCGAGCGCTTCCCGCTCGGGCGGCTCACCGTCGAGGTGCTGCATGTGCCCGGCCACACGCCCGCCGATGTCGCCTATCGCGTGCTCGCCGCCGATGCGGCGCCGGATGAGGCCTCGGACGTCTTCGTCGGCGATACGCTGTTCATGCACGACTACGGCACCGCACGCGCCGACTTCCCCGGCGGCGATGCGCGCGCGCTCTACCGCTCCATCCAGCGCCTGCTCGCCTTGCCGCCGCAGACGCGCCTCTGGATGTGCCACGACTACAAGGCACCCGGCCGCGACCACTATGCCTGGCAGAGCAGCGTGGCCGAGCAACGCGCGCACAACCCGCATGTGAAGGATGGCTCCACCGAGGAGGACTTCGTGCGCTTCCGTACCGAGCGCGACAGCAAGCTGGCGGCCCCTGCCCTGCTGCTGCCCTCCATCCAGGTGAATATCCGCGCCGGCCGGTTCCCGGAGGCGGAGAGCAATGGCGTGCGCTACCTCGTGATCCCGGTCACGGCGAGGAACGGCGCGGTGAACCTGCCGGAAGCAAAGGCGGCATCATGAGCGGCCATGTCCAGGTCGTCTGCCCGCATTGCGACGCCACCAACCGCCTGCCCGCCGCACGCCTGAGCGACGGGCCGCGCTGCGGGCAGTGCCATGCGCAGATCTTCACGGCGCAGCCGGCCGCCCTGTCGGAGGAACGGTTCCGCCGCCATCTCCGCAACAGCGAGATTCCCTTGCTGGTGGATTTCTGGGCTTCCTGGTGCGGCCCCTGCCGCGCCATGGCGCCGCAGTTCGCTGCGGCCGCGCCGGCCCTGGAGCCGCGGATGCGCCTGCTCAAGGTCTCGACGGAAGAGGCGCCGCGCCTCGCCGCCGAGCTTGGGATCAGCAGCATCCCGACCCTCGCCCTCTTCGCCCGCGGCCGCGAGGTGGCACGCGTGAGCGGCGCCATGCCGGCGCGTCAGATCGTGGACTGGGCGCAGGCGCAGGCGGCGGCCTGAAGGTGTCCCGCCCCCGGCGCGCGGGGCGGGGTCCACCATCAATGCGCGTCAGTGCGGCGCGGCGCCGTCCCCGGCCGGAGCGGGGGCGAAGCCGCGTGCCTCCATCCCTTGGGGCGGCACCGGCGCGCCGAGACCGTCCCCCCGCCCGGGAGCCACGCCCGGCCCCTGCCCGGCGACCAGCTGCTGCCAGAACTGCCGGATGGCCTGATGGGTCTCCTCGGCCACGAAGCAGTTGGCGCGCTCATCGAGGCCGAACAGCGTCGCATGGGGATCGCCGGAGACCTGGCGCAGCGCGCGATTGATCATCTCCAGGCAGTTCAGCACCTGCTCCGGCGTGCCAAGCTGGGTGTGGCTCTGGATGTCCAGCAGGCCGAAGGCGTGCATCCCGTTCGGCAGCCGCCGGCCGGTGTCGCGCCCCAGCTCCAGGAAGACATTGACCACCGGCAGCAGGCCCTGGATCAACGAGAAGATCGCTTCCACCTCCCGGACCCCGCAGCCAACAAGATGCGGCGGCTCGGGATGCGGGGCGGGCTCGGCCATGCCGGCCAGGCCGAGGGAGGCGGCGACCTCCTGCTCCAGCCAGCGGCGCACCTGCGGCGGCGCGGCGCGGATCTGCTCCGGGCTCAGGGTGATTCCGACCATCCATCCAGCTCCTTTCCGGCCCGTGTCCGGGCTGTTGCGCCCCACCGCCGGCGGTATCCCCGGGCGGCGCGGCGGCCATAGGTGAGGGTGGCGTGAACCACGCCGGCCCGCCCTGATCCGGATCAGCGCGCCGTCCTCCTGCCTCGGCCATGCTGCGCCGCCCGCCCAGGAGGAGATGCCCGATGCGCGCCTGTGTCCTCGACCGGCCCAGGATGCCGCTGCGATGCGCCGCCGTGCCGGACCCGCGCCCTGGGCCTGGGCAGCTTCTGCTGCGCGTCGCCGCCTGCGCCGTCTGCCGGACCGACCTGCATGTGGTGGATGGCGAGCTGCCGGAGCCCAAGCCCCAGGTCATCCCTGGCCACGAGATCGTCGGGCGTGTGGTGGAAGCCGGACCGGGAGCCTCGCGCTTCCGGACCGGGGAGCGCGTCGGCGTTCCCTGGCTCGGCTTCGCCTGCGGGGAATGCCGCTTCTGCCGCGCGGGGCGCGAGAACCTCTGCCAGCAGGCACGCTTCACCGGCTACCAGATTGACGGCGGCTATGCCGAGCTGACCGTGGCGGATGAGCGCTTCTGCTTCGCCCTGCCCGAATCCTACAGCGACGCCGAGGCCGCGCCGCTGCTCTGCGCCGGCCTGATCGGCCATCGGGCACTGCGCATGGCGGGGGATGCGCGCCGGATTGGCCTCTACGGCTTTGGCGCCGCGGCGCATATCGTCGCGCAGGTGGCCCGCCATGAGGGCCGTGAGATCTTCGCCTTTACCCGCCCTGGCGACACGGCGGCGGAAGCCTTCGCCCGGCAGCAGGGTGCCATCTGGGCTGGCCCCTCCGATGCGCCGGGGCCGGTGCCGCTGGATGCGGCCATCCTGTTCGCCCCGGTGGGCGCGCTGCTGCCGGCTGCGCTACGCGCCGTGGATCGCGGCGGTACGGTGGTCTGCGCCGGCATCCACATGAGCGAGATTCCGGCCTTTCCCTACGAGCTCCTCTGGCACGAGCGCTGCGTGCGCTCGGTGGCCAACCTGACACGGCGCGACGGGGAGGAGTTCCTGGCGCTGGCGCCGCGCGTGCCGGTGCGCAGCACGGTCGAGACGTTGCCGCTCGGCCGCGCCAATGAGGCGCTCGCCCGCCTCCGGGCAGGCGCGGTGGCGGGGGCGCTGGTGCTGGTTCCCTGAGGCAATGCTCCCCGGCGGCCTGCTGCATGCGCCGCCAGCGGCGCCGGTCTCACCCTGTCAGCGTCCGGGCGCAACGCGCCTCGCCGGTGGCGGCATCACGCACGGGAGCAGCGGCGCCGCATGGATCAGGAGAGATCGTCTTCCGCGAAGTCGGTGCGCAGCCACCGGACTGCCGCGTGAACGACCTGGAGAGCGCTCAGGAAGGACAGGATCAGCAAAACAGGCACAACCCATTCCGGGATCAGCCGCTCGCAGGAGGGGACCGTCGCCTGCAGTGTGACAATGAAAGCAACCAGCGCGATCAAAAATATGAATCGTAACACCATATAGGAGAATTATCGCGATTCCGTGAGACTGTCACCACCTCCACTGCGGGGTGAAAGGCGCTCTACACGCGCAGCGGCGCCACTGCGCCGCCCCGGCACTTCCTCCCTTCCCTGCCCTCCGGTGGCGGCACCCGAGAGGGGCAAGGCAGCGCGGGAGCGGACGCGGTAGAGCTGCGCGAAGCCTTCATCCACCACCGGTTCCAGCTCCGGAGGCATGGTCATCGGGCCTTCATCGTCGGGCTGGTCGGCATTCAGGACGAGCACGTAGTCGAATCGTGTGCGCCAGGCGCGGACATACTCGGTGTTCTCCGGCAGGGCGGCATGGTCCGCATCGGCGAGACGGTGAACCGAGACCGCGGTCGTGTTGTCAGGACCGGCGATCTCATCCCAGGGCGGCAGGACCCGCAGCGGCTGCTTCCCGCGCGAGGCGAAGAGAATGGGCACGAAGGCATGCCTCCATGGCACCGCCAGCGCGGGCAGGTGCTCGTAGAGCATCGGGCCGCCGCCGCCGTAATAGCGCCCCTGCGGCGCGGCGCGGCGCGCCGGGACGGTCATGGCATGCGTGACCTGCAGGATGGCCTGCCCGGGCGGGACATGCGCCAGCGCGCGGCGCAGCGAGGCGATGTCCGCCTGCCGCTCGTGCCAGATGTTGCCCACCCAGGCAGCCCGCAGCCCGACCAGGACCAGCAGCGTGCAGGCCAGCAGGCCCTCGGCGACCCGGCGCCCCTTCCAGGCCGGCGCGGCCAACTCGGGGCGCAGCGCGGCGGCCACGGCGAGCACGGCCATGATCGGGAAGCGCGCGTCCACGAAATAGGTTCCGGCAACCTTGGGCGGCACGGCGAAGGCAAGGGCGAGAAAGCCGAGCGCGGCCAGCAGGAGGCCGGCATGGAAGCGGAGCCGTCGTGTCGCCAGCGCCCAGAGCACCGGGAGACCGAGCAACGCCACGAAGGCCAGGTCGAGAAGCGATTTGTAGGCCGCGATGCCGGAGAACAGCGTCACCAGCTTGGCATGCAGGCTGAAGCCGCCCTGCCAGGAGGTCTGTGTGGCGGGGTCCTCTTGCGCCCCTGGCAGGGCAGGTGCGGAAAGCCAGGCAAGCAGCACCGGCAGCGCCACCGGCAGCACTGCCACGGCCACCCGCAAGGTGGCCCGTCCCAGCTCTCGCGGCGAGCGCAGCGCGCCCCAGCCCGATCCGAAAGCCAGGGCGGCGAGCAGCCCGGCATAGAAGAAGGCGGCAAAGGCATGGGCCAGCAACAGCACCACGGCCAGCGCGGCGCGAAGTGCGAAGCTCCCGGCCGGCCCGGCGCGGCGCGCCAGCGCGGGATCGGCGGCGGCGGCCAAAAGGGCGAGGCCGAGGCCGATCTGGAAGTTCAGGAAGCCCGCGATCAGCGTCCAGTTCCAGGCCAGCAGGGGCAGCCCGACGAGCCACCAGTGCAGGCCACCGAAGGCGGAGCGGTTGAGCAGAGCGGCGCCGAGCGGCGGAAGCACCACCGCCGCCAGCACCAGACACTGGCCGAACCGCTCGATCGTCGGGAGCCATGATCCCAGCGCGGCCGCCAGCAGATCGATGCCGATGTTCGTCCGCACGCTGGTGAGGTCCACAGCATAGATGCGGTCGAAAGGAGGCTGCGCCGCGCCCCCGGCCAGTAACCAGAGCCGCGCCAGATGATTTGGATAGTCGAGCAGCGGCGGGATGGGCGTGAGCAGGACAGGAAGCGCCAGCAGGATGATGGCCAGCGCCAGCAAGCCGCCGGTATGCCGGGTGGGCATCCCCGTGGCGCCTGGTGGGATGCCTGTAGTTGCTGCATGCTGGAAGGCCTCTGCCACGCCGATCCGCTCCCTGCCAGCTGCAAGGTTCCGCCTGATGCCCGGATGGGCGGCGGTAACCTGCGGCGGAGCCTAGAAGGATGCAGTTCGGGTGGTAACCGGGCTTGCGCTCAACTTCGCGGGGGCTTTCCTGGAGGCGAGGCCGCGGCCTCGCCTCCGGTGGCCGAAGCTCTGTCTGCCACGCCCGGCGCAGAGGTGAATCCCTCGAACGGTTGATATCCGAAAGCGCGATAACAGAGTGGCCGGCAACAACCGATATTCCTCGGAGGCCAATGCTTTCCGCATCAGCCAGCTTGCCGGCCAGAGAAGATGCGAACCGATGGACCGAATGAGACGCCTCTCGCTCTCGCCGAGCGGAGAGTGCGGGAAAGCGAAGATTGCATCGCGCGGCAACTGTCGGCCGTTATCGCCCTGGAGCGAGGCGGCCATTGGCAGGAAGCGCGGGCCGCCCGGAGGGTGCTGGCGGGCTTTCAGGGCAGGTTGGGGCTGGCCTGGGAGCAGCTGCAGATCGCGCGCTTCATGCACGACCACGGATGGTAAGGTAGCCAGACGTGCCTGACCACAGGCCCCACAAGGCTGCCTTGGAAAGAGGCCAGGATGATGCGCTTCAGCGGACGGGTGGCATTTGAAAGGTTCTGGTACGCGCGGGGGCCGATGTTGATGGTCAGCATGGCCTACGGCATCACGCTGGTGCTGGCGGCCCTGACCTTCAGCAATCTCGGGGACTCTCCCGCCCTCAGCCCGAACGGCAAGGCCGGCACCGCACCCACGAAGGCAGCGCGCCTTCTGGCCCCTGCCCTGCATGCACAGGCCGCTCCGGTGCTGCCTGCGGCGCTTGCGCAGAAATCCGTCATTTCAGCTTGCCCGTAGCAGCGGGCGCGCGCCTGCCCTCCGCCGCAAAGCGACCAGGCCTGCTCGCGCTGGCCGGCCGGCGGCGCAAGGGAGTCGGACATCCACCGCCGCTTGGGCTGTGCTGGAACGAATGACCGAGAGGGCCGGCGCAACTCCGCAGCAGGCACAAAGGGCGACGCCTGAGCAAAGGGCATCAGCGCCGCGCCCTCAACAGAGCCGGACTGTGGAACAGACATTTCACGGATAATGGCTGAAGCCGCCTTGGCAGCCGGGCCAGCGCCCGAAGGCGTGCCCTGGCGTCCCCTAGGGGATTCGAACCCCTGTTGCCGCCGTGAGAGGGCGGTGTCCTAGGCCTCTAGACGAAGGGGACTGGAGGCGTGAGGGGGCTTTTATAGGCCTGCCCGCAGGCCGGCAAGAGGGAGATTCCATATTTCCGCAGGCGGAATGCTTCCTTTCTCCTCCCCATCCGGCAGGCTCATTCGCCCAGCCGGATTTCCCCCGCCACCCGCCCCCCCTGCGGATCGACCAGCAGGATGCGCCCGCCATCCGGCCGCTCCACCCAGATGGCCAGCTGACCATTCAGCACGGCGATCTGCCCGATCTGCGTGCCCGGCGGCTGCCGCAGCGCCAGATCCGTGCTAACCGGCGACGTGAGGCCACTCATCGCCGTGTGCGAGCGCTGCACCAGGGCCACCACCAGCGCCACCGCGCCCACGATGATCATCACCCCCATCACCACGACCAGAATCTTGAGCGCGCGCACCCATCCCTCCCCTTCCGCAAGCCAGCCCGAGCCCGGCCCCATGCCTGACGGCCCCTTCGAGATCCTTGCCGAGGCCACCCATGCAGGTGACCGGCTCGACCGGTTCCTGGCGGCGGGGATAGGCACGCTCTCCCGATCCCGCGTCAAGGCGTTGATCGAGGCGGGGCACGTCAGCCGTGACGGGACGCCTGCCACCGATCCGTCCGAGACGGTGCGCCCCGGCGCGCGCTACCGGGTCGCCCCGCCGCCAGCGGTGGACGCCACCCCGCAGCCCCAGGCCATGCCACTGACCATCCTGTTCGAGGACCGGCACCTGATCGTGCTGGACAAGCCGGCCGGGCTGGTGGTCCATCCCGCCCCCGGCAACCAGGACGGCACCCTCGTCAACGCCCTGCTGGCCCATGCGGGGGAGGAACTGACCGGCATCGGCGGCGAGCGCCGGCCAGGCATCGTGCACCGGCTCGACAAGGACACATCAGGCGTGATGGTGGTGGCGAAGACGGAGGTTGCGCACCAGGTGCTCAGCACCGCCTTCGCCACGCGCGACCTGGAACGGGCCTATCTCGCCCTCGCCTGGGGCGTTCCCTCCCCGCCTGCGGGCGAGGTGGAGGCACCGATCGGCCGCCACCCGACCGACCGCAAGCGCATGGCGGTGGTCACGCGCGGCGGCAAGCCGGCCCTCACCCGCTACGCCACCGAGCGCGCCTGGAGCACCGGTTGCGCCCTGCTGCGCTGCCGGCTTGCCACCGGGCGGACGCACCAGATTCGTGTCCATCTGTCCCAGATCGGCCATCCGCTGGTGGGAGATCCGGTCTACCTGCGGCGCATACCCGCAGCCGCCCGCGGCCTGCCCGCCATGGCGCGGGATGCGCTGCTCGCCTTCCCGCGGCAGGCGCTGCACGCGGAAAGCCTTGGATTCCGCCATCCCGTCAGCGGAGAGCTGCTGCGCTTCACGGCCCCCCTACCGCCGGACATGCAGGCGCTGCTAACATTACTGGATGGTAACCCGCCGTAACCCGACTATTACGGTCGGGATTTTCTTGCGAAACCAATCGAAGAGAGGTAGCGTTCAACCCGTCGCCAACGCCGGGTGCCATCACCAAGGCGCGGCCGCCGAAACTGTCCCTCCCGTGACGCGGGGCAGAGCGGTGCGCCAGGGCTCAGCGGGGACGGCCGGACCATACCCTCCGGGGCTCGCTGTCACAGGAGCGCCCGGCCGGTGCAGGAGGCAGATGCAGACATGGCTTCCACTTCTTCGATGATTCCGATTGCCCCTGAAGGCAATCTCTCCCGCTACCTGCAGGAGATCCGCAAGTTCCCCATGCTTTCGCCGGAGGAGGAGTACCGCCTGGCGAAGGACTGGAAGGAGCATGGCGACCAGCAGGCCGCCCACAAGCTTGTCACCTCGCATCTGCGCCTCGTGGCGAAGATCGCCATGGGCTACCGTGGCTATGGCCTACCGGTCGGCGAGCTGATCAGCGAGGGCAATGTCGGCATGATGCAGGCCGTCCGTCGCTTCGATCCCGACCGTGGCTTCCGCCTGGCCACATATGCCATGTGGTGGATCCGCGCCGCGATCCAAGAGTACATCCTGCATTCGTGGTCGCTCGTGAAGATGGGCACCACGGCCGCGCAGAAGAAGCTGTTCTTCAACCTGCGCCGGCTGAAGGGGCAAATGGCCGCGCTGGAGGAAGGCGATCTGCAGCCGGAGCAGGTCGAGAAGATTGCCCGCGTGCTCCAGGTGCCCGAGCAGGACGTGGTCTCCATGAACCGGCGCCTCGCCTCGCCGGACAACTCGCTGAACGCGCCCGTGCGTGCCGACAGCGAGGGCGAGTGGCAGGACTGGCTGGTGGACGAGGGCGAGAGCCAGGAGGAGGAGCTTGCCGAGCGGCAGGATCTCTCCAACCGCCGCGAGCTGCTGGGCGAGGCGCTGAAGACGCTGAACGAGCGCGAGCGCCATATCCTGATCGAACGGCGGCTGAAGGACGAGCCGACCACGCTGGAAGAACTCTCCCAGCAGTACAACATCAGCCGCGAGCGCGTGCGGCAGATCGAGGTACGCGCCTTCGAGAAGCTGCAGAAGAGCATGAAGACGCAGATCATGGAGCGCCGCCTGGGCGTGGAATGAACGGCCGGGACAGCGGCTGAACGAAGGGCGCGGCCTCGGCCGCGCCTTTTTTTGTGTTCGCTGCAGCGCACGGCGGAAAGCTGGCCCCGGAGTTCTTCCACCCACGGCATGGTTGCAAGCTTGCGCCTGCTGCCGCCAAGCTGGGGAGCACCCGCCATGCCCGCCCTCGCCTGGCGCCTGGACGAGGCGCGGGTGGCCTCGGTGCTGACCTGTGTCCGCAAGGCTGGTGGCAATGCGGCAGCACCGATGGCAACCGACACGGTGCGCGACCTGCGGGGGATGTGCAGAAAGAGCCCCGAAGAAAAGCGCGAGGGAAGGAATTCCCCCGCGCCGTCATTCTCTCCCTGTCAGATCGGGGCCGCGCCCTCACCCCGCGAAGGGATCGCTCACCAGGATGGTGTCGTCGCGCTCCGGGCTGGTGGAGAGCAACGTCACCGGCGCCTCCACCAGCTCCTCGATGCGCTTGACGTACTTGATGGCCGTCGCCGGCAGTTCGGCCCAGGAGCGCGCGCCCATGGTGGACTGGCTCCAGCCTTCCAGCGTCTCGTAGATCGGCTCCGCCTTGGCCTGGGCGGCGGCGGCGGCCGGCAGGCGCTTCACCACCTCGCCGTCGATCCGGTAGCCCGTGCAGATCTTCAGCTCCTCAAGGCCGTCCAGCACGTCGAGCTTGGTCAGGGCGAGGCCCTGCACGCCGCCCACCTTCACCGCCTGGCGCACCAGGCAGGCGTCGAACCAGCCGCAGCGGCGCGGCCGCCCGGTCACGGTACCGAACTCGCGCCCACGCTCGCCAAGGCGCTTGCCGATCTCGTCATGCAGCTCGGTCGGGAATGGCCCGGAGCCCACGCGGGTGGTGTAGGCCTTGGCGATGCCCAGCACCGTGCCGACGCCGTGCGGCCCGATGCCGGAGCCTGCCGCCGCATTGCCCGCCACCGTGTTGGAGGAGGTGACGAAAGGATAGGTGCCGTGATCGACGTCCAGCATCACCGCCTGGGCGCCCTCGAACAGCACGCGGCTGTTCTTGTGGCGAGCCTCGTCCAGCCGCTCCCACACCGCCTCGGCATAAGGCAGCAGCTTCGGCGCAAGCGCCAGCAGGCGGTCCAGCAGGTCCTGCTTCTCGAAGGTCTCGGCGCCGAGGCCCTTCAGCAGCGTGTTGTGGTGCAGCAACAGCTCGTCGAGCTTGGCGGAAAGCGTCTCCGGCTCGGCCAGGTCGCAGAGGCGGATGGCGCGGCGCGCGACCTTATCCTCATAGGCCGGGCCGATGCCGCGCCCGGTGGTGCCGATCTTGGCGGCGCCGCGGGCTTCCTCGCGCGCCTTGTCGATCGCGGGGTGCAGCGGCAGGATCAGCGGTACGTTCTCGGCGATGCGCAGGTTGTGCGGACCAACGTCCAGCCCCTGCCCGCGCACGCGGGAGATCTCGCCGAGCAGCGCATCCGGGTCCAGCACCACACCGTTGCCGATGACGCCGAGCTTGCCGCGCACCACGCCGGAGGGCAGCAGCGACAGCTTATAGGTCTGGTTGCCCACCACCAGCGTATGGCCGGCATTGTGGCCGCCCTGGAAGCGCACGACGATGTCGGCCCGGCTCGCCAGCCAGTCCACCACCTTGCCCTTGCCTTCGTCGCCCCACTGGGCGCCGATCACGGCGACATTGGCCATGGCTACACACTCTCCTCGATCGGCGCGGCGCTGGTCCCGCGCAGGATGTGGCCGCAACGCAGGCGCTGCGGCGTGTCGGCGGGGGTCAGCGCCGCCACCGTGACGAAACCCTGGGCCCTGAGGCCCGCCGCCGCCGCCGGATCGGCGCCGAGCGGGATGAAGACGCGTGGTGCCCGGGGCGGCACCGGCGCGGCGCGGCGCACCGCGTCGAGATAAAGCGTCATGCCGGTCGCCGGCTCCTCGCCCGAGCGGTAGCGGCCGCCGCGCGCCAGCTCGCCGGTCGTACCGGGGCCGTAGAGCGTGAAGGCGACCCCCACATGGTATTGCAGCCCGCGGAACTCCACCGGGTCCAGCGTGATGCGCAGCTCAGGCGCGCGCGCGCGGATCACGGCGACGATGGCCGCGGCATTGTCGGCGATGGCGCGGGCGGCAGGCGGCAGCTCGGCCTCGCGCAGGGCCGTGAGGGCGCGGTCGGCCGGGCCGGCGGCGGTCAGCAGCGCCGGCAGGCCGATGGCGGGCGGACCAGCCAGGGCCGCCAGCTCGCGCACCGCCGCGGCATCCTTGCGGTCCAGCGCGCGCGCCAGCTTGCGGCGCAGATCGCCGTGCACCCCGGCGGCATCCAGCAACGCGGGCGCCATGGTCGGCAGCGTGATGTCCAGGCTCGGCGCGGCGATGCCGATCGCGGCCAGCGCCTCGATGGCAAGTAGCGCCACCTCGGCATCCGCCTCCGCGCAATCGACGCCGATCAGCTCGATGCCGGCCTGCGGCACCTGCCGCTCCGGCGCGAGCTGGCTGCCGTGGATGTGCAGCACCTGCCCGGAATAGGAGAGCCGCAGCGGGCGCGGCAGGCCGGCCAGGCGCGTCGCGGCGATGCGCGCCACCTGCGGCGTGATGTCGGCGCGCAGCCCCATCATGCGGTGACTGTCGGGGTCCATCAGGCGGAAGGTCTGGTCGGCCACCGCGGCGCCGGAGCCGGCCAGCAGGGAATCCTCGAACTCCAGCAGCGGCGGCTTCACCCGCTCGTAGCCGTGCCCGGCGAAGACCGCGAGCATCGCCTCGACCATGGCCGCCTCCCGCGCCGCTTCGGGCGGCAGCAGATCGGCGAGGCCGGAGGGCAGCAGGGCGGGGTTGGGCAGGTCTTCGGTCATGGTTCCGCTGGCCGTGGCGCCTGTGGAGCGCGGCGCAAGTAAGGTTCGGACGGCGCGTGTGTGGCAGCGCGGCGCGGCGGGAGCAAGGGCGGATCGCGCGCGGCAGCGTGAAGCGGGGCCGCCTTCAGCGCAGCACAGGCTGCACCATCTAGCTGGAATGAACCGCCGTACCCTGCTCGCCGCCCTCGCCCTGCCCACCCTGCTCGCCGCCTGCGCCACGCCGGACCCGGCGGGCTCCTACCTCCTCGGCATCGGCAGCCCGGTGCGCGGCGCGGCGCTGAACGCGCCGAACCTGTTCGGCGACCTCTCCAGATGGCAGGGGCAGCCCGGCGGGGCGGCGCTGGCGGTGGTGCAGATCGAGTATCTGGCCGAGGCCCTGGCCGAGGACCCTTACTGGTCCACCAGGACCTCGCCGACGGTGGTGATGCAGATGCAATGGGCGCGCCGGGAGGTGCGCGACCATCTCGGCATCCATGGCGGAGCGCCACCCGAGGCGGTGATGGGCGCGCTGCGCCAGGCGGCCGAGGCGCTGGACCGCGGCAGCCGCGCCGCCGCCGAGGCGGCCCTGCAGGGCCCTGCCTTCAGCCGTGGCGGGGCGGAGACGCTGCGCCTGCTGGCCAGCATGCCGCGCCTGCCGCGCAGCGCCGAGGCGGCGGGCGCGGTGAATGCCGAGATGGCCCGCCAGGATAATCTGCGGAACAACTGAGGTGCCCTGCTCCTAGGCGGTGGTGACGATTTCCTGATCTGAGGGATTCCGCTGCTGAGCGGGGCGTGATTCAAGGCTGGCTTTTGGAGGCTGGCCTGGATGAGCGCGGACCCGGATGCGTTGCGCGATG
>NZ_JASIRT010000028.1 GCF_030063475.1 Roseomonas sp. E05
CAACGCATCCGGGTCCGCGCTCATCCAGGCCAGCCTCCAAAAGCCAGCCTTGAATCACGCCCCGCTCAGCAGCGGAATCCCTCAGATCAGGAAATCGTCACCACCGCCTAGAGCATTTTGTTTTGACGAGCATCTTCACCCGTTCCGATGATGCCACCGGAACGGGATCTGCGCTAGCGCGCCGCCCGGGCCGTGGACCCGGGCGCGCGAGCGGGCGGCGCGCAGGACCCACGGTCGAGGAAGGCCGTCGGGGCCATCAGCGAGCGGGGCGGCATGTCGGGCTGCGCCAGGCGGCCGAGCAGGAAGCTCGCCGCGGAGACGCCGAGGGCCCGATGGTCCCAACGCACCACCGAGATCGGCGGCACATGGAAGGCCGCCAGTTCGCTGTCAGCACCGGCGACCACGGAGATGTCCTGCGGGATGCGCAGGCCGCGCAGCTGCAGTGCCCGCAGCAGGCCGGGCAGCAGGGCCGTGCCGGCGGCGAAGAACGCGCTCGGCGGCTCTGGGCCATCCAGCAGCGCCATGGCCGCCTCCTGCGCGAAGTCGGCGGCGAAACTGCCGAGCCGCAGCAGCTCGGGGTCCGCGGCCAGCCCGCGGCGGGCGAAGGCCGCCTCGAAGCCGCGCAGCCGCTCACGCGTTGCCCGCACCGTCGGCTCGCCGGAAATGAAGCCGATGCGGCGATGCCCCAGTTCCAGCAGCCGCGCCACCGCCTGCTCGCTGCCGGCGGCATGGTCAACCAGCACGCTGTCGAACCCGGCCGGCGCCGTGCGGTCGAGCAGCGTCACCGGCACCGGCACGGCGCGCAGCGCGCGCAGCACCTGCGGCTTCCGCTCCGAGGCCGTGGCGATGACGATGCCGTCCACCCGGCGCCGCACGAAGCTGCCCAGCAGCGCCGCCTCACGCTTCGGGTCATGGTAGGAGGAGGCGACGAACAGGCCGTAGCCAACCTTGTCCAGCTCCTGCTGCATGCCGTCCACGAAGCTCGCCAGCACCGGTACCGTGAGGTCGCGCACCACGCAGGCGAAGCTGCGGCTCTGGCCGCTGCGCAGGCTCTGCGCGGCGGCATCCGGCGCATAGCCAAGGCTGCGGATGGCCGCCAGCACCCTCTCGCGCAGCTCCGGACTGACCTCCGGCCGGCCATTGATCACGCGCGAGACGGTGCCGAGACCGACTCCGGCCACTTCGGCAACATCACGGATCGTCGGTGCGGCGGCCGTGCCGGAACGGCGGCCTATCGGGGAACTCATGACAGGCAATCCTGCGGCCGGCGCCGCACCCGGTTGAGCAAGCGGGCGCGGCGCGATCGTCTCTCTGTCAGGAGTTAATGGCGCTTGCCGGCCGGGTGCGCAACCGCCCGGCGGCTGGCCCGGGCGCTAGATCTCGACGGTGATGCCGGCCTCGTGCACCACCTTGCCCCAGCGCTCGTCCTCCTCCTTCAGATAGCTGGCGAAGCGCTCAGGCCCGTAGCCCAGGGCGCTGAAGCCGTTGGTGCGCAGGGCCTCGGCGAAATCCGGCGTGTCGAGCGCCTCGCCCAGCGCCGCGTTGATGCTTTCGGCAACCGGTTTCGGCGTGCCGGGCGCGGCCAGCAGGCCGATCCAGGCATCGGCCACCAGCGGCACCCCCTGCTCCTCCAGCGTGGGCAGGTCGGGCACCATGGCGAAGCGCTGGCCGGAGGCCACGCCCAGCATGCGCAGCCGCTCCCGCTGCGGGTAGGAGACGGCCACCGGCACCATCATGACGTCCACCTGATCGGCGGTGATCGCCGTCACCCCTGGCCCGGCACCCTGATAGGGCACATGCACCATGTCGACGCCCGCCGCCTGCTTGAACATCTCGCCGGCCGCATGGGAGGCGCTGGCCACGCCATAGGAGGCATAGGTCAGGGGCGGCCGCGCTGCCTTCGCCAGCCGGACCAGCGAGGGCACGTCCGTGACCTTCAGACCCGGGCGCGCCACCAGCGCGAACACCACATAGGCGACGCCCGTCACCGGCACGAACTCGGACACCTTGTAGGGCAGCTTCTTGTTGGCCGCCGGCATGACGGTGTGCGTGTCGGCGGTGGCCAGCAGCAGGCTGTGCCCGTCGGCCGGCGCATTCAGCAGGTTCTGGGTGGCGATAATGCCACTGGCACCGGGCCGGTTCTCGATGACCAGCGGCTGGCCAAGCCGGTTGCCGATCTTCTGCGAGATCAGCCGCGCCAGCATGTCGGTTGCGCCGCCGGGCGGGAATGGCACCAGGATGCGCACGGGGTGGCTCGGCCGCCACCCCGCCTCAGCCAGTGCCGGGCGGGCCAGCGGCGCGGCCGCCACCGCCGCGCCGGCCGCCAGCAGGCGCCGCCGCGTCAGCCAAGGCGCCGAAGGCGGCGCCGGAATGATCCTGTTCGTCATGGTCGGTCTCCTCCACGATGCGAATGCCCGCGCCGGTTCGTCCCGCGTCAGGCTCCCTTGAAGACCGGCTTGCGCTTCTCGTTGTAGGCTGCGATGCCCTCGCGCCGGTCGGCGGTCGGGATCAGCTGGTAGTAGGCTTCGATCTCGAAGAGCATGCCGGTATTGAGATCAGCCTGCAGGCCGCGGCTGATGGCCTTCTTTGCCTGCCGGATGGAAATGGGCGCGTTGCCGGCGATGGCGGCTGCGACCTCGAGCACGGTGTCCAGCACCGCGCCCGGCGCGCAGAGCCGGTTGACCACGCCCCAGGCCAGCGCCTCCTCGGCCGAGAAGGGCCGGCCGGTGAAGATCAGCTCCTTCGCGCGGCGCTCGCCGATGGCGCGCGGCAGGTGCTGCGTGCCACCGCCGCCGGGCATGATGCCCCGCGTTACCTCCGTCAGCGCGAAACGGGCGGCGCTGGAGGCAAAGCAGAAGTCGCAGGAGAGCGCGATCTCCAGCCCGCCGGCGAAGGCGGCGCCGTTGATGGCGCCGATCAGCGGCGGCGGGCAGGCGAGGATGGCGCGCATCATCCGCTCGAACATGTAGTGCTGCCGCGCGAAGGCGGCGTCATCCATGCCGTCGCGCTCCTTGAGGTCGGCGCCGGCGCAGAAGGCGCGGTCGCCGGCGCCGGTCAGCACGACGCAGCGATAGGCCTCGGGCGCCGCCTCCAGCGCAGCGAAGGCGCGGATCAGTTCCTCGCCCATGGTGGTGTTCATGGCGTTGGCGCGCTCGGGCCGGTTCAGCGTGATCAGCAGCATCCGCTCGCCGGGCTCGCTGAGCGCAAGGGTCTCGAAGGGCTGGTCCAGCGCGGCCAGTCTCATGGCACCGTCTTTCCTGTTGAGAGCAAACTGTCCTGCTGTTCGCCGAGGCGCGGCGCGCGGCCGGCCAGCGGCGGGCGCCGGCCGTCGAAGCTCAGCGGCAGCGGGATGGTACGGACCCCCTCGCCCGGCATCGCCGCCACCATGCCGAGCGCCGCGGTCTGCGGATCCGCCAGCGCGGCATCGACGGTGTTGACCGGCCCGCAGGGCACGCCCGCCTCCTGCAGCGCCGCGGCCAGCTCCGCCATGCTGCGCTGACGCACCAGCGGCGCCAGCAGCGCGATCAGCGCATCGCGCTGCGCGACGCGGCCGCCATTGGTGGCGAAACGGGCATCGGTCGCGAGCTCCGCGCAGCCGAGCACCTGGCAAAGCCGGCCGAACAGCCGGTCGTTGCCGGCGGCGATCAGCAGCCTGCCGTCGGCGCAGTCGAAGGCCTGGTAGGGCACGATATTGCCGACGCCGGAACCCAGCCGCCGCGGCAGCACGCCGCTGGCCAGGAAGTCCGAGGCAGGCACGGTCATCCAGGCCAGCGCGGTCTCGTAGAGGGAGACGTCCACCACGCTGCCGCGCCCGCTGGCACGCCGCCGCAGCAGCGCCGCCAGCACGCCCAGCGCCGCCCAGATGCCGGTGCCGATGTCGTTGATGGCGACCGGCACCCGGCTCGGCGGCTCGCCGGGATGACCGATCATGCTCATCAGCCCGCTGGCCGCCTGGATCAGCGGATCGTAGCCGGGCCGATCGCGCAGCGGACCGGTGCGCCCGAAGGCGCCCAGATTGCAGTAGACCAGCTCCGGCTTCTCGGCGGCGAGTTCCTCACCGCCCAGCCCGACGCTTTCCACCGTGCCGTATTTCAGGTTCTGCAGCACCACATCGGCGCGCTCCAGGATCAGCCGGCGCAGCGCGGCGGCGGTGGAGGGGTCGCGCAGATCGACGCAGACGCTGCTCTTGCCGCGGTTGACCGCATGGAAGAGCACCGCCGCGCCATCGACATAGGGCGGCCCCCAGTCGCGCGCATGGTCCCCGCGGCCGGCGCTCTCCACCTTCAGGACCGTGGCGCCGAGATCGGCCAGCACCATGCCCGCGAAGGGACCGGCCAGGCTGTGGCTGATCTCGACCACGAAGACGCCGTCGAGCGGAAGCGCCTCAGCCATGCGCCCGCTCCGGCTGCCCCGCCTCGGCCAGCAGCGCCGCCGCCTCGGCCTCGGAGAGGAAGTAGTCGCGCGTCAGGGCAGCGGCGGTGATGTAGCCGTCGCGCAGATCGTCCAGCAGCTTCTGGCGCGGCCGCCGGCGCGGATCGCCATAGCCGCCGCTGCCGGCGGGCTGCAGCCGCACGCGGTCGCCACGGTGGACGATGGAATGCCCCGCCTTGGCCGGCACCCGCTGCTCGCTGCCGTCGCTGTGCTGGATGTCGCAGAGGAAAGTGCTGCCGGCGCCGCCGCCGAACTGGCCGAGCGGCGGGTGGATGCCGCGCTCGCCGCAGGCGGTGAAGGTGGCTTCCTCATAGCCTACGCGATAGACGCGGCGCGAGGTGAGGCCGCCGCGGAACTCGCCGGCGCCGCCGGTATCCGGCACCAGCGACCACTCCTCGACCAGCAGCGGCGAAGTCTGCTCGATGATCTCCACCGCCGTGCTGCCGGCATTGCCGACATAGACACGGATGCCGTTGACGCCGTCCTTGTCCGCCCGGGCGCCCATTCCGCCGGCATGCGGATCGATCATGCCGACGAACTTGCGGCCGGTGCGGCGCACCCGCTCCTCATCCGGGTCGTCACCGCCGAAAATGCCGGAGAAGGCGCCGCAGTTGCTCTGGCCCACCACCCGCTTGGGCACGGCGGGCGCTAGCGCCTTCAACAGCAGATCGATGATGCGCGGCGAGGTCTCGGTGTTCCCCGCCACCACCGGCGCGGGGAAGCGGCAGTTCACCACGCTGCCCTCGGGCGCGGCGATGCCGACCGGCCGGTAGCAGCCCTGGTTGATCGGGATGGTGACGTCGGTGATCGCCTTCACCGTGAACCAGGTGCTGTTGCAGGTGACGGAGAAGGGGCAGTTGATGCCACCGCGCGTCTGCGCACCGGTGCCGGCATAGTCAAAGTCGATGCGGTCGCCCTGCTTGGTGATCTTCACCTTCAGCGGGATCGGCTCGGTCGGCCAACCGGCGGGGCCGGCCACCGGCTCCAGCGCATCCTCCGCCTCGTAGATGCCGTCGGGGATGGCGCGGATCGCCTCGCGCATCAGCCGCTCGGAATGATCAAGGGCGCGCGCCATGGTCTCGCGCAGCGCCTCCTTGCCGTATTTGCGCACCATCTCGACGACGCGCCGGTCCCCCACATAGCAGCCGGCATACTGCGCCTGAATGTCGAGCAGCCGCACGGCGGGATCGCGCGTGTTCTGCACGATCAGCGTCATCACGTCCTCCACCGGCTTGTCCTCCCGGTAGAGCAACACGGGCGGGATGCGGACACCCTCGGCGAAGACATCCCAGGTCATGCAGGTGTAGCTGCCGGGCGCCTGGCCACCGATATCGGTCCAGTGGCCGCGCGTCATGACGAAGGCGACGATCTCGTTATCCACGAAGACCGGGCGGGTGAACTGGATGTCCGGCTGGTGATTGCCGCCGCCGAGATAGACGTCGTTGGAGATGATGACGTCGCCCGGGCGCAGCTTGTCGCGGCCCACCGCCTCGACCGAGGCGCGGGTCGAGATGACGGCCGAACCGAGCATGGTCGGGATGTCGTTGCCCTGCGCGACGAGCTGCATCTCGGCATCGAACAGCGCCGCCGAGGCATCTCCGCCGGAATGCACGATCGGGCTGCCGGCCGTGCGCATCATCGCGATCTTCATTTCGCGCGCGGTGGCGTAGAGGCCGTTGCGCAGGATCTCGTAGGTGACGATGTCCATGTCTCTGCTCCCTGCCGCCCTTTACAGCCCGATGACGAGGTTCAGCGCCGCATCCACCTCGGCACTCTCGCCAGGGCCGAGGATGATGCAGCTGCTCTGCTCCTCGACAACGGCGGGGCCGGCGATGCGGAAGCCCGCCGGCAGGTCGCGGCGGCGCCAGACCGGCAGGGTCTGCGGTGCCTCGCCGAGCGCCACGTCGCGTGTCTTCCACGGCTCGGGCCTCGGCTTCGGCGTGCCGACGCGCAGCTCGCCGCGCCAGCCGGTGCGGGATTGCCCCTCGATGCGCAGGTTGTTGACGATGATGGACTGATCAGGCTTGGTGAAGTTCCACAGGCGCTGATGCGCCGCCGCGAAGGCATGGCCGATACCGCTGAAACCCTCGGGCGGCAGGTCGATGGCGATGGAATCCGGTTGCCCGGCATAGCGGCAGTCGAGGCCGCGGCGCAGCGTGATCTGCTCCGGCGCGATGCCGCCGGCGCGGAAGCTCGCCAGCACCTCCCCTTCCAGCGCAGCGAAGCGCTGTTCGAGCCAGGCCACGTCCATGGAGGAAAGCTCGCGCTCCACGGCCGCCTGCCCATCGGTCTTGCGATCGGCCAGCACCATGCCGAGGGCGCTGAACAGCCCGGGGAGCGGCGGCACGATGACCCGGCGGATCTCCAGCTCGCGCGCCAGATCCAGCGCATGCAGCGGGCCGGCACCGCCGAAGCACAGGTAGGAGAACTCGCGCGGATCATAGCCGCGCTCCACCGTCATCAGGCGCATCGCCTGCGCCATCAGCGCATTGGCGACCGCGCGCACGGTGCGCGCCGCCCGCAGCACCGGCATACCGAGCGGCTCGGCGAGATGCGTGCGGATCGCCGCCTCCGCCGCCGCCACATCGAGCCGGAAGCCGCCGTCGAGGAAGGTGTCGGGATCGATGTAGCCGAGCACGAGGTTGCAGTCGGTGACGGTGGGGCGCGTGCCGCCGCGGCCGTAGCAGGCGGGGCCGGGATCGGCGCCTGCGCTCTGCGGCCCGATGCGCACGCCGCCGCCCGCGTCGATCCAGGCGATGGAGCCGCCGCCGGCGCCGATGGAATCGATATCAATGCTGGGCGCCCGCACGGCATAGCTGTGCAAAAGGCTGGAATGGCGCAGTTCCGGCCGCCCCTCACGGATCAGCGAGACGTCGAAGGTCGTGCCGCCCATGTCCCCGAGGATGACACCGGCAGCCTCCGGGTCGGAAAGCCGCAGGGCGGCGCTGACGCCGCCGGCGGGGCCGGATTCCAGCAGCATGACCGGGCGCGCGGCGACCATCTCGGCATGGGCGAGCCCGCCATTGGACTGCATGAACATCAGCTCGCCATGGAAGCCGGCCCGCTGCAGCTCACCGCCGAGATTGCGGATGTAGCGCGCACAGATCGGCCCCAGCATGGCGTTCATGATCGTCGTGCTGGTGCGCTCATACTCGCCGAGCTCGGGATTCACGGCATGCGAGGCGGTGATGAAGCGGCCCGGCAGCCGCTCGGCCAGGAAGTGCGCCGCCGTCTGCTCATGCGCGGGATTGATGAAGGCGTGCAGGAAGCAGACCGCCACGGCCTCGACATCACTGGCGGCGATGGCCTCGGCAACCTCGGCAAGCGCCTGCATGTCGAGTGGCAGCTCGACACCGCCACGATGATCCAGCCGTTCCGGCACTTCATAGCGGTGGCGGCGCGCCACCAGGGGCTTCGGATTGTCGAACAGGAGGTCGTAGAGATCGGCGCGGTCGTGCCGCGCAATACGGCGCAGTTCGAGAATGTCGCGGAAGCCGCGCGTGGTGACCAGCGCCGTCTTCGCGCCGGTGCCCTCGACCACCATGTTGGTCGCCATGGTGGTGCCGTGCCCGACGAAGCCTACCGTCTCGGCGGCGATTCCCGACACTTCCAGCACGCGGCGAAACCCTGCCACGGCACCGATGACACGGTCCCGCGGGGTGGTGGGGACCTTGACGCTGTGCGCCCGGCCGTCATCCTCGATCAGGACGACGTCGGTGAAGGTGCCGCCGACATCGATGCCAATGCGGTTCACGATTCTCTTCCTCCCAGCCAAGGCTTCGTGCAGCGGCAACGACCGCGAGCCCTCTTGTCAAACAGACGATGAAACGGTTCCATGGAATGGTCAATGGGCATTCGTCATGCGGCTCCGGGCCCGCAGACCAGCCCCAGGGAAGGAAAACCGCATGGCAGAGACGGATGTGACGGTGCGCGAGGTGGGGCTGCGGGACGGCATCCAGATCATCGGCGGCTTCATGCCGACGCCCGCCAAGATCGCCTGGGTCGAGGCCGAGGTGGCAGCAGGCGTGTCCGAGATCGAGGTGACCTCCTTCGTTCCGCCGGCCGTGATCGCTCAGTTCGCCGATGCGCCGGAAGTGGCTGCTGCCGCCGTGCGCCTGCCGGGTCTGGAAACCGCCGCGCTGGTGCCCAACCTGAAGGGCGCCGAGCGTGCGGTGGCAGCCGGCGTCGGAAAGATCAACTTCGTGATGTCAGTCAGCCGCACGCACAACCTGAACAACGTACGGCGCGAGCGGGAAGAATCCCTCGCCGATTTCCGGCGCATCGCCGCCATGCTGGTGGCCCTGCCACCGGAGCGGCGGCCCATGCTGGTCGGCGGCCTTTCCACCGCCTTCGGCTGCTCCTTCGAAGGCCCGGTGCCGGCTGACGCGGTGCGGCACTACGCCACGCTGCTGGCTGAGGCGGGGGCGCAGGAACTGATCATCGCTGACACCGTCGGCTACGGAGATCCGGCCCAGGTGCGGGTGGTGTTCGATGCGCTGCGGACCGATCTGGGCGCCCTGCCGTTGGCCGCGCATTTCCATGACACGCGCGGCACCGGCCTTGCCAATGTCGCGGCCGCGCTGGACTGTGGCGTGCGGCGCTTCGACGCCTCGCTGGGCGGTCTCGGCGGCTGCCCCTTCGCGCCGGGAGCGACCGGCAACATCGTCATGGAAGATCTCTGCTTCATGCTGGATTCCATGGGCCTGCGCACCGGCGTGGACCTCGAGGCGCTGCTGGCGGTGCGACGGCAGGTGGCCGCGGCACTCCCCGGCGAGGCCATGTATGGTGCACTGGCGCGTGCCGGCCTGCCGAAGCGTTATGTCAGCGCGGAGCAACGGCGGGCCGAGGCCGGCCCGGCGGTGTAGAGACTCGCGCGGCCGGCCTCGTTGCTGCGGCCCGAGCCGCTGGCGCACGGGCTTCATGCGCCGGCTCCACAGCCGCGGCAATGCATCGCGCGCCGGAAGCGCGGATCAGGCGGGCCCAGGCGGCCAGAGGCTTGACCATTTCCGCTCTTGCCAATATCGGCCGGAGAACATATTGGGCGGCCTAAAGGCCCTTTGGGGCTGCAGCGCCGGACGAATGCTCTGCATCGAGCCATCGGCCCTTGGGGATGATGCTGGACCTTTCTCTTCTGGGTGGACACTCCTGCTAAACTCATGAGGAGCGAGATGTCCCGATGGCCCACAGAGCGAGGCAGAGATGCACCGGGGCATTCAAGCCAGGGCATGCTGTGGCCGGCCTGGTGGCGCTGCCGGCCTGCCCCCTGCCACTCTTCTCCGAGGATCCGGGTTCAGGGCTGTCCGCCGGATCATGTCGGGCAGCATGCTGCGAGACCCGGCTCCGGCCGCACCGTGCCTGACCCTTGCGCGCCAGCAGCCCGGCCCGGGGTCCCTGCCCCCATCCGGCCAGCGGCCTGCCACCTGCCGGCATTCCCTGCCGTGGTGCCTCCGCTTTCCCGAATGTCTGCCCCGGCCGCCACGGCTTGCACCGCGCAGGCGGCCCGCTCATTCCCGGCCGGATGGAGCGGGCTGCAGCCTGACCACTCCAGAACCCCGCCTTCACATCCGGGAGAACTCAGCCAGGAGTTGCTTGGCCCCGTCTGCCGGCCAGCAGCGCCAGCAACCGGATTCCTCCCGATTTTCTGAACCTCGCCAAGGATATGCGGAATGGATCAAACGGCAGTTGAGCGGCTCAAATGGATCAAGAACCGGCGCTGGTTCTACGAGTTCGAACTCCCCGATGGCACCAAGACCCAGCATGACCTTTCGCCGGAAGTCTTCCCCATCCACCAGTCGCGCCTGGAAAAGCTCCTTGGGGTGATTCGCGAACAGGTGCCGGATGCCGGCGCCCTCAGCGCCTTCGATCTCGCCTCCCATGAAGGTTTCTACTCGCTCGCGCTCGCCAGGCACTTCAAGAGCGTGAGGGGATACGAGTTCCGGGATTCCAGTCTCACCGCAGCGCGTGCCATCACCGAGGCGATGGGCGCAACGAATGTCGAGTACGTCCAGGCCGATCTCCAGAAGATGGAGTTCGATCCCGCGCAGACGGCCGATTTCGTGCTGCTCTTCGGCCTGCTCTATCATCTGGAGAATCCGGTCCACACGCTGCGTCTCGCCAGCCAGATGAGCCGCAAGCACATCCTGATCGAAACCCAGGTCTATCCTTACGACATCAGCGGCCAGATCGAGGATGGCGCCTACTACAACGTCCGGCCGGTCCAGGGTGTGTTCGCCCTTTCGCCGGACTATGCCAGCGCCCGCGAGGGAGGCTCGACGGAAGTCGCGCTGATCCCCTCCCTGAATGCGGTCGTCTCCCTGATGAAGAATTTCGGCTTTTCGGAAGTGTCGGTGCTGCCCAGCCCCGAAGGCGACTACGAGCAGTTCCGTCGCGGTTCGCGGGTGGTGGTCTACGGCCGGAAGGGATAACGGCTGCCGGACGACCTGGGCCCCTGGCCAGCATGTGGCAGGGGCTCCCGGCGGATAGCGCCGGCATGCCGCCGGCGAGGCGCCGCCCCGCCTCACCGCAGTGCCGGCCACCGGCGCCATGCCCGTCCGGCAGCGCGGGGCACGGCCTGCTGCGCCGGCGTGCCGTCGATCGGGAAATGGAGGGCGGCGGCCACAAAGCCGGCGATGGCGGTGGCCAGCCATACGGCCCCATAGGAGCCTGTGCGGTCGAAGACGAGCCCGCCCGACCAGGAGCCGAGGAAGGACCCGATCTGATGGCTGAGGAAGCATAGGCCGAACAGCGTGCCGAGATGGCGCGTGCCGAAGACCCTCGCCACAAGGCCGCTCGTCAGCGGCACGGTGCCCAGCCACATCAGCCCCATCGCCGCAGCGAAGACTAGGGCGACCGCCGCCGACTTCGGCGCCAGGTAGAAGCCAAGGATGACGGCGCCGCGGAGGAGGTAGAGCCAGCCCAGCACATGCTGCTGCGAAAAGCGGCCGCCCAGCCAGCCGCAGGCCCAGCTTCCGAGCATGTTGAACAGCCCGATCGCCGCCAGCGCCAGCGCGCCCGTACCGGCCGGCATGCCGCAGAGGCTGAGATAGGCCGGCAGATGCGTGCCGATGAAGGCAAGCTGGAAGCCGCAGGTGAAGAAGCCAAGGGTCAGCAGGCGATAGCCGCGGTGACCCAGCGCCTGCGCCAGGGCAGCCCGCAGCGGCATGGGCGGCTCGGCCGGCGGGCCGGCCGCCGGGCGGCCGAGCAGCAGCCCGAGCGGCGCGACCGCGATCAGGAAGCCGGCCAGGGCCAGGAGCGAGGCGGCCATCCCCGAGCGCTGCGCCATGCCCTGCGCGAAGGGCACCAGCAGCGCCTGGCCGAGCGAGCCCGCGGCGCTGGCCAGCCCCATCGCCAGGCTGCGCCGCTCCGCCGGCACGGCGCGGCCAAGCGCCGCCAGCACCACGCCGAAGCTGGTGCCGCTGATACCCAGCCCCACCAGCAGCCCCATGCCGATCACCAGCGCGACCGGTGAGGCGGAGAGGGCGACGAGTGAAAGGCCGGCGGCATAGAGCACGGCGCCTGCCGCGACCACCGGCATCGGCCCGAAGCGATCGGAGGCCGCGCCCGCGAAGGGCTGGGCGAGGCCCCAGGTCAGGTTGTGCAGGGCGATGGCGAAGGCGACGAGCCCAAGGGAATGGCCGCCACGCGTCAGCGGATCGAGATAGAGGCCGAAGCTCTGTCGCGCGCCCAGGGCCACGCTCATGACGGCGCCGCCGGCCAGGACGGCGGCCAGCGCCCCCTGGTGCGGCCGCGGCGTCATGCCTCCCCTTCCCGCAGCAGGGCGCCCAGCAGCTCCGGGATGCGCGGATCCGTGCTGCGGCCGACATTGAAGCGGAAGTGGCGGCTGGGCTGGCGGCAGGGCCGGAACAGCGCGCCCCCCGCAAGCACCAGGCAGCGGTCGCGCGCGGCGAGGACGAGGTCGTCCCGCGCGCCGGGCGGCGCCTCCGCCCAGAGGAACATGCCGTCCTCCCCCGCCGCGATGGTGAAGCCGAGGCTGCGCAGGCGCTCCGCCACCAGGCCGCGTGCGGTGGAGAGGCGCGCGCGCAGCGCCTCCAGGTGGCGCCGGTACTGGCCGGAGCAGAGCATCTCCAGCAGCAGCTGCTCCTCGACGCCGGAGCCGGTGAGGCTGGTGGTGATCTTGGTGCGCAGCAGCGCCTGCACGCGCTTCGCCGAGGCGGCGAGGAAGCCGGTGCGCGTGCCCTGGCCGATCAGCTTGGTGAAGCTGGCGACATGGATGACGCAGGCGCCGCCGTCGAGCTGCATGAGCCGCACCGGCTCGCCGCCATGCAGGTCGCCATGCGCGTCATCCTCCACCAGCAGCAGGTTGTGGCGCTCGGCGATGCGCAGCAGGCGGTGGAGATTGGCGGCAGAGGCGGTCCAGCCCGTCGGGTTGTGCAGCACGGGCTGCAGGAAGAAGGCCTTCGGCGCCTCCGTGCGGCAGGCGCGTTCCAGCGCCTCCAGGCAGGGGCCGTCCGGCCGGCGCTCCACCGGCACCAGCCGCAGGCCACGCTGCTCCAGCATCGGGAAGAGCATGAAGTAGCCGGGGTCCTCGACCAGCACCGTGTCGCCGGGGGCGAGGAAGGTCTGCACCACGAGCTGCAGCGCCTGCGTGCCGCCCGCCGTCATCAGCACGCGGTCCGGCGGCACGGTGATGCCGCGCGTCGCCAGGCGCTGGCAGACATGCTGCCGGATGGCCGCCCCGCCCTGCGGCGGCGCCACGCGCCCGAGATGCGCCGGCAGGTGCCGCGCGAAGCGGGAGAGCACCCCGCCCTGCCAGGCGCCCTCCGTCCAGGCCTCGGGCAGCACGCCCCCGCCGGGGCAGAGCACGTCCTCCCGCGCCTCCAGCATGGCCATGGCGACGCCTTCGGCCAGGGTCGGGTCCGGCGCGGGGAGCGGCGCCGGCGGCGGCAGCGCCGCCGGGCGGATGACATAGACGCCAGAGCCGGCGCGGGAGATGGCGAGGCCCATGGCGGCCAGCCGCGCATAGGCCTCCACCACGCTGTGCACGCCGATGCCGGTGCGGTGGGCCAGCGCGCGGATGGAGGGAAGCCGCGCCCCGTGCGGCAGCGTGCCGGCCCGGATCAGCTCCGCCAGCCGCCCGGCGATCTGGTGGGCGAGCGGCTCCGGCGCCTGCCGGTCGATCTCGACGGAAAGCCGCGCATGCCCGCCGAGGACGAGGCGCAGGGCCGGCCGGGCCGGTGCGGCGGGGATGGAGCTCTGGGCCATGGCGGCGCCTCCCTGGGACGCGATCCGTCCAGCATCGGCGCGCGGCGGGCCGCCAGCAAGGCGAGGCGTGCCGGTGCTGGCAGCAACTGTGTCGGCAGTCCGGCGCCACAGTTCGGGGGAGGCGTGGCTGGCGGATCCGGGCGGCGACGGCGAAGCATGGCCGCGCTTTCGGAGGATCGGCGCATGAACGGATTCTGGCCGCTGCTGCTCTTCGCCGCCATCGCCACCGTCACCCCGGGCAGCGCCACGGTGATGGCCATCGCCTCCGGCGCGCGCTTCGGCTTCGCGCGTTCCCTGCCGCTGGTGGCCGGGCTTGCCCTCGGCCTCGGCCTGATGGCCGCCGCGGCGGGAGGCGGGCTGGGCGCGGCGCTGCTGCTGGCGCCCTCGGCGCAGACGGCATTGCGGCTCGTGGGCAGCGGCTATCTCCTGTGGCTCGCCTGGCGCATCGCCTGCAGCGGCGCGCCGCGCCGTGGCGAGGCGGCGGCGCCCGCCGGCTTGCTGCTCGGCCTCCTCTTCACCTGCCAGAACCCCAAGGCCTGGGCGGTGACCCTGGGTGCCGCCGCCTCCTTCTCTGGCCTGGCCGCGAGCCCGGCGGGGCTGGCCCTGCTGCTGGGCGGCACCTTCGTCGGCTTTGCGCTGCTGGCCCTGTCCTTCTGGTGCGCCGCCGGGCGCGCGATGGGGCGGCGGCTGCGGACCGAGCGGCAATGGGCCGTGACGAACGGCCTGCTCGGCGCGCTGCTGGCGGGATCGGTGATCCCGATCTGGTGGCCATGAACGCCGCCCGCCACGCAGCGGGGGACGCCCTTCCATGCCGGGCGGGTCGGCCCTGGTCTGCCGCGCGCCCGCCCTCTCCCACAGGATCAGCCGCATGTCGGAACCTCTGCACGGCTTCCCGTCCTTCACGTCCACTCTCCCGGGCCGCCGCCTGTGGCGGGGCGCCGCCACCCTCCTGCTGGACACCCGGCGTATGCTGAGGCGTCATCGTGAACGTTGCCGCCTGACGGAGATGGACGCGCGGCTGCTGCGCGACATCGGCATGGACCGGCAGGCGGCCCAATGGGAGGCGCAGAAATGGTGGTGGCAGGTCTGAGCGCGGGGGGAGGCACGCCGATGGAGCCGCTGCCGACCACCGCCCGATGCCGCGCGTCGGGAAATTTCCCTTCATCGTGCCGGCAGACGGCACCAGCCTTCTGACCGTGAGAGGAGACCGGCCATGCCGCCATCGCGCCTCGTCATCGTCACCGGCGGAAGCCGCGGCATCGGCGCCGCCATCGCGCGCCGCCTGGCGCAGGAGGGCTACCGGATCGCCATCGGCTGCCGGCAGGCGGAGGAAGCCGGGCCCGTGCTCGCCGGCATCGCCCAGGCAGGCGGCACGGCGCTCGCCCTGCCGCTGGACGTGACGCGCGAGGAGTCGGTGGGGCGCTTCTTCGCCACGGCGGAGGAGCGCTTCGGGCCGCTGCAGGCGCTGGTGAACAATGCCGGCATCACCGGCCCGCTCGGCGCCTTCCGGGATCTCGACCCCGCCTGGATGCGCCGTGTCGCCGAGGTGAACCTGATCGGCACCATGCTCTGCGCCCAGGCGGCCCTGCGCTGCTTCGCGACGGCGGAGGGCGAGGGGCGCTCGATCGTCAACCTTTCCTCCGTCGCGGCGCAGACCGGCAGCCCCGGCGAATACGTGCATTACGCGGCCAGCAAGGCGGCGGTGGAGGCCTTCACCCTGGGGCTGGCGCGGGAGGTGGCGGCGCAGGGTATCCGTGTGAACGCCGTGGCGCCGGGCACGGTGAACACCGGCATCCACGCCCTGGCCGGGGATCCCGGTCGCCCCGCCCGCATCGCACCGCGCGTGCCGATGGGACGGATCGGCGAGCCGGAGGAGATCGCCGAGGCGGTGGCCTGGCTCGTCTCCGGCGCCGCGGCCTACGCCACCGGGGCGGTGCTCCGGGTGACGGGCGGGCTGTGAACGGGGTCAGCAACGGAGGATCGCCATGGACCACCCCATTTCCCTCACCGCGATGGCGGTCGCGCCACGCGCGCGGCCTTCGAGTTACCCGCCCGTCTTCGCCGCCCGCATGGCGGGCCGCATCAAGCGCCCGCTGGGCGACGCCTTCGGCCTGCGCAGCTTCGGCGTGAACCTGACGGAGTTGCAGCCCGGTGCCTGCTCCGCGCTGCACCACGCGCACAGCCGGCAGGACGAGTTCATCTTCGTGCTGGAGGGCGAGCCGGTGCTCGTCACTGGCGCAGGGGGGGAGACCGTGCTGCGCCCGGGCGATTGCGCCGGCTTTCCGGCCGGCGGCGCGGCACATCATCTGGAGAACCGCTCGGCCGCTCCGGTGCGCTACCTGGAGATCGGCGACCGCGCGGAGGGCGACGAGGTCTTCTACCCCGCCGATGACCTGACGGCGGTGCGCGAGGATGGCGCCTGGCGCTTCTGCCACAAGGACGGGAGGCCCTATTGATGCGCGGCCAGGCCAGGCGCACCGCCGCCAGGCGGCCGGTGAGCGTGCCGATGGCCCCCTGCTCTCCCGATCGGAGCCAGGCGACCCTGCGGACGGCCGGGATGCCGCGGGCGAGGCTCAGCCAGGCCCTCGCCCGGGCAGCCGAGGAGGCCTGGGCGGCCACGGCCCGCGCCGCCACCGCCGGAGGCCGTTTCGCCTATCGGCGGACCGTGGCGGAGCGCCTCGCCGATGCCGGATGAGGAGGCTGTCCGCATCCCCTGCGCCGACGGGGTGCGGCTCGGCGGCCATGTCTGGCCGGCGCGCGGGCCGTCGCGCGGCGTGGTGGTGGTGAATGCCGCCACCGGCGTGCTGGCGCGCTACTACCACCGCTATGCGCGTTTCCTGGCCGCGCAGGGCTTCGATGTGCTGACCTATGACTACCGTGGCATCGGTGCCTCCCGCCCGACGCGGCTCCGCGGCTGCGGCTATCGCTGGCATGAATGGGGCACGCTGGATTTCGACGCGGCGCTGCGCTTCATGCGGCAGGCGCGACCGGACCTGCCGCTGCAGGTGGTGGGGCACAGCATCGGCGGCTTCCTGCCGGGTCTCGCCGCCAGCGCGCCGGCCATCCACCGCATCCTGACCGTGGGCGCACAATATGCCTACTGGCGCGACTATGCACCGGCGCAGCGGCCTAGCCTCTTCCTCAAATGGCATGTCGCGATGCCCGTGGTGACGGCAGTCTGCGGCTATTTTCCCGGCCGGCGCCTCGGCTGGCTGGAGGACCTGCCGGCCGGAGTGGCGAACGAATGGAGCTTCCGCCGCGCGCGCATGGAGCACAACCTGCCGCCGCCGCAGCGCGCCGCGCTCCTCGCCCGCTTCGCGGCAGTGACCGCGCCCATCCTGGCCGTCATCGTCCGGGACGATCCGCTGGGAACGGAGCCGGCGATCCGCCGCGGCCTCCGCTACTACCGCAATGCCCCGCACCAGGAAGCCATGCTGACGCCAAGTGATTTCGGCCTGCCGGCGATCGGCCACTTCGCCCTCTTTCACGCACGCTTCGAGGACAGCTTCTGGAAGGGCACGCTGGCCTGGCTCCAGCAGGGCGTGAATCCCTGGCCGGCGCCAGGGATGGCGGAAGCAGGCGCCGTGGAAGGCGGGAATGATTCCGATCGGACAGCACGCCTCGCCTCTCATGCGCCGGGCCGCAGTGGCTCCGCGCCTGCATGACCTCGCCCATGAGCACTGGCCCTGGTGAACCTTCACGAGGGGAGGATGGCCCCGCCTTGCGCAGGGAAAGCCTCAGGAGGCCGCGGCCCCGGCCTCCTGCGCCATGCCCATCATGTCATGCCGCGCCTTCTGCATGTCCGCCAGCGTGCCGAAGGCGTTCATGTAATGACCTTTGAAGCCTTTGCGCTCCAGCAACGCGAACATGGCGCCGAAATCGAAATTCCCCTGGCCAGGCAGGAGGTGCTGCTCATGCCCGTTGCGGAAGCAGTCGGCCAGCCGCACCTCGGCCACCCGGCCCAGCGGAATGGCCTCGACGAAACCCTCCACACCATCCGGCATCAGATGCGCATGGTTGGCGGTGAAGGAGAGCGCAAAGGCCGGCGAGTGGATGCGGTCGTAGTAGTAGCGCCATTCCTCGATCGTATGCGCGAGGTAGTGGACCTCGGCATCCGCCGGTTCCTTGTTCAGATTCTCCAGCAGCAGCAGCGCACCATGCTTCTCCGCATGCGCAACCATCCGCTGCAGCCGCGCCAGCCCTGCCTCCATGCGCGGCTTCACGTCGGCCGTGAAGTGGTATCCCGCATGCACCACGATCCACTCGGCCCCGAGCTTCGGCGCCAGCTCGATATAGGCGCGCAGGTAGGCATCCACCGCGTCCGAGAGGAAGGGCGAATACTCCGCGACATTGACTGCCGAGAGTGTGTGCAGCCCGAGCACCACGCCTTGCCGCTCCGCCTGCTTGCGGATCGCCGTCGCACGCGCATCGTCGAAGCTGTCCACCCTGTTCGGGCCGGTATCGAGCTGGATGTCGATGTAGCGGACCTGGTTCTCCGCCGCCCAGTCGATGGCATCCTCCAGCCGCAAGCGACGGCCGATATCGACCCCGATCCTGTCAACCGTCAGCATGAGATGTCCTCCCCTCCGGCATGATGTGTTCGTCCGCCGCCGCGTTGCCGTGCGCGATGGCAGTGAGGTAGCGGGCGCGCCCCGCGCGCGTATGCGCCTCGGCATGCTGCCGTGCCTGCTCGGCCCGGCCGGACAGGATTGCCGCCAGCAGCCGGCGGTGCTCGCTGTTCGAAGCGCGCATGTTGCCGGCGGCATCGAAGGAGCGGCGGCGCAGCAGCAGAAGCTTGCGGGTATGGTCGAGATAGACGTCGCGCAACGGCCGGTTGCCGCAGAATTCGACAATCTGCCGGTGGAACAGCACGTTCGCGGTGAAGAAGGCTTCGAGTTCGCCCGCTGCGACGGCCTCGTCCATGCGTTCCACGATCGCCTGCAGCTCCGCGGCCTGTGGCGGCGCGATCACGCGCGCGAGCAGCGCCGCGGCATGGCCGAACAGCACGGCATTCATGTCATAGGTCTGCAGAACCTCCTCGATATCGAGGCTCCGCACGAAGGCGCCGCGGTTGAGAATGACCGTGACGAGCCCCGTCCGCTCCAAGGCGCGCGCCGCTTCCCGCACCGGACCTCGGCTGACGCCGAGCTGCGCGGCCAGTTCCATTTCATTCAGCCGTGCGCCTGGCTCCAGCGTCCCGCTCTCGATCATCTGCTCAAGCGCCGCCTGCACGCTGCGGCCAAGCGACTCCCGCCGGGCAAGGCGCTGGCGCAGTTCGGCCACGGTGTCCGCCACGGGCGAAAGGCCTTCCGGGCGGATGCTCTGGCGCCGCTGCATGGTCGAGCCATCTCCAGGTGGCGAGGTGTTTATTGTTTACATTCCACATGGCCGGTGACAAGCTCATTACGAGGAGAGAAACGATCCGCTGCGTGGAAGGCACGAAACAAGCCGCCGCACGCAAAGCCTGATGACGTGCTGCACGGCGCAACGGCCGCGCGGGGCGTGGCTTCTCCTGACGTGCTTGACCGAATCTCGCATTGCAGCAGGAGCCGGCCCGTCATGGACATTTCCGCCTCCCCTGGCGCCACCACGAAAATCCTGACCCGCAAGCAAGACGGCATCGGCTGGCTGACCATCAATCAACCGGAAAAACGCAACGCCATCTCGCTGGCCATGTGGGACGCCATCGCCGCCGCGGCGGAGGATTTCGCCGCCGATGACACGGTGCGCGTCGTGGTGATGCATGGCGTCGGCGGGAAGGCCTTCGCTTCCGGGGCGGACATCAGCGAATTCGACCGCGTCCGCGCCGATGCCGCGGCACAGGAGGCGTACAGCCGGCGCAGCAGCGCCGCGCGCCGCAAGCTGGAATCCCTGCGCAAACCCTTGATCGCCATGATCGAGGGCTTCTGCATCGGCGGCGGCTACGCTGTCGCGCTGATGGCCGATCTGCGCATCGCCTCCGCTGACAGCCGCTTCGGCATCCCGGCCGCGCGGCTCGGCATCGCCTATGGCCAGGAGAGCCTGGCGCGCCTTGTGGCGCTGACAGGCCCTGCCCTCGCCAAGGAAATCCTCTTCACCGGGCGGCAGCTCGACGCCACCGAGGCTCTGGCCTGCCGGCTGGTGAACCGCGTGGTGCCGCCGGAGCAGCTCGAGGAGGTCGTCACGGCGCTCGCGCTCGAGATCGCGCGCAACGCGCCGCTTTCGGTCGAAGCTTCGAAGCTGGCCATCGACCAGATCGCCGGCGATCCGGCCGCCCGCGACCCGGCGCTGGTGGAGCGGCTGAATCGCGCCTGCTTCGACAGCGCCGACTATGCCGAGGGCCGTCGCGCCTTCATGGAGAAGCGGGCCCCGGTCTTCGCCGGCCGCTGAGCCGGCACACCGCCAGCATGGGGCAAGCGCGGCCGCCAGAGCCGCCACCCCGCGCCGCAGATGGAGGAGACGGAGATGGTGATGATCAACAGACGCCTGCTGTTCGGACTGGCCGCCGGAGGCGCGGCGGCGCGCTTCGGCATCGCGCGTGCGGCGGAAATGCGGCCACATGAGAAGGAGCTTTACGAGGCGGCGAAGCGGGAGGGGCAGGTTACCTGGTACACCGGCCAGTATCAGGCAGAACCCTCGCAGGCCATCGGGCGCGGCTTCACCGAGCGCTTCCCTGGCATCACCGTCAATGTCGTGCGGAGCACTTCGCAAGTCGCCTTCCAGCGCCTGTCGCAGGACATACGCGCCGGCGTCGCGCAGTGCGACGTGTTCAGCTCCACCGACCACAGCCACCTGGCTTTCCTGAAGCAGAACGAGAAGCTGATGCCCTACAAGCCGAAGAACGCGGCGGGGCTGATCAAGGCGGCGCAGCAGGCGGCGGATCCGGACGGGTATTTCCAGGTCACCTATCTCGGCCTGTTCCTGATGGGGCGGCGGAGCGACCAGGTGTCGGAAGCCGATGCGCCGAAGAGCTGGAAGGATCTGCTGGACCCGAAATGGCGCGGCAAGATCGCCGTCGGCCATCCCGGCTATAGCGGCGCCATCACCTCCTGGTGCCTGGCCATGCGCAAGCTCTATGGCTGGGACTACTTCAAGGCGCTGGAGAAGAACCAGCCGCAGATCGGCCGTTCCAGCGCAGATCCCGTGACCATGCTGAACGCCGGCGAGCGGAGCATCGCCGCCGCGCTTCCCTCCGCCACCACTTTGCTCTCGATCTCGCGCGGTAATCCGATCACGCTGATCTATCCCACCGACGGCACGCTGATGGTGCCCGCGCCGAGCGGCGCGCTGAAGAACGCGCCGCACCCGAACGCGGCGAAGCTGTTCATGGAGTTCATGACCAGCCCGACCTACTACGAGATCACGCGTCCCTTCTTCAGTGAGTCGCTGCGCCCCGAGGTGCCGCCGCCGCCGGGTTCCCGCCCGCTCGACGAGGTGACGATGATCACCGCCGATCCGGACGAACTCGAGCGCGACGGCCAGGAGGTGAAGGAACTCTGGCGCGACACCTTCGGCGTATGACCGAGCCCCCACATCGCGAGGGAGCCACGCCCGCATGAACGAAACCGCCGCGATCCTGCCGAAATCCGCCGCGGAAGGAGCGCGGCGGCCGGGGCTGCTGCGCCGCCTGCGCTATCTCGAACCATCCAACCTGCTCTGGGTCCTGCTGGTCGCGGCGCTGCTGTTCCTCGTGGCCGTGCCGATCGGCAAGCTGTTGATCGTCAGCTTTGAGCAGCAGGGAACGGGCGCCTTCACCCTCTCCAACTACGCCACCGCCTATGGCCGGGTGCGCTACCTGGAGGCGCTCGGCAATTCGCTGATGCTGGGCGCGCTCTCCTCCCTGCTGGCGGTGGTCTTCGCCGTTCCGCTGGCCTGGGCCGTCTCGCGCACGGACATGCCGGGCAAGGGCCTCACCTGGGCAATGGTGATGGGGGCCTTCATCATGCCGCCCTATCTCGGCGCGGTCGGATGGATCCTTCTGGCGGGCCCGAACTCCGGCTTCATCAACCAGTCCTGGATGTGGCTGACCGGCCTGCAGACCCCGCTGGTGAACGTCTACAGCTTCTTCGGCCTGGCGCTGGTCATCTCGCTGCATTCCTTTCCGCTGATCTTCATCTTCGTGAAGTCCGCGCTGGACCTGATCTCCTCGGAAATGGAGGATGCCGCCAATATCCTGGGCGCCGGCACCTGGACGACGACACGCAAGGTGACCCTGCCACTGGTCTGGCCCGCCGTGCTCGGCGGCATCATCGTGGTTTTCCTGGAGACCGTGGCACTGTTCGGCACACCCGCCATCATCGGCATCCCGGCGCGCATCAACGTCGTCACCACGCAGCTCTGGCAGTTCTTCGAGTATCCGGTGCGCGTCGAGGTGGCCGCGGCCTATGCCATGCCGCTGCTGCTGATCACCATCGGCATGATCGCCGTGCAGAAGCTGCTGCTGGCGCGCAAGGGCTTCGTCTCGCAGACCGGCAAGGGCGGCGAGCGGCGCCCGATCAAGCTTGGCCACTGGCGCTGGGCGGTCCTGGCCTATTGCGGCTTCGTCGGCCTGCTGGCGGTGCTGATGCCGCTCGTCGTGCTGCTGCAGGCCTCCTTCGCCAAGGCCTGGGGGCGTGGCCTGGCCTGGGACAACCTTACGCTGGGCAACTACACCTATCTGCTGTTCCGGCACGAGATGGCGCTGACCTCGATCTGGAACACGCTGTGGTTCTCCGCGGCGGCGGCGACGGCGGCCGTCGTGATCGCCGTGCTGATCGCCTACATCGTCGCGCGCAAGCTGGTACCCTTCGGCTCGGCGCTGGGCTTCCTGGCCATGGCCCCCTTCGTCATCCCCGGCATCATCATGGCCATCGGCTTCTATGCCGCCTACGCCGCGCCACCGGTCGCGCTCTACGGCACGGCGCTGATCATCATCCTCGCCTTCACCGCGCGCTTCCTGCCGATCGCCTTCGCCAATTCCGCCGCCGCCGTGCGCGCCGTGCATCCGGAGATGGAGGAGGCAGCCCGCATCCTGGGCGGCGGGCGGCTGCTGACTGTCCGGCGCATCACCGCGCCGCTGATCATCCGCAGCCTGATCGGCGGCTGGCTGATCGTCTTCATCGTCGCCTCACGGGAGCTTTCGGCGGCGGTCTTTCTGGTCGGGCCGCGCACCCGCACCATGTCCGTGCTGCTCTACGACCTCAGCGAGGCCGGCAATTTCGAGGTTCTGGCCGCCTTCGGCGGGTTGCTGCTGGCCATCACCCTGATCCTGGTCGCCGTCGGCATGAAGCTGGCCGGCCGTGATTTCATGCTGCGGAGGAGTTGAGACCATGCCCCGTCTGACGCTGAAGGGCCTCAGCAAGGCCTATGGGCCGCTCCGGGTGGTGGATGATGTCGATCTGACGCTGCAGGAGGGAGAGTTCGTCTGTCTGCTCGGCCCCTCCGGCTGTGGCAAGACGACAACGCTGCGCATGATCGCCGGCTTCATCGAACCGACGGCGGGCAGCATCAGCATGGATGGTGAGGTGCTTTCCATGCCGAGCGCGGTGCTGCCTCCGGAGCGCCGCCGCATGTCGATGATCTTCCAGAGCTATGCCATCTGGCCGAACATGACGGTGGCCGAGAATGTCGCCTTCGGGCTGAAGCTGCAGAAGCTCCCTGCCGCCCAGGTCCGCATGCGCACCAGCGAAATCCTTGAGGTGGTGCAGATGGGCCATCTCGCCGACCGCTATCCCGCCGAGCTGTCCGGCGGTCAGCAACAGCGCGTGGCGCTGGCGCGTGCCATTGTCGTCAAGCCCGCGGTGCTGCTGCTGGACGAGCCGCTCTCCAACCTCGACGCCAACCTGCGGGAGGAGATGCGCTTCGAGATCCGCCGCCTGCATGACGAGTTCCGCATCACCACCGTCTATGTCACCCATGACCAGGCGGAGGCGATGGCCACCGCCGACCGGATCGCGGTGATGAGTGCCGGCCGCATCGAGCAGGTGGACGCGCCGCACCTGATCTACACCCAGCCCCGCACGCGCTTCGTCGCGGCCTTCATCGGCCGCACCAACCTGCTGGAAGGCCGCCTCGCCAATGGCGAGATCGGGCTGGATGGCTTCACGCTTCGCGCTGCCCAGCTCGGCCAGGAGGTTCCCGAGGCCGCGCGCCCCATTCTGCTTTCGGTGCGGCCCCAGGCCATGTCCCTGTACCGCAGCCAGCCACAGCTGCGGGACGGGCGGCCGTTGCTGCCGGCCACCGTGGCGCAACGCACATATCTCGGGGAATCCTGGGACTATGTGGTCCGTCCGCAGGAGAGTGGTTTGCAGCTGCGCGTCACCGCACCACCGCTGCAGGTGCATGAGGTCGGCGAGCAGGTCTGGCTTGAACTCGATCCGCAGCAGATTGCGGTCGTCAACTGAGGGCCGCGGCAGCCCGGCACCGGGCCGTGCGGCGCGAGGCCCGCGAAGCGCAGGAGCCTCAGCCGGTTGCGCGGCTGGGCAAGACCTCTCGACCGGCCCGATGCACAGGCAGCCCCGTAACGGAGCTCCGCCTCACAGCGCCTTCTTGGGTGACGAGTCCGCGCCCTGGGAGACCGACATCCGGATGTCGCGCATCGGGATCCCCATCAGGCCCTTGGACGAAACTTTCGTCACCTTGAAGAACATCGCGTCATCGACCCAATGGTGCTGGACGTGATCATCCTGCGTGCCCGAGGCGACCGCGACGGAGAGCGAATAGTCGCCACCGGCCAGATAGGGCATGCGGAAGTCGAAAGCAGCGGTCAGCACGTCTCCGGGCGAGAGTGACAACCGGGTGTCCCGGTAGGTGAGGAAGGTATTGTCGCCGAACAGGCTCTGCCCGAGCCGGTCCTTGACGTTGAAACCGACGATCGGCCGGTCGACCGCGCGCTCGGCGCGGCAGCGGATCTCGAGGCGGATATCCTCGCCCCCCTCGAAGGAGGTCAGCGGCGCACCGTCCGCGTCGAGGAGCTGCACCCCCTCGATCGTGGCGCCGCGCTGCCCGTACCAGGGCGCATCCGGGTCGAAGGCGAAGACCTCGCCCTTGCCCTGCAGGCCCAGCTCCTTGAGGGCCTCCTCCCGGTGGTCGCGCGGGAAGGTCCGCGGGCCGTCGGGGGCCTTGCGCGATCCACCGATGCGGAAGTCGTTCTCGTGTCCCTTGGCCCCTTCCACATCGGCCTGGTAGGCCTCGCAGATCTCGCGGGCCGGGCCATGGGCGCGCACCATGCCGGCGTCCATCCAGACCGCGGTGTCGCAGAGGCTGAGGACAGCGCCGACGTCATGCGAAACGAACAGGAGCGTGCCGGTTTCCTTGAATTTGCGGATGAAGCGCATGCATTTCTGGGTGAAAGCGGCATCGCCGACCGCGAGGATCTCGTCCACGATCAGGATGTCGGTATCGACATGCGCCATGACCGAGAAGGCGAGCCGCGCATACATGCCGCTCGAATAGAGCTTCACCGGCTGGTCGATGAAGTCGCCGATATCGGCGAAGGCGGCGATGGTGTCGAAGCGCGCATCCACCTCCTGCCGCGCGAGCCCCAGGATCTGGGCGGACATGTAGACATTCTCGCGGCCGGTGAACTCGGGGTTGAAGCCAGCCCCGAGTTCCAGTAGGGCGCCCACGCGGCCTTCGATCTCCATGCTCCCGGTGGTGGGCAGCAGGGTTCCGGTGATGATCTGCAGCAGTGTCGACTTGCCGGAGCCGTTGCGGCCGACCAGGGCCACCGTCTCGCCGCGCCGGATCTCGAGACTGACATCCTTCAGCGCCCAGTACTCGTCGAAGAACTTCCTCCGCCGAAAGATCATCTGCTTGAGCCGGTCCTCCGGCTTCCGGAAAATATTGTAGACCTTGCTGATCCCCGTGCCCCGGATGACGACGTCAGACGACATCAGCGAATCCTTTCCGGGTCTTCTGGAACCACCACAGCCCCAGGACCGCCGCCAGCCCGCCGACGGACATGGCGAAGGCGATCGAGCCGAGGCTCGGAACCTCGCCCTGGAACAGCAGGCTGCGCGCCTGCTCGAGCGGAACCGTCAGGGGATTGATATTGAAGATCCAGCGCACGCCTTCCGGCACCGCCGCGAGCGGGTAGAACACGGGAGAGAGGAACTGCAGCGCCGTCACCACGGGCGCGACGAACTGGCGCAGGTCCCGCAGATAGACGCCGACAGCGCTCACGAACCAGCTCAGCCCCAGAATGACGAGGCACATCGGCGCCAGCGCGATCGGCAGGAGCAATGCCTCCGGATGCGGCACGCCGAAGGTGACGATGTAGAACACGAGCCAGATCACCATGGACCCGCCCGCATTGACCAGCGCCGTGAGCAGCGCGACGATCGGCATGATCTCGAGCGGGAAGACGACGCGCTTGATGTAGGACGGATTCTCAAGCACAAGCCCCGGCGAGCGCGTCATCACCTCTGCGAAGATGGTGAAGATCGTCAGGCCGGCGAACATGTAGACGGAGAAGGCGCCGATGCCCTCCTCCATCGCCAACCCCGCCCATCGTGCTTTCAGCACCGTGCGGAACACGAAGGTGAAGGCCATGAGGTTGAGCAGGGGCAGCAGCACGAGCCAGACGAGACCGAGGGCCGATCCGCGGTAGCGCGCCGCAACCTCTCGCTTGGTCAAGGTCCAGATCAGCCGACGCGACGCAATGATCGTGCGCAGCCCGGACGCCACGTCATGCGCAGATGCCTGTTGGAGCAAGAGAAGACGACCTCTCTAGATGTGGTCGGACGAAATCCCAGCGCCGCGACCGAGGGGTCATTAATGAACGAGCCATGGCATGGTCAAGCCTGCACCGGCCGCACGGTTGATCCGGGCTACGGGGCAGGATAGACTAGGCTGGGCAATCTGACCGCCCGAACGCCGCCCGATCCAGGCTCTGTGACCCAGCCCTCATCCTCTGCCACCCCGCGGGCCAGCCTGCTCAGGAGGTTCGTGCGCCGCCCCGCCATCATGGCGCAGCGTGCGGCGGAGATGGCCCTCGGAGCGGCCTTTCTCTCGGCGCCAGCCCAGCAGTTGCGCGCCTGGCGGCTGCGGCGGCTCGCACCGCCGGCCGCCAGCCGGGCGGCCATCGTGGCGCATCTCTACTACCCCGAGCTTCTGTGCGAGGCGCTGACGGCGCTGGCCGCCCTGCCCAGCGGCTCCACCCTCCTGATCACCGCCCCGCCCGAACAGGCCGCGCGCCTCCGGCAGGAGGTGCGGGGGCGGCCGGACGTGGAGGTCCACGCCGTGGAGAACCGGGGGCGCGACATCGCGCCCTTCGTGAAGCTCCTCACGGAGGGGCGGCTGGATCGCTTTGACGCAGTGTTGAAGATCCACGGCAAGAAGAGCCCGCATCTTCGCCATGGCGACCTGCGGCGGCGCATCTTTTTCGTCGGCCTCGCGGGCTCGCGTGGCAACGTCGCCCGCGTGCTGGCGCATTTCCGGGATCCGGCCGTCGGCTTCGTCGGCCTCGGCTCCTATTTCCGCACCCGCCCCCTCTACTGGATGGCGAACCGCCCCAGGGTGGAGGCGTTGTGTCGGCGCATGGGCGCACCGGCACAAGTCGGCTTCTTCGAGGGCTCGATGTTCTGGTTTCGTCCAGTCGCCCTGGAGCCCCTGAAGCGCCTCGGCCTGCGGACGGAGGATTTCGAGGCCGAGGCGGGCCAGCTCGACGGCACCCTGCACCATGCGGTCGAGCGATGCTTCGTCCTGTCCGGGCTGGCGGCGGGCTACGAGGCGCGCTCACTCTCAGGGCGCCGTCTCCGCCCCCGCTGACCCGGCTGGCACATCCAGCGGAAATCCCCTAAGAAACGCCCCTCCTAGGCCGATCCGACGGTAGCGGCGGAGGCGGCCGTCCGCACAGGTATTAGGTGGCGATGGCCGGCCGCGTTCTGATCGAACTCCCCTCCTTTGACAAAGGAGGCCTCCAGAAGGTCGTCCTGGATGTCGCCATCGGCCTGAAGAAGCATGGCTACGAGCCGCTGATCGTGACCTGCGGCCCGCTGGGCAGCCTGGCCCGCGAGGCGCAGGCGGCTGGCGTCGAGGTGCGCCGCCTGCCCGCCGACCGCGTCCACGAGGCCTATCCGGCGCTGATCGAGGAATTCCGCCCGACGGTCGCCCAGGCGCATTTCTCGGATGCCGGCTATCCCTACCTGGCCGCGCGTGGCGTGCCGATCATCTGCTTCATCCACAACGTCTATGCCTTCCTGCCGGAAGAGGCCCGCGCCGCCTTCCGCGCCGGGGACCACTACGTCTCCAAATACATCGCCGTCTCCCGCAAGGCGGCGGAGTACGCGCAGGCCAGTCTCGGCATCGCCCCCGAGAAGGTCGTGGTCGTCGCCAACGGGCTCGACTTCTCCAAATATCCGCTCGACAGGCAGGGTACCCTCACACGCGCGCAGCTCGGGATCGGCGAGGGCGACTACGTCTTCCTCAACCCCGCCTCCTACAACCTGCACAAGGGCCATTACCTGATGGCCGCGGCAATGAAGCGCGTCCTGGCCGTCCGGCAGGATGTCCGCGTGCTCTGCGTCGGCAACGAGATCTTCGCCCCCCATGTCGAGCAGCTGAAGACCTATCTGAAGCGCGAGGGCCTTGACCGGCACATCCTGATGCCCGGCTATTTCGAGGATATCGCCGACCCGATGGGGGTGAGCGATGCCTTCCTGCTTCCCTCCTTCATCGAGGGCTGGAGCATCGCCATGAACGAGGCGATGCACTACGCCAAGCCCATGATCCTCACCGACACGGGCGGTGCGGGCGAGGTCATCGAGAAGGACGACATCGGCATCCTTCTGCCGACCGAGTACCCGGATTTCCTCAGGCTGGACTCCGCCGAGCTGGACCGGCTGGCCTATGCGCCGCAGGACTATCGCTTGGCCCAGCCGCTGGCCGATGCCATGTTGCGCTTCGCCGCCGAGCGTGATCAGTGGCGGCAGGCCGGCCTGCGCGGGCGCGCCAAGCTGCATGAGCGGCACAGCTTCGAGAGTGTCCTCACGCGCTATCGCGAGATCATGGACGAACTGGCCGCCGCGCCGCCCGCGCCAGCGCCGCCCCCGCCCGCGCCGCCCTCCCTGGCCGCCCGCGCCAGGGGCCGCCTGCGCCGCCTCATCCATGACGCGCGCTACCGCTACAAGCCGGCGCTGGCCTTCTGGCTGGGCAACCACTTCTTCATGAACTGGATGCCCTATCGCGTGCGGCACGCCTACCTGCGCCGTTTCTGCAACGTGCGGATCGGCACCGACTCCAGCATCTGCTCGGGCTGCTTCGTCACCGGCTACGGTATCCAGATCGGCTCGAACACCGTCATCAACCGCTTCTGCTACCTGGACGGCCGTGTGCCGCTCAGGATCGGCAACAACGTCAACGTCTCCCATTATACGCTGATCCAGACCCTCACCCATGATCCGCAGAACCCGGATTTCGTCTGCATCGAAGGCCCGGTGGAGATCGGCGACCATGCCTGGATCGGCGCGCGCGCGATCATCTCCCCGGGCGTGAAGATTGGCGAAGGTGCGGTGGTGGGGGCCGGCGCAGTCGTCACCCGCGACGTAGCGCCCTATGTCATCGTCGCCGGCAATCCGGCCCGCCCCATCAGGGAGCGGACACGGGACCTGCGGTACAGAACGAAATATTTCCCTCTCTTCGACACGGACATCCAGTAATGACGCAGATCTCCGTCGTCATCCCGCTCTACAACCACGCGAGCTACATCGAGTCCGCGCTCGACAGCGTGCTGCGCCAGGCCTCGCCCGCCGACGAGATCATCGTGCTCGATGACGGCTCCTCCGACGACGGCCTCGCCCGCGCGCAGAAGGTCCTGGCGGGGCGGCCGAACGCACGCGCGCTGGGCCATGAGAATATCGGCGCCCACGCCACCATCAACAAGCTGGTCGGGATGGCGGGTGGCGACTACGTCGCCGTGCTCAACTCGGACGACCTGTTCGCGCCCGGCAAGCTCGCCCGCTGCCGCGCGCTCGCGGCGGCCGATCCGGCGGTCGATCTGATCGTCGGTGAAGCCCAGATCATCGACGACAAGGGCAAGCTGCAGGAGACCGGCGTCGCCGCCGACTGGATGCGCCGGGCGCTCGCCTTCCGTGATGCGCATGGCCTGCCGCAACTGTCGTTGCTGCACGAGAACTGGGTCGCCACCACCTCCAACATGGTGTTCTCCCGCGCGTTCTGGCGAACCGTGGGCGGCTTCCGCGACCTGCGCTACTGCCACGACCTCGACTTCCTGATGACCTGCTTCAGCCGCGGACGCGTCGCGATCGATCGCGGCATCACGCACATCCAATACCGCGTGCATCCGCGCAACACGATCGGCGAGAGCCTCGACAAGATCCGCCTGGAGATCGCCGCCGTCTGGGCCAATGCACTGTTCGAGGCCGGCCCGCGGATCCTCGGGGGGATGCAGCCCGACGGTGTCGGGCCGTTCGTCACAGCACTCGAAAGCAAGGGCCTCAGCACCCTCGTCAGCCTGCTGCAGTGCGCCCGCGCCGGCCTGCCTTCCGCGCCGGCCTTCTACGACGCGACGTTGCGCAGCGCGGCGACGCGCGCCTTCCTGAGCCACCTGAGGTAAGGAAATGGCGGACGTGACTTCCTCCCCTCGGTTCTCTGAAGAGCTGGCCTTTCCCGAGCCGTCCGAGCAGCTCCCCTTCACCGGCGAGCGCTACACCTCGGATATCTCCGGCCCCATCCGGCATCAGCATCATCACCGCTACCTCTTCGCCGCGCGCTTCTGCGCCGGCCGCGACGTGCTCGACGTCGCCTGCGGCGAAGGCTATGGCTCCGCCCTGCTCGGAACGGTCGCCCGCAGCGTGCGGGGTGTCGATCTCGATCCCGGGACGGTTGCCTTTGCCGAGCGCAACTATGGCGCGGACCATGTCTCCTTCCGGCAAGGTGACGCCGCCCGCCTCGTCGAGCAGAACGCGTTCGACGTTGTCGTCAGCTTTGAAACGATCGAGCACCTCGTCGATCACGACGGCTTCCTCCAGGGCATACGCCGCGCGCTGCGTCCAGGTGGCCTGCTGATCATCTCCTCGCCTGACAGGACGATCTACACGGAGGCGGACGGTCATGAGAACGAGTTCCATCTGCGCGAACTCGACCGCGCCGAGTTCAAGGATCTGATCGGCGGCCGCTTCGCCCAGGTCACGATCCTCGAGCAGGATTCCCTCGTCGGCTCGCTGATCGGGCCGGAAGGAGGGGCGCCTGCTCCGCTTGAGCTCCTCGCCTCCACGGACGGCCGCACCTATCGCCAGGCCCTGGGCAATCCGAAAGCCCACTATCTCATCGCCCTCGCCTCCGACGCACCCCTGCCTCCCGTTTCCGCCAGCGCGCTCGACGACGGCTCCTGGCTTGCGCAGACGGAAAAGCACGCCGTCGCGCTTGGGCGCGAGGTCATGGTGCGGGACACCGAGATCGAGCGGCTGAACGGGGAGTTGCAGAGCGGCGCCCAGGATCGTGCGCGCATTGCGGGGGAACTCGCCCAGGCGCGCGCCGCCATCGCGGACCTCCAGCGCGAAACCCAGCAGATGCAGGCGCTGATCAGCGAGCGCGCCCGCCTGCAGGGGGAACTCGCCCAGGCGCGTGCCGCCATCGCGGATCTCCAGCGCGAAACCCAGCAGATGCAGGCGCTGATCAGCGAGCGCGCCCGCCTGCAGGGGGAACTCGCCCAGGCGCGGACCGCCATCGCGGACCTCCAGCGCGAAACCCAGCAGATGCAGGCGCTGATCGACGAGCGCGCCCGGCAGATCGAGGAGATTCGCGCCTCGACCTCCTGGCGCCTCACCAAGCCCGTTCGGAAGGTCGGCTCGGCGACCGCGGGCCTGCGGCGCCGCCTGCGCGCCGCCTTGATCCCGGCTGCCGCACCACCGGTCCGCCGCTCAAACGAACGGCCACGCGTCCTCTTCATCGACTGGATGGTGCCGACACCCGATCAGGACTCCGGCTCGCTTGATCTGTGGAACCAGCTCTGCCTCTTCCAGGCAATGGGCTACGATACCGCCTTCATGCCGGTGATGGAGCGCCCGAGCGATGCACCCTACGCTGACGCACTCCGCAAGGCGGGTGTGCAGTATCTTGTCGGCGAGGCCGGCACCTCGCCCGAGCAACTGCTCCAAGAGACGGCGAACGACTTCGACCTGATCCTGCTGAACCGCATCCATGTCGCGGGGCGCCTGCTGGCGCATGTCCGGCGCTGCGCCCCGAACGCGCGCGTCGTCTTCAACACCGTCGATCTCCACTTCCTGCGCGAGGAGCGGGAAGCGGCCCTCGAAGGCTCCCTGGAGAAGGCGCAGACTGCCTTGCAGCGCCGTCACGACGAGTTGCGCTGCATGGCCGAGGCCGATGCCACGATCGTGCTCAGCGACGAGGAGGGGCGGCTGCTCTCGGAGCTTCTGCCGGGGTCGGCGGTCCATGTCATCCCCTTCGCCCGCGGCCTGTCGAGCGACGGTCCCGGCTTCGAGGAGCGGAGGGGCGTCCTGTTCGTCGGCGGCTTTCTGCATGCGCCCAATATCGACGCCGCCGAGTGGCTGGTCGGCGCGATCTGGCCGAAGGTGCGGCGCGTCCTGCCGGGCGCCAGGCTGGAGATTGTCGGCAGCAACGCGCCGCCGAAGGTCCGGCAACTCGATGATCCCGGCGCGGGCGTCGCCATGCGAGGGTTCGTGCAGGATCTGCATCCCCTCCTCTCCCGGGCCCGGCTGACGGTTGCCCCGCTGCGCTTCGGAGCAGGCATCAAGGGCAAGGTCGCCATGAGCCTGGCGGCCGGCGTCCCCTGCGTGGCAACGCCGATCGCCTCGGAGGGAATGGGGCTCGCCGACGGGCAGAACATCCTGCTGGGGCGCGACGCCGACGAGATCGCCGCGGCGATCGTGCGGGCGCATGAGGATGCGGCGCTTTGGGCACGTCTCTCCAGCGGCGGGCGCGCGGTGATGCGCGACCGCTACTCGCTGGAGCGGGTTGGCGGGCTTTTCATCGCCCTGGTAAGGTCGCTGGGGATTGCCGTCCCGGCCAGGGCAGAGGAGAAGATCGCCGGCCTCCGCCCGCGTGAATGGAGCCTCTGAGCGCACCCTTCCGTGCGCGCAGGCGCTGCGGGCGCCTCGGAGGAGGCCTCAGACCAGGCCCGCCGGCGCGGGCCCCATCCGGCCCCGGACGCCGTCGCGCAGGCCCGCACGGACCGGCCGCAACGAGCTTGGCGCCCCTCGGAGCGCGAGAAGGCCGATCTGCACCGCGAGGCTCATGAAGGAACGTGCCCGCCAGAGCGCCGGCACATAAGGCAGCCGGGCCGTCGCCACGAGGTTGCGCGTGTAATAGTAGTTGCGCACCGGAGCGTGGCGCAGGATCTGGGGCGTCGCCGCCTCCTCGGGCGAGGCCGCCTCCCCCCAGCGATGAAGCATCGTGAGGTCAGTTGCCACATAGGAGCCCCAGCCCCGGTCCCAGGCCCTGAAGCCCCATTCGATGTCGATCCCCGCAATGAAGAAATCCTCGCGGAAGGGGCCGATCTCGGCATAGGCAGCAAGGCTCGTCAGCGAGCCCGAGGTGGGGGCGAAGTCGACGGCGGCGAGTTCATCCGCCTGCGCCCGCCCGCGCCAGGCATAGCGGATCGGGCGGTAGTTCCCTTCGTCCGGCGGCAGGAGGCGGGGCGCGACGACGGCCGCGGGCCTGCCCGCGCTCGCCAGCGCATCGGCGCGGGCCGTCAGGGCTTCGATCAGGCCCGGCGGCGGCTCGCTGTCCTGGTCGAGGAGGAGGACATGGTCGAAACCCTCCTCCGCGGCTGCCCGGGTAGCGGCATTCAGGCCCGCGGCGAGTCCCAGATTGGCCTGGTTCTCAATCAACCGCAGGTCGAGCCCTGTCAGCACCGCACGCGCGGCGGGCGCGAGAGGGCCGTTGGCGACGGCGATCAGGCGGTGCCTGCGGAGCCCAGCAGCCAGGCGGCCAAGGATCTCAGGATCCGGTAGATGCAGAACGACTGCCGCACAAGAGCGTGAGGCGCCGCCGTTCATGCCGCGATGCTTCAACATTCGCGCCTTTCTCACCCAGCAAGCCCGCAGGCCTTACTCCAGCGCCGAGCGGTGAGCAATGTTAACCTGTTCGCGTCACTGCCATGTCAAGGCCATCCGGCAGCAGATATATACGCCGCCCAAGGATTATTATCCCGCTCACGATTCTGTTCCGTCAGGCATCCGGCACGATGCCGGGCGATGGCGGCCGCAGGTCCTGCCGGCTTACGCGCGCTTCCAGGTTCCCTCGGCCCGCACCAGCGACATCTGATACTCATAGCGGTCGCTGCGGTAGAGCGATGTCACATGCTCGACGGGCCGGCCGCTCTGATCATAGACGGTCCGCGTGACGCGGAAGAGGGCCGCACCAGCCTCCACCCCCAGCAGCCTGGCCTCGCGTCCCAGCGCCAGGCAGGCGGTGAAGCTCTGCTCCGCCCGCGCCACCTGCACGCCGAGACGCCGGAACAGCGCCTGCAGCGACAGCGCCTCCATGTCCGCGCGCTCGTAGCAGCGGCCGAGATCGGCGGGCACGAAGGTCTCGATGAGGCTCAGCGGCTCGCCGTCGTCCAGCCGCATCCGCAGGACATGCTGAACCTGCTCGCCCTGCGGCACCTCCAGCGCGGCGGCAATTGCCGGCGAGGCGGGGACATACTCGAACTCGATCACCCGCACGGCGGTGCGCTCGCCCAGGACCAGCAGGTTCTGCAGAAGGTCCTCGATGGCACCCCGCTGGCGCGTGCTCTGGAAGTTGACGGTGGGTGGGCGGCCACGCTGCCGCTCGGCCAGCCCCATTCCCACGAGTTCCGCCACCGCGCGCCGGGCGGTGATGCGCGAGACGCCGAACCAGGCGACGATCTCGGCCTCGCTCGGCAGCCGCTCGCCGTGCCGGAGCTGCTTGCCCTGGATCCGCTCGCGAATCACCAGACAGACCTGCAGGAAACGCGGGCTGGCCGAACCGGGATCGATCCGCGCGCCGGCGAACAGCGCCGCGAGTCGCGCATCCTCGTCCTGCGAGGCCGCGGCGGAGAGGCTGCGGCGGCTCACCTCTCCCTCCATGCTGCGCGCCGGTCAGTCGGCGGCTTGCGGCTGGTGCCCCAGGGCATTCTCGTACTTCGTCATGGCTTCGGCGGGGAGATAGCATGCCTCCAGCGCGCGCACCCGGCCAAATCCGGCGAAGTCGTGCAGGTTGCCGAGCGGGTGCTTCGCCAGGCGCTCGTCCAGCGCCCGCTGCGCGGCCGTGCCCTGCTCGCGCAGCGCCACCGCCGCGTCATGCACGGCCATGACCGTGGCGCGCAGCGTGAAGCTCGGCAGGATGCACACGGCGATGCCGAGGGAGGCCATCTCCGCCTCGGTCAGCCGCGGCGAGATGCCGGTCATGTTATAGAACACCGGCCCCTTCACGCGCGCGCACACCGCCTCGACCTCCGCAAGGCTGGCCGGCCCCTCGACGAAGGCGAGGTCGGCGCCGGCATCGAGATAGGCATTGGCGCGGTCGATCGCCTCGTCGAGCGAGCCGTCATGCGCGCCACGCGCGTCGGTGCGGGCGATGATGACGAAGTCGGGGTCCAGCTTCGCGCGGGCATCGGCGGCGGCGGCGATCTTGCGGGCGGCCTCGGCGCGCGGGATCACCTCGCGCCCGGCGACATGGCCGCAGCGCTTCGGCGCCACCTGATCCTCCAGATGGATGCCGGCCGCGCCGGCGCGGATGAACTCCTCCACCGTGCGGATGACGTTCAGCGCGTTGCCGTGGCCGGTATCGGCGTCGGCGATCAGCGGCAAGCCGGTGGCGGCGGCAATGAACTTCGCGTTGAGCGCCATCTCGGTCAGCGTCGCCAGCCCGGCATCGGGGAGGCCGAGCATCGCCAGCGAGGTGCCGTAGCCCGTCATGTAGAGGGCCGGGAAGCCGGCGCCTTCGAGGATCCGTGCGGAGAGCGCATTGTAGCAGCCCGGCACCACGAGCGGCCCCGGCTGGGCCAGCAGTTCGCGCAGGCGGCTGGTGGGAGGCTTGGACTGGCCGAGGCCGAGGCGCATGGCGGATCCCCTTCTCTGCTTGTCATGTCAGCATAACAGGATGTTCCCGCACAGCGGAAGCCCGCAGCGCTCCCCCAGCATTCATAGCCCTTCACGGATCACCACTCCGTCCATGCTTGACATGTATTCATGGCAAGTACGAAGCTGCCCGGCGTCGAAACGAAGCGACCGCCCGGCCATGCACCGGAGCGGCCAGAAAGGAGGAAGAGCGATGGCCATCAGGCGCCGCCATGTCCTGACCGCCGCGGCCGCAGGCCTGTCGGCGCCGTTGCTGGCGCGGGCCGGAACGCCGGCCTGGGATGGCCCCAGGCGCATCCAGTTCGTCGTGCCCTTCAATGCCGGCGGCAGTGCCGACACCATGGCGCGCGGCCTGGCGCAGTACATGCCGGAGGAGCTGGGCGGCGCCAGCATCAGCGTGGTGAACCGCCCCGGCGCGTCCGGCGCCGCCGGCGCCGCCTGGTTCACCCAGCAGCGCAACGACGGCTCCGCCTTCCTGGTGATGCAGTGCATCCCCTTCCTGGCCAACGCGATCCTGCGCTTCGACGCGCCGATCAAGTGGGACCAGTTCAGCATCCTGAACATCCAGTGGAACGACTACGCCGTGCTGGCCGTGCCGAAGGACAGCCCCTACAAGACGCTGCCGGAGCTGATCGCCGCGGTGAAGGAGAAGCCCGGCACGATTTCCAGCGCGGTGATGGCCGGCAGCGGCGCCTACATCCAGCACTTCATCCTGCTGGACAAGCTCGGCCTGCCGCGCGACGCGCTGCGCTACGTCACCTATGACGGCGGCGCGCCGGTGCGCACGGCGGTGGCCGGCGGCCATGTCAACATGACCATTGTCGCCGCCAAGAGCACCCTGGGCGTGCAGGACCGCGTCCGCGCGCTGGCGGTGGTGGACGACGAACCCTCGCCCGACTGGCCGGCGCCGCCGATCAACCAGGTGCTGCAGGACCAGTATGGCTTCACCATGCCGCTGGTCAGCAACTACGCCGTCTCGATGATCGCGCAGAGCAGCTTCTCCAAGCAGCACCCGGAGCTGCAGAAGCAGTTTCTCGCCGCCTATCAACGCACGCTGCAACGCCCGGACTATCAGGAGGCGGCGGCGAAGGCCGACATCCCGAGGCAATGGTACGGGCCGGAGCGCTCCGCCAAAGTTGCGAACGAGGCCTTCGAGACACTGGCCGCCTATGCCCCGAAGCAGGGCTGAGGCGGTGGCCGCGCCGGTGCACGCGGCGGAGGCGGGGCAGCGCGCGCGGCTCGGCCGCGTCGCGCTGCCACTGGTCATCGCCGCCTTCGTCGCCTGGTTCACTGCGGATGCCGCCCGCGCTTCCTTCACGCTGGAGAACCTGGTGATGGTGGCTCCGGCGGCGGCGCTCGCCTTCGTCACCTGTGCGGTCCTGGCGGTGCGCGCCTGGCGCGGGCCGGAGCCGGACGCGGCGGAGCCGGCGCCGCTCGGCCCGGTGCTGGCGCTGCTGGCGCTGCTGGCCGGACTGGTGCTGCTGATGGAGGAGGTGGGCTTCGACGTCGGCGTGCTGCTGTTCCTGCTCGCCACCCCCTGGCTGCTGGGCGAGCGGCGGCCGCTGGTGCTGCTCGCCTTCGCGCTGCCCTTCACCGCGCTGGCGGTGCTCGGGCTGCAGGCCATCCTGCCCTTCACGCTCACCACGCTCGTGCTCTAGGCCATGATCGACCTTCCCGCGCTCGCCCAGGCCTGCGGCCTCCTGCTCTCGGACTGGCGGCCCTGGGTGGTGGTGCCGCCGGGGCTGCTGATCGGGCTCGTCTTCGGCGCCATCCCCGGGCTCTCGGCGCCGATCGCCATGGCGGTCTTCCTGCCGCTGACCATGAGCATGGACTTCCTGCCGGCGATCATGTTCCTCACCTCCGTCTTCACCGGGGGAGGCTTCGGCGGCGCGGTGCCGGCGGTGCTGATGAACGTGCCCGGCACCTCGGCCGCCGTCGCCACCACCTTCGACGGCTACCCGATGGCGCGGCAGGGGCATCACTCCCGCGCCCTCGGCCTGGCGCTGGCGGCCTCCTGCTTCGGCGCCGCGCTTGGCTACGTGCTGCTCCTGCTGCTGGTGGATCCGATCGCCGAGGCGGTGCTGCTGCTCGGGCCGCTGGAGATGTTCGCCATCGCCGCCTGGGGCCTGACGCTGATTGCCGTGCTGAACGAGGGCTCCTTCGCCAAGGGGCTGCTGGCCGGCATCCTGGGCGTCGTCATCGGCATGATCGGCATGAGCGCGCGCGGCGACATGCGCGGCACGCTCGGCATGCTGGCGCTGATCGACGGCATCCCGCGCATCCCGGCGCTGATCGGCTTCTTCGCCGCCTCCGAGATGTTCCGGCTGATGCGCAACGACTTCCTGGTGGCCGATGCCGCGCATCGCCGCCCGCAGTTCGGCGCCATCCTGCGGGGCCTGCGTGAGGCCTTCGCCTATCCCGGCACGCTGTTGCGCGGCTCGCTGATCGGCGTCGGCGTCGGCGCCATTCCCGGCGTCGGCGCGGCGGTGGCCAACCTGCTCTCCTATGCCGAGACCAAGCGCCGTGCCGCCGACCCCGCGCACTACGGCCGCGGCGAGCCGCGCGGCGTGGTCGCCTCGGAATCCGCCAACAGCAGCTCCGAGGGCGGCTCGATGGCGACGCTGCTGGCGCTCGGCATTCCCGGCGGCAGCGCCACGGCGGTGATGCTCGGCGCCTTCGCCATGCACAACGTCACCGGCGGCCCACGCTTCATCGCCGAGAACAAGGATATCGTCTACGCCATCATTCTCGGCAACCTGGCGCAGGTCGTGCTGCTGCTCGGCATCGGCACGCTGTTCCTGTTCGGTGCCGCGGCGCTGGTGCGCATCCCCGTGCGCTTCCTGGTGCCCTCGGTGCTCGTGCTGGCGCTGCTCGGCTGCTACTCGATCACCGGCACCATGGCCGGGCCAGTGACGATGGTGGCCTGTGCCGGGCTCGGCTACTGGATGCGGCAGAACGGCTATCCCGTCGCCGCCGTGGTCATCGGCCTGCTGCTGGGGCCCGCGGCGGAGGCGGAGCTGCTGCGTTCGATCCAGATCTCCGGCGGCGATCCGTCCTTCATCCTGACCCGTCCGATCGCGATGGTCATCCTGCTGCTGCTGGCCGCCTCGCTGCTCTATCCGCTGCTGCGGCGGCGCGGCACCCGGCGGGGCGGCGGCACCGCGCGCGCCGCCCCGGAGGCGAAGCCGCTGGTACGGCGCGACGAAGCAAGGAACGAATCCGCATGAGCGCGAGCACGCTGTTCGAGAAGATCTGGACCAGCCATGTCGTGCAGTCGCGCCCCGAGGGCATCGACCTGCTCTACATCGACCGGCACTACTGCCATGAGGGCAGCTTCCACGCCTTCAACGCGCTCGCCGCCGAGGGGCGCCGCGTGCGCCGGCCGGACCTGACCTTCGGCGTCGCCGACCACTACGCACAGACCCGCCCCGGCCGCCTCGCCGGCCGCGCCGCGCCGCCCGACCCGGAGATGGGCCGGCTGATCGAGGTCTTCGACCGCAACATGGCCGCGCATGGCATCGCCGCCGCCGGCCTCACCGATCCGCGCCAGGGCATTGTGCATGTGGTGGGCCCGGAGCAGGGACTGACGCTGCCCGGCATGACCGTGGTCTGCGGCGACAGCCACACCTCGACGCATGGCGCGCTGGGCGCCATCGCCTTCGGCGTCGGCGCCAGCGAGGTGGCGCATGTGCTGGCCACGCAATGCCTCTGGCAGAGCCGCCCGGCGCAGATGCGCGTCTGGTTCGATGGCCTGCCTGGCGCCGGCACCGGCGCCAAGGACATGGCCCTGGCGATGATCGCGACGATCGGCGCCAATGGCGCGCAGGGTCATGCCATCGAATATGCCGGTGAAGCCGTGCAGGCGCTGTCGGTCGAGGGGCGGCTGACGCTGTGCAACATGAGCATCGAGGCCGGCGCGCGCTGCGGCCTGGTGGCGCCGGACGACACAACCTTCGCCTGGCTTGCCGGCCGGCCCGGCGCACCATCGGGCGCGGCCTGGGAGGCGGCGCTCGCGCGCTGGCGCGGGCTGCGCAGCGATGCGGCGGCGCCCTTCGACCGGGAGGTACGGCTGGACACGGCGGCGCTGGAGCCGATGCTGACCTGGGGCACCAGCCCGGAGCAGGCTGCGCCCGTCAGCGGCACGGCGGCCGATCCCGCGGCGCTGGCCGATGCCGGGCGCCGCCACGCCGCCGCGCAGGCGCTGGACTATATGGGCCTCGCCCCCGGCGCCCGGCTGGAGGGCCTGCCGGTGGACCGCGTCTTCATCGGCAGCTGCACGAATTCGCGGCTGAGCGACCTGCGCGCCGCCGCCGCCATCCTGCGCGGCCGCCGCGCGAGGGTCCCGGCGCTGGTCTCGCCCGGCTCGACGCCGATCAAGCAGGCCGCGGAGGCCGAAGGGCTGGACCGGATCTTCACCGAGGCCGGCTTCGAGTGGCGGGAATCCGGCTGCAGCATGTGCGTCGGCATGAACGGCGACCTGGTCGCCTCCGGCGAGCGCTGCGCCAGCACCTCCAACCGCAACTTCCCCGGCCGCCAGGGGCGGGGCGCGCGCACCCACCTGATGAGCCCCGCGATGGCCGCCGCCGCGGCGCTGGCGGGGCGCATCGTCGATGTGCGGGAATATGTCGCATGAGCCGCCAGCCCGTGACCTGCATCGAGGGCCTTGCCGCGCCCTTCGACGCCTCCAACGTCGATACCGACCAGATCATCCCCGCGCGCTTCCTGCGCCGCCCGCGTGACGCGCAGTACGGCAGCTATCTCTTTCACGACCTTCGCTTCGACGAGGCGGGACGCGAGCGGCCGGACTTCATCCTGAACCAGGCGCCTTTCCGTCAGGCCTCGATCCTGGTGGCGGCGCGCGCCTTCGGCGTCGGCTCCTCGCGCGAGGGGGCGGTCTACGCGCTGCAGGCGCATGGCATCCGCGCCGTCATCGCGGAAACCTTCGGGGACATCTTCTTCAGCAACGCGCTGAAGAACGGGCTGCTGCCGGTGCGCCTTTCCCTGCCGGTGGTCAACGCGCTGCGCCATGCGGCGGCCGGCCCCTCACCCGCGCGGCTGGTCATCGACCTCGAAAGGCAGGAGCTGGTGGCGCCGGACGGGGCCAGGCACGCTTTCACCGTTCCTGCCTTCGCCCGGGAGTGCCTGCTGGCGGGGCAGGATGAGATCGGGCTGACGCTTTCCCTGCTGCCCCAGATCGAGGCTTTCGAGGCCAGGCGGAGCAACTCGCCCGCCTGACGGCGAGATCGTCCGGGCCGACGGACGGGCCCGGTGCCGCCGATACCGGAAACCGGACCCTTCCCCCGGGCCGCCGCGCCTGCCCCCCTGCGCTTTCAACGCGCAGGGGCACCGGCCTCGCCTCGGCCGGCCTCGCCGGCGCCTATTCCATGCTGATACCCGCGGACCGGATCACCCTGCCCCAGCTTTCCGTCTCCCGCGCCAGGAAGCCGCGGAGGAATTCCGCGTCGCCGCTCTGCAGCGACACCCCCTGCCCGGCCAGGCGGGCGCGCAGGTCGGGGTCGTCCGTGGCCACGCGCAGGGCCGCCTCCAGGCGCTTCAGGATGGGGCCGGGCGTGCCGGCGGGTGCGAAGAGCGCCTGCCAGTAGACCGCCTCGAAGCCGGGCACGGTTTCCGCCACCGCCGGCACCTCCGGCAGGAGCGCGACCCGCTCCGCCGAGCTGACGCCAAGCGCCCGGGTCGCGCCTTCCTGCACCGCCGGCAGGGCCTCCAGCACGGCCGAGAACATGCCCTGGATGCGCCCGGTCCGCAGGTCGATCAACGCCGGCGCCCCGCCGCGATAGGGCACGTGCTGGAGCTCGGTGCCCGTGGCATTGTTGAACCGCGCCAGGGCCAGGTGGTTCACCGCGCCATTGCCGGAGCTGCCGAAGTTCAGCTTGCCCGGGCGCTCCTTCGCATAGGCGATCAGCTCGGCCACGGAGCGCACGGGCAGGTCGCGATGGACGTGCAGCACGAAGGCGGACTGATAGCCCATCCCCACGGGCGCCAGCGCCTTCTGCGGATCCTGCGGCCCGAGCTTCGGCTGCAGGGTCGGGTTGATGGCCAGGGTCGTGGCGCCCATCAGCAGGGTGTAGCCGTTCGGATCGGCCTGCGCGACATAGGTGGAGGCCAGGGCCGTCGCGGCGCCGGCACGGTTCTCCACCACCACCGGCTGGCCCAGCTCCTGTTCCATCCGCCGCGCGATCAGGCGGGTCGCGGTGTCACTGATGCCACCGGGGGGATAGCCGACCACGATCGTGAGCGCGTGGGACGGGTATTCCTCGGCGCGTCCGGGGCGGGGCGCTGCGGCCAGCAGCAGGGTGCTGGCGGCAAGGATCTGGCGGCGCGACGGCAAGGTCATGGACGTGGCTTTCCTCGGCTTGTTTGCTCTTCGACCTATCCTGTTGCCGGATGGTCACGGCGCAGGCTGCCATTGATTCGGAAACCCTGACTACCGCCCGCGTCTGCCAGTTCCGCTGTTTCTTCCGCGGGCCGGCCGGGGGAGGCCGTTTCGCTCCGCCCGGGCTTCGGGTTATCATTCTAGGGTTGATATGGTTCTTCATGGAGTGCCCCGAACACTCCTGCAGAGACTCAAGGGATGCGTGGAATGAAGCGCCTGGTGATCGATCTCGACGGCACGCTGACCATAGATGATCCCAAGCTCGACTATGCCAGCAAGTCGCCGAACATTCCTGTCGTCGCGAGGCTGAGGGAATACAAGGCGCAGGGATTCGAGATCGTCATCTGCACCGCGCGCAACATGCGCACCTATGCCGGCAATGTCGGCCTGATCAACGTGCATACCCTGCCGGTCATCATCGACTGGCTGAAGCGGCATGACATCCCCTATGACGAGATCCATGTCAGCAAGCCCTGGTGCGGGCATGACGGCTTCCATGTGGATGACAAGGCGCTTCGTCCCGACGAGTTCGCGGCGCTGAGCTACCACGACATCTCCCGGCTCCTGAAGCTGGGGCGGAACGCGGCATGAACGAGCCGCCGCTCTCGATCATCACGTCAGCCGCCTATGTCAATGCCGAGATCAGCGCCGAGTTCGGGCTTCTTCCCCCGAGCTTTCTCCCGTTCGGCCACAAGCGGCTGTTCGCCTCGCAGATTGCCAGCCTCCGGCATCTCGGGTCGCGGATCATCCTCACGCTGCCGCAGAGCTTCGAGCTGCAGGAGGAGGACCGCGCCCAGCTGCAGGCGGCGGATGCGGAACTGCTGTTCATCCCGGACGCGCTCAGCCTGGGCGATAGCATATCCTATGCCCTGACGCTGAGTGACGCGCGCGCGGGCGCGCGGATCCTGCATGGCGACACGCTGTTCCTGGAGACGCTGCCCGAGGCCATGGACGAGGTGGGCATCGCCACCAGCTCGGACTCCTATGCCTGGGGCGTGCTGGAGGGCAGCGAGAAGCACGGCTTCGTCAGCCGGCGCCCCGGCGCCACCGCCCGGCAGGAGCAGGTGCTGACGGGATGGTTCGCCTTCTCCTCGGCGCCGGCGCTGCTGCGCGCCCTGGCCCGCGCGCGCGGCGACTTCCTGGAGGCGCTGGCCCTGTACGATGCCGGCCATTCCCTCGCCTTCCGCCAGATGGGGAACTGGCTGGATTTCGGCCACCTGCAGACCTTCTACCGCTCGCGCGCCAGGGCCAGCACGGCGCGTTCCTTCAACTCGATCGCCGTCGCCGGCCGCTCCGTGCTGAAGACCGGCGCCAAGCCCGACAAGCTCCAGGCCGAGGCCAACTGGTTCGAGCGCATCCCGCCGGCCCTGCGCCTGCACACGCCGCCCTTCCTGGGGCGCGAGGGAAACGGCTACCGCCTCGGCTACGAGTTCAACCCGACCCTGCACGAGCTGTTCGTCTTCGGCCGCCTGGAACGCGCGGCCTGGCGGCAGATCATGGCGGGCTGCTTCGACTTCCTGGCCGCCGCGCACCAGCTGGGCGCCGAGGCCGCCTGCGCGGCGGTGCCGGAGGATGCCCTGGGCGTGCTGGCGCTAGACAAGACCCTGAGCCGGCTGGAGCAATGGGCCGAGGCCAGCGGCACCGACCTGGACGCCGAATGGGTCTCCGGCGGCCGGCGGCTGCCCTCGCTGCGGCGCATCGCGGCGGAGACGGCGCGGATCGCCGCGGCGGGCACGCCGGTCCCGGGCGTGATGCATGGCGACCTGTGCTTCCCCAACGCCTTCTTCGATTTCCGCCAGCAGCAGATCAAGGTGATCGATCCCCGCGGCAGCGTGCGCGACGGGCACCCCACCGTCTATGGCGACCTGCGCTACGACCTGGCCAAGCTCAACCACTCCGTCCAGGGCTATGACCTGATCCTGGCCGGGCGGTACCGGCTGGAGCGGCCCACGCCCCATGACCTGACGCTGCACCTCTCGCGGGAGGGGGCCGCGGCCTTCCTGCCCGAGATCGTCGGCGAGATGGACCTGCTCGGGCACCGCACCGGCGATGCCGCCATCCGCGCCCTGACCGTGCACCTCTTCCTGTCCATGCTGCCCCTGCACGCGGACCGGCCGGACCGCCAGCAGGGCTTCCTGGCCAATGCCCTGCGCCTCTACAGCGGGATGGAGACGTCGCCGTGATCGTGTTCCCCATGGCGGGGCTGAGCAGCCGCTTCACCCGGGCGGGCTATGACCGCCCGAAATGGATGCTGCCGCTTGCCGGCCGGCCGCTGCTCGACTGGTCGCTGCTCGGCTTCTCCGCGATGTTCGCGACGGAGACCTTCCTGCTGATCCATCTTGACCTGCCCGGCGTGGCGGCCTTCGTGCGCGCGCGGGCCGAGGCCATCGGCATCCGCCACCTGCGGATGGTGGCGCTGCCGGCCCCCACGCGCGGCCAGGCCGAGACGGTGATGCTGGGCCTCGCGCGCCTGGCCATGCCGGAGGCCGAGCCGGTCACGATCTTCAACATCGACACCATCCGCCCCGGCGTGCGGAAGGACGCCTTCGACGGCCATGCCGGCTGGCTGGAATGCTTCGAGGGGCCGGGCGATCACTGGTCCTTCGTTCGCCCCGGGCCCGAGGGCCGCGCGCTGCAGGTGACCGAGAAGGTGCGGATTTCCTCGCTCTGCTGCAGCGGCCTCTATCACTTCGGCTCGGCCGCCCTGTTCCGCGAGGCCTATGCGCGGGAGGAGGCCGCGCCCGGCACCGCCGAGCTCTATGTGGCGCCGATGTACCAGCACATGATCGCGGCGGGGCAGGACGTGCGCTATGGCACGGTGCCCCCCGGGCGGATCTTCTTCAGCGGCACGCCGGTGGAATACGAGGCGCTGCTGGCCGACACCGCCGCGCTGCAAGCGGCCTTCCCCAGGCTGTAGCGGCTGCTCCCCCGGCTGCTCCCCCGGCTGCTCCCCCTGGCCGGCCTCTTGCATGCGCCGGCCCTGGAGAGGGGCCCCAGCCGATGGAATTCCGAACCCTTGAGGTCTTTCACGCTGTCGCCACGCTGAGGAGTTTCGCCCGGGCCGCCGAGGCCCTGTTCATGACCCAGCCCGCCGTCTCGCAGCGGATCGCCAGCCTGGAGGCGGAGCTGGGCCAGCGCCTGCTCGAGCGCTCCGCCAGAGGCACCTCCCTCACCCACCGCGGCGAGGTGCTGCTGCTCTATGCCGAGCGCCTGCTCAAGATGCGCACCGAGATGATCGAGGCCGTCTCGGCCGCCCGCCCGGAAAGCCGCCTGATCCGCCTCGGCGTGGCCGAGACCATCGCCCAGACCTGGCTGCCCAGCTTCATCAACAGCGTCAACGCGCAGTATCCCTTCATCACCTTCGACATCGAGGTGGACGTCTCCACCAATCTGCGCAGCCGCGTGGTGCGGCAGGAGACCGACCTCGCCTTCCTGCTCGGCAAGGTCGTCGAGCCCGGCATCACCAGCGTCGATCTCTGCTCCTACACCCTCTCCTTCGTCGCCAGCGCCGCCCTCGCCTTCGAGGAGGACCCGGTGCCGCTGGAGGCGCTCGCCCGCCACGCGCTGATCAGCTTCCCCAAGACCACCATCCCCTACCGGAACCTGCAGGAACTGTTCCTGGAGCGCTCCCTGCCGGCGCCGCAGATCCATGCCAGCTCCTCGGTCTCGACCATCATCAAGATGACGCTCGACAATATCGGCATCTGCGTCATCGCGCCGATCCTGATCCAGCAGGAGCTGCGGGAAGGCCGCCTCGTCCTGCTGAACACCGAGCTTCCCCTGCCGAACCTCGACTTCACCGCCACCTTCGGCACCGCCCAGGGCGGCAAGCTGATGAGCGCGATTGCCCGGATCGCGTGCCGTGTGGCGCAGGAATGGGCATGATCCGATAAGGGTGGCTTATCGTGAGCCTTCATGCTTAAAGATTGGACATCTGGAACATCCACTCTCCATCCTGTCCCCCCGTTGACGGGATACCGGCCCCGGCCCGCCCCCCAGGCTCCGGCGGCGCAGCGCGGAGGGCTGACCATGGCGGTCGGCATCCCTGGTGCAGGATGGAGAACGCACGCCCATGCAGGCCACCGCCTTCGATCCCTTCGAGTTCGAGCTGTTCCGCAACGCGCTGCTCTCCGTCGCCGACGAGATGGCGCTGACGGTGCACCGGACCACCTATTCCTCGGTCCTGCGCGACAATCTCGACTATTCCACCGCCTTCTTCGACGAGCGCGGCCGGATGATCGCGCAAGGCTTCTCCCTGCCCTCGCATCTCGGCTCCATGCCCACCGCCCTGGCGGCGGTGCTCCGCCGCTTCGAGGGCGAGATCCACCCGGGCGACGTCTATGCCCTGAACGACCCCTTCCACGGCGGCATGCACCTGCCGGACATCTTCATCTTCAAGCCGATCTTCGTGGAGGGCGAGCTGGTCGCCTTCGCCGGCACCATCTCCCACCACACCGATGTCGGCGGCCGCGTGGCGGGCTCCAACGCGCCGGATTCGGTCGAGATCTACCAGGAGGGCGTTCGCATCCCGCCGATGCGGATCTTCGACGGTGGCAGGCGCAACGAGACCTTCTTCGAGCTGATGGCGTTGAATGTCCGTGTCCCCCGCATGGTGATGGGCGACATCCGCGCGCAGCTCGCCGCCTGCCATGTGGCGGAGGCCGCCTTCACCGATCTCTGCCGCGCCTACGGCCTTCCCAAGGTCCGCCAGCTCACCGAGGCCATGCTGGACCACACCGAGCGCCTGGCGCGCGCCGAGATCGCCAAGCTGCCCGACGGCACCTTCGCCTTCGAGGACTACCTGGATGATGACGGCATCGACCTCGGCCAGCGGATCGTCCTCAAGGTGACCGTCACCAAGAAGGGCGACAGCATCCTCTTCGACTGGACCGGCTCCTCGCCACAGGTGCGCGGCGCGCTGAACGCCACCCTCTCCTTCACCAAGTCGGCCTCCTATTGCGGCGTGCTCTCGGTGACGGAGAACCCGATCCCCAACAATGACGGCGTGTTCCGCGCCATCGAGGTGATCGCACCCGAGGGCACCATCGTGAACTGCGTCCACCCCGCCTCCGTCGCGGCGCGCGGCCTGACCGGCTTCCGCATGGTGGACACGGTGTTCGGCGCGCTGGCCCAGATGGTGCCCGGCAAGGTCACGGCCGCCGGCGACGGCGGCAACACCAACATCTCGATCGGCGGCTACGATGCCGAGCGCAAGCCCTACATCTTCTGCGACTTCACCTGCTGCGCCTGGGGCGGCCGCGCCTTCGCCGACGGCATCGACGGCAACTCGCACATGTTCGCCAACATGGCCGGCCAGTCCTCCGAGGTGATCGAGGCGGAGCAGCCGCTCTTCGTCGAGTGCTACGAGTTCGTCGGCGACCGCGGCGGCGCCGGCAAGTTCCGCGGCGGCGCGCCCTATCGTCGCGCCTACCGCTTCCTCGGCGACGAGGCGACCATCTCGATCCGCTCCGATCGCCGCGACGTCCGGCCCTATGGCCTCTATGGCGGCTATCCCGGCGGCGTCTCGATGAACTACTTGGCGCGTGCCGGCGGCGAGCCGCAGGTCTATCCCGCCAAGTTCTACGACCGCCTGCGGCATGGCGACCGCTTCGTCCATGAGACGGCGGCGGGCGGCGGCTGGGGCGATCCGCTGGAGCGCGACCCCGAGCACGTGCTGCGCGACGTCCGCAACGAGTTCGTCAGCCGCCAGGCCGCGCTGGAGCTGTATGGCGTGGCGCTGCTGCCCGACGGCCGCGCGGTGGACCGCCCCGCCACCGAGGCGCTGCGCGCCCGCCTCCGCGCCGCCCGCGGCTGGCGCGAGACCCCCTATGCCCTGCGCGAACTGCCGCAGACCGCCGGATGAACGTGAAGCCAATCGGAGAACCGCAGATGAGCAAGATCCGCGTCGGCGTCGATATCGGCGGCACCTTCACCGACATCTGCATCATGGATGCGGAAGGAGGCGTCATCACCAGGAAGGTGTCCTCCACCGTGGACAACTACGCCCGCGCGATCAGCGAGGGGCTGGCCGCGGCCTTCGCCGAGCATGGCCTCGGCGCGGGCGACGTGGCGGAGCTGCTGCACGGCACCACCGTCGCCTCCAACGCCATCCTGGAGCTGAAGGGCGCCCGCACCGGGCTGATCACCACCAAAGGCTTCCGCGATATCCTGGAGCTGCGCCTGCTGCGCATGCCCCGTCTCTACGACCTGACCTGGGAGAAGCCCCCCACCCTGGTGGAGCGCAGCCTGCGCCTGGAGGTGGACGAACGCATCAGTGCCAAGGGCGAGATCGTCCGGCCGCTCGACCCGGCCGAGGTGGAGGCGGTGCTGGAGCGGCTGCTCGCCGAAGGCGTCGAGGCCATTTCCGTCTGCCTGCTGCATTCCTACGCCAACGACGTGCACGAGCGGATGATCCGCGACATCATCCGGCGGAAGGCGCCGGAGATGGTGCTCTCCATCAGCTCGGAGGTGCTGCCGGAGATCAAGGAGTACGAGCGCACCTCCACCACCGTCATCAACGCCTACGTCAAGCCGGTGGTCGGGCGCTACCTGAAGGCTCTCGCCGCCGACCTGACGCGCATCGAGCTGGCCGCGCCGCTCCTGCTGATGCAGTCCAATGGCGGCCTGACCCCGGCCGAGGTCGCCGCCGAGATGCCGGTGAACATCATCGAATCCGGCCCCGCCGCCGGCGTCATCGGCGCGCAGGTCCTCGCCCGCCGGGCCGGCTTCGACAAGGTGATCTCCTTCGACATGGGCGGCACCACCGCCAAGGCGGCGCTGGTCGAGAATGGCGAGGTCTCGCGCGCCGAGGAATACTCGGTGGGCGGCGGCATCATGATCGGCTCCCGCCTGATGTCCGGTGCCGGCTATGTGCTGAAGGTGCCGGCCATCGACCTGGCGGAAGTCGGCGCGGGCGGCGGCTCGATCATCGCCATCGATGCCGGCGGCGCGCCGCAGGTCGGGCCGCAGAGCGCCGGCGCCTTCCCCGGCCCGGCCTGCTACGGCACCGGCGGCACCGAGCCCACCATCACCGACGCCAATGTCGTGCTGGGCTACATCAATCCGCAGCATCTGGCCGGCGGCAGCATCCGGCTGCACGCGGAGAAATCCCGCGCCGCGCTGGCGGCGAAGGTGGCGGCGCCGCTCGGCCTGCCGGTGGAGCAGGCGGCCTATGGCGCCCACCGGATCGCCGCCGCCAACATGATCCGCGCCATCAAGGCCGTCTCCTCCGAGCGCGGGCGCGACCCGCGGGACTTCGCCCTGGTCGCCTTCGGCGGCAATGGCCCGCTCTTCGCCGCCGCCATGGCCCGCTCGCTCGGCATCCGCAGCGTCATCGTGCCGCCGCAGGCCGGGGTCTTCTCCTCGGTCGGCCTGCTCCACTCGGATGTCGAGTACCACCTCTCCCGCACCTACCGGCAGCTCACCGGCGCGCTCAACCTCGCCGAGCTGGTCGCCGCCTGGCAGGCGCTGGAGGAGCAGGGGCGCGCGAAACTCGCCGCGGACGGCTTCGCGCCCGCGCAGGCCCGCCTGCGGCGCTTCGCCAAGCTGCATTATCGCGGTCAGGCCTACGAGCTTTCGGTGCCGATGCCGGAGGGGCCGATCACCGAGGCGACCGCCGCCCGCCTGGACGAGGCCTTCGGCGATGAGCACGAGCGGACCTATGGCCACCGGGCCGAGCCGGGCGAGCCGGTGGAGCTGGTCAGCCTCAACCTCTTCGCCAGCGGCCGCCTGGACACGCCGGGCGGCGGCAAGCCACGGACCGCGCCTCCCGCCGAGGCTGCCCCCACCGAGCGGCAGGCCTATTTCGGCCCGGAGCACGGCTGGATGGCCACACCCGTGCTGCGACGTGGCCATCTGGCGGAACAGGACTGGGTAGGCCCGGCGGTCATCGAGGAATATGACTGCACCTGCGTGGTTCCGCCCGGGATGCGGGTGCGCCTCGATCCGCATGGCAATATCGCCATCGAGACCGGCCTGGCGGCCTGACCCGGGACAGGCAGACGAGGAGGATGGGATGAGCGGGACGGTGCTGGTGCTGGGTGCGGGGATGGTGGGCGTCAGCGTCGCCCTGCATCTCCGCCGCAAGGGCTTCGACGTCCTGCTGGTGGACCGCCGGCCGCCCGGCGAAGGCGCCTCCTTCGGCAATGGCGGGCTGATCCAGCGCGAGGCCGTCGCGCCGCATCCCTTCCCCCGCGCGCTCTCGGAGCTGCGGCGCATCGCCGGCAACCGGCAGGTGGACGTTTCCTACCACCCGCTGGCGCTGCCGGGCTATGCCGCGCCCCTGCTGCGCTACTGGTGGCATTCCGAGCCGGAACGCTACCGCCGCACCGTGGCCGCCTATGAGCGGCTGATCGCCACCTGCCTCGATGAGCACCGCGCCCTGGCCGGACCGGCCGGGGCGATGCCGCTGCTGCGCCCGGTGGGCTGGATGCGCCTCTACCGCCGGCCCGAGGCGCTGGAGGCGGCGATCGCGGAAGCGGAGGCCCTGCACCAGGCCTATGGCGTCAACTACGCCGCACTGGACGGGCGCGCCCTCGCCGCCGCCGAGCCGCATCTGCTGGCCGCCCGCGCCGGCGCGGTGCACTGGACCGACCCGGTTTCGGTCAGCGATCCGCACGCCCTGACGCTGGCCTATGCCGCCCTCTTCACCGCCGAGGGCGGCCGCTTCCTCCTGGGCGACGCCACCAGCCTGCGCCGGCATGGCGCCGGCTGGCAGGTCATGGCGGCGGATGGGCCGGCCGAGGCGGCGCAGGTGGTGGTGGCCCTCGGCGCGGCGGCGCTGAACGTCACCCGGCCGCTGGGCTATGCGCCGCCGCTCTTCGGCAAGCGTGGCTATCACCGGCATTTCGCGCTGCAGGGCAATGCCGTGCTGCACCGGCCGGTGATGGATGTGGAGAGCCGCTTCCTGCTGGCGCCGATGCGCGCCGGCATCCGCCTGACCACGGGCGCCGAATTCGCCCGCCCGGACGCGCCGCCGACCCCCGTGCAACTGGCACGGGCCGAACCCGTGGCGCGCAGCCTGCTGCCCCTGGCGGAGCCGGTGGAGGCCACGCCCTGGGTCGGCGTGCGCCCCTGCATGCCGGACATGTTGCCGGTGATCGGCCGCCTGCCCGGCCAGGCGGGCGCCTGGTGCGCCTTCGGTCACGGGCACCAGGGGCTGACCCTGGGGCCGACCACCGGGCGGCTGCTCGCCGAGATGATGCGCGGCGAGCAGCCTTTCGTGGACCCGCTTCCCTATGGCCCGGAGCGTTTCGCCCGCGCCCGGGCGGCTACCGCATGAGCGCCAGCGGCGCCAGGGCGATGGCGGGCCAGACCAGCATCATCAGCGCCACCGCCAGATAGGCGAGCAGGAAGGGTGTGACGCCGACGAAGATGTCGGTGATCGGCCCGCCCGGCTTCGGCCGCATCCCCTGCAGCACGTACATGACGGTGCCGTCCGGCGGGCTGATCAGCGCGATCTCCACCAGCAGCGTGATCAGCACGCCGAACCAGACCGGATCGTAGCCCAGCGCCGTCACCACCGGAAAGATCACCGGCACGGTGGTGATGATCATGGAGAAGCCCTCCATGAAGGTGCCGAGCGCCAGGTAGAGGCCGATGATGCAGAGCATGATGCCCCAGGGCGGCAGCGGCAGTCCGGAGATCATCCCCGAGATCACCTGCGGCGCGTTGATGGCCGTCAGCAGGTAGTTCAGCAGGTAGGCGCCGAGGATGACGAGGCCGAGCAGCGCGGTGTTGCGCGCCGTCGCCTCCGCCGCCGCGTTCAGCAGGCGGAAGCTGAGCCGCCGCTCGATCAGCGCGAAGAGCGCCGCGCCCACCACCCCCAGCGCCGCCGCCTCGGTCGGCGTGGCATAGCCGGCATAGATCGAGCCGAGCACCAGCAGCATCAGCAGCAGGGTCGGGCCGAGGTCGAGCAGCGCGCGCAGCTTCATCCCGAGCGGCAGCGGCGGCGGCCGTTCCTGCCGGCGCCGCAGCCCATGCGCCACGATCACCAGCATGCAAAGGCCGGTGACCAGCAGGCTGGGCAGCAGCGCGGCGACATAGAGCTGCCCGACCGAGGTCTCGGTGATCAGCCCATAGACGATGAAGGTGATGCCGGGCGGGATCAGGCTGCCCAGCGCGCCGCCGGCGGCGAGCGAGCCGAGCACCATGCGGTTGTCGTAGTGCGAGCCCTTGAAATAGGGCAGCGCCACGGAGCCGATGGTCGCCGCCGTGGCGACGGAGGAGCCGGAGATCGCCGAGAACACCGCGCAGGCCGCGATGTTGGTGTGCAGCAGCCCGCCCGGCAGCCGGTTCAGCCAGATGTTCAGCGCCCGGTAGAGCCGGTCCGAGAGGCCGGCGCGCAGCAGGATCTCCCCCATCAGGATGAACAGCGGCACGGCGACCAGCACGAAGTTGCTGGACGGCGCCCAGAGCGTCTGGCCGACGAAGCCCCACCAGGGGCGGTCGGAGAAGACCAGCCCGACCAGCATGCCGAGGATGCCGAGCACCGCGGCGATGTACACCCCGGCGCCGAAGAAGACGGCGAAGACCGCGGTCAATCCGAGGATCTCAGGCAGCGGGATGTCGCCGCCGCCGGCGGCCGCGCTGAACAGCGCCACCGCCAGCATGATGAGGAGGACGGCGATGGCGATCATCGGGCGGCGCCCTCCTGCAGCGCGTTGACGCGGCCCATGGCGGCGGCCTCCAGCGCCTCGCGCGTCTCGTCATCGGCGGTGCGCGAGCCGAGCATGCGCTCGACCTCCTCCGGCCCCACCAGGGCGAACGCCAGCACGCCCTCGGCCAGTTGCAGCGTGACCATCAGGCAGAAGGCGGCGAGGCCGAAGGTCCAGATGCCCTGCGGCAGCACCAGCGGCAGGTGCAGGCCGGAATTGTCATGCGCGTTGAACAGCAGGCTTTCCTCCACCACCTGCCAGCCGGCGAGAGCGCAGATCGCGGCGAAGACGTCCAGCAGCAGCAGCGCGACGAGATGCATGCCGGCGCGCAGGCGCAGCGGCATGCGGTTCACCATGACATCGACGCGGATATGCGCGCGGCGGACCAGCGTGTGCCCGAGCGACCAGGCGATGCCGCCGGCCAGCATGTAGCTGGTCACCTCCACCGTCGCGGTGCTGGAGAAGCCGAAGAAGCTGCGCGCCAGGATGTCGAAGGTGATGAAGGCGGCGCAGAGGATGTAGTTCCAGCCGGCGACATAGGCCATCAGCGTGGACAGGACCGCAAGCGCCCGCGAGGCGCCGCGCGCCGCCGCCAGGGCCGCCGGCACCCTGCGCCTCACGGGCTGTACTCCACCCCGCTGACCGGCGCGATCACCGTGTTGTAGATCTCCCCGCAGCGCGCGCCGCAGCGCTTCACCCAGTTGGGCAGCACCACCGCGCGGAAGCTCTTGCGCAGGAGCTCGTGGTCGGCCGGGGCGGCCTTCACCAGCGTCATCGGCCGCGCCGCCAGCGGGTGCAGCTTGCAGCTCCCGGCCTCGCCGATATTGCAGGCGATGCCGTCCTCGGTGGCCTGCCGCCCGAGTTCCCACAGCTTGTCGTTCATCTCGGCGAAGGTGCCTTCGAGGAAGCTGCGCACCTGCGGGTCCAGGCGGTTCCACCAGGCCAGGTTCACCATGTAGCCCGCCAGCGCCCAGGAGAGCGGCAGGTCGGAGATGTGGGTGGAGACCTCCGGCCAGCGCGCCGAGGCACCGCTGCCGGTGCCGGTGATGGCGCAGTCGGCCACGCCGCGCTCCAGCGCGCTGTAGACCTCGGGGAAGCCGATGCTGATCGGCTGGGCGCCGATCGTGGCGACGAAGTCGTTCAGCGAATTGCCGAAGGTGCGGATCTTGAGCCCCTTGAGGTCGGCGAGGCTGGCGAAGGGCTGGCGGCAGAACAGCACCTGGGCCGGGAAGGGGAAGATGTTCAGCAGCTTCACCCCGAACCGCTCCAGGTCCTTGTTGGCGGCGGGGAGGATGGCGTCGGCGATCGTCTTCGCCTGCTCGATGTCCGGGCTCAACCCCGCCAGGTCGATGCCGTCCAGCAGCGGCACGTCGCCGGAGAGCGTCGAAAGCGTGCCCGCGCCGATATCCACCTGCCCCGAGCGCACCAGCCGCACGATCTCGGTGCCGCTGAGGTTGCGCTCGGCATGGGTGGAGAGCTGCACGGAGATGCGGCCCTTGGAGCGCTCCGGCACGGCCTCGCGCAGGTAGGGGATGTCCACCCGGGTGAATTGCGGCTGGGTGGGCAGCGGCTGCGTGACCGCCGAGATGCGCACCGACGGGCCCGCCGGCAGGCTTTCGGGCATCTGGGCCAGCGCGCGGCCACAGGGCGCCGCCGCGAGGGCCAGGCAAACCGCCATCGCGCGTGTCAGGGTGCTCATCCGGGTCATCCGTCACGGTCCTCCTGCGGAAGGCCGTGCTGCCTGGCGGTGCCGGGCCATCCTTCTGCGGGCGGCCTGTCGGCGGGGAGAGCCTATCATGAGCCGCGACGCGGAAGGCAAATCAGCTTTCCCAAGAGGAGGCCATTAGCGGCGCTTATGTCACGAGAGGGGCTCCCGCCTCGCGGCGCCGGATGCCGTCCGTGCCTGGCCGCAGGCCGAGGCGATCGGGCAGCGGCATCCTCCGCCTCCGCGCCTGCTCCGCCCGCATCCGCAGCACCCGCACCGGCGCCTCCATCACGTTCCGTGTGGTTGGGCGGCCAGGGCGCCGCGGCTGCGGAAGGGCGGCCTTGGCAGGCCCAGGCTGCCCCGCAGCGTGCCGTCGCCCCCGTATTCGGTGCGGGCCAGGCCACGGCGCTGCAACTCGGGCACCAGCCATTCGAAAGCCTCGAGGGCCGGCTCGGGCAGGAAGGCGGGCATGATGTTCCAGCCGTCGCAGCAGCCGTTCTCGAACCATTCCTGCATCAGGTCGGCGACGTCAGAAGGCGTGCCGACGGCGATGTTGTGCCCGGAGGCACCGGCCTGGATCTGGTAGAGCCTGCGGATGGTCATGCCGGGCTGCCGGCCGAGGCGGATCAGCGCCTCATGCGCGCTCTTCAGCGCGTTGCTGCCCGCCAGCGGCGCCGGCAGCGGCCCGTCCGGATCAAGGCCGGAAAGATCGCCATAGGTCTCCGCCAGCATCGGCAGGCCGAGGCAGGGATGCACCCGCTCCTGCAGCTGGTCGAAGCGGTCCTGCGCCTCCTGCCGGGTGCGGCCGAGAATGGGCAGGATGCCCGGCATCACCAGCATCTGCTCCGCGTCCCGCCCGGCGGCTGCGGCATGCGCCTTCACGCTGGCATAGAAGGCGCTGGCGCTCTCGCGCGTCTTCTGCGCGGTGTAGATCAGGTCGGCGATGCGCGAGCCCAGGTTCTGCCCCGGGCCGGAGGAGCCGGCCTGGGCGATCACCGGATAGCCCTGGATCGGCCGCGCGACGTTCAGCGGCCCCTTCACCGTGAAGTGCCGCCCGCGATGGTTCAGCGTGTGCAGCTTCGCCGGGTCGAAATAGTGGCCGCTCGCCTTGTCGCGGATGAAGGCGTCATCCTCCCAGCTGTCCCACAGCCCGAAGACGACGTCGACGAACTCCTCCGCCCGCTCGTAGCGGCTGTCGTGCTCCAGCAGGCGGTCGGCGCCGAAATTGTGCGCCTCCTGCTCGCTCCAGGAGGTGACGACGTTCCACGCCACCCGCCCGCGCGTGACGTAGTCGAGCGAGGCGAACTTGCGGGCGATGTGGTAGGGCTCGTTGAAGGTCGTCGAGGCGCTGGCGACGAAGCCCAGCCGCTCCGTCACGGCGGCCAGCGCGCCGATCAGCGTCAGCGGCTCGAAGACGTCGATGCGCGCGTTGTAGGAGAGTTCCTCATCGCTCCTGGCCGAGTGGCGCACGGCGATGCCGTCGGCCCAGAACATGAAGTTGAAGCGCGCGCGCTCGGCCGCCTGCGCCATCCGCATCCACAGCCGGATGTCCGTGCAGGCGTCGGTCAGGGCCTGCGGCATGCGCCAGCCGGCGGCATGCGCGCCGTTGGCGACGATGTTCAGCCCGAGCCGCATGAAGCGAGGAGCGGCCATCCTCAGGCCCGCCATGCTGCGCCGGGGGCGGCGGCATAGGACACAGTGCGAGGTGATCTCATGGCATCCCGACCTTGCTGGTGGTGACGCCGCGCGGCGGGGGTTCCTGTCCCGGGCGAAACGGTGGCAGGGCGTGACAAGGCCGTCAAAGCACTTATTCTCCCGGCTTCATTCCCTAAGGTTATGGATAGCCCGGCGATGAACCTGCGTCAGTGCGAGGTCTTCCGCGCGGTGATGGAGGCCGGCACGGTCACCGCGGCGGCCGAGCGCCTGCATGTGACCCAGCCGGCCGTCAGCAAGGTCCTGGCGCAGCTCGAGCGTGAGCTCGGCTTCCGTGTCTTCCTGCGCGAGCGCCAGCGGCGGCTGCCCACCCCCGAGGCGCAGGCGCTTTATGCCGAGGTGCGGCGCGCCTTCGTCGGCCTCGACCACCTGACGCGCTTCGCCCGCGACCTGCACGCGATGCGGCAGGGCCACCTGGTCGCCGCCGCCAACCATGCGATGAGCAGCGAGCACCTGCCCGGCTTGGCTGCCGCCTTCCTGCGCCGCCATCCCGGCCTGTCCCTCTCGCTGCAGACGATGGACAGCCCCGGCGTCGCCCAGGCGGTGGCCACCGGCCGCGCCGATCTCGGCGTGGCGCAGTTCGAGACGCCGACGCCGGGCGTGCGGCGGGAGCGGCTCTGCACGACCGAGGCGGTCTGCGTCATCCCGCCCGGCCACCCGCTGGCGCGGCGGTGCGTGGTGCGCCCGGCCGACCTGCATGGCGAGCCCTTTGTCGCCCTGGCCGCCGTCAACCGCCTGCGCGTGCGGCTGGACGCGCTGCTGCAGGAGCACGGCGCGGTGCCCCGCATCCAGGTGGACACGGCGCTGGCCAGCACGGCCTGCGGCCTGGTGGCGCAGGGGGTCGGGCTCTGCGTGCTGGACCGGCTCAGCGCCGAGGCGAACCTGCGGCACCGCCTGGTCCTGCGGCCCTTCGAGCCCGCGCTGGTGGAGGATCTGCTGCTGCTCGTCCCCAGCCGGGCGCCGCTTTCCAACGTCGCCGCCGCCTTCGCGCAGATGCTGCGGCAGCGGTTCGGCGCCGGTGGGGCGCCGCCCGCTTGAAAGCGGCGGCCATGCTTTGCATATCGCCCGCGGAACTGCTTTCGAGCCTTGGAGGGCGACCGTGAGTGAAACCGTTGAGCGCCACGAGTTCGGCGCTGAGGTCGGACGCCTGCTGGACCTGGTGGTCCACGCGCTCTACTCCGACCGCGAGATCTTCCTGCGCGAGCTGGTGGCCAATGCCGCCGATGCGGTGGATCGCCGGCGCTTCGAAGCCCTGACGCAGCCGATCCCCGCTTTGCCCGCCGATGCCGCCGTCCGCATCATCCCCGACAAGCCCGGCCGCACCCTCACCATCGCCGATCCCGGCATCGGCATGGACAAGGAGGAGCTGGCGCGCAATCTCGGCACCATCGCCCGCTCCGGCACGCGCGCCTTCAGCCAGGCCCTGGCCGAGAGCAAGGCGAGCGACCGGCCGAGCCTGATCGGCCAGTTCGGCGTCGGCTTCTACTCCGCCTTCATCGTCGCCGAGCGCGTCGAGGTGGTCTCCCGCCGCGCCGGCGGCGATGTGGCCTGGCGCTGGGAGTCCGAGGGCCAGGGCGCCTTCACCCTCGCCCCCGCCACGCGCGAGGCACCGGGCACCGACATCGTCCTGCACATCCGCGCCGATGCCGAGGAGTTCCTGGAGCCCTTCCGGCTGCACGCCATCATCCGCAAGTGGGCGGACCACATCACCGTCCCCATCACCATCGCCGAGGACGGCAAGGACACCCCGGCGAACGAGGGCACGGCGCTCTGGCGCAAGCCGAAGGCCGAGGTCAACGCCGAGAGCTACACCGCCTTCTACCGCCATCTCGGCCACTATTTCGACGAGCCCTGGTCCACCCTGCACTGGCGCGCCGAGGGCACCACCGAGTTCACCGCGCTGCTCTTCATCCCCGGCATGAAGCCCTTCGAGGCTTTCGAGGGCGAGCGCAAGAGCCGGCTGCGCCTGCATGTCCGCCGCATGTTCATCACCGACGAGGCGGAGCTGCTGCCGCCCTGGCTGCGCTTCGTGCAGGGCGTGGTGGACAGCGAGGACCTGCCGCTCAACGTCTCGCGCGAGATGCTGCAGGCGACGCCGGTGCTGGCGCGCATCCGCCGCGCCGTCACCGGCCGCGTGCTCTCCGAGCTGAAGAGCCGCGCCAAGGATGCCGAGGCCTACGCCACCTTCTGGCAGAACTTCGGCCCGATGCTGAAGGAGGGCATCTGGGAGGATTCCGAGCACCGCAAGGAGATCGCGCCGCTCCTGCGCTTCCGCTCCTCCGCCGTGGAGGGCTGGACCTCCCTGCCGGACTACGTCGCCCGCATGCCGGAGGGCCAGCCGGCCATCTACATCCTGGTCGGCGACAACCTGGAGGCGCTGTCCAAGTCCACCCAGCTCGAAGGCTTCCGCGCCCGCGGCGTCGAGGTCCTGTTGCTGGCCGACCAGATGGACGCCTTCTGGCCCGAGCGGCTCGCCGAGTTCGAGGGCAAGCCGATCCGCAGCATCACCCAGGGCAGTATCGACCTCTCCGGCCTCGGCACCGCCCCGCCGGAGGGCGAGGCACCGGCCGACGTCACGCGCCTGCTGCCGCTGCTGAAGGCGGCGCTGGAGGCCGACATCTCCGAGGTCCGCGCCACCGAGCGGCTGGTGGACAGCGCCGCCGTGCTGGCCGCTCCCGCCAACGGACCGGATCTCGCCCTGCAGCGCCTGCTGCGCCGCGCCGGCCGCCCGGTTGGCGGCGAGCACCCGGTGCTGGAGGTCAATCCGCGCCACCCCCTGGTGCGGCGCCTCGCCGCGCTGGCGGAATCCGGGGCTGACATAAAGGATGCCGCCGGCACGCTGCTCGACCTGGCGCGCGTGCAGGATGGCGACGTGCCGCGCGAACCCGCCGAATTCGCGCGACGGATGGCGGCAGCGCTGGCGGGCAGCCTGTAAAAAAGCCTGGGGGAAGGAATTCCCCCAGACCCCCATCTTCTTTCTTCGAGTTTTTTTGCCCGGACAGAAAAAAGATGGGGGGTTCGGGGGGAATTCCTTCCCTCCGGCCTTCTACGCCAGTTCCACGATCACGCCCTCTTCCGGCCCGAGCAGGCCGTCAAAGAGTCCCTCGCCCCGGTCGAGCCCGGTCGAGACGAGCAGCCGCGCCCCTTCCGGCATGGCCACACGCTGCGGTGCCTTGCCGAAGTTCAGCGCCACCAGCAGCGGCGCCTCGCCTTCGGCATGCCGCCGGAAGGCGAAGACATCGCCCTCCACATGGGCCTTCTCGTAGCGCCCGACGCTCAATGCCCGCCGCGCCTGCCGCAATGCGACGAGCCGCCGGTAGAGCGTGAGAATGGAGCGATCATCCCCCGCCAGCACCGCGACGTTGCGCGTGGCGTGGTCCGGGTTGATCGGCAGCCAGGGCTTCCCGGTGGTGAAGCCGGCTTTGGCCGAGGCGTCCCAGGGCATCGGCGTGCGCGCGGGGTCGCGCCCGAAGCCGAGCCCGGGCTCGTTCTTCTCCCAGGGGTCCTGCACGCGGTCGGGGGGGATCGGCACGTTCTCCAGCCCGAGTTCGTCGCCGTAGTAGAGCGTGGGCGTGCCGCGCAGCGTCAGCAGCAGCATCGCCGCCAGCCGCGCGCCCGCCGCGCCGACACGGGTGGCGATGCGCTTCTGGTCGTGGTTGGAGAGCACCCAGTTCGGCCAGCCGCCCTCCGGCAGCGCCGCCTCGTACTCCGCCACGATGCGCGCGATCTCCCGCGCGCTCCAGGCGGCGAAGACGAGCTGAAAGTTGAAGGGCAGGTGCGCGCCCCGCATGTCGCGCCCGTAATAGGCAACCAGCCGCTCCAGCGGCAGGTAGATCTCGCCGATCAGCACGCGCTCGGGGTAGGTGTCGAGAACGCCGCGCATCTCCGCGACCACGTCATGAATCTCCGGCCGGTCGGCGGAGTAGCGCTGCAGCAGCCGGTCGATGCCGGCCTGGTGCGGCTGCCAGGCCGGGTTCGGCGGATTGTCGCGGAACTGCTCGTCCTTGATCAGCAGCCAGATCACGTCCACCCGGAAGCCGTCCACGCCGCGGTCGAGCCAGAAGCGCAGCACGTCCAGCATGGCGCGGCGGACCTCCGGGTTGCGCCAGTTGAGGTCGGGCTGCTCCTTCAGGAAGGCGTGGTAGTAGTACTGGCCGGTGGCCTCGTCGAACGTCCAGCCGCTGCCGCCGAAATTGGCCAGCCAGTTGTTCGGCGGCCCGCCATCCGGCGCCGGATCGCGCCAGAGGTACCAGTCGCGCTTCGGGTTGTCGCGCGAGGCGCGGCTTTCGCGGAACCACGGATGCTGGTCCGAGGTGTGGTTGGGCACGAAGTCCAGGATCACCTTCAGCCCGCGCCCATGCGCCTCGGCCAGCAGCCGGTCGAAGTCCTCCAGCGTGCCGAAGATCGGGCTGATGCCGCAGTAATCCGCGATGTCATAGCCGAAATCCGCCATCGGCGAAGGGTAGATCGGCGAGATCCAGAGCGCCTCCACGCCCAGCCAGAGGAGATGGTCGAGCCGCCGGCGGATGCCCTCCAGATCGCCGATGCCGTCGCCGTTGCTGTCCTGGAAGGAGCGCGGATAGATCTGATAGACGATGCCGTGCTGCCACCAGAGGGTGTCGGACATGCTGTGTGGCCTCCCTGCGGTCTCGCTCCGCCTGAACGGCCGCCGGCTGCGGGTTGCCCCGCCGGCGGTCCCGCCCGGCACCCCATCAGGAACCCGGCTCGGCTGGGCGGGTTTCCTGCCGGCAGGCGCCGCCGCCGCACAGCCAGGGAGGCGGGGCGCATCATGCCAGGCACAGCAGCACTCCAGCCGCCAGCCAGAGCCCCCGCTCCTGCCGGGAAAGCCGGTTTGCGTGCTGCTCTCCCCGCATCCCGGCCGATGCGGCGAGCGCCTCGCGGGTGCCCTGCGCCTTTGCCCGAACGAAGATTTTGGGTTCGCTGTCGAGTAAAAGACGGTGGGGAGGGGGAATTCATTTCCCCAGCCTTGCTTCCCTTGACTTGCCTTCGCCCCCTTCCTGCCGCATCCCTCCCCTTTGAGATCTTACCTTTTCTGCCGGATTCCCCGTGACCAGCTTCCGCTTTCTTCACGCCGCCGATCTGCATCTCGACAGTCCCCTGCGCGGCCTTGATGCCGATCTGGACGCGCCGGCCCGGCGCATCCGCCGGGCCAGCCGGGAGGCGCTCGCCAACCTGGTTGACCTCGCCATTGCCGAGGCGGTGGATTTCGTGGTGATCGCCGGCGACCTCTATGACGGCGACTGGCAGGACTTCCGCACCGGGCAGGCGCTGGTCGCTGCCCTGGCCCGGCTGACGCGGGCGGGTGTCCGGGTGATCGCGATCCGCGGCAATCACGATGCCGAAAGCGTCCTGACGCGCAACCTGCGCCTGCCGGAGGGCGCCACCCTGCTCTCCGCCCGCGCACCGCAGACCCTGCGGCTGCCGGAGATCGGCGTCGCCGTGCACGGCCAGAGCTTCGCCACGCGCGACGTGCAGGAGAACCTTGCGCGCGACTACCCCGTGCCGCTCCCCGGCCTGTTCAATCTCGGCCTGCTGCACACCGCGGCCACCGGCCGCCCTGGCCATGCCGGCTACGCGCCCTGCACGGTCGAGCAGCTGGCCGGCCATGGCTACGACTATTGGGCGCTGGGCCATATCCACACGCGCGAGGAGCTGCTGCGCGATCCCTGGATCGTCTTTCCCGGCAACCTCCAGGGCCGCCATGTCAACGAGCCCGGCGCGAAGGGCGCCACGCTGGTCACGGTGCGCGACGGCCGCGTCGCGGAGGTGGCGCACCGCGCGCTCGACACGGTGCGCTGGCAGCGCCTCGCGGTGGATTGCAGCGGTGCCGCCGACCTGGAGCAGGTGCTGAGCCGCGTGCGCCATGCCCTCGGCACGGCCCTCGGCGACGTGGGGGGCCGCCTGCTGGCGCTGCGCCTGGCGCTGGAGGGCGACTGCGCCGCCCATGCCGCCCTGGCGCGCGACCCGCTCGGCACGCGCGAGCGGGTGCGCGCCGCCGGGCTGGAAGTGGCGGAGGAGGACGCCTTCTGGATCGAGGCGGTGCGCATCGGAACGCATCCCCCCTCCGGCTCCGCCATCCCGCGGCCGGAGGGCGATGCCGTCGGCCGGTTGCTCGGCGCCATCGAGGCGCTGTCCGGCGGCGCGGAGAGCACGGCGCTGACCACCGCCGTGCAGAGCTATGCCGCCGCCCTGCTGGACCGCGCCGGCGGTCTCCGCGAGGCACTGGGGGCGGAGCACCCTGCCGTGCTGGCCGCCGAGGGCCATCTGCCGGCCGAGCTGCTGCAGCGCGCGCGGCAGCTCCTGCTCAGCCGCCTGTCCCAGGACTGACCCGATGCGCCTGACCCGGCTGAGCCTTCGCCACTACGGCAACTTCCAGGACACCACCCTGCAGTTCGACCCCGCGCCAGGGCGGCTGAACCTGGTGCTGGCGCCCAACGGCGCGGGCAAGTCGGTGCTGCGCGGTGCCTTCGGCGACCTGCTCTTCGGCATCGGTGCGCAGACGCCCATGGGCTTCCGGCACGGCTATGCGGGGATGCAGATCAGCGCTGAGGGCGTGTTGCCGGATGGGGCACCCTTCAGCCTCACCCGCCGCAAAGGCCGTGGCAGCACCCTCCTGAACGCTGACGACACTCCCCTGGAACCCGCTGTCCTGACCCGCCTGCTGGGCGGCACGGACCGCGCCCTGCTGGAGCGGCTCTTCGCGCTGGACACGGAGCGCCTGCGCGCCGGCGGCCAGGGCCTGCTCGCCTCCGGGGGTGCGCTGGCCGAGGCGCTGCTGGAGGCGGCGGGGGGGCTGCGGCCGGCCCAGGCGCTGCGCCAGGAGCTGGAGGCGGCGCGCGACCAGCTTGCCCCCGCGCGCAAGTCGGCGCAGCGCCCCTTCTATGCCGCTCTGGAACGGCTTGCCGGAAGCCGCCGCACCCTGAGGGAACGGCTGGTCCGGCCGGAGCGCTGGCTGGAGCACGAGCGCGCCCTGGCTGCCGCGCGGGAGCGCCGAGAGGCCGCCAGCCGCGCGGCCACGGAGGCTGTGCGGTCGCTGCACCGGCTGGAGCGCGTGCGGCGCCTGCGCCCGCTGCTGGCGCGGCATGACACGGCGGCGAACTGGCTGTCCGCCCATGCCGATGCTCCGCATCTCCCCACCGGGCTGCGGGAGCGCCTGCCCCAGGCCCGCCAGGCGGCGGCCCAGGCGAAGGACGCAGGAGAGGCGCTGCGCCACCGGCATGCCGAACTCGCCGCGCAGGCCGCCGCCATCACCCCCGACAAGGCCGTGCTGGCACGGGCGGACCGCATCGCCGCCCTGCTGGAAGCAGCCGGCGCGGCCGAGAAGGCACGCCGGGACCTGCCAGCGCTGGAAGCCGAGCTGCGCGGCCAGCACGCACAGATCGAGGCCCTGCTGCGGGCGCTGGGGCTGGGATGGCCGGCCTCCCGCGCAGCCGAGGCGGTGCCGCCTTCCTCCCTGCTTGCCCGGGCCCAGCGGCTGGTGCGCGGCCATGCCCGCCATGCCGGAATGCTCGCCGATCTCCCCCGCGCCATCACCGAGCAGGAAACAGCGCTGTGCAAGGCGGAAGCAGCCCTGGCGATGCTGCCACCGCCACGCGATGCGGAGGCCCTGGCGGTCCTGGTTGGCGCCATCACCGCCGAGGGTGACCCCGAGAAAGTCGTCGGCGCGGCGGCTCGCATCTCCGCGCAGGCCGCCGCGCGGCTGGAGGCCACTCTCGCGAGACTTCCGGCCGCCTGGCGTGACCTTGCCGTTCTGCGCGCCCTGGAGGCGCCTCAGCCCCTCCTGCTGCGCCAGCAGGCCGCATGGCGGGAAGCCGCCCGCGCAGCCCAGCAGGAGCAGGCGGCGGCGCTGGAACGGCAGGAGGCGGCCCTCTCCGCCAGCCGCCAGGAGCGCGAAGGGCTGAGCCGCGAAGGCCCTTTGCCTGACGCTGCTGCGTTGGCCGCCGCCCGTGCCCGACGCAACGCGGGCTGGACGCTGGTCTATCGCCGCGCCTTCGGGGGCGAGGCACCGGATCCGACGGCCGAGCAGGCCTTCAGCGGCGACGAGCCCTTGCCCCTTGCCTATGTCGCGGCGGTGGCAGAGGCAGACCGCATCGCGGATCTGCGCAACGCGGAGGCCGAGCGGGTCAGTGCGGCTGAGCGGCTGGATCGCGCCATCGCGCAGCAGGAGGAGGTTCTGGCAGCCATCCGGGAGAGGGAGGCAGCCGCACGCCGGCAGGCCGAAATGGCCGATGCGGAATGGGCCGCCCTGCTACAGCCGCTGACCCTCCCCCCCGCAACGGGGCTGGCCGAGCTGGAGCAGCTTCTGCTGAAGCGTGAGGCGGCGCTGGAGGAGGCGGCCGATCTCGCCATGGCCCAGGCCGCCGAGCGGGAGATTGCGGCCCGGCAGGCTGCCGATCTCCGCCGCCTGACGCAGGCCCTCGCCTGCCCCGAAGGTGCCGCGCCGCCGGACCTGCGCACCCTGCTGGCCGAAGCCGAGGCGCGGCAGCGGGAGGCGCGCCGCGCTGAGAGCGACCGTGCCCGGCTGCAGGCCCAGCGCGAGGCCGCACGGGATGGCCTCGCCGCCGCCCGGCGCGACCTCTCGGCGGCGCAGGACCAGATGGCCGGCTGGCGCCGCGAATGGCAGGCCACCCTGGCCGAACTCGGCCGCAGCCCCGATGAACACCCGGAGGATTGCGCCGAGGCCCTCCGGCTGATGGAGGAACTCGGTCCCCTGCTGCGCGAGGCGCACAGACTGGCGGGGCGGATCACCGGCATTGAGGCGGAGCTCGCCGCCTTCACCGAAACCTGCCGCACCCTCGCTCAGGAGCTTGGCATGGCGGCGCCGGCCGACCCGGTCGCCACGGCGCGTATCCTCGACCAGCGCCTGCAGGCCGGGCGTGGGGCGGCCGAGCGTCTGACCCTGCTGGAGCGGCAGCAGGACGAGGCGGCCGAGGCCCTGGCGGCCGCGCTGCGGAAAGCGGAAGCCGCCGAGACCGAGCTGCGGGCCGCCATAGCCGCCGCCGGCGCGGATTCGGCCGAGGCCGCGGAGGCCCGGATCGCGCTCAGCGCCGAGCGCGAGCGCCAGGAAGCCCTGCGCACCCAGGCGCTGCAGGAGGCGCTTGCCGCCGGGGACGGCCTTTCTTTCGACGCGTTGCGTCAGGAGGCCACCGCCGTCACTCCGGAAGCGATGGAGGCCGAACTGGCGCAGGCGCGCGAGGCCCAGGTCACGCAACAGGCAGAGGCCCAGGAGGCCGCCGCCGCCGCCGCGCGCGCGGATGAGGCCCTCAAGGCTCTGGGCGATGAAAGCGCCTTCACGGAGGCCGTGCAGGATCAGCAGGCGGCGATTGCCCAGATCGGCGAAACCCTGGAGAACGCCCTGCTGCTGCACACCGCCAGCGCCATGCTGGAAGCGGGGCTAGGCCAGGTGCAGGACGCCGGTGACGACCGGCTGCTGCGGCGGATCGGCGCCGTCTTCGCCCGCCTGACCGACGGCGCCTATCCTTCCGTCACGTCCCGCGAGGATGATAAGAGCGTGGCGCATCTGGTGATCCGCCGGCGCGACTTCCCGGGGGAGGAGACGCTGGTGGACGAACTGTCCGAGGGCACCCGCGACCAGCTCTTCCTGGCGCTGCGGCTGGTGGCGATCGAGGACCATGTCGCTCAGGGCGCCCCCCTGCCCTTCCTCGGCGACGACGTCCTGCAAAGCTTCGACGACGGCCGCGCGGCCGCCGCCTTTCGCGCTTTGCTGGCTTTCAGCCGGTCCACGCAGGTCATCCTGCTGAGCCACCACCAGCACCTGCTGGACCTCGCCCGGAGGGCGCTGCCTCCCGGGCAGATCCATATCCAGCGGCTGGATGCCTGAGGCGCTGCGGCGCCGCCCCTCTTAGAGCACCTTTCAAAACCTGGAAAAGCGGTAGGGCTATGCCGATCTGAAGGGCATGGCGAAGCCCCTGATTTCAGATGAACTCTGGTTGGTCATTGAGCCGCTGTTGCCGCCCGAG
>NZ_JASIRT010000029.1 GCF_030063475.1 Roseomonas sp. E05
CCACCATCACCCACGAGCAGGGCAACCTCTTCGCCATCCACGCCGCCGATGGCTCCACCGACCACCTCACCCTCCACGGCGTCACCAGCCTCGCCACCACCGACTATCTCTTCGCCTGACAAACGCCCCCGCCCACTCAGGCGGGGGCGCAAAACCGGCCAGGATCAGGAAGGAGGCCGGTTCTTCCCTCTGCCCGGCATGCGGCGGATCGCGCGGTAAATTGTCCCACAGGCGCTTGCGGGCCTGGGCGGCGCGGGCGGCACCTGTGCTAGGAGGGATGAGCGCTCCTTCAGCCGCAGGATTCTGGTGCACGATCTCTCCCAGCCCCCCGCCCCGCAAGGCCTGCTCCGCCCCGTCGCCCGTCTGCTGCGCCCCCTCGTGTGGCTGCTGATCCGCAGCGGGGTGACTTTCCCGATCCTGGCAGAACTGCTGCGCACGCTCTACGTCCAGCTGGCCGCCGAGTTCCTGGAGCGGGAAGGCGTCCGGAGTGACAGCCGCATCAGCCTGCTCACCGGCGTCCACCGCAAGGAGATCCGCCGGCTGCGCGAGCAGGGCGAGACGCGGACCGAGGTCCCGGCGGTGGTGACCGTCACCAGCCAGGCCATCGCGCGCTGGGTCGGCCTGCCGCAATACACCGACGCGTCCGGCCAGCCCCGGCCGCTGCCCCGCACCGCCCCGGCCGGCATTCCCTCCTTTGAGGCGCTGGTCGCCTCGGTCACCACGGATGTTCGGCCACGCGCCGTGCTGGACGACTGGCTGAGCCAGGGCCTCGTCCTGCTCGACGCGGAAGGCCAGGTGGTGCTGAAGCAGGCCGCCTTCCTGCCGCGGCCGGGCAGCGAGGAGCAGCTCTATTATTTCACCCGCAACCTGCGCGACCATCTGGCCGCGGCCAGCGCCAATATAGCGAATCCCCAGCCGCCTTATCTTGAACGCGGCCTGCACTATGATCGCCTGCCCCCCGAGCTCGCCGCGCGGCTGGAAGCGCAGTGGCGCGCGGCGGCGCAGCAGATGCTGATCGAGCTGAACCGGCAGGCCCTGGCCTCGCTGGAGGCCTCCGGCGAGGCCCCGCCCGGCAGCCAGACCCGCCGGGTCCATCTCGGCGTCTATCTCTATGCCGAGGACGAGCCGCCGGCGGCCGGAGCGCCCTGACCATGCGCCGGATCCGTCTCCTGCTGCTGGCCCTGCTGGGCGGTTGCGCCCCGGCCCTTCCTTTCCCTCCGCCAATGGAGGAGGGCACCCTCGCCTTCTGCAAGGCGGCCCCAGATGGTGGCCCGCCGGCCGCTCCGCCTGGCCAGCAAGCCGATCGCGGCATCGGCGGCACGGGGATCAGCGATGGGGACGACAACCAGGACCGCGGCATCGGCGGCACGGGGATCAGCGGCACTGTCTCCGGCTTCGCCAGCATCTGCGTCAATGGCCTGGAGGTGCGCTACGACACCGCCGGCAGCGGCCTGCATGTCGGCGATCAGGTGGTCATCGAGGCAGCCGGCTCCGCGAGGCAGCTTCAGGCCCGCCACGTCTCGGTGCGGCATGAGGTCTCCGGCCCGGTCGAGGCCATCGGGCCCGACGACCTGCTGCGCGTCGCCGGACAGCGGGTGCTGTCTGGCCGCGCCGCCGGCGCGGCATCCCTCCCTTCCCCGGGAGAGTGGGTGGCGGTGAGCGGTCTTCGCCGGCCGGACGGCACCATCGTGGCGACGCGGATCAGCCCGCGCCCGCCCGGCGCGGTGCAGGTCCACGGCGTGGCGGTGGTGGAGGACGGGCAATGGCGCATGGGCGGCCTGCACCTTCAGGCGCGCCCTGGCGTTCCGCAGCGGGCCGGACCTGTCATGGTGCGCGGCACCTATGCCGGAGGCGCGCTCCAGGTCGAACAGGCGGAGCCGGACCTGTTGCGGGCCAATCCGGCGCTGCGCTTCGCCACGGCGCAGCGGCTGGTGGTCGAGGCCTATGTTTCCATCCAGGACGGGCAACTGGCGCTCGGTGCCTTGCAGGCCCCGCTGGCGGCTGGGCTGCAGGTGCCCGGCACGCCGCTGGAGCACGCCGTGGTGGATCTGCAGCGCCAGCCCGACGGCAGCTTCATCGCCGTGGACCTGCACCGCCAGGGCGATGGTGGCGCGGCCGGTGCGGCGACACCGCCCGGCCTTCCGAAAGGCCCTTTCGGCGCCCCTCCCCCTGGCCCTCCTGCTGGCTTTCCCATGCAGGACCGGCCTGCAGCACCGCGGAATGGGCCGGGCGGCGGGCCGCACAGCCGTGACGAGCCTGCGGGCGCCTTCGGCGGTCCGGGAGGCACCGGAGCCCCGCCCGGCGGCAGGAATGAAGGCCCCGCCGGAGGTCCGGGCGGCTTCGGCGGCGGAGGCAATGGCCCGGGCGGCGGACCGGCTGGCGCTGGCGGCAGCCCGGGGGGCGGCCCGGGAGGCGGTCCTGGAGGCAGCCCGGGAGGAGGCCCGGGAGGCGGTCCTGGAGGCGGCCCGGGAGGCGGCCCGGGAGGCGGTCCTGGAGGCGGTCCTGGAGGCGGCCCGGGAGGCGGCCCGGGAGGTCCGCGCTGATCCCGGGCAGAGGCCGGAATTTGCAGAGCCCTCCCGGCAGCGCGCCTCGGCGGAGGTGTCAGGCCCGGATCATGCCTGTCCGGGAGCGGCCTCGTCGGCCCAGGCTAGCAGGCCGCCGCAGGCCGGGCAGGGCGCGGTGCCGTAGCACTCGCAGACGCACAGGTCACCGCCGCAGTAGCAATCCACCACGCCGGTGTTGAGGCAGGCCTCGCACCACAGCGGCGCCGCTCCAGCCTGCGCCCGGCGGGTCTTCCAAAGGGCGGAGGCGGCAAGGCCGCGGGGCGGCTTCGGGCGCTCGCGCGGGCATTCCTCAGCCTCGGCCAGTCCTGGCGCCGCGCCGTTCAGGAAATCTCGGGTCTTCATATCCTCATCCCCCATGCTGGCATTTACGAGCCCCTCGGAGAGCCGGGATCCGAGTTCCCCACCTCAAAGCATCCCGGAGCAAAAGCCTGCGCGCAGTCGGCACAGGAAATGTGGTAAATTTTCCCACGCACGAAGGGCGGACTGCTTCCCGAGACTTTCCCTTGCCCGCGTCATCTGCGCGGGGGCAGCCTGCGTCCAAGCTGCCGGCTTGGCAAGAATGAACCGCACTGACGGCAGCCCGACCGAGGGACTACCGCGAACGGAGCGAAGGACATGTTCCGCCTGTCACGGCAGGCGAATCCCGCACCACCCTGGCCGGACAGCGCCCTCGCGTCCACTTTCCCTCTGCCCGCCTGAACGCCACCAGCCAGCGCGGGTTTCGCCGAGGCCGGCCGCGGCGATCCATCCCTGTCATGCCCTCCTGTTCCACGCGCGTGCCACGCCCCTCCTGCAACCAAGCCCGGGATCGTTCCTTACAGATCCGGGCCGGTCAGGGCGGCGCGTTCCCGCTGTGCTGCGCAGTTTCGTGGAAAAGCCGGAAACGCGGCTCCATACTCCGGCCGGGCCGAGCAGGAAACGCCGCCTGGACGAGAAACGCATGCCTCGGGGAGAACGCCATGCCGGAGAACAAAGGCCGAGAAGCGGAGGCACCGCGGGCCGCGGGCGGCGCAGGAGGCAAGACAAAGGCTGCCGGCGGCGGGCATCCGGCCGGCGCGGCGGCGCCCGGCCTCGATGCGATGCTTGGCCTCTGGTCTGCCTGGATGGCGCCGATGGGGCGCCGGCCGGAAGGCCTCGGCGGGCAGGCATCCCGGCCCTCCCTGCCCGCGGATGAGCTGGCGGGGCAGTTTCTCGCCACCGGCATGCGGCACCTGACCAAGCTGCTGAGCCAGGACCCGGTGCTGCGCGCGGTGGACCGCATGTGGAACGCCAACCCGCTCCGCCAGGTGATCCCGGTGGACTGGGCCGAGATCACCCGCGCGCTGCGCATCGTCTGGCTGCGTTCGCTCGGCGATCCGGGCAAGGCGCTGGCCTCCACCATCGAGCTGAACGCAGCCCTCTGGCGCAGCGCCGCCGACAGCTGGGCCGAGGCCGGACGGCGCTGGCTGGAGGGCGCCCAGGCCGCCAGCACCGCCCCGCAGGGCACCGACAAGCGCTTCGCGGCGCCGGAATGGCACAACAACCCGGCCTACCGGACGCTCAAGGAAGCCTATCTCCTGGCCTCGGACTGGCTGCTCCGGCAGAGCGAGGCGGCGGACATGGAGCCGGCCGAACAGCAGCGCATCACCTTCCACCTGCGGCAGTTCGTGGATGCGATGAGCCCTTCCCTGCTGCTGATCTCCAACCCGGCCGCGCTGCGCCGGGCGATGGAAACCGGCGGCGCCAGCGTCGCCGACGGCGCCCGCAACCTGCTGAACGACCTGCAGGCCGGCCGCCTGAGCATGGTGGATGCCTCCGCCTTCGCGCCCGGCCACAACCTCGCCCTCTCGCCCGGCAAGGTCGTCCATCGCAACAAGCTGATCGAGCTGATCCAGTACGCGCCGGCCGGCGACAGCGTGCATGCCACGCCGCTGCTGATCCTCCCGCCCTGGATCAACAAGTACTACATCCTCGACCTGCAGCCGAAGAACAGCATGGTGCGCTACCTGACCGAGCAGGGCTTCACCGTGTTCATGATCTCCTGGCGGAACCCGGACGCCGCCATGGATGGGATCACCATCGAGGACTACATGGATCTCGGTCCGCTGGAGGCCTGTGACGTGGCGCGCGAGATCACCGGCAGCGCGCGGGTGAACGTCATGGGCTACTGCATCGGCGGCACGCTGCTGGCCATGGTGCTGGCTTGGCTGGCGGCGAAGAAGGACAGGCGCTTCAACGCCGCCACCTTCATGGTCTCGCTGCAGGACTTCGCCAAGGTGGGCGACACGGCGGTGTTCATGGAGGACAGCAGCATCGACCTGATCGAGCGCCAGATGATGGAACGCGGCTATCTGGACAGCCGCGAGATGTCCAACATGTTCAACCTGCTGCGCTCGAACGACCTGATCTGGGCCAATGTCGTCAACAACTACCTGATGGGCGAGAAGCCCCCCGCCTTCGACCTGCTCTACTGGAACAGCGACGGCACCCGCATGGCCCGGACGGCGCATAGCTGGTATCTCCGCAACACCTACCGCGAGAACAACCTGATCATGCCCGGCCGGATCGAGCTGAAGGGCGAGGCGATCGACCTGGGCCGCATCCGCAATGACCTCTATGCGGTGGGGGCGGAGAAGGACCATATCGTGCCCTGGGACGCGGCCTGGCGCGTCACGCGGCTGGTAGGAGGCAAGGTGCGTTTCGTGCTGGCCTCCAGCGGCCACATCGCCGGCATCATCAATCCGCCGGGCGGCAAGGGCTTCCACTGGACCCTCGACCCCGCGGCGCCGCCGCCTGCGACCGCCGGCGAGTGGCGGCTGGCCGCCACCCAGCAGGCCGGAAGCTGGTGGCCGGACTGGGCGGCCTGGCTGGCCGAACGCTCCGGCCGGCGCGGCGCGCCCCCGCCGATGGGCAGCGCGGCGCATCCGCCCCTGGAGGATGCGCCCGGCCGCTACGTGCTGGAGAAATAGGCGCCGGAGGAGGAACAGGCCGTGAAGTTCAACATTGAGATCGACTGCACGCCGGAGGAGGCCCGCAGCTTCTTCGGCCTGCCGGATGTGAAGCCGATGCAGGCCGCGGTGATGCAGAAGGTGGAACAGCAGATGCTGGACGCCCTGGCCCGCATGTCGCCGGAGGCCCTGCTGAAGACCTGGGCGCCCGGAGCACCCTGGACCCCCGCCCAGATGCAGGAGTTGATGGCCACGATGCTGAACGCCTCCTTCGGACGATCCCGGAAGGAGTGAGGCGCCCCAGAAGCGCCGGCCGGCCGGGCATCCCGGCCGGCGCAACGCCTTACTGGTCGCGGATCTCCATCTGCATCTGCCGATTGGTCGCCAGCGCCAGCAGGGTGCAGACCACGCCGGAGAGCAGATAGCCGCCGACCGCCGCCAGCCCCAGCCACTGCGAGAGGGCCAGCACCACCAGCGGCGCAAAGCCGGCTCCCACCAGCCAGGCGATATCCGAGGTCAGGGCCGCGCCGGTGTAGCGGAAGCGGCGGGCGAAGTTGGAAGCCACCGCGCCGCTCGCCTGGCCGAAGGAGAGGCCGAGCAGGGCGAAGCCAAGCAGCACGAAGCTGGTGTGGCCCGAGGAGTCCTGCCCCAGCAGGAAGGGACCGATGAGCGCGAAGCCGCCGATCAGCACCGCGCCCCCCGCGAGCAGCCGTCGCCGGCCGATCCGGTCGGCGATCCAGCCGGACAGCACGACCGTGACCAGCATGATGGCGGCGCCGGCGGCCTGCACCATCAGGAACTCGGCGATCCCGCGGTCGGTGCGCAGCGCGATCCAGGCCAGGGGGAAGACGGTGACGAGGTGGAACAGGGCGAAGCAGGCCAGCGGCACGAAGGCGCCGATCACAAGGTTATGGCCACTCACGGTCACCACGTCGGAGATGCGGGCGGGCTGAAGCTCGTCCCGCTCCAGCAGGGCGGCGAATTCCCGCGTGGCCACCAGCCGCAGCCGTGCGAACAGCGCCACCACGTTGATGGTGAAGGCGACGAAGAACGGATAGCGCCAGCCCCAGCTCTGGAAATCCGCCTCCGGCAGGGAGGAGACCAGGAAGGCGAAGAGGCCGGCGGCGAGCAGGAAGCCGAGCGGGGCACCGAGTTGCGGCATCATGGTATACCAGCCCCGCCGGTTCTGCGGGGCATTCAGCGCCAGCAGCGAGGCCAGCCCGTCCCAGGCGCCGCCCAGCGCCAGGCCCTGCGCAAAGCGGGCGAGGCCGAGCAGCACGATCGTGAGGGCGCCAAACTGCTCGGGGGTGGGCAGCATGCTGATCGCCGCGGTGGAGCCACCGAGCAGAAACAGTGCGACCGTCAGCTTCACGCCACGGCCGTGCCGGCGGTCCAGGGCCATGAAGAGAGGGGAGCCGAGCGGCCGGGCGATGAAGGCGAGCGAGAACAGGGCGAAGGAATAAAGCATCGCCACGGTCGCGTCGGTGTTGGGGAAGAGGAAGTGGGGAAAGACCAGCACCGAGGCGATGGCATAGACGAAGAAGTCGAAGAATTCGGACATGCGTCCGATCACGACCCCGATCGCGATCTCCCCGGGCGAGACCGCGTGATGGTCGGCATTGGCCCGCCGCGCATCGCGCTCAAGCTCGGCCGAGTTCGGCAATCCCTGAATGTGGCTGCTCGTGATCAAGCCCTGTCCTCCAGCCTTCGACCCGCTGAATGTCGCCGCTCCGCCAGAGGTTGCAGGCACACCGGCCGATCCGCACCGTGCCTCCCCCTCCGCGGCCCGGCCCTGAAGCCCAAGGCCATCCGGGCGCAGGTTTTTAGCACTCATAGGTAGCACAGCCCCGCCGAGGCTGGCGATAGGACAAAGTGTCCAATCCCCGGCCGCCGCTCACGCGCCTATGTACGGCCGCACTGCAACATGGCTCCCTGATTGAACGGCATGTCCTGCAAGATCCTGCGCATCCTGCCTCTGATGGCCCTCGCGGCCATTCTCTCCGGCTGCAAGATGACCATCCTCAATCCCTCGGGCGACATCGCCGCGCAGCAGCGCGACCTGATCGTCTACTCGACGGTGTTGATGCTGATCATCATTGTACCGGTCATCCTGCTGACCCTGTTCTTCGCCTGGCGGTACCGGGCATCGAACACCAAGGCCAAGTATGATCCGGAATGGAATCATTCGACAGCCCTGGAAGTCGTCATCTGGTCGGCACCTCTTGCCATCATCGTGGCGCTGGGCGCACTGACCTGGGTCAGTACGCACCTGCTCGACCCCTACCGGCCGCTCTCGCGCATCGACGCCAACACGCCGCTGCGCGACGAGGTGCGGCCGCTGGAGGTGGAGGTCGTCTCGCTCGACTGGAAGTGGCTGTTCATCTACCCCGAGCAGGGGATCGCGACGGTCAACGAGCTGGCGGCGCCGGTCGATGCACCGATCAACTTCCGCCTGACCTCCTCGACGATGATGAACTCCTTCGCCATCCCCGCGCTGGCCGGCCAGGTCTACACCATGCCCGGCATGGTCACGAAGCTGCACGCGGTGATCAACGAGCCGGGCGTCTACCAAGGGCTCTCGGCCAATTACAGCGGCCACGGCTTCTCGGACATGCACTTCAAGTTCCATGGCCTGAGCCAGACCGACTTCAACGCCTGGGTGGCCAAGGCGAAGGCCTCCGGTGAGCGCCTCGGGCGGCAGGAGTACCTGGCGCTGGCGCAGCCGAGTACCAAGGAGCCGGTGCGCCGCTTCGGCAGCATCGATCCCGAGCTGTACGGCGCCATCGTCGAGCGCTGCGTCGAGCCCGGGAAGATGTGCATGAGCGAGATGGCGCGCATCGACGCGCAGGGCGGCGCCGGCATGGCGGGCACCGTGAACGTGGTGAGCGAGCGGGTCCAGTATGCCGCCGCCAGCCGCCCGGGCCAGGACGCCCGCGGCGCCGAGCGCCGCTACGTGCTGTCCTTCTGCACGATCGACCAGCCCTATGGAGCGACCGGCACGGACCCCGCTCCGCGCCCCTCGTCCCCTGGAACGACAGAGTAACGCCATGTCCAGCAATCCGGACTTCTGGAGCTTCGTCTTCGGGCGGCTCTCCTGGGAATCCTTCCCGCTTCACGAGCCGATCCTGGTCATCACCTTCATCGCGGTGGCGCTGGGCGGCGCCGCGATGCTCGGCGCCATGACCTATTTCCGCGTCTGGCCGTATCTGTGGCGCGAGTGGCTGACCAGCGTCGATCACAAGCGCATCGGCATCATGTACATCGTGCTGGCGCTGATCATGCTGCTGCGTGGCTTCGCCGACGCGCTGATGATGCGGGCCCAGCAGGCGATCGCCTTTGGCGGCTCCGAGGGCTACCTGCCGCCGCACCACTACGACCAGATCTTCACCGCCCATGGCGTGATCATGATCTTCTTCGTCGCCATGCCGCTGGTGACGGGACTCATGAACTTCGTGGTGCCGCTGCAGATCGGCGCGCGCGACGTCGCCTTCCCCTTCCTGAACAATTTCAGCTTCTGGATGACGGTCTCGGGCGCGGTCATCGTCATGATGTCGCTCTTCGTGGGCGAGTTCGCGCAGACCGGCTGGCTGGCCTATCCGCCGCTCTCCGGCCTGGCGGGCAGTCCAGGGGTAGGGGTGGACTACTACATCTGGGCCTTGCAGGTCGCCGGCATCGGGACATTGCTCTCAGGCGTCAACCTGATCGCCACCATCGTCAAGATGCGGGCGCCGGGCATGACCATGATGAAGCTGCCGGTCTTCACCTGGACCTCGCTCTGCACCAACGTGCTGATCGTGGCCTCCTTCCCGGTGCTGACCGCCGTGCTGGTGCTGCTGTCGCTCGACCGCTACGTGGGGACCAACTTCTTCACGAACGATCTCGGCGGCAACCCGATGATGTACGTGAACCTGATCTGGATCTGGGGCCACCCGGAGGTCTACATCCTGATCCTGCCGGCCTTCGGCGTCTTTTCGGAGGTCGTCTCCACCTTCTGCAGCAAGCGCCTCTTCGGCTACACCTCGATGGTCTATGCGACGGTGGTGATCACCATCCTGTCCTACCTCGTGTGGCTGCACCACTTCTTCACCATGGGCTCGGGCGCCAGCGTCAATTCCTTCTTCGGCATCACGACGATGATCATCTCGATCCCGACGGGTGCGAAGATCTTCAACTGGCTGTTCACCATGTTCCGTGGCCGCATCCGCTACGAGGTGCCGATGCTGTGGACGGTGGGCTTCATGGTCACCTTCGTCATCGGCGGCATGACCGGTGTCATGCTGGCGGTGCCCCCGGCCGACTTCCAGCTGCACAACAGCCTGTTCCTGATCGCCCACTTCCACAACGTCATCATCGGCGGCGTGGTGTTCGGCATGTTCGCGGGCATCAGCTACTGGTTCCCCAAGGCCTTCGGCTTCAAGCTGGACCCGTTCTGGGGCAAGATGTCCTTCTGGTTCTGGCTGATCGGCTTCTGGGTCGCCTTCATGCCAATCTACGTGCTGGGCCTGATGGGCGTGACCCGCCGCGTCAATCACTTCGACGACCCTTCGCTGCAGATCTGGTTCGTCATCGCCGCCTTCGGTGCGGTGCTGATCGCCTGCGGCATCGCCTGCTTCCTCATCCAGCTGGTGGTGAGCTTCCTGCGCCGCGAGCAGCTGCGCGACCTGACCGGCGACCCCTGGGGCGGCCGCACGCTGGAGTGGTCCACCTCCTCGCCGCCGCCGGTCTACAATTTCGCCTTCACGCCCGTCATCCATGACCACGACGCCTGGTGGGACATGAAGCAGCGCGGCTACACCCGCCCGCTGCACGGCTTCCGCCCCATCCACATGCCGAAGAACACCGGCACCGGCATCATCCTGGCCGGCCTGTCGATCGCCTTCGCCTTCGGCATGATCTGGTACATGTGGTGGCTGGCGGCACTGAGCTTCGCGGCGATGATCGTCATCTCCATCGGCCATACCTTCAACTACCACCGGGACTTCTTCATCCCGGCCGAGGTGGTCGACCGTACCGAGAAGAGCCGCACGGCTCTGATGGCGGGGGAGTAAGCCCATGTCCGCACCCACCCTGCACGCCGCCACGCCCGCCGAGGAAGTGGCCTTCTACGTGACGGAGGAGGAGCACGCGCATTCCGGGGCCAGCACCATGCTGGGCTTCTGGATCTATCTGATGAGCGACTGCCTCATCTTCGCCGTGCTCTTCGCCTGCTACGGAGTGTACGGCCGCAGCTATGCGGCCGGGCCTTCCGGGGCCGACCTGTTCGACCTGCCGCTGGTGGCGCTCAACACCGCCATGCTGCTGTTCTCCTCCATCACCTATGGCTTCGCCATGCTGGAGATGGAGCGCAACCGGAAGGGCATGACGCTGCTCTGGCTGGCCGTCACCGGCCTGTTCGGCGCCGCCTTCATCTACTTCGAGCTCTACGAGTTTGCCCACCTGATCGCCGAGGGGGCCGGGCCGCAGCGCAGCGCCTTCCTGTCCTCCTTCTTCACCCTGGTCGGCACCCATGGGCTGCACGTCACGGTCGGGCTGGTCTGGCTGGTCACGCTGATGGTGCAGGTCGCGAACCGCGGCCTGGGCGAGGACAACAAGCGGCGGCTGATGTGCCTCAGCCTGTTCTGGCACTTCCTGGACGTCATCTGGATCGGCGTCTTCTCCTTCGTCTATCTGATGGGAGTGCTGCAATGAGCCCCGACACGATGGCGCAGCATCATGGCCATGACCCTGCGCATCATGACGGCGCCGGCCATGGCACTCTGAAGGGCTACCTGACCGGCTTCATCCTCGCCGTCATCCTGACCGCCATCCCCTTCTGGCTGGTCATGGGCGAGGTGTTCGCGAACCCGCAGGTCACCGCCTTCGCCGTCATGGCGCTGGCGGTGGTGCAGGTGGTCGTCCATATGGTCTACTTCCTGCACATGAACTCGCGGTCGGAAGGCGGCTGGACCATGCTGGCGCTGATCTTCACGCTGGTGGTGGTGGCGATCACGCTCAGCGGATCGCTCTGGGTGATGTACCACCTCAACGCCAACATGATGCCCATGCCCCACCACGACATGCGCGGCATCCCCTGAGAATGCCGGCGCCGCGCCCCGCAGCGGAGGCCGGAGAGGCAAGGCGGCCCCGCTCGCCGCGCCTCCTGGCCCTGCTCGGGGCGCTGGCGGTGCTCGGCGTCATCGTCCTGGTGGCGCTGGGCAACTGGCAGGTCGCGCGCCGCGCCTGGAAGCTCGACCTGATCGCCCGGGTGGACGCCCGGGTGCATGCGGCGCCGGTGCCGCCTCCCGGGCCCGCGGAATGGCCACAGGTCTCCGCTGCGCGGGACGAGTACCGCCACGTCCGGGCCACCGGCCACTATCTGCCGGACAGCAACACCCTGGTGCAGGCCAGCACCGCCCTCGGCGCCGGCTACTGGGTGCTCACCCCCCTGCAGACCGAACGCCGCTTCACCGTGCTGGTCAACCGCGGCTTCGTTCCGGGAGACCGGGAAGAGGCTACCGGCCGCGTCGGCGGCACGCCCGCGGGTGCCCTCACCGTGACCGGCCTGCTGCGCCCGAGCGAGCCCGGCGGCGGCTTCCTCCGCAGCAACGCGCCGGCGGAAGGGCGCTGGTACTCGCGCGACGTCGCCGCCATCGCCACCGCCCGCGGGCTGGGCGAGGTGGCGCCCTATTTCATCGATGCCGAAGCGGGACCGGACCCCCGTGCCTTCCCAATCGGCGGACTGACCGTCATTTCCTTCCCGAACAACCATCTGGTGTATGCGCTCACCTGGTATGCCTTGGCGCTGATGCTCGCCGGCACCACCTTCTATGCCGTGCGCGAGGAATGGCGTGCCCGGCGGAGCCGTGGCTCCTGAGCAGGCAGGCCCGGCCGGGCGGTTGGAGAGGATGGATGGCAGTGAGGGAGACGGCGCCCCCGGCCCGCTGGTGGCGCCTGCTTGGCGCGCTCTGGGGGTCGCCGGGAGAGGGGTCTGCCCAGTCCGCCGGCGCGCGCGCCGGCCTCCCCTCGCCCGATGCCACGGGCAGCAAGAACATGCTGCAGCTCATCCATCTGCGCTGGATGGCGGCGGTCGGCCAGGTGCTGACCATCGGCTTCGTACAGCTCGTACTGGAGGTCGAGCTGCCGCTGCGGCCGATGGCGGTGGTGGTGGTGGCGCTGGCGCTGCTGAACCTGGCCAGCCTGCTCCGCCTGCGGCTGCGCGCCCCGGTCCGCCAGGCCGAGCTGTTCCTGGCGCTGCTGCTGGACGTGGCGGCGCTGACCGTGCAGCTCTATCTCAGCGGCGGCGTGACCAACCCCTTCATCTCCCTCTATCTGCTGCAGGTCACCATGGCGGCGGTGCTGCTGCAGATCCGCTGGGCCTGGGCCATGGCCGCCATCACCACGCTCTGCTTCCTCGGCCTGTCGCTGCTGCACCAGCCGCTGGCGCTGCCCTCCGCCCTGAGCGCCGATCCCTTCCGGTTGCACCTGCAGGGGCTGCTGGTCTGCTTCATCCTGGATGCCGCGCTGCTGGTGGTCTTCGTCACCCGCATCAGCGGCAACCTGCGCGCGCGCGATGCCCGGCTGGCCGATCTGCGCCGCCAGGCGGTCGAGGAGGAGCACATCGTGCGCATGGGCCTGCTCGCCTCCGGTGCGGCACATGAGCTGGGCACCCCGCTGGCAACCATGTCGGTCATCCTGGGCGACTGGAAGCGCATGCCGGCGCTCCGCGCCATGCCCGACCTGCGGGACGAGATCGACGAGATGCAGACCCAGCTGCAGCGCTGCAAGGAGATCATCAGCGGGATCCTGCTCTCGGCTGGCGAGGCGCGCAGCGAGGCAGCGGCGATGACCACTCTCGGCGCCTTCCTCGAAGGGCTGGTGAACGAGTGGAACAGCCGGCGCCCGCGCGCGCGCCTCTCCCTGGAGAGCCGTCTCGGCGGCGCGGTGCCGATCGTCGCCGACCCCGCGCTGAAGCAGGTGCTGTTCAACCTGTTCAACAATGCGCAGGAAGCCTTCGCCTCGCGCATCGGCCTGTCGGCCACCCGCGAGGGCGAGATGCTGACCCTGGAGGTGCGCGACAACGGCATGGGCTTCGCGCCCGAGATGCTGGCGCAGTTCGGCAATCCCTACCGTTCGACCAAGGGCCGACAGGGCCGCGGGCTCGGCCTGTTCCTGGTGGTCAATGTCGTGCGCAAGCTCGGCGGCCGCGTCGCGGCGCGCAACCGGCCGGAAGGCGGCGCGACGGTGACGCTCTCCCTGCCGCTGGGCTCCATCGCCATCGAGAGGAGGCGCGCCGATGCCGCATGACCGCCTGCTGCTGATCGTCGAGGACGATGCCAGCCTGGCGCGGAGCCTGCGGCGCTCCTTCGAGCGGCGCGGCTACGAGGTGATGGTCGCGGCGGGCCCGGAGGAGATGGAGGCACAGCTGCGGGAGCGCACGCCACGCTACGCCGTGGTGGACCTGAAGCTGGAGGGCGCCTCCGGCCTCACCTGCGTGCAGGTGCTGCACGCGCACGACCCGGCGATGCTGATCGTCGTGCTGACCGGCTTCGCCAGCATCGCCACCGCCGTCGAGGCCATCAAGCTGGGCGCCTGCCACTACCTGGCCAAGCCCTCCAACACCGACGACATCGAAGCCGCCTTCGGCAAGGCGGGGGGCGACGTGGACACGCCGCTCAGCCAGCGTCCGACCTCGATCAAGACGCTGGAATGGGAGCGCATCCATCAGACCCTGGCCGAGACCGGCTTCAACGTCTCGGAATCCGCCCGGCGGCTCGGGCTGCACCGGCGCACCCTGGCGCGCAAGCTGGAGAAGCGGCAGGTCGAGTGATCCGCGGGGCAGGCTCGCGCTCGCGCTTCCCAGCCGGTAGGATCGATCCCCCGCAGGACAGGAGGCGCTGCAGTTGGAACGCCGGGTCGCGCTCTTCCTCGACTTCGACAATGTCTTCGGCGCCCTCTGCGCCCAGGCGCCCGAGGCGGCGGAGGCCTTCGTCCTCGAACCCGGCCGCTGGCTGGACTGGGTGGCGCGCCGGGTGCGGCAGGCGGCGGCCCCGGCCGAGGAAGGCGCCTGCCGGCTGCTGGTGCGGCGCTGCTACCTGAACCCCAGCGGCTCGCTGCTGCTGGAGAGCGGGGAGCGCGTGTTCTTCGGCAGCTTCCGCAACAACCTGGTGCGCGCCGGCTTCCAGGTGACGGACTGTCCGCCCCTGACCCGCGGCGGCAAGACCAGCGCCGACATCGTCATGGTGATGGACGTGCTCGATGCGCTGCAGCACGCCACCCGCTTCGACACCTTCGCGATCCTCTCCAGCGACGCCGACTTCACGCCCATCCTGCAGCGCCTGCGCGCGCATGACCGGCGGACCATGGTGGTCTCCATCGGCAGCGCGGCCGACGCCTACCGCGCCGCCGCCGACGAGGTGGTCGGCCCCGGGGAGTTCATCCGTGAGGCGCTCGGGCTGCCCGGCGAGGGGACGGAGCCGCCGGACGGCCCGGCGGCGGAACGCTGGGAAGAACCCGCCTCGCCCGACGGAGAGGCGCCGGACCCGGCCGCAATGCGCGAGGCCATCCTCGCGCAGGTCGCCGCCGAACTGGCCCGGGCGCCGGCCCCGCTCCATTTGCCGGCCCTGGGGAAGCGGCTGCACGAGCGGCTTGGGCCGCAGGTTCGGGCCACCGCCTTCGGCGGCGCGGGCAGCCTGGCCCGCCTGCTGGCTGCCGCCGGCGACCCGCAGATGGAGCTGATCCCCGGCTATGGCGGCGGCTGGGTGCGCGACACGGCGCGGCATCCGCTCCTGCGGCCCGACGAGGCGGCGGAGCTGCCTTCTCCGCCATGACGGCATGGCATGCCGTCGCGCTCAACGAAGGGCGCGTCCACCATGGCGCCATCCATCAGGAAGGTACCGGTTCCCTTCGCCGCCGAGGCCATCGCCGCGCCCTGCCGGCCGGCAGGGCGGGCCGCCTCAGTTCGCCGTCACCCCCGCCGCGTGGATCAGCCTGGCCCAGCGGTCCAGTTCGGAGCGGATCAGCGAGGCGAACTGCTCCGGCGTCATCGGCGCCGGCACCGCGCCCTCCTGTTCCAGCCGCTCCTTCACGGCCGGGCTGTTCAGGCTGGCATTCACCTCCTGGTTGATGCGCGTGATGATGGCGGCGGGCGTGCCGGCCGGCGCCGCAATGCCGTACCAGGGCACCACGTTGAAGCCGGGGGAGACGCTCTCCGCCACCGTCGGGACATCCGGAAGGCTGCTGACGCGCTCGGCGCTGGAGACGGCGAGCGCCCGCAGCATGTCCTGCCGCACCAGGGGCATGACGGTCGGCACGCCGCCCAGCGTGACATCCACCCGGCCGGCCACCAGGTCGTTCAGCGCCGGCCCCAGGCCGCGATAGGGCACGTGCTCCATCTCCAGCCCCAGCGCGTTGAGGAAGGCGAGCATGACGATATGCCCGGCGCTGCCATTGCCGGCCGAGCAGTAGCGGAGCTGCCCGGGATGGGCGCGGACATGCTCCACCAGGCCCCTCACGTCCCGGAAGGGCAGCTTCGGGTGGACCACCAGCACGTTCGGCACCATCGCGATCATCGCGACCGGTGCGAAGTCCTTCAGCACGTCATAGGGCAACCTCGGATAGATGGCCGGGTTGACCGCCAGCGTGCCGATATGGCCCAGCAGCAGCGTGTAGCCGTCGGCCGGCGAGCGCGCCACGTTCTCCGCCCCCACCGCGCCGCCGGCGCCGGCGCGGTTCTCCACCACGACGGTCTGGCCGAGCCGCGGCGAGAGCTGGTCGGCGATGGCGCGGCCCAGCGTGTCGTTGGCGGCGCCGGGCGGAAAGGGCACCACCAGCCGCAGCGGCTGGCCCGGCCAGTTCTCCTCGGCACGCAGGCCGAGGGCCGGCGCGGCGAGCCCCGCCGCGCCGAGCAGCAGATCGCGCCGCCTCACGGCCGCCCCCCACCGGCACGGCTCCGCAGCGCGGCCCGTTCGGCCTCGGAATAGCCGAGCTCGCGCAGGATGGCCTCGCCATCCTCATCGAGGCGCGGCGCCAGCCGCGCGGGCGCGACACCGCTGCGTGAATAGCGGTTCGCATGACGCAGGCCGAGCATGGTTTCCTCCGTGTCCTGTTCCGGTTCCTCGGTCAGCACGCCGGAGCCGCGCAGCTGCGGGTCGTCCAGCAGGCTCTCCAGCGTGTGGAAACGCATCGCCGGCACGTCGTGCCGGCGCAGCAGCGGCAGCCATTCATCGGTGGTGCGCTCGGCCATCGCCTCGGTGCGCAGGCGGAAATAGGCGGCGACATTCTCCAGCCGGGCGCTGACGGTGCTGAAGCGCGGATCGTCCTTCAGCTCGGGCCGGCCGATGGCGTCGAAGAAGCCGCGTGCCTGCGCGTCGGTGTTGGCGGAGACGCAGATATAGCCGTCCCTGGTCGGCAGCGGGCGGGCATCGGGCGTCATGATGCGCGGGTCGCCGAAATCGCCGTCCGGCCCGAAGGTGCGCTGGCCCATGTGCTCGGAGAGCACGAAGGCCGCCGCATTCTCGAACATCGGCACCTCGATGGCCTGCCCGACGCCGTCCCGGCCGCGCCCCACCAGCGCGGCGCAGATCGCCTGCGCGGCGATGATGCCGACGATATGGTCGGTCAGCACGAAGGGCGCGAAGCGCGGCTCGCCGGTCTGCCGCTGGAAGCAGGCGGCAACCCCGGAAAGCCCCTGGATGATGGTGTCGTAGGCCGGCGCGCCGTCATAGGGCCCGCCGCTGGCGAAGCCCGCGATGGTGCAGTGGATCATCCGCGGGTTCAGCGCCGCCATGGTCGCCCAGTCCAGGCCCAGCGAGGCCAGCGCGCGGGCGCGCATATTGCTGACGAAGACATCGGCCGTCCCCGCCAGCCGCCGCATCACCTCGCGCCCCGCCTCGCTCTTGAGGTCGAGCACGATGGAGCGCTTGTTGCGGTTGAAGTGCAGGAATTTCGGCGAGAGGCCGGGCTGGCGCGCCTTGCCGCCCAGGCGGCGCATCAGGTCGCCCTCCGGCGGCTCCACCTTGAGGACCTCGGCGCCCTGTTCGGCCAGCAGCAGCGTCGCGGTGGGGCCGACGATGACGCCGGTGGCATCCAGCACACGGATTCCGGCGAGCGGCCCGCCGCTCATGCCGCCGCCTCGCCTTCCGCGACCGGCCGCCCCGCCTCGTCCAGCGCCCAGAGCAGCAGGCGCCCGTCCGCGTCCTGCCGGCAGCGCAGCTCGCCACGCCGCCCAACGAAGAAGGGCCGCACGTTGCGCACCGCGAGCCGGCCGATGCGTCCCTCCGGCAGCTGCCGCTTGGCCAGTTCGCAGAGCCGCAGCGCCGTCAGCCCACCATTCACCACCAGGCCCGGATAGCCCTCCTCCTGCGTGGTGTAGGGCTGGTCGTAGTGGATGCGGTGGCCGTTGAAGGTGACCGCCGAGTAGCGGAACAGCGTCACGGTGTCCGGCGCATAGACCTCGGTGGCGCTCGGCTCCGGCAGCGGCACAGGCGCCGGCGGCGGGGCGGCGGCGGCGCCGGCCGCCTTGGCCGCCTCCTCGCGATAGACGATGTCGTGCTCCTCGGTGACGACCACCCTGCCCTCCGCCTCAATGCTGTGGTCCACGCGGACGAAGACCATCCGGCCGCTGCGCCCGGTCTTCGGCGTCACCGCCGCGATGGTGGAGGTGCGGCGCAGTTCGGCGCCGACCGGCAGCGGGGCCAGGAAGCGGATGCGCCGCCCGGCGAACATGCGGCGCGGCAGCGGCACCGGCGGCAGGAAGTCGCCCTTGCGCGGGTGCCCGTCCGGCCCGAGCTGGGACTGCGGCGTGACGGGGCCGAAGAACACGGCGTGCCAGCCCTCCGGCAGCGCGTCGCCGCGGCGGAAGGCCATGGCGTCCCGGTCGAGCAGCGCCGCCAGGCGGCGCACGACGGGCAAGGCGGCCTCGTCCTCCACCACCTCGCTGCGGCCGACCCAGCCCTGCAGGGCCTCGATCTCGGCGGCCATGTCCTGCATCGCGTTTCCTCCTCTGGCCGTTCATCTGGCCGGGGCTTCGCGGATGCGTCCAATGCAATTCGGTGACAGCCCGATGCACAGCACGCATCATCGCCGCCATGCATCTCGATCTCCCCGGTCTGGAAGCCTTCGTCGCAGTGGCCGATCTCGGCTCCTTCCAGCGTGCCGCGGCGCGGCTCGGCATCAGCCAGCCGGCGCTCACGCGGCGGCTGCAGCGATTGGAGCAGATCGTCGGGCGCGAGCTGCTGCTGCGGCGCTCCCGGCCGATCCGTCTCAGCCCGGCCGGGGCGGCGCTGCTGCCGGAGGCACAGAGCGCCATGGCGCAGCTCACCGACGCCCTGCGCCGCGCCGGCGACCGGACGGAGACGCAGAACGTCGCTTTCGGCTGTCTGCCGACCCTGGCGGTGCGCTATCTCGGCCCGCTGCTGGCACGCCACCGGCGGCACTGGCAGGGCGGCGAGGTCATCGTCTACGACATCTCCGGCGCCGAGATCCGCAACATGCTGCAGGAGGGGCGGCTGGACTTCGCGCTCGCCGCCCTCGGCCCGGAGCACTGGGACATCGAGGGCATCCCGCTGCTGGAGGAGCCCTTCTTCCTGGTCTGCCCGGAGGGCCACCGGCTCGCGGGCCGCGCCGCCGTCGCCTGGGGCGAGCTGGCCACGGAGCCGCTCGTCTCCATCGGTCCGCTCAGCGAGAACCGGCGCATCATCGAGGCCGCGCTGCGCCGTGCCCGCGTGACGGCACGCTGGCGGATCGAGGTGCGGCATCTCTCCACTGCCGTGGCGCTGGTGGCGGCGGGGGCGGGCCTCACCGCCCTGCCCGCCTCCGCCATCGCCGGGCGGGCTGGCGAGGGCATTGTCGCGGTGCCGCTGGTGGAGCCTGCGCTGACGCGCAGCATCGGTCTGCTGCGCCGGCGGGACCGGGTGCAGCCCCCTGCCGCGCGCGACCTGATGGAGCAGATCCTGAAGACGCTCGGCGGCCCGGAGGGCGATCGGGAGCGCGCCCGGAGGCCGGACCGATAGGACCGCGCAACGGAGGACCGCCCTGCCGAGTTCTGCCAGCATGCCGCGCGGATACCCGCGCGATCCGCGCCATCGCGGACCCAGGAAGGGAGGCTGCCGTGTCGGAACATGTCTATAAGGTGGTCGAGCTGGTGGGCTCGTCGAAGACAGGCATCGACGACGCGATCCAGGTGGCGATCGCCCGCGCCGGCCGCACGCTGCGGAACCTGCGATGGTTCGAGGTGGCGCAGGTCCGGGGCGCCGTCGGGGAAGACGGAAAGGTGGACCACTACCAGGTGACCCTGAAGGCGGGCTTCACCCTCGACGAGGGCTGAGCCCCGCAGCGATCAGCGGAACAGGAGGAAGCGATGTATCTCGCGCGGTTTTGCTATGACGTGCTGCCCGTCGACCGGCAGCGCGCCGTCGAGCTCATCCGGCAGGAGATGGAGGCGGCCGGCCGCAACGGCCTGAAGGCCCGGCTGCTGGTGCCTCTCACACGGGGCCAGGGTGGCGCGGCCCTCCAGTTCGAGGTGGAGCTCGCCAGCCTCGACCAGTTCGAGACGCTGCGCCACCAGGGTGGCAGTCCCGGCGAGGATGCCGGCGACTGGATGCGCGCCTTCAGCGAGATCCTGCTCTCGCCGCCGGCGGTGGAAATCCTGCGAATTGCGTGAGGCCATCATGATCACCCGTACCGTCCGCCGCCCCGTCTCCCTGACAATCGACAGCGACATCATCAACGAATACAAGGCCAGGGACGTGACCATCGCGCCCGCCCCGGACGATCCCACGAAACTCGTCATCACCGCCCCGGACGAGGCGGCGGCCGATGCCGCCGAGGTCTGGCTGGCGGAAATGGACACCCCCGCCGACTGATTCCGCAAAACCGGCCGCGGGGTCCGGGGAGGCCGTTGCCTCCCCGGCGGAGGGTCTGGGAGGCAGCGCCTCCCAGGCTTCGGCCTCAGCCGAGCACGCGCGGAAGCCAGAGCGAAAGCTGCGGCAGATAGGTCACGAGGGCGATATCCGCCAGCAGGACGAAGTAGAAGGGCAGCATGCTCTTCAGGATCTGCTCGATCCTGAGCCCCGCCACCTGGCAGGCGACGAACAGGTTGACCCCCACCGGCGGCGTGGTCATCCCGACGGCCAGGTTGACGATCATGATGATGCCGAAATGCACGGGATCGATGCCCAGCCGCATCGCCACAGGGGTGAGGATGGGCGCCACGATGGTGATCGCCGCGCCGGTCTCCAGGAACATTCCGACGATCAGCAGGAAGGCGTTCACCAGCAGCAGGAAGACCGCCGGATTGTCCGAGAGGCTGATGAAGAAATGCGCGATCATTTCGGGGATGCGGTTGGCCGTCAGCACCCAGCCGAAGACGCTGGCCGCCGAGATGATGACCAGGATGACCACCGTGCTGAGCAGCGAGGCGCGCAGCGCGGCGAGCAGCCGTGCCGGCGTCAGCGTCCGGTACACCGCGGCGCCGACGAAGAGCGCGAAGAACACCGCCACCGCCGCCGCCTCGGTCGGCGTGAAGATGCCGCCATAGATGCCCCCCAGGATGATGACGGGCAGCAGCAGCGGCAACAGCGCGGCGCGGAAGCTGCGGAACAGACCCTCCGGCTCGCCGAGCCCGCCCGGCGCCCCGCCGCGCGGCACGGCCTGGCCGTAGCCGCGCATCCGGCTGATCACATGCACGGTCAGCATGAGCGAACCGCCGATCAGCAGGCCCGGCACCACGCCGGCGATGAACAGGCTGCCGATCGACACCGGCACGCCCGCCGTCAGCGCGAAGATGATCATCGGGATGGAGGGGGGAATGACGACGCCCAGCTCGCCCGAGACCGCCTGCACCGAGGTGGCGAAGGGACGGGGAAAGCCGCGCTGCGCCATGGCCGGGATGAGCGTGCCGCCGATGGCCGCCGTGGTCGCCGCGCTGGAGCCGGAGATGGCGGCGAAGAACATCGCCGAGACCACCGCCACCAGCCCGAGCCCGCCGATGGCGCGCCCGACCAGCGCCTGGGCGAAGTTGATCAGCCGGCGCGAGATGCCGCTCGCCTCCATCAGCGCTCCGGCGAGGATGAAGAAGGGGATGGCGGTGAGCGGGAAGGAATCCAGCGCCGCGAACATCCGCTGCACCAGCGCCTGCAAGGGGATGCCGGAGGCGTGCATGGACAGCGCCGCCGTGCCCGCGAGCGAGATGGCGATCGGGACGCCGAGGGCGAAGAGCGCCAGGAGGGAGAGGCCGATCACGACGGGGCTCATGGCAGGCTCCTCAGTCCACCGGCATTTCGCTGCCGCCGCGCGGCGGATCGGCGGCGACGGCCAGGGTGTTGACCAGGGCGAGCAAACTGCCGAGTGGGATGGCCGCGTAGACATAAGCCATCGGCATTTCCAGCGCGCCGGAGCGCATGCCCTGCACGTTGCCCAGGATGATCCAGCCATAGGCGATCAGGACCATCCAGAAGAGGGCGGAGAGCGCAAGGCTCGCCCAGGTCAGGAGCCGTGCGACCGGCGCCGGCACGGTGGCGTTGACGATCTCGACCGAGGCCAGCATGCCCTGGCGCACACCGATCCCGACGCCGAGGAAGACCGACCAGATCAGCACATAGCGGATCAGCTCCTCCGACCAGGTGAGCGGCGCGCCGATCAGGTAGCGGGCGATCACCTGCACGAAGGCGAGCAGCGCCAGCACACCAAGCACCAGGGCCAGCGCCGTCAACAGCGCCAGGTTGAAGCCGTCGATCACCCGGACCCAGCGCGGCGGCCCGGAGGCCCGGCCCGCCGGCTCCGCCACGGCGCCGGCGCGCGGGAGGGATGACATGGCAGGCTCCTTCCCGGCCGGTCAGCGCGCTGCGGGGGCGCCGACGGCGGCCACTTTCTCATAGAGCGCCGCAATCGAGGGGAAGGTGGACTTCACGAAGGCCGGCCCGACCTTGGCGCGGAAGGCCGCCTTGTCCGGCTCGATCAGCGTCATGCCCTCGCCCTGCAGCGTCTTGACGAAGCCGGCCTCGCCCTTGCCCACCTCCTCGGCGGCATAGGCGCGGGCGGCGCCGCTGGCGGCCTCCAGCACCGCCTTGCGCTGCGCCTCCGGCAGCCCGGCCAGCCGGCTGGCGCTCATCACGATCACGATCGGCTCGTAGGAATGCTCGGTCCGCACGAGGTACTTCACCGCTTCGGAGAACTTCGATGTCACGATCAGCGAGAGCGGGTTCTCCTGCCCGTCGATCACGCCCTGCTGCAGGGCGTTGAACACCTCGCCGAAGCTCATCGGCGTCGGCGCGGCACCCAGCGCCTTCCAGGAGGCGACCGATACCGGGCTGTCCGGCACGCGGATCTTCAGGCCGGACAGGTCGGCGGGCGTCTTCACCGGCGTCTTGGTGGTCAGCCAGCGCGGCCCGCGAAGCCAGTAGGCGAGGACCTGCAGGCCGGATTCCTTCTTGACGGCCTCGGTGATCTCCTTGCCGGTCGGGCCATTATACACCTGCTCGAAGTGCTGCGGGTCGCGGATCATGAAGGGCATGGCGAAGATCTTCGCCGTGTCCGAGGCGGAGGTGAGCACGCCGCCCCCGCCGACCCAGATGTCGTTCGAGCCGAACCGCAGGCCCTCGACGAGTTCCCGGTCGCTGCCCAGCGTGCTGCCGCCGTAGATTTCCACCTTCACCGCGCCGTTGGTCGCTTGCGCGACATCCGCCGCGAAGCGCTCCGCAGCCCTGGCGTGGATCTCGGCCGCCGGCCAGACATGGCCGAGCTTCAGCACGGTCTGCGCGAAGGCGCCGCCTGGCAGCAGCACAGACGAGGACAGCGCGGCCGCTGCAAGGGCAGCCTTGAAGTTGAACATTTTTCTTCTCCTGCTTTCCTGGAAGTCCTGCGCCCGCCGCAGCGGGCGCGCGCTCAGCGGTCCTGCGCGGTCATGCGGTCGTAGACGCGGAACAGCGCCTGGTTGCCGTTGCTGCCCTCGCCATGCGCGCGCGCCTCCAGGTAGAGGCTCGTCACCAGCGCCGTGCCCGGCAGCGGCACGCCCTGCTGGAAGGCGAGATCGTTGGCCAGGCGGAGGTCCTTCAGCTTCAGGTCGATGCGGAAGCCGGCGCTGTCGTCCTTGGCCAGCACCTTCGGGCCGAGATTCTCCAGCATCCAGGAATTCGCCGAGCCGCCCATCAGCACCTCGCGCGCCACCGCCGGGTCGAGCCCCGAGGCGCGGGCGAGCGCGATGGCCTCGCACATGGCCTGGATGTTGATGGCGCAGACAAGCTGGTTGCACAGCTTCACCGTCTGCCCGTTGCCGACGGCGCCGACATGCACGACCTTGCTGCCCATCGCCTCCAGGACGGGCCGCGCGCGGGCGAAGGCCGCCGCCTCGCCGCCCACCATGATCGACAGCTTCGCGTCCCGCGCGCCGGTGACGCCGCCGGAGACCGGGGCGTCCAGCATCGCCACGCCACGCGCCGCCAGCGCCTCGGCCATCTTCCGCGTGGCGACGGGCGAGATGGTGCTCATGTCGATCACCAGCTGCTCCGGGCGCAGCGCGTCGAGCAGCCCGCCCGGCGCCGTCAGCACCTCCTCCACCTGCGGCGTGTCGGGCAGCATGAGGATGACGAATTCCGCCTCCGCCGCCGCCGCGGCGAGGTCGCGCGCCGGCGTGACGCCCTGCGCCGCGAGGCTTTCGGCCACGCCGGGGACGACGTCATGGCCGACCACCGCATGCCCTGCCCTGGCGAGGTTGAGCGCCATCTCGCGCCCCATGACGCCAAGGCCGATGAAACCGATTCGAGCCATTCCCTAGGTCCCCGATTGATGGTGCGGCGCCGGTTCCCCGCCCTGCTGCCGCTCGTGCTCGTAGAGACGGATGATCGAGACGATGTCGGCCATGGCATTGCCTTGCTCGACATAGGCGGCGAAGCGCCCGGTCGCCGTCTCCACGCCCGGCAGATCAAGCCCGAGCCCCTGGGCAAAGCCCTTCACCGCCTTCATGTCCTTCAGCAGTTGGCGCGAATAGCCGAGCGGCGGGTCGAAGGCGCGGCGCTGCATCAGCGGGTAGATGCGCTGCAGCAGGGCGCTGTCGGCGAGGCCGCCGGCGAGGCAGGCCGGCAGCGCCGCGGCGTCGATTCCGGCCGCCTCGGCCAGGTGCAGCGCCTCCGCCATGGCCACGAAGCCCGCGCCGACGATCGCCTGGTTCACCACCTTCGTCACCTGCCCGGCGCCCACCGGCCCCATGCGGGTGACGTTGCCGGCGAGATCGGCCAGCACCGCGGCGGCGGCCTGAAGCTCGGCCTCCTCGCCGCCCGCCATGACGGTCAGCGTGCCGTCACGGGCGGCGGCCGGCCCGCCGGAGACCGGCGCGTCGATCCAGCCCATGCCCGTCTGCGCGCGCAGCCGCGCGGCGAAGTCGCGGGTGGCCTCGGCGTCGATGGTGGAGAAGTCGATCAGCAGCCGCGCGCCGCCCGTGGCTTCGGCAATGCCGTTCCTGCCCCACACGCAGGCCTCCACCGCCGGCGTGTCCAGCACGCACATCAGCACGATGTCGCTGCGCTCGGCCACCTCGCGCGGGCTGCCGCCCTCGGCGGCGCCTGCGGCCAGCACCGGGTCGAGACTGGGCCGCTCGCGGTTCCACACCGTCAGCGGCCAGCCGCGCTCCAACAGCCGCAGGCTCATCGCCGTGCCCATCAGCCCGATGCCGATGAAGCCCAGGCGCGGCCGGGCGGTGGTGTCTGTGTCCTGGCTCATGCCGCTGCCCTCGGCGCGCGGCAGGTGCGTGGTCCTGGCATCCGGTCTCCTCCTTGCCCGCAGGCCCGGCCGGGCGGACCCCGGCGCGTCGTTGTTGCTGAACTCTGGCACGTTGTCCTATTGTTGGACAAGTGGTTTCCGGCCCGATCCGCGGCGCCGCCACACCCCCGGTGTGCCGCCGCGCGCCGGGACCGCCAGGGAGCGCGAACTTGCACACTGCCGGCCACCTGATCCCCCGCCTGCGGGACCTGCTCGGAGCCCAGGGCCTGCTTGACGACCCGGCGCAGTTCGCCCGCTATGCGCAGGACTGGTCCGGCGACCTCGCCGGGCGGCCGCTCGCCGTCGCCCGCCCCGCCACGGTGGAGGAGGTCGCCCAGGTGGCGCGCCTCTGCGCCGGGGCGGGCGTGCCGGTCGTGCCGCAGGGCGGCCATACCGGGCTGGTGGGCGGCGCCGTCCCCTCCCCCGAGGGCGACGAGTTGGTGCTCAGCCTGGAACGCCTCGACCGCCTGCGCGGCATCGATCCGGTGAACTTCAGCATGGTCGCCGAGGCCGGCTGCGTGCTGGCCGCCCTGCAGCGCGCCGCCGCCGAGCAGGACCTGCATCTGCCGCTCTCGCTCGGTGCGCAGGGAAGCTGCCAGATCGGCGGCAACGTGGCCACCAATGCCGGGGGCGTCAACGTGCTGCGCTACGGCATGGCGCGCGACCTCGTGCTCGGCCTGGAGGTGGTGCTGCCCGATGGCCGCGTCTGGAACGGGCTGCGCAGCCTGCGCAAGAACAACACGGGCTACGACCTCAAGCAGCTCTTCATCGGCTCCGAGGGCACGCTCGGCATCGTCACCGCCGTGGCGCTGAAGCTCTTCCCGCGCCCGACCCAGGTGCAGACCGTCATGCTCGGCCTCGCCTCGGTCGAGGCCGCCATGGCGCTCTATGCCGCCGCACGGCGCGGCCTTTCCGACCTGCTCTCCGCCTTCGAGTTGCTGCCGCGCCGCTGCATCGAGCTGACCCTCGCCGCCAGCCCTGCCCTGCGCGAGCCGCTCGCCGCACCCGCGCCGGTCTATGTGCTGATGGAGGCCTCCGCCAGCGGGCTGGTGGACCTCGCCGCGCTGATGGAGCAGTTCCTCGCCAGCTGCCTGGAGCGCGAGGCGATCCTCGACGGCACCGTCGCCATGAGCGAGGCCCAGGCGCGCGACTTCTGGCGCCTGCGCGAGGAGCTGGTCGAGGCGCAGCACCGTCATGGCCGCCACCTGCGCACCGACGTCTCCGTGCCGATCTCCGACCTCGCCGCCTTCATGGCGGCGGCCGATGCCGCCATGGCCCGCCACCTGCCCCAGGCCCTGCCGGTCGCCTATGGCCATGTCGGCGACGGCAACCTGCACTACAACGTCTTGCCGCCGCCCGGCCTCGCCCCCGCCGCCTGCGACGCGCTGCTGCACCAAGCCGAGGAGCTGATCTTCGAACTGGTGGACCGCTTCGGCGGCTCGATCAGCGCCGAGCACGGCATCGGCCGCGTCAAGCGCGCGCCCTTCCTCCGGCGCCTGGGTGCGGTTGACCGTGATCTGTTGCGTGCGATCAAATCCGGCCTGGACCCCGCCGGCCGCATGAGCCCGGGCCGTATCTTCACATTGGACGAGTGATGAGCGATCGCGTCAGCCGCCCCCCCCAGCTTCCCTCCCGCATCGCCGACCTCGTCGCCGCCGGCATCGCCGAAGGCCGCTGGAAGCCGGGCGAGCGCCTGCCCGCCGAGCAGGCCCTGGCGGATGCCTATGGCGTCAGCCGCAACGTCGTGCGCGAGGCGATCTCGCGCCTGCGCGCTGACGGGCTGGTGCAGTCGCGCCAGGGCGTCGGCGCCTTCGTCATTCGCAAGCAGGGCACCGGTGTGCTGCGCTTCGATACCGAGGCCCTGCAGGACGATGCCACCTTCCGCAACCTCTTCGAGCTGCGCGCCATCCTGGAGATCCAGACCGCCGGCCTCGCCGCCGAGCGTCGCACCGAGAACGACATCGCCGCCATAACCGACGCCTTCCGAGACATGCAGCGCGAGGTCGAGGGCGATCCCGGCGGGGTGGATGCCGACCTCGCCTTCCACCGCGCCGTGGCCCGCGCCGCCGGCAACGAGCAGATTGCCCGCGTGATCAGCTTCCTCTCCGACCAGGTGCGCGAGACCATCATGGCCACCCGCACCCGGCCGGGCAGCTCGGTCAGCGAGGTCATCGCCGTCACCATCGCCGAGCACCGTGCCATCCACGCGGCCATCCTCACCGGCGATCCGGAGGCGGCCCGCAACGCCATGGCCACCCATATCCGCAACGCCGCCAGCCGGCTTGGCTTCGCGCTCGCGGTCTGAGGGATGCCAGGGGGCGCCGCCCCCTGGACCCCCGCCGGGGTGACAGTGTCACCCCGGACCCCACCATCAGAAAGAATGTGGGAGGCTGGGGGAACTCAGTTCCCCCAACTGGGATGTTCAGGAGGGGTGGAACCCCTCCTGATGCCGCATTCCATTTCCGCGGGCCTGCCTCCCGCCCCGTGGGGAGCCGCCCCGGAGGGCATGGAAACAGCCGCTTGCGGCGGGCCTTGCGCGGAAGGAGCCGGCGGGCGGGGCTGGCGCGTAATGTAAGCATGCTTATAACAGTGCTGCTCATGACCTCTTGCTCGCTTCCGCCGGATGCCTGACACCCAACCCACCCTCGGCTTCGTGCTGCACGACGTCGCGCGCTTCCTGCGCAAGCGGTTCGAGCAGCGCGCCCGCTGCCTCGGCCTGACGCGCTCGCAATGGCAGGTGCTGGCCTTCCTGGCGCCCAACGAGGGCATCCATCAGGGCGGCCTGGCGGAGCTGCTGGAGATCGAGCCGATCACCCTGGCCCGCCTGCTGGACCGGCTGGAGGGCAACGGGCTGGTCGAGCGGCGGCAGCACCCGACGGACCGCCGCGTCTGGCAGCTCTACCTGACCGCGAAGGCCCACCCAATGCTGGCGCGGATGCGGCAGATCGGCGACCGCACCCGTGCCGAGGCGCTGGATGGCCTCTCCCAGGCGGAGCGCGAGGAGCTGCTGCGGCTGCTGCTGGCCATGCGAAAGAACCTGACCGCGGCCTGCGAGCAGCCGGTCGAGGAGACGAAGCATGACTGAGCGGACCGCAGCCCGGCCCGCCGGCATGGCCATGAGAGCAAGGAAGCAGGAATGAGCCGGCTGCAGACCACGACCGAAGCGCAGGATGAAGCGGCGATCAGCACGGCCGAGCCGCCACACCGCCCGCCGGTGGCGCGCATGTCGGGCCGCCGCCGGCTGCGCTGGGCGCTGTTCCTGCTGCTGCCCGTGACCCTGGTGGCGGGCGGCTATTTCTACGTCACCGGCGGACAGATCATGTCCACCGAGAACGCCTATGTCCGCGCCGACATGGTGGGCGTGACGACCGACATCTCCGGCATCGTCACGCAGGTGGCGGTGCACGAGAACCAGCATGTCGCGGTGGGCGACGTGCTGTTCCGCCTGGACGACCAGCCCTTCCGCCTGGCGCTGACCCGCGCCGAGGCGCAGCTCGGCATCGTCGCCAACGACCTGAATGCGCAGAAGGCCGGCTATCGCGACATGCAGGCGCAGATCCGCCAGGCGCAGGTCGAGGTGGATTACGACACGCGCGAACTGGAGCGGCAGCGCCAGCTGATCGCTCGCAACGTGGCCTCGCACGTCACCTTCGAGCAGGCCGAGCGCGACCTGCGCGCCGCGCAGCAGAAGGTGGCCTCGCTGAACCAGCAGCTCGCCGGCATCGCCGCCAACCTGGGCGGCGATCCGGACCTGCCGGTCGAGCAGCACCCGCGCTATATCGAGGCGGTGGCGGCGCGCGACGAGGCCGCCCGCCAGCTCGCCCATACCGTGGTGCGGGCGCCGATCGCCGGCACCGCGACCAACGTGCCCTCGCTGCAGCCGGGCCAGTACCTCGCCGCCGCGACGGCCGGCTTCAGCATCGTCGCCACCGGCAACATGTGGATCGAGGCCACGCCCAAGGAGACCGAGCTGACCTATGTGCGGCCCGGCCAGCCGGTGACGGTGACCATCGACACCTATCCGGACTACGCGTGGCACGGCACGGTGGAGAGCGTCAGCCCCGCCTCGGCCTCCAGCTTCGCGCTGCTGCCGGCGCAGAACAGCAGCGGCAACTGGGTGAAGGTGGTGCAGCGCATCCCGATGCGCGTGCATCTCGAGCCCGAGGCCGGCGCGCCGCCGTTGCGCGTTGGCATGAGCGCGGTGATCAGCGTGGATACCGGCCATGCGCGCGGCATGCCGTCCTTCCTGGCCGGGCTGTTCGGCGCCAACGGCGGCGCCCCGGGCCGGGCCGGCTGAGGGCGGCCGCCATGCCGGTCGCCAATCGCGGCGCCATCACCGCCTGCGTCATCCTGGCGGTGATCATGCAGGCGCTGGACACCACCATCGCCAACGTCGCGCTGCCCTATATCCAGGGCAGCGTCTCGGCCAGCGCCGACCAGATCAACTGGGTGCTGACCTCCTACATCGTCGCCGCCGCGATCATGACGCCGCCCTCCGGCTGGCTCTCGGCACGCTTCGGGCGCAAGCGCGTGCTGCTCACCGCCATCGCCGGCTTCGTCGCCGCCTCGGTGCTCTGCGGCCTGGCGCAGTCGCTGGTGCAGATCGTCGGCTTCCGGCTGCTGCAGGGCTTCTTCGGCGCCTCGCTGGTGCCGCTCTCGCAGGCCATCCTGCTCGACATCTACACGCCGGAGGAGCGCGGCTCCGCCATGGCGCTGTTCGGCGTCTCGGTGATGGTGGGTCCGGTGCTGGGCCCGGTGCTCGGCGGCTGGCTGACCGACAACCTGAGCTGGCGCTGGGTCTTCTACATCAACGTGCCGCTCGGCCTGCTGGCCTTCCTCGGCGTCAGCGCCTTCGTGCAGGAGACGCGCGTCGAACGCGCGGCGAAGCTGGACTGGACCGGCTTCGGCGCGCTCAGCCTCACCATCGCCTCGCTGCAGCTCATGCTCGACCGCGGCGAGCAGCTCGGCTGGTTCGGCTCGGGCGAGATCCTGGTCGAGGCGGTGGTGGCGGCCTCCGCCTTCTACATCTTCCTCGTGCACACCTTCACCGCCGAGCGGTCCTTCGTGAACCCGCGCCTCTTCCTGGACCGCAACTTCACCCTCGGCATGGTCTTCATCTTCGTCGTCGGCATCACCTATCTCGCCTCGCTGGCGCTGATGACGCCCTATCTGCAGACGCTGATGGGCTATCCGGTGGTCACCGCCGGCATCGTCATGGGGCCGCGCGGCATGGGCACGATGGTGTGCATGTTCATCGTCGGCCGGCTGATCGGCAGGGTGGACACGCGCCTGCTGCTGGCCACCGGCCTGCTGCTGACGGCCTGGGCGATGTACGACATGACGGCCTGGACGCCCGACGTCTCGCAGTGGCGCATCATCGTCACCGGCTTCGTGCAGGGCGCCGGGCTCGGCTTCCTCTTCGTGCCGCTGACCACCGTCACCTTCTCCACGCTGCCGGCGCAGCAGCGTGGCGAGGGCACAGGCCTTTACAACCTGTCACGCAACATCGGCTCGGCGGTCGGCATCTCGGCGGTGACGGCGCTGATCAGCGAGAACGTCCAGGTCAACCATGCCGAGCTGGTCAGCCACATCACGCCCTTCAACCGCCTGCTGCAGCAGCCGGAGATACAGGCCTACAGCCCGCTCACCCTGCCCGGCCGCGCGGCGCTGGACGAGCTGGTAACCAATCAGGCGACCATCATCGCCTATCTCGACGACTTCAAGCTGCTGATGATCCTGTCGCTGGCCTCCCTTCCGCTGCTGCTGCTGCTGCGCCGCCCGCAGCAGGCCGCGGCGGTGGACCACAGCGTCGCCATGGAATAGGCGGCGGCCTTCCCGGCTGCCGCGCCGCGCGCTATCCGGCGGCGATGACCGCCGCCCGCCCCCGCCGCGCTCCCGAGACCTCCCTCTATGCGGCGGTCAAGGCCCATCTGGAAGCCTGCGGCTACGAGGCCAAGGGCGAGGTCTGCGGCTGCGACATCGTCGCGCTCCGGCCGGGGGAGCCGCCCTTCCTCGTCATCACCGAGCTGAAGATGAGCTTCACGCTGGACCTCGTCCTGCAGGGCGTGGACCGGCTGGCGGCGGCGGACGAGGTCTGGCTGGCCGTGCGCGCCTCCCGCCGCGGGCGGGACCGCGACCGCCGCGCCCATCGCCTCTGCCGCCTGCTCGGCTTCGGCCTGCTGGCGGTGGACCCGGCCCGCCGCGCCGTCGAGGTACTGGCGGAACCCGCCCCCTACCGGCCGCGCCCCAACCTCCGGCGCCGCGCCCTGCTGCTGCGCGAGCACCAGCGCCGCCAGGGCGACCCGACACCCGGCGGCGGCAGCCGCAGCCCGGTCATGACGGCCTACCGCCAGCAGGCCCTGGCCTGCGCGGCGGCCCTGCGGGAGGGTCCGTGCCGGCCGCGCGACCTCAAACCCGCCGCGCCCGAGGCCGGCCGCATCCTGCTGCGCAACGTCTATGGCTGGTTCGAACGCGCGGAGCGCGGTGTCTACCGCCTCACCCCGGCCGGGGAGCAGGCGCTCCGGCAATGGGCGGCCGTGGCGGAGGCCGACGCTCCCCCGAGTTGACGCCAGGGCGGAAGGCTGGGGGAATAGCGCCCTCCTTCCGCTCCGAAAGGGATACGCCGCATGCCGGACTGGAACCGCGCCGCCACCGAAGCCGACATCATCGCTGGCGCCTGGACCGGGGCGGCGGGGCCGGGCGGCGCCATCCTGACCTTCGACACCGGCGGTATCCGCCACGCGGCCAGCGGCGGCCTGGCCAGCATCGAGCACGGCCTCCCCTTCACCCCGGAGACGCCGAACCGCTATGCCTCGATCAGCAAGCACTTCCTGGCGGCGACCCTGCTTCTGGAGGGCCTTTCCCTCGACGCCCCGCTGGGCGCGCTGCTGGAGGGCCTGCCTGCGGCGCTCGGCGCGGTGCCGCTCGGCCGCGCACTCGACATGACCGCCGCCCTGCCGGACATGATGGAGGTGTTGTGGCAGCGTGGCGTGCCCTTCACCGCCAGCCTGAAGGCCGAGGAGATCATGGCGGTGGCGCGCGGCCTGCCCGGGCTGAACGCGGCGCCGGGCACGGAGATGGCCTATTCCAACACCGGTTGGCGGCTGGCCCAGGCCGTCTTCCCGGCGCAGCGCGGCGTGCCCTATGCCGAAGCCCTGCGGCGCCGCCTGCTGGAGCCGCTCGGCCTTCTCATCGCCTTCCCGGAGGACGAGGCGGAGGCCGTGCCCGGCCTCGCCACCGGCTACTGGCGGGACGGCGCCTCCTGGCGGCGCGGCCGCTACGGCGTGCATTTCTCGGCCTCCGGCGGGCTGGCGGGCAGCGCGGCGGCGCTGGCGGAATGGTTGTCGTCCTTGCTGGCCGGCCGCGGCCCGCTGGCCGGAATGCTGGAACACCTCGCCGCCCCCCGCCACTTCGCCGACGGTTCGGAAAGCCTCTACCGCCTGGGCCTGGTGCGCAGCGCGCTGGGCGCCACAACGCTGCTCGGCCATGGCGGCTCCCTGCCCGGCTACCGCAACCACTTTCTCATGGCGCCGGAGCATGGCGCCGGCGTCGTCGTGCTGACCAACCGCGAGGAGGACGCGCTCTGGCCCGCGCTGCGGGTGATGGCGGCCCTCCTGAGGGAATCCCTGCCCGAAGCGCCGCAGGGCTTCCCCAGCGGGCTTTTCGCGGCGGCGGAAGGGCCGTTCTGGGCCGAGACCACAGCCGCTTCCATCACCTACATGGGCGCCTACGAGCACCTGGTCGCCGCGCCGGAGGGCGGCGCACGCAGCCTGCCGGCCTATCTCGACGTGCGGTTCCGGGCGGAGGGTGAGGATATGCTGGCCGGCACGGTCGGCGGCGCCGCGCGACGGCTGCGGCGCGTGCCGGCGGATCAGGCGCTCGCTCCCGCGCTGGCCGGCACATGGCAGGAGGCACGGCTCGGCCTGACGCTCCACATCCGTGCCGACGGCACCGCCCGCTTTCCCTGGGCGGGCGGGATCGGCGCGGAGACCGCCCTCACGCCGCTGCCGGGCGGCCGCGCCCTCGCGGATCTCGCGCATGGCCCCTGGCGTCACCGCCCCTGCCTTTCCCTTGAGCCGGATGGTTCTTTGCGGGTTGCCAGCCATCGCGCCCGGGTGTTGCACTTCCACCGCCAGAACGAACCGGGAGATGATGCTTGATCCGCACACGCCTTGCGCTGCCGCTCTCCGCCGCGCCGCTCGCCCTGACCCTGGCCCTGCCGCTATCCTCGGAGGCGGTGGCGCAGCCGGCACCGAACCGCGTGCTGCGCGTGGCCCCGCATGCGGACCTCAAGACGCTCGATCCGGTCTTCGCCTCCATCGTCATCACCCGCATGCACGGGCTGATGGTCTACGAGACGCTGTTCGCCTGGGATTCCAAGCTGCAGCCGCATCCGCAGATGGTGGAGAGCTTCTCCACCGCGCCGGACAACCTCGCCTGGACCTTCAGGCTGCGCGAAGGCCTGCGCTTCCATGACGGCCAGCCCGTCACCAGCAAGGACGTCATCGCCTCGCTGAAGCGCTGGATGGCGCGGGACACGGTGGGCGGCAAGCTCGCCGAGTACACCGCCGCGCTGGAGGTGCAGGACGACCGCAGCTTCACGCTGCGGCTGAAGAAGCCAACGGGCATGGTGCCCTTCGCGCTCGGCTCGGCGGTCGGGCAGATCCCGGCCATCATGCGCGAGAGCGACGCGACGACGGACCCGATGAAGCCGGTGCAGAACACCATCGGCAGCGGCCCTTTCCTGTTCAACCGCGCGGAATGGCGCAGCGGCGCGCGCGTCGTCTATGACCGCAACCCCGACTACAAGCCGCGCAGCGAGCCTGCCGATGGTCTCGCCGGCGGCCGCGTGGTGAAGCTCGACCGGGTCGAGTGGACCATCATGCCCGATGCCGCAACGGCCTCCGCCGCGCTGCAGGCCGGCGAGATCGACATCTGGGAGCAGCCGAGCCAGGACCTCATCCCGGTCATCAGCCGCGGCCGCGACATCAAGGTCGAGCGCTACTCCAGCCTCGACAACCAGGCGATGCTGCGGCCGAACCACCTGCACCCGCCCTTCAACGACCCCCGCGCGCGGCTGGCCCTCGCCTATGCGACCGACCAGGCCGACTTCCTCGCCGCCGGCTTCGGCGACGAGCAGTGGTGGAAGCGTTGCGCGTCGTACTTCGTCTGCGGCAGCCCGAACGGCACCGAGGCCGGCACGGAGGCCTATGCCAAGCCGGACCTGGAGACCGCCCGCAAGCTGCTGGCCGAGAGCGGCTACAAGGGCGAGACGATGGTGATCACCTCCTCCTACGACATTGCGCCGATCGGCCGCATGGCGGAGGTGGCGGCCGAGGCGCTGAAGAAGATCGGCATGAAGGTGGACCTGCAGTTCGCCGACTGGGGCACGGTGACGACGCGGCAACAGAACCGCGCGGCACCGGATCAGGGAGGCTGGAACCTCTTCGTCACCACGGCTTCCGGCCCCACCATGCAGTCGCCGATCACCAATATCGGCACCAACATGTCCTGCGACCGCGCCTGGGCCGGCTGGCCCTGCGATGCCGAGGCGGAAAAGCTGCGCAACGCCGTGGTGGAGGCGGTGGATGACGCGAGCCGCCGCGCCGCCACCGAGGCGCTGCACCGGCGGCTCGCGGAAGTGCAGCCCTATCGCGTGCTCGGGCAGTACACGCAGCCCTATGCGCGGCGCGCCAATGTCTCCGGCGTGCTGAACGCGCCGGTCATGGTGTTCTGGAACATCGAGAAGAAGTAACGACGGAGTCCAGGAGGCGCTGCCTCCCGGACTCACCGCCAGAAACCTGGCGAAACCTGCAGGCTTTGCCCTGAACCTCCCTTCTGTTCAAACTAAACTCATCGCGGGGTCCGGGGAGGCCCCATGGTCCCTTGGGCCTCCCCAGCTCTGCGCTTACCGCCCGTAGATACGGTCCAGCACTTCGGAAACCGCCACCAGCCGCTCGGCGCCGGCGTCGAAGCGCGCACCCTGCGCGAGGCGCGTCGCCCAGTCGGCGGCGGCGCGGCCACCCCAGGCATCGGGTGGCGAGGCCAGGGTCTCGCGCGCCGTGCCGCGATAGCGCTCAGCGGTGAAGTCGTAGAAGGAGCCGTTGACGTTGCGCAGCGCCGCGCCGCCCTGGGTACCGTAGAAGGCGGCGGAGATGATGGCGTCGCAGCCGGCCTGCAGGCGCCAGGAGCAGGCGAGTTGCACCGCTGCGCCGCTCTCCAGACCCAGCGTGGCGACGGCATAGTCCTCCACCCGGTCCGGCCTTCCGCCGAGCGGCTCGCCGCCGGCGAAGAGGCTGCCCGAGACCTTGGCGACGCCCGGGAAGTCCAGCACCCAAAGGGCGAGGTCCACGAGATGCACGCCAAGATCCATGACGCAGCCGCCGCCGGAGAGGGCGGGATCGTAGAACCAGCGCTTGTCCGGCCCGTAGGCGTTGTGGAAGACGAGATCGACCGCGTAGATGCGGCCGAGTTCGCCGGACTGCACGATCTCGCGGATGCGCCGCATCCCCTCGGTGAAGCGGTAGGAGAGATCCACCGCCAGCAGGCGGTCCGCCTTGCGCGCCGCCTCGACCACCGCCCGCGCCTCCGCCGCCGTCCGGCCGAGGGGCTTCTGGCAGAACACCGCCACGCCGCGCTCCAGCGCGCGGGTGGACTGCTCGGCATGCAGCGCGCTCGGGGTGGCGATCACCACGCCGTCCAGGTCCATCGCCAGCATCGCGCCCAGGCCATCGACCCGGCGCACCCCGGGCGCCAGCTTCTTCGCCTCCGCCACCATCTCGGGCGAGGGATCGGCGATGGCGGCGGCCTCCGCCATGCCGGTCTCCAGGATGGCCTGCATCCGGTGGCGGCCGATCCAGCCGACGCCGAGGAAGCCGAGCCGCGGGCGGCGGAGCTGCGCCGGGCGCGGCGCCTCGCTCAGCACCTGGCTCATCGGAAGGTCACCAGCGCCTTGAGGAAGCCGTCGGGCCGGTCGCGTGTGGCGTTCAGCGCCTCGTCCAGCCGCTCCAGCGGGAAGCGGTGGGTGTAGAGCCCGTCCGGGTCCAGCCGGCCGGAGGCGACGGCCTCCACCGCCTCGCGGATACCCTGCATATAGACCTTCGGGTCCCGCTCATGCGCGTTGATGACATCGAGCCCGCGCCAGTTCCACAGCCACATGTTGACCTGCCGCGGCCCGTCCTGGTGGTAGCCGGCGACAATCAGCCGGCCGCGCTCCCGGGTCAGTTCGGCGGCGAGGTCGAGCGGCCACTGCTTGCCCACCGCCTCGATGACGCGGTCGCAGAAGGTGCCGCCGGTCAGTTCCTTCACGCGCGCGATGATGGCGTGGTGGTCCTCCATCGGGATCGCCTCCGCCGCGCCCATGCGCCGCGCCAGATCGAGCGAGAAGGGCCGGCGCGAGATGGCGATGACGCGCGCGCCCGCGTCGCTGGCGAGCTTCGTCAGGAGGGCGCCCAGGAAGCCGATGCCGATGATGGCGACGGTCTGCCCGGCCTCGATGCCGCTGCGGCGGAAGATGTTCATCGCGCAGCCCAGCGGCTCGCCCGGGAAGGGCTGGCCGGCCAGGGAGTCCGGCAGACGCACCACGGCCTCGACATCCGCGAGGTCGTATTCCGCGTAGCTCTTGTAGGAGAGGGCGGCGACGCGGTCGCCGGGGCGCAGCCCCTCGACGCCCTCGCCCAGCGCGTCCACCACGCCCCAGCCTTCATGCCCGAGGGCGCCCGGCTCGGTCGGGAACTGCATCCATTCCGGCCCTTCCCAGGGCGTCAGGTTGGAGGCGCAGACGCCACAGCCCTCCAGCCGGAGCCGCACCTGCCCCGGCCCGGGCTCGGGCAGCGCCACCTCCTCAAGCTGGATCCGTCCCGGGCCGACGAGCGTCGCGGCCTGCATCGTGCGGGTTGTGGCGGCCATATGGTTCACAGCGCGATGATCCCATCAGTCATTGCGTTTCAGCCCTCCTTCGCCTCAGGCGTGCCTCCGACCTAGGCCCTGGCCTGCTCGGGAGAAAATCAAAGCTTTGCGTCCTCCGCCTGGGAAGCACTGCCTCCCGGGCCCTGCGGCCCGTGAGAAGCCGCGCCTCCGGCCCGGGTAAACTTCCGGGCGCACCGCTCATTGCTTCAGCAGCCAGGGAGGAGCCGTGATGCCGAATGAGGATGCACCGCCACTGGGTGGCGTTCTCGAAACCAGCCTCTACGTGGACGACCTGCCACGGGCCCGCACCTTCTACGAGGAGGTATTGGGGCTGCGGCCGATGGTCGTGGACGAGCGCATCGCCGCCTATCCGGCAGCGCCGGGCAGCGTGCTGCTGCTGTTCCAGCGCGGCACCACCGGCACGCCGGTGGAGCTGCCCGGCGGCGTGATCCCGCCGCATGACGGCAGCGGCCATCTCCATTACGCCTTTGCCGTCGCGCCCGAGCAGCTTGCGGCCTGGCAGGCACATCTGGAGGCGCGGGGCATCGTCATCGAAGGCCGGGTGGACTGGCCGCGCGGGTCGCGCAGCCTCTATTTCCGCGACCCGGACGGCAATCTCGTGGAACTGGCGACGCCCGGCCTGTGGAAGAACTACTAGAGCAGATCCCGTTCCGATGACATCATCGGAACGGGTGAAGATGCTCGTCAAAACAAACGGCTAGGGCGTTTTCCGTGAGCCAGATCGAACGGAAAATGCTCTAGCCCCACGGCAAGGGAAAGCGGGGGGAGCCTTGGCCGTCTTCTTCACCGGCGACACGCATTTCGGCCATGGCGGGGCACGCGGGCTCTATCGCCGCCCCTTCCCCTCCACCGCCGCGATGGATGCGGCGATGCTGGAGCGCTGGAACGCCGCCGTGCGGCCGGAGGATGAGGTCTGGCATCTCGGCGACTTCGCGCTCGGGCCGGATGCCGCCGTCATGGAGGCGCTGCTCGGCCGCCTGCACGGGCGCAAGCACCTCATCACCGGCAACAATGACGGCCCGGCCACGCTCGGCCTGCCGGGCTGGGCCAGCGTGCGGCCCTATGCCGAGATCACCGTGGAAGGGGCGCCGCTGGTCCTGTGCCACTATGCCTTCCGCAGTTGGCGGAACATGGGCCGGGGCTGGATCAACCTGCACGGGCACAGCCATGGCCGACTGAGGCCGCTGCCACGGCAGGCCGATGTCGGCGTCGATGCCTGGGGCTTCCGGCCGGTGACGCTGGAAGAGATCCTCGTCGCCCGCCCGTGGCGCCGCAGCGCCGCGAAGGAAGCGCCGGATGGCGGCTGACAGGAGGACGGCATCACCCGGCGCCCGTCCAGCCCAGCGCCAGCACGGCGACCACGAGGTAACGCCCGGCCTTGGCCAGCGCCACCAGCAGCAGGAAAGGCAGGAACGGCTCCCGCATCACCCCTGCCACCAGAGTAAGCGGATCGCCCACGACCGGCAGCCAGCTCAACAGGAGCGACCATTTCCCGTAGCGCCGGTACCAGCCCTGCGCCCGCTCCAGCATGGCGGGCCGCACAGGGAACCAGCGCCGGCGGCGATAGCGTTCGATCGAGCGGCCCAGCGCCCAGTTGATGGCCGAGCCGGCGGTGTTGCCCAGGCTCGCGGCCACCAGCAGCAGGGCCGGCGAATAGGTTCCGGCGAGCAGCAGACCGGCCAGCGCCGCCTCCGACTGCGCCGGCAGGATGGTCGCGGCGACGAGGGAAAGGCCGAAGAGGCCGGCATAGACAGCGAATTCAGCCATTGCGGGAGGCCCCCCCTGGTCCCGTGCCGCCCCTAGAGCATTTTCCGTTCGCTCTGGCTCACGGAAAATGCTCTAGCCGCTTGTTTTGACGAGCATCTTCACCCGTCCCGATGATGCCATCGGAACGGGATCTGCTCTAGCGCAGCGCGGCACAGGCGGCCAGCCGCCGGCCATCAGGCTCGGCGGCACTCCACCGTGACATGCGCGAGTTCATGCACCGGCCGCAGGCGCGCGCGGATCGCCTCGGTGGCCGTCGCATCGGCGCCGCTGACGCTGACGATGGCCGCATGCGCCTCCGGCCCGACGCGCCAGATGTGCAGGTCGGTGATCCGCACATCGCCCGGACCCTCGACCTGCTCACGCACCTCGGCCTCCAGCGCCGCGTCGCTGGTGTCGAGCAGCACGGCGGCGGTGTCGCGCATCAGGCTCCAGGACCAGCGGGCGATGACGATGGCCCCCACGGCGCCCATGGCCGGGTCGAGCCAGACCCAGTCCAGGTAGCGCCCGGCCAGCAGCGCGGCGATCGCCAGCACCGAGGTCAGCGCATCGGCCAGGACATGCAGATAGGCCGAGCGGAGGTTGTTGTCCTGCCCCTGCCCGGCGGGGGTGTGGTGATGACCGTGCCCGTGGTCATGATGGGGATGGTCGTGGTGATGGTGCCCGCCCGAGAGCATCAGCGCGCTGACCAGATTCACCGCCAGGCCGAGGGCGGCCACCAGCGCTGCCTGGCCAAAGGCCACCTCGCGCGGCGCCAGCAGCCGGCCAAGGGACTCCACGGCGATGGCGAGCGCCACGACGCCCAGCACCAGGGCCGAGGCGAAGCCGGCGAGGTCGCCCACCTTGCCGGTGCCGAAGCTGAAGCGCCGGTCCCGGGCATGGCGCCGGGCATAGGCATAGGCGCCCGCCGCCACCGCCAGTGCGCCCGCATGGGTCGCCATGTGGAACCCGTCGGCCAGCAGCGCCATCGAGCCGAACAGGCTGCCGGCGATGATCTCGCCCACCATCATGACCGCCGTCAGGGCGACCACCCAGAGCGTCCGGCGGGCATTCTCGTCATGTGCGCGGCCGAGGAAGACGTGGTCGTGGGAGAGGTCCTCGGTGCCGGTCTGGTTCGCCATGGGGATGGTCCTACTTCGCGTAGCGCCGGATGACGGCGATCATGTCCTCCGCCCCTTCGCGCCGCTCCTCGTCGCTGAGGCCGGGCCGGGCGACATGCTCACGCAGGTGGTCCTCCAGGATCTCGTCCAGCAGGCCGTTGACCGCGCCGCGCACGGCGGCGACGCGCTGGAGGGTCACGGCGCATTCCGCATCCTCCAGCAGGGCACGCTCCACCGCCTCCACCTGCCCGGCGATGCGCCGGACGCGGTTGAGCAGTTGCTGCCGGTTGGCTTTCAGGTGCGACATACCATACCCCCCTACCCTATAGAGCAGATCCTGAAAAGCCTGAACTGGGTAAGGCGGGCAGGCACGCGGGCACCCTGCTCCGGCCTCCCCTCCCCCACGGCACCGGTGAACCCGAGGCGCTTCCCGCGCGTTCAAGCCGTCGCGGCCTGGCCGCCGCAAACGATCCGGAATTCCATCGGGGAGAAAGTTAGAGTGCGAACCTACCGGGTTGCGGGAATGGCGAACGAGCGCACCGCCGGGCTCATCCGCAAGAAGCTGCAGGACCATTTCGGCACGCTCGTCACGGTGGAGACGGATTTGCGGTCCGGCGAGGTCCGCATCGATCTCTCCAGCGATCCGCAGATCGTCGGCTTCCTCATCGACAGCGCCGGCTGCAGCGTCACCTCCGTCAGCGACTGAGCCTTGCCGGTGGCGCTGCCAGCCCGGACCTGCGGCCCTCACCTGCGGCAGGCGAAGGGCAGGAAGCTGCTCGCGGCGCCCGCGTTCATCGCCGCGATGCTCATGGCGTTCGCCAGATCCAGCTCTGCCTGTGAACGCGGGCAGACATCCCGGCCCGCGCGGCAGCCGGAGGCAAGGAAGGCCGCATGCCTTTCGAGGAAGTCCCGGCTCAGATCCTGGCGGCCGAACTGTATCAGGGCGCTGTTCCACGCCTCCGTGTAGCGGGCGCATTTCACCTCGGACCAGCTCGGGGCTTGCTGGTCCGGCGCCGCGGCCGCCCGCACCGGCAGGCCGCCGGCGAAGAGGGCCAGAAAGGCAGCCGCCATGCTCGGCCCGCATCTCATTCCCATTGCCACCTCCTGGAGCCACGGGCGACGCGCCACAGGCGCCGCAACGGACCAATCGTCATCCCTTGTGCCGCCCGCCCGCTGACCGCCCTTCGCCCCCGGCAGATGGCGCAGGAGCGGCCGCCGCCCGACAGGGAGAGGCACGGCGGCCGGCCGCGACCATCGTTTCAACCAATACCTGGCATCAGCATCCCGCCAATTCAGCAGGAGGTCATGAGGGTCCATATCGGGTGCACCGACGGCAAGCCCGTCAGCGAGACAAACCCCTTTCAGGACAAGTCATCATGACCATCACCCGTTCGCTTCTTGCTGCCATCGCCCTCGTGGGCCTGGCGGGTGCCGCCCAGGCGCAGGACCTGGCCGTGACAAACCGCGGCGAGAATTTCGCGGTCCAGTATGATCCGAGCTACACCGGCAACATCCTTGGCGGCGGCTACGCCCGCTTCACGCAATTGGGCCGGGAGACGCAGATCACCTACGCCGACCCCACCCTTGGCAAGCACGCCGCCGGCATCCCGGTGGACCTGGGCGGCAGCCATGGAGAGGTCGTCTATCTTCCCCAGGCGCCGGCCTCCTCGATGATGGCGGCGCGCTGATCCGCGGCGCCGGCCATCCGCTTGCAGGCTGACGAGCCGGGACCGCCGCAAGGCGGCCCCGGCTTTTTCATGGGCCGGCCAGGCGCGGCTCAGCGCCGCCGGCGCTGCTCCACGTCACGCACGGCGCCGCGGGCGGCGCTGGTCGTCAGCGCGGCATAGGCCCGCAGCGCGGCGGAGACCTGCCGCTCCCGGTTCACCGGCTGCCAGGCCTCCGCGCCGCGCTGCTCCATGGCGGCGTGGCGCTGCGCCAGAACCTCCTCGGCGACGGCCAGCCGGATGACGCGGTTCGGGATGTCGATCTCGATGCGGTCGCCATCCTCCACCAGCCCGATCAGACCGCCCTCGGCCGCCTCGGGGGAGACATGGCCGATCGACAGGCCGGAGGAGCCGCCGGAGAAGCGGCCATCGGTCACCAGGGCGCAGGCCTTCCCCAGCCCCTTCGACTTCAGATAGCTCGTCGGGTAGAGCATCTCCTGCATGCCGGGGCCGCCCTTCGGGCCCTCGTAGCGGATCAGCACGATGTCGCCCGGCACGATGCGGCCGCCGAGGATGCCCTCCACCGCCGCGTCCTGGCTCTCGAAGATGCGGGCCGGCCCGGCGAAGGTCAGGATGGAGGCATCCACCCCCGCCGTCTTCACGATGCAGCCTTCCTCCGCCAGGTTGCCGTAGAGCACGGCCAGCCCGCCGTCCTGCGAGAAGGCATGCTCGCGGTCGCGGATCACGCCCTTCTCGCGGTCGAGGTCCAGCGCCTCCCAGCGAACGGACTGGCTGAAGGCTTCGGTGGTGGGGATGCCGCCCGGCGCGGCGCGGAAGAACTCGTGCGCGGTGCGGCTCTCGGTGCGCCGCACATCCCAGCGCGCCAGCGCGTCGCCCAGCGTCGGCTCGTGCACGGTGGGGATCGAGGTATCGATCAGCCCGGCGCGGTCCAGCTCGCCCAGGATGCCCATGATGCCGCCGGCGCGGTGCACGTCCTCGACATGCACGTCCGCCACCGCGGGCGCGACCTTGCACAGCACGGGCACGCGGCGGGAGAGCCGGTCGATGTCGCGCATGGTGAAGGGCACGCCGCCCTCCTGCGCGGCGGCCAGCAGGTGCAGCACCGTGTTGGTGGAGCCGCCCATGGCGATGTCCAGCGTCATCGCGTTCTCGAAGGCGGCAAAGGTGGCGATGTTGCGCGGCAGGGCGGAGGCGTCGTCCTGCTCGTAGTAGCGCTTGGCAAGATCGACGATGAGCCGCCCGGCCTCCAGGAACAGGCCCTTGCGGTCCGCATGGGTGGCGACCACCGTGCCGTTGCCCGGCAGCGCCAGGCCCAGCGCCTCGGTCAGGCAGTTCATCGAGTTGGCGGTGAACATGCCGGAGCAGGAGCCGCAGGTCGGGCAGGCCGAGCGCTCGATCACCTGCACCTCGGCATCGGTGACGGTGCTGTCGGCGGCGGCGACCATGGCGTCGATCAGGTCCACGCTGCGCTTCTGGCCGCGATGGACGACCTTGCCCGCCTCCATCGGCCCGCCCGAGACGAAGACGACGGGAATGTTGAGGCGCATCGCCGCCATCAGCATGCCCGGCGTGATCTTGTCGCAGTTGGAGATGCAGACCAGCGCGTCGGCGCAATGGGCGTTGACCATGTACTCGACGCTGTCGGCGATCAGCTCGCGCGAGGGCAGGCTGTAGAGCATGCCGCCATGGCCCATGGCGATGCCGTCATCCACCGCGATGGTGTTGAACTCCTTCGCCACGCCGCCCGCCGCCTCGATCTCGCGCGCCACCAGCTGGCCGAGGTCCTTCAGGTGGACATGGCCGGGCACGAACTGGGTGAAGGAGTTGGCGATGGCGATGATCGGCTTGCCGAAGTCGGAATCCTTCATCCCCGTGGCCCGCCAAAGGCCGCGGGCACCGGCCATGTTGCGGCCGTGGGTGGTCGTGCGCGAACGGTAAGCGGGCATGCTGGCGATCCTCATTCCGTGCCGGTTCTGGCTGTCCCGGCCGCGCCTCATGCGGGACACCGGGTCGGGTCACCCGCCTTTACTCCCGCCGGCACGTCTCGGCCAGCCAGGGCGGCCGCCCGATTGACGGGATACCAGTTTCCGGGCGGCCATCCCACGGCTGGCGTTCCCCCCCTTCCGGCACCCGTGGCCGCACGAACACCGCCCTGCCATCAACCACCGGCCCCCTCCGTTCCGATAGCGGATTCAGACACTTACCTGCCCTGCAGCCATGTCTGCCAAGGTGTAGCCGTCAAGGTGCCCGTAGAAGTGCTTCTGTGCGGCGCTGAGCGCCGCTTTCAGCCGGCAGGCCGGAAGCAGCGTGCAGCCTGCGCTGCCAGGGCGGAAGCATTCCACGAGGGCCTGCTCCTGTTCCAGGCGCATGATGACTTGCCCGAGCCGGATCTCCGCAGGCGCCCTGGCAAGCAGCACGCCGCCCGACATTCCCCGCATCGTGCGCGTGACCCCCAGGTCATTCAGATCCTGAACGATCTTGTGCAGGTGGTGACGGGACAGACCGCCAAGCTCCCTGGCGAGCGCCTCGACGCTGACGGGCGCCCCGGACGGCCTCATGGCCAGCAGCATAAGGATGCGGAGAGCGAAGTCGGTCGAAGCAAGGAGGCGCATTCGGCATGCTTCCAGATTTGGTATTGACGATACCAGATTCCGGGGCGCATGAAAGGTGCATCGTCAATGCACCTTTTGGCGATCAACGCCCGCCCGCCGCGCAGCGTGGGCATAGCGCCCGCCGATCCGCGGGCCAGGAGCTTGCCGCATGAGCGCCACCGATCTTCATGGGTCTGCCTTCGCCCACAGGAGCCTGGCAGACATTGCCGTCACGCTTCCCGGCGCCACCCAGGTCTTTCGCCAGCGCAAACTCGATTTCTGTTGCGGTGGCAGGGTTTCACTCGCCGAAGCGGCCATCGCCAAGGGCCTGCCCCTGGAGGAAGTCGAGGCCGACCTCAGGGACGTCGCCACGCTCGGGCTGCCTGCCACGCTGCCGGAGGCGACCGAAGATCTCATCGGCCTCATCGAAACGCGCTACCATGCTGTTCACCGCAGGGAACTGCCGGAACTCGTCCGGCTCGCGCGGCGGGTCGAGGCCGTCCACAAGGCCCACCCCGCCGCGCCGCACGGGCTGGCTCATCACCTGGAGACCATGGCCGGAGAGCTGGAGGAGCACATGCGGAAGGAGGAGCAGATCCTGTTTCCCCTGATGCGCCGCGGCGGCCATCCCATGATCGCGCAGCCCATCGCCGCGATGCTGGCCGAGCATGACGACCACGGGGAGCATCTCCGCGAACTCGAGCGCCTCACTGCCGACTTCACCGTTCCGGACGACGCCTGCCCGACCTGGCGCGCCCTGTATGTTGGCGCCCGGAAGCTCGCGGAAGACCTGGTGGAGCACATCCACACGGAGAACAACATCCTGTTCCCGCGCTTCGCAGGCTGATCTGCGGACCCGGTCATCCGCCGGACAAAGGCTTGCCATGAACGATCTTGCTGTTGCCCGCGCGCTCCACGTCCTCGCCGTCGTCCTCTGGATCGGCGGCGTGGGCATGGTGACGACGGTCATCTTGCCGGCCGTCAGGCGAGCCTATCCCGCCGGGCAACGCTTCGGGGCCTTCCACAGCCTGGAGAGCCGCTTTGCGCGGCAGGCGCGCCTGACCACCCTCCTTGCGGGCATCAGCGGGTTCTACCTGACCTGGCGCCTGGAGGCGTGGGAGCGCTTCCAGAGCCTGGAGTTCTGGTGGATGCACGCCATGCTTCTGACATGGCTCGCCTTCACCACGATGCTCTTTGTGCTTGAGCCGTTTTTCCTGGACCGCTTCCTCGCCCGCCAGGCGTCATCGCGCCCCGAGGCAACCTACCGCTTCGTCGAGCGGCTTCACTGGCTGCTTCTGAGCCTCAGCCTCCTGACCGTGGGGGGAGCGGTTGCGGGAAGTCATGGCATCGACTGGTCAGCCTGGTGATCTGCCCGCTTGCGCTGCCCCTGCCCTGAAACCCTGCCCGACGTCAGGCGCTCCGCCCGCTGGCCAGATCGTCGATCCAGGTCATCGCCTTCACGGCGGTCGGAAGCCCAGCCAGCGGGATCGTCAGAAGCATGACGTGCTCCAGCTCGTCAGGTGCGATACCCTCGGCCAAGGCGCGCCGGACGTGGGAGTGCACGGCCCCCTCAGACCCGGCACCAATGGCCAGCGCCAGCTTGACCAGCCGCCGGGTCCTGGCATCCAGCGGACCCTGCTCAGCGCAGCGCTCACCGAGTTCGGCATAGGCCTGCCAGACCTCAGGGTAGCGGGCCGCCAGGCGCCCGGCGCCGGAGGGCAGGTTGGCAGGCTGGTTGTCAGCCGTGTTCGTCATGACGGTCTCCTGTCTGAGTTGGTTCGTGCCGGGGAGCTGACGCGAAGGGAAGCGGTGTCCGAACAGCCTTGTGCCGGCCCACCCGCGAAGGGTGCGCAAACCAGCGGCCCCGGCCGACTCTGAAGCGCCGCGGCATCAGCAGGCCGGCATCGGCCGCCGCCGCGGGCCCGGTGGATATCCAATCTCCCAGACGGCGCAAAAGCTTCCCGAAGAGGCGTGATTTTTATCCTTACCTCCGGCGGAGTGGCGGGATTCGTCTCCGCCTGCCCCGCCGCCAGCCACTTCCCTCACCCGGACGCACAGGCCAGAGCGCCTTTCGAGACTGCCCCGACGGTTGCCCGCAGCGGGTGGTCGGGGTCGAGTTGCAGGAAGGGGCCGTCCGGTCCGGCGGCCGCTTGCAGGACGCCCCATCCGAAGTGGAAATACCAGCCGTGCAGCGACAACTCGCCTGCCGCCACCCGTTCGGCGACGAAGGGATAGGCCGCAAGATGCCGGAGGCTGGCCAGGACGGCCGCCTGCTCGGCCCAGCGCGCGATGCTGGCGCGCTCCGCCTCGGTGACCAGCCCGTCCATCTCCTCGCGCACACCACGGGCCACACCCACCCAGTCGGAGACGTAGTCGAAGCGGCGCGCCGCATGGTCATGCTCCAGCAGACAGCGCACACCCGCACAGAAGGAGTGGCCGAGCACGACGATGTGGCGCACCCCAAGCGCCTTGACCCCGAACTCAATGGCGGAGGCGGTGCCATGCGGCTGGCCATCCGCGGATGGCGGCGGCACCAGCGCCGCCACATTGCGGACGACGAAGAGATCGCCTGGGCGCGCGCCGCAGATGATCGCGGGGTCGGTCCTGCTGTCCGAGCAGGCGATCACCATCACCTCCGGATGCTGGCCGTTCAGCAGATGGTCGTAGAGAGCCTCATCGGCTTCGAAATGCTGCCGCCGGAACTGGCTGAAGCCGCTCACCAGACGCCGCAGCGCGGCATCCCTGTCGGGTGGCGTTGGTTGAACCTGATCCATCGCGAATTGTCCTCACCTCGGCGCCAGCCTTGCACCTGCAGGCCTTGCCCTGCCGCCACCGGCGGTCAGGCCGGAGACAGGCATTCCCCAGGGAGCTTGCCGGCCTCCCCCCTGCCCGCCGGCATGAAGGCTGCCGCCGCCTGCAGGAGGGCAAGGTCGGCCAGCGCAACCACATCGGAGAGCGGGATGAACGGCACGGGCGCCGCGACCGGCGCGTCGCCGGTGACCGCGCAGACCGAAGGATCATCCAGGGCGAGCAGGCGCCGGTCCTGGCCGCGCTTCACGGCCTCCAGCTTCGGATAGGGCGACAGGCGGAAGCCTTCCAGCAGGACCAGGTCCACGGGCGCCAGGCGGATCAGCAGGTCGTCGACCTCCGGTTCATCCACGGCCGCGCGGCGCTCCCGCATCAGGATCTGGCGCGCAGCGCTGGCGAGCATGATCTCCTCAGCCCCCGCCTCCCGATGCGCCCAACTGCCGGTGCCCGGCCTGTCGAGGTCCACATCATCAGGCACGTGCTTTATTGTGGAGACCCGCAGCCCGCGCTGTGTCAGCTCCGCGACCAGGTTGCGCACGAGGCCGGCCTTGGCGGCACAGCCTCCCACCACACCGAAGACCCTCATGGAATCGTCCTTGTTTCTGAGGCCGCGAGGATGTGCCCCGGCGCGGCCATGGGCCGGGGCAGTTCCCCGCGTTGGAAGGCCACGCCGTGCTCCAGGCTGATGGCGATGCGCCGCGCCCGCTCCAGCAGATAGTCGGCGGCCTCGGCGGTGCAGACCTCCCGGGCGGTCTGCTCGAACAGGGCGAGCCAGCGCGCGAAGTGCTCCGGCCGGAGCCCGAGCGGCGCATGCGCCGCCATGGGCTGGCCGTGGTAGCGCCCCGTCTTCAGTGCCACCGAGGACCAGAAGTCGTGGATCCTGGCGATATGCCTTTCCCAGTCCTCGATGCCCCGGAACAGCGGCCCGATGGCCGGGTCGCGCCGTGCGGTGGCATAGAAGGCGCGCACCAGGCGCTCGAGCACGGCTTCGTCCAGCCCTGTGGCCTCCTGGGCGCCACGGCTGGCCTCGGCACGGCGCGTGGCCAGGATGGCACCAAGCGAAGCCGCCTGCGGTCCGCTCGCCTTCGTCTCGTCAGGCATGGGCCACCCCCGCCCCGTGGAAGGGCAGGACCTCGACAAGGTCCCCGGGCTGGACGTCCTGCTGCCCGGCCGGGACGTAAGCCAGGCCGTCCGCGGCGAGCAGCGGCGACAGCCTGCCGGAGCCGTCCGGTCCGGTCCGCTCCGCCCGCAGGCAGGCGCCCTCGGCGTGCAGGCGGACGGGCAGGAACTCCGCCCGCCCGGCCTTCCGGCGCAGGCTGAAGCCTGCCCTGGCGCCCAGAGGCGCGGGCGCGGCCGTGCCGGTCATGCGCGCCAGCAGAGGCCGCACGAAAGCCAGCGCGCCCGCCAGGGCCGCCTGAGGGTTGCCCGGCAGCCCCACGAAGGCCGCCTCCCCGATCCGTCCCGCCGCCAGCGGCTTGCCGGGCTTCATGGCCACCTTGAGCACCGCAAGGTCACCGCCCAGCGCGCCGATGGCATCGCGGACGTGATCCTCGTCGCCTACGGAAATCCCCGCCGTCGTCAGCACCAGGTCGGCCTGTTCGGCTGCCGCCCGCAGGGCCGCACGCATGGCGGCGGGCTCGTCGGCAACCACCGGGCGCGGCCTCACCTCGGCGCCCCAGGCGCCAAGCAACGCCCGCAGCATCGGCAGGTTGGAATCGTGGATCTGGCCGGGCGCCAGGGACTGCCCTGGTGCCCACAACTCGCGCCCGCTCGACAGCAGCACGACCCGCGGCCGCCGCCGCACCGCCACCGCCTCGATCGCCTGCGAGGCGAGCACCGTGACGTGGCGCCAGTCCAGCAGGGTGCCCGCGTGGATCAGGACATCCCCCGAACGGACATCCTCGCCCCGGCGACGCAGGTTGGTCCCCCGGGGCGGCACCGCTCCAATCTGAAGCAGATCCCCATGGCGGACGACGCCTTCCTGGGCGATGACCACGTCGGCGCCCTCCGGCACCGGAGCGCCGGTCAGAATGCGATGGGCGCCGCCGGGCACCAGCCTGCCGGGGGCCTCGCCTGCGGCGGTGCGGCCGGTGACAGGAAGCCAGGCGCCGGGCGTCAGCCCGGCGGAGGCGACGGCATAGCCGTCCATGGCGGACTGATCGAAGCCCGGCAGGCACAGACGGGCGGCAACCGGAGCCGCCGTCGCCCGGCCGACGCATTCCTCCAGGGAGACCGTCTCAACCGCCAAGGGCTGCGGAACCAGCGCCAGGACGCGGGCCTGCGCAGCCTCGAAGGGCATGCCGCCCGCCGCGCAGGCGAAGCCGGGAGAGATGGCGTTCATGACGGCACCCGGGTCACGCGCACCCGTACCGGGTCGGGAAAGGCCCGGGCCAGGATACGCTCCACCGCGGCGGCGGCAGGCTGGGGCGCGTTGGCCATGGCGCCAACCAGATCCAGCCAGACCTCCTCATCGCCATGCTCGACCAGGTGACGGACCTTCGAAGCGATCAAGGCGCCAAGGGCGACACCCTCCTTCGCTGCCGCCTGGGCGATCCGCGCCTGCACCTCCGGCCGGCCGACAATGGAGAGGACTTCTTCCGCCTGAGCAGCGTCCGTCAGGCCGCTGAGGATTTCGCCAAGCATGACCGGCCCTCCTACTGAACCAGGGGCGAAGCGGCGCCCGGCATGTCGAACCCGGTGATCGTGGCCTGGCCCGCCAGCAGGGCGACGTATTGCGCCACAGCACGGTGCCAGGCGCTTTCCTCGAGGTAGCGCGCGATGCGTTCACGCACCCCCGCGAAGGGCAGCACCTGCCCCTCCACCTTCCGCTCCAGCCGCAGAACATGCACGCCGTAGCGGGTCTCGACCGGCACGCGGCAGGTCTCGCCCGCCTTCAGGGGCAGCAGCGCCGCCTCGAATTCCGGCGTCGTCTCGCCCCGCCCGACCTGCCCGAGGCGGCCGCCGTCGCTGGCGGAGGGGCAATCAGAATGGGCGCGGGCCAATGCCTCGAAGCGGCCGGGCTCCGCCAGAACCTCGGCCAGTGCCGCCTGCGCCCGTTCCAGGGCCACGGCATAGGCCGCCGCATCCTCGCGCGCGGCCTGAAAGAGGATATGCAGCGGTTCGAACAGGTCAGGGCCCCGGAACCGCGCCAGGTTGGCTTCGTAGTAGCGGCGGCAGCTGGCCTCGTCGGCCTTCGGCGTCCTGACCTCGGCTTCCAGCAGGGCGCGGATCAGGGCCTCTTCCTCGGTCTCCCGCAGCCCGTCCACGGATTGCGGGGCCGCGACCAGCCCCAGCGCATGCGCACGCTGCGCCAGGAGCTCCCGCACGACCAGCGCGCGGGTTGCCTCATCCCAGGCCTGCTTGGCATTCGCTCCCGCATGGTTCTGCGCCTCGCGGGCGATGGCGGCATTGGCGATGACGACGTCGTTGACCGCCACGACCGGCGCCGCCGCATTGCGAAGGGTGACGATGCGCATGGCTCAGTCATCCCCACCGGCGAGCTGCGGCGCGGGCGCCTCCGGGACCGGCCTGAAGCCCGGCCCGGCCACCGCCGGACGCGCGGCAGCCTGCGGCCGGGCGCGCGTCACCGGGCGCCGGGTGCGGACGACCTGGTAGCCGGTGCGGCCCAGATACCACACCGGGGCACTCCAGACATGGACCAGCCGGGTGAAGGGGAACAGCACGAACAACGTCATGCCAAGCAGCAGGTGCAGCTTGAAGATGATGCTGACATCGGCGATCTCCGCCGCCACGCCCGGCTGCAGCGTCACGATGCCCTGCGCCCAGGTCATGAACTTGACCATCTCATGGCCGTCCATGTGCTGCGCCGAGACCGGAATGGTCAGCAGGCCGAGCGTCAGCTGCGCCCAGAGCACGAGCAGGATGGCCGTGTCGCTGAAGCTGGAGGTGGCGCGGATCCGGGGGTCCAGCAGGCGCCGGTGCGCCAGCAGGGCGATGCCGATCCAGCAGGCGACACCCGCAATGCCACCGACCAGCATCGCCATGCCCTGCTTGAAGCCGTGACCGATGCCGAAGGCATCGAACACCGCCACCGGTGTCAGCAGGCCTACCAGATGGCCGCCGAAGATCACCAGGATGCCGAGATGGAAGAGGTTCGATCCCCAGCGCAACTGCTTCCGCCGCAGCAGCTGGCTCGACCCGGCCCGCCAGGTGTACTGCGAGTGGTCGAAGCGCAGCAGGCTGCCGAGCAGGAAGACCGTCAGCGCGACGTAGGGATACCAGCCGAAAAGCGCGTTGTTGAGCCAGTTGCCCATGATGGATGCCTCCTCAGGCTGCCGCCGCGTCGCGCGAAGCCGCCCGCAGGCGGGTGCGCAGCCGGTCGGTTCCACAGCCGTCCATCGCCTCGCCGGGACCGAAGCGGACGGCCGCCTCCTCCCAGGCCGCGTCGAGCGCGGCGAGATCATTCGGGTCCTCGTCCGGGATGGCCGAGGCGCCGACCGCGGGCGCCCGGGCGAGTTCGGCCACCGCCTCCATCACCGCGGCATAGCCGGCATCGCGCGTGGCGAGCCGGTCGGCCAGCGCGCGCAGGATGGCGGCGGGCTCGGCCAGCAGGGCCTGCGCCTCCACCCGCGGCAGCAGGGAGAGGAACTCCAGGAAGAGCGGCAGGAAATCCGGCAGCTCTCCCGGCGCCATCTCCAGGCCATGCTCCCCGTAGAGGGTGATCAGGTCGGCCATGGCCTGGCCGCGGTCACGGCTCTCGCCATGCACATGTTCGAAGAGGTGCAGCGACACGGCGCGCCCGCGGTCGAACAGGCCGACATAGCGCTCCTGGAGATCGTAGATGTCCTGCTGCGCGAACGCTCTGAGCAGGCCGGCCAGCGCCGTGCGCCGGGCTTCCGGCAGCAGCGCCTCGGCCTCCAGGACAGCGGCGATCTCCGGCGCCGCCGCCTGCAGCGCCTCGGTGGGATAGGACAGCAGGGCGGCGAGCGCCCGATAGGTGCGGGCCATCACTCGACCTCCATGGGGGTCTTGCCCTGGGTCTGGCGGGCGCCGAACAGGTTGAAGCCGGTCTTGCCCGAGCAGCCGTCGCCGAAGGAGAAGCCGCAGGAGCCGCGAAGCTGATAGGCGTCCTCCCCGGTCTCCCGATGCGCCGTCGGGATGACGAAGCGGTCCTCGTAGTTGGCGATGGCCATCAGCCGGTACATCTCCTCGATGTCGTTGCCGGTGAGGCCGACGCGTTCGGCGAGACCATCATCCAGCACGCCGTCCACGGTCTTGCTGCGCATGTAGGCGCGCATCGCCAGCATCCGCTCCAGCGCCAGTTCCACGGGCTGCTTGCGGCCGGCGGTCAGCAGGTTCGCCAGGTACTCGACGGGGATGCGCAGCGACTTCACGTCCGGCAGGCCGTTCACGGCGCCGAGGTCGCCCTTCGCGGCGGCGGACTGGATCGGGCTCAGCGGCGGCACGTACCAGACCATCGGCAGGGTGCGGTACTCCGGATGCAGCGGGAAGGCGATCTTCCAGTCCATCGCCATGCGCCAGACCGGCGAGCGGCGCGCCGCCTCCAGCCAGGCGTCCGGAATCCCATCTTCCCGCGCCTGCGCCTGCACGCGGGGATCGAAGGGATCGAGGAAGACCTTCAGCTGCGCCTCGTAGAGATCGCCCTCATCCGGCACCGAAGCCGCCTCGGCGATACGGTCGGCGTCATAGAGCACCACGCCGAGATAGCGGATGCGGCCGACACAGGTCTCGGAGCAGACCGTGGGCAGGCCTGCCTCGATGCGCGGGAAGCAGAAGGTGCACTTCTCCGACTTGCCGGAGGACCAGTTGTAATAGACCTTCTTGTATGGGCAGCCGGAGACGCACATGCGCCAGCCCCGGCACTTGTCCTGGTCGATCAGGACGATGCCGTCCTCCTCACGCTTGTAGATGGCGCCGGAGGGACAGGCGGCGGCGCAGGCCGGGTTCAGGCAGTGCTCGCAGAGCCGCGGCAGGTACATCATGAAGGTGTTCTCGAAGGCGCCGTAGATGTCCTTCTGCACGCCCTCGAAGTTGTAGTCCTGGCTGCGCTTGCTGAACTCGCCGCCGAGGATCTCCTCCCAGTTCGGCCCCCACTCGATCTTCTCCATCCGCTCGCCCGAGATCAGCGAGCGCGGGCGGGCGGTCGGCATGGCCTTGACCTCGGGCGCCTTCTGCAGGTGCTCGTAGTCGAAGGTGAAGGGCTCGTAGTAGTCGTCGATCTCCGGCAGGTCGGGGTTGGCGAAGATCTTGCTCAGCACGCGCCACTTGGCGCCGATGCGCGGCTCGATCCTGCCATCCTCGCGGCGCACCCAGCCGCCCTTCCAGCGCTTCTGGTTCTCCCAGTCCTTAGGGTAGCCGATGCCGGGCTTGGTCTCGACATTGTTGAACCAGGCGTATTCGACGCCCTCGCGGCTGGTCCAGACGTTCTTGCACGTCACCGAGCAGGTGTGGCAGCCGATGCACTTGTCGAGGTTCAACACCATCGCGATCTGCGCGCGAACCTTCATCACACGGTCTCCTTCGCGGTGGTTTCCTCGAGCCAGTCGACCTTGTTCATGCGACGGATGACGATGAACTCGTCGCGGTTGGAGCCGACCGTGCCGTAGTAGTTGAAGCCATAGGACTGCTGGGCGTAGCCGCCGATCATGTGCGTCGGCTTCAGCACCGCGCGGGTGACGGAGTTGTGGATGCCGCCGCGCTTGCCCGTGACCTCGCTGCCCGGCATGTTCACGATCTTCTCCTGCGCGTGGTACATCATGACCATGCCCGGGTTGACACGCTGGGAGACCACCGCCCGGGCGACCAGCGCGCCATTGGCGTTGTAGGCCTCCACCCAGTCGTTGTCGGCGATGCCGGCGCGCTTCGCGTCGTCCTCGCTCATCCAGATGACCGGCCCACCGCGGTTCAGCGTCAGCATCAGCAGGTTGTCGGAATAGGTGCTGTGGATGCCCCATTTCTGGTGCGGGGTGATGAAGTTCAGCACGACTTCCGGGTTGCCGTTGCCGTGCCGCCCCTGCACCGGCGCCACCGCCTTGGTGTCCACCGGCGGGCGCCAGGTGACGAAGCTCTCGCCGAAGGCGCGCATCCACAGGTGGTCCTGGTAGAGCTGCTGCCGCCCGGTCAGCGTCCGCCAGGGGATCAGCTCATGGACGTTGGTGTAGCCGGCATTGTAGCAGACCTTCTCGCTCTCCAGCCCGGACCAGGTCGGCGAGGAGATGATCTTGCGCGGCTGCGCCTGCACGTCGCGGTAGCGGATCTTCTCGTCTTCCTTGGTCAGGGCGAGATGCGCGTGGTCGCGCCCGGTGAACTTGCCCAGCGCTTCCCAGGCCTTCACCGCCACCTCGCCGTTGGTCTCCGGCGCCAGGCTCAGGATGGCCTCGATGGCGTCCAGGTCGGCCTCCAGCTTCGGCTGGCCGTTCGCCGCCTTGCCGTTCAGGGCGCGCAGGAACTCCACCTCGTGCTGCGTGTTCCAGCCGATGCCCTTGCCGCCGTTGCCGAGCTTCTCCAGCAGCGGCCCGACCGAGGTGAAGCGCTCATACAGGCCGGGATAGTCGCGCTCGACCACCGCCACGCTCGGCATGGTGCGGCCGGGCTGCGGGGCGACGGCGCCGGTCTTCCAGTCCTGCACGTCATGGGGCTGGGCCAGCTCGCCCGCCGTGTCGTGCAGGATCGGCGTCAGCACGACGTCGGTCTCCTTGCCCAGCGCCTCGGGCGCCACCTCGGAGAAGGACTTGGCGATGCCCTTGTAGATCTCCCAGTCCGAGCGCGCCTCCCAGGCCGGGTCCACCGCCGCGGAGAGCGGGTGGATGAAGGGATGCATGTCGGAGGTGTTGAGGTCGTTCTTCTCGTACCAGGTGGCCGTCGGCAGCACGATGTCCGAGTAGACGCAGGTGGTGGACATGCGGAAGTCCAGCGTCACCAGCAGGTCGAGCTTGCCCTGCGGCGCCTTGTCGCGCCAGGCGACCTCCTGCGGCCGCTCGCGCCCTTCCTCGCCCAGATCCTTGCCGAGCACGCCATTGTCGGTGCCGAGCAGGTGCTTGAGGAAATACTCGTGCCCCTTGCCCGAGGAGCCCAGCAGGTTCGAGCGCCAGACGAACATGTTGCGCGGCCAGTTGGCGGGATCGTCGGGGTCGTGGCAGGAGAGCTCGAGTTCGCCGGACTGCACGGCGCGCGCCACATAGTCCTTCGGCTCCAGCCCCGCCGCGCGCGCCTTCGCCGCGATGGTGAGCGGGTTCTGCTTGAGCTGCGGCGCGGAAGGCAGCCAGCCCATGCGCTCGGCACGCACGTTGTAGTCGATCAGCGAGCCGCTCCAGTCGCCCTCGGGTGCGGTCGGCGAGAGGATCTCCGAGACACCCAGCGTCTCGTAGCGCCACTGGTCGGTATGCGCGTAGAAGAAGGAGGTGGCGTTCTGCTGGCGCGGCGGGCGGTTCCAGTCCAGCGCGAAGGCGATCGGCGCCCAGCCGGTCTGCGGCCGCAGCTTCTCCTGCCCGACATAGTGCGACCAGCCACCGCCGGACTGGCCGATGCAGCCGCAGAAGACCAGGAGATTGATGATCCCCCGGTAGGCCATGTCCATGTGGTACCAGTGGTTCAGTCCGGCGCCGAGGATGACCATGGAGCGCCCGTTGGTCTTCTCGGCATTGGACGCGAATTCGCGGGCGACATGGATGATCTGGTGGCGCGGCACACCAGTGACGCGCTCGGCCCAGGCCGGGGTGAAGGGCTCGTCCGCATCATAGGAATGCGCGACACTGCCGCCGCCGAAGCCGCGGTCGAGACCGTAATTGCCGCAGAGCAGGTCAAAGACGGTGGTGACCAGCGCCTCGCCATCCTTGAGCCGCATGTTGCGGACGGGAATGTTCCGCACCAGCACCTCGGGATGTTCGGTGGCAGTGAAGCCGTTGGTGGCGGCGCCGCCGAAATAGGGGAAGGCGACCCGCGCGGTGGGGAGCCCCTCGCCCGCCAGCGTCAGGGCGAGCGCCACCTCGGCGCCGCCACTTTCGCGCGCCTCAAGGTTCCACTTGCCCTGCTCGCCCCAGCGGAAGCCGATCGAACCGTTCGGCACCACCGGGTTGCCCGCGGCGTCCAGCGCCACCGTCTTCCAGGCGGGATTGTTGCTTTCGCCCAGCCCGTCCACGAAGTCGTCCGCACGCAGCAGGCGCTCGGCGACGTAGCGGTCGCCCTGCCGCACCAGGCGCACCAGCATCGGCAGGTCGGTGTAGCGGCGCGCGTAGTCGTCGAAATAGGGCACGGTGCGGTCGAGATAGAACTCGCGCAGCATCACATGGCCCATGGCCAGCGCCAGCGCCGCATCGGTGCCCTGCTTGGGGTGCAGCCAGAGATCGGCGAACTTGGTCGCCTCGGCATAGTCCGGCGAGATGACGACGCTCTTGGTCCCCTTGTAGCGGACCTCCGTGTAGAAATGCGCGTCCGGCGTGCGCGTCTGCGGCACGTTCGAGCCCCAGAGCATCAGATAGCCGGCATTGTACCAGTCGGCGCTCTCCGGCACGTCGGTCTGCTCGCCCCAGGTCATCGGGCTGGCGGGCGGCAGGTCGCAGTACCAGTCGTAGAAGCTGAGGCAGACGCCGCCGAGCAGCGACAGGTAGCGCGCCCCCGCCGCGTAGGAGACCATCGACATGGCGGGGATCGGCGAGAAGCCGATCACGCGGTCGGGGCCGTAGGTCTTCGCCGTATAGGCGTTGGCGGCGGCGATGATCTCGTTGACCTCGTCCCAGCTCGCCCGCACGAAGCCCCCCAGGCCGCGCTTGCTGGTATAGCTCGCGCGCTTTTCGGCATCCTCGACGATGGAGGCCCAGGCGGCGACCGGCGTGCGGATCGCCCGCGCCTCGCGCCACAGCTTCAGGAGGCGCCCGCGCACCATCGGGTGCTTCACGCGGTTGGCGGAGTAGAGATACCAGGAATAGCTGGCGCCACGCGCGCAGCCGCGGGGCTCATGGTTCGGCAGGTCGGGGCGCGTGCGCGGATAGTCCGTCTGCTGCGTCTCCCAGGTGACGATGCCGCCCTTGACGTAGATCTTCCAGGAGCAGGAGCCCGTGCAGTTCACTCCATGGGTGGAGCGGACGATTTTGTCGTGCTGCCAGCGCTTGCGATATCCGTCCTCCCATGCGCGCGGCTCGTTGGTGACGACCCCATGCCCGTCGGCGAAGGTGTCAACCTGCTTTCTGAAGAAGGTTAGCCGGTCGAGGAAGTGGCTCATCCCTGGATTTCCCGCGTTTGACGGGGCCCTCCGGCAGGAGGAGGGCCGCGAAGCATGAGCCGAGAATGCGTGACGAGATCGCTCCTCTGCATTGATCTGCGTCAATGCCTGAGCGTGACAGAAGGGGGCTAATGGCGTGGTTGGAATCACACGACGGACCCGGGACCGGGCATCCGCGGCTCAGCGAAGGACCCTGCCGGTGGAAGCCGACGCCCATTTTGCCCCTGCCGGCCTCCCTGACGTGGCGACGCAGGCCGAAGGCTTCCAACCCTCCACCCCGCGCGAGGCCCTGGCGATGACGCCATGGCTGAGTTCGGTTCCGCATGATGTCCTGGACCGACTCGCAAGCCTGGCGGTCCTGCACCGGCTGCCCGCGGGGAGCATCGTCTTCGAGCAGGCCGAAACCCCGGCCTTCGCGCAGTTCCTGACCGGCGGCAGCGTCGAGCTGCTGGGCATCCGCGGGCGCGAGGAAGCCTTCGTGGAGCTTGTCCGGCCGGTCGATCTGCTGCTGCCCGCCGCTGTCCTGAACCGCCAGCCCTATCTGCTGCGCGCCCGCGTGCTGAGTGGGGCACAGGTGCTGATGGTGCAGGCCGAAGCCTTCCGCGACGCGGTGGCGACAGACCATGCACTCTGCCTGGCCGTCCTCGCCTGCCAGGCCACCCAGTTCCGCCGCCAGATCAAGCTGGCCAAGAATGTCCGCCTCCGCTCCGCAGAGGAGCGCGTCGGCTGCTACCTGCTCCGGCTGACGGAGTCCTCTCCCTCCGGAGCGCCAGTCCGCCTCCCCATGGAGAAGCGCCTCATCGCCTCCGAACTGGGCATGACGCGGGAGACCTTCTCGCGCTCGCTGGCCGCCGTGGCCCGCCACGGCATCCGGGTCGAGGGTGAACTTGTCACCCTCGACCGTCCGGATGCGGCACGCGCCCGCTTTACCCTCGATCCGCTGATCGACGGTGCCGAAACCCTCAACCCACTCCTGGCAAAGGGAGTCCGAGAATGACGACCGCTCCGGTCGCACCAGCCGAGCAGGGCCGCGCCCTGTGGCTGTCCACCTTCGCCTTCACGGTGTGCTTCGCCGTGTGGACGATCTTCGCCATCATCGGCATCCAGATCCAGAAGGACCTGGGGCTGACCGACACCGAGTTCGGCCTGCTGGTCGGCACCCCCATCCTGGTGGGCTCGCTGCTGCGCCTCATCCTCGGCGTCTGGGCGGACCAGTACGGCGGGCGGGTCGTGCTCGTCCTCACCATGCTCTCGGCCGCCGCCATGACGGCGCTGCTGACCTTCGCCTATGACTACCCGACCTTCCTGCTGGCGGCGCTCGGCGTCGGCATCTCCGGCGGCTCCTTCTCGGTGGGCGTCGCCTATGTGGCGAAGTGGTTCCCGAAGGAGAAGCAGGGCACCGCGCTCGGCATCTTCGGCGCGGGCAATGTCGGTGCCGCGGTGACGAAGTTCGCCGCCCCCACCGTCATGGTGGCCTATGGCTGGCAGGCCGTCGCGCTGGTCTGGGCGGCCGCCCTGGCGCTCTCCGCCATCGCCTTCTTCCTGCTGACCAAGAACGACCCGGACCTGGAGCGGCGCCGCGCCGCCGGTGTCCGGCCGGAGTCGCTGGCCGCGATGCTGGCGCCGCTCGGCAAGATGCAGGTCTGGCGCTTCTCGCTCTACTACTTCTTCGTCTTCGGCGGTTTCGTGGCGCTGGCCCTGTGGCTGCCGCGCTACCTGATCGGCGCCTACGGGCTGGACATCAAGACGGCCGGCATGATCGGCGCCTTCTACTCCATCCCCGCCTCCGTCTTCCGCGCCTATGGCGGCCATCTCTCCGACCGCTACGGCGCACGGCGGGTGATGTACTGGTCGCTGCTGGTCGGCGTGGCCTGCACCTTCATCCTCTCCTACCCGCCCACCCATTACGTGATGCAGGGCATCCACGGCCCGGTCGCCTTCTCGACGCAGCTCGGCCTTGTCGGGTTCATGGTGGTGGCCTTCGTGCTCGGCTTCTTCATGAGCCTGGGCAAGGCGGCGGTCTACAAGCACATCCCCATCTACTATCCCGACCGTGTCGGCGCGGTGGGCGGCATGGTGGGGCTCGTCGGGGGCTTGGGCGGCTTCGTGCTGCCGATCGCCTTCGGCGCGCTGAACGACCTGACGGGCATCCGGCAGAGCTGCTTCTGGCTGCTCTTCCTGGTCGCCGCCGGCGCGGTCCTGTGGATGCACTTCGCCATCCGCCGGATGGAGCAGGCGGCCGTTGCCACAGCCGGAGTGCCTGCGCATGCCCTGCCGGAACTGCCGGAGATGCAGCCCATCCACGGCCCGGCGCAGCAGGGGGCGCTGGCTGCCCGCGGCGCCATCCAGGACTGGCGCCCGGAGGACCCCGCCTTCTGGGCCAGCACCGGCCGCAGGGTCGCGCGCCGCAACCTCTGGATTTCCGTGCCCTGCCTGCTGCTCTCCTTCGCGGTCTGGATGGTGTGGTCCGTCGTCGTGGCGAAGCTGCCCGCCGTCGGCTTCCCCTTCACCAACGAGCAGCTTTTCTGGCTGGCGGCGCTGCCGGGCCTCTCGGGCGCGACACTGCGCGTCTTCTACTCCTTCATGCCCGCCATGTTCGGCGGCCGCCTCTGGACGACGCTGACGACCTGGTCGCTGATCGTCCCGGCGCTCGGCATGGGCTTCGCGGTGCAGGACCCGGCGACGCCCTACTGGATCTTCCTGGCGCTCGCGCTGCTCTGCGGCCTCGGCGGCGGCAATTTCGCCTCCTCCATGGCCAACATCTCCTTCTTCTTCCCGAAGTCCGAGAAGGGCAGCGCACTCGCGATCAACGCGGGGCTCGGCAATCTCGGCGTCAGCGTTGTGCAGTTCGTGGTGCCGCTGGCGATCACGGCAGGCGTCTTTGGCTGGCTTGGCGGCGCGCCGCAGGCGGCTATCCAGGGCGGTGCGCAGTCGTCGCTCTGGTTGCAGAATGCGGGCTTCGTCTTCGTGCCCTTCATCATCGCCAGTGCCTTCGCCGCCTGGTTCGGCATGGATGACATCGCTTCGATGAAGTCCTCCTTCGCCGATCAGTCAGTGATCTTCCGGCGTACGCACAACTGGATCATGTGCTGGCTCTACACCGGGACCTTCGGCTCCTTCATCGGTTTCTCCGCGGCCTTCCCGCTGCTGACCAAGGTGCTCTTCCCCGAGGTCAACGCGCTCTCCTACGCCTTCCTCGGCCCGCTCGTCGGCGCGCTGGCCCGCGCGATGGCCGGGAAGCCCAGCGACCGCTTCGGGGGCGGGCGCATCACCCTCTGGGTGTTCGTTGCCATGAGCCTGGGCACGCTGGGAATCCTCTACGCCATCGGCATGAAGGGCAGCCCGACCGCTTTCCCGGCCTTCTTCGCCAGCTTCCTGTTCCTGTTCGCCGCCAGCGGCGTCGGCAATGCCTCCACCTTCCAGATGATCCCGGCGATCATGCGCAAGGAGGTGGCGCGGTTGAATCCCGGCCGTCCGGCCGCGGAACTGGTCAAGCAGTCCGACAAGGAGTCGGCCGCCATCATCGGCTTCACCTCGGCGATGGCCGCCTACGGGGCCTTCTTCATTCCGAAGTCCTTCGGCAGCTCCATCGCGGCCACTGGCGGCGCGGAACTCGCGCTCTACGGCTTCCTGGCCTTCTATGTCAGCTGCATCGCCATCACCTGGTGGTTCTACACGCGCCGGGGCGGGCTGCTGCACGATGTGGAACGGCCCAGCGGCAAGGGCGCCGCTGCGGCCATCTCTCCCGCAGAGTAACGCTGGAGCGCATGCGGCCCGACTTGTAACGGGCCGCATCAACGGTTTCCCCGCCTGCCCCGGCGCTGCCGCTGTTCCTTCTTGGACCGGCAGAGCGCCGGGGCGCCTCCCAGCGCTTCGCACCCTTCTTTCCGTCGCCGCGGGCCTCGCAGGTCACCGGCCAGGGATGCCCACCCCAAAGGGCGCCCGGTGGCGGTGGGCGGCTCCCGCGAAGGCGGGCGCGTCGCGTCCCGGCGCAGTGATGGTCCGCTGCGGCCAGATGAATCCGCAGACAGAGGCCGCCCCGGCGCGGGCCAGCATTGCCATTGGACGGGAGGGGGGATGCTGGCGTTCCCATCCTTTCCCGGCGCCGAGGTCAGAGCCGCACGCCCCGCAGGCGCAGTGCATTGCCGATGACGGAGACCGAGCTCAGCGCCATGGCCAGGGCTGCGACGACCGGGCTGAGCAGGATGCCCAGGAACGGGTAGAGCACGCCCGCGGCGAGCGGG